>NZ_BCXE01000001.1 GCF_001894945.1 Rhodococcus ruber NBRC 15591
CCCACCTGCCTCACCGACCGAATGTCACACGCACTCGATCGAACCGAACCGATGTGACATTCGGTCACCGCACGCGCCGGCTCAGTCGCTTCCCGCGACGGAGCCGGCGCGTTCGTATCGCCGGGCGAGCAGCTCGTGCCGGCGGCCTGCCTGCAGGCACGCCTCCCGCAGTTCCGGCGGATCCAGCACCGTGAAGTCGACGTCGAACTCCGCGAGCCAGCTCGCGATCGACCCGAGCGACGAGCCGCCGAGCGCGACCGCACAGTGATTCTCGTCGACCGGCTCGAGAGTTCCCCACTGCTCGTCGACCATCGGCACGATCGAGTCGAACGGCGCGTGCAGCAGCACCCGGGCCCGCGTCCGGACGATGCCGCGGGCGATGCCCCGGCTCACGAACTCCGCCGCCCCGCCCGGCGGCAGCTCGCGCGGGACGAACCGGGGACCGGTGGGGATCTTCGGCTCCATCCGGTCGACCCGGAACGACCGCCAGTCCTGCCGATGCAGATCCCACGCCATCAGATACCAGCGTGCACCCGACCGCACCAGCCGGTACGGCTCCACCTCCCGCCGCGAGCAGCCGCCGTCGTGCGCGCGATAGTCGAACCGCAGCCGCTCGTGTGCGTGGCACACCGCGGCGACGGCGGACAGCAGCGCCGCGTCGACTGCGGACGCGGCGGGCGCCCGCTCGACGACCTCCACACGCAGCGCCTCGAGCCGGTGCCGCAGCCGCGAGGGCATCACGTGTCGCAACTTGGCGAGGGCACGCCCCGACGCCTCGCCGATCCCCGTCACCGAGCCGGTCGCGCCGGACTGCAGGGCGACGGCCACCGCGACGACCTCCTCGTCGTCGAGCAGCAGCGGCGGCATCTCCGCGCCGGCGCCGAGGCGGTATCCGCCGCCGACCCCGACGGTGGCGTCCACGGGGTAACCGAGGTCGCGGAGTTTGTCCACGTCCCGGCGCACCGTGCGGGTCGTGATCTGCAGGCGGTCGGCCAGCTCGGCACCCGACCAGTCCCGCCGGGTCTGCAGGAGCGACAGCAGCCGCAACAGGCGAGCGGACGTTTCGCGCATGGTCCGAGCATGCCAGCGAACGAGGACAGCCGCCGTCCGCATTCGGGACCGCAGGGGTGCGTAAGCTGTATATCCGTGCTGTCCGTCGTCCCGAGCCCCGTCACCGTGCGAGCACCGTCCAAGGTGAACCTGCATCTCGCCGTCGGTGACCTGCGCGAGGACGGGTACCACGAGCTGCGCACGGTCTTCCACGCGCTGTCCCTGAGCGACGAGGTGTCGGTCGTGCGAGCCGACGTGTTGAGCCTGCGGGTACGCGGAGCGGACGCCGCGGCCGTCCCCGCGGACGCCACCAATCTCGCCTGGCGGGCCGCGACGCTGCTGGCCGAACGCGCCGGGCGCGCACCCGAGGTCGCCATCACGATCGACAAGGGCATCCCCGTGGCCGGCGGGATGGCCGGTGGCAGCGCCGACGCCGCCGCCACCCTCGTCGCACTCGACGCCCTGTGGGGACTCGGTCTCGCCCGCGACGACCTGGACGACCTCGCGGCGGAACTGGGCAGCGACGTGCCGTTCTGCCTGCACGGCGGCACCGCCATCGGCACCGGCCGCGGCGAGCAGCTGGTGCCGGTCCTCTCCCGTGGCACCTTCCACTGGGTGCTGGCCCTCGCGAAGGGTGGCCTGTCGACTCCGGTGGTGTTCCGCGAACTCGACCGTCTCCGGGCGGAAGGTTCTCCGCCCCGGGTCCGCGGCCTCGACGACCTGCTGCAGGCCCTCGCCGCCGGTGACGCGCACGCGCTGGCACCGCTGCTGGGCAACGATCTGCAGTCCGCGACCCTCTCGCTCGCGCCCGCACTGCGCCGTACCCTGCGGGCGGGCGTGGAGGCCGGCGCGCTGGCCGGCATCGTCTCCGGGTCCGGCCCCACGTGTGCATTCCTGTGCGCCGACGCCGCCGCGGCGGTGACGGTGAGCGCCGAACTGGCCGGGGCCGGCGTGTGCCGGACGGTGCGCGTGGCCTCCGGCCCGGTCCCCGGCGCGCGCGTCGTCGACAACTCCCACCCCTGATCTCGGAAGGCATTGCTCCGCGTGGCGAATCTGATCAACCTCGAACAGGTCTCGAAGTCCTTCGGCATCAAACCGCTGCTGGACTCGGTGTCGCTCGGTGTGCAGGAGGGCGAGCGCATCGGCGTCGTCGGCCTCAACGGCGGCGGCAAGACCACCCTCCTCGAGGTCCTCACCGGCCTCGAGGAGCCCGACTCGGGCCGGGTCAGCCGGGTCGGCGGGCTGCGCATGGCGGTCGTCACCCAGCGCGGCGTCCTGCCGGCCGGATCCACGGTCGGACAGGTCGTGCTGGGACCGCTGGGGGTGGCCGAGCACGAATGGGCCGGCGACGCCCGGATCCGCTCCGTCCTCGCGGGTATCGGTGTCGACCGGCTCGGCCTCGACGCCCTCGTCGACGGGCTCTCCGGCGGCGAACGCCGACGCGTCGCGCTGGCCGCCGCCCTCGTGCAGGACCTCGACCTGCTCGTCCTCGACGAGCCCACCAACCATCTCGACGTCGAGGGTGTGCAGTGGCTGGCCGAGCACCTGCTCGCCCGGCGCAGCGCCCTCGTCGTCGTCACCCACGACCGGTGGTTCCTCGACACCGTCGCGACCCGCACGTGGGAGGTCGTCAACGGGCAGGTGGAAAGCTACGAGGGCGGCTACAACGACTGGATCTTCGCTCGTGCCGAGCGGGCCCGGCAGGCCGACGCGATGGAGGAACGGCGCCGCAACCTCGCGCGCAAGGAACTCGCCTGGCTGCGGCGCGGGGCCCCGGCCCGCACCTCGAAGCCGCGCTACCGCATCGAGGCGGCGGAATCGCTGATCGCGAACGTGCCGCCGCCGCGGGACACGGTGGCGCTGGCGTCGTTCGCCAAACGCCGTCTGGGCCGGGTGGTCATCGAGCTCGAGGACGCGACACTGACCACCCCCGACGGCCGCGAGCTGGTGCGCGACCTGACGTGGCGGCTCGGCCCGGGGGAGCGGATCGGCCTGGTCGGGGTCAACGGCTCCGGCAAGACGACGCTGCTGCGCACCCTCGCCGGGGAGATCGAACCGGCGTCCGGTCGTCGCATCCAGGGCAAGACCGTCGAGATCGGCTGGCTGCGGCAGGAACTCGACGACCTGCCCACCGACCTGAGGGTGCTCGACGCGGTGAAGGACGTGGCCGAACGGATCACACTGGGGGACAAGGAGATCTCGGCCGGCCAGCTCGCCGAGCGGCTCGGGTTCACCCCGGCGCGGCAGCGCACACCCGTCGGCGATCTCTCCGGTGGCGAGCGTCGACGGCTGCAGCTGACCCGGGTGCTCATGGCCGAGCCGAACGTGCTGCTGCTCGACGAACCCACCAACGACCTGGATATCGACACCCTGCAGCAGCTCGAGGACCTGCTGGACGGGTGGGCGGGCACCCTCGTGGTCATCTCGCACGACCGCTATCTGATCGAGCGGATCTGTGACTCGACGTGGGCGCTGTTCGGCGACGGCGCGCTCACCAACCTGCCGGGCGGGATCGACGAGTACCTGCGCCGTCGTGCGGCGCTCGGTGACGGGGACATCCCGTCGTCGGCCTCCACGGTCGCGAAGACGTCGATGCCCGAACAGGGCGCGGAACAACCGAAGCGCGACGGCGCCGCCGAGCGGGCCGCCCGCAAGGAGCTGGCGCGGCTCGAGCGGAGCGTGGCGAAGCTGACCGAGCGGGAGGAGAAGCTGCACCACGACCTCGCCGACGCGGCCACCGATCCCGACCGCCTGCAGAAGCTCGACGCCGAGCTGCGCAGCGTGGTCGCGGAGAAGGAAGCCGCCGAGGAGCAGTGGATGGAGCTGGCCGAGAACTTGTAGACCGGTGTGTCCTTTGGGCGGCAGTAGCAGCCCAAAGGACGCACCGGCGGCGGAGCCGCCCGCTCGGGGGTGTCCCAGGTCTCCCGATCCAGTGCGGTGGTCATCGTCCGCTCCAGACGGGTGCGCGCTTCTGCATGAAAGCCATGACGCCCTCGACGGTGTCGGCGCTGGTGGTCAGCCGGGCCAGGGCGGCCTCGGTCGCGTCCCAGGCCGGTTCCTCGGACGGGACGATGCCGTCGACGATGCCGCGGGCGATCGTCTTGCTCGCCTGCACGGCCAGGGGCGCGCCGGTCGCGACGAGGTCGGCGAGCTCGAGCGCGGTGGTGAGGACGTCGGTCCGGGGGACGACGCGGTTGACCAGGCCCCAGCGCAGAGCGTCGGCCGCGGACATCGGCCTGCCGGTGAGCACGAGTTCCATCGCGACGGACCGCGGGATGGCCTGCACGATGCGGAACACCCCGCCGGCGCCGGCGATGAGGCCGCGGTGGACCTCGGGCAACCCGAACTCGGCGGTGTCGGCGGCGACGACGAGGTCGCTCGCGAGGGCGAGTTCGGTACCGCCGCCGAGGGCGGTGCCGTTGACCGCCGCGACGATCGGCTTGGCGATCGGGTGCCTGACGACGCCGGCGAACCCCCAGTGCGCGGTCTCGGGCGGGGTGACCCCACCCGGTCCGGCGGTCCCGAGGGCCTCGAGGTCGGCGCCGCCGCAGAACACCCGCTCTCCGGCACCGGTGAGGACGACGACGCGCACGTCCGGGTCCCTGTCGGCGCGTTCCCACGCCTCGCCGAGGCCGGTGTGCACCTCGGCGTCGATGCTGTTGGCGGCCCCGGGCCGGTTGATGGTGACGAGCAGCGTGTGGCCGCGCTGTTCGACCAGGACGACGGGCTCGGTCATGCGGGGGACTCCTCGGTGACGGGATCGGTCAGGGTGACGGTCAGGGCGCCGCCGCGGTCGACGACGTGGACGGTGCGCCCGACGATGTCCGCACCCGCGGCGAGCACCTGCGCGCCGGCGGCGTCGGTGTAGCCGGAGACTCGACGGCCGTCGGGGGTGGTGCCCACCAGGAACCCGATCGCCGGATGGCCGTCGCGTCCGTATTCCGCGGTTGCCGTATGGATCTCGACGTCACCGCTGTAGCCGACGGCGGGATCGGGTCCGGTGGCGGGCAGTACGTGTGGCTCGGGATCGCCGACGTACCCGCGCGTGTGCGGGGCGGCGGCGAGCACGACGGTGTGCTGGTAGGTCAGGTAGCCGCCGTTGCCGTGGACGAGGGCGATCTCGCCGTCGGTGCGCAGCCGGCGGGTGACGGCGACGAGGGAGTGCAGCGTGTAGCTGTTGAGCGGTCCGCCGAAGAAGGAGTGGCCGCCGGTGACGCTCGGGACGGTCTCGCGGGGCAGGCCGAGGTGTTCGACGAGCAGCTTCGGCACCACGGGGAAGCAGCTGTAGGCGTCGACGATGTCCAGGTCGGCCGGCCGCAGGTCGGTGCGTTCGAGCGTCCGGGCGAGGGCGTCGGCGAGTGCCGCGGACCGGCCGAGGCCGGCGCGGGCGAGGATGTCGGCCGGTTCGGTCGCGCCCGCCCCGCCCCACACGTACACGATCCGGTCCTCGGCGACGCCGAGTTCGCGGGCGGTGGCGAGGGAGGTGACGACGACGGCGGCCGCCTGGTCGACGAACGGCATCGCGTTGAGCAGCAGCGGGTACGGAGCGGTGACCATCCGGTTGCGCGGGCCCACGGTGGTGATGTCCTCGGCGGTGCGCAGATCGGGGTTCCAGGCGGTGGGGTTGCGTCCGGCGATCTCGGAGAACGCGGCGTACAGCTGCGCGGACCAGGCCAGCGATTCGTCGTGGGAGTGCCCGAGTTGGTGGCTGAGCCGGGTCTCGAACAGCGGGTAGACGCGGGTGGGGGCGAGCATGCCGGCGCGTTGCATCGCGGGGCTGCCGAGGTCGTCCGGGTCGAAGGCGGGTGGGCCGCCGGGGTCGGTGGTCCAGCCGAGTGCGGCGGGGTCGGTGCCGGCCTTCGTCGCGGCGGTGACCGAGGCCTGGGATTCGCCGCCGACGAGGAGCGCGACGCCGGTCGTGCCGGTGGCGATCTCGTGGCCGATGCGGTCGAGCAGCGCTGCCGGCCAGTGCCCCCCGAGGGGACTGGTGTGGGTGCGGGCCGCCGCGGCGCCGAGACGTGCGGCGAGGAGCGCGGGGAGGTCGTCGTACGCCCAGCTCGCGGTCTTGACGGCGTACACGGCGTCGATGCGCCGCGCGATGCCGTCGACGCCGGTGTCGGCGAGGGCCGCCCCGGCGGCGTCGTGGATCAGGTCGAGCGGTTCGCGGGGGTCGGCGGGGGCGCCGGCGCGTCCGGAGCGCAGGTCGCCGACGCCGACGACGACGGGTGTCCGGGCAGGGTCGGTCATGTGCGGCCTCGGGGGAGTGGTCGGGGCAACGGTCACCCGCACAGTAATACGGACTGATTCAGTCTGTAAATGGTCTGGCACACTGCTCACCGTGACCGAGCCGATCGTGCGTCGCCGTGGCCGACCCCGCGATGCCGACCTCGAGGATCGCGTCTACGACGCCGTGATCGAGGTCTACTCCGAGACGAGCTGGCGCGGCTTCACGCTCGACGCGGTCGGCCGGCGCGCCCGGGTGGGACGGGCGGCGCTGTACCGCCGCTGGGCCACCAAGGACGAACTGCTCGTGCAGGCGCTCGAGGCGCGCAGCCCGCTGCCGGTGCCGATCGACACCGGGGCGTTGCGCTCGGACCTGGTCGAACTGGTCACCCAGCTGCTGCGCGGCTACCGCACCACACCTGGGCTGGTGAGCCTGCGCGTCGCGCTCGACGCGCGCGTGCACCCGGACCTGCTGGCCCACCTGACCACCACGCTCAATCGGAGCCGCCTCGTCGCGGCCCGCACCATCGTGTTGCGGGCGGTCGAACGCGGTGAGCTGCCGCCGCAGGTCTCGGTGACCCTCCTGCTCGAGATGGTCACCGGTGCGGCGCTCAGCCACGTGCTGTTCTCCCTCGCCGGACCGGCGGCGGACGACGACGCCTACGCCCGCACGCTCGTCGACGCCGCGATCCGCGCCCTGATCGCGAAACGGGAACACGATCCAGGTCCCGTGACCTAACTGCAATCCAATTGCCCGGCGAGCCGCCGGAATCGATACCCCCCGAGGGGGATCCCGGCTAGCCTGGCAGACAGGCCCTGTGGTGGGAGGCGCGAGAATGGACCTGCAGGCGATACGTGAGATCGAGCGGCTGAAGTACCGCTACGCGCGGGCGCTCGACACGAAGTCGTGGATCGAACTGGCCGACACCATGGTTCCCGAGGCCACCGCCGTCTACGGCGAACACCTGAGTTTCGAATCGCGCGACGCGTTCCTGAACTTCCTCGAGAACACCCTCGGATCCCACGTCATCACCGAACACCACTGCGGCCACCCCGAGATCGACGTCGAGGGGGACACGGCCACGGGTATCTGGTTCCTCGCCGACACGGTGGTGGTGCCCGAGGACGGGCTCGTGATGCGCGGGTCCGCCTACTACCACGACCGCTACGTGCGCGGCACGGACGGGCTCTGGCGCATCTCCCACACCGGTTACGAAAGGAACTGGGAGACAGTCACGTCCGTTGCCGACATGCCCAGTTTCCGGCTCACCTCGAACCGGTGGTCGCTGCTGCAGCAGCCGCCCCGCGCGTCCTGAACCGGCCGCGAACCCGTACCGGCCGAGAGGAGGGGACCCGTCCGATGACCGCGACCGACACCGAAGTCTTCCCCCGGGCCGGTGCGCTCCCGTACCTCATCGTGGGTCGCGCCCGCAGTGCCATCGACTGGTACCGGCAGGTGTTCGACGCGACGCTGGCGGGGGACCCCGTGGTGCTCGAGGACGGCCGGATCGGCCACGCCGAGTTGGTCTTTCCCACCGGGATGGTGTATCTGGCGGAGGAGTTCCCCGAGATGGGCCTGTCCGCGCCCGAGGCCGGCGCGACGTCGGTGAGCCTGATGCTCCCGGTCGACGACACCGACGCCGTGCTCACCAAGGCCCGCGACGCCGGCGGCACCGTCGAACGCTGGATCGCCGAGAGTCACGGTCACCGCAACGCCACGCTGCTCGATCCGTTCGGACACCGATGGCTGCTCGTCGGGCCCCTGACCGGCCGCCGGCAGGGCGCCGCCACCGGTACCGGCAGGTAGGTCCGGCGCCCCGCGCAGACACGTGCGCGATCGGGGCTCCCACATGATCGGCTGCCGGGGCAGGGGCCGGTAGGCTCCGGCGCGTGACCGACACCTTCATCCGCACCCGCGTCGCCAACGGCATCGGCGAGGTGGTGCTCGACCGGCCGGTGGCCCTCAACGCCCTCGACTCGTCGATGATCCGCGACATGTACGAGGCCCTGCTGGCATGGCGCGACGACCCGGAGATCACCGCGGTCCTGGTCACCAGCGCATCCGACCGCGCGTTCTGCGCCGGTGGCGACATCAAGTCGGTGCGGGACGCCGCCGTGGCCGGGGACACCGCCACGGTCCGGGACTACTTCGCGAACGAGTACCGGCTCGACGAACTGGTCGCCACCTACCCCAAGCCGTATCTCGCGCTCCTCGACGGAGTCACGATGGGCGGCGGGCTGGGCATCTCGGTGCACGGCGCGGTCCGTGTCGTGACGGAGAGGGCCGTGCTGGCGATGCCGGAGACGGCGATCGGCTTCATCCCCGACGTCGGCGCCAGTCATTTCCTGCCGCGGCTGCGCGGCACCACGGCCCGTTGCGACGCGGTCGGCCTGTACCTGGCGCTGACCGGCGCCCGCGTCGACGCCGGCGATGCCATCGCCGTCGGCCTCGCGACGCACTTCGTTCCCAGTCACCGGATCGACGCCCTCGCCGACCGGATCCGCGAGGGCCACTGGCAGCCGGCGCTCGACGAGTTCGCCGAGGCGGCCCCCGCGTCGGCGATCGCGGACCGGTACCCGGACATCGATGCGGTGTTCGGTGACGGCACCGTCGCCGACGTCGTCGAGCGCCTGTCCGGCAACCACGACATCGACGAGACGTGGGCCGTCACCACCCGGGCGGCGCTCGGTGCGGCATCCCCGACGAGCCTCTGGGTCACCGCGGAGCTGCTGCGCCGCGGCGCCGAGAGCCCGCTGCGCGAGTGCTTCGCGCGGGAACTCGAGGTCGCGGTCCGCATCACCGCCGAGCCGGACTTCGCCGAAGGGGTGCGCGCGGTGCTCGTCGACAAGGACCGCAACCCGTCGTGGTCGCCGCGGGGGATCGGCGACGTGGACCCGGCCGTCGTGGCGGGACTGTTCCGGGAGTAGGCACCCGGCCGGCCGGACGACCATCCGCGCACGAAATAGTCATCCGCACAGGTAATTTCGTGCGCGTTCGACCAGGGGGTGCGCGGATGCGGACGTCAGAGCGCGGTGCGCCGCGGGGCGAGCAGGTCGACGACGATCTCCTGCCCGCCCAGCACGGCGCGGATCTCCGGCTTCTCGAATCCGCCCGCGACGAGGTACTCACCGAGCAGGGTGAGCAGTTCGTCGGTCTCGACCGTCGGATCGGAGGCGTGGGGACGCTGCGCGCGGGCGGCGAGCTCGGTGTGCGCCAGTCGCGCCGCGATCCGCACGGATGCCACTCCCATCGAGTTGCGGCGCGACGCGGCGGTCGGCGTGCTGTCCGCGGCGACGCCGTTCGTGCCGGCGACGATCTCGTCGAAGCTCGGCAGCGAGAGCGGATCGCTGCCGTTGCCTCCGGCCTCGTCGGCGACGTCGTGGTCCGCCGCGTGGCTTCCCACCGCGTGCGGGGCGGACGCGCCGTTGCCGGTCAGGGTTCCCGGCAGGGGATAGACGAAGGTGCCCGCCCGCTTGGGTCCGGGCGACTCGTCCGCCGGCTCGGAACGGCCGCGCAGCGGCGTGCCGTCGGTCGGTGCGGTCGAGTCGTCGTCCATGAACGCTCCTGACATCCGCGAGCCCGGGTCGGCTCGACGGCACAGCAAACTACCAGCAACACCGGTCCCACGCACAGCCACACCGGTCCCACCCACCACAGGTGTCACTGGTCGGCGGCGGCCACCAGCGGCTCGAGGGTGAGGTCGGGCAGTTCCTTGAGGAGGTACTGCAATCGCCACTTGTCGCTGACCAGCGCCAGCAGCACACCGTCGGACCGGGTGAACACCTCGACGCCGCGCTGCCGGTTCAGTTCGTCCACCGAGGCCGCGTCGGTGCGGCGGGCCAGCGCGTAGCCCAGCGGTTCCATCCGCGGCTCGACGTTGTACTCGGCCTTCATCCGGGCCGCCACCACCTCGAACTGCATGGGACCGACGGCGGCCATCACCGGGGACGCGTCGCCGCGGATGTCGTTGCGCAGGATCTGCACCACGCCCTCGGAGTCGAGCTGATCGACGGCCTTGCGGAACTGCTTGTATTTCGAGGCGCTCTCGGCGCGCAGGATCGAGAAGTGCTCGGGCGCGAACGACGGGATCGGCGGGAACTCCACCTTCCGGTCCACGTACAGGGTGTGCCCGGGGGCGAGGGCCGTGGCGTTGACCAGCCCGACCACGTCGCCGGGGTACGCGTTCTCCACCGTGGACCGTTCCCGGCCGAACACCGTCAGCGCGTACTTGGTGGCGAACGGCTTGCCCGTCTGCGCGTGGGTGACGACCATGCCGCGCTCGAACACCCCGGACACCACCCGCATGAACGCCAGGCGGTCGCGGTGCGCGGTGTCCATCCCCGCCTGCACCTTGAACACCACGGCGCTGAACGGGTCGTCGACGTTGCGGGGAGCGTCGTTCACGTCGAGCCGGGCGCGCGGCGGCGGCGCCAGCGCGACGAGGGTGTCGAGGATCTGCCGGACGCCGAAGTTGAGCATGGCCGACGCGAAGATCACCGGCGACGTCTGTCCGGCCAGGAACAGCTCCTGGTCGTGGTCCTGACCGCTGGCCGACAGCAGTTCCGACTCCTCCACCGCCTCGGTCCACGTCCCGCCCTCCCGGTCCTCGGCCTCCGCGGGGGAGAGCCGGTCCTCGGGAGCGATCCGCGCGCCGCCGGCGGTGCGGGTGAACTTGACGTACTCGACGGGTGCCCCGTCCTCCCCGCGCCGCAGCAGGCCACGGAAGTCCCCGGCGATGCCGACGGGCCAGAACAGGGGGGTGGGAGTCAGGCCGATCCGCTCGTCGATCTCGTCGAGCAGTTCCAGCGGGGTCCGGCCGGGCCGGTCCCACTTGTTGATCACGGTGATGACCGGGATGCCCCGGTGACGGCACACCTGGAACAGCTTGAGTGTCTGCGGCTCGAGGCCCTTGGCGGCGTCGATCAGCATCACCGCCGCGTCCACGGCGGTGAGCACCCGGTAGGTGTCCTCGGAGAAGTCGGAGTGACCGGGTGTGTCGACGAGGTTGATCACGTTGACGACGTCGTCGTCGGACTCCTCGGAGCGGTAGTTGAACTGCAACGCCGTGGAGCTGACGGAGATGCCGCGGGCCTTCTCCATCTCCATCCAGTCGGACACCGTGGACTTGCGTCCGGCCTTGCCGTGCACCGCACCGGCCTCGGCGATGACCTTCGCATGCAGGGCCAGCGCCTCGGTCAGCGTGGACTTGCCGGCGTCCGGATGGGAGATCACCGCGAAGGTGCGGCGGCGACCCGCCTCCGCGAGCACTTCCTTCGACGACACGGCGGTGGTGCCGGCGTCGTTGCCGGTGGAAACGGGCGGGGTAGTCAACGCGGAAGTACCTCTCGAAGCGGATGTGCGGCTCGTCGATGCACGCGGGCGGCTCGCGCATCGCAGACAACTCGTCCATGTTACTCGGCAATCGAATGTCGATTTCCGTGAGATTCGGTCACATTCTCCGAAGAGACTTACTCCCGGGACGGATCGGGGGCACCCTGGGCAACGTCGTACCCGGTGCCCGGGGGCGAATCGACGTGAGGAGTGGTTCGTGAGCAGATTCACCGACGAGATGTACGAGACCGCGGATCGTTCCCCGCACGGTCTGGTCACCGGCGAGCCCGACGCTCCCCGGCGCCAGAGCTGGGGGCAGATTCACGAGCAGGCCCGGCGCATGGCCGGTGCCCTCGCCGCGGCCGACATCGGTCACGGCGACGCCGTGGGCATCCTCGCGGGGAATCCGGTGGACATCGCACCCGCCTGTCAGGCGGTGTGGATGCGCGGCGCCTCGGTGACGATGCTGCACCAGCCCACCCCGCGCACCGACCTGGCGCTGTGGGCACGGGACACCGAGGTCGTCATCGGCATGATCGGCGCCCGCGCGGTGGTGCTCGGCGCGCCGTTCGAGATCGCCGCGCCGCTCCTGGCCGAGCGGGGAATTCCCGTCGTCACGATCGCCGAGATGGATGCCGGCACGCCGGTCGACCCGCTGCCCACCGACGAGCAGGACATCGCGCTGCAGCAGCTGACCTCCGGGTCCACGGGCTCCCCGAAGGCCGTGCAGATCACGCACGAGAACTTCTACGTCAACGCGTACGCGATGATCGAGCGGATCAAGTTCTCCCTCGACGACGACGTGATGGTCAGCTGGCTGCCGCTGTTCCACGACATGGGGATGGTCGGCTTCCTGAGCGTGCCCATGCAGGTCGGCGCCGAGGTCGTCTCCGTGACCCCGCTCGACTTCCTGCGCTCCCCGCTGCTGTGGGCCGAGCTGATGAGCAAGTACCGCGGAACCGTGACGGCCGCACCGAACTTCGCGTACTCACTCCTGGCTCGCAAGCTCGCACAGGCGCCCGACGGCGCCGTCGACCTGTCGTCGGTGCGGTGGATGTGGAACGGTGCCGAACCGGTCGACCCGGACACCATGGAGGCCCTCGCCGCCGCCGGCGCCCGGTTCGGGCTCGATCCGGCGGCGCTCGCGCCGGTCTACGGCATGGCCGAGACCACCCTGGCGGTCTCGGTGCCGGATCCGGGACGCGGGCAGATCCTCGATCTCGTCGACCCCGACCTGCTCGAGGCCGGCGGGATGGCGGTCCCGTCGACCCGGTCCAACGCCCGGCGCCTGCCCACCCTCGGGCATCTCGTGCCCGGCCTCGAGGGCCGCGTCGTCGGGGAGGACGGGCAGGTACTGCCGCCCCGCGGCGTCGGCATCATCCAGCTGCGCGGCAAGGCCGTCACCCACGGTTACCTCACCGTCGACGGTCCGGTGCCCGCGCAGGACCCGCAGGGCTGGTTCGACACCGGCGACGTCGGCTACTTCACCGAGGACGGCCTGGTCGTGGTGTGCGGGCGCGTCAAGGACGTCATCATCATGGGTGGCCGCAACGTCTATCCCACCGACATCGAACGAGCCGCGTGCAGCGTCGACGGCGTGCGCCCCGGCAACGCCGTCGCGATCCGGCTCGATTCCGGCGAGAAGCGGGAGTCGTTCGCGGTCGCCGTCGAGACCAACCGGATCGACGACCCGGAGGAGGTGCGCCGCATCGAACGCGACGTCGTGCACGCGGTCGTCGCGGAGGTGGGGGTGCGGCCGCGCACCGTCGCGGTGCTCGGCCCGGGCAGCATCCCGAAGACGTCGTCGGGCAAGCTGCGGCGCGGCAGTTCCGTCCACCTGCTCGGCGGGTAGCGCGGGGTGTCCTTCCGGACCGCGGCCGGTCCGGAAGGGCACACGTCAATGGACCCGGTTCTGGGCGTCCTCCAGGCCGACCCGCAGCAGCAGCTCCACCGCGTCCGCGGCCTGCTCGCGGATCAGGTCGAGTTCCTTGCGTTCGGTCGACGAGAACGGTTTGAGCACGTAGTCGGCCGGGTCCATGCGGCCCGGCGGGCGGCCGATCCCGACCCGGGTACGCAGGTAGAGCTTGGTGCCGAGGGCACTCGAGATCGACCGCAGCCCGTTGTGGCCGTTCTCCCCGCCGCCGAGCTTGAGCCGGACCGTGCCGAAGTCCAGATCCAGTTCGTCGTGCACGACGACGATGTCGGCGGGCTCGACCGAGAAGAAGCGGGCGAGACCCGCGACGGGTCCGCCCGAGAGATTCATGAAGGTGCGCGGCTTGGCGATGATCACCTGCCGGCCGTCGAGGCGGGCCTGGACGATCTCGGCGTTGCTGCGCTTGTGCGCGCTGAACTTCCCGCCGACGCGGGCGGCGAGCGTGTCGGCCACCATGAAGCCGATGTTGTGGCGGGTCTTCTCGTACTGCGGGCCGGGATTGCCCAGCCCGACGACGAGTGCGGTGGCGTCGCTCACCTGGCGGTGTCCTTCCGTTGCGGCGGGTAGTGCTACGACGACGGCGCGTCACCCCGAGGGGATGACGCGCCGCTCGCCCGTGTCACGCGGAACCGGTTGGGGCTCAGGCCTCTTCGGCCTCGGCGGCCTCACCCTCCGCGGATTCGCCCTCCATCGCGGCGGCGGTCGGTGCGGCAACCACGTTCACCAGCAGCAGCTCCGGGTCGCCCTGCAGGGTCGCACCGGCGGGCAGCTGCACGTCGTTCGCGAGGATCTGGGTACCGGCCTCGACACCGTCGATGGACACCTCGACCTGCTCGGGCAGGTTCAGGGCGTCGGCCTCGAGCTGGACGGTGCTGACCTCGTTGACGACCAGGGTGCCGGAGGCGGCCTCACCGGTGACCACGAGCGGGACCTCGACGGTGACCTTCTCGCCCTTCTTCACGACGAGCAGGTCGGCGTGCTCGATGTAGTTGCGGATCGGGTGGACCACGACCGACTTGGTCAGCGCCAGCTCCTCCGAGCCGTCGACGTCGAGGGTCAGCACGGCGTTGGTGCCGTGGGCGCGCAGCACGGCCGCGAACTCGCGGGCCGGCAGCGCCAGGTGCTGGGGATCGGTGCCGTGGCCGTACAGGACGGCGGGCACCTGCCCGTCGCGGCGGGCGCGGCGGGCGGCACCCTTGCCGAACTCGGTGCGGACGACGGCGGCGATACGGTTTTCCTCGGACATGCTGAAAGGCTCCTACGCATATGGCTCGAACTGGGGCGGTCTTCCCGGCGAGGGGCGACGCGCGCGGCCAGGAGCGTGGGCACGCTCGAGCGGAGCCGCAGCCGCGTCGATCACGGTGAGCCAGCGATTTCGCGGTTCACCCTCGCCGAGACAACTCGATCGACTCTACCGGATCCGCCCGAGCGGGTCGAATGCCACCCCTGCGCTCAGCCGCCCGCGGCGGCGATGCCCGCCCGCCGTCCGAAGAAACTGCCGTCGCCGAGGGAGACGCCGCTGCAGTACCCCCACGCCGACAGTCCGGCCGCCGCGCGTCCCGCCGCATACAGCCCCGGAATCGGGGCACCGTCGACGTGCAGGACCTCCGCGTGCAGGCTCGTACGCAGGCCGCCGAGCGTGAACCCGCCGGTCATGCCGCGCAGGTCGATCGCCGCGACGGGCGACCCGATCGGCTTCACCCATTCGCGCTTCTTGCCCAGCAGCGGGTCGGCGCCCCGTTCGGCGTGCAGGTTGTACACCTCCACCGTGGACTGCAGCGCCCGCTCGGGCAGACCCATCTCGGCCTCAAGTTCCGCGACGGTCTCGCACACCCACTTCGGCTGGTGGCGCAGCTGCGCCGACGACGTCGGGGCGGCGACCCCGGCCTCGTACGACTCCTCGTCGATGACGAGGAACGCCTCGTTGTCGTTCTTCAGCAGGGTCAGCTGCCCGATGCGGCCCGGGTAGGTGTCCTCGGGCACGTACCGCTGGCCGCGACCGTTGACGAGAATGCCCCGCGCGATCAGCTGGGGATCGCAGAAGAACGCCACCTCGGTGGCGTTCATGTGGGCCAGGTCGGCGCCGAGCGCCTGCGCCATCCGGATCGCGCGACCGTCGTGTTCCTCGATCGACGCGGCGGGACGACCCACCAGGTGCGGGGCGTGGGCCCGCACCATGTCGTCGTTGTAGGCGAAGCTGCCCGTGGCGAGAACGACCCCGCGGCGGGCCCGGATCGCCAGGTCGGTGCCGTACCGCTTGGCCAGCACCCCGACGACCCGGCCGGACGCGTCGGTGACGAGGGTCTGCACCCGGACGTCGTACTCGGCGCGGACCCCGAGGGCTTCGGCCTTCTCGGCGAGCGGCTTCACGAGCATGTAGCCGCCGCCCTGCTCACCGGTCCGCTTGTTGCTCATCTGCGGCACGTGGCCGCGCGGCGCGGGCCGGGCGACGGCGGCGTACGGCGCCGAGTTCTCCCCGCCGGTGTACTGCAGGCCCGCGTCGGTGGGAGGCTCCCAGCCGGGCTCGCCCCAGAATTCGTGCTTGAACGGCACACCGCAGCCGACGAGCCAGTCGAAGTGCTCGACGGAGCCCGCACAGTAGGCGGCGATCTTCTCCTCGTCCACGCCCGGTCCGAGTGCCGCGGTGAGGAACGCGCGCATGTCGTCCACCGAGTCCTCGAATCCGCAGGCTTTCTGCACGGCCGTGCCGCCGCCGAGGTAGACGAAGCCGCCCGCGAGGGCGGCGGCGCCGCCCCACCCGCCGGTGCGTTCGAGCACCAGCACGTCGGCTCCGGCGTCGGCAGCGCCGACGGCCGCGCAGACCCCGGCGATGCCGTACCCGGCGATCACGACGTCGGCCTCGAGATCCCAGGCGGAGATCCGGTCGACGGGAACAGGACGGACGGGACTGGTCTCGGTCATCGCGATCCTCTCGAAGTGGTGCGGGGATTCGCACACCTTGACCGCGTGAGCCGCCGGACGGAACCGGTCGTCCCGGTCGCCGGGACGGTCAGGACCGGGTCAGCGACCGCACGGCCGCCAGGAACCGGTCCACGTCGGCGGGGGAGACGAAGTAGTGCGGGGAGGCGCGCACCACCGACTCGAGCCGTCGCGCCGACATCTCGAGCAGCGTCGACCCGCGCCCGCTGACCGTGACCGTGATCGCCTCGGCGGCCAGCGCCTCCCGCAGCCGCGGCGGCTCCCAGCCGTCGACGGTGAACGAGACGATGCCGCTGTGCTCCTTCCCGAGGTCGCGCACGGCCACGCCGGGGATCCGGCCCAGGCCCTCGCGCAGGTGTTCGGCGCGGTAGGCGACCGCCTCGGTCACCGCGTCGACCCCGAGGTCGAGCAGGTAGTCGACGGCGGCACCGAGCCCGAGGCGGGCGGCGACGTTCGTCTCCCACAGCTCGAACCGCGTCGCGTCGTCGGCGAGGCGGTACTCGCCCGGGGCCGTCCACTGCGCGCTGTGCAGATCGAGGACGGCCGGTTCGAGCTCGGTGACCAGCCGGGGGCGGACGTACAGGAAGCCCGTGCCGCGGGGTCCGCGCAGCCACTTGCGTCCGGTCGCGGAAAGGGCGTCGACGTCGAACTCGGGCACGCTCACCGGCAGCTGCCCGACGGACTGGCACGCGTCGAGCAGCACCAGCGCGCCGACGGCGTGCGCCGCGTCGGCGACCTCCCGCACGGGGTTGACGAGCCCGCCGTTGGTGGGGGCGTGCACGACGGACACCAGTTTGACCCGCTCGTCGAGCGTGCGGGTGAGGGCGTCGACGTCGATGCGGCCGAGCGCGTCCGTCGGCATCGTCTCCACCGTCGCGCCGGTCGCCCGGGCCCGTTGCAGCGCGGAGACCGCATTGCTGGCGTATTCGGAACGGGTGAGCAGGATCCGGTCGCCCGCGCGGAGCGGCACCGAGTAGAAGAAGCTCGCCCACGCCCGGGTGGCGCTCTCGACGAGGGCGATCGACGGCGCCTCCGCGCCGATCAGCCGCGCGATCGAGGTCTTCACCGCGGCGAGGTCGTCGGCGCGTTCCGCGGCGGCGACGTACCCGCCGACCTCGGCCTCGCGTCGCAGGTGCGCGACGGTCGTCTCCAGCACCGGGGTCGGCGGCAGCGACGAGCCCGCGCTGTCGAGGAAGACCCGGTCGAAGCAGCCGGGCGTGTCGCGACGGGCGCGCTGCAGGTCGAGCATCGAGGACGCACCTCCCGTTCATGTCTTCGTGCTTGGAATGTATACGTGAGCGAATCGAAATCCCTGCAACGCCGGCTCGGCACCGGCGACGCCGTCGCCATCGGGCTCGGCGCGATGATCGGGGCGGGGGTGTTCTCGGCGTTCGCGCCGGCCGCGGCAGCCGCCGGCGCGGGCCTGCTCGTCGGCCTGGCCCTCGCCGCGGTCGTGGCGTACTGCAACGCCACCTCGTCGGCGCAGCTCGCCGCGCAGTACCCGACGTCCGGTGGCACCTACGTGTACGGGCGGGAACGGCTCGGGCCGTGGTGGGGTTTCGTGGCGGGCTGGGGCTTCGTGATCGGCAAGACCGCCAGTTGTGCGGCGATGGCCGCGACGTTCGCCTCCTACGTCGTGCCGGAACCGTGGCGGCGGCCCGTCGCCGTCGCCGCGGTCCTCGCCCTGACCGCCGTGAACTACCGCGGCATCACGCGCACGGCCCGGCTCGCCCGCATCATCGTGACCCTCGTGCTCGTGGCGCTGGCCGTCGCGATCACGGCGAGCTGGGCCGGTCCCGGGGCGCAACCCGCCGATCCGTTCGGTCCCGTCGGCGGTGCCTACGGGGTGCTGCAGGCGGCCGGCCTGCTGTTCTTCGCCTTCGCGGGCTACGCGCGGATCGCGACCCTCGGTGAGGAGGTGCGCGAGCCGCGCCGGACCATCCCGCGGGCGATCGTCGGTGCCCTCGGCTTCGTGGTGCTGCTCTACGCCGTCGTCGGCGTGACCCTGCTCGCATGCCTCGGCCCGGACCGGCTCGCGTCGAGCAGCGCGCCGCTGCTCGACGCGGTCCGCGTGGGTGGCTGGGCGTGGGCGGCGCCCGTCGTGGTCGCCGGGGCCGCGGCGGCGTCGCTGGGGGCTCTGCTCGCCCTCGTCACAGGCGTCGGCCGCACCGCGCTCGCGATGGCGCGGCAGGGTGATCTGCCCCGGCCGCTCGCCGCGGTGCATCCGCGATTCGCGGTGCCGTACCGGGCCGAACTCGCCGTCGCGGCGGCGGTGTGCGTGCTCGTCGCGACCGTCGATCTGCGCGGAGTGATCGGATTCTCATCCTTCGGTGTTCTCGTGTACTACCTCGTCGCGAATCTGGCCGCCTTCACCCAGCGGGACGAGAACCGGCGCTACCCCCGGTTCCTGCAGGTCGTCGGCGCCGTCGGATGCGTCGTCCTGGTGCTGACGCTGCCGCCGAGTGCGGTCGTGGCCGGCATCGTGGTGCTCGCGGCCGGTGTCGTCGTCCGGGCGACGCGCCGGGCCGCGGCGTGAGCGTTCAGCCGCCTCCTGTCGCCGGTTGACGTTAGGCTCGTCCGTGAGCTGGCCCACAGGCGAGGGAGGGGCGGACCGAGTGGTGATCACAGTCGACCCGGCGGTGCCGCGCGCGGACGCCGGCATCGCCTCACGAACCGCCGCCGAGCTGCACGTGCGCCGGGTGAGCTTCCGCTTCGGGCCGCCCCGGCTGATCGGCGTGGAACTGGAATGGCTCACCGCCCGGGCCGACGGCACTCGCGCCCGGCCGGAGTTGCAGGCCATCCTCGAGGCCCTCGGTCCGCACGCCCCCCGGCAGCTGGCTCCCGGCTCCTCGGCGCGGCCGTTGCCGTCGGGCAGCGCCGTGACCCTCGAGCCGGGTGGGCAGGTGGAACTGTCGAGCGTGCCGTGTGTCTCGGCGCGGCAGGTCTGCGATCGTCTCACCGCCGACGCCCGCATGCTGGGTGCGTTGCTGGCGCGCCGGTCGGTGGACCTGGTCGACGCGGCGGCCGACGGGCTGCGCCCACCGCAGCGGCTGCTGCGCACTCCCCGCTACAGCGCGATGGAACTGCGGTTCGATCGGATCGGGCCGCTGGGCCGGCTGATGATGAACAGCACCGCCGCCACCCAGGTGAGCGTCGACGCCGGCGCCGACGACGACGAGCTGGCCCGGCGGTGGCGGGTACTGCACGCCGTCGGACCGGCGCTGGTGGCCGCGTTCGCGTGTTCGCCTTCGCTGCGTGGGGCACCGGACGGGAACTGGGCGTCGCAGCGGATGCGCACCTGGCTGGCGCTGGACGCCGACCGCACCACCCCCGTGCCCGATCCGGCGCGCTACCCGGCGTGGGCGCTGGACGCGCCGCTGCTGTGTGTGCGCGCGACCGGCGGGGACTGGCATGCGCCGCCCGGCGCGTCGTTCGCGGACTGGCTGGGTGGCGACCTGGACGACGAGATCGGGCGCCGGCCCACCGTCGCCGACCTGGACTACCACCTGACCACCCTGTTCCCGCCGGTGCGTCCCGCCGGGCACCTCGAGGTCCGGTACATCGACGCGCAGCCGGGGGCCCTGTGGCAGGTCCCGGTCGCCGCGGTCGAGGCACTGCTCACCTCGCCGGCCGTCATGGACGAGGCCCTGGCCGTCGCCGCCCCCGTCGTGGATCGCTGGCAGGAGGCGGCCGAGTTCGGACTCGCGGATCTCGAGATCCGGGCCGCGGCGGTCGGACTGCTCGCCCTCGCCGCGGAGGCGTCGCCGGACATGCGGTTCACCGCGGCGCTGGACGCGGCGGCGGAGCGGTGCTGCCGCGGTCGCACCCCGGAGGTCCAGGATCGGTGAGCGGTCTGCATGCCCGGCTCGACCGGGATCTCGCGCGGGCGCGGGCGCGGGTGCTCGCGCTGACCGACATCGACGACGCGGAACTCACGGCCCAGCATTCACCGCTGATGAGTCCCCTCGTGTGGGACCTCGCGCACATCGCCAACCAGGAGGAACGCTGGCTGCTCCGGGCGGCCGGCGGTCACGACGGTGTGCGCCCGGACGTCGACGACCTCTACGACGCCTTCCGCCATTCGCGGGCGGACCGGCCCGCGCTGCCGCTGCTCGGGCCGCGGGCGGCCCGCGACTACGCGGCGGAGGTCCGCGCGCACACGGCGGACGTGCTGGCGCGGTGCCGCTTCGACACCGACCTCACCCGCGAGGGTTTCGTGTTCGCGATGAGTGTCCAGCACGAGGTGCAGCACGCGGAGACGATGCTCGCGACACACCAACTGCGGGCGGGGCCCCCGGTCCTCGACGCGCCGCCGGCGCCGCGGCGCGCCGAAGCACCGGCCGCGGCGGAGGTGCTGATCCCGGGCGGGGAGTTCGAGATGGGGACGTCGACGGATCCGTGGGCGTTGGACAACGAGCGGTCCGCACACCGGGTGTACGTGCCGGCCTTCGCGATCGACACCGTGCCGGTCACCAACGGGCGCTATCTCGAGTTCCTCGCCGACGGCGGCTACGCCCGCCGGGAACTGTGGAGCCCGCAGGGGTGGCTGCACCGCGAGCAGGCGGGACTCGAGGCTCCCCAGTTCTGGACCCGCGACGACGCGGGCACGTGGTGGCGCCGCCGGTTCGGGGTGACGGTGCCGCTCGACCCCGACGAGCCCGTCGTGCACGTGTGCTTCCACGAGGCCGAGGCGTTCGCCCGCTGGGCCGGACGCCGGTTGCCCAGCGAGGCCGAGTGGGAGAAGGCCGCCCGCTGGGACCCGCTGACCGGGCAGAGCCGGCGCTACCCGTGGGGCGACGAGGAACCGACCGAGGCCCACGCCAACCTCGGCCAGCGGCACCTCGAGCCGGCCGTCGTCGGGGCGTACCCCGCGGGTGCGTCGCGTCTCGGGGTGCACCAGCTGATCGGGGACGTGTGGGAATGGACGGCGTCCGGATTCGAGCCGTACCCCGGATTCGCGGCCTTCCCGTACCGGGAGTACTCGGAGGTGTTCTTCGGGGGCGACTTCCGGGTGCTGCGCGGCGGCTCCTTCGGCACCGATCCTGCAGCCTGCCGCGGCACCTTCCGCAACTGGGACCTGCCGATCCGGCGGCAGATCTTCGCCGGCTTCCGCTGCGCGCGGGACGTGCCGGATGTGTAGACACCTGGGATACCTCGGGCCGGTCCGCTCGGTCAGTTCCCTGGTGACCGAGGGGCCCCGGTCGCTGGTGCGCCAGTCGTGGGCGCCGAAGGACATGCGCGGTGGCGGCACGATCAACGCCGACGGGTTCGGAGTGGCATGGTGGGGTGCGGACGGCTTCGGCCGCTATCGGAACCCCGCCCCCATCTGGTCCGATCCCTTTGTCACCGAGGGTCTTTCGCATATCAGCGCCGGAGCCGTCATGGCGTCGCTGCGTTCGGCGACGGAAGGTATGCCGGTGGAGCGCTCGGCGTGCGCCCCGTTCACCCGCGACGGCTGGGCGTTCAGCCTCAACGGCGTCGTCCGTGGCTGGCCCGGGTCGCTCGTCTCGCTGGCCGAGCGCCTGCCGGTGGCCGAACTGCTGCGGCTCGAGTCGCCCACCGACGCCGCCGCGCTGTGGCTGCTGTTGTATTCGCGGCTGCGTTCCTCGCGGCCCGAGCAGGCGTTGATGCGGCTCGTGCACGACGTGCTCGACGTCGCCCCGGCTTCGCGGCTGAACCTGTTGCTGGGCAACGGTTCCGGGCTGTGGGCGACGGCCTGGTACCACTCGCTGTGGACCCTCGTCGACGAGGACGTCGCCGTGGTGTCCTCGGAACCGTACGACGACGATCCGCGCTGGCGCCAGGTGCCGGACCGGCACCTGGTCAGCGCCCGACCGGGGCACCTCATCGTGTCCCCCATGGAGGTGGCCGTCTCATGACGGTGGACGTGTACCTGACGCCGGAGCAGCTCGACGAGTCGCTGCGGGCCGACGCGCGCCGCGGGCTGACGGCGTCGCCGAAGTGGCTCTCGCCGACGTGGCTCTACGACGAGCGCGGCGGCGAGCTGTTCGATCAGATCACCCGGCTCCCGGAGTACTATCCCACCCGCACCGAACGGTCTCTGCTGCAACAGCATTCGTCGGAGCTCGCCGACGAGGCGCGGCCCGAGATGCTCGTCGAGCTCGGATCGGGATCCTCGGAGAAGACGGAGATCCTGCTCGACGCGCTGCGACCGTACATCCATACGTACGTACCGCAGGACGTCTCCGAGGTCGCCCTGCAGTCCGCGGTGACCCGGCTCTCCGTCGAATACCCGGACCTGACCGTGCGGGGCGTCGTCGGCGACTTCACCGGGTCGCTCACGCACCTGCCCGGCGGCGGACGCCGCCTGATCGCGTTCCTCGGCGGCACCATCGGCAATCTGGCGCCCACCGAGCGCGCCGCGTTCCTCACCGACCTCGCCGCGGTGCTCGAGCCGGGGGAGTGGCTACTGCTCGGAATCGGCCTCGTCACCGATCCCGACGTGCTCGTGCCGGCCTACGACGACGCCGCCGGGGTCACCGCGGAGTTCGACCGCAACGTGCTGAACGTGCTCAATGCCCGGCTCGGCGCGGACTTCGAACCCGGGAAGTTCCGGCACCTCGCCGTGTGGGACCCGATCAACGAGTGGATCGAGATGCGACTCGAGGCCACCGAGCCCATGACCGTCCGGATTCCCGGCCTCGACCTCGAGATCGCGTTCGAGGCGGGCGAGCAGCTGCGCACCGAGATCTCCGCCAAGTTCCGGCTCGACGGCATGGGCCGCGAACTGACCGAGGCCGGGTTCGTCGTACGGCGCGAGTGGATTGATCCCGACGGCCGGTTCGCGCTGATCGGCGCGAGCCGCAGCTGACCCGCGCGGTCCCGGCCGCCGACGCGACGCCGGTTGGACAGCGCGGTCCCGGCCGCGCGAGGCTGGCAGACGTGACGTCCCCCCGACCCGTGCTGACCACCCCCGTCCTGCTGTTGATGGCGGCGGCCACCGGCCTGTGCGTGGGCGGCAACTACTTCAACCAGCCCCTGCTCGACTCGATCGCCGTCGCCCTGGGCACCTCCCACTCCGCCGCCGCGGCCACCGTCACCGTCGCCCAGGTCTCCTACGGCCTCGGGCTGCTGTTCCTGGTGCCGCTCGGCGACATGTTCGACAAGCGCCGCCTCACGGTGGGGCTCATGCTCGCCGCCGCGGCCGGCCAGGCGCTGAGCGGTTTCGCCCCGACCATCGCGGTGCTGGCCGTCGGCACGGCGATCGCCGGGCTGTTCTCGGTCGCCGCGCAGGTGCTGGTGCCGTTCGCCGCCACCCTGGCCGAACCGGAGCGCAGCGGGCAGGCCGTCGGGACGGTGATGAGCGGCCTGGTGCTCGGCATCCTGCTCGCCCGCAGCGTCGCCGGGCTGCTCGCCGGTCTCGGCGGGTGGGCCACCGTCTACCGGGTGAGCGCCGCCGTGATGGTCCTCGTCGCGCTGGCCCTGTGGCGAGCGCTGCCGACGTCGCGCCCCGCCGAGCGCATCGGCTACGGGACCACCCTGCGTTCGCTCGGCACCCTCGTGCGCACCCAGCCGCGGCTGCGGACCCGGTCGCTGCTCGGCGCCCTGTCGTTCGCATCCGTCAGCGCCCTGTTCTCCACGATGGCGTTCCTGCTGTCCGGCGAACCCTACGGATTCGACGAGGTGCAGATCGGGCTGGTGGGCCTGGCCGGGGTCGCCGGCGCGGTGATGGCCAACCTCACCGGCCGTCTCGCCGACCGTGGCCTCGCGCAGCTCGCCTCCGGCGCCGGCGCGGCAGTGCTCGTCGTGTCCTGGGCCGCGCTGGCGGCCGGAGCCCACTCGCTGGCGTGGTTCCTGGTCGGGATGGTCGCGGTCGACCTGGCACTGCAGGCCGTCCACATCAGCAACCAGAGCATCGTCTACGCGCTGGCGCCCGCGGCCCGCTCCCGCATCAACGCGGTGTACATGACGACGTACTTCATCGGTGCCGCGGCCGGTTCGGCGCTCGGCGCGCTCGCGTGGACGAGCGCCGGCTGGACCGGGGTGTGCCTGTTCGGTGTCGCGGCGGCCGCCGCGACCGCCCTGGTGTGGCTTGCGGATCTGCGGGTGGCGCGACGAGCGGTCGCGGTGCCGGCCTGACCCGCTAGCGGAGGGCGGGCTGCGCGGCGGACCGTCGCGCGAGGACCGGAAGGATCACCAGCGACACCGCCGCACCGGTCAGCGCCAGCGCCGGGAACCCCGCCGCCGCGACGACCAGACCCGAACCCAGACCGCCGCCCGCCCCCGCCAGCGCGACGAACAGGTCCGCGGTGCCCTGCGTGGCCGCGCGGGACTCGAGCGGCACCGCATCGGTGACGAGCGCGGTGCCGCTTACCAGACCCAGGCTCCACCCGAAACCGAGCAGGCCCAGCGCGAACGCGAGGGCGGGCACCGAATGCGGCGGGGCCAGCGCCGCCGACACCCCGGAGGCCAGCAGGACGAGTCCCGCGGCGGCCGCGACCCGGTAGGGCCCGACCCGGTCCACGAGCATCCCCGCGATCGGGGACGGCAGGAACATCGCCGCGACGTGGATCGCGATGACCACGCCCGTCGCCCCGACGTCGTGCCCGTGGTCGCGCATGTGGATCGGCGTCATCGTCATCACCGCCACCATCACGAGCTGTGTCACGATCATCACCACCACCCCGGCGGTCACCGCGGGCGACCACTGCCGGGCCACGGCCGGCCGCTCGCCGTCCGGCGCCGGCTCCGCGGCCGCCGCGCGGCTGCGGGCGAGCAGGAGCGGATCCGGACGCAGCAGGACCCACAGGACGACCGCGGCGAGCCCGTAGGCGACGCCGGAGAGCACGAACGGCCCGGACAGCCGGGGAATGCCCCAGGATTCGGCGGCGTCGCCCATGACGGCGGTCAGGTTCGGGCCGACCACCGCCCCGAGCGTCGTCGCCACCAGCACCGTGCTCACCGCGCGCCCCCGGCGCTCCGGAGCGGCCAGGTCGGCGCCGGCGTAGCGCGCCTGCAGGCTCGTCGCGGTGCCCGCTCCGTAGACGAACAGGGCCGCGAACAGCAGCACCGCGGTGTCGAGCGCCGCGGCGGCCACCACACCCGCGCTGCCGAGCGCGCCGGCGGCGTACCCGAACGTCAGCCCGCCACGGCGCCCGGCGCGCTGCGAGATCCGCCCCACGGCGACGGCCGCCGCCGCCGACCCGATCGTGAACAGGGCGCTGGGCACCCCGGCGAGACTCGTGCTGCCCAGCATGTCTTGCGCGAGGAGCGCGCCGACGGTCACGCCGGCCGCCAGGCCCGCGCCGCTGAGAATCTGCGCGGCCACCAGTACGGTCAGGACGCGGCGCTGTTCCGGGATCGGTTCGGTCACAGCCGGGACGGTACGCCGGTACCGTCGGCGGTGACACTTCGGTGAGGAGACACAGTGACCGATTCGGAGCAGGTCGAGAACGAGAACGCCCGCGTCTCGCGGATCTTCGACGAGATGTCGAAGAACTACGACCGCGGCATGAGCCTGGTCGAGCGGTTGATACTCGGCCCCGCCCGGCACTGGGCGGCCGCGCAGGCTCGCGGCCGCGTCGTCGAACTCGCCGTCGGCACGGGCCTCAACCTGCCGCTCTACGGACCCGAGGTCGAACACGTCGTCGGCGTCGACATCTCGCCGAGGATGCTCGACCTCGCCCGGACGAAGGCCGCCGCCGACCCGCGCGTCGAACTGCGCGAGGGCGACGTGCAGGCCCTCGACCTGCCCGACGCGAGCGCGGACACCGTGCTCTCGACCTTCACGTTCTGCACCGTGCCCGACCCGGCCCGCGCCGCGGCCCAGGCGTACCGCGTGCTCGTCCCCGGGGGCAGGATCGTGCTCGCCGAGCACGGGCCGTCGACGAACCGGGTGCTGCGTGCCCTGCAGCGGGGCATCGAGCCGCTCAGCATCCGCTTCGGCGCCGACCACCTGCTCCGCGACCCGGCGCCCTATCTCACCGAGGCCGGGTTCGTCGTCGACGACGTGCACCGCACCGGGCGGATGGGCATCGTGTTCCGGGTGCTCGCCCACAAGCCGGCCTGACCTTCCCCGGAGCCGAGCGCCTGTGCCGTTGCGTCGGTCCGAGCGGGTGAGCGATACCTCCGCTCGGGTCGGGCGGGCGGCGGCGAGACCTACCGCCCGTGGGGCGGGTCTAGAGATCGCTGGTGACGGGCAGCAGCCGCAGCTCGCGCGCGCGGGTGATCGCCTCGACCCGTGTGTGAACCCCGAGCTTGCGATAGATGCTGCGCAGCTGCGTCTTGACCGTGTTCGGAGAGACGAACAGGAGGCGGGCGATCTCGCTCTGCGGGCATCCCTCGGCCAGTAGCGCGAGCACCTCCCTCTCCCGCGGGGACAGCTCGACCCGTGCGACCTCGTCCGGGAACACCGCCCCGACGGGACCGCCGGGCACCGCAATTCCGCTGCGCTCTTCGAGTTCGCGCCGGTGCCGGTCCGGCACGGTGGTGAACGCGCGCCGATTGCCCAGCGTCTGCCCGAGGGCGCAGGCGCGCTCCCAGCACACGGCCGCGGCCCCCGGATTACCCAGGTCGAGCTGGGCGGCGGCCTCGAGCAGCAGCGCCTCGAGGTGGGCCCGCGGGAAGCCGCAGTCCGGCCAGGACACCCGCGCGAGCTTCTTGACGGCCCGGCCGGGATTCCCGCCGAGCAGATCCACCCGAGCGTCCGGCACGACGAGGATCGGGTGGTGCCGGGGCTCGAGATCTGCCACGGCGCGCGCCAGGTTGCCGTTGCCGAGAGCCAGGTGCAGGTCGATCTCCGTCGCGGTGAGCAGCGTTCGGGAGAACGCGCCGTCGCCGTGCCGATGGGCGTGGCCGGCGACGGTGTGGTGCAACCACGTCAGACCCGCGTACGCCTCGACGGTGAGCAGCGCGTGCTGGGCGTGGGCGTAGGCGACGAATCCCCACAGCTCCTCCCGGTCGCTGGGCGCGCCGAGCAGGTCGATCATCGCCTCGGCCGCGTCGACGTCGAGGGCGTCGAGATGGGTCAGGGCAGTGGCGACCCGGCCGCCGACCTTGACGAGTTCGCCGAAGAGCCCGTCGGACGGTTCCGCCGTCGCCTCCCGGGCGAGCCACCGGCGGGCACGCGGCACGTCGCCGACCAGTGCCCAGTTCAGCGCCGAACTGCCGGCGGCGTTCTGGACGATGTACGGGGTGCCCGCGGCGACGCCGCCCCGGTAGGCCGATTCGAACTGCCGGTTGGATTCGGCGAGATCCGCGGCGAGCTGGAAGGTGATCGCCCACTGGACGCGCAGCAGCGGCAACTGCGGGGTGATGTTGTCCGGCTGGTGCGCGAGCATGCTCTGCACCAGGGGTTCGAGCCGCCGCGTGCACGCGGCACCCCGGACGTAGTCGCCGGCGACCCGCAGCGCGAGCGACTGCACGGTCGCCAGGTGCAGGACGTTCGCGGCGTCCGGCCCGGCGCCGAGTGCGTGCAGTTCGTCGGGCTCGCCGGGGAGCGAGGCCCGCAGGATGGGATGGTCGGCGAGCATCTGCACGAACAGTGCCCGCCCGGCGAGCACGGCCGGGTAGTCCTGCAGAAAGTCCTCGGGAATCGTCCGCAGCACGAGAATGAGTTCCTCGAGATGCTCGGCGACCATCTGGCCCCAGCTGCGTTCGACGATGCCCGCGGCCATCGCCCAGTTGCGGGCCTCGGCCGCATACGTCGCGGCCGGCGCCGGCCGGCCCGCGTCCCGATGGCGGCGCGCGAGCGCGGTCATCAGCTCGTCGACCCGCCCGGGTTCCTCCTGCCGGGCCTGGTCGAGCACCGCGAGCCGCAGGGCCGACGGCCACGCCCACGTCCGGGTCTCGGCTGCCTCGTCGACGACGAGCAGGCCCCGCGCTTCGAGCCGGTCGAGAAGTCCGGCCGCGTCCGACCGGCCGGTGAGCTCGGCGGCGAGTTCCGCGTCGAGAGCACGGGCGGCGACCACGCGCAGCGCGAACGCGCGCTCCTCGGCGGTCAGCGTGTCGAGCAGAACCGATGCGGACCCGGCGATGGCGACGGCCAGTTCGGGCGACGGCCGGCCCTCCTGGTCGACCGGTGCGCCCCGGTGCAGCCGCGCGACGTTCAGCGCACCCGAGATCAACTGCGGCAACCCGCCCAGCGCGCGGCAGAGGTCGCCGTACTCGTCGGCCGCGAGCTCCACCCCGGCGGCGCGGAAGAACTCCGCGGTCTCGCGCGGCGTGAACCGCAGATCGTGGGCGGAGACGAACGTGCAGTCCACGCCGGCCGTGGCTACGGCCGCCGATGCGGCGCTGCCCCGTACGCAGACGGCGACGTCGACGGACGGGCAGCGGTCGAGCAGGTGCCGGATCGCCGGCAGCAGGTCGTCGAGCGCGGTGGCGGGGAGCCCGTCCAGGACGAGCAGGGACGGCGCCGGGCGGGATCGGAGGACCTCGGCGAGCTGTTCGGCCGGGTCACCGGGCGCGACGTGTTCGCCCAGCACCGTGCAGACGTCGGACCAGATGCGGTCCGGTGCCGCGTCGTCCGCCACCGGCACCCACGCGATGTCGCGTTCGGGTGCGCCGCCCCGGTGCAGCCACGTGGCCAGGAGCGTGCTCTTGCCGAATCCGCCCGGTGCGTGGACCACCGTGAGCGCGGACCCGCGGTCGAGCATGTCGAACAGGCGGGCGCGGGGCACGGCGGTGGCCAGCGTCCGCCACGTCGGTACCCCGGTACGGACGGCGCCGGGGACACTCACGGCAACTCCTCTCGCTCGGTCTGTCGACGCACGCCGGCATGTGCGGTCTCCACCGTTGTCCCCGGTGTCCCCGACAGACCCCTCGGCACGGGCAGACTACCCGGTCTCTTCCGGGCCGAGGAGAGGGATGTCCGGTTTGCGTAGTCCGACCAGGCGTTACAGACGACGAGGGGAGGTTGTCGACTGCGGCACCGGACGGTGCCGCGACAACCTCCCCTGGGGGCGAGAGCTCCTACCTCGTCGCGCTGAGCCGCGCCTTCTCCAGGGCGGCCAGGGTGCGCAGGATGGTGGCCTTCTGCTTCTCGAGGTCGCCGCGGCGGGCGCGGGCGGCGAGGCCGGACTGCTCGGCGACGAGCGCGAGCTGCGCATCGATCGCGGAGAGCTGATCGAGCAGCGCGAGGGCGCGGTTCTGGATCTCGTCGACGTCGACGCCGCCGGTGCGTACCGGCGCCGGTTCGGCGGCGCGCTGCGACGGGCGCACCGAGGGCGTGCGCGGGGTGGCGGGCCGGCGCACGGTCTCGGCGACGACGGCGGCGGCGCGGGGGCGCAGGGCCTTGCGCACGAGGGCGGGATCGGGTTGCTCGGCGAGCCGGATGTCGTTGAGGACGCGGCGCGAGTCGCGGGCGGCCTTGCGGTGCTCGTACTCCTCCTCGTCGTCCGACTGCAGTGTGCCGCCGATGGGGCGCAGACCGTACATGCCGACGAACTTGCGGGCCTCGTCGATGATGGATTCGTGCGTGCGGCAAGTGCCGCAACGGGGTTCGTTACGGAACGGCTCGACGGACTCGGTGTCGCCGCACCAGACGCAGGCTCCGGGTTTCCACCGTCGGACGGTCTCGAGTTTCGCGTTTTCGGTGGGGGCCTCGAGGGTTCGCGCGTCGATCACGAGGAGCCACCTTAAGTGAAGACCGGTGGGGTCCGCTCGGGCGGGTCCGGCGCGACCTGCGACTGAAGGTGTCGGCGTGACGAAGATCATGCCGACGGCAGGTGTACGGGCGGCAAACTCTTGTGCCACAGCACTTTCCGTACCGATCGGTACGGCACGCAAACCCTCGGATCGTCCGCGATGCGAACGCTTTTCAGGTGGCGGTGGCGGCGGTCAGCCACTCCACGAGGGGCCGGACGTCGCGCCAGGCGGAGCGCACCTCGTCGAGGGTGCGCGGGGTGTCGATCCACTCGGGCGAGGGGTGTGCCCGCGCGGCGGTGAGGGACTTGTGCCGCAGCAGGTCGAGTCGGGGGTGGTCCTCGGCGACACCGCGCGGACGGGTCTTCAGCCGTTCGCCACCGATCTCGTACCCGGCCCGGTGCAGCCGCCGGACGAGCGGTTCGAGTCGCGGTCCGCGGCGCGAATCGTCCACGGCGGCACGGTATGCGGCGACCTGGTCGGACGAGCCCCGGTAGAAGCCGCCGGCGACCCGCAGCCCGGCCGCGTCGATCTGCACGTAGAAGCCGACGCCGGGCCCGGTCTGCACGAAGCCGCCCTGATGGGTCTTGTACGGCGACTTGTCCGTGCTGAAGCGCACGTCGCGGTGCGGGCGGAACGCCTTGCCCGCTCCGAACTCCGGTTCGAGCTCCGCGAGCAGCGCAAGCATCGGGCCGCGCACGCAGTCGTCGTAGACGGCCTTGTGCGCGGCCCAGAACGGCTTGCTGTTGTCCGCCTCGAGATCCTCGTAGAAGTCGAGGGCGGCAACGGGGAAGCCGGTGAACATGCCGGGTGTCCTTTCGGTCCGGTGACGGTCCGAAAGTACACCGCCTCCCGCGGCTACGCGGAACCGTTGAACAGCGACGTCACCGAGCCGTTCTCGAACACCTCCTGGATGGTGCGCGCGAGCAGCGGTGCGATCGACAGGACGGTGAGCGTCGGGAAACGCTTCTCGTCGTCGATCGGCAGCGTGTTGGTGACGATGACCTCCTTGGCGCCGCACGACGCCAGGCGCTCGGAGGCCGGATGCGAGAGCACACCGTGGGTGGCGGCGATGACGACGTCGCCCGCGCCGGCCTCCTTCAGGATCTTCACGGCGCCGGCGATCGTGCCGCCGGTGTCGATCATGTCGTCGATGAGGATGCAGGTGCGGCCCTCGACCTCGCCGACGACACGGTTGGACTTGACCTGGTTCGGCACGAGCGGGTCGCGGGTCTTGTGGATGAACGCCAGCGGGGCACCGCCGAGGGTGTCGGCCCACTTCTCGGCGACGCGGACGCGACCGGAGTCGGGGGAGACCACGGCGATGTTCTCGACGCCGTACTTGTCGCGGATGTACTCGGCGAGCTGGCCCTGGGCGTGCATGTGGTCGACGGGGCCGTCGAAGAAGCCCTGGATCTGGTCGGTGTGCAGGTCGACGGTGATGATGCGGTCCGCGCCGGCGGTCTTGAGCAGATCGGCGATCAGGCGGGCGGAGATGGGCTCACGGCCGCGGTGCTTCTTGTCCTGGCGGGCGTAGGGGTAGAACGGCAGAACGGCGGTGATGCGCTTGGCCGATCCTCGCTTGAGCGCGTCGATCATGATGAGCTGTTCCATCACCCACTGGTTGAGCGGGAACGGGTGACTCTGCAGCACGAACGCGTCGGAGCCGCGGACGGACTCCTCGAACCGCACGAAGATCTCGCCGTTGGCGAAGTCCCGCGCGGTCTGCGGGGTGACCTGGACGTCGAGCTCCTTCGCCACCTGCTCCGCCAGCTCGGGGTGGGCCCGGCCGGAGAAGAGCATCAAGTTCTTCTGGTTGTCGATCCAATTGGAGGTCACTGGTCCTGGCCGTCCTTTTGCCGTTCGATCTCTTGCTGCTGCCGTGCTGCAGTCGCTGCCTCGGCCGCGGGGGTCCCGGGGCGGTTCCGCTGGACCCAGCCTTCAATATTGCGCTGTGGCGCACCCGACACCGCAAGCGCCCCCGGTGGAACGTTGCGGCGCAGGACCGTGCCGGCGCCGGTGTAGGCGCCGTCGCCGACCGTCACGGGCGCCACGAACATGGTGTCCGATCCGGTCCGGACGTGGGATCCGACGACCGTGTGCGACTTGTGCACGCCGTCGTAGTTGACGAACACGCTCGAAGCCCCGATGTTCGAGTGCTCGCCGATGGTGGCGTCGCCGACGTAGGTCAGGTGCGGCACCTTCGAGTGCGGTCCGATCTCGGCGTTCTTCGTCTCCACGAAGGTGCCGATCTTGCCGGATTCGCCGAGGTCGGTGCCCGGACGCAGGTAGGCGAACGGACCGACGGTCGCCCCCTCGCCGATCACGGAGTCCGAACCGTGGGTGCGCACCACCGACGCTCCGGCACCGACCCGCACGTTCGTCAGCGTGGTGTCCGGGCCGATCACCGCGTCCTCGCCGACCACGGTCCGGCCGTGCAGCTGCACCCCGGGGAGCAGGGTCACGTCCCGGGCGAGGACGACGTCCACGTCCACCCAGGTGCTGGCCGGGTCGACGACGGTCACGCCCGAGCGCATCCAGTGCTCGAGGGTGCGCCGGTTCAGCTGCGCCGCGAGCGCGGCGAGCTGCACCCGGTCGTTCGCGCCCGCGACCTTCGTCGCGTCGGCGAGCTGGGCGGCGAACACCGCCCGGCCGTCCTGCCGCGCGATCGTGACCACGTCCGTCAGGTACAGCTCGCCCTGGGCGTTGTGGGCCCGCAGCCGGGTCAGTGCGCCGCGGAGGAACTCGGCGTCGAAGGCGTAGATGCCGGCGTTGACCTCGTCGATGGCGGCCTGTTCGGCGTCGGCGTCGGCCTCCTCGACGATCTCGCGGATCTCGCCGTGGCCGTTCCGGACGATGCGGCCGTACCCGGTGGGATCGTCGGCGAGGAACGTCAGGACGGTCACCGCGGACTGCATCGGCTCGGCGAGGTGCTCGGCTTCGAGCGCCTCGAGCGTGTGGCCGTCGAGCAGCGGGACGTCGGCGTTGGTGACGACGACCACGCCGGAGAAGTCGCCGGGCAGGGCGTCGAGCCCGCACTGCACCGCATGGCCGGTGCCGAGCTGCCGGTCCTGGACCGCGATCGACACCTTGCGGTCGAGCGTCTCGGCGATGTCGGCGGTCGCGGCGGACACCCGCTCGCGCTCGTGCCCGACGACCACCACGAGGTGGTCCGGGTCCAGCTCCGCGGCCGCGTGCAGCGAATGGGCGAGCATCGTGCGGCCCCCGAGGGTGTGCAGCACCTTGGGGGTCTTGGACCGCATTCGCGTACCCGCTCCGGCCGCCAGGACGACAACTGCGGTCTGCACTTGCATGAAGCTCCCTCGACGTTCGACATGCGCAGGTTCGGCACCGGCAGGGGAGCTCACGGGCCCCGACTGCCCTGCTCCGCCGCCAGGACTCGAACCTGAACTATCTGAACCAAAATCAGAGGTGCTGCCGATTACACCACGGCGGACTGCCGCATTCCCGGCGCCGACGCCCCGGTCATGCGTCTGTGATCCTCGCATGCCGCCACGCCCGGAGTCGAACGCGGGGCCGGGCGCGTCGTCGTCCCGGATAGGCTGAGCGCAACCCGCCGCGCGTCGTCCCCGGGGTTTTCCGGTGGCCCCGGGGTCCGGCCGGGTGCCGGAAAGGATGTACTACGTGTCGAAACCGTCGCAGAACCACGCCGACCGCAGCCCGCGGGTCCGGATGACGGGCACCCAGCGCCGGGAACAGCTCATCGAGATCGGCCGGGCGATCTTCGCCGAGCGCGGCTACGAGGCGGCGTCGATCGAGGAGATCGCCCATCGGGCCCAGGTCTCCAAGCCGGTGGTCTACGAGCACTTCGGTGGCAAGGAGGGGCTGTACGCCGTCGTCGTGGACCGGGAGATGTCGACCCTGATGTCGATGATCAGCGCGAGCCTGACGCAGAACCGCTCGCGCGTCCGGGTCGAGCGGGTGGCGCTGGCCCTGCTCACCTACGTCGAGGAACGCACCGACGGCTTCCGCATCCTCGTGCGGGACTCCCCGGTCACCGCGGAGGAGGGCACGTACTCGTCCCTGCTGAACGAGGCGGTGCGGCAGGTGGCGCACATCCTCGCCGGCGACTTCTCCCGCCGCGGCTTCGACCCGGACCTGGCTCCGCTCTACGCGCAGGCACTGGTGGGCATGGTCGCGACGGCCGCGACGTGGTGGCTGGACGAGCGCAGCCCGTCGAAGGAGGTCGTGGCCGCCCACCTGGTGAACCTGTGCTGGAACGGACTCACGCACCTCGAGGCGGACCCGCAGCTCGGGACCTCCTGAGCCGGTGGCGCAGTCCCCCGATCGTCCCTCTACCAGGTGGTATCGTTGCCCAGCCGACTCGAGAAGGGATGCCAGGTGATCGCGGTGATCAACCGAGCGGCGATCGGCGCCGATCGCCCGGATCGTCTCCTGCGTACGAGTCCGTCCGGGAGGCCGTGAATGGCTCGGCAGGTCCGCGCGGAAGTCACCCGCGAATCCGTGGTCCGCGGTGCCGCGGAGATCTTCATGAACCTCGGCTACGCGAACGCCAGCCTCAACGAGATCATCCAGGAGTCCGGCGTCACCAAAGGTGCGTTGTACTTCCACTTCGCGTCCAAGGAAGAGCTCGCCCGCGGCGTCGTCGACGCGGGCTTCGCGCGTCTCGCCGAGGCCGCGGTGACGACCATCAACGACCGCACCCCGGCCCTCGAGACACTGATCGAGCTGTCCGTCCTCACCGTCGACCTGTCCCGGAACGATCCGGTCGTCCGGGCGATGTTCCGCCTGGCCGTGGAGATCGGGGACTACCGGGGGACCGGCGACCGCCTGTTCGACACCTGGCTGGCGACGATGCGCGACCTCGCGAAGCGCGCCCTGGCCGAAGGTGACCTGAACGAGGACGTGGACCCCGACATGGTCGGTCTGTTCCTCCTGCAGGTGCTCACCGGGGTACGCATGGTCGCGGCGGCGCTCGACTGTCGTGAGGCCCTCGTCGAATACCTCGAGAACGCGTGGGGACTGATGCTGCCGGCCCTGGTCCCGCCCGCCAAGGCCGAGTACTTCAAGCAGTTCGCCTCGCGCCGGCTCCGGGTCTGATCCCGGAGGCAATCGTTGCGCCGGCCGCCCTCGCCTGACACGATCGCCGCCGTGACCCTGGGACCCTTCGACGCGGCTGCGGCCGGCGCGGCACTCGCCCGCATCCTCGACGAGTCCGGAGCCGACGCCGCGGTGACCATCGTCCCGGTGCCCGCGCTGCTGACCACGGCACAGGCGGCGGACGTGCTCGGTGTCGGCCGGGCGTACGTGGCCCGTCTCGTCGACGACGGCACCCTGCCCTCCCGGTTCCACGGCCTGCACCGGCGCATCCGCCGCGCCGACGTCCTCGCCTGTGCCGCCCGGAGGGCCGAAGCCCGGAGCCGGGCCCTGGACGCCGTCGCCGACCTGAGCCGACGCGACGGCCTGTACGACGACGACTTCTAGGGGGAACGATCGTGCCGATCCGGGCGGTACTCGACGCGCCGGCACTGACGCCGCCGCGCGTGCGCGACGTGCTGCTCGCCCTCGCCGAGGACGCGCTGTACCGGCCCTACTGGAGCGACGGCATCGTCGCCGAGGTGGAGCGGAGGCTGCCGGCGCACATGTCGCGCCCGGCGCGGGACTTCCTGTTCTCCGAACTCGACACGGCCTTCCCCGAGGCACGGGTGAGCTGGCCCGCCACGGTGCTGCGCGAGGTGCCGTACGTCAGCGATCCCCGCGACGCGCACCTGACGGCGGTGGCGCTGTTCGCACAGGCCGACGTCGTCGTCACCACGGACGCCGGTCTCGCGCGCTCGCTCGAGCGGTCCGGAGTCGAGCCACAGACACCCGACGCCTTCGTCGCGTACGTCCTCGACGCCGATCCCCGGCGGGCCGTGCGTGTGCTGCACCAGATGGCGCGACGGCGATGGCTCGGGCCCGGCGAGGAGCTCGCCGACGCCGCTCTGCGGTCGCGGCTGGCCGCGTGGGCGCGCGCAGCGCTCGGCGACAACAGCGCCGACCTACTGGCAGCGGACCCGCCCTGAACCGTCCCGCCCGCGGCTGTGTTGCCGTGCCGCCCGCGGCTGTGTTGCCGTGCCGCCCGCGGCTGTGTTGCCGTGCCGCCCGCGGCAGTGGTCCTGGCCGTTCGAACCGGACACCGCATAGACTCGGACGGTCCTCTTCTCGAACCCCAGGAGCGCCCTTCCCGTGTCCGACGTGTCCGTCACCCCCCTGTCCGGATTGGCGCGGATCGCGCTGGCCGACGCGCAGCTCGAGCGTGTGGCCGCCCTCGCCGGGACCGCCGCACAGGCCCTGGTGGCCCCGCCCGCGGCCCGGCCGTTCGTCGCTGCCGCGCTCGCCGCGAAGACGCCGCTGCTCGTGGTGACCGCGACCGGCCGTCAGGCGGACGATCTCACGGCGGAGCTGCGCGAAATGCTCGGCGACGTCGTCGCGCAGTTCCCCTCGTGGGAGACGCTGCCGCACGAGCGGCTCTCGCCCAGCGCCGACACCGTCGGCCGCCGGTTACAGGTGCTGCGCCGGCTCGCGCACCCCGAGGACCGCGACTACGGACCCGAGTTGCGGGTGATCGTCGCGACCGTGCGCTCGCTGGTGCAGCCGATGGCCCCCGGTCTGGGCGACATCGAGCCCGTCACCCTGCGTGTCGGCGCGGAGCACGACTTCGACGAGCTGATCGAGCGGCTCGTCGAGCTGGCCTACACCCGTGCCGACATGGTCGGCAAGCGCGGCGAGTTCGCGGTGCGCGGCGGCATCCTCGACGTCTTCCCGCCGACCGCGGACCACCCGGTGCGAGTCGAGTTCTGGGGTGACGAGGTCACCGAGCTGCGCCCGTTCTCCGTCGCCGACCAGCGGTCCATCCCCGAACTCGAGGTGAGCACCCTCATCGCCCCGCCCTGCCGGGAACTGCTGCTGACCGAGCAGGTCAAGGAACGCGCGGCGCGCCTCGCCCAGGACAACCCGGCCGACGCGGCCCTGGTGGAGATGCTCGACAAGATGGCCTCCGGCATTCCGGTCGAGGGCATGGAGGCGCTGCTGCCGGTGCTGCAGACCGGCGAACTGCAGTTGCTGACCGACGTCGTGCCGGACGGTACGCACGTGCTGCTGTGCGATCCGGAGAAGGTCCGCACCCGCGCGGCGGACCTGATGCGCACCGGCCAGGAGTTCCTCGAGGCGTCGTGGACCGCGGCCTCGCTCGGCGGGGCCGCGCCGCTGGACACCGCGAACATGAAGGGCGTGGACCTGGCCGCCTCCGCATACCGCCCGCTGACCGGGGTGCGGGAGACGGCGGAAGCGGCGGGCCGGCCGTGGTGGACGCTGAGCCCGCTGGCGTCGGGCGCCGACACCGAGGTCGTGCTCGACGTGCAGTCGGCGCCGGAGGTGCGCGGGTCCGAGGAACTGCTGACGATGCTCTTCGCGAACCTGCGCGCGCACGTAACCACCGGCGGGCGGGCGGCGATCGTCGTTGCAGGTGCCGGCACCGGGCAGCGGGTGCTCGAGCGGCTTCAGGAGAACGACGTACCCGCAGCGCGGCTCGATCCGGGGGCCGAACCGGTTCGCGGCACGGTCGGGGTGCTGTGCGGCGCGCTGCACGACGGCCTGGTGCTGCCGGGCGACGGCGCGGACGTGCCCGGACTGGTGCTCGTCACCGAGTCCGATCTCACGGGCAACCGGGTGACCGCCGCCGAGGGCCGGCGCACGCCGGTCAAGCGCCGCAACCAGGTGGATCCGCTGGCACTCACCGCCGGAGACATGGTGGTCCACGATCAGCACGGCATCGGCCGGTTCGTGGAGATGGTGGAGCGGACCGTGGGCGGCGCCCGCCGCGAGTACCTGGTCATCGAGTACGCGCCGGGCAAACGCGGGCAGCCGGGTGACCGGCTGTTCGTGCCGATGGAGTCCCTCGACCAGCTCTCCCGCTACGTCGGCGGCGAGATGCCCGCCTTGAGCAAGCTCGGCGGCTCCGACTGGGCCAACACGAAACGCAAGGCGCGCAAGGCCGTCCGCGAGATCGCGGGGGAGCTGGTGCAGCTGTACGCGGCCCGCCAGGCCGCCCCGGGGCACGCGTTCGCGCCGGACACCCCGTGGCAGAAGGAGATGGAGGACGCGTTCGCGTTCACCGAGACCCAGGATCAGCTCACCGTCATCTCCGAGGTCAAGGCCGACATGGAGAAGGCGGTCCCGATGGATCGCGTCGTCATCGGCGACGTCGGCTACGGCAAGACCGAGATCGCGGTGCGTGCCGCGTTCAAGGCCGTGCAGGACGGCAAACAGGTCGCGGTGCTGGTGCCCACCACGCTGCTGGCGCAGCAGCATCTGCAGACCTTCACGGAGCGGATGGCGTCGTTCCCCGTCACCGTCAAGGGCTTGAGCCGCTTCACCGATTCCGCCGAGGCGAAGGAGACGATCGCCGCCCTCGCCGACGGCGAGGTCGACATCGTCGTCGGCACCCACCGGCTGCTGCAGACCGGCGTGCGATGGAAGGACCTCGGTCTCGTGATCGTCGACGAGGAGCAGCGATTCGGCGTCGAGCACAAGGAGCACATCAAGGCCCTGCGCACGCACGTCGACGTGCTGACCATGTCCGCTACGCCGATTCCGCGCACCCTGGAGATGAGCATGGCCGGCATCCGCGAGATGTCGACGATCCTCACCCCGCCCGAGGAGCGGCACCCGGTGCTCACCTACGTGGGCGCCTACGCGGACAAGCAGGTCGCCGCCGCCATCCGCCGCGAGCTGCTGCGCGACGGACAGGTGTTCTACGTGCACAACCGCGTGAGCTCGATCGACAAGGCCGCCAAGCGAATTCGCGACCTCGTCCCCGAGGCGCGGGTCGCGGTCGCGCACGGACAGATGAACGAGGACACCCTCGAAAAGACCGTGCAGGGCTTCTGGGAGCGTCAGTACGACGTCCTGGTGTGCACCACCATCGTCGAGACGGGCCTCGACATCTCCAACGCCAACACCCTCGTCGTCGAACGCGCCGACTCGCTCGGGCTGTCGCAGCTGCACCAGCTACGCGGACGCGTCGGCCGTTCCCGCGAGCGGGGTTACGCGTACTTCCTGTACCCGCCCGAGAAGCCGCTGACCGAGACGGCGTACGACCGGCTCGCCACGATCTCCCAGAACTCCGATCTCGGCGCGGGCATGGCCGTGGCCATGAAGGACCTCGAGATCCGCGGCGCGGGAAACGTTCTGGGCGCGGAGCAGTCAGGTCACGTCGCCGGCGTCGGATTCGATCTGTACGTGCGTCTCGTCGGCGAAGCGGTGGAGGCGTTCCGGGCCGCCGCGGACGGCCGCCCCGTCGCCACGGAGGAGGCCGCCAAGGAGGTGCGCGTGGATCTTCCGGTCGACGCCCACATCCCGCCGGACTACGTGACCTCCGACCGGCTGCGGCTCGAGGCCTACCGCAAGCTCGCGGCGGCGCACGACGACGACGCGATCGCCGCGGTGGTCGAGGAACTCGTCGACCGGTACGGTCCGCTGCCCGAGGAGGTCGGCCGGCTCGTGTCGGTGGCCAAGCTGCGCCTGCTGTGCCGCGAGTACGACCTCGAGGAGGTCGCGGTCTCCGGCACCCAGTTGAAGATCTCGCCGATGCACCTGCCGGATTCGAAGCAGATGCGGCTCAAGCGGCTCTATCCGGCGGCGCAGTACCGCGCCACGAGCGGCATCGTGCAACTGCCGTTGCCGCGGACCGGCGGCGTGGGTTCCGAGCGGGTGCGCGACGTCGAGTTGCTGCAGTACATAGCGGACTTCCTGCTCGCCCTGGACGGCAAGGCGCAGGGATCGGTGGACGTGCGCGTGCCGACCGCCGCGAGCGTGTGACCGGGGCGAGCGCAGCGACGGGGAAGACGACCGGGGCGAGCGCAGCGACGGGGAAGACGACCGGGGCGAGCGCAGCGACGGGGAATGTGAGGCGACGGCGGTGACGGTGATTCTGCTCGACCCGTACCGGCCCGGATCGGTGCCGCTCGAGGCGGTGCCGCTGCTGACCGGGCCGCTCGACTGCACCGACGACGTGCCGGTGTCGGTGCGCGAAACCCTGGGCGCCCCCGTGGGATCCGGCGCCGAGACGCTGATCGCCGTCGATGCGGGACACGAGGCGGTGCGCGACCGCGTACGGCGGGGAGAGCGGGTGATCGCCGCCCCGCCCGCGCCGGGGGAGCGCCTGCTGCGTGCCGTGGACGTGATGGACCGGCTGTGGGGCTTCGGCGGCTGGGAGGTCACCCAGACACACGACTCGTTGCGCCGCTACCTGCTCGAGGAGACGTACGAGCTGCTGGACGCGATCGAGGAGGGTGACCCGCACGGCCTGCGCGAGGAACTGGGAGACCTGTTGCTCCAGGTGCTGTTCCACTCGCGGATCGCGCAGGAGTCCGGCACCGACCCGTTCACCGTCGACGATGTCGCCGACACGCTCGCCGCCAAGCTCGCGTCGCGCAGCCCGCACCTGACCAACGGTCACACCGGCCCGATCGACGTGGCCGAGCAGGAGGCGGCGTGGGAGGTGGCGAAGGCGGCGGAGAAGGCGCGGCCCTCCTGCCTCGACGGCATCGCGACGGCGCAGCCGGCGCTGGCGCTGACCGACAAGGTGATCGCCCGGGCCACCCGGGCGGGGCTTCCCGCGCACCTCGTCCCGCCCGAACTCCGGACGGTGTACGTCACCGGCGACGGTGGCGCGGAGGACGCGCTGCGCAGCGCGACGCTGCAGTTCGTCGCGACGGTGCGCGCGACGGAGAAGGCCGCTCACGCCGACGGCGTGCCGTACGGCGGTCTCGACGCGGACGCATGGGTGCGTTACTGGGAGAAGTGAGTTCCGACCGGCGCCTCGCCGAGCCGCCGCGGCTCCGCACGGGCGCGCAGAGCCGGGGCGACGGGCCGGCCGTGCAGGAAGCCGGCGACCCCGCCCGCGTCGAGCGCCTGCCGGTACACCGCGAGGGCGCCGCGCGCCGCCTCCACCGTCTCTTCGAGGTCGGCGTCGGTGTGGGCCGCCGAGATCACGAACGACTGCCCGAGTACACCCCGGAGGAGCATCTCCTGCAGGAACAGCGTGCGGAATTCCTGAGACGGCTGCAGGTTCGGGTCGCGGGTGACGAAGATCAGGCAGGACGGTCGACCGATCACCTGGACGTACCGGTCCACGCCGAGGTCCGCGGCCGCGGCGTTGACGGCGTCGGCCAGTCTGCGGCCCGCCGCTTCCATCCGGCCGATCGGGTCCTCGGTCGCATAGGCACGCACCACCGCGCGGAACGCGGCCAGTCCGCCGGACTCCGGTCCGTGCGTGGTCGACAGGAGGAACACCCGGTCCCCGTCGGTGCGCAGACCGCCGAGCTCCATGAATTCGCGCCGGCCGGCGAGGGCCGCGACGGGGAAGCCGTTCCCCATCGCCTTGCCCCAGCACGACAGGTCCGGCCGCACGCCGTACACGCCCTGTGCCCCGTGCTCGGACCAGCGGAATCCGGTGATCATCTCGTCGAAGATCAGCAGGGCCCCGTGCCTGTCGCACAGTCGGCGCACGCCGGGTAGGAAGCCGGGATCGGGTTCGGCGAGGGCGGTGGCGGCCTCGAGGATCACGCACGCGGTCGGCCTGGCCGACAGCGCCCGGTCGAGCGAGTCGAGGTCGTTGTACCGGAACCGGTGGGTGTGCTCGGTGATCTCCTCGGGGATTCCTGCCTTCATCGGGGTGGTGCCGATGAACCAGTCGTCGACGGAGAAGAACGGCTGGTCGCACGCCACCACGTGCCGGCGGCCGGTGACGGCCCGGGCCAGGCGCACCGCGGCGGTCGTGGCGTCGGAGCCGTTCTTGGCGAACTTCACCATGTCGGCGCCGGGCACCAGGGCGAGGAAGTCCTCGGCTGCGGCCACCTCGAGAGTGGTGGGCCGGCTGAAGTTGGTGCCGTCGGCGATCGCGGTGGCGACGGCGTCGACGACGGGACGGTAGCCGTGCCCGAGCGTCACCGACCGCAGGCCCATCCCGTACTCGACGTAGCTGTTTCCGTCGGCGTCCCACACGCGGGCCCCCGCCCCGCGTTCGAGGACGGGTGCCATGGATTCCGGGTACTGGTCGGAGCCCCGGGCATACGTGTGCGCACCGCCGGGCACGATCTCGTGGAGCCGGGCCTGGAGTGCGGTCGACCGGGTGAACGATCGACGGAGATGTTCGGACGGGTGACTCATGCGCGAACCCCCGGAGAACTTGCGCGGGCTTCGATTGTTTCATCCGCGGCGACGATCGTCGTGGTGAACGGGTGAATTCGGTGTTGCGTACCCGGCCCGCCCCGACCGGCAGCGCCCACGGTACGGACGCGGCCGCACGGAATCGGGTATTGTTCGAGTCGACTCGACCTACCTTGCCGGCCCGGACAATTCGGGCAGGCGCGTGTGGCTTGCGGCCCGAGATCCCCGACTCTGCGAATGCCCGAAGGTGTTGACATGGCGAATCGCATTCCACGCGCGGCGTCCCCCCGGTCCGAAGTCCGCGTCCTCCTCGAGAACGGGGAGTACTGGCTCAACAACAGGGGCGATCTGGCGATTCTCGACGTGACCGTCCGGCGGTTCGCCGAACGGTGGCCGGATGCACGGATCGGGGTTCTCACCTCCGCCCCGGCGTTGTTGCGCGCCTACGAATCGCGTGTCGATCCGATTTGCTACCAGCGGGGCGGGAACTGGCCGCGGTGGCGCCGGCGGCCGGGTCCGATGAGCCGGATCGGCCCCGAGGTCGCGGGTGTGCCGATGAACGGCTGGGACGCCGCCGTCGCTCTTCCGGGGAGGGTCGCGCGGCGGGTGTGGCGAGTTGTCGGCCGCGGCGCCGCGAGCAACGAGCCCGCGTCGAGGACAGTCGTTCCGGGCCGCGCTGCACTCAGCAGGGACGGTGGATGCGTGCCGAACGCGGTGGACACGGCCTCGGTCGTGGTGGCGATCGGCGGTGGATACATGACCGACGTCGATCGGTTCCAGACCGAACGTACTCTGGATCTGCTCGAATACGCCACCGAGCGTGGAATCCCCACGGCGATGACGGGTCAGGGTCTCGGCCCGCTGACCGAACCGGACCTGCTCGAGCGGGCGGCGCGCGTGCTTCCGCGGGTCGACCTGATCGCACTGCGCGAGGACGTGCGGGGCCCGGAACTGCTGCGCTCCCTGGGGGTTCCGCCGGAGCGCATCGTGGTGACCGGCGACGATGCGGTCGAACTGGGCTATTCCACGCGCCGGGCCGAGCTCGGCACGGACCTCGGGGTGTGCCTGAGGGTCGCGGAGTACTCACCGGTCGGGGCCGTGATCCAGGACTCCGTCGGTCGTGTCGTGCGCGATGCGGCGGCCGGATACGGTGGCGGAATCGTTCCGCTGATCGTGTCCGAGCACGACGCGGAGGACCGACGGTCCACGATGCCGCTCCTGGACGGATATCCCGGCGCGGTGCGGCCCCTCGGCCGGTTCGCCGGCGCTCGCGCACTCTCGCGGCAGGTCGGCCGGTGCCGGATCATCGTCACCGGCGCCTACCACGTCGCGGTCTTCGCGCTGTCCCAGGGGATATCGGTGGTGGGACTGTCGACGTCCCGGTACTACGACGACAAGTTCGCCGGCCTGAATTCCATGTTCGGGACCGGCATCGAGACGGTGCGGCTCGACCGGGACGGGATGGAGGACCGGCTCCGCGATGCAATCCGGAGCATGTGGGCCGGCGCGCCCGAGTCGCGGCCCGCGTTGCTGGCCCGGGCCGAGGACCAGATCCGGGCGAGCAGGGCCGTCTTCGACCGCATCGCGCGGTTTGTCGACGGCGAGCTCACCGACGGGCGCGATCTGGAATCCGGTCCTTCTGCGCCGCCCACATCTCCGCGGTGATGGCCCACAGGTCGTGGTCCTTGCGCCGGCCGCCCACATCGAGATAACTGACCATGGTGCCTTCCCGGCGCATCCCGCCCTGCTCGGCGCAGTGCGCCGCCGGCGCGTTGCCGACGCACACGGGCGCGGTGATGCGGTGCAGTCCGACGGTGCCGAACGCGTACTCGGCGAGGAGGTAACCGGCGGCGAGGGCGATTCCCTCGCCGGCGAGGGTCGAGTCGATCCACACTCCCGCCTCGGCCAAGCCGGCCCACCGGTCGATGCGCTCGAGGTTGAACTGACCGGCGAGCCGGCCGTCCACCTCGATGACGAGGGGCAGTGCCCGCCCGGCGCGCGCCTCGCGTCGGGCGTGCAGGAACTCGTCGGCCCAGTCCCGTTCGGTGTGCCGTTGCGCCCAGGGGCGCGGGGACGACGTCCAGAACGGCTCGATGAACTTCTGATCCCGTAGCCGGATGGCCTGCCACTGCGGCCAATCGGACAACCGTGGCGACCGCAGGGACACAACGTGTCCGGACACCTCGACCGGACCGATCCGCAAGCACAGGGTGCGCCCTTGCCGGCGGCGGAACCGGTGCCGCAGGGGGCGGGTATAGAGGCGGCCGGCTGACGACAGCACGACCGACGGCCTGGGACGTTTCACGCGTTCACCTCTGCTCAGCGGTCCGGCCGGGGTGGACGAGACAACGGCGGCATCGGCGGTCGAGGGTGTGTGCCAAGCGTACCCGTAGGAGCCGTACGGTTTCGACCGGAACGGTCGAATCGGATCCGGAATCGGGTCGGGGCCGCCCGCCCGCGGAGCCCGTGCGAGCAGCCCGAATGCCCTGACGCGGAGGTCGCGTGCTGGTACCGTCCATGCTGGGGTGGAGGTCGTCCGAGCAGTCCGGACCGAAAGGGGTGGTGCATGATCCGTCCGGATCGAGGATCCCCGCGTACGTCTCGCGGCGCCGGTGCCGCCGGTCGTCCCGGTCCATGAACGCCCCCCGCGTCGCCCTCGTCCACGAGCGGTTCACCGAGATCGCGGGCTCGGAACACGTCGTCGAGCAGCTGGCCGTGCAGTGGCCGGACGCGCGGGCCCACGTGCCGATCGCGCGCTCGTCGGGAATCCCACCCGTCCTGCGCACGCGGACCGACACGACGTGGCTCGACCGGTTGTACCACCTGGGCGGGGAGCGGTCGTACGCGCCGCTTCTGCCGTTGATGCCGCGGGCTTTTCGCGGGATGCACCTGGCCGACGCGGACGTCGTGCTCGTCAGCCATCACGCGTTCGCCACGCAGGCCGTGTTCGCCACGACCGTGCCGACGATCGCGTACGTGCACAGCCCGGCCCGGTGGGCGTGGGACGCCTCGCTGCGCAAGGGCGAGGCCGGTGGCCGGCTCGGAGGGGCGGCGCTGGCGTTGCTCGCGTCGTCCGCCCGGCGCGCCGAACTCGCCGCCGCGCCGCGGTTGCGCCGGATCGTGGCGAACTCCACGGCCGTCGCCGACCGGATCAACCGGTGGTGGCACCGCGACGCCGTGGTCGTGCATCCGCCGGTCGACACGGAGTCGTTCACCCCCGATCCTCGTCTTCCCCGGGAGGACTTCTTCCTGCTCGCGGGGCGCCTGGTGCCCTACAAGCGGCCCGATCTGGCGATCCTGGCCGCCAACGCGGCCGGGGTGCGTCTCGTGGTCGTCGGCGACGGCCGCAGCCTCGACCATTGTCGCAGTATCGCGGGGCCGACGGTGACGTTCCTCGGGCGGGCGCCGCACGAGCAGCTGGTCGACATGTATCGGCGGGCCAGGGCTCTAGTGATGCCCGGGGTCGAGGACTTCGGGATCGTGCCGGTCGAGGCCATGGCCTGCGGCACGCCGGTGCTCGCCCTCGGCGCGGGCGGGGCCCTCGACAGTGTCGTCCCGGAGGTGAGCGGGCGGCTCGTTCCAGGCGGCAGGGACACCGAGCTGGTGGACAACTTCGCCGCCGCCATGACGGGCTTCGACGGGGCTCCCTACGATCCCGCCGTGATCCGCGCCCATGCCGAGACGTTCTCGCGCGCGGTGTTCCGGGAGCGGATGCAGCACGTCGTCGACGGCGTGCTGTCGTGACCGGTCCCGCACGGGCGGTGTGGTTCCCGCTCATCCCGCCGGCCGTCGATCGCCCAGTGGCGCGGTTCCGAGCCTGCCGTCGGTGGTGACCCGCAACCGCCAGTACCGCCCGTCGTCGTCCTTGAGGATGGGACCCGACTCGGGCCTGTCCGACAGCCACGACCCGTCGGACAGGATCGCGGAAAGTGTTTCACCGTCGCGATTCTGCGCCTGCAGCAGGTCGTCGTCGCCGACCGCGCGGGCCACGACCGGCCCCGCGAAGACCGCGCCCGAGACGATTCCGCGTCCGGTCACGTTCCAGCCCTCCGGAAACACCGCGAGATCGATGTCGGTCGACGCGCTGGAGACGAGGTTGACGGCCGTGCCTTCCGGGCAGCCCTCCGGGTCTATCCGCAACTCGGTGGGGAAGACCTCGGTGTCCGGATCGAAGCGGACATTGGCGAGATACGGCTGCCGGCAATGGATCAGGTCCAGGCACACGTTCCTGGCCGCGATCTTGCAGTTGATCAGTCCGAACTGGGAGGGGCCGCCGCGGCCGCGCTCACCGACGGACAGAGCGATGTCGGCGCCCTCGAACCACACGTTGGTCAGCCACCAGTTGTTCGCGGCGCCGTCGATGCGGATGTGCTTGTCCGTCGTCCTCGGGTCGTTGTCGGAGACGAATTCGACGTTGGTCAGCGACAATCCCGCATTGTTGTCGTTGCCGGTGCCCAGGACGCCGACGTAGTTGTTGGTCAGTTTCGACGCCGTCAGGTAGTTCTGGATGCACGAGGTGACGATCCCGATGCCGAAGTTGTTGATGTCGCAGTCGACGAACGCCGTTCCGCCGGTGTTCCCCTCGAGGACGACACCCTGTTGCGCCCGGTACTGCGGAAAATTCTCGCTGAGGTGGCTGCCCCGCAGCACGACGGAGTCGAACGAACACCGGAACGAGCCCGACAGCGACACGGCCACCGCTTCCGGGCCCGTGAGATAGAACCCGATCCGCGCGAACCGCACGCGGTGCCGGTCGCGGAGGGAGACCAGGGTGCCGTCGCCCTCGTAGAAGACGATGGTGACGTCGCCGCCGTCGCCGGTGACCGTCGAGAAGTCGGGCAGATCCGGCCACGCGGTGACGCGGTAGTACCCGGCCGGCAGGTACAGCACTGCGGGACCCTCCCCGGCCGCCGCCGCGCGGGCGATGGACTCGGTGTCGTCGGCCATGCCGTCGCCGACCGCCCCGAAGTCCCGTACGTTGCGCCCTGGCGACACTCTCGACACCTCGGGGACCTCCCTTTCGACGTTCGGTGGCGCCTGCTGTGACGGGCACGCCGCCAGTGGCAGCACTGCGGCCGCGCCCAGCGACGCGGCCAGCAGTCGCCGGCGGCTCACCACCTCGTCGGCCATGCATTCACCTCCGGGACCCTCGGGACTAGGGGGAGTAGACGAGACCGAGGTCCGGTTCCGCTTGCGTGCGCCGCTTCTTCGGCTGGGGGAACCGGCGCGCGCGTGCCGGGACGGTCGCCACCGCACCGACGAGGCCGGTTCCGGACGCGGCGAAGCTGTCCGCGGCAGCCCGTACCCGGGGTGCCTTCGTCGTCCCGAGTTCGACCACGGCGATCGTCGCGTCGCAGTGCGCGGACAGGCTCAGGGCGGCCGAGTCCGTGAGCACGGGGGCGGTGGCGACGAGGACGTAGTCGAAATGCTCCCCGAGCCCGGACAGGATGTCGGCGAACCGCTCGGACGTCAGCAGGTCCGGCGTGCGTTCGTCGGCGGCGCCGAGGGGCAGGACCGAAACTCCGGCCTCCGACCACGTCGGCAGCTCGGTCAGCGGCGGGTACTGGTCGCGCAGCCATTCCGCGATACCGGCGTAGGACTGCATGTCGAGCCGGCCCGTGACTCCGTCCCCGGAGGTGTCGGCGTCGATCAGCGCCACGCGGGCACCCGTGTCCGCCAGTGCTTTCGCGAGCCGGGCCGCGACGCACGGCTTCGAGCGCTCGGTGAAGCTCGTCAGCATCACCACCATCCGGTCCCGGTCACCGCGGGCGGCGGTGATGTGGGCCCGCAGGCGCCCGATGTCCTTCGCCGCGTCGGTGTTGCTGCGCGAGATCGTCCCGAGGATCGGCAGGCCGACGGTGCGGCCGAGCTGCTCCGGTGTCCGGATCGTCGGGTCGAACCGGTCCCGGAGGAACGCGAGGAGGAATCCGAGTCCGAGACCGGCGAGGACGCCGAGTGCGAGGATGCGCTTCGTGTCGGGGCCGACGGGTGCGCTGGGCAGCGGGGCCGGATCGATCACGGAGGCCCGGGCGGCGGGTGCCGCTCCGATCACCGTGGTCTCCATCTCCGCGACGAGCTGCGCGAACTCGTCCGCGACGGCCCGGGAGAGCTGCCGCGCGGCTTCGGGGGTGGTCTCGGTGACCGTGATGTCCAGCAGGGTCGTGGCCGGCGGGAACGTCGCCGACACCTTGCCCTGGAGCTCGCCCGGGGAGATGGTCAGCCCGAGCCTGTCGACCACCCGGTCCGCGACGGTGGCGCCCGTCGCGACGTACGGGTACGACGTGATGCGCTGCTGCGCCGCGAGACCGCCCTGGTACGAGTCGTTGACCGACGTTCCGGTCGCCATCGACACGTACATCCGGGTCGTCGACACGTACGCGGTCGGAATGGTCGACGCGTACGCCCACGCCAGGGCCGTGCAGGCGAGGACCGTCGCCACCACCGTCAACCATCTGCGCCGGATTATGCCCGTGTAGTCACTCAGTGCCATTGCTCCACCCCTTTGTTCGTACCCCGACGACTGTGCCGATTTCGTGTGGTGCCGAGACCGGGTCTTTCGCCGCGCCGGTGCGTGTGCGGTATTCGCGCACCGTCATGTCGACGAGCCAGATCAGCACTACGAGCTGGAGGGACTTGCCGATGACCTCCATGCTGCCGAGAATTCCCCGTTCGAAGAGGATCGGGGATGCCGTGATCGCCAGGCCCAGGCCGACGACCACGATGTGCCGCGCCTGCAGCGCCCGCACGCCGAGCAGGAGCAGGCCGAAGGTGAACAGCACCCCGGCCGCCACGCCCGCGTAGCCGGCGATGACGAAGCCCTCGTTGATGTTCCCGTCGGCGAGGGATACCGACACCCGGCTCATGTCCATGGACGACCCCCGTACCTCGGTGGCCCACGCCGTGCCGGATCGCAGCTTCTCGGTGCCGAGGAGTTGCGCGGGAATCAGGCTCTGGAGACCGTGCTGAACTACCTCGAACGGGGTCATCCACGGGCGCATGGTCATGTAGTAGCTGTCCGTGGCCGCCTCGAGCAGATCGAACCGCCGCAGGATGCTCAGATACGGCTGCACCCACGGCGGATACGCCGAATCTCGGGCCAGGACTTCGGATTGTATGTAGTCGGGCTGCTTGATCGACTGCAGCCACCCGAACCCGCCGATGCCCACCACGGAGATCACGGCGACGTACACCACGCGCAGTCGCGTCCAGCCGTACATGGCGAAGCGGACGGCCACGGCCATCGCGGCGCTCATGATCGGCGTCTTCGATTCGACCACGACGGTCCACAGCAACTCCACCGTCAGCAGCGCTGCGAGCAGTGCGACGGTCGTCCGGCGGTCCGCAGGCCGGATGAAGATGATCAGGCCGATCGCCCCGACAGTGGCGAGCTGGGCGACGAATCCCAGTATGGGATTGGAACTCTGGACGTCACCGGCCTGCCCCGTCGATCCGGTGAGGTACGTGACCGCGCGTCCGAGGAGACCGAGGGCGTACACGGCCGCCAGGGTGGGGACGAAGTCACCGGCGGCCGGCCGCGGTGCGGGGTGGTGCCGGCGAGCCCAGATCGCGTAGGCCACCACGGCACCGGCGTACACCCACAGGCCGAACGCCACCGGCTGCAGGACCTCCGCGATGCCACGGTCGTAGCCCATCGTGGCCAGCCGCGGGTCGGCGATGTTGTCCGCGTACCGTGGTCGCGGCTGCACCGCGAGCAACACGAGCGGACGCGCGATGTACGACAGGGTCCAGTAGACGGCCTGCGCGATCAGGAACACCCGCGCGACGCCGCGGATGTAGGCGGCCGCGACGACGATCGTGATCAGCGCGGTGCCCACGAGGACGAGTTCGATGCCGGGGCCGGTCACCGTGCCCCCTCCTGCACTCCGCGGTCGCGGTCCACCACGGCGGGTGCGAGCCCGGCGATGCCCGCGCCGGGCGAGCTCTCTCCGTCCTCCAGCACCGCGACGATCTCCGCCGCCCGGTCGACGTACCGATGGTGACCGGTGACGATCCGTCGGTGTCCGGCCTCGGCGATCGCGCGGGCTTGCTCGGGATGCTGTTCGCACCATTGCAGGATCTCGAGCAGCTCGTCGTCGTCGGAGAAGAGCAGGCACTCGCGGCCTTCCGCGAGCAGCGCCGCGTGCTCGTTCGTGCGCTGCCCGACGAACAACCCGCCGGCCGCCGGCACCTCGAACGTGCGGCACGTGTGGGTGTCGCGGTTGTCGGAGTTGAGGAACACCAGATTGGCCGTGATCGAGGCGACCGACACGGAGAAGTGCTCCCCGTACACCGGCCCGCCGACGACGGCGTGGGTGCGACGCAGTGCCGGCACGCGTCGCCAGCCGGGGCCACGGACGAGCATCCGCTCGCCGTAACGGCGGGCCAGGGCGACGGCGGTGTCGCGGCGGTCGGGCCGGCAGTTGCCGACGAATCCGACCAGGTACCGGCGCGGGTCCCGACGCGCCGAGAGGTGGTGCCAGGCCGGATCGTAGGCGCTCGGGACGAATTTCACCGCGCGGGCTCCGCGATCGATCAGTTCCGGCACGTTGTGCCGTTTCGTGGTGACCACCAGATCCCACTCGCGTTCGCACCGGAGGTAACCCGGTGACGTGTTGTACGGATTCGAGGCATCGTCGGGGCTGTAGTGCACGTGCAGGCGGGCCGGTGTGTCGAGCAACCGGCGCTGGTCGAGATGTACTGTGCGGAAACAGAACAGGAGATCGGGCCGGAAGTCCGCCGCAATCGACTCGATCCGGTGGTGCACGGCGTCGAGGTCCCACGGTGCGCGCTGTCCTCGGGTCTTCGAGTAGATCCACGGCGGCGAGAACCGCGCCGGGAGCGTCACGGAGGTCGTGTCCACGACGACCACGTCGTGTCCCGCCTGCCGGAAGCCGTCGGCCAGCGAGCGGGCGTTGCTGCCGACCCAGTCGTCGCCGATGTAGAGGATTCTCATCGTTTCTCCCCCCGGGGAACGGGGACGTCGGCGGCGTCGACGTCCGCTTCGGACGGCGCGGGTCGCCGTTCGCGCAGAGCCAGGTGCCGTGTCCGCAGGACGTACCACAGGGCCACGCCGAACTCGCAGGCGACGGTGCCGTACACGAGCGCCCACACCGAATGGGTCCGGAAGGCCATGTAGAGCGCGACGGCCGCGATGCAGGTGCCGATGATCGCGCCGATCAGGACGCCGGAGGTGTCCTCCCGCACCGGCAGTACCGCCGTCGTGACGAAGGAACTCAGTGCGGTCGCCGGCAGGATGAGGACCTCGACGCGAAGGAGCGGGACGGCGTCGGCGAAGTCGCTGCCGAAGACGAGTCGCACCGCGAGCGGCGCGGCGATCCACAATGCCGCGGTGACGAGGACGGCGATGCCGACGCACGCGAGCATCGCGAGGGTCGCGCGCCGCCAGAACCGAGCGCCGCCGCTGCTACGGGCCATGCGCGGCAGGAGCGCGAAACCGATCGGATCCAGCATGGACTGCACGGCCCGCACCAGGCGGTCGCCGGCCGAGTACAGGCCGAGCGATGCCGCGTCGAGCACGGCCGAGTAGATGGCCGCGGCCCCCTGCCCGTAGCTGACCACGAGCAGGCGGGAGGTGAACACGGGTGCGGCCATCCGGACGGTGGGAACGATCCGGCGCGGCCGCGCGGGACGTCCGTACTTGCGCAGCGAATCCCGCCAGGTGAGCGCCACGGTGAGGATCGACGAGACGAGCATGCAGAGCAATGCCACCGAGGCGCTCGGGAAGCGCGGGAGCACCACCAGCAACAGCGCGAGGTACGCGAGCCGGCCGGCCCCTTGGTAGACCGTCGAGGCGACGAACCTGCCCTGCCCGATCAACACCCAGTCCTCCGACACCGACCAGAAGCCTCCGGCGAACAAGCCGAGCAGGATCATGTGGACGTGGGGGTCGACGCCCAGCATCAGGCCGGCGACGAGCGCCGTGCCGAGGGTGCCGAGAACAGTGAGGCGGATGGTGAGATAGTCGCCGCGGATCTGGTTGACGTCCGAGTTGGGGACTTTCGCCGCCAGGAACTGGGTGATCCCGAGATCGACGAGGAGTGATCCGATGAAGTAGGCCGACATTCCGATCGCGAGCAGTCCCAGCCCTTCCGGCCCGAGGACGCGCGCGATGAGGGGGAGGGTCACGGCCGTGACGACGTACTGACCGTACTTGCCGAAGCTGACGAAGCCGATGTCCCGCACCAGCGCGACGGCCTTGTTCATTCCGCGTTCCTCGATCATGTGGCGTCCACCTCCGCGTGGGAGGGGACTCCGAGCGTGTCCAGGAAACGCGCCACCGCCCGCGCGGATTCGGTGATGTCGAAGCTCTCGGCGCGCTGCCGGGCCGCGACCGCCAACCGGCTGCGCAGGTCCGGGTCGCCGATCAGGGTGTCCAGCGCTGCGGTGAGCCCGTGTCGGTCACCGGCGTCGACCAGCAGTCCGTTCACTCCGGGATCGACGATCTCGGTGGGGCCACCCGGGCGGGAGGCGATCACCGCGCATCCGGCCCGCATCCCCTCCACCACCACCTGGCCGAACGGCTCTGCGATGACCGAGCAGTGCACGAGGATGTCTGCGGCCCGCATGTAGCCCTCGGGGTCGTCCACATGCCCGGTGAAGGTCACGGGTAGGTCGAGGTCGGAGGCGAGGCGTTCGAGTCGCTCGCGGTACGGTTCCTCGTCGAAGAACGTGCCGCCGACCAGGTAGATGTGCGCCGGACGCACTGCCGTTTCCGCGACGGCACGCAGGAACACGTCCTGTCCCTTCCACGGCGTCAGCCGTCCGACGACCGCGACGACCGTCTCCGCCGGTTCCCGTTGCGGCGGCCGCGGTGCACTCCGTGCCGGCTCGACGCCGGGATACGCCACGAGGGCGCACCGGCGCGGGATCAACGAGGACATCGTCGATCTGCTGTTGGCGATGTAACCGCGGCTGAGCGAGCGGCCCAGACCCCGGACGATCGTGGCGAGCACCGGACCGAAGTACTCGGCGGAGACCCGGTCGTGCACGTGCCAGATCAGGGGAACTCGCGCTCGGCGCGCCGCCACGGCGCCCATGATCAGTGCCTTCGAGCTCTCGGCGATCACCACCGTGGCACCCCGCTCGGCAGCCACGGCTCCCAGCTCCCATCCGAGCCGGACCAGCCGAGCGGCACCGGCGAGCAACCCGGGCAGGGTGGGATCGGTGACCGTCATCGCCCGGCTGTCGAACGTGCCCTGCAGGATCGTGGTGCCGACGCCGACCGCTCGCAACCGCTCTGCCATCGGACCGTCCTGGGCGAAGGCCACGGCCACGTCGACACCGAGGTCCCGTAGCGCCTTCGCCAACCGGGCGGTGGCGATCTCGGCGCCGGACGGTGCGGCCGTGTGGGTCACGAAGAGCGCGCTGGTCACGACACCAGCTCCGCGTACAGCGCGACGTGCCGCTGGGCGGCCACGTCCCAGGAGTAGGTTTCGGCGTGGATGCGGCATCCCCGTCGCCCCGGCACCCGGCCCGAGAGCGCACCGGCGATCCGGTCGGCCAGGGCCTCGGCGTCGCCTGCGGGCACGATCAGCGACGGGTCGAGTCCGCGCACGGCGTCGGGCAGACCGCCGCAGTCGGTGACGACAGGGGCGCGGCCCGCAGCCAGCGACTCGAGCGCGATCAACCCGAAGCCCTCGAGTGCCACCGACGGCACGACCGTCGCGGCGGCCTGCTCGTACAGGTGTGCCAGCCGCGCATCGTCGGTGCGGCCCTCGAATACGACGGAATCGCCTACCGCGGACTCGGCGGCCTGAGCCCGCAGCGCGGCCTCCTCGGTGCCGGTGCCGACGATCACCAGGCGGGCGTCCGGATGTGCGGCGACGACGCCCGGCCAGGCGCGGAGAAGGACGTGCACGCCCATCCGCCGCTCGAGCCGGCGCACACACAGCACCGTGCGTGCGGAACCCGGGACGTCCGTCGCACGGAAGCGGTCGAGGTCGACCCCGGGCGGGAGGACCCGGATGCGGTCCTGTGGGACGCGGTACGAGTGGACGAGTACGTCCCGGAAGTGTCCGGACAACACCACGTACCGGTCGGCGCCGGCATATCGCGCGCGCTCGAGCTGGTACTTGGCGCGTGCGGCGATCTCGCTGGATCCGGCCAGGCGGCTCTCCGCTGCCCACGGCCCGTGGAAATGCACCACGAGCGGGTGCGGGCCGCGCCGGCCGACGGACGGACGCCCGTAGAGGCTGAAATGCCGGTCGATGATCGCCTGGCGGGGCAGCGCGGTGCGGTCCCGGAAGGCGGCGCAGGCTCGGCGCAGCGTCGATCCGCCCGTCGGGCCCCAGCTCTGCCCGCCCGTTTCCGGGTCGCCGAACGCGATCGCGGACACGTCGACGCCCGGCCGGTGGCGCAGGGCGCGGTACAGGTCGGTGAAGTACCGGTTCAGCCCGCCGGGTGCCGTGGCGAACCACTCGGATCCGGTCATGTGGATCCGCAGCGGCGGGCCGGGCCGACGATCGGAGGTAGGGGCGGAGGGTGTCACGGCGACACCGCCGTCGGCTGCCCGGCGTCCGCGAGGGGTCGAGGGAATGCGGTGCGATCCCGATTCGAATGCGGGTACGCTCCGACGCAGGTCCGAGCCGGCACCCCGCACGATCCGCCGCCTGGGTGGTGACGCCCTTCCGGCGACGGAACTCGAACGTCACGGAGGGTTCTCATGACCGCTTCGATCTCTGTCTGCGTCCCCGCGTACAACGCAGTCCGCACTCTCGACGCGACCATGCGCTCGATCCTCGAACAGGACGCCGACCTCGACGTCCTGGTGCTGGACAACGCGACCGAGGACGGCACCGCGGACATCGCGCGCTCGTTCGACGACTCCCGCGTCCGGGTGGTCCGCAACGACGCGGTGCTCTCGATCGGCGACAACTGGAACAAGGCCGTGTCCCTGTCCGGCGGGACGCTCGTGAAGATCGTGTGCGCCGACGACCTGTTGCGTCCCGGGTCGATCGAGGCACAGGCGAGGGTGATGGCCGATCCGACCGTCGCGCTCACCTCCGCACGGTTCGACGTCATCGACGAAGCCGGCGACATCCGGGAGAGCGGGCTGGGCATCCCCGGACTCGAGGGCCTGCACACCCCGCGCGCCCTCATCGGCACGATCGTGCGCCGCGGGCCGGCCGACTTCGGTCCCACCGCCGCCGCGATGTTCCGGCGTGAGCACTTCGACCGGGTGGGCGGCTTCCGGGGTGACCTGGTGTTCCCGATGGACGTGGACCTGTTCGCCCGGGTCTCGACCTTCGGGATGTTCTTCGGGATGTCCGAACGTGTTGCGGCATGGCGTGACTCGACGTTCAACCTGTGCAGCCGGACGTCCTCGCTCAGCAAGCTCACGGACATGATGCGTTTTCACCACCGAATCGCGAAGGACTACCCGGACCTGGTGTCCCGGAAGGACGTGATCGCCGGGGACTCGCGCCTCGTGCGGGCCGCGTTCGAACGGTTGTCGGCGCGGTCCCGGGGAATGCTGGCGACACTGCGACGTTGACGGCACGGCCGCTCCGGGTGTCCATCATCGTCCCTTCATCGAGAGGACCGCCGAGACGGTGCGCAGCATGATCTTGAGGTCGAACCACAGCCCCCAGTTCTCGATGTAGAAGTTGTCGTACCGGGCCCGCGAGACGATCGACGTGTCACCACGCAGCCCGTTCACGGCCGCCCAGCCGGTCAGGCCGGCCGGAACCCGGTGTCGTGCCGTGTAGCTGGGGATCGTCGCACCGAACTTGTCGACGAAGTGCGGCCGCTCGGGCCGGGGCCCGACGAGAGTCATGTCGCCGCGGACGACGTTCCACAGTTGCGGCAGCTCGTCCAGCGACGTCGCGCGCAGTACCTTGCCCACGCGGCCGAGGCGGGCGTCACCGGCGATGCACCAGTTCGTGGCGGATTCGTCCTCGTTCGCAGGCTTCAGGGTGCGGAACTTCAACAGCTCGAAATCCCGGCCGTCCAGGCCGATGCGTCGCTGCCGGAACAGGATCGGTGCCGATCTGTCGGAGAACCAGACGGCGGCAGCGGTCACCACCAGCAGCGGCGCCAGCACGACGAGCGCGACGGCGCTGAGGACCCGGCTCGTCCACAACTTGATTCCCCATGTGAGCGAACGGTGCGCCGCACGGCGGACCCGCGTGAGGGGCATCGCCCCGATGCGCTCCATGTCCCCGCTCACGGCCGCCATCTCCCACAGTCGGGGCACGACGTAGATCTCGCAGTCGAGGCGGTCGCACTCGCGCAGGATCTTCAGCATGTCGCAGTCGCGAACGAGGGAGAAGGCGAGGATGGCCGTGCTGATCTGCTTGGCGGTGAGAAATTCTCGCAGGTTTCCACTCAGTGGCAGGACGGGTACGTCGAGGCGGCGCACGGTATCGGGCCGGGGGTCGTCGTCGAGAAGACCCACCAGTTCGAGTCCGCACGACGGCTCGCCGGCGATCTCGTCCGCCAGCATCGCGGCGATCTCACCGCCCCCGACGATCACGGTGCGGCGCCGGTGACGCGCGTTCCGCCGGACACGCCGCTCGGCGGCGTAGGCGGCGGTACGGGAGAGCGTCACGACCGTGAAGGCGACGGCGGTCACCTTCACGGCGCCGAAGGACGGTCCGTAGGGTGCGAGTGTCAGCGCCGTGACCACCCCGGCGAGGGTGACGGCGGCGAGCATGCGTGGCAGGTCGTCGAGCACCGAGAGCGTCAGGTGTGCCCGGTAGGTGCCCAGGATCGTCATGAGCAGGACGAGCAGCGCGGCGCTCGCGACCGGTCCGCCGGCCGCGGTGAGCGCGAAGACCACCGAGAGCACCACCAGGTCCGCGGTCAGTGGGAAGAAGTCGATGTGCGCCCGCAACCGAGCGGCGAAGTGCCGTGGGGTGATCGGCCCCGCCGCGGCGTCCGAACCGGAGGCCGGCAGGGCGCCGCGGGGCTGCACGGCCTGCGGCCGGTGGAGGAACACGGCCCGTGGGCCGCGGCGCGCGTTGGTGGTCACGATTGCACCTCGCTTCCGGCGCCGGTGGTCACCCGCGCGGCTCGCAGGCCGTGCGTCCCGCGTCGCGGCGCCGCATGGTCGGCCGGGATCATCCACCGTCCGTCGAGTTCCGGATAACGCCGCCGCACCTCTGGCAGCAGGTCGGGCAGGGTCAGGAGCACGCGATCCGGCCGTAGGCGCAGCAACTGCTCGGGAGAGATGATCGGCACGTCGGTGCCGGGCATCCGCCGGCCCTGCTTGGCGGGGGAGGCGTCTGCGACCCCCGCCACCAGGTGCTGATCGAGGCCGGCCCGGGCGAACAGCGCGACCGCGCGGGACGCCGCGCCGTAGGCGTAGACACGCCGTCCCTGCCGCGCCATCGCCTGCAGGCAGGTGCGCAAGGCAACGGCCTGCTCGTCGGCGGCCCGCTGCAGCGCGTGCACGGCGACGGGTTCGGTGACGCCGACGGCCTTCTCGTCGGTCAGGATCCGGCGGGCGGCGAGGGACAACGGCCGGCGCGCGTGGGTCGCGGCGACGAGGACGGTGCCTCCGTAGAGGTCGAAGGTCCAGGCGTCGGCGACGTGGAGGCCGACGTCGGCGAGCAGATGTCGCAGTGCGGTCAGCGAGTAGTACGCGAAGTGGCCGTGCCGCAGCGCCGTCCACTGCCGTTGCCGCACGATCGTGGCGAGCGAGTGGAACTGGAGCAGCAGGACGCCGTCGGCGGTGAGGGCACGGGTGCGTTGCCGGAAGGCGGCGTGCTGGTCGGGTTCGTGCATGATCCCGAAGCAGTCGAGTACGAGCGAGGCCGGACGCCGGGTGGGCACGATCTCGTATCCGCGGTCGGTGAGCAGCGGCAACCAGGTGCCGCCGTGGGGGCTTCCGAACTCGGCGACCGTGCGGCCCGTGAGCCAACCGGCGTCCGCGACGTCGCGGACCGCGGCGGCGGCCTGCTCGCGCAGGGCGTGCGGTTCGACACCGCGGGGTTCGTCGGGGACGGTGTCGTCGTCGGCGAGCTGCGCGAGGCCGCAGCCCCGGCACAGGGCCATCGCCAGCGGATGCGACGTCTCGGCCGGGGTGACGAGGGTCCCGGCGAGGGGGAAGTGGTCTGCTGCGGGCATCGCACCGAGATCGAGAACCTGTTCGACGTCGGCGCCGCCGCAGCCGCGGCAGGTCGTCATGTCGGCACCCCTTCGGGTCCATTCGGGTGCCGGGGCCACGGAAGGTGCGGGAGAATCGTCGGGTGCGTGTCGAAACGACGGAGTTGCGCGACGTCCTGGTGTTCCGTCCCGAGCCGTTCCGGGACGGACGAGGCCTGTTCACCCGCACATTCGATGCCCGGCTCTTCGACGAACAGGCCGGATCGACCGGCGTACGTGCTTCCGACTTCCTGCAGGATTCGCAGTCCCGATCCGTGCGCGGGGTGATGCGTGGCATGCACGGTCGATCCGGGCGCGGCGAGGCGAAGCTGGTGCGGTGTGCCCACGGCGCGGTCCACGACGTGCTCGTCGACGTCCGCCCCGGATCGTCCACCTTCGGTCGGCACCAAGCGTTCCGGCTCGACGACGTCGAGTTCGCGAACCTGTTCGTCCCACCGGGATTCCTGCACGGTTTCCAGGCGCTGACGGACATTGCCGACGTGTGCTACCGGATCGACCGGGCGCACGATCCGGCCGAGGATGTCGCGGTGCGTTACGACGATCCGACCCTCGCGATCGCCTGGCCGCTGCCGGTCAGCGTGATCAGTGCGCGGGACGACGCCGCAGGCACCTGGTCCGATCTTCTCGCCTCGCTCTAGTTCACGCATCCGAGACCCCGATCCGCTGGAATCGCAGCGTCGAATCGAGCTCGCCCGTCTCCTGGAGGCGGCTCAGATGCGCGAGCCGGGTGAAGCGCGCGGCGAACGCGTCGGCGGTGAGGCCGTATCGGCGATAGCTGTGGTACAGCTCCGCCGCGCCGTCGCGCACCGTCCATCGAGCCTCGTACCCGTCGAAAGCTCTACGGACAGCGGAGAAGTCGACGCGGTACGACCGGGGGTCGGGGCCGCTCTCGCCGGTGATGGCAACGATGGCGCCGGGAACGGTGTCGGCCACGGCCTCGGCGATCTGGGCGACGGTGACGTTGTTGGCCTCGGTGCCCACGTTGAAGGCCGCGCAGTGCACGCGCTCGGTGGGTGCGACGAGGGCGTGCGCGAAGGCCTCCGCGATGTCCTGTGCGTGCACGAGCGGCCGCCACGGCGTTCCGTCGGAGAGCACGCGGACCTCGCCGGTGAGGTACGCCGAACCGGTGAGGTTGTTCAGGACGATGTCGGCGCGTAGCCGTGGCGAGAACCCGAATGCGGTCGCGTTGCGCAGGAACACGGGGGAGAAGCCGGAATCGGCCATCGCGGCGACGTCGTCCTCCACCCGCACCTTGCTTTCCGCGTAGGGCGTGAGCGGGCGGAGCGGTGCGTTCTCGCCGACCAGGTCGTCGCCGGCGGAACCGTAGACCGAGCAGGTCGAGGCGTAGAGGAACCGGCGCACACCCGCGGCTTTCGAACACCGGGCCAGCTGCACTGATGCCTGATGGTTGATCTCGTAGGTGATCCGGGGTTCGAGGAAGCCCAGCGGGTCGTTCGACAGCGCGGCGAGGTGGATCACGGCGTCGAAACCCGAGAGGTGGGACGCGGTGACGTCTCGCAGGTCGAGGCGCAGGGCCGGCGGCTCGTCGGGCGCGGGGCCGAGCAGGCAGTCCGCGAACAGACCCGAGTCCAGGCCGGTCACCTCGTGACCGTGGGAGCGGAGAACCGGCACCATGATCGACCCGAGATACCCCTGATGACCCGTGACGAGGACGCGCATGTCATGCCTTTCCGAAGCGGAGGGTGGCCTTCTCCAGGACGAATGCCTCGGCGTGCGGACGTCGGCACTGCACACCGCGGAGGCGGGACAGGCCCAGGAACGCCTGTTCGTCGAACCAGTCGTGACCGGCCTGGGATGGGTAGTACTTGAGGAGGATCCGGGCCTTCTCCTCGGCGACCTTGCGGGTCAGCGGGTGGTAGATCGCCGGGTGCGGGGTATCGGCCTCCCACTTGAGGATCTCGTAGCCGAGCACGAGGTGGTCACGGAAGACCGTGGGGACCAGTTCCGACAGCAACCGGTGGTCCTGGTGGGCGTCACCGCGCTGTGGTGTGAACACCACGTCCGGCTCGCAGGTGTGCCGGAAGGATTCGAGGGCGGTCTTGATCGCGTCCCAGTACGCGGGGGCTCGGCCGTCCGGAACGTCGAGGACCGTGAGCTCGACGTCGGCCCCGGGGCACAGTGCGGCCAGCGCGTGGCGTTCTTCGATCTCGCGTCGCGAGTCCTCACCCGACAGCACGAACGCGTGCACCCGTGGGGGGATCGGCGCCGATGCGATCAAGCTCAGCAGCGTGCCACCCATCCCGATCGCGATGTCGTCGCAGTGCGCGCCGAGCACCGCGATCTCGCGGACGTCGAGGACGTGCAGGTCGATCACGATGTCACCACCGCCCGCGCCGTCTCCCACACGGTCCAGGGATGGATGCCGCGGGCGTAGTTGTCGTCGAGCTCGGCGCGTTCCTTGAACGTGTCCGCCGGCTTCCAGAAGCCGTTGTGCCGATAGCCGTACAGCCGACCCTGCCCGGCTAGGGTGCCGCAGACGTCGGCGACGAGGTCGCCCCCGGGTGGGAGCAGATCGAAGATCTCCTGACTCAGCACGAAGTACCCGCCGTTCTCCCAGATCGGGAAACGGCTGACCGGAACGATCTCCTTGATCTCGCCGTTCTCCGCCACATCGACGCAGTGGAACGACGACTGCGGGGGGACGACGAGCATCGACGCCGTCGCGCCGGACCGGTGGTACCGCTCGATCATCACGTCGAGGGGAGCGTCGGTGAGCACGTCCGCGTAGTTGGCGAGGAAGTGCGAGTCGTCGCCGAGGTGCTCGCGCACGCGGCGCAGGCGCTCGCCGATCGCGGATTCGAGACCGGTGTCGACGAAGGTGATCGACCAGTCGCTGATGTCGGTGTTGAGCAACTCGACCCGATTGTCGTGGAGCACGAAGTCGTTGGACTGTTCCTCGTGGTAGTCGAGGAAGAAGTCCTTGATCTTGGCCGCGCCGTAGCCGAGGCACAGGACGAACTCGGTGTGACCGTAGTGGGCGTAGTACTTCATGATGTGCCACAGGAGCGGCCGCGGGCCCACCATCTGCATGGGCTTGGGAATTTCGTCGGTCCGGTCGTTGCGCATCCGCATGCCGTAGCCGCCGCAGAACAGAACGACTTTCATACCGTGATCCTCCTGACGAAGTCGGCGGGGCCGATGGTGGTGTGCAGTTCGGGGAGCGGGAAGACGAGCCGGCCGCCCCAGGCGGAGATGTACTGCAACTGGGTCGTCAGTTCCGCCGCCAGATTCCACGGCAGGCCGACGACCACGTCGGGCCGGTCCTTCTCGAGCTGTTCCGGCGGCAGGATCGGGATCCGGGCGCCGGGGGTGTAACGCCCGTGCTTGTACGGGTTGCGGTCGACGGTGTACGCCATCAGGTCCGGGCGGATACCGCAGTAGTTGAGGAGGGTGTTTCCCTTTCCCGGTGCGCCGTAACCGACGACGGACAGGCCCTGATCGTGGCAGTCGAGGAGGAAGCGCAGGAGGGTTCGGCGAACGGAACGGGCGCGGGCTTCGAGTTCTCGGTAGCCCGCCGTCGTGTGGAGACCGGCCCGGCGCTCTTCCTCGAGCACGGCTTCCACCCGTGTCCCGGGGGGACCTGCGACCTCGTCCGGCCGGGCCCAGAGCCGGATCGATCCGCCGTGGGTGCCGAGCAGTTCGACGTCCACGACCGACAGACCGCCGGTGGCCAGCGCCCGCATCGCGGACAGCACTGTGTAGTACTGGAAGTGCTCGTGGTAGACGGTGTCGAACTGCGCTTCGCGGACCAGGTTCAGCGCGTGGTGCACCTCGATGGAAATCCAGCCGTCGTCGGCGACGAGGGTGCGCAGCGATCGGGTGAAGCCGAGCAGGTCGGGGATGTGGGCGTAGACGTTGTTCGCCACGACCAGGTCGGCCGGCCCGTACTCTTCGCGGATGTCCTCGGCGAGTCCCTCGTCGAGGAATGCGGTGACGGTGGGGACGCCGATCCCACGTGCCGCGGCGCCGACGTTCACCGACGGTTCGATGCCCAGGCACGGGATGCCGGCCGCGACCGCGTGCCGCAGCAGGTAGCCGTCGTTGCTGGCGACCTCCACGATCGACGAGTCCGGTCCGAGCTGCAGGTCGCGGACGGCGGTCTCGACGAACTGCCGGGCGTGGTCCACCCACGAGTCGGAGAACGACGCGTAGTAGGCGTACTCGGTGAAGGTGTCCTCGGGTGTGATGAGTGCCGGGATCTGCAGCAGCAGGCACTCCTCACACAATCGCAGGTGCAGGGGGTAGGTGTTTTCGGGCAGGTCCAGCTCGTCGGCGGCCAGGAAGCGCTCACACGGCGGCGTGGCGCCGAGATCGAGCACGCTGAGGAGCCGGTCCGATTCGCACAGGCGGCACTTCATTGATCACACCCCTCGGGCAGTCGGCCGGGACCGTGCGACGAGAATTTTCGCAACATCAGGTCCGACTAGACAAGGTAATCATACCTGGAGGATGAATGAAAGCCTGTAACAAACCGAAAGATTGTTTTGCTTGCTGTTTGGCGCCAGTTGGTAGACACCCCTAGACTCGGAACCACTCACACCCTCACTCGTGGGTCGGGCACGCAGGGGTGTCGAGGCGTACCGTGAGATCCTGGGGAGGTCGCCCGATGTCGTTTCAGATCGTGCAGCGTGAACAGACCCTCGTCGCCGGCCTGCCCGTGCGGAGCCCGCGCCGGGCTCTCGGCAAGGTTCGCGACCGGGCGCTCGAACGGGCCTGGTCGGCGGTGCTCAAGCAGGAGCTCGGTGGGCCGCTGGCCTCGGCCTACACCGATCACGCGGTCGACATCGACTCCTACTACACCCAGACGGTCGGATACCAGTGCGAGTCGCTGGATCAGGTGACCGAAGGTCATCTCGTGGCCTGTCTGCCCGCCGGGACGTACGCGAAGTTCTCCTCGACCGGCACGTTTCCCGGCGTCTTCATCGATCTGTGGAACCAGATCCGTGCCGCCGAGGAGGCGGGGGAGGTCGTCCGGTCGTTCACCGGTGACTTCGAGTTCTATCCCCACGCGTACCGCATCGATATGTACGTAGCGATCCGGACTCCGGAAAAGGCTGGTGCGCAATGAGTTTCGAACTCACCAAGCTGCACGACCACTATGTGGGGGGGCTGGTTCTGCCGGGGCTCGAGCCGGGGTCGTCCGGTCAGCGGTCCGAACTGCTGACCTTCACCGAGGACCGCATTCGCGCGCGCGGCATCGGCGCGGTGGTCGTGGTCTACATCTGGCACCCCGAGGTCGGCTGGAATGCGGTGGTCGGCCGTCGCTGCGACGGACTGTCCGACCTGACGGCCGGGGACTCGCTGGTCCGGGTCCCCACCGGATACTTCGCCCGCTTCGTTCCGGACAGCGACCACTCCGATCCCGTCGAGGACGTGTGGCACCAGGTCGAGATCGCCGAGAAGGAGGGGCGGATCGAGCGGGCCTACCGGGAGGAGGTGGCTGTCATCGGCCCGTCGGGAGAGACGGAACTCTACATATCTCTGGCTTGAAGAAGGCTGTGGCGAACACCCCGATACTGCATACTCGATTCCATACAGCCACATGTATGACCCGTGCTGTCCCGGTCGAGGAGCATGACGGTGAGCGAGAGGGCCTGATGTGGTCCACCGGGTGACTCCGTGCGGGGTCATCCGCAAGGTCGGAGGCCGACAGTGGATCGAGCAGTGCGCGTCGCATCGGACTCGGTGCGCGAGCGTGTCTCGACCTACAGCGATCCGGCCTCGGGATATTCGTTCGTCGCCGCCGTGCCCGCCGCGGCGCCGGACCTGTGGAACGAATATCTTGCCCGGGCGTTGGGGGCCTACCGCCGATTCGGGGTCGAGTCCGCACTGGATTACGAGACGGTGCGAAGCGGCGACAGCACGGCGATGTTCTGCGCGGGGGTGGATCGACGGGGAGTCGTCGTGGGAGGGGTACGAGCCCAGGGGCCGTTCCGGAGTGCGGACGAGTCCCATGCCTTGACCGAGTGGAACGCTCCGGAGCACGTCGAGCGGCTCCGCCGCATGATCGAGAGCCGGATCCCCTTCGGTCTGATCGAGGCGAAGGCCGCATGGGTGTCCGAGGACGTGCCCCAGCGCCGGGAACTCACCTTGGCCATAGCCCGGATGGGCGCCAAGTTCATGGACCTCCTCCAGTCCCGCTACATGATGGCCACCGCCGCCGACAACCTCCTCGATCTGTGGCGGACCTGTGGGGGAGTGGTCGACGAGAGCATGCCGGCTACTCCGTATCCGGACGCCCGTTATCGGACCCGGCTCATGTGGTGGGACCGTCTGCACGCCGATCCCCTCGGCGACGAACTCCGACGAGAAGTGGACGGGTTTCCCGTCGGCGGGGAGCCCGCGTGAGGTCCGACGGCGAGGCCGGATGGACGCCGTCGGTGTTCGCGGAGGACCGGCCGGAGGACATGGAGGGGCTCGACCGCCTGCGCTCCGAACCCGGACTTGTCGTCGTCGATCGTCTCTCCGATCAGGTGCGGGGACTGCGCGAAGTGCTCCCGCCGGCCGGGAGTGACGTGCTCGACGAGCCGGCCCGGTGGGTCCACTACCCGTGGCGCCGGACCGTGGTCCGTGTGCTCGGACCGCACTCGTTCCGGCGGTTGCGGCTGGACCGCAATCGGAACAAGGTGACCTCCGCCGAACAGGACCGGCTGCGCGGAACGACTGTGGGAATCGTCGGCCTGAGCGTCGGCTTCTCGGTCGCACAGGCGCTGGTGCTCGACGGGGTGTGCGGGGAACTGCGGCTCGCCGACTTCGACCCGATCGAGCTGTCGAATCTCAACCGGGTGCCGGCCTCCCTCGTGGACCTGGGCACGAACAAGGCGGTCGTGGCCGCGCGACGACTCTCGGAGCTGGATCCGTACCTGCCCCTGTCGGTGTGGCCCGACGGGATCGGACCGGAGACGGTCGGCGAGTTCCTGGACGGCCTCGACATCGTCGTGGACGAGTGCGACTCGCTGGACGTGAAGGTCGCACTGCGTGCGGAGGCGGCCCGACGGGCCGTGCCGGTGGTGATGGAAACGAGTGACCGGGGATTGATCGACGTCGAACGCTACGATCTGCTGCCGGGACGGCCGTTCCACGGACTGCTCGGCGAGATCGAGCCGGATCGCCTCGCCGCCCTGTCGGGCCGGGAGAAGATCCCGTACGCGCTGCGCCTGCTCGGACCGGAGCGGATCTCGACCCGGATGGCCGCGTCCCTGCTGGAGGTGGAGCAGACGCTGGCCACCTGGCCTCAGCTCGGCAGCGAGGTGATGCTCGGCGGCGCGACGGTCGCCGCGGTGGTGCGACGGCTCGGCCTCGGCCAACCCCTGAATGCGGGACGAGGCCGCGTGGACGTCGAAGCCTGTCTCGACGCCCTGGCACTCCCCGCGGATCCCGGACGCCGGGCCGGCACAGACGTACCTCCGCCCGCGGAATCGGATGATCCGATCGACCGGGTGCTGCACGCCGCAAGCCGGGCCCCCTCGGGAGGCAACAGCCAGCCGTGGTCCATCACGGCCGACGGCGAGCGGCTCGAGGTCGCCGCCGCCGACGACTTCACGCCGACCGCGATCGACATCCACGCCCGAGGCAGCTACGTGGCGCTGGGCGCAGCCCTGCAGAACGCGCGCATCGCCGCGGCGGCGCACCGGATACTCGGTGCGGTCCGGGTGCTCGAGCGGGACGCCGCCGAGCCGCCGCGCGAAGTGCTCGCGACGATGCAGTTCTCGGACGGAACCGATTCGGTCCTGGCCGCCCAGTACGAGCCCATGCTCTCGCGCGGCACCAATCGGCGACCCGGCGACGGATCGCCGCTTTCCGAGGCCGAGACGGCTGCCCTGTACGAGGCGGCCGAGCAGGAGGGCGGCCGGATCCGGGTCGTCACCGGCGCCGATCGCCTCGCCGAGACCGCGGAGTTGCTCGCAGAATCCGACAGGATCCGCTACCTGACGCCCGTTCTGCGCCGGGAGATGCTCGCGGAACTGCGGTGGCCGCACTCCGAGGACACCGCCAGCGGCATCGACGTCGGAACACTCGGGATGGACGACGCGGAACGCACGATGCTCGACCTGGCGGTGCGAAACGATGTCCTCGACCAACTCGGAGAGTGGGACCTGGGGCACGGGCTGGGTCGTCTGACCGGAATGCGGGTGCGCAGCAGTTCGGCTCTCGTGGCGGTTTTCGCGCCGGGGCCACAGCCCGCCGACTACGTCCGGGCGGGGATGACCGCCGAGAGCGTGTGGATCCGCGCCCACGGCATGGGTCTTGCAGTCCAGCCGGCCTCCCCGGTGTTCCTCTACGCCGAGGACGACACCGACCTCGTCCGACTCTCCGAGGTCCGATTCGGCGCGCTCGGAAAGCTGCAGTCGGCGCTCGACGACGCGTTCGACAGACCGACCGGCCTGCGTTTCGCCCTCCTGCTCCGGGTGGCGCGGGCGCGGCCGGAACGGGTTCGCAGCGCGCGCCGCTCGGATAGGGTTCGAAGACATCCCTGATGCGGTCCCGTGTGCGTCGAATGTGCTGTTCCCAAGGGGTTTGAGATGGTGGAGAAGAGCTTCGAGAACATTGTCACCCGTGTCGCTTCCCGCCTCATGCCGGCGGACGCCGTGTCTCATCACTCGGTGATCGAGCAAGTGCTCCAGGACCTCGTCGAGCACTTCGAGGTCGACAACTGCTTTCTTCGTTACAACGACCACGAGATCCACGCGACCGTGCTCGTCGCCGAGTGGCCCCCGCGGGAATTCGTGCCGGACCCGGATCCTCTGGGGGTGGTGCACTTCCGCGACGCCGACCCGATCTTCGCCATGACGGAGACCATGAAGGAACCAGCGGTCAGTCGTCCCGGACAGTCAGGGGCCGAATACGCGAACCGCGTGCGCCTGGGTTCGGGAGTGCCCGAGGTCTCGGTCGCGGCGGTGCCGCTGATCTCCGGAAACGTCACCACCGGCACCCTGGGCTTCATCAAGGCCGGTGATCGCGACTGGAGTGAGAACGAGATCAACACCTTGATGATGATCGCGGCCCTATTGGCGCAGGTGCAGGCCCGTGTCCGCGCCGAACAGGACCTGCGCGACGCGGCCTATCACGACGACCTCACCGGTCTCGCGAGCCGGCGCGCCCTCCTCGAACACCTCGAGGAACGGCTGAAGCGGGGGCAGCCGGGACCGGTCGCCGTCCTGTTTCTCGATCTGGACCGACTCAAGCCGCTCAACGATTTTCTCGGTCACGCCGCCGTCGACGTGTTCCTGTGCCGCACCGCGCAGCGGTTGTCGCGCGTGTGCGATCCGAAGGACATGGTGGCCCGCCTCGGCGGTGACGAGTTCGTCGTCGTGCTCGACGGTGCCGTATCGCTCGAGGCGGCCCGGGAACGTGCCGAGGCACTGCGGTGGGCGGTCGGGATGTCGGTGCAGCTGGGCAGCCAGGTCGTGGGCCGCGGCGGCAGCCTCGGCGTCGCCGTCGGTGAGCCCGGACGGATCACCCCGGTGGCGCTGCTCGGGCGTGTCGACGAGGCGATGCTGATGGCCAAGAGCAAGGGCGGCAACAGCGTCGTCGCATACACCGAGGACATGCGGGGCGCGAGCGAGCGCCGCAACCTCATCGAACTGAGCCTGCGGACGTCGATCGACGACGAGCATCTCACCCTGGACTATCAACCCGAGTTCGACCTGCGTGACGGCAGCATTCTCGGGGTCGAGGCCCTGGTGCGGTGGAATCACCCGGTGCTGGGCAAGCTGCAGCCGGCCGAATTCATCGAGGTGGCCGAGTCGACGAATCTGGCGGGCGAACTCGGGCGCTGGGTGCTGCGGACGGCGTGCGAACAGTTGGCCGAGTGGCGGCGGCGTATCCCGGGCCTGAACCTGACGATGAGTGTGAACGTCTCGCCCGTGCAGCTGGTGAGCCTCGACTTCGTGGAGACGGTGGAGAGCGCTCTGGAGGAGTTCGGCCTCGGCAGCTCGTGCCTGTGTCTGGAGATCACCGAGTACGTGGTCGTCAGCGATCTCGAACGTTCGCGTAAGACACTGCGCCGGCTCGAGCGCCTCGGAGTGTGCTGCGCGATCGACGACTTCGGCACCGGCTACAGCTCGCTCGCGCACCTGAAGTCCCTTCCGGTCCACACCCTCAAGATCGACAAGGCGTTCGTGCTGAATCTGCAGCGCAGCGAGAGCGACCGCGTCATCGTCGAGTCGATCATGGGGCTGGCCTCCGCGTTCGGGCTGGACGTGGTGGCCGAAGGGCTCGAGTCCGTCGCGGCGGCGACGAAGCTGCTCGAACTCGGATGCCACCGGGCGCAGGGCTTCCTGCTGAGCCGTCCGAAGTCGGCGGAGGCGGTCGAGCAACTGCTGCACCGGCAGCGGATCGAGCTCCCGTGGCAGACGCCGGTGGGGGACCGGGCCTGAACCGGCCCGTCGTCCCTCACGCTTCGAAGAGCGCCTGCCCCCAGTACTCGCCCGGCGCCGGCCCGGCCGGGCACGCGAACACCGCCGACCCGACATGCTGGATGTACTCGTTGAGTGCGTCCCGTCGCGCCAGTTCGCGCTGCATCGGCACGAACTGCTCGAGCGGGTTGCGGCAGAACGCAATGAAGAACAGGCCCGCGTCCAGGTGGCCGAGTCCGTCGGAGCCGTCGGTGAAGTTGTATCCCCGGCGCAGGATCTTCAGCCCGCCGAGGTGCTGGGCCGACGCGAGCCGCACGTGCGCGTCGACGGGGACGAACGGCCCGTCCGGTCCTTTGGACTCGAGATCGAGTTCGTCGAATTCGCCGGTCTTCCCGAGCGGAGCGCCCTCGCGCTTGGTGCGGCCGATCACCTGTTCCTGCTCCTGCAGCACCGCCCGGTCCCACTGCTCGATGAGCATCCGGATCCGTCGCGCCACCAGGTAGGTGCCGCCGGCGAGCCAGGCCTGGTCGTCGCCGGCGTCCACCCAGACCGATTCGGCGAGCGCCGCGGGATCCTCGGCCTTGAGATTGTTCGTTCCGTCCTTGAACCCGAACAGGTTCCGCGGTGTCTGCTGCGACGTGGAAGTGGACGAGGTGCGCCCGAAGCCGAGCTGCGACCAGCGCACCGACGCGGTGCCGAACGCGACCCGGGCCAGATTGCGGACGGCGTGCACCGCCACCTGTGGATCGTTGGCGCATGCCTGGATCGCGATGTCACCGCCGCTGCGCGCGGGATCGAGGTTGTCCGCCGGGAAGTGCGGAAGATCTTGCAGCGCAGCAGGTCTGCGCTCGGACAGTCCGAACCGGTCGAAGAACGACGGCCCGAACCCGATGGTCAGGGTCAGCTGCGAGGCGTCGAGGTCCAGGGCCTCGCCGGTGTCGGTGGGCGGATGGTAGGGGCCGTCTCCGGTGGCGCCGTCCTCGGTGGCCTCGCGACCGGCAGTCATCCGCTCGGCCATCTCGGTCCACGTCCTCAGCAGCGCGATCACCTCGTCCCGGTCGTCGGTGGTGACGTCGAAGGCGACGAAGTGCATGCGGTCCTGGGCCGGCGTGACGATCCCGGCCTGATGCGCACCCCGGAACGGGACGGTGTCGGCGGTGCCGGCGTCCGTACCGGGGGCGGTGACCCGGCCGACCACCGCGCCCGCCCCGGCGAGCGCGGCTCCGGCACCGACGGCACCGAACAGGCGCCGGCGGGAGATGCCCGCGCGGGACGCGGGCGCGGAGGTCGGCGTCTCGCTCATGCGCCCGCTGCCCCCGCGACGACGCCCTGCACCTTGCTCACCTCGGCCGACAGTGCGTCGAGCAGGCGGGACAGCTCCTGGCGCTGCGGCTCGGTCACGGTGTCGTAGGAGACGAAGCCGTCGCCCTGCCGGTACTGCGCGAGCGCGGCGTCCAGATCGGCGAAGCGGGCGTCGATGGCCTGCGCCAGCTGCGGGTCGTTCGCGTCGAGAATCGGGCGCAGGGCCGCGACCGCGGCCTGGGAGCCGTCCACGTTGCCCTGGAAGTCCCACAGGTCGGTGTGCGAGAAGATGTCCTCCTCGCCGGTGATCTTCGAGGTCGAGACCTCGTCGAGCAGACCCTGCGCGTTGCCGGCGATCCTGGTCGGATCGACCGTGTAGTCGTCGGCGTTCACCAGCTCGGCCAGCTCCCGGACGTCGGCGGAGAGTTGATCGGCGATCGCAGCCGTGTCGGGCTGGGCGCCCTGCACCCACAGGTCCTTCTCGAGCCGGTGGAAGCCGGTCCACGCCTGACCGGGCTCGAGGTCGGCCTCGCGCAGGTCGATCCGGGGGTCGAGGTCGCCGAAGCTCTCCGCCTCGGGTTCGATTCGCTCGAAGTAGGTGCGGCTGATCGGGAACAGCCGCTTGGCCTCGTCGACGTTGCCCGCCTTCACGGCGGCAACGAACTCGCCGGTCGCGGAGACGAGTGCCTCGGTCTGGCTGCGGATGTACCGGCGGTAACCGTCCCCGGCCTCGGCGAGCTTGCCGTCGGCGTCGGCGGCGGCTCGGGAGTCCCCCGTGACCACGAATTCCTGTCGGATGCCGTCGCCGACCATCCCGGGGCGGCAGGACAGTTCGTAGGTACCGGCCTCGGGCAGGTTCACCATCAGCTGCCGGGTGAGGCCGGGGCCGATGTTCTCGATCTCGCCCATCACCCGGTCGCCGGCGGCGAACACGTAGAACTCGGTGACCTTGGTTCCGTCGTTGGTGATGCTGAAGGTGGCGAGCCCGGTCGCGGCCTCCGACGCCGCCACCTCGCACGCGTCGTCGGTGGCGGTGACGGCGATCGTGTCGTCGCCTGCGGTCGACTTCTCGGTGCAGCCCGCCAGAGCGAGCGGCAGGGCCGCTGCCGCCGCGAGGGCGTACGTGGATCGGCGCATGTGATCGGTGCCTTTCGAACAGGAGGGGGAGTCAGGCGGCGACGGCGGGTTCGGCCGTGCGCGCCGGTGCGACGGGACGCGGGTACAGGACGACGGCGAGACAGCTCACCCAGGCGACGACGTGCAGGACGGTGGGATCCGGGCGGAGGTCCGCGACGAGCGAGGCGAGGATCGCGGCGACTTCGGCGGCGGGCCCGGTGCGAGTGGTGGTGCCGAGGCGAGGAAGGCGACCAGGATCAGCACGACGATGCCCGCTTCGAGGCGCTGGCGGAGACCGATGAGACCGGACCCCCTCGGCTGGGTGGCGGTCGACGGCCCCCCGGACCTCGCGGCGAGCACGGACATGGATACGACTCCAGTAGTTAGGTGAGGCGAACCTTTATTAGGTGACGCAAGCCGAAAACATACACCCGGCCGGAATATCGGCAACAGGGACCTTGGTCCCTTTACCTGCGCTTTGCCGGAGATATGGATGATGGGAACCATGCCCCCTGCCGCCTCGCCGCGACGCTCCCCGTGGCCGCGCGTCCTGTTGGGCGCCGTCGTCGCGGTGATCCTCGTGGTCGTCGGCGTTGCCGTCTGGAGCCCACGCGAGCCGCGCATCCCGATCCCCGACGGCGTCCCACCCGCACCCGGCACCGCCGTCCCGGCGATCGACGTCGACGCCCCAGGCCGCACCGCCGATCAGTTGCGGGACTGGGCCGCGCCGCAGGCCGAGGCACTCGGCATACCCCGCACCGCGCTCGAGGCCTACGGTCACGCCGCCGCCGCCCTCGCCGCCGCGCGCCCCGACTGCGGTCTCGCCTGGACGACCCTCGCCGGCATCGGAAGCGTCGAGAGCCGGCACGGCCGGTACAACGGCGCCGCCATCGCCCCCGACGGCCGCGTCGACCCGCCGATCCGCGGCGTGCCCCTCGACGGCGGGCCCGGACTGGCCGAGATCCGCGACACCGACGGGGGCCGCCTCGACGGTGATCCGGTTCTCGACCGGGCCGTCGGGCCCATGCAGTTCATTCCCGAGACCTGGTCCCGTTGGGGCGTGGACGCGAACGGCGACGGCGTCGCCGATCCCGACAACATCGACGACGCGGCCCTGTCCGCCGGGCGCTACCTGTGCGACCGCGGAGGCGACCTCACCACCGCCGAGGGGTGGACGCGCGCCCTCATGGCCTACAACCTTTCCGGTGAGTACCTCGCCCTGGTGCGCGACCGCGCCGCCGCGTACGGGGTGGGCCGTCAGCCCTGACGCGACTGTCCGATCCGTCCGCCTCGCCCCCGGCAACCCGCCGGTGGCCGCCACCGCGGGGCGCGCCGTGCTTCGGGCGCAGGTCGGGGCGGTTAGGCTGTCCCCAGCGTGCAGACCCCGCAGCGTGAAGTCCATCGAAGGAGAATCAGCCAGTGGCCATCATTGAGCAGGTAGGAGCCCGCGAGATCCTCGATTCGCGTGGTAACCCCACGGTCGAGGTCGAGGTGCTGCTCGACGACGGAAGTTTCGCCCGCGCTGCGGTGCCCTCCGGTGCTTCCACCGGTGAGCACGAGGCCGTCGAGCTGCGCGACGGCGGCGAGCGCTACCTGGGCAAGGGCGTCGAGCAGGCCGTCGAGGGCGTCCTCGGCGAGATCGCGCCGGCGATCATCGGCCTCGATGCGACCGAACAGCGCACCGTCGACCAGGCCCTCCTCGACACCGACGGCACCCCCGACAAGGGCCGGCTCGGAGCCAACGCGCTCCTCGGTGCCTCCCTCGCCGTCGCCAAGGCCGCGGCCGAGTCCTCCGGCCTCGAGCTGTTCCGCTACCTCGGCGGCCCGAACGCCCACATCCTGCCCGTGCCGATGATGAACATCCTCAACGGCGGCGCCCACGCCGACACCGGTGTCGACGTGCAGGAGTTCATGGTCGCCCCGATCGGCGCCCCCACCTTCAAGGAGTCCCTGCGCTGGGGCGCCGAGGTGTACCACGCCCTCAAGTCCGTGCTCAAGAGCCGCGGCCTGGCCACCGGCCTCGGTGACGAGGGTGGATTCGCGCCCGACGTCGCCGGCACCAAGGAGGCCCTCGACCTCATCAGCGAGGCCGTCGCCAAGACCGGCCTGAAGCTCGGAACGGATGTCGCGCTGGCGCTCGACGTCGCCGCCACCGAGTTCTACACCGCGGGCACCGGCTACAAGTTCGAGGGCAAGGACCGCACCGCGGACGAGCTCGCCGACTTCTACGACGAGCTGCTCTCCGCCTACCCGCTCGTGTCCATCGAGGATCCGCTGAGCGAGGACGACTGGGACGGCTGGGTCGCGCTGACCGACAAGATCGGCAACAAGGTGCAGCTGGTCGGCGACGACCTGTTCGTCACCAACCCCGAGCGTCTCGAGGAAGGCATCGTCAAGGGCGCCGCCAACGCGCTGCTCGTGAAGGTGAACCAGATCGGCACCCTCACCGAAACCCTCGACGCGGTCGATCTCGCGCACCGCAACGGGTACAAGTCGATGATGAGCCACCGCTCCGGCGAAACCGAGGACACCACCATCGCGGACCTCGCCGTCGCCGTGGGCAGCGGCCAGATCAAGACCGGTGCCCCGGCCCGTTCCGAGCGCGTCGCCAAGTACAACCAGCTGCTGCGCATCGAGGAGTCGCTCGGCGACGCCGCCCGGTACGCCGGCGAACTGGCGTTCCCGCGTTTCAGCATCGAGGGCTGAGCGCACCCGCATGAGCCAGCGCGGTAGGTCCCGGCCCGGCGCCCGGCGCACCCGCACCGAGGGTGCGCCGGGCGCTCGGCGGCCCAGCCGGGCCCGCCCGGCCGGACCGACCGCCTCGACGGAACCACCCGCCGACGCCGCAGGCGCCCGCGCCGGAGGCACCGGGGGCCGGGCCCGGCCCACCCGGGTCGGGACGCCGCGCGAATCCCGGGCCGCCCGCCCCGAGCGCACCTTCTTCGGCCTGTCCACCGGCCGTGCCGTCGTCCTCGCCCTCGTGGTGTGCGGCCTCGCCCTGACCCTCGCGGTTCCGCTGCGCACGTACGTCAGCCAGCGCTCCGAGGCCGAGCGGGTCGCCGCGGAACGGGCGCAGCTCGAGCAGGAGATCGCGGCGCTGCGCGAACAGAAGGCGCAGATCGAGGATCCCGCGTGGATCCGCGCCCAGGCCCGCGAGCGCCTGCGGTTCGTCATGCCCGGCGAAACCCCCTACCAGGTGCAGTTGCCCGGCGACTATCAGGAACCGGTCGCCGAGCAAGCCGAGGAACTGCCTTCCACGGGCGCCTGGTACAGCGACCTGTGGCAGTCGGTGTCCGTGCCCGCGCCAGAACCCGAACCCGCCCCGGTGCCGCGGCAGATGCCGGTGGCGCCCCCAGAACCAGGAGAACCGACCGGGTGACCGATCCCGTCGCACAGGAAGACCTCGACGCCGTCGCCGCCCAGCTCGGGCGGGCTCCGCGTGGCGTTCTCGCCATCGCCTACCGCTGCCCGGACGGCGCCCCCGGCGTGGTGAAGACCGCACCCAAGCTGCCCGACGGCACGCCGTTCCCGACGCTGTTCTACCTCACCGATCCGCGGCTCACCGCCGAGGCCAGCCGGCAGGAATCCGGTGGGGTCATGAGGGAGATGACCGAGCGGATCGCCGCCGACCCGGAGATCGCGGCCGCGTACCGCCGTGCCCACGAGTCCTACCTGGCCGAACGCGACGCCATCGAATCGCTCGGCACCGACTTCAGCGGCGGCGGCATGCCCGACCGCGTCAAGTGCCTGCACGTACTCATCGCTCATTCCCTCGCCAAAGGACCCGGGGTGAACCCGTTCGGCGACGAAGCCGTCGCCCTCGCCGCCGACGCCGGCCTGCGCGGCACCGCGATCCCCGCCGACTGGCCCACCTACGCCGAACTGCGCGGGCAGGGCGAGTGACCGCGGGTACCCGCCGCGTCGCGGCGATCGATTGCGGCACCAACTCCATCCGCCTGCTCATCGCCGATCTCGACGACGGCGGCCGGCTCACCGACGTCACCCGGTTGATGCGGGTCGTGCGGCTCGGCCAGGGCGTCGACGCGACCGGCCGGCTCGCCCCCGAGGCGATCGAACGCACCCGCGTCGCCCTCGTCGAATACGCCGGCCTCGTCCGCGAGACCGGGGCGCAGGCGGTGCGAATGGTCGCCACCTCCGCCACCCGCGACGCCGCCAACCGGGACGACTTCTTCGCCATGACCCGCGAGGTCCTCGGCGCGGTGATCGCCGGTGCCGAGGCCGAAGTCATCTCCGGCGACGAGGAAGCGCGGCTGTCCTTCACCGGCGCCGTGGGCGAACTCGACCCGGCACGCGGGCCGTTCGTCGTCGTCGACCTCGGCGGCGGTTCCACCGAGGTGGTGCTCGGCGACGCGGACGGCGTGCACGCCGCCTACTCCACCGACATCGGGTGCGTGCGCCTGACCGAGCGGTGCCTGCACGACGACCCGCCCACGGCCGAGCAGGTCGCCGCGGCGCGCACGTTCGCGGGGGAGAAGATCACCGAAGCGCTCGCCCACGTGCCGGTGGAGCAGGCTCGCACCTGGGTCGGCGTCGCCGGCACCATGACCACGATCGCGGCGCTCGCGAACGGGCTCGAGGAATACGACCCCGAGCGGGTGCACCTGTCCACCGTCGGCTTCGACCGGCTGCGCCAGGTGTGCGACGGCCTGCTCGCCGCCACCCACGACGAACGCGCCGCGCTCGGCCCGATGCACCCCGGACGGGTCGACGTCATCGGGGGCGGAGCCGTCGTCACGACGGTGCTGGCCGACGAACTCGCTCGTCGCGCGGGCATCGGCGAGCTGGTCGTGAGCGAGCACGACATCCTCGACGGGATCGCACTGTCGATCGCGTAGGCAGCCGCGGCACTCAGCCGCTCCGCGCCCAGCCGTACGCGCTGACGATCGTCTCCGCGGATGACTGGGCGCGACGCGGCTGCGGGCCCCGAGGCGCCACGCTCTACTCTCTTCATGCGCCCCCATAGCCCAATTGGCAGAGGCAGCGGACTTAAAATCCGCCGAGTGTCGGTTCGAGTCCGACTGGGGGCACCACAACCCAACCAGCTGTGAGCCGACCCGACCGGCGCGTTCGATACGGCTTCCAGACCGCCCCGCGTGGGGCCGAGGGCGATGGTCGTGACGGGCATCACTGGCAGCCGCGACTTCCGCCCCTACAATGCCCTGTGTGCTTACCGAACCAAACGATCGCCTGGGCGCGTCCGTCCGGAGGGGTGCAGTGCGGCTCGGCATCGTGTGGGGGTCGCTGGCCCTCGCAACCGGAGTCTCACCCCTCGCCGCCGCGGATCCGGGTACCGCCGACGAACAGGTCCGCGCCTCCGCGCCGGAGTTCGCTCCGATTCCAGGGATGGCAGCCTCCCCGCTCGTGGCCACCGCCGACGAGGGGGTCGAGGGCATCCGCCGCGCACCGGCTCCGCTGGTCCTGCGTGCGGCCGACGACTTCGATCGTCCGGACGGTCCGCTCGGCCCGAACTGGATCACCCACGGGGGCGGCACCCTGAAGATCGTGAACGGTCATCTCGACGGCCGGGGGACTCCGTCGACCCCGCTGAGTCTCGCGTTCTGGAGTGAGCCGATGCCGAGCGAGACGCAGGTGATGCGGTGTGTGGTCCGCTGGAACGGACGCGACCCGGAGCACTCGTCGATCGGTCCGGTGGTGCGTGCCAATCCCGGTGTCGACACCGGTGTGCAGTTCGCGTTCACCGAGAGCATGATGGCGTTGTACTACGAGGATCCTTCCAGCCCGAACGGATTCGCTCCCGCCGCGGGGACGCCGCAGTACGCGTCCACGTCGAAGTTCCCCGAAGGCGCGGTCGTCGAGCTGCGTGCCGACGGGAACCGGTACACGGCCAGGGTCAATGGCAGGATCGTGCTGCAGGGGACCGTGGAGGCCGACCAGATCCCGTTCACCAATCGGTACGTCGGCACGGTCATCCAGGACGACAGCCGGGAACGGGGCGGTGGACAGCCCCCCGCTCAGCTCGACGATTGCCGGGCGTTGACTCCCTGACGGGGCCCGTCGAGCAGAGACCCGGCGGAAGCGGCGAACCGCTCACGGCATCCGGGAGGGTTCGGCAGGACACGTCGTCAGGCGGGGAGAACCGACGACACGCCACCGATCCAGTTGCCGTCGGGTAGTTCGATCGCTCTTCCCACCCGGCACGGGGTCCGCGATGACGATACGTTCGGAACATGTCGAACGAATCCGAAAGTGCCGTTCTGTCCCTCACGACGCCGGTCACGATGAGTATCGTCCGGGCCTTCCTCGCGGGCGCTCCCGAAGACGCCACGCTGGAACTCGATTCTTCCGATCCCGGAGAGCCGAAGCTTCTGCTGACCTGGGCGAAGCGTCAGAAGGGGTGATCCACGGCCGGGACGGTCCCGACCGGTCGGGTCAGGACCGCTCCCGGTTCTCCCGTTTCTCCCAGTCGTGCCCGACCTGTTCCTCCAGCGTCCATTCCGGGGCTCCCGACCGCGGGTGGGTGTGCGCCCATGCGAGGGCTTCGTCCTGGGTCTCGAACGACTGCTGGTCGATGACGGCACCGTCTCGGTCCACAATCCGAAAGTGCTTCACACCCGGAATCGTTCCAGGCGAACATTCCCTTCGGGCCGCATTCGGCCGAATACGACGCCCGGAACGCAGGGGAGGGGTGGCACGACGGCCGCCGGCGAGTCTTCCGCCGCAGTCTCAGCGCAGCGTCCCGCCCGAGGCCAGCAGCAACAGCACTGTCGCCGAGACGACGACCGCGACGACGACGGCGACGATCGCCACCATGCCGCGCGGGGCCTCGGGGTCACCGAAGAGCGGTTCGTCCTTGTTCCACTTCCACGGGCAGCGCACAGCTACAGGAAACCGGATGTCCGGTATGTCTGCAAGGCGTAGTCCCGCCGGCGGTTACGAGCAGAGACGATTCCTGATGCAGTCGTCCAGCTCGGCCGGCATGATGTGATAGGCCTCCGCGATGTGTTCGCGTGGGATTCTTTGCGTGACAACCTCTTTCGGGTTGAGGTAACCGTTACGGATGTGCTCGGACAAGCGTGGCGATCGACGCTCGACCGGGCACTGGTTCATCCGCAGCGTCAGTCCCTCGTCCATGGAGTCCCCGAACTTCACGGCGCTGAACGTCGAGCCGTACGCGCCCATCACCGGGATCGTCCCGGCCTTGCGGACCGAGTCGATCGCCCAGTTCAGGGTTGTACATCTCGGCGTGCGCGAACGTGCGCGTCTTCGCGAGTCGGTAGTCGAGGGGATCGATCACGATCACGCGTCCGGCTGTGAACCACAGGGTGTCCGATCCGCCCTCCGAGAGTCCTCGGGCGCCGAAGGGGCTAACTCTTCGTCGCCTCGACCACTCGCTCGGCCACCGCCCGCGACGACGCCGGGTTCTGCCCGGTGTAGAGGCTGCGGTCGACGACCACGTGTGATTCCCATGCCGGTCCCGCGTCGAATCGGGCGCCGCTCTCGCGGAGGCGGTCCTCGAGCAGCCACGGCGCCTTCTCGGCGAGCCCGGCCTGCGTCTCCTCCTCGTTGGTGAAGCCGGTCATCCGGTACCCGTCGAAGAGCCAGCCGCCGTCGGCACCTCGTGCGGGCAACAACGCTGCGGGAGCATGGCATACGACGGAGACGAGCTTGCCGGCGGCCATGAACTCCGCGAGCAGCCTGCCGAACGGTTCGGACACGGCGAGGTCCTCCATCGGGCCGTGCCCGCCCGGGACGAACACGAGGTCGTAGTCCTCGGCGCGCACGTCCTCGAGTACGGCGGGCGAGTCGAGGACCGGCCTCAGCTCCGTGAGGGTCCGCCGCAGCTCGTCACTGCGGTCCTCGCCGCCGGCGGCGTCGGGTGCGAGGCTGGCCTCGTCCACGACCGGGCTGCGGCCGCCCGGCGTGGCGAACGTGAGATGGAAGCCGGCATCGGTGAACACCCGGTACGGCTCGATCAGTTCCTCGGCCCAGAATCCCGTCGGGTGTTGCGTCCCGTCGGCGAGCGTCCAGTGATCGGCTCCTGTCACGACGAACAGCACCTCGGTCATGATCAATCCTTCCGGTCGGGAACGGGTCGTGGGGCGACCCACAGGGTGCGTTCCCGTTCCCGGCCGGTTCCAATCGTCGTTCCGGGCATCGCCCGGAATGACGAACGCCCCGGCACGGAGCCGGGGCGTTCGCGTGGCCGGGTCTTCCCCTCCGGCCGTGGTCCACTGTACGCGACCGGGCGGCGGTCCGGCCGCACGGGTCATCCGTTGCGAGGGCGGCGCCGGGATCGTCTGGCGGGCACGTCATCCCGCAGTCCGAAACCGATTTCCCGCAGTACGGAACGACGCGGACGGCGATCAGGCCCGGGCGGAGAAGATGGCGTTGTAGTCGTAGGGGCCGCTCGGCGGCTGCGAGGTCGCGACGGGCTCGGTGCTGCCCTCGTCGCCGGGAGTGGTGGGCTCGACGAAGAGCGGCGTCTGGAACTCGGTTTCGTTGTGCATGATGTCCTTTCGGGCCGGCGAGCCGTGTCGGGCGGCGTAGCTGTGGTACCCCGACGCTGCCGCCGCTACACCCGCACCCGGTATGCGGGTACGGCAGTTCCGGGGCAGGGCTCGGTGGGTGGTGCTCGACCGAAATCACGCTGTACTCGCCCGACCGGAAGCGATCGACCGAGACGTGTCGTCGATGCCCTCACCCTACACGCCGCTGGATGGCCGATGCGTTACGCGCACGGAACCGGTGCGTGACGTGTCGCGGGGTGCGGCGCGGCGAGGTGGGGCAAAGTCTTGTTCGTCCTGTTCGGTCGCGTCTACGGTGAGTTCGGACCGCGTGTACGACACTCCGAATCGGAGGCCGCTATGAAGGCCGGCAACATCGTCATGTTCGTGGTGGGTGTTCTGCTGTCGATGCTCGGACTGGCCCTGCTCGCCGCCGCCGGCGTGCTCGGCTGGGGGTACTTCGTCCAGCGCGACGACGGCTGGTTCACCGCTCCGACCGAGCGTTTCCGCACCGACTCGAGCGCCCTCGTCTCCGAACGCATCGACCTGGTCTTCGACGACACGCCCACCGGTTTCGGCGCCGAGGACTTCGGCCGGCTCAGATTGCGTGCGGCATCGGAGGATCCCGGACAGCCGGTGTTCGTCGGCATCGGCCCGCAGCGGGAGGTCGACGCCTTCCTGTCCGGGGTCGCACACGCCGAACTCACCGACGTCCGGTTCGAGCCGTTCCGCGCCGAGTACCGCGAGATCCCCGGCGACGACCCCGCCCAGGTTCCCGGTGACGAGGACTTCTGGGCCGCGTCGGCTGCCGGACCCGGGACACAGGAATTGCGCTGGGACTTCCAGGAAGGGGTGTGGTCGATCGTCGTGATGAACGCCGACGCCACCCCGGGCGTCGTCGTGGACCTGCAGGCGGGCGCCCAGTTCCCGTTCCTGGGACCCCTCGCGCTGTGGCTGCTCGTCAGTGCTCTCGTCCTGCTCGTGATCGGGGTTCCGCTGCTCGTCCTCGGCGCGGTGGGGCTCGGCCGGCACGGTCCGCCCTCGGCGCACGCTCCGCCGCCGGCCGCCGTCGCCCCGGGCACCTACCCGGTGATGTTGCGCGGCGACCCGGACTCGCCGTCGCGCTGGCTGTGGCTCGTGAAGTGGCTCTTGGCGATCCCGCACTACATCGTGCTCTTCTTCCTCGCGATCGCGCACTTCGTCACGACCGTCGTCGCGGGCTTCGCGATCCTGTTCACCGGCCGCTACCCGCGGGCGCTGTTCGACTTCAACGTCGGCGTGATGCGGTGGTGGTGGCGGGTGGGGTTCTACACCTACTCGGCGCTGGGCACCGACCGGTATCCGCCCTTCAGCCTGCATCGCACGGACTACCCCGCCGACTTCGACGTCCCCTATCCGGAACGTCTCTCCCGGGGACTGGTGCTGGTCAAGTGGTGGCTGCTCGCCGTCCCGCACTACCTGATCCTCGCCGTGCTCGTCGGAGGCGGGGCCACCGCGACCTCAGGCGACTGGGACGACGCGGCGTGGACCTACTCGTGGTCCCTGCTCGGCATTCTCGTGCTCGTCGCGGCGATCGCCCTGCTGTTCACCGCCCGCTACCCGAGCGGGGTGTTCGATCTCGTCGTGGGCATCAACCGCTGGCGTTTCCGGGTGTGGGCCTACGCGGCGCTGCTGCGCGACGAGTACCCGCCGTTCCGGCTCGACCAGGGCCCCCGGGAACTGCACGAGTACGCGCCGCTGGCCGGGCCGCGCGACGACCTCTCACCGGAACCCGGTCGAACGCAGATTCCGCTGTCGAAGGAGCAGTACGGCAACGCGACCTCCGGGGAGCAGGCACGGCCGGGGGAGGGACGCTGACGGCCCCGGAAACGAGCCGTGGCCCCGTCGACGGGGTCGACGGGGCCACGCGCGTGCTTGCGCGCCGCGGCGCTACTTCTTGAACGAGTCCTTGACCTTGCCGGCGGCATCGGAGATCTTGTCGCCCGCCTGCTTCAGACCGCTCGACGCCTGGTCGCCCCGGCCCTCGGCCTCGAGGTCGCGGTCGCCGGTCGCGCGGCCGGCGCCTTCCTTGGCCTGACCGGTGACGTCCTCGGCCTTGTGCTTGGCCTTGTCGATGAAATCAGCCACTTCATCCTCCTTCGTCCGTGGTCACTTCCATCCCCGGATACCCCGGCCCCGGCCATGCCAATCCTGGGGGCTCGGGTTTGAGTGCCGGATCGCCGGGGAAAGCCCCCGGCATGGCTACATACCGAGTGATCGACCCCAAGGGCGAAGTGGTGGCGACCAAGGACATCGAGAGCGCGGACGACGCGCACGCCTGGTTCGTGGACTCCAAGGCCGACAACAGCGAACTGGGCTGGCGTATGGAGGTCAGGGTCGAGGGCGACGACGACTGGCGGTTCTTCGACGACTCCGAAGGAACCACGTAGCCGAGCAGACACGTGCCGTACCCGGCGTCCGTCACAACCAGTTGCGTTGCTTGAACACGATGTAGAGGGTTCCCGCGGACGCGGCGATGACCGCGGTGCTCGACAGCACCCCGCTCCACTGCCCGAAGCCGGGGTACGGCACGTTCTGTCCGTACCACCCTGTCACCGCGGTGGGCACGGCGATGATCGCGGCCCACCCCGTGAGCTTCTTCATCACGGTGTTCAGACGCGCGTCCTGCAGCGACAGGTTGGTTTCGAAGACGGTGGTGATCATGTCGCGCAGGGATTCGGTCCATTCCGTCGCGCGGATGACGTGGTCGTACAGGTCGCTGTACCAGCCGTCGAGTTCGACGGAGTTGCCCCGCTCGGCCCGGTGCCGCATCACCGCGGCGACCACCTCACGCATCGGCAGGACGACACGGCGCAACTGGACGAGTTCCTTGCGTACCCGGTAGGTGTGACGCTGGAGCGCGCGAATGTGCGCGCGCTCGTCGAACAACCGGTCCTCCAGTTCCTCGATCGCGTCGTCGAGCCCCTGAATGGTCTCGAACTGGCCGTCGACGACGACGTCGAGCAGCCCGTGCAGCAGCGCGGCGGTGCCGTGCCGGAGCAGATCGGCGTTGTCGTCCCACCGCCGCACCACCTCGTCGACGTCCAGGCCGGTGCCCCGGTGCACCGTGACCAGGCCGCGGGGGACCACGAACACCGAGACCCGCGTGGTCCTGAGCCGGGACCCGAGCGTGTCGGCCGGCTCACTCCCGTCCGCCAGCGACGTGGCGTAGACGGTGAGGAAGGTGTGAGTGGAGTAACGGGTGACCTTCGTGCGTTCCCCGTGCGCCACCACGTCCTCGACGGCGTGCGGATCGAACGCCAGCTCCTCCGCGATGTCGGTCAGTTCGCGGTGCGTCGGATCGTGCAGGTCCACCCACACCAGGGCGGTCTCGTCCTGGAGGTACTCGGAGACGTCCGCCAGCGGGTAGTTCTCGGCGACGAGCCGTCCGTCGCGCCAGAGCCTGGTGCGGATGTGGTCGGGGACGGCAGCGGTCACGCTCGCAGTCTGCCCTACCCCGGGGTGTTCGGGGCGGCCCGGGTTCACAGCGCGATGCTCGCGCCGCCGGCCTCCGCCAGCCGCACCATCTCGTCGAGGAAGGCCTCGTCCACCGCCGGCCAGTCCGGGGGCCACAACAGGGTGCGCAGCCGATCGCGCAGCAGTGGCAGGAGCGGCACCACGTGGGCTCCCCCGTCGACGAGGTAACGGAGCATGCCCAGGCGCCCGCACGTCGCCACGGCGGGGGCCAGCACGTGCTGGGCCTCCTCGATCCGTCCGGCGGCGTGCAGGCACGCCACCAGCAGCCGCACCGCCTGCAGTTCGGCGCGATGCCGACCGCGTCCGGAGACGCGACGGTGCCACAGCCGGGCCCACTCGCATGCCTCGGCGGCGTCCTCGGGCCTGCCGCTGCCGTAGAGCAGCCGGATGGCGGTGGCGTCCTCCACCTGAGCGGTGATCTCCGTGATGCCGTCGGGGTCGGGGGCATCGGACGCCGGCATCCGTCGCGGGGCGGGCTGCGGTCCCGGCAGGCCGAGCCGCACGCGCTCGTTGACCACCCGGGCACGCAGTCGCGGCAACCGGTAGTCGTCGGCGGCCCGCGCTCCCTCGTCGAGCAGTGCCGCCGCGGCGGCGCGGTCACCGCGCAGCGCCTTGAGCCGCGCGGCCGTGACGAACCGGGCGATCATGAAGTCGGGTACGCCGCCTTCGGTTCCGAGCTCGTGACTTTCGTCGAGCAGAGCCTCGGCCTCGGTGATCCGGCCCTGTTCGTAGAGCAGCTCCCCGAGCATGGCGGCGGCCAGCCGCGCGGCGTGGGTGTGGATGCCGCCCACCTTGCGCGCGGTCCGCAGTCCCGCACGGAAATGTCTCTCGGCCACGGCGACGTTGAGCTGCTCGTTGGCCGCGATCCCGAGCAGACATTGCCCGTACACGCGGCTGAAGGGGCCGTTGGCGGCGCGGTGGTACGGCTCGGCCCACCGCTGCCGCTGCCGGGCGGACTCGAAGTCGAATCGGTAGATGTCCACGAAGGTCGCCACATTCGCCGCGACGGACACCACCCACGGCCGGAACGCGTCCGGATCGTCCAGGCACGGCGCAACCCTGTCCGCCACGTCGGCGATGCGGTCGGTGGAGACTGCGACGACACCCTCGACGACGTCGGCCTCGACCTGCAGGACGGCGATGTCCTCCGCCGCCGCGTTGCAGCAGCTGAAACATCCCCGCGCCGCCGCGAGTGCGGTGCGGGTCTGGTCGGCCCGTTGCAGCAACGCGTTCGCCCACGCCACCGTCATCTGCAGCCGCGGGTGTCCGGCCACCACGCGGGGCGGTAGCTTGGCGACCAGCGCCAGCAGAGTCGTCATGTGGGAGTGCTCGATCAGGAACATCCCGTCGGCGGCGATGATGTCGACGGCGAGTTCCTGGTCGTCGGCGCTGAGGGCGTGGTCCACGGCCTCGCGCAGCATGTGCTGGTGTGCGAACCACTGCGCGGCGGCACGATGGAGCGGCTCCACGCGTTCGGGATGATCACGCTCGAGCCGGCGGCGCAGGAAATCCCCGAACAGCCGGTGGTAGCGGAACCAGCTGCCCTCGTCGTCGACCCGGCGCAGGAACAGATCCCGGGCCTCGATCTGCTCGAGCATCGCCTGTCCGTGCGGGTCGCCGGTGAGCGCGGTGGCGAGGCTGCCGGTGATCTCCTCGGTGACGGACGTCGCGAGCAGGAACTCGTACACCTCCGGCTCGAGGGTGTCGAGCACGTTGTCCGCGAGGAACTCGCCGATGGCGTGGTGGCGGCCCGAGAGGTTCTCGATCAGATCGGTCGGATCCTCGCTGTCGCGCAGGGACAAGGACACCAGTTGCAGCGCGGCGACCCAGCCGTCGGTGACATCGGTCAGGCCCCGGATGTCTTCGGGACCGAGGTCGAGGCCGCTCACGTCGCGCAGGAAGCCCTCGGCTTCCTCGGCGTCGAACCGCAGAGCGTCCGAGTCGATCTCGACGAGTTCGTCGAGCACCCGCATCCGGCTGAGCGGCAGCCCGGCCCGGCTCCGGCTGGTCACCACGATCTGCAGGTGATGACATCCTCGGTCGAGGAGGAAGTCCAGTGCCGCGACGGTGCCCGGTGCGGTGACGAGGTGCCAGTCCTCGATCACCAAGGCCATCGGGGTCTGCTCGCGATGGATCTCGTCGATGAGGGTGGACAGGACGTACCGTTCGGCGTCGTCGCCGTGGGCCTCGAGCACCTGCCGCAGCTGGCGGGCGAACTGCGGACGCACCTGCCGGAACGCCTCGATCAGATGAGTGAGGAACCACACCACGTCGTTGTCGTCCCGGTCGACCGCGAGCCAGGCCACCGCGACGCCCTCGGCGGTGAGGACCTCCCGCCACTGAGCGGCCAGCGTCGACTTCCCGAACCCGGTCGGGGCGTGGATCGCGACGAGCCGGCGACGCCGGGCGCGGCGCAGCCGGTCGATGAGGTGGATGCGCTGGACCAGCGGTCGGCTGGCGGCGTGCGGCCGGAACCGGGTCACCGGCACCGGCGGCGTGGTGATCGCGGTGGGCGTGAGGTGGGGTCCGGTGGTGTGCGTGGTTCCCGGGACGGGCAGCGGTCCGAGTCCGTCCGGGTCCACGGGCAGTGCCATCTCGTCCACGTCGCAGCCGCCGCGGTCCTGTGCCCGCTGCAGCAACTCGCCGAACTCCGCGGCGGACTGCGGACGGGCCTCCGGATCGGTGGCCATGCCGCGTTCCAGGGCGGAGCACACCTCCTCGGGGACGCCGGTGCCCCGCAGATCCGGGACCGGTTCGGTGGTGATCCGCAGGAACTGCGTGACCACCTGCTCCCCGCGGCGCCGCTCGAACGCCGCATGCCCGGTCAGCGCGCAGAACAGGGTGGCGGCCAGACCGTAGACGTCGGCGGCCGGGGTCGGCGGCGACCCGGCCAGGATCTCCGGCGCGGTGAAGGCGGGGGAGCCCGTGATCGCGCCGGACGAGGTGCGGAAGCCGTCCGCGATGCGGGCGATGCCGAAGTCGGTGAGCTGCGGTTCGCCGTACTGGGTGAGCAGGATGTTCGCGGGCTTGACGTCGCGGTGCAGCACGTCGGCCCGGTGCGCCGTCTCGAGCGCCCCGGCGAGCTTGACGCCGATGCGCAGCACGTCCGGCCACGGCAGCGGCCCGTAGCGGCGGATGCGCGCCTCGAGCGAGTCGTGGGGGTGGTAGTGCATGACCAGGTAGGGCCGGCCACTGCCGGTGGTGCCGACCTGCAGGACGGTGACGATGTGCGGATGCCCGGAGAGCCTGCCCATCGCGCGCTGCTCGCGGAGGAATCGGTCGAGGTTGTCGGCGTCGAGCGGGGCGGTGAGCACCTTCACCGCGACGGTGCGCTCGAGCGCCGTCTCCCGGCACCGGTACACCACCCCGAAGCCACCACGGCCGATCTCGGTTGCGTCGGCGAACCCCGCGAGGCGCAGATCCTCGACGGTCTCGTCCTCCGCCGCGGCGACGTGGGAGACCGTGGCTCGCTGGGTGGCGAGGGGATCGTTCTCTGCCATCGGGGCACTCACCTCATGTGGATTCCTCCAGGATAGTCCCGGGTGTGGCGGGCACGACACGGATGGATCGCCGGTTCTCCATTACCGTTGTCCGGCCGGGGCTCCCGGCAACGACGGCCGGATCTTCCGGGAAACGACACTGCGATCGGAATTGGGAAACGATGAAGAAGACTCTCGCGGCGCTGTTCGGTACGGGTGCGGTGCTGCTCGCGGCGGCCTGCGGCTCGTCCGGTGACTCCGGCTCCGCAGCCGAGGGGACCACCGAGTCCACCACCGCCGCGCCGAGCACGAGCCAGGTCACCGGAAGCACGGGCATCGAGCTGGGCCAGAGCTACGACGAGATCTGCGGCGCCCTCGTGCCGTACTTCGACCAGCTCGAATCCTGGGGACAGGACCGCACCCAGGCTGCTGCCTCCGTCGCCGACGCGCAGAAGTCGCTGCCGGCGTGGGCGGAGCTGAGCGAGGAGCAGCAGGCCGACACCCTGCGTGCCATCGAGAACGCCGGCAAGGGGCAGTGCTGACCGGCGACGAGCTGTTCGCCCGGTTGCGGCGCCTCCCCGACGTGGAGGCGCCCAACCTGGTCGCCGTCGACGCCGCCGACCGGTTGATTCTCGACGAGGCCGGTGCCGCGCTCGCGGCGGCGCCGGCCGGGACCGTCGCAGTGATCGACGACCACTACGGGGCCCTCACGCTCGGCGTCGCCGTGCGGCACTCCGCGTCGGGGATCCGGGTTCACCAGGACTCGGTGGTGGGGGAGCGGGCCCTGGCCGCGAACGCCGCCCGCGAAGGACTGACCGATCGCTACACCACGCACGACCTCGGCAGCGACCTGCTCGCCGGTGCCCGGGTGGTGCTGCTGCAGTTGCCGAGGTCGCTCGCCGCGCTCACCGAGCTCGCCGAGGCCGTCGCCCGGTATGCCGATCCCGGTGTGACGGTGTTCGCCGGGGGCCGCGACAAGCACATCACGCCCGCGATGAACGAGGTACTGGCCCGGTGCTTCACGGAGGTACGCGCCTCCCGCGGCCGGCAGAAGTCGCGGGTGCTCACCGCCCGGGGCCCGATCGCGACCGAGCCGACCTACCCGGTGACCGGCACGGTGCCCGAGGCCGGGCTGACCGTCGTCGCGCACGGGGCGGCGTTCGCCGGCCCCCGCCTGGACATCGGCACCCGGTTCCTGCTGGGCTTCGTGCCCCGGTTGCCGCGCGACGCGAGGACCGCCGTCGACCTCGGCTGCGGCACCGGCATCCTGGCCGTCGCCGCGGCCCGGCAGCTTCCCGGCCTGCGGGTGACCGCCACCGACCAGTCGGCCGCGGCGGTCGCCTCGGCCGCCGCCACCGCCGCCGCGAACCACGTCGCCGACCGGGTCGACGTACTGCGCGACGACGTCGCCGGGACGCTGCCGGACGCCTCAGTGGACGTGGTGCTGTGCAATCCGCCGTTCCACGTCGGCGCCGCCGTGCACACCGGTGCCGCCGTGAAGATGTTCGACGCGGCGGCCCGGCTGCTGCGTCCGGGCGGGGAACTGTGGACCGTCTACAACACCCACCTGAACTATCGGGGGATCCTGCAGCGGACGATCGGCCGCACGGAAGTTGCCGGACGCAACCGTAAGTTCACCGTGACCAGGTCCGTGCGCACCCGGTAGAGTCCGGTTTGTCCGTGCTCGGCTCGGGTCCGGGAACTCCCGGCGTCCGCGGATCGTTGAACGGACAGAACCGACCACCAGAAGGGATGTGCACGGTGCGCACCACCAGTAACCCGGTGTTCCGCAACCTGCCCAAGCAAGAGGGCGGCGGATACGCCACGTTCGGCTCTGCGACGGCGGGCGCCGCGCAGGTCACCCAGCAATTCGGTCAGCCGCAGTACGCGCCGACGGACCCGTGGGCCCGGCCCGCCACCGAGCGGTCGATGACGATCGACGACGTCGTCACCAAGACCGGCATCACGCTCGGGGTGCTGGCGATCTCGGCGCTGATCTCCTACGTCCTCGTCAACGGCAACGCGAACCTCGCCGCGCCGTTCGTCATCGGCGGCGGTCTCATCGGCCTGGTCCTGGTCCTCGTGGCCACCTTCGGCCGCAAGATGGACAACCCGGCCATCGTCCTGGCCTATGCCGTCGCCGAGGGCTTCTTCCTCGGTGCGCTGTCGTTCATGTTCACCGACATCACCTTCGGTGGCGCCGGCGGCGGAACCCTGATCGTCCAGGCGGTGCTCGGCACGTTCGGCGTGTTCTTCGGCATGCTCGTCGTCTACCGCACCGGCGCGATCCGCGTGACCCCGCGCCTGACCCGCATGATCGTCGGCGCCCTGATCGGTGTCCTCGTCCTGGCGCTGGGCAACCTCGTCGCGAGCTTCTTCGTCGACGGTGGCCTCGGCCTGCGCGACGGCGGCGCCCTGGCGATCGTCTTCAGTCTCGTCTGCATCGGCATCGCCGCGTTCAGCTTCCTGCTGGACTTCGACGCCGCCGATCAGCTCATCCGCGCCCAGGCGCCGGAGAAGGCCGCGTGGGGCGTCGCCTTCGGTCTGACCGTCACCCTGGTCTGGCTGTACGTCGAGATCCTGCGCCTGCTGTCGTACTTCCAGAACGACTAGCCCAGCTCTCCGGCCACCGTGCCGACCGCGGGCCCCGGGAACACCCGTTCCCGGGGCCCGCGGCGTGTCCGGGGCAGCCACAGCCGGGCCGCCGCCGACGTCTGCGGCGGAGCCGGCACCGGGCCACCGGCCCAGAGTCCGAGCGCGGCGGCCAGCACCGGCAGCAGGTGTCCGGCCGCGAGTTCGTATCCCGCGGCCGAGGGATGAAACCCGTCCGCGGAGAACAGGCGGTCGGGCGCGGACAGGAACTCGGGTGTCAGCAGGTCGGCCAGCGGCACCGGATACCCGCCGGCCGCGCGTGTCGCCGCGGCCTGCGCGCGGGCCAGTTGCCGCCCCCACGTCCGTACCACGGTGCGCAGCGGCTGGGGAATCGCGCCGACCACCCCCAGGTCGGGACACGTACCGACGACGACGGCGGCGCCGCTCGTGCGCAGACGCCGCACCGCCGAGCCCAGTCGCTGTGCCGAACGGTGCAGCGACAGTTTCGCGGTCACGTCGTTGGCCCCGACCAGGATCACGGCCGCGTCGGGCGGCGGACCCGCCACGAACATCGCGTCGACCTGCCCGGCCAGTCCCCGCGACGTGGCGCCGGCGATGGCCTTCGTGTCGAGCCGGACGCTGCGGCCCGACTCGTCGGCCAGCGCCCGGGCCAGCAGCACTCCCGGCACCTCCGCGGCGCTGACGCAGCCCAGGCCGGCGGCCGTCGAATCCCCGAAGATCATCAGGTGCAGGTCGAACGGCACGCCGCGGCGCCACGGCACCGGGGACTGCGCTCCGGGCGGGTACACCCCGTCCGCCTCGGGCGGCCTCGCCCAGGTACGGCCGATGACACCTCTCGCCGCCGTCGCCTGGCGCATCAGGTACGTGTACGTGAGCCAGGAGGCGCCGCCGGCGCCGGAGCCGGCGGCGACGGCCGTCGCGCCGGCCAGCGCCGCGGCGCGCCACGAGGTTCGGGGCACGGGAGATCACCTTTCCGAGCGGACGGCCCTGACGTTGCCGTGTCCAGTGTGCGTCGAATCCGCCGCTCGAGCAGCCGGAACGCCGTCGTGCGCCGGCATCTGAGAGCATGGAGGAATGCGCATCGCGGATTCCGTCGTCGACCTCATCGGAAACACCCCGCTGGTCAAGCTCAACTCGGTGACGACACCGGGTTCGGGCGTGGTCGCGGCGAAGATCGAATACCTCAACCCGGGCGGCAGCTCGAAGGACCGCATCGCGGTCAAGATGGTCGACGCCGCCGAGAAGTCCGGTGCACTGAAGCCGGGCGGCACCATCGTCGAACCGACCTCCGGCAACACGGGGATCGGTCTCGCGCTCGTCGCCCAGCAGCGCGGTTACAAGTGCGTGTTCGTGTGCCCCGACAAGGTCAGCGAGGACAAGCGCAACGTGCTGCGCGCGTACGGGGCCGAGGTCGTGGTGTGCCCGACCGCGGTCCCCCCGGAGCACCCCGACAGCTACTACACCGTCTCCGATCGTCTCGCCCGTGAACTGCCGGGTGGATGGAAGCCGGACCAGTACTCCAACCCGGCCGGTCCGGAGAGCCACTACGAGACCACCGGTCCCGAGATCTGGCGCGACACCGACGGCAAGGTGACCCACTTCGTCGCCGGCGTCGGCACCGGCGGCACCATCACCGGCACCGGCCGCTACCTCAAGGAGGTGTCGGGCGGCACGGTCAAGGTGATCGGCGCCGACCCGGAGGGCTCCGTGTACTCCGGCGGCACCGGTCGCCCGTATCTCGTGGAGGGCGTCGGCGAGGACTTCTGGCCGAGCGCCTACGATCCGTCGATTCCCGACGAGATCATCGCCGTCTCCGACGCCGACTCGTTCGACATGACCCGCCGGCTCGCCCGCGAGGAGGGCCTGCTCGTCGGCGGGTCGTGCGGCATGGCCGTCGTCGCCGCCCTGCGGGTCGCCGAGCGCGAGGGTCCGGACGCCCTCGTCGTGGTGCTGCTGCCCGACGGTGGGCGCGGTTACATGTCGAAGATCTTCAACGACAACTGGATGGCCTCGTACGGTTTCCTGCGGGCCCCGCTCGACGGCAAGCCCGACGATTCGACCGTCGGCGACGTCCTGCGCAGCAAGTCCGGCGAGCTGCCCGCGCTGGTGCACACGCATCCGTCCGAGACGGTCCGCGACGCCATCGAGATCCTCCGCGAATACGGGGTCTCGCAGATGCCGGTCGTGGGCGCCGAGCCGCCCGTCACCGCCGGTGAGGTCGCGGGCAGCGTCAGCGAGCGGGAACTGCTCAGCGCGGTCTTCGAGGGCCGCGCCCGGCTGGCCGACCCCGTCGCGAAGCACATGAGCCCGACCCTGCCGCTGATCGGCGTCGGCGAGTCGATCGCCGCCGCCACGAAGGCGTTCGGCGACACCGACGCGCTGCTGGTCATCGACGACGGCAAGCCCGTCGGGGTGATCACCCGCCACGACCTGCTCGGGTTCATCAGCGCCGGCTCCTGACGCCTTTCCCGCGGTGACCCACGGGCCGGGGAATGTTCCCCGGCCCGTGGTTCTTCCGCCCCCCGACTACGCTGAGCGGCATGAGTGAGCAGCGCAGCCACGGATTCTCCACCCGAGCGGTCCACGCCGGATACGATCCCGACCCGGCCACCGGTGCCGTCAACGTTCCCATCTATGCGAGTTCGACGTTCGCGCAGGACGGCGTCGGCGGGATGCGCGGCGGATTCGAGTACGCCCGCACCGGCAACCCCACCCGCAAGCCGCTCGAGGCGAATCTCGCGGCCATCGAGGCGGGAACGTTCGGCCGGGCCTTCAGTTCCGGCATGGCCGCCACCGACTGCCTGCTGCGTTCGGTGCTGCGCCCCGGCGATCATCTCGTCATCCCCAACGACGCCTACGGCGGCACCTTCCGGCTGATCGACAAGGTGTTCACGCAGTGGGGCATCGAGTACACGCCGGCGCCGATCTCCGACGTCGACGCCGTGCGAGAGGCGATGCGGCCCACCACCAGACTGGTGTGGGTCGAGACCCCGACGAACCCCCTGCTCAACATCGGCGACATCGCGGCACTCGCCGACGTCGCGCACACCGGTGGGGCGAAGATCGTCGTCGACAACACGTTCGCGTCGCCGTACCTGCAGCAGCCGCTGACCCTGGGTGCCGACGTCGCGCTGCACTCGACCACCAAGTACCTCGGCGGCCACTCCGACGTCGTCGGTGGTGCGCTGGTGACGAACGACGAGGAGCTGGACGCGAAGTTCGCGTTCCTGCAGAACGGCGCGGGCGCCGTCCCGGGCCCGTTCGACGCGTACCTGACGATGCGCGGTATCAAGACGCTGGCCCTGCGCATGGAACGGCACAGCGACAACGCCGAGAAGATCGTCGAGTTGCTCGACGGGCATCCCGCCGTCACCCGGGTGATCTACCCCGGCCACGAGTCGCATCCGGATCACGCCGTCGCCTCGAAGCAGATGCGCCGGTTCGGCGGCATGATCTCGCTGCGTCTGGCCGGGGGCAAGCAGGCCGCCCTCGACTTCTGCGCACGCACCGAGATCTTCACGCTCGCGGAGTCCCTCGGGGGTGTGGAGTCGCTGATCGAGCACCCGGGCGCGATGACGCACGCCTCGACGGCCGGGTCGCTGCTCGAGGTTCCGGACGATCTGGTGCGCCTGTCGGTGGGTATCGAGGATGCCGCCGACCTCCTCGCGGACGTCGAGCAGGCGCTCACGGCCTGACGGGGCGTCGGCCGGCCGGGTGTGCGAGCGGCGACGACCATGTTGCTGTAACTTCAAGTCCCGTGTGTGTGGCGCGTCACAAGTCCGGAACTAGAACGCGTTCTCGCATATATATGATATGGATGTAACGAACCGCATCGGTGATCGAGATCACACAGTACGGTGAAGTCGTTCGTCAGAGGGATGGGGAGTTCGCGAATGTCAGTTGACCCGTCGGCGGTGATTGTGGCGGTAGCCACGGCGGCGAGCGCCCTGGTACAGGGAGTGGACATCCCGGAGCATCTGGAGGAACAGGTCACGCAGGTGATCGAGTCGTTCCAGGCGTCCGCCGAATCGTCGGCCGCGGCCACCGATCAGCAGGTCACCGACCTCGTCGCGGCGCTGCCCGAGCCGATGCGCCCGGCCGCCGAGCAGGCCGTGGCGGATGCGACGTCGGCCGCGAAGGACGCGCTGATGCCGCATCTGCCGCCGGAGGCGGTCGCGGTGCTCGAACCACCGGCCGAGAATCCGGTACAGGCCGCGCCCCCGCAGGCGCCGTCGGTGCTGGCCCCGGCCGCGCCGGCGGGGCGGCCGTCCGTGTTCGGCGCCCCCGCCCCCGGCGCTGCGACGGGCAGCGGTGCGTGGGGGTCGGCACCGGGCGGGGTGGGGACCGGCGGCGCGGCGGTGACGTTGCCGTCGATCCCGGCGATCCTGCCCGGCACGAACCTGGCGCCGATCGGGGCGATCGCGGTGTTCGCGCCGTGGCTGCGCAAGGCCGGGAAGTTGTGCGAGGGGGTCGGGGCGCCGGTGCTGGCGGCGTTGTATTCGGCGGAGAACGGTTTCCGGTACGGACCGAGCGCCCCCGTCTCGCCGGTGGGTGCGAAGGGGCCGGGGCAGTTCATGCCCGGTACGTGGGATGCCTACGGCAAGGACGCCGACGGGGACGGGCGGGCCGACGTGCTCGGCATCGCCGACCCGGTGATGGCGTCCGGGAATCTGCTGTGCGACAACTACCGGCAGATCGAGCAGTGGAAGGCACAGGGGGTGGTGCGCGGCGACACTCTCGACCTCACGCTCGCGGCGTACAACGCCGGTCTCGGGGCCGTGCGCCGATCCGGGGGCATGCCGTCCGGCCTACCGGACTACGAGAACCAGACCAAGCCGTACGTGGCGAAGATCCGGGCGACCGAGATGGTGTTCGCGCGGCTGCTCTCGCCGTTCTTCGGGCTCGGGTTGCCGGGGATGACCGAGACCGGCAACCGGGTGGTGGATCTGGCGTTCCGGTATCTGGGGCTGCCGTATGTGTGGGGCGGCGGCAACATCAACGGTCCGTCCGGCGGCGGGTTCGACTGTTCGGGCCTGACGTCGTACGCGGTGTACGCGGCGACGGGGGTGACGTTGCCGCGTACGTCGCAGACGCAGTGGCGGGTCGGCACCGAGATTCCGATCGAACTGGCCCGGCCGGGAGATCTGGTGTTCGGAAACTGGCAGTCCGACGGACCCGGGCACGTGGGCATCTACATCGGCGGCGGCCAGATGGTGCATGCCCCGACGTTCGGAGACGTGGTGCGCGTCGGCGCGGTCTTCCCCGGCATGAAGGCCCGTCGCCTGATCTGAGGTGCCGTACGCGAGAAGGGTCCGACCGGAGGCGCCGGTCGGACCCTTCTCGCATGTCGGTCGAGCCGCACGACGGCTCGCCGTCGGTCAGCTGTGGTACGGCTCCGCGCTGACGAGCGTCACCTTCATGGTGCTGCCGTTGGGGAGCGTGTACTCGCGGGTCTCGCCGACTTTCGCGTCGATCAGGGCACCGCCCAGCGGGGAGCTGGGGGAGTAGATCTCGATCTCGTTGCCCCGGGCGCCCTCCTCGCGGGTGGCGATGAGGAACGTCTCCTTGTCGCTTTCGTCGCCGTCGTAGTAGACCGTGACGACCGAGCCGGGCAGCGCGACGCCGGACTGCGTGGGCGCGACACCGACCTTCGCGTTGTTCAGCAGTTCCTGCAGCTGACGAATCCGGGCCTCTTGCTGACCCTGCTCCTCGCGAGCGGCGTGGTATCCACCGTTCTCCTTGAGGTCGCCCTCCTCGCGGCGCTCGTTGATCTCGGCCGCGATGACGGGACGATTCGCGATGAGCTGGTCGAGTTCTGCCTTGAGTCGGTCGAACGACTCCTGTGTCAGCCAGGTCACCTGGGTCTCGGTCATCCTCGATCACTTCCTTCGGGTTGGAGCTCCCGGCTCCGTCGACTGGTCGCCGCAACTCGCAGCGACGACGGCAACGCGGATCCCTCGAACGTTCCCCCCAAGCCAGTGGCGAACAGGACCGCACTGCTTCCTATGCAGCAATACACGGCCCCAAAGGGTGGAACCGTGTATCAGGCAATTCTAGCACCAACGTGGTCGCGACCACGGAATCCGCAGCGTGCGGTCAGTGCGCGCGCAGGTATTCGGGCACGTCGAAGCTGCAGCCGTACATGTCCGCCATGCCCGGCCGCTGCGACGTGACCACCGGCGCGTCCATCAGCAGGGTGCCGGACTCGGACGACGGGATCAGCACCTCGCGCCGGCCCGTCTCGGATCCGTCCTTCGACCGCGAGCGGATGATGCACACCGCCTCCTGCGACGGGTCCTTCCGCGTCACGGTGAACTGCACCTGCACGGTCGAGTCGTCGACGACGGTGTAGGTGACGACCTCGCTCTCGATGTCCGGGGTGCCGAACTTCTGGTAGAGCAGGAACGCCGCGAGCACCCCGGCGACGAGCCCGACGGCGACCAGTGCCCACAGCCAGGTGCGGCGGGATCCGCCCGTCGCCGGGTAGCGGTCGGTCGGGTAGCGGTCGGTCGGGGTGGTGTCGGTCATCACACTTACTTTCGTGCACCCGCGGGCGCAGCGGGGGCGTGGCTGACGAGGGACGTGTCAGGTGGAACTATAGGGGAGGAACCCAGGACACCGGCCCGCAGTGCCGGTGGTCCGGGTAGCGACGATGCAGCCGACGGCGAGGTGGAGGAAAGACGTGAGCGGACTACGGCTCATGGCCGTGCATGCCCATCCCGATGACGAGTCGAGCAAGGGTGCCGCCACGACGGCCCGCTATGCCGCGGAAGGGCACGAGGTGCTGGTGGTCACCCTGACCGGGGGTGAACGCGGCGACATTCTCAACCCCGCGATGGACATCCCCGGGATCCGGGACCGCATGCCCGAGGTCCGGCGCGAGGAGATGGCCGCGGCCGCCCGCATCCTGGGGGTGCAGCAGCGGTGGCTCGGGTTCGTCGACTCGGGGCTGCCGGAGGGCGACCCGAAGCCGCCGCTGCCCGAGGGTTGCTTCGCGCTGGTGCCGCTCGAGGAACCGACCCGCAAGCTCGTCGAGGTGATCCGGGAGTTCCGGCCGCACGTGATGACCACGTACGACGAGAACGGCGGCTACCCGCACCCCGACCACATCCGGTGCCACGAGGTGTCCGTCGCGGCGTACGAGGCGGCCGGTGACCCGGACCGCTTCCCCGAGGCCGGACCGGCGTGGAAGGTGCAGAAGCTGTACTACTCGCACGGGTTCATCCGCAAGCGCCTGGAGCTGTTCCGCGAGGAGTACGAGCGGCGGGGCGAGCCGTTCCCGATGGAGGAATGGCTCAAGCGGTGGCGCACCGAGCAGGGCGACATCATGGCGCGGGTGACCACGCAGATCACCTGCAGCGACTACTTCCCGAAGCGGGACGACGCGCTCCGCGCCCACGCGACGCAGATCGATCCCAACGGCTCCTTCTTCGCCGTGCCGCTGGACATCCAGCAGAAGGTGTGGCCGACGGAAGAATTCGAATTGGCCAAGACCCGCGTGCACACGGCGATCCCCGAAACGGATCTGTTCGCGGGCATCGAGGACGGACAGGTGAGATGACGGTAGGCATGCTGGCGGCCGAGGTCCTGGCCCAGGACCCCACCGGCCCCGAATTCGGCAAGGCGTCGCCGCTCGGTCTCGCGCTCATCGTGATCCTGCTCGTGGCCACCGCCCTGCTGATCCGCTCGATGAACAAGCGGCTCGGCAAGCTGCCGGAGACGTTCGAGCCCGAGCACCCCGAGCCGGACCAGGCCGCGGACGAGGGGACCGATCGCGGGGCCGCGGAGAGCCGCAAACCCGACCACCCCCAGCCCCCGATGGCCACGAACTGACGGACGCGTCGTGACACCCCCGGAGGCCTCGGCGCCCGACACCCGCCACCGGAACACCCTCGGCGAGGCGACCAGCCCCTACCTGCGGCAGCACGCCGACAATCCGGTGCACTGGCACCAGTGGGGCGAGGAGGCGCTGAGCTGGGCCCGCGAGCGGGACGTGCCGGTTCTGCTCTCCGTGGGGTACGCGGCGTGCCACTGGTGCCACGTGATGGCGCACGAGTCGTTCGAGGACGAGGCCACCGCCGCGTCGATGAACGAGCACTTCGTGTGCATCAAGGTCGACCGGGAGGAACGCCCGGACATCGACGCGATCTACATGAACGCCACCGTCGCGATGACCGGGCAGGGCGGCTGGCCGATGACGTGCTTCCTCACCCCGGACGGTGCTCCGTTCTACTGCGGCACCTACTACCCGAAGATGCCGCGCGGCGGCATGCCGTCGTTCGCCCAGCTGCTCGAGGCGATCTCCGACACCTGGCGCAACCGTCGCGCAGACGTGCACCGCTCCGCCGTGGCGATCGTCTCGGAACTGCGCCGCGGCAGCGGCGGGCTCGCGCCCGGCGAGCGGCCGGTGGACGCCGCCCTGCTCGATGCCGCCGACGCCTCCGTCGCCGCCGACGAGGACGCGGTGCACGGCGGGTTCGGGGGCGCCCCGAAGTTTCCGCCGTCCGCGCTGCTCGAGGGCCTGCTGCGCGGATACGAGCGCAGCGGGAACCCGGCCGTGCTCTCCCTCGTCGAACGGACGGCCGAGGCGATGGCGCGCGGCGGCATCTATGACCAGCTGGCCGGCGGTTTCGCCCGCTACAGCGTCGACGCCGGGTGGGTGGTTCCGCACTTCGAGAAGATGCTCTACGACAACGCGCTGCTGTTGCGGATGTACGCGCACCTCGCGCGACGGACGTCGGCGCCCTGGGTGCGACGGGTCACCGAGGAGACCGTCGAGTTCCTGCTGCGGGACCTGCGCACCGCCGGACGATGCTTCGCCTCGGCGCTCGACGCCGACACCGACGGGGTCGAGGGCCTGACCTACGTGTGGACACCCGCGCAGCTGGCCGAGGTCCTCGGTGACGACGACGCGCAGTGGGCGGCCGAGCTGTTCACCGTGACCGGCGCCGGCACCTTCGAACACGGCTCGTCGGTGCTGCAGCTGCTCGCCGAGCCGGACGATGCCGAACGCTACGAGCGGGTGCGGGCCGAGCTGTTCGCCGCCCGGCTGCAGCGTCCGCAACCCGGCCGCGACGACAAGGTCGTCACGGCGTGGAACGGTTTCGCGATCACCGCGCTGGCCGAGGCCGGCGCCGCGTCCGGTCGGGCCGACTGGGTCGAGGCGGCCGTCGACTGCGCGCGGGCACTGCTCGACCTGCACGTGGTGGACGGACGGCTGCGACGGGCCTCCCTCGGCGGCACGGTCGGTGCCCCGGCGGGTGTGCTCGAGGACTACGGCGCCCTCGTCACCGCCCTGCTCGCGGTGTACCAGGCGACGGGTGACGCCGCGTGGCTGAGCCCGGCCCGGGAGCTCGCCGACGTGGCGCTGACCCATTTCCAGGATCCGGCACGGCCCGGTAGTTGGTTCGACACCGCCGACGATGCCGAAACCCTGGTGGCGCGGCCGCGGGATCCGATCGACAGCGCCACCCCGTCGGGGGCGGCGCTGATCTGCGAAGCCCTGCTCACCCTCGCCGCGGTCGTGCCCGAGGACCCGCGGTACACGGATGCGGCGGACGCGTCGCTGCGGTCCGCGGTGGTGCTGCTCGAACGGGCGCCGCGTTCGGCCGGGCACTGGCTGGCCGTCGCCGAGGCGGCGGTGCGCGGACCCGTCCAGGTGGCGGCGGTCGGCGGCGGCGAACTGCTCGCCGTCGCGCGGCAGGCAGCTCCCGGCGGCGCCGTCGTGGTCGGCGGGGATCCGGACTCGTCACCGTTGCTGGCCGACCGACCGCTGGTCGACGGACGTCCGGCGGCGTACGTGTGCCGCGGATACGTGTGCGACCGGCCCGTCACGACGGCGGCCGAACTGCGCGCGGCGCTCTCGGCCTGAGCGATCCGGGTCTCAGCCGGCGCGGGACGAGGTCAGCAGTGCCGGCAGCGGGGCATCGATGCTGTTGTCGTCGAACGCCTCGAGCACGGCGCGGGCGATCGCGCGCTGCACGGCCCACTGCTTGCCGGCACGGGTGCGCACGGTGATCCGCAGCGTCACCGATTCGGGGGTGACGGAGTTGACGCCGAGCATCTCGGGCGGCTCGAGGATGTCGCGGGCCAGGTCGTCGCGTTCGACGGTCTCGAGCGCGGCGCGCAGCGCCACCTCGCACGCCCGGTGCACGTTGGCGGCGTGCGCGATGGGGGCGTCGACGACGGCGACGGCGTAACCCTGGCTCATGTTCCCCACGCGCAGGATCTCGCCGTTGCGGCAGTACCAGAGGGTGCCGCTGATGTCGCGGACGGTGGTGACCCGCAGGCCGACCGATTCCACGGTGCCGACCGCGTCGCCCAGGTCGACGACGTCGCCGACGCCGTACTGGTCCTCGAGCAGCATGAACATCCCGGAGATGAAGTCACGCACCAGGTTCTGCGCACCGAAACCGAGCGCGACGCCGACGATGCCGGCGGAGGCGATGAACGGTGCGACGTTGAGTCCGAGGGTGCCGAGTATCTGCAGGACGCACCAGACGAGCAGCACGACGGAGACGCCGGACTCGAGCACCGAGCCGATCGTCTCGGCGCGCTGCGTGCGCCGCTCGTTGACCAGCACCCCCGGCAGACCCTTCGGGGCGCGCTCCTGGAAGGGGCGGAGCAGGCCGGGCTTGCTGCTCTGGTGTCGCGGCTTCGTCATCCGGTCGATGAACCGGTGCAGCACAAACCTCAGGATCAGCGCCGCCAGGACGTATCCCGCGATCGCCAGCGGCCGCTCGACGAGCCACTCCCGGTTGGTGTCGGTCAGTTCGAATGCCAGTCGCTGAACAGTCATCCCGGCCGAGTCTACGGATCCGCGACGCGGCTGCCACCGATGTGATCTTCGTCCGATCGGGTTTACCCGAACACCACCAGCCACACGGCGACGGCGTGACAGAGGGCGGCGAGCACGGTCGCCGCGTGGAAGAACTCGTGGTAGCCGAAGACGTGCGGCCAGGGGTCGGGCCACTTGGTGGCGTAGAGGATCGCGCCGATGCTGTAGAGGATCCCCCCGACCAGCAGCAGCACCATCGCGGCGATGCCCGCCTCGTCGATCAGCTGGCCGGCGACGGGGACGATCGCCCAGCCGAGCAACAGGTACAGCGGGACACCCACCCAGCGGGGCGCGGTGGGCCAGAGCATCTTCAGGGCCACGCCGGCGAGGGCCCCGGTCCACACCACCGTCAGCAGCGTGCGGCCGGTGTCCGGGGGCAGCGCCAGCGTCGCGAAGGGGGTGTAGCTGCCGGCGATGAACAGGAAGATCATCGAATGGTCCGCGCGTTTCATCCACGTGCGCGCCCGCGGGTCGTGCCAGTGGACCCGGTGGTAGAGGGCGCTCACGCCGAACACCCCGCACACGGTGAGGCTGTAGATCACCGTCGACCAGCCCGCGGGCGGATCGGCCACGGTCTGCGACAGGACCACCAGCACGGCGCCGGCCACCACGGCCACGCCGAACGCCCACAGATGGATCCAGCCGCGCATCCGCGGCTTCACGGGCAGTTCGTCGATCCCGAATACCGTCATGGCCGGGCCTCCCTTCGGTACCGAAGAGTAACCTACGCTTCCGTAACTTTCTCGGCGTGTCGGGGCGGGGGCGGGGAGCCGCGTTCGAGGGACGCACCCGACCGCCGTCGCGCCCGGAGGACATCGTGAGCGTAATGTGACCCGCGTGGTGATCTCGGGGTGAACGCGCGCGGCCTGCTGTACCAGCTCTACGAACGACGGCTGCTGAGCAAGCTGGACGGCGCCCAGCACCCCCGGCACGTCGCCGTGATGTGCGACGGCAACCGTCGCTGGGCCCGCGAGAACGGGTTCACCGACGTCAGTCACGGGCACCGCATGGGCGCACTCAAGATCGCCGAACTGCTGAGCTGGTGCGATGCCGCCGGCATCGAGCGGGCCACCATCTACCTGCTCTCCACGGAGAATCTGCAGCGTGAACCCGAGGAGCTCGAGGCGCTGCTCGAGATCATCACCGACGTCGTCGAGGAGATCTCGGGCCCGGAACAGAACTGGAGCGTGAAGATCGTCGGCACGCTCGACCTGCTGCCGGACGAACTGAGCCGGCGCCTGAGCGAGGCCGCCGAGCGGACACAGGGCCGGACCGGCACCCACGTCAACGTCGCGGTCGGCTACGGCGGCCGGCAGGAGATCGCCGACGCCGTGCAGGCTCTGCTGCGGGCCAAGCAGCGCGAGGGGCTCGACGGCGAGGGCCTGGTCGAGGCCGTCACGGTCGAGGCCATCAGCGATCATCTCTACACCTCGGGGCAGCCCGACCCCGACCTGGTCATCCGGACCTCCGGCGAGCAACGGCTCTCGGGCTTCCTGCTGTGGCAGAGCGCGTACTCCGAGATCTGGTTCACCGAGGCCTACTGGCCGGAGTTCCGGCGCGTCGACTTCCTGCGCGCGCTGCGCGACTTCGCGGCGCGGCACCGCCGCTTCGGCGCCTAACCGCCGGTGCGTCCTTTGGGCTGTCCCCGCAGCCCAAAGGACGCACCGGCGGCGAAGCCGCCTACAGCTTGCGCAGGCGCAGACGGTTGATCGAATGGTCGGAGTCCTTGCGCAGGACCAGCGTTGCGCGCGGCCGCGTCGGCAGGATGTTCTCCACCAGGTTCGGCCGGTTGATCGAGTGCCAGATCTCCTTCGCGGCGCCCACGGCGTCGCGGTCCGACAGGTTCGCGTAGTGGTGGAAATGCGCCTCGGGATCGGAGAACGCCGTCTTGCGGAGCGCGAGAAACCGCTCCACATACCATTTCTCGATGTCCTCGAGGCGGGCGTCGACGTAGATCGAGAAGTCGAACAGGTCCGACACCATCAGCCGCGGACCGGTCTGCAGGACGTTCAGGCCCTCGATGATGAGGATGTCCGGTTGCCGCACCACGTGATACTGGCCCGGGATGATGTCGTAGGAGATGTGCGAGTACACCGGGGCCGCCACCTCCGCGGCGCCGGACTTGACCTCGGTGACGAACCGGAGCAGTTTGCGCCGATCGTAACTCTCCGGAAACCCCTTGCGATGCATGATGTTCCGTCGCATCAGCTCCCGGGACGAGTACAGGAAGCCGTCGGTGGTCACCAGGTCCACCCGAGGGTGGTGTTCCCAGCGCGCCAGCAGTGCCTGCAGCACGCGCGCCGTGGTCGACTTGCCGACCGCGACCGAGCCGGCCACTCCGATCACGAACGGCACCTGCTGGTCCGGATGCTTCTCGCCGAGGAACGTGGCGGTCGCGGCGAACAGTCGCTGTCGCGCGGCGACCTGCAGATGGATCAGACGGGCCAGCGGAAGGTACACCTCCGCCACCTCCGCCAGATCGATCTGCTCGCCGAGGCCCCGCAGGCCGCGCAGCTCCTCCTCGGTCAGCACCAGCGGCGTCGACTTGCGCAGCGTCCGCCACTGCTTGCGGTCGAACTCGACGTACGGACTCGGCTCGCTCAGACGCGCCACCGGCACACTCCCGACTCGACGGGCCCGGCGGCACACCCCGGGTATGGCTCGCAGCGAAGGATGTCCATATCGGCCGATTGTGCTCGCTGACACATCCGCTCGCTGCGCGGGGTCCGGTTTCCGGGGTCGCCGACGGGCCGGGGGCCGGTTCGGGGGACTAGGGTGCGAGGGCATGGACCCGGACTCGCTGGTGCGTGAATACCTCCTGCTCGGCTTGGCGTTCGACCGGCTCGAGGAGGGTTTCGTCGACGCCTTCACCGGCGACCCGGAGCTGCGTCGCCGGGTGGAGAACGCGCCGGCCCCGGACCCTCGTGACTTGTCCCACACCGCACGGCGGCTGCGTGCCGAGCTGCCCGCGACGGGGCTCTCGGGTGAGCGCACCCGCTTCCTCGACGTGCACCTGCGCGCCCTCGACTGCTCGGCCCGCAAGTTCGCCGGTGAGGACATCGCCTTCGTCGAGGAGGTCGAGGCCTACTTCGACGTGCGTATCGGCCTGGGCGACGAGGACGCGTACCGCGACGCCCACCGGCGGATCGACGCGCTGCTGCCCGGCACTGGCCCGCTGGCCGAGCGGCTGCAGGCCCACCGCAAGTCCGAGGTCGTTCCTGCCGACCGCCTCGCCGAGTGCGTCGACGCCTTCTCGAGCGCCCTGCGCGACAAGGTCCGGGCGGTGTTCCCGCTACCCGAGACCGAAACCGTCGAGTACGAGGTGGTCGGCGACAAGCCGTGGTCCGGGTTCAACTACTACCTGGGCCGCTACCGCTCCCGCGTCGCGATCAACTCCGATCTCGACCAGCACATGTCGCACCTGCCGCGGCTGATCGCGCACGAGTCCTATCCCGGCCACCACACCGAACACTGCCGCAAGGAGGCCGGACTGGTCGCCGGGGGGCACGACGAGCAGACCCTCTTCGTCGTGAACACCCCGCAGTGCCTCATGGCCGAGGGGCTGGCAGACCTCGCGCTGGAGACGATCGTCGGACCGGGCTGGGGGCGGTGGGCGCAGGACATCTACGCCGACCTGGGCCTGCGGTTCGACGGTGAGCTCGCCGAGAAGCTGCACGAGGCGTCGGCCGGGTTGCTGAGCGTCCGCCAGGACGCCGCTCTGCTCCTGCACGACCGGGGGCGCACCGGCGACGAGGTCGTCGCCTTCCTGCAGCGGTGGTCCTTGTCGAGTCCGGAACGGGCCCGGCAGTCGCTCCGCTTCCTGTCGTCGCCGTTGTGGCGCGCCTACATCAGCACCTACGTCGAGGGGTACCGCCTGCTCGGCGGCTGGCTGGCGCAGGCCCCGGCCGGCCCGGAACGCGTCGAACGGTTCCGTCGCCTGCTCGACGAACCCCTGGTGCCCGGCGTCCTGCGGTGCGAGCAGTCATGACCTGCGCCGTCGCCCGAGGGGACCGGGTTCCTGGACCGGGGGTCGGGTTCGTAGACTGGTAGGTGAATTCCCGCCGTCCCCAGCTTGGAGAAACCTCGATGACCGTTGTGCCCGGCACCGACGTCAACACCGCCTCGCTCGCAGATCTCGACCCCGAGCTGGCGCAGGCCATGGCCGGCGAGCTGTCGCGCCAGCGTGACACGCTCGAGATGATCGCGTCGGAGAACTTCGTGCCGCGCGCGGTGCTCCAGGCGCAGGGCAGCGTGCTCACCAACAAGTACGCCGAGGGATACCCGGGACGCCGCTACTACGGCGGCTGCGAGAACGTCGACATCGTCGAGGACCTCGCCCGCACCCGCGCCAAGGAACTGTTCGGCGCCGAGTTCGCGAACGTCCAGCCCCACTCGGGGGCGCAGGCCAATGCGGCCGTGCTGATGGCGCTGATGAACCCGGGCGAGAAGCTGCTGGGGCTCGACCTCGCCCACGGCGGGCACCTGACCCACGGCATGAAGCTGAACTTCTCCGGCAAGCTGTACGACGTCGCCTCCTACGGGGTCAGCAAGGAGGACCACCGCGTCGACATGGACGAGGTCCGCTCGATCGCGCTGGCGGAGAAGCCCAAGGTCATCGTCGCCGGATGGTCCGCGTACCCGCGGCACGAGGACTTCGCGGCGTTCCGCTCCATCGCCGACGAGGTCGGTGCCTACCTGTGGGTCGACATGGCGCACTTCGCCGGTCTCGTCGCCGCCGGCCTGCACCCGTCGCCGGTGCCGTACGCGGACGTCGTGTCCACCACCGTCCACAAGACCCTCGGCGGCCCGCGCTCAGGTCTGATCCTCGCAAAGCAGGAGTGGGCCAAGAAGATCAACTCCGCGGTGTTCCCGGGCCAGCAGGGCGGCCCGCTCATGCACGTCATCGCCGCGAAGGCCGCCGCGCTGAAGATCGCCGCGAGCGAGGAGTTCAAGGACCGGCAGCGCCGGACCGTCTCCGGCGCGCAGATCCTCGCCGAGCGGCTGATGCAGTCCGACGTCACCGACAAGGGTATCACCGTGCTGACCGGCGGCACCGATGTGCACCTCGTCCTCGTCGACCTGCGTAATTCGCAGCTCGACGGCCAGCAGGGCGAGGACCTGCTGCACGAGATCGGCATCACGGTCAACCGCAACGCGGTGCCGTTCGACCCGCGTCCCCCGATGGTCACCTCCGGCCTGCGCATCGGCACCCCGGCGCTGGCCACCCGCGGCTTCGGGGACGAGCAGTTCACCGAGGTCGCCGACATCATCGCGGCCGCACTGACGGGTGCATCCGACGCCGCGGCGCTGCGCGGCCGGGTGAGCGCGCTCGCCGCCGCCGCGCCGCTGTACCAGGGTCTCGAGGACTGGAAACTGATCTAGGCGCGGCTCCCGGCACGTGCCGGGATTGCCACGTTTACCCAATCTTCACCGACACGCCTCTTCGCTCGTCGAGCGAACGGGGCGTGTCGGCGTTAGCGTCGGGGGTGTAGACGGCGCAGTTGCCGGCTACGCGGGAGGTCCTGATCGTGACTGTGACAGACAGAGCGAGGGGCCGGCACCCGGCCCTCGTGTCCCTCGTGGACACCAGGTTCGACCGGCCCATCGAACGAAGTCTGTGTGGTGCTACACAGGCCTAGGAGCCTCACGTGACTGCAACACGCTCCGTCCCCGCCCGCCGCTCCGGCCGGACCCCGGCGAAGAAACCCGATGTGCGCACCTACGTGCTGGACACCTCCGTGTTGCTCTCCGATCCGTGGGCGGTGACCCGCTTCGCCGAGCACGAAGTGGTGCTACCCCTCGTCGTGATCGGCGAACTCGAAGGCAAGCGGCACCATCACGAACTGGGTTGGTTCGCGAGGGAATCGTTGCGGCTGCTCGACGACCTGCGCCTGCAGCACGGGCGGCTCGATCAGCCCATTCCCATCGGGGACGCGGGAGGCACCCTGCACGTCGAGCTCAACCACACCGACCCGCAGGTGCTGCCGGCCGGATTCCGCACCGAGACCAACGATTCCCGGATCCTGGCGTGCGCGCTGAACCTCGCCGGCGACGGGCACGACGTGGTGCTGGTCAGCAAGGACATCCCGCTCCGGGTCAAGGCCGGCGCCGTCGGGCTCAGCGCCGACGAGTACCACGCCCAGGACGTGGTGACGTCGGGCTGGACCGGCATGACCGAACTCGAGGTGGACCGGACGCTGATCGACGACCTGTTCGCCGAGGGCATCGTCGACCTCGACACCGCGAGGGATCTGCCGTGCCACACCGGGATCCGTCTGCTGGGCGGCTCGTCCAGCGCGCTGGGCCGGGTCACGCCGGACAAGCGGGTGCAGCTGGTGCGCGGAGACCGGGAGGCGTTCGGGTTGCACGGGCGTTCCGCGGAGCAACGGGTGGCGCTGGACCTGCTGCTCGACGAGTCCGTCGGCATCGTCTCGCTCGGCGGTAAGGCGGGCACGGGTAAGTCGGCACTGGCCCTGACCGCGGGTCTCGAGGCCGTGCTGGAGCGGCGCACCCAGCGCAAGGTCGTGGTGTTCCGGCCGCTGTACGCCGTCGGAGGACAGGAACTCGGCTATCTCCCCGGCAGCGAGAGCGAGAAGATGGGGCCGTGGGCGCAGGCCGTGTTCGACACCCTCGACGGCCTTGCGAGCCCGGAGGTGATGGACGAGGTCATCAGCCGGGGCATGCTCGAAGTGCTTCCGCTGACCCATATCCGGGGCCGGTCGCTGCACGACTCGTTCGTGATCGTCGACGAGGCGCAGTCCCTCGAGCGCAACGTGCTGCTCACCGTGCTCTCCCGCCTCGGCGCCGGGTCACGGGTGGTGCTCACCCACGACGTCGCCCAGCGCGACAACCTCAGGGTGGGCCGCTACGACGGCGTCGCTGCGGTGATCGAGAAGCTCAAGGGGCACCCGCTTTTCGCGCATGTCACCTTGACCCGCAGTGAGCGTTCGCCGATCGCGGCGCTCGTGACGGAGATGCTCGAGGAGTTCGCACCCGGCGCCTGAGGCCGGCTGCCCGGTGGTGACCGAATGTCACATTGCGTCGATGTCATCGACGCAATGTGACATTCGGCCCACCACCAACGCCGTTCACACCGCGGCGGCGGGTCAGTCCTGCTCGGGGCGCGGACCGAGTTCGGCCTCGAGGACTTCCTGGACGACGCGCATCGCGGCCAGGCCGGCCGGGGCGCCGCAGTAGGCGCCCGCGTGGATGACCGCCTCGACGATCTCGGTGCGGGTCAATCCGTTCCGCAGGGCGCCGCGCACGTGCCCGCGCAGCTCGTTCTCCGCGCGCAGCGCGATCAGCATGCCGAGGTTGAGCAGGCTGCGGCTGCGACGGTCGAGTCCCGGCCGGGTCCACACCGAGCCCCATACGTGCTCGGTGACGAACTCCTGCATCTCCTCGGCGTCGGTGCCGCGGGCGCGGTCGAAGGCTCGCTCGACGAAGTCGGCGCCCATCACCTCGCTGCGGACCCGGACTCCGGCCTCGAACGCGGGCGTCCGGTCGGCGTCGGTCATCGTCGTGCTCCCTGCGTCGTCGCCGTCGAACGGTTCGACGGCCGAGGAGATTCTACGACCGGCGCAGCACCGCCCGGAGGACGCCGGCACCCGTGGCGCCGACGAGTGTGCCGACGTTGTAGTGGTCGTCCCACACCGTGATCTTCCCGTCGCGCAGCTCGAAGGTGCCGCACACCCAGAACCGGACGGACACCGGGCCGACGCGCATGACGTCGGTGCGCTCGGTGAGCACCACGTTTCCGGTCGCGGCGATGTGGTGGACGACGACGTCGAAGCCCAGCGACGGCCGGCGCAGGCCCTCGAGGATGCGCCGCACCCGGGGCAGGCCCCGCACGGTCGGCAGCGACGTGTTGTGCCAGGCGATGTCCGGGTCGAGGAGGGCGGTGGCTCGTTCCATGTCCTCGGCGACCATCGCGTCGAGGAATTCGCGGACGACGGCGACGGACTTCTCGTCCGCGACGGTTTCGGGTGCGGTCATGACGCTCCTGTTCGGGTGAAGGTTCCCAGGCCGTTCTCGTTCCAGTATTCGAACGTGACGCCGTCCGGGGTGAAGGTGGCGGTGGAGACCGTCCCGTCCGGGGCGTTCTCACCGCCCTCGATCGGGAAGGTGAACACGTCGCCGTCCCAGTGGTCGAGCCGGTAGGTCTGTTCGGCGGGACCGATGGTGAGCACCAGGGCGCCCTCGCGTTCGTCGATCCGCGCGGGACCGTAGTACTCGCTGGTGTAGGCGCCGGTGTACTGCCCGAGCGGACGGGCGGGGGTGGGGTTCGTCGGGGCGGTGCGCCCGACGAGCGAGCCCTTCGGGTCGTCGAACGTGGCGAAGCGCTGCTCGTACAGGTCGGTCCAGTCCTCCCGGATCTCCCCGAACTGCACGAGATCGGTGAACTCGGCGGCGAGGGTTTCCGGCACCCCGATCGGGGCGGCGTTGGTGAGCGCGACGATCGCGACGTCCGCCGACGGGATCGCGGTGAATGCGGTCGCGGCGCCCAGCGCGAACGCCCCGGAGTGGCTCAGCGTCACGCGCCCGGCGGGGCTCGTGCCCACGTTGAACCCGTACCCGTAGAACCCCGCCCGGCTGTCGACGGTGCCCGGCGGGCTCGCCACGGCCTGCGGGGACACCGCCGGGAGCAGGGCGTCCGCGTCGACGATGCGGCGGCCCTGGTACTCGCCGTCGCCGAGCAGCATCGTCAGCCACCGCGCGACATCGGTGACCGAGGCGCTCACCCCGCCGGCCGGGGACTGCGCGTCGGGATCGCGGACGGCGCGCGCGACGTAGTCGCCGTCGACGAGCTGATGGCCGACGGCCCGATTGGGCCGGGCCTCGTAGTCCTCGAATCGGGAACTGGTGGAAGTCATTCCGAGAGGCTCGTACAACGCCCGCTGCGACAGGTCCGCCCACTCGGCGCCGGACGCGTCGGCGACCGCCTGTGCCGCGGCGGTGAGCCCGAAGTTGGTGTACTCGTACGAATCACGGAACGGCCCGAGCGGCAGCAGGCGGAACCGGTCGAACACCTGCTCGCGGTCGAAACCGAGGTCCTCGAGTTCGTCGCCGGCGTGGTCGGGAAGTCCGGAACGATGGGCGTAGAGATCGCCGACGGTCACCCGGCTGGTCACGTACGGGTCCGCGAGCGCGAACCCCGGCAGGCGTTCGACCACCGGAGTGTCCCAGCCGATCACGCCCTCGCCGACCTGGCGGGCGACGACGGTGGCGCCGAGCGGCTTGGACATCGAGGCCAGTTGGAAGACGGTGTCGGCGTCCACCGCACCGTCGCGGCCGGCCTCGCGCACCCCGAACCCCTCCGCGTACACGATCTCACCGCGGTGCACGACCGCCACCGCCATTCCGGGAATGCCGGTCCGATCCATCAGCTCCCGGGCGAGGTCGTCGAGGCGAGCGACAGCGTCGTCGACCTGTCCGTCCGGGATGTCGATGCCTGCGACCTGCGGGGGAGAGAGGGACTGGGCTTCCGGCGAGGCCGGCGCCGAGGAAGCCGGAGAGTCGGCGGTGTCGACCGAGACGCAGGCAGCCGACAGGATCGCCACGAGGGCGAGGGCGGCGCCGATCCGGCGACGACGGGGTGCGCGCATGTCACGGCCTTTCTCGTCCGTCGCATGGTATGCCCCCGGCTCGGTGCGCGGAAGACTCTCGAAGCCTCGGGCCCCGCAACGACGATCGTTGTGCAACCGTGACGTCCGGGCGCGGGACCGGGGTCACCGCGACGACCAGCGCCGACGCCGGCGTGCGGCGCAGGGCCGCGGGCAGGTCCGGACGGAAACCGCCCGGGGCCCGGGGCCACTCGCTAGCGTCGAGACACCGGTGCCCGATCTCCGAGGAGGATGCCATGAACAGACGAGCCCGTCGCACCGCCACCGTGGCCGCGGCCGTCGCTGCCGCGGGACTGGTCCTGGCCGGCTGCAGCAGCGACGACGGCACCAGCGCCGAGGACGCCGTGGCCGGCGTGACCAGCGCGGCGGAATCGGCAGTCGAGCGCGCGACGTCCGCCGCGGAGTCCGCGGTCGAGGGCGCCACCGGGGCCGAGAACACGGAGCCGGGCGCCTCCGTCGAGGAGACGACGACCCTGCCGGGTGCGGGCGGCGGCGAGTACACCATCAGCGGGCCGATTCTGGCGAAGTACAACGAGATCGGCGGTGCCGACAGCCCGCTGGGCGCACCGACCGCGGATCAGCAGGATGTCGGCGACGGCTACGTCGCGGAGTTCGAGGGCGGCATCGTCGCCTGGAGCCCCGACACCGACGCGCACGTGGTGTGGGGCGAGATCCGCACCGCCTGGGAGGCCCAGGGCGGTGCGGGTGGCGAACTCGGATTCCCCATCAGCGACGAGCGGCCCATCCCGAACGGGCTCGAGAGCGAGTTCGAGATGGGCACCATCACCTATGTCGACGGTGCGACGCAGGTGATCCCGAAGTAGCCCGTCCGGATGCGGCCGGTCACGGCTGGAAGACGAGCCGGCCCACGGTGTGCCCGTCGCCGAGGCGGGCCACGCCGTCGGCGACGTCGTCGAGGGAGAGTCGCTCGCTGATCAGCGGTCGGATGGCGCCGTCGTCGGCGAGGCGGCACAGTTCCTCGTGGCAGGCCTCGATCGCGGCACGGTTGTACTGCCGGTACAGGCCCCAGTGCAGGCCGATGATCGAGTAGTTCTTGATGAGCGCGTGGTTCAACGCCGGTTGCGGGATGGTGCCACCGGCGAACCCGATCACCAGGATGCGGCCCTCGAACGCGATGCACTTGGTGGAGCGGCTGTACGAGTCGCCGCCGACCGGGTCGTAGACCACGTCCGCACCGCGACCCGCGGTGACGTCCTTGACGACGTCGACGAAGTCTTCGCGGTGCCGGTCGACGACGACGTCGGCGCCGAGGGCCCGGCAGTAGTCGGCCTTCTCGGCGCCGCCGACGACACCGATGACGGTGGCGCCGGCGGCCTTGCCGAGTTGCACTGCGGCACTGCCGACGCCGCCGGCCGCGGCGTGCACGAGCAGGGTCTCCCCGGCCCGCAGCTGGGTGCGCCGGTGCAGGGCGAACCACGACGTCTGGTATCCGATCGACAACGCCGACGCTTCGGCGTCGTCGAGGGACGCCGGGGCGCGGTAGGCGTCCTCCTCCGGAACCACGGCGAGCTCGGCGAAACCGCCGAAGGGGAACTCGGGATTGCCGATGATCCGGTCGCCGACGGCGAAGCGGGTGACGCCCTCGCCGACCGCGACGACCGTCCCGGCCAGTTCGACGCCGGGGGTGAAGGGCAGTTCCGGCTTCATCTGGTACTGCCCGCGGCACAGCAGCACGTCGGGGAAGTTGGCCGGCGTCGCGGCGACGCGCACCACGAGCCGTCCGGGGCCTGCCTCCGGATCGGGGACGTCGACGAGTTGCAGCGCTTCCTTGGGCTCGCCCACTTCGTGAATTCGCCAGGCCTTCATGGGATTACCTTTCCATCGAGTTCGGTGTGCGGGGTGCGCTCACGGGGCGACGGCGACGCCGGCCTCCGCTGCGGCGGCGGTGCCGAGCATCGCGCCGCCGTCGACGACGAGGGTCTCGCCGGTGATCCAGCTCGCGGCGTCGGAGGCGAGAAAGGCCACCGCCGAGGCGATGTCGGCCGGCTCGCCGATCCTGCCGAGCGGCAGGGCCGCCTCGAGCCGGTCCTCGTGGTCCTTCCAGAGGGCTTCGGCGAGACGGGTGCGCACGACACCCGGGGCGACGGCGTTGACCCGCACCCGCGGCGCCAGTTCCAGGGCGAGCTGGCGGGTGAGGTGGATCAGTGCCGCCTTCGAGGCGTTGTACAGGCCGATGTTCGCCTCGGGTGCCATCCCTCCGATGGAGGCGGTGTTGACCACTGCTCCGCCGTGCTCGCCCATCCACGCCTGCACGGCCAGTGAGGTCCACAGCACCGGACCCCAGAGGTTGACGTCGAAGGTCTTGGCGAAACGTGCGTGGTCCTGGGCGAGCACCGGACCGAACGCGGGGTTGGTGCCGGCATTGTTGACCAGGATGTCCAGGCGCCCGAACCGCTCGACGGTGAGGTCGACGCACCTCCGGGCCGCGTCCTCGTCGACCGCATGCGCGCCGACGCCGAGTGCCGTGCCGCGCACCCCGGCCGCGGTGACCTGGGCGGCCGCGGCGTCGGCCGCGTCCTGCTTGCGGGAGGTGAGCACCACGTTCGCGCCGGCCGCTGCGAGGTCCCGGGCGACGGCCAGCCCGATACCGCGGGAGGCGCCGGTGACGATCGCGGTGCGGCCGGTCAGATCGAGTCCGGTCATCGTCAGCCCACCGTCACCTTGTGGCCGTTGACCGAGGCGGCGGGAGCGGTGCGGTACTTGCGCAGTTCGGCGACGGCGATGGACCGCTTGTGCACCTCGTCGGGGCCGTCGGCCAGGCGCAGGGTGCGCATGTGCGCGTACATCATGGCGAGCGGGAAGTCGTCGGTGACGCCTCCGCCGCCGTGCACCTGGATGGCGCGGTCGATGATCTTCAGCGCCATCGCCGGGGCGGCGACCTTGATCGCGGCGATCTCCATCCGGGCCTGCTTGTTGCCGACGGTGTCCATCAGGTGGGCAGCCTTGAGCGTGAGCAGCCGTGTCATCTCGATCTCGATCCGGGCCTCGGCGATCCAGTCCTGGATGTTGGCGCGCTCGCTCACGGGCTGACCGAACGTGACCCGGCTCGACGCGCGCCGGCACAGCAGTTCGAGGGCTCGCTCGGCCATGCCGATGGCGCGCATGCAGTGGTGGATGCGGCCGGGGCCGAGGCGGGCCTGGCTGATCGCGAAGCCCTCGCCCTCGCCGGCGAGCACGTCCTTGCTCGGCACCCGCACGTTCTCGAAGGTGATCTCGGCGTGGCCCTCGCGGTCGGCGTAACCGAAGACCGGGAGGTTGCGCACGACGGTCACGCCGGGAGCGTCGATGGGCACCACCATCATCGACTGCTGGCGGTGCGGGGCCGCCGTGGGGTCGGTCTTGCCCATGACGATGAGGACCTTGCAGTTCTTGTGCATCGCGTTGGAGGCGAACCACTTGCGCCCGTTGAGGACGTACTCGTCGCCGTCCCGGACCATGGACAGCTCGATGTTGGTGGCGTCGGAGCTGGCGACGGCGGGTTCGGTCATCGCGAACGCCGAGGCCATCGTGCCGTCGAGCAGCGGGCGCAGGTACTTCTCCTTGTGCTCGTCGGTCCCGAAGAGGGTGAGCACCTCCATGTTGCCGGTGTCGGGTGCGTTGCAGTTGCACGCCTCGGAGGCGATGTGGCTGCGGCCCATGATCTCGGCGAGGGGGGCGTACTCGAGGTTGGTCAGGCCCGGGCCCCAGTCGGGGTGGGGGTGGAACAGGTTCCACAGGCCGCGCCGGCGGGCCTCGGCCTTGAGTTCCTCGAGGATCGGGGGCTGGAAGTGCGGGTCCCCGGAGGCGCGCATCTGTTCCTCGTACACCGACTCGGCGGGGTAGACGTGCTCGTCCATGAAGGCGAGGAGGGCGTCGCGGTACTGCACGGTGCGTTCGGACATTTCGTAGACCGACATGGTCACTCCTGGCGGAAGGGGAGGGGCAGGGCTGGGGATCGCCCGTCGTCGAGGTACGTCGCGAACAGGATGGTGACGGACGTCTCCTTCCCTGTATAGTTGAACGCGGTTTCAACTTCAAGTTTTGATTCGGCGCGAGTCGCTCCGGCCGCGCGGAGAGGAAGCATCCATGACCGACGACATCAGCACCCTGCCCGTGCGACCCACGGGCCTCGACGACCTCCGGGACCTGGTGGGACGGGACATCGGACCGACGGACTGGGTGACCGTGACCCAGGAACTCGTGAACGCCTTCGCCGAGGTCACCGACGACCACCAGTGGATCCATGTCGACCCCGAGCGCGCCGCGACGAGTCCGCTGGGGACGACGATCGCGCACGGTCTGCTCGTGCTCTCGCTGGGGCCGGGCCTGTCCTACAAGCTCATGAGCTTCGACGGGTTCGCCCACGGCCTCAACTACGGCTACGACAAGGTGCGCTTCGTCTCGCCGCTGCCGGTCGGTTCCCGCATCCGGATGCGCATGCAGGTGCTCGGGGCCGAGGCCGCCGGTGGCGGCATCCAGATCCGGACGCTGCAGACGTTCGAGCGCGAGGGGCAGGAGAAGCCGGTCGCGGTGGCCGAGTCGCTCGCCCGCGTCGTCGCCTGAGCGGCGTACGGCACAGATGCTGCCGGCCTCCACGAGCGATCGTGGAGGCCGGCAGCACCCGTTCGGTTACCGTGCGTGGGCGATGCCCGGGACGGCCTTCGGGTCGCGGCGCACCTCCGCGGGGTTGGTCTCCTTGAGCACCCACGCCGAGAACAGCGTGAGGGCGCCCATGAGGGCCACGAACACCGAGACCAGGGTGGTCGTGCCGGTGTTGGCGATCAGGGCGGTCATGATGAACGGCGTGCCGCCGCTGACGGTGACGGCGGCGAGCTGGTAGGCGAGCGACGCGCCGGAGAGCCGGACGTTGGGCTCGAAGAGCTCGCCCAGGTACGCCGCCAGCGGGCCGTAGGTCATGGACTGGAAGATCGACCCGACCGTGACGGCCACCGCGAACAACGCGAGGTTCGCGGTATTGACGAGCCAGAAGTAGGGGAATGCCCACAGCACGAGTGCCGCGGCCCCGATCATGATCATCGGCCGGCGGCCGATGCGGTCGGAGATCCACCCCGACCACAGGATGAACCCGAGGCCCACCAGCGAGCTCGCCAGCGAGATGGCCAGGATCGAATTGCGGTCCATGCCGAGTTCGGTTGTGCCGTAGCTCAGGACGCCGGCGATGCTGATGTAGAACAGCGAGTTGGTTGCGGCGAGCAGACCGCAGCCCAGCAGGATCTTGCGCCAGTGGGTGCGGATCGCCTCGGCGAGCGGGGCCTGGACGACCTGCTGCTCGGGCCGCTTGGCCGCGACTTCGGCCTGCAGTTCCCGGAATTCGGGGGTGTCCTCCACCTTGGTCTGGATGTAGAGGACGACGGGGAACAGCGCGGCACTGGCGAGGAACGGAATCCGCCAGCCCCAGTCGAGGAACACCTCGTTCGACATCGCGGCCGTCGCCGTGAGGAACGCGACGTTGCCCAGGATGACGCCGCACGGCACGCCCATCTGCCCGAACGTGCCGGCGAAGCCTCGACGTTTGGGATCGGCGGACTCGGTGAGCAGCAGGACGATTCCACCCCACTGCCCGCCGCAGGCGAGGCCCTGCAGGAAGCGGAGCGTCACCAGCAGGATGGGGGCGAGGACCCCGATGGCGGCGGCGGAGGGCAGGCAGCCGATCAGGAACGTCGCCAGACCCATGAGCAGCAGGCAGACCACGACGACGGGTTTGCGGCCGTAGCGGTCACCGAAGTGGCCGGCCACGAGCCCGCCGAGGGGCCGGGCGACGAACCCGGCCCAGAAGGTGCTGAAGGACAACAGCGTTCCCATCAGGGGGGAGCTGTCGGGGAAGAACACGTGCGGGAACACCAGCGCCGCGGCGGTGCCGTACAGAAAGAAGTCGTACCACTCGATCGAGCTGCCGATGAGCCCGGCGGCGAGCAGTTTACGATGAGCGCGCGTGTGGTGCGACGTGCCGGCGGTCGTGATGCCGGTCGGACTCACGGATGGCGATGTCACAGATCAATTCCTCCGGTCGGACGGGCCGAGAAACAGCACTCAAACATGAATTCGGGTTCAGGCTGTGGTGCTAGTCTGGGGCATCGGTCATGTGATGTCAATCACGAGCCGCTCTCCCCCACTATGTCTCTCGACGAAGGGAAACCACTCATGGCCAGTGTTCTCGACCCCGTCCTCGCCCACGCGGACGCGGCGCCGGAACGCATCGCCCTGCGCACGCGGGACGGGCAGCGGAGCTACCGCGAGCTGCGCGACGACGCGCTGCGCTACGGCGCGCTGCTCCGCAGCCGCGGCGTCGCCGCCGGCGACCGGGTGCTCCTGCTCGCTCCCTCCGTGCCCGAGTTCGTGGTGGCCTACCTCGGCATCCAGGCGCTCGGTGCCGTGGTGGTGCCGGTGAACACCATGTCCACCGCGGCCGAACTGCGCTACACCCTCGGGGATTCGCGGGCCGTGCTCGCGATCGCCTGGCATGCCGCCTCCGGCTCGGTGGCCGAGGCCGCGGAGGGGCTCGGTGTGCCGTGGCTGTCGCTGGAGCCCGGCGCCGCGGTCGAACAGGAGCCCGTCGATCCCGTCGACCGTGCCGACGGTGACACCGCGGCGGTGCTGTACACCTCGGGCACCACCGGCCGCCCGAAGGGGGCTCAGCTCACCGTCTCGAATCTGCTGTCTGCAGGACGCATTTCGTGCCGATTGTCCGAATCGGGACCCGAGGATCGAGTCGGGACCGGGCTGCCGCTGTTCCACATCTTCGGCCAGGCGTCGGTGATGATGTCGGCCTTCACCGCGGGGGCCTCCCTGTCCCTGCTGTCCCCGTTCGATCCGGCGGCGATGCTCGACCTCGTCGTCCGGGACCGGCTGACGGTGGTGTGCGGGGTGCCGACCATGTGGAACGCGATGCTGCATGCCGAATCTCCCTACGGACCAGCGGACTTCGCGGGACTCCGGCTGGCGGTATCGGGGGGTGCGTCGCTGCCGGGGGAGGTGGCTCGTGACTTCGAGCACCGCTTCGGCTGCACCATCCGGGAGGGATACGGCCTGACCGAGACCACGGCCATGGCGACCTTCTCGTGGGGGGACGTCCCGGCGCGCATCGGGTACAGCGGCACCGCGGCCCCGGACATCGAGGTCGAGGTCTACGGGCCGGACGGCGTCGCGTGCGGCCCGGGGGAGGTGGGCGAGGTGTTCGTCCGCGGACCCGTCGTCATGGCCGGCTACTGGCAGCGACCGGCCGACACCGCGGCCGTGCTCGACGACGAGGGCTGGTTCCGCACCGGCGATCTCGGGGAGTTCGACGAGCAGGGCCGGTTGCGCATCGTCGACCGGGTCAAGGACCTCGTCATCCGGGGCGGCTACAACGTGTATCCCAGCGAGGTGGAGGAGGTGCTCTACGAGCATCCCGACGTGGTCGAGGCCGCCGTGGTGGGCGTGCCGGACCGCCACTACGGCGAGGAGATCGCCGCGGTGGTCGTGCTGCGCGACGACGCCGGCGCCGGTGCCGAGGACGTCGTGCGCTGGTGCCGGGAACGGTTGTCCGCCTACAAGGCGCCCCGCATCGTCCGCTTCGTGGACGCCCTGCCGAAGGGGGCGTCCGGGAAGATCCTCAAGCGGGCCATCGACCGGGACGAGTTGTCCCGGTTCGTCGTTCGCCGTTCCGAGTCGGCGGTGTGACCGGTGCCGTCCGCGGCCGGGTGGCGTGCCCGGCCGCGGACGGCCCGCCGGGCTCAGTACGTGTCGCGACGTTCGAAGATCTCGCGCGGGTTGTCGATCAGCATCCGGTCGATGTCCGTGTCGCCGACCCCGGCCTCCCGCAGCGCGGGCAGCACGTCGTTGTGCAGGTGCATGTAGCTCCATCGCGGCGTCGCGACGGCGAGCATCTGCGGGTCGAGCCAGTCGTTGAGGGTGGCGTAGTCCTGCGAGAGCAGCATCCGGCCGGCATAGCCGCGCTCGACGAGGGCGGCGATGGTCTTCACCCGCTGCTCGAAGCCGAGATAGACGTCCACGCCGCAGCGATCCATACCGATGTACGAGCCGGCGTCCATCAGCGCCGTGAGATAGCCGATGTCGTCGGAATCGCCGCTGTGGCCGACGATCACGCGCGAGAGGTCGACGCCCTCCTCGGTGAACAGGCGCTGCATCACCCGTCCCGACTCGGAGTGGGCGTGGGTGTGCACCGTGATCGGTACGCCGGTGCGTCGGTGGGCGACCGCCACGGCCCGGGCCGTCCGCTCGACTCCCGCGGTCAGGCCCGGGGCGTCGATGGCGCACTTGAGCATTCCCGCCCGCACTCCGGAGTCGAGGATGCCTTCCTCGATGTCGCGGACGAAGAAGTCCACCATCGGTTCCGGGCCGCCGAACAGGGTGTCGGGGCCGCGGTAGTGGAAGTAGTGCGGCAGGTCCATGTAGGTGTAGAGACCGGTCGCCACGACGATGTTCATGTCGGTGGCCTCGGCGACCCGTCGGATGAGGTCGATGTTGCGGCCGGTGCCGACCACGGTGAGGTCGACGAACGTGTCGAAACCGGCCGCGTGCACCTCCCGGACGCGCGTGATCGCCTCGGCGACCGCCGCGTCCAGGTCGACGCCGATGTCCCAGTTGCCGTGCAGTTCGGGGGAGAGGACGAACAGGTGCTCGTGCATCAGTGTCCGGCCGAGGCTGCCGCTGTCGACGGTGCCGGTGACGGTGGGGACGGTGGTCATGACGTCTCGCTTCCTACGACCTGAATTAGAATTCAGCTTCGTATCAGATCATGATGAGACGCTCATCACAAGACCCAGGGTGTCGTCAGTCTCGCGGCTCCACCCGTGTCATCGCGAGCACGTCGAGCCGCCGATCCAGCTCCTCCTCGCTCAGGCCGTCACCGATCAGCCCCCGGTCGACGACCGTCTGCCGGATGGTCTTCTTCTCCCGCAGCGCCTCTTTCGCGACCGCAGCGGCCTCCTCGTACCCGATCGCCGAGTTCAGCGGCGTCACGATCGAGGGAGACGATTCGGCGAGGGTACGCAGATGTTCGGTGTTCGCCACGAGCCCGTCGACGCACCGCTCGGCGAACAGGCGCGAGACGTTGGCCAGCAGGCGCAGCGACTCGAGCAGGTTGCGGGCCATCATCGGGATGTAGACGTTGAGCTCGAACGCGCCCGCGGCACCACCCCACGCCACGGCCGCGTCGTTGCCCACGACCTGCGCCGCCACCTGGGTCACCGCCTCCGGCAGCACGGGATTCACCTTCCCCGGCATGATCGAGCTGCCGGGCTGCAGATCCGGCAGCTGGATCTCGGCGAGACCCGTCAGCGGGCCGGACCCCATCCACCGGATGTCGTTGGCGATCTTCGTCAACGACACCGCGACGGTCCGCAGCGCCCCGGACGCCTCGACGAGACCGTCCCGCGCGGCTTGCGCCTCGAAGCTGTTCTTCGCCGGCGTCAGCGCCTCCACCCCGGTCACCCGCACCAGTTCGGCGACGACGCGGGGACCGAATCCCTCGGGGGCGTTCAGGCCCGTGCCGACCGCCGTGCCCCCGATGGCCAGCTCACCCAGCCGTGGCAGGGTCGCCTGCACCCGCTCGATGCCGGCCTCGATCTGCCGGGCGTAGCCCCCGAACTCCTGGCCGAGGGTGACCGGCACGGCATCCATCAAGTGCGTCCGCCCGGACTTGACGACGCGTCTCCACTCCTCCGCCTTCGCCGCGAGCGAGGCCCGCAGCTGGTCGAGGGCAGGGACGAGATCCTTCACCGCCGCCTCGGTGGCGGCGACATGCGTCGCGGTCGGGAAGGTGTCGTTCGACGACTGCGACATGTTGACGTGATCGTTGGGATGTACGGTCACCCCGCGCTGCGCGGCGATGCTCGCGATGACCTCGTTGGCATTCATGTTCGAGCTCGTGCCCGAACCGGTCTGGAACACGTCGATGGGGAACTGGTCGTCGTGCAGACCCTCGGCGATCTCGGTAGCGGCGGCGACGATCGCGTCGGCCTTCTCCGCGTCGAGCAGATCCAGATCCTTGTTCACCTGGGCGCACGCCGCCTTGAGCAGGCCCATCGCGCGGATCTGGGTGCGCTCGAGACCGCGGCCGGAGATCGGGAAGTTCTCCACGGCCCGCTGGGTCTGAGCGCGCCACAGGGCGTCGGCCGGGACCCGGACCTCGCCCATGGTGTCGTGTTCGATTCGGAACTGCTGCTCGGAATTGTCGGCCATGGCTTCACAGTAGGCCGCTCGAGCCGCAGCGGCGCCCCTTCGGACCGGCGGAGATCCGAAAGGGCGCCACGACCGCGAACCGGGTCACGGCATGGGAGGAACGGCCCCCGCGACGCCGTGGAAATCGATCGAGGTGAACTCGCTGAGCTTCTTCAGCCGGTGGTACGCCTCGACCATCCGGACGGTGCCGGACTTGCTGCGCATCACGATCGACTGCGTCGTCGCGCCGCCGCCGTAGTAGCGGACACCCTTCACCAGCTCACCGTCGGTGACGCCGGTCGCGCAGAAGAAGATGTTCTCACCCTTGACCAGGTCGGTGGTGGTCAGCACGCGGCCCGGCTCGTGACCCGCGTCGATCGCCTTCTGCCGCTCCTCGTCGTCCTTCGGCGCCAGGCGACCCTGCAGCGCGCCGCCCATGCACCGCATCGCGGCCGCGGCGATGATGCCCTCCGGGGTGCCGCCGATGCCCAGCAGCATGTCGACACCCGAACCCGGGCGCGCCGCGGCGATCGCACCGGCGACGTCACCGTCGGAGATCAGCCGGATACGGGCGCCGGTCGCGCGCACATCGCTGATGAGCTGCGCGTGCCGGGGGCGGTCCAGGATCGTGACGGTGATGTCGGAGATCTCCGAGTGCTTCGCCTTCGCCACGCGGCTGATGTTCTCGGCGACCGGCGCGGTGATGTCGATGACGTCCGCGGCCTCCGGGCCGACAGCGATCTTGTCCATGTAGAACACGGCGGACGGGTCGAACATGGCGCCGCGCTCGGCGACGGCGAGCACCGCGATGGAGCCGGGTGCGCCCTTCGCCATCAAAGTGGTGCCGTCGATCGGGTCGACCGCCACGTCGCACAGCGGTCCGTCGCCGTTGCCGACCTCCTCGCCGTTGTAGAGCATGGGCGCCTCGTCCTTCTCGCCCTCGCCGATCACGACGACGCCGCGCATGGACACCGAACTGACCATGTGACGCATGGCGTCGACGGCGGCGCCGTCGCCACCTTCCTTGTCGCCACGGCCGACCCAACGGCCCGCAGCCATCGCCGCGGCCTCGGTGACACGCACCAGCTCGAGGGCGAGATTGCGGTCCGGGGCCTGGCGGCGGGTCGGGGTGCTGGCCGTCATGGGCTACTGCCTCCTGGTGCGGTCGGTCGACGTGGTTGCCGACGCGAGACGGACGTCGAAGGGACGACCGTCGGGTTCCGATGGTTTCGAGTGGTAATTCTCTCATCACCGCCCCGTGAGCGGGGCTCGGACCCGGCCACGTGCGGGTATCGGTGCCGACGGCTGTCAGACTGGAGGCGTGGCCCCCCAGAAACCCCGCATTCTCCACGACACGCGCGACATGGCGTGGTCGCTGATTCCGCTGCTGCTGATCATGGTCGTCGTGGCCGCCATCGCCAGCCAGTGCTCCTTCAGCCCCGGCGGCCCCACCGCGGGACCCGCGCCCAGCTTCGACGTCGACGCGGGCCTGAAGTACGACGCGCGTGAGCTGGACTTCCCGATCCGGCAGCCGAAGGTGCCCGAGGACTGGCAGGCGAACTCCGGCAGCCGCAGCATCATCACCGGCGAACAGGGCGGCGACTCGAGCACCGTCGGGTACATCACCCCCGCCGGCCGGTACGTGCGGTTCACCCAGTCGAATGCGGGGGAGGACGAGCTGGTGCGGTTCGTCGCCGGGGAGCCGCGTACCGCGACGGGGGCGCAGGACATCGCCGGCCGCGACTGGGTGGTCTACGGCGGGCAGGGTGTCGAACCGCTGTGGGTGTCCGACTTCGGCGACGTCCGGATCCTCGTCGGTGGTTCCGGCGACGAGGCCGAGTTCCGCGAACTCGCGGCCGCAGCGGGGGCGGCTGAGCCGCTACAGCCCTGACGGGCGCGCCGCTCACTCGTCGTCTTCGTCCACCTCGTCGTCGCTGTGCGCCAGCGCGGCCTCCACGCGCTGCCGGGCGCCGGCGAGATGCTCCTCGCAGCGGCGCGCAAGCGCCTCGCCCCGCTCCCACAGCGTCAGCGACTCGTCCAGGTCCAGGCCACCCTGTTCGAGCATCTTGACCACGTTGACCAGCTCGTCGCGCGCCCGCTCGTAGCCGAACTCCGCAACGTCGTCGTTCGGGCCGCTCACGGGCGTGTCCTTCGTCTCGCTCATCCGTTCCTCGTCACTTCTCTCGTCCGATGACGGCCGCGCGCACCGCACCGTCGGCGACCCGCACCCGCAGCTGGGTGCCGGGCGGTGCGTCGTCGACGGACCGCAGCACCTCCGCGTCCCCGTCCGGGATCATCCGCTGCACCACCGCGTAGCCGCGGGCCAGGGTGGCGGCGGGACCGAGCGTCCCTAGCCGCGCCCCGAGATGTTCGATCCGGGTGGCCTCGGCGGCGATCGCCCGGGCCACGTCGCGTCGGGCGCACTGCCGCAGCCGCTCGATCTCCTCGCGCCGCTGGTCGACGGTGCGCAGCGGGTCTGCGAGCACCGGCCGGCTGCGCAGCTGTTCGATCACGTGCTCCTCCCTGCGCACCCAGTTGCGCAGCGCCGCCGCCGCTCGCTCTCGCAGCTCGTCCACCAGGTCCTGCTCGGCCACCGCGTCCGGCACGATCCGTTTCGCCGCGTCCGTGGGGGTAGCCGCCCGCAGATCGGCGACGTAGTCGGACAGCGGGCTGTCCGGTTCGTGCCCGATCGCGCTGACCACGGGCGTCGTGCACCGGACGATCGCGCGGCACAGCGCCTCGTCGGAGAACGGCAGCAGGTCCTCCACGCTGCCGCCGCCGCGCGCGAGCACGATCACGTCGACGGACGGGTCCGCGTCGAGTTCCTCGAGCGCCTCGAGGATCTGCGGGACCGCGGTGGGCCCCTGGACGGCGGTGTTGCGGATCTCGAAACGGACCGCCGGCCACCGGCGCTGCGCGACGCTGAGCACGTCCCGTTCGGCGGCGCTCGCCCGGCCGGTGATCAGACCGATCCGGTGCGGCAGGAACGGCAGGGGCCGTTTGAGCCGCGGGTCGAACAGCCCCTCGGCCGCGAGCAGCGCCCGTAGCCGCTCGATCCGAGCGAGGAGTTCGCCGATTCCGACGGCCCGGATCTCGGTGACCCGCAGGGCCAGGGTGCCGCGGCCGGTCCAGAACGACAGCTTCCCGAACATCACCACCCGGCTGCCCTCGGTGAGCGGCACAGGGGAGTTCTGCACCAGCTGCGGCGAGCACGTCACCGACAGCGACATGTCCGCCGACGGGTCCCGCAGCGTGAGGAAGGCGGTGCGGGTGCCGGGACGCACGTTGAGCTGGGTGATCTGTCCCTCCACCCAGACCGAGCCGAGCCGGTCGATCCAGCTCGCGACCTTCTGCGAGACGGTCCGGACGGGCCACGGATGTTCCGCGGAGTTGGACGGGGTGGCCGTGGGCGCGGAGGTCACTTGGTGCTTGCGTTCGCGATCCGGTTGGACAGCATGGTCTCGAACGGGTCCCGCGCGCGGGTGGCGCTTTCGTACTCGAGCAGCGCCCGCAGGTCCTCGACCGACAGGGTGCGCATCCGCGCCCGCAGTTGCGCCAGGGTCAGCGACGGGTAGTCGAGCAGTTCGACGATCTCGGGAAGCTCGGCCCCGGCCGCGCTCCCGGCGGCAGCCTTCTTCGCGGTCTTCTTCGCCGGTGCCTTCGCTGCCTTCTTCGCCGGCTTCGTCGCGGTCGTGTCGGCGTCGCCGCCGGCTGCGGTCGTGCCGGCACTGATCTTGGCGGCGGTGGACTCGGCGGTCGACTCGGCTCCGGCGCGGGGCCCGGACCCCTCCGTCCCGGCGCCGGCGGACTTCCCGGCCCTCGAATCGGTGGGGACCGGCACCGCCGCCTCCGTCGCGGGCGGCATCGAGTAGAGGGCGAAGCGTCCCGGTGCCCCCGCGGTCGACGGCTCGGCAATGCCCACCGGTTCGGCGTCGTCGTCGAAGGTGGCCCACGACGGCGCCTCGGCGGGGGCAGCGCCGAGCAGCTCGAACAACTGGTCGCCCTTGATCGCGAGCGACGTCATCGTCTGCTGGATCCGCATCGTCGTCTGAAGGATCTGGCTGACCGTGGTCATCGGCAGGGCGACCGCGGTGGACGGCAGCTTGAGGGTCTCTTCGTACGCGGTGACGGCCAGCCCGGCCGCCACCCGCGCCATGAACGGTGGACGGATCATGGGAAACAGACTGCCTCACGTGCCGCCCGATTGGTAGCCGAGGACGGCCGGCCCCGCGGACGGCCCGTACCCTGGAGGCATGTCTGCGCCTGTTCCCCTCGAAGTCGGAATCACTCGGTCGGCCGGTTCACCGGCTGCCGGCAAGCGCGTCCTGCTCGCCGAGCCGCGCGGGTACTGCGCCGGTGTCGACCGGGCCGTCGAAACGGTGGAGAAGGCACTCGAGAAGCATGGTGCCCCGATCTACGTCCGCAAGGAGATCGTCCACAACCGGCACGTGGTCGAGACCCTCGCCGAGCGAGGTGTCGTCTTCGTCGAGGAGACCGACGAGGTACCCGAGGGCGCGGTGCTCGTGTTCTCGGCGCACGGTGTCTCCCCTGCGGTGCACGCCTCCGCCGCCGAACGCAGCCTGCGCACCATCGATGCCACGTGCCCCCTGGTGACGAAGGTGCATCAGGAGGCGAAGCGCTTCGCCCGCGACGACTACGACATCCTGCTCATCGGTCACGAAGGCCACGAGGAGGTGGAGGGCACTGCCGGCGAGGCCCCCGACCACGTCCAGCTCGTCGACGGTCCGGACGCGGTCGACCAGGTCACCGTGCGCGACGAGGCGAAGGTCATCTGGCTCTCGCAGACCACCCTCAGCGTCGACGAGACCATGGAGACGGTCCAGCGGCTGCGCGCGAAGTTCCCGCTGCTGCAGGATCCCCCGAGCGACGACATCTGCTACGCCACCCAGAATCGGCAGGTGGCGGTCAAGGCGATGGCGCCCGAATGCGACCTGGTCATCGTCGTGGGGTCCCGCAATTCGTCGAACTCGGTCCGGCTCGTGGAGGTGGCTCTGGGGGCCGGTGCCCGGGCCGCGCATCTCGTCGACTACGCCCGCGAGGTCGACCCGGCATGGCTCGACGGCGTCCGGACCGTGGGCATCACCTCCGGCGCCTCGGTGCCGGAGGTCCTCGTACGCGGCGTGATCGACCTGCTCGCCGAGCACGGTTTCGCCGACGTGCAGTCGGTCACCACAGCCAACGAGACCTTGGTGTTCGCGCTGCCGCGCGAACTGCGCTCCGCGCGTCGCGCGTAATCCGGCGCGCGTGATCCGGCGCGGACTCGGTCAGTCCTCGTACCGGTCCCGATAGCGCACCCGGGGCTGCCGGTAGTCCGGGGTCTCCGGTCCCGGCGCCCGCCGACGGGACGGCGGGGGCACCTCTCCCCGCTCGTAGGGACGGTCGGGGCGGGAGCGGTGATCGCCGCGCCGGTCGTAGTCCCGGCGGGTCTCGGCGGCCCGCCGTGGGGCCGGTTCGGCTCGCCGTGGGGCCGGTTCGGCCCGTCGTGGGGCGGGTTCGGCTCGCCGTGGGGCCGGCTCGGCTCGCCGGGTCCGGTAGGCGACATCGGGTGCCGCGGGCGGCTCGCCGGCGCCGCGGCGCGCCGCGTCCGGAGCCGGGGCGGTGGTGCGGCGCCGCACCACCGGGTTGTCGCGCGTGTCTGCAACCTGTCGCACGCTTGCCTTTGTGGAGGCCGGGGGTCGGGCGGCCGCACGGGCGCGACGTCCCCGCGCCGGCTTCGCAGCCCCACCACCGTCGCGGTCCAGCTGCGAGTCGCGTGACGGGGCCCCGGCGGCGCGTGCGCCCCGCCGGCGCGGACGGGCCGGGGCCGGTACCTGCGACCGGCTCAGGAAGATCCGCAGCCCGCCGACGACCAGGACCGCCACCGTGGCGGTGAGCATCACCGGGAACCGGTTCACCAGCGGATACGCCACGTTGAGCGCTAGGTCCTTCAGGCCCCCACCACCGGATTCGACGAGGAACTCCTGCGCGATCGGAACGGCGACGAGCAGCAGCAGCGGCGGCTGGGCCATCGCGGTGAACAGCGCCCGATGCTGCACGGCCGCTACCGCCGCGACGCAACCGAGCACGTAGAACGCGGAGAACGCCGAACCCAGTTCGTTACCGCGTGCCGCATCGATGAGGAAGCCGAGCAGGGTCGAGCCCGCCGCGACGAGGACCGCGCCCCACCACGGGACGCCAGGCACAGTGGGCGCCACCGACCGCATGTCGAGCGGCACCGCCGAGCGAGCACGTTGCGTTGCAGACACATGTCGACACTAGACCCCTCGGGTCAACTTGCTTCGTCGACAGGACCGTCGGACTCGGAAGTATCCGTCGGCGTCACGCGGCGCGGCCACGCATCGACCGGTCGCACCTCCGGGTGTTCGCCGTCGAAGATCTCCAGTTCGCTCAGCTTCCGGGCCGTCACCCCGACCCGGGACTCCATCGACGCGACGGTCAGGTTGAACGAGTCGACGGCCTTGCCCAGCTGGGACCCGAGCCGATCGAGGTGTCCGCCGACGACCCCGATCCGCTGATACAGCTCCCGGCCGAGCTGGTGGATCGTCGCGGCCTCCTTCGACAGGGCCTCCTGGCGCCAGGTGTGCGCGATGGTGCGCAGCAGCGCCACGAGGGTGGTGGGGGTGGCCAGGATCACGTTCCGCGCGAACGCGTACTCGAGCAGGTCCGAATCCGCGGCCAGCGCCGCATCGAGGAACGGGTCGCCGGGAACGAACAGCACCACGAACTCGGGCGTCGGATCGAACGATTCCCAATAGGCCTTCGCCGAGAGCTGGTCGACATGCGTGCGTACCTGACGGGCGTGCCGCACCAGGTGCTGGTCACGCCGAGCGACGTCCTCCTCCTGGGCGGCGTCGAGATAGGCGGCGAACGGCACCTTCGCATCCACGACGATCTGCTTGCCACCGGCGAGATACACCAGCAGATCCGGGCGGACCCCGTCCCGGGTGACCTGGGTGTCGAAGTCGCAGTGCCGCACCATGCCGGCGAGCTCGACGACGCGTTCGAGCTGGATCTCGCCCCACCGTCCGCGCACCTGCGGGGCGCGCAGGGCCGTCACCAGCTGCTGCGTCTGCGTCGAGAGCAGCTGCGAGGCGCGGTGCATGCCTTCGACCTGCTCGGTGAGACCGGCGTACGCGTGCACCCGGTTGCGCTCGACGTGCTCCACCTGCCGGGCGAGCGCCCCCACTGCCTCCTGCAAGGGTCCGACGAGACGTGAGACCTGTTCACCGATCGCGCCCGAATGGCGGCGGGCGGAGTCCTCGCTCACGGCGCCGAGCGCTTGCCGCAGCTGCCCCTCGTTCTCGCGCAGGGCCGCGAGCTGGGCCTCCGCCCGCGCGGCGCGGTCGCCGCTGCGGGCGGCGTGCAGCAACCAGCCGACAACCACGCCGAGCGCGAGGGCCGCGAGCAACGCCAGTGCCGTGAGTGCCGTCATGGTGCGCATGATGCCCGAGTGGACCGACAGGCTCACCCGGACCGGGCGACGGCGTGTCGGTGCGCTGCTCTACGGTCTGACGGCATGCGGATCCTGCACACCTCGGACTGGCACATCGGCCGCACCTTCCACGGTGTGGATCTGCTGTCCGACCAGGCCCAGGCCCTCGCCGCCCTCGCCGACCTCGTCGCCGAGCGGCACGTCGACGTGGTCGTGGTGGCCGGGGACGTCTACGACCGCTCCATCCCGAGTGCCGATGCCGTCGCGGTGTGCAACGCGGGGCTCGAAGCGATCCGCGCGGCCGGTGCCGTCATCGTCGCGACGTCCGGCAACCACGACTCGCCCGTCCGCCTGGGCGCGGGCGCGGCGTTCGCCGCCGAGGGCGGGCTGCATCTGATCACCCGGGTCTCCCAGATCGACCGGCCCGTCCTGCTCGACGATGCCCACGGCACCGTCGCCTTCTACGGCATCCCCTACCTGGAGCCGGAGATCACCCGCGCCGACCTGGGCGTGCCCGAGGCGCGCTCACACGCGGAGATCCTCGGCGCGGCGATGAACCGGGTCCGCGCCGACGCCCGCGCCCGCGGCGTCCGCGCCGTGGTTCTCGCGCACGCCTTCGTCGTCGGCGCCGAAGCCTCCGGTTCCGAGCGGTCCATCTCGGTCGGCGGCGTCGAAACCGTCCCGGCGTCGGCGTTCGACGGCGTCGACTACGTCGCGCTCGGTCATCTGCACTCCCCGCAGACCGTCGCCGAGCACGTCCGTTACTCGGGTTCGCCGCTGCCGTACTCGTTCGGGGAGCGCACCCATCGCAAAGCCGTGTGGCTCGTCGAGCTGGATGCGGCCGGGCGGGCGGGCGTCGAGCGTGTCGACCTGCCAGTCGTGCGGGGCCTGAGCCGTCTCACCGGCGTCCTCGACGAGCTGCTCACCGACGACGCGCACGCCGCGGCGGAGGAGCACTACGTCTCGGCCGTTCTCACCGACGCCGTGCGCCCCCTCGACGCGATGCGTCGGCTGGAGGCCCGTTTCCCCCGGGCCGTCCACGTCGAGTGGGACCCGCCCGTCGCGACCTCGACCGGCACCTATCGGCAGAAGGTGCGCGGCCGGACCGACCTCGACATCGCCCGGGAGTTCCTCACCGACGTGCGCTCCGAGCCGTCCGCGCGGGAGCTGCGCTGGGTACAGCAGGCGCTGCGCGACGTCGACCGCGCCGCGGGTGTCGGAACCGAGCAGACCGTCGCACCGGGGGAGGCGTCCGCGTGAGGCTGCACCAGCTGGAGGTCACCGCGTTCGGCCCGTTCGCCGACACCGTGCGGGTGGACTTCGACGAACTCGGCGCCGACGGACTGTTCCTGCTGCACGGCCGCACCGGCGCCGGCAAGACCTCCATCCTCGATGCGGTGGCGTTCGCCCTGTACGGCACGGTGCCCGGGGCCCGCGCCGACGGGCGCCGGCTGCTGTCCGATCACGCACCCGCCGGCACCGCACCCCAGGTGAGCCTCGAGGCGACCGTCGCCGGCCGGCGGCTGCGGATCGTGCGCAGCCCCGACTACGAGCGTCCGAAGCTGCGCGGAACCGGGACCGTCAAGCAGAACGCCAAAGCGAGCCTGACCTGGCTCGACGGCTCGGGTGAGCACCTCTCCCGGCTGCCCGACATCGGGGAGGCCGTCCGGCGGCTGCTCGGGATGAGCGCCGAGCAGTTCTTCCAGGTCGTGCTGCTGCCGCAGGGCGAGTTCGCGAAGTTCCTGCGCGCCGACAGCGAGGACCGCGGCAAGCTGCTCGAGCGGCTGTTCGACACCACCCGATTCGGCTCCGTCGAACGCTGGTTCAAGGACCGGCGCAGTGCCGCAGCCACCCGCCTCGAGGAACAGCAGCGTGCCGTCGACCTGCTCCTCGCCAAGGTCAGCGCGGCCGCCGGCCTCGAGGCGGGCGCCGACTCCGAACCGGTCGTGTGGGCGCATCGACTGCGCGACGACGCCGCCGAGAACCGGGACCTCGCGCTGGCGGCACTCGACCGTGCGCGCGCCGACGACATCCGCGATCGGGCGGCCCTCGCGGAGGCGACCGAGCTGCGACGGTGCCAGGAACGCCGCGCCCGCGCGGTCGCCGAGCTCGCCGAGCTGGATGCCGCGGCCGCCGAGCTGCAGACTTTGACCGCCGAACTCGACACGGCCCGGCGGGCGGCGCCGGTCGTCGAGATCGCCCGGGACGCGCACCGCGCCGCCGAAGCCGCCGCCACCGCCCATGCCGCCGCGGTGGACGCGGCCGCGCCCCTCGCCGCCGACCGGGAGGGTCGGGCCCTCGTCGCGCAGCTCGACGGTTCCCCCGCCGACGCCGACCGCGGACTGATCCGGCCCCACGAACAGCGTTGGTCGGCGGAGGTGGTCCGCCTCGACGGCCTGCTCGAGCAGGAGCAGCGGCTGATCCTGCTCGAGACCGACCGCGCCGCCCTGCAGCAGCAGCGCCGCGATCTGGCGGTGCGCGCCGAACGGATCGCCGAGGAACTGGACGAACTCCCCGGTCGCCGCGACGCTGCGGAGAAGGCCGCGCGCGAGTCCGAGCAGGCCGCCGCCACGCTGCCCCGGCTCGAGGCCGACCTCACGCGAACCAGCGACGCCCTCGCCGCCGCCACCGAACTGCAGAACCTGGCCCCGCAGCTGCACCGGCTCGAGGACGAGGTCGTCGCCCGTCGCGACGCACACCTCGACGCGCGCACCGCCCTGCTCGACGTGCGTGAGCGCCGCATCGCCGGGATGGCCGCCGAACTGGCCACCGCGCTGGTCGACGGGCATCCGTGCGTGGTGTGCGGAGCCACCGCTCATCCGTCCCCGGCCCGGCCGGCGCCGGACACCGCCACCAAGGCGGACGAGGACGCGGCCCGGGACGCCGAGCAGCGAGCCGGCGCGGAACTGACGCGGGCGCAGGCGGCCGTCGCGGACCTCGCCAACACCGTCGCGGTGCTGCGGCAGCGCTGCGGCGACGCCGGTCTCGAAGAACTCACCGAGGCGCGGGCCGGGGCCGCCGCCGCGCACGCCGCGGCGGCGGCCACCGCGGCCGAATGCGAGCGCCGCCGCGGTGAGATCGCGCGGCTGCGCCAACTCGACGCCGACCTGCGCGAGCAGGCGCACGCGGTGGATGTCGAGGCCGCCCAGGCTGCGCACCGCGAGGAGAGCGCCGCCGCGGAGGCCGACGAGATCCGTGCCCGCATCACCGCGGCAGCCGGGGACGCAGACTCCCTCGCCACCCGCCGGCGTCGGATCGCGACGCTCGCCGCCGCCGCGGCGAACCTGCTCGACGCCCGGGTTCGGGCCGCGAACGAGGCGACGAGCGCGCGCGAACGTGCCCGGGAGGCGGCCGCAGCCGCAGAACGGGCGGGATTCGCGAGCGTCGAGCAGGCCCTGGCGGCCGTCCGTCCCGAGGCGCGTCTGCGCGAGATCGACCAGGTGCTGCGCGCGGCGGCCGACCGGCGCGCGGCGGCGCAGGGCGTGCTCGACGACCCGGATACGGCACGGGTCGGCGACGACCCGGTGGACCTGGCCGAACCGGAGGGCGCGGTCGCGCGCAGTGCGGCCGCACTGGCCGCGGCCGTCTCCGCAGCCTCCGAGGCCGAGCGACGCCACGCCGACATCGAGAAGTTCGCGACGCGCCTCGAAGACGAGTACGCGAAGCTGGTGCCGCTGCGGGACGAGCAGGCCGAACTCGCAGCCCTCGCCGAAGTCGTCGCGGGCACCGGGCAGAATGCGCGCAAGATGTCGCTGCGCTCGTACGTCCTCGCGGCCCGCCTCGAGGAGGTCGCCGAATCGGCCTCGGTGCGGCTGCGGCGCATGTCCGGTGGCCGCTACGAGTTCGTGCACTCCGATGCGGCAGGCACGCACGGCAAGCGCGGTGGCCTCGGGCTCGACATCCACGACGAATACACCGGTGTGGTGCGGTCCACGAAGACCCTCTCGGGCGGCGAGTCGTTCCAGGCGTCGCTGGCGCTGGCGCTCGGGCTCGCAGATGTCGTCGCCGCCGAATCCGGGGGACTGGTGCTCGACACGATGTTCATCGACGAGGGGTTCGGCACGCTCGACGCCGACGCGCTCGACGCGGTGATGGGCGTGCTCGACGAACTGCGCGCCGGCGGCCGGGTGGTCGGCGTGGTCAGCCACGTCGACGAAATGCGTCAGCGTATCCCCAGCCGCCTGCACGTCGTGCGCGGCCGCGCCGGGTCCACGGTGGAGATCGCCGGCTGAGCCCGGCCGATCAGGCCGGGCCGGGCTCGGCCGGTGCCGGTGGCAGTGCCGGGGTCTCCTCGGTCGTCTCGAGTTCGTCCGTCGCAGCGCTGCGCTCGTCGATCTGCTCGCCGACGTAACGCAGCACCACCGCGGCGACGGCCGCGACGGGGACGGCGAGGAACGCGCCGATGATGCCGAACAGCGACGATCCTGCGGTGACGGCGAGCAGCACGACCACCGCATGCAGATGCATGCTGCGCGACTGCAGCACGGGCTGGAGCACGTTCCCCTCGAGCTGCTGCACCGCGATGATGATGACGAGAACGATGATCGCGGTGGTCAGCCCGTTCGCGACGAGCGCCACGAGGACGGCGAGCGCTCCGGCGACGAAGGCACCGACGATCGGGATGAACCCACCGATGAAGGTGAGGATCGCCAGCACCGGCGCCAGCGGCACCCCGAGGATGACCAGGCCCAGACCGATGAAGAACGCGTCGATGAAGCTGACGAGCGCCTGCGTGCGGATGAACCCGCCGAGGGTGTTCCACATCCGGATCAGCACCTCTTCCAGGTGCCGCCCGGCACGACCGCCACCGACGGCGTGCACCCACGGGATGAATCGCGGCCCGTCCTTGATGAAGAAGAACACCAGGACGAGGACCAGGCCGATCGTCACCAGCAGGGAACCGGCCGTGCTGACGCCGGTGAACACGCCGCTGGCGATGGTGGCGCCGCTCTCCTGGACCTTGTCGATCACGACCTGGGTCGCGTTCTCGAGCTGCTCGTCCTTCAGGTTGAACGGGGGGCCCTGCACCCAGTCCAGCACCTTGTTGATGCCGTCGGTGGTCTTGTTCGCGAGTTCCGGTGCCTGCGCCACCACCGACGGGACGATGCCCGCGATGATGCCGCCGACGATCGCGAAGAACAGGAACAGCGTCAGGCCGGCGGAGGCCGCGGGCGGCACGCCGCGCTTCATCATGCCGCGGGTGGGCGGCCACAGCATGGTGGCGACGACGATCGCCAGTGCCACGGGCAGGACGATCACCCACATCTTCTCGATGATCCAGCCGATGACCAGCGCGCCCGCCGCGATCACGACCAGCGCCGCCGACCACTTCGCCAGCGCCAGCCCGCCGGAGGCGATCAGCGTGGTGCGGTCCGGTTTCGGTGCCGGTGGCTTGCGCTCGGTGCTCTGCACATCGCTCAACGGACGGTCCTTCCGATGCTCTCGACGCCGCGGATCGGGCTCCGTCTGCAATCTACGGGAACGGCGGCTCGGGGGGCGGTTCACCGGCGCGAAACCCACGGATCGTGGCAGGCTTTCGGCCATGAAGAAGTTCACCGCCGTGCTGGCCGCGAGTGCCGCGGCTGTCGTGCTCGTGTCCTGCAGTTCCGGTGACGACGCGTCGAACGAGTCCGATGCGGCGCGCACAACGATCGGCGGGGCCGCCTCGAGCCTCGCCTCGGCCGCGTCGAGCGTCGCCGAGCGGGCGCGCGGCGCCTTCGACGAGGCGAAGCTCGCGACGTTCGTGGCCGCGTTCCGCACCGGCTACCCCAACCTCGCCGCCGACCGCGACGACGCCTCCATCGAGGCGATCGTCATCGAGACGTGCCCGCTGATCGACTCCGGCGCGAGCGATCAGGAGGTGATCGCCAAGGTCGGCGAGCTGGCGCAGAACGGGGACACCGCGCCCACCGAGGAGCAGGCCGGCCGGATCTCGCAACTCGTCCGTGTCGCCTGCTGACGACCGGGGCATCGGGTCGAGCTCCGCGACGCGATGGCAGTCCGAGCGTAGCGCCGACGACTCCCGCGCCTACATCGAGCGGTTCGCCGAACTCGCGCACGCGGGGACGGATCTGCACGGCGAGGCCCGGTTCGTCGACGTGCTCGTCCCGCGTGGCGCGCGGATCCTCGACGCCGGCTGCGGCACCGGCCGCGTCGGGCTCGAGCTGGCCCGGCGGGGCCATCGGGTGACCGCGGTCGATCTCGACCCGGTGCTCGTGGAGGCGGCCCGGTCGCACCCGGAGCTGACCGTGCATCTCGCCGACCTGGCGCAGCTGGATCTGCCGGGCCCGAGGTTCGATGCGGTGGTTTCGGCCGGCAACGTGATGGTGTTCCTCGCGCCCGGCTCCGAGCGGTCCGTGCTCGGGCGGATCGCCGCGCACCTGCGCCCGGGCGGGGTGTTCGTCGCCGGGTTCACCACCGGCGCGGCATACCGTCCGTCGCAGTTCGCCGCCGACCTCGCGGCCGCCGGCCTGGTACTCGAGCAGCGTTTCGCCACCTGGGACCTGCGGCCGTGGCACGACGACGCCGACTGGCTGGTGGCCGTCGCGCGCCGTGCGGATGACGGGGGCGTGACCGCGACCCCGTAGAATATCGATTCCGTGAGCCTAACCCTCGGAATCGTCGGTCTTCCCAACGTCGGAAAGTCGACGCTGTTCAACGCGCTGACCAAGAACGAAGTGCTTGCCGCGAACTACCCGTTCGCCACCATCGAGCCGAACGTCGGCGTCGTCGAGCTGCCCGATCCGCGGCTGGAGCGGCTCGCCGAGATCTTCGGGTCGCAGCGCATCCTGCCCGCGACCGTGTCGTTCGTCGACATCGCCGGCATCGTCAAGGGCGCCTCCGAGGGCGCCGGGCTCGGCAACAAGTTCCTCGCCAACATCCGCGAGGCCGACGCCATCTGCCAGGTCGTGCGGGTGTTCGCCGACGACGACGTCGTCCACGTCGACGGCCGCGTCGACCCGCTCGCGGACATCGAGATCATCGAGACGGAGCTGATCCTCGCCGACCTGCAGACCCTGGAGAAGGCCCTGCCGCGCCTCGAGAAGGAGGCGAAGAAGAACAAGGAACTCAAGCCGCAGTTCGACGAGGCCGTCAAGGCCCAGGGCGTGCTCAACGAGGGCAAGACCCTGTTCGCGGCGAAGGACTCGCTCGACTTCGGCCTGCTGCGCGAGCTGAACATGATGACGACCAAGCCGTTCCTCTACGTGTTCAACGCGGACGAATCGGTGCTCACCGACGAGGCGAAGCAGCAGGAGCTCCGCGCGGCCGTCGCGCCGGCCGACTGCGTGTTCCTCGACGCGAAGGTCGAATCCGAGCTGATCGAGCTCGAGGCCGACGAGGCCCAGGAACTGCTCGAGTCCATCGGACAGACCGAGCCGGGACTGCACTCGCTCGCCCGCGTCGGCTTCCACACTCTCGGCCTGCAGACCTACCTCACCGCCGGACCGAAAGAGGCCCGGGCCTGGACCATCCCGCAGGGCGCGACCGCCCCGCAGGCCGCCGGTGTCATCCACTCCGACTTCGAGCGGGGCTTCATCAAAGCCGAGGTCGTCTCCTTCGAGGACCTCGACTCGGCCGGATCGATGGCCGAGGCGAAGGCCCGCGGCAAGGTCCGCATGGAGGGCAAGGACTACGTCATGGCGGACGGAGACGTCGTGGAGTTCCGCTTCAACGTGTAGTGGGGCCCCGACGTCGGGGAGACCGGCTCGGTGTCTGCCGTCGCCTCCCCCAGGTTGCCGAGCGCGACGCCACCGCGCACGCTGCGCTCAGCACCCCGGCACGGGTGCCTCGCCCAGCGTCCGGCGGGTGACGAACCTCCGCGGCGTCCCCGACAGCGGATCTCTGAATTCCAGTTCCCGCGCGAGCAATTGGAGTGGGAGGGAATGATCGTCCGGGGCCTCGGGCAGCAGGTCGGGATACCAACGGTCGCCCAGGATCCCGGCGCCGAGCGCCGCCAGATGCACCCGCAACTGGTGCATCCGTCCGGTGTGTGGACGCAGAACCGTGTGCAGCACAGCGCGTCCGGAGGCGCTCACGCCGGTCCCGCACACCTCCACCACCGTCTCGGCATTGGGCTCACGGAGGTTGTCGACGACCACCCGTAGTTCGCCGCGCCGCGCCTCGATGTGGTTGCGGTAGACGGTGGGCAGGGCGCGACCGGCAAGCGCCGGTGCGTCCGGGTCCCACCCGGGCGGTCGCGCCGACACCGCCTCGTAAACCTTGACGACCCGCCGCTTTTCGAACAGCGACTGGTAGGCGCCGCGCGTCGCGGGGCGGGCCGAGAACATCACCAGGCCGGCGGTCGCTCGGTCGAGTCGATGGATCGGCGTCAGGTACGGGTTGTCGAGGCGGGTCCGCAACCGGACGAGCGCGGACTCGCGCAGGTATCGTCCGCCCGGGGTGGTCGGGAGGAAGTGCGGTTTGTCGATCACGACGAGATCGTCGTCGACATGCAGGATCTCCTCCTGGAACGGCATCGGTTCCTCCACCGGCAGATCGCGGTAGTACCAGATGAACCGGTGCGCGCCCAGCGCGGTGCCACGACCGATCGGACTGCCGTCGGAACCCACGATCTCGCCGGCGTCGAACCGCCGGTACAGGTCGTCGGCGTCCAGGTGGTCGAACCTCGCGACGACGTACGCGGCGATCGTTGCCCACGGACCCGACGCCGGGACGCGCAGGCGCGTCGGTCCGATCCCGTCCTTGACGGGAAGCGGTGAGGGCATCGGCACGCCCGTCATCATCCCACCGCCTGCCGGCTCGTCCGCGCCGCGGGTCGGGCCGAGACGTGGGTGGGACGGTCCGGCCCACAAGCGATCGCCGGGCCCCGCGGCGCGGAACCCGGCGATCTGCTGCGACGGTCGATCAGTGGAGCCCGACGACCTCCTGGGCGATGGCGGCCAGGCGGGTCTGGGCGGCCGACACGACCCCGTGCCGGTTCTTGTGGGCCTCCTCGTATGCGACGATCGCGCGCACGTCGGCCGGTTCGGTCAGTTCCTTGACCTCGGCGACCGCCTGGGAGACGTTGAGGCTGTCGTAGTCGGCGATCGGAAGTTCCTCGGCGGAGAGGATGCCGGTGGCGCTGCGCGCCGTGTGGATGGCCCGGGCGGTCCCGTCCGCGCCTTCGCGGCGGGTGATCCGTTCGGCGGTCTCGAGCGCCGCGTCCCGGCTGGCCGTGAGGGTCTTGGTGGCGACGTCGCCGGCATGTGCGCCACGGGCCAGCAGCGACCCCAGGGCGGGCCGGGTCGAGCGGGCGGCGTCGATCGCGCGGTCGATGCCGCGCGTGGACCACATCAGCGGGACGTTGACGATGCGCACGGCCGCGCCGGCGGCGGCCTGCAGCGGGGTCCGTCGCAGCGCGGCGGGCCCGCCGAGGGCGTCCTCGGCCAGGACGGTGGTCAACCACTCCACGGTCGCGCTGTGGGCGGTGATCAGACGATCGGCCAGGCCGACGACCGCGGGGGTCTGGGCGGCCGTGGCGAGGGCCTTGAGGTAGCGGGCGCGGTCGAGAAGCTGGTGCTCGAGCGCGAGGTCGCCCAGGAGCGCCTCGTCGAACGGCTGGGCCTGTTCGGCCATGGCCTTCACCGCGGCGGCGGCGCGGCCGACGAACGGGCCGATGACGTCGGGCAGGCCGCCCAGTTCGCGGATGGTGCGTTCGATGGCCTCGGCGCGGTCGCGGCCGTTGGCTGCGTTCTCGGTCAGTTCGCGGCGGACCGCCTCGGTGCGGGCCTGGGCGATCCGGGTCTCGGCGACCTGGATCTCGGTGTTGGTCAGGTCGAGCAGTGCTCGCAGCTGGGTGAGCAGCGTGGCGGTGTCGGTCTTGGTCATCGTGCGTTCGCTCCTTCGGTCGATGTCATCGATGGGGCTCACCGACGTGACATCGTTCGGCTACCCGGCGCCTACTGGCGGGTAACACTGTGTGAGGGAGAACACATCCGAGGGGCGCGTGACCTGCGTCCGGGTCCGGCACCGGCAGAAGGGACGGGGATCAGTCCGCGCGCGACAGCACCGCGACCAGGAACCCGGACCCGTCGGTGAACGGGCGCAGATCCCAGGTCGAGAGCTTCAGGTCCACCGCGAGACCGCCGGCCGCGGCGTCGGCGAGGAACTGCGGGAACTCGTAGCCCCGGTCCGCGCCGAACCCCACGACCGCCCGACCCGTCGGGGCGAGATGGCGGGCGAAGCCCGCCAGGACCGCACCGCGAGTGGAGGGCGCCAGGAAGGTCATCACGTTGCCCGCGCAGACGATGACATCGAAATCGGCCGCGACACCGCGGGCCGGCAGATCCAGTTCGGCGAGATCGCCGACGAGCCAGGTCGGGCCGGGATGGTCCTGTTCCGCAGCAGCGATCAGGACCGGATCCACGTCGACGCCGACCACCACGTGACCGGCATCGTGCAGATAGCCACCGATCCGTCCCGGGCCGCAGCCCGCGTCGAGGACTCGTCCGCCGCGGTCGAGCATGGCGTCGACCAGCCGGGCTTCGCCGACGATGTCCTTGCCTTCCGACGCCATCGTCCGGAACCGCTCGACGTACCAGGTGGAATGTGCGGGGTCGGCCGCGGTGATCTCTTCCCACTGGCTCGGGGTGCGATCGCTCATCGTCGTTCCTCCTCGATTCGGCGGGGCTGCGGTCCCCCGTGCGGCGGCCGTGGACCCCGCGGGGCGGCCGTAGAGCCGGCGCGGCGGGCCGCAGTCACCGTATGCGGTCACCTTAGGCACCCGGGGTGGAGCTCTGTCGAGCGCACCCGCCGGCGCTCCGGCTGCGCAGACCCGTTCGATGACCGGTCACCTGCCGGGACCGGTTGACATCCGTGTGCCCGACCGCGAACGTGCAGTGGACGAGTCCGGCAGACGCTGCGCGGGTGCGCGAGTCCGGCTCACCTGTCCTCCGTACAGAGGAGTGCGATGTGAAGTCCGACTCCCGGCCCGGCGAGCCCCGCCGGTATCGCAGGGGCCGCACCCACCGCCTGGAGAACGTCGTGATGAGCGCGTTGGTGCGGGCCGGCGTCGTCCCGCATTCGTACCTGCTGACCACGCGAGGGCGTCGCACCGGCCGCACCCGCGCCAACCCCGTCACCGTCGTCGAGCATGCGGGCCGGCGCTGGCTGGTGGCGCCCTACGGTGCGGTGCCGTGGGTGCTCAACGCGCGCGCCTCCGGCCGCGTGGGCCTGACCCGCCGCTTCCGCACCCGCCACTACACGATCCGAGAGGTGCCGGCGCACGAGGCCGGCCCGGTCCTGCGGACGTACGTCGGCGTCGCGTCCGCCACCCGGGACTACTTCCGGGCCGGCCGCGACGCCTCGACGGAGGAATTCGAGGCGGAGGCCGACCGCCACCCGGTATTCGAACTCACCCCGGACCGCCGGCCCGAGAACTGAACGGTGGCGGACGACGGACGCGCTCGGCTGCGTCGGCCCCGATTCCCGACGGGGAGGTGCCCGCAGTTCTCGAAGAGGGACTGCGCCCGCGCGGAGATGCGGTCGCCGAAGCGCCACTACCGGCCCTGTTATTCGTTCGTGATCGAATGTTGCCGTTCGGTGATGTGAGTGAGGGTGGGAACGTCACCGGAGGGAGGAATGCTCGTGCACGGCAGGCTCACGAGTATCAGCAGCAACGGTCGAGCGCGGCCGTGCGGTGCGCACGAGGTTGGGACGTGACCATGGCGACCACACCGGCAATCCCCGAGATCTCCGGCGAACGGGCTGCATCGCTCGTCGAGAGTCCGAGAGTCGGGTGGATCCTGCTCGCGCTCTTCGGTCTCGGCGGTGGCCTGGTGGCGGCGTCGATCGCCGGGTCGCTCCTGATCGGGGTGTCGGTGGTGGTGCTCGTCGGCGGCCTCGCCGCGGTGCTCGTCGCCGCCGTCTGACCCCGGTCCCGGCTGGGGAAGGTCGGGACCGGTCCGTCGTCCGGCCTTTGCCGGGCAGGTCGCCCGTGCGACGCTGGGCACATGGTGTTCGTCCTCGCCGATCCCTCCCGGCCCGCGGTTCCCGGGGCCGCGGGTCTGCAGGTGACGCCGTTCTACGCGCCGGTGCGCCGCCTCGACTCGGGTGCGCTCGCCGCGGTGGAGGTCCAGCTGCGCGGACCCGCAGACGGGCCGCTCGCCACCGCGGAGGCGCTGCGGGCCGCGGCACGGACGATGAGCGAGAAGCGGCACCTCGACCGCCTCAAATGGTCGGTCGCGCAGTCGCGGCCGGTCCGGACCGTTCCCGCGCTGGTGGCGATGGACATCGAATCGGTCGAGACCCTGGACGTCCCCGACGCGGAAGGGTTGCGGCACGATGTCGTGGTGATCACCGAGGAGTCCCTGATCGCCGACCCGTCGCGGACGTTGCGCGCGGTGGCCGACGCCCGTCGCCGCGGCAAGGTCGTCGCCGTCGACGACGTCGGGTCGCGGCCGCAGTCCCTGGCCCTGCTGCCGCTCGTCGAGCCGGACGTGATCGTCCTGGCGCCGCGGCTGTCGGCCCACCGCGCGGACGATGCCACGGCCCGTACCGCGCACGCCGTGGCCGCACAGGTCGAACGGACCGGTGCGCTGGTGATCGCGGACGGCGTCGATACGGAACTGTGCCGGCGACGGGCCCTGGCCCTCGGGGCCACCTACGGGCTCGGGGCGCTCTATCCCGCAGTCGACACCCCGGAACAGCTCGCGGGGGACAGGGTCGACCCCTTCCCGCCCATCCCCGTCCGCGGCGCACCCTCCGCGGAGACGAGCACACCGTTCGCGATCGCCTCGGACGGGCGCCGGCCCGTGCACAGCGTCAAGCGTCTGCTCGTCGCGATGAGCACGAGTCTCGAGAATCAGGCCGGCGCCGCGGGCCCGGAGACCATCGTGCTCGGCACCTTCCAGTACGCCCGCAACTTCGGGGAGCGCACCCGAGCGCGCTGGCAGTACCTGGCGGATCGGGTCGCGTACGCCGGGGTGTACGGCGTGGGCCTCGGACCCTGTGCGGAGGCACGCATTCACCACGCGTCGCTGGACCCGGACGACCCGCTCGTCGAGGAGTGGAACGTCGTCGTCCTCGGCCCGTACTTCGCGTGTGTCCTGTCGGCCGTGGACCGGCATCGGGGCACCGGCGACCTCGATCGCGAGTTCGACTACGTCGTCTCGTACGACCGCGGCACCGTGGTGCGGTGTGCCCGTTCGATCCTGGACCGGTTCACGACGGCGTAGGACGGTCCGGCACGGGACCGATCAGCACCCCCGGATTCAGGATGCCCGCCGGATCGAGCGCCGCCTTGGCCGCCTGCAGGACCGCGGCGAACGGGCCGGGACGTTGGCGGTCGTACCAGGGCCGGTGATCGCGGCCGATCGCGTGGTGGTGGGTGATCGTGCCGCCGGCGCTCAGGAGTGCCTCCGACACGGCGGCCTTGATGTCGTCCCACTGCGCCACCGTGCTGCCCCACCGACCCGCGGCGTAGATGCCGAAGTAGGGGGCGGGGCCGTCCGGGTACACGTGGCTGAACCGGCATGCGACCACCCCCGTCGCGCCCGCCCGGCGCAGCGCCTCGTTCGCGGCGTCGTGCACCGCCTCCCGCAGGGTGTCGAAAACGTCCCAGGTGCACGCGGTTTCGAAGGTCTCGACGATCATCGATCGGGCGGCCAGGGCATCGCGCAGGTACGGCATGCGCAGGAACGACGACCGCCACCGTCCCGCGGCGCCCGTGTCGGTCCCGTCCCCGGCCGTGTGCCGCGGCGGCTCCGGCAGGGTGCCGCCGTGCCCGCGGCACAGGTCGACAGCCCGGTCCAACCACGCGTCCACCGGGTGATCGGCGGACTCGAAGGCGAGCAGGAGGACGCCGCCGGGGGACGACGTGGCCGCGTTGACGAACGCCTCGACGGGGTCCAGCAGCCGGCAGTTGGCGGGACGCAGCCCCGACTGGGCGACGGCGCGCGTCGCGGCCACCGCCGCGCCGTAGTCGGCGAAGTGCACCGAGGCGTCGGCTCGCCGACGGGGGCGAGGCTGCAGCCGCATCCAGGCCTCGGTCACGATTCCGAGCGTCCCCTCGGAGCCGAGGAACAGGCGATCCGGTGAGGGGCCCGCCCCCGAGCCGGGCAGTCGTCTCGACTCGCACGTGCCGGCGGGGGTGACGACCCGCATCGACTCGACGAGATCGTCGATGTGGGTGTACCCGGTCGCGAAGTGGCCTCCCGACCGCGTGGCCAGCCAGCCGCCCAGTGTGGAGAACTCGAAGGACTGGGGGAAGTGCCGCAGCGTCAGACCGGACGGGCGCAGGCCGTCCTCGAGTGCCGGGCCCAGGGTGCCCGCCCCGATGCGGGCCGCCCGGCTCGTGGCGTCGATCTCCCGGACCCCGGCGAGGCCGGTGAGATCCATGCTCACCACACCGGTGAAGTCGCCGTCGAGCCGTGGCTCGACACCACCGACGACGGAACTGCCGCCGCCGAACGGGATCACGGCGACGCGCGCCCCGGCGCACCAGTCCAGCACGTCCACGATCTCGGTTTCGGTGGTCGGCCGCACGACGAGATCGGGCGGATGGCGCAGGTCGCCGAGCAGGTTCCGCACCACATCCCGGAACGCGCGACCGTGGGTGTGGGCTGCCCGATCCACCGGGTCGGAGGAACACAGCGGCGCAAGGGAATCGGGCGCCGCGATGCGTGCGGGCGGTAGTCCGAGCGACGCGATGTCCGGTGGCGGGTTGTCGGTCAGGTCGGCGCCGGGCAGCAGAGCCGAGGCGCGTGCGATCAGCTCCCGCAGTTCCCCGCCGCGTACGGCGTCCTCGACGGTGCCCCAGCCCCACCACGAACGCGTTCGGGTCACGACGCCCGCACCGGCGTGCGCGGTCTCACGGGGCGCCCTCCGGTGCCGACAGCACCAGGTCGGCGGTGGTGGTGAAGCCGACGGGCCCGCGCGGGACCCGTTCGGAACGTTCCAGCAGCAGATGGGCGGCGCGGCCGGCCAGGCGCAGCGTCGCGATCTGGTTGCCGAAGAACGGCCCGGTCGCGCGGGTCCACTCGATCGGTACCGGGGGCACCTCCGACACCCGTCCGAGCACGAAACGCACGGCCCGTTCCATCGCCCGGCTCCAGGAGACGCGGAACACCGCCCGGACCGCGGCGGGCACATAGTTGTGCAACGGCGAGCAGGTCAGCTGGAACACCCGGGTCGACATCGGATCCGGGAACCGTGCCTGCGCGACGTAGGCGTGGTGCACGTCGCCCGAGAGCACGCAGATCGTGGCCGGCGGACGGCCGGACGGTCCGGTGCAGCGGCCCCGGCCGATCTCCGCGAAGAGCCGGGCGAGCCGGTCGAACGAGTCGCGGAACGCCGCCCAGTGCTCGAGGTCCGCGCCGCGGCGGACGATCTCCGCCCAGCCGGCGACCCGTTTTCCGCGCACCCCGGCGGCGAGCCGCTCGTCCCAGGACTCGAGGTCGTGCAGCGCCCGCGGCAGCAGCCAGGGCAGCGACGTCCCGACGAGCAGGTGGTCGTAGTCGCCCTCCGTCTGCCGCTCGATCCAGGAGAACTCCGGGTCCGAGACCATCTCGCGACGCCCGCCGGCCAGGATCCGGCCGCAGCGCGAGTCGATCACCAGCAACCGGACGTTCCCGAGGTCGCGCCGGAAGGACCACAGGGTGCCCTTCGCGCCGTCGGCCTCCTCGTCCGCGGCCGACGCGAATTCCCGCAGCAGCGGCTCAGCATCCCCGTCGCACTTGCGGACGCGCTGGTACAGCTCGTTGCCCGCGAGCTCGGCGGGATCGAGGTTGCCGAGGTGCTGGTACACCCAGTACGACGCGAGGGCGCCGACGATGCGTTCCTCCCACCACGAGGTGGCTTCGACCTCGTCGCGCCAGGACTGCGAGGTGTTCCAGTCGTCGTGCACGTCGTGGTCGTCGAAGATCATCGAGGTGGGGACGGTGGACAGCAGCCAGCGCACGTGGGGGTCGGACCACGACTCGGCGTAGAGCCAGGTGTACTCCTCGTAGTTGCGGACCTGCGGGCCGGGAGGCTCGTCGAGGTCGTGGCGCTCGCGGACCCGCTCGAGGGTCTGGGCGGACAGTTCGTCGGCGTAGACCTGGTCGCCGAGGAGCAGCAGCGCGTCGGGCCAGCGGTCCGGTGCCCGGGTCGTCATGCGCTGCGCGTACGCGTCGAGCGCGTCGGCGCCGAGCTTGTCGTCGTTCTCGGTGGCGGCCGTGGTGGCGAACCGGCACGAACCGAAGATCAGTTCGAGGGGGCGGCCGGTGCCGAGGGTGCGGACGACGGACGCCGGGAAGTCGGGGGGCGGCCAGACCGGATGTCCGTCGAGGCGGACCTCGTACGGAGTGGTCGAGCCGGACTCGAGGTCGTCGATCACCACCAGTGCGTAGTGGTGACCGGCAACGGTCCAGGTGTGTTCCCGGTGGCCGAGGATCTCGACGGTGCACGGGTCCGACGTCTCCACCCACACGGTGGCGTCGCGGCGACCGACGTGCCGCAGGACCGGACCCAGGACGAGTTCTGCCATGGCGCCACCTACATCGGAGTTCGGCTCGGCGTTACAGCCATGCGCACGAGCCTACTGGCGCGCGGGGTCTGCGCGGTCCGGCTCGGCCGATTCGTCGTCGGGGGTGGTGCCGGGTGCCGATGCGGAGGATGGTGAGGGGTGCCGGGTGACCGGCGGACAGATGCGCACTGCGAGGGGAACGGAGCGGAGCAGTTGAGTACTCAGCCCAGGTCCGAGGACCCACTGGAGAACATCGACGAGGACACGAAGCGCCGGGCATCGGAGCAGGCGGAGGAGATGCAGCGCCGGTACGAGCCGGGGGCGCGCCCCACGGTGACGCTGCCCGGAACCGGGGGGACGGTGTCGGGCACGGCGTTCGCCGACATCGTCGAGACGGGGAGCGACGAGGTCGACGAGGAGGGCGACACCGCCCCCGGCCGGTGATGCCCGCAGGCCGTGGCACCCGCACTGCGGGTGCCGGGCGCGGTCACGTCCGGGCGAGCAGTGCGTCCAGTGCCGCGTAGCTCTGGCCGAGACCCTCGGCCATGCCGGAGTTCAGCATGCCGTCGCGTTCCTCGGAGGTGTGGAACTGCGAGACGGTGACCACGCGGGTGCGGCCGTCGCCGAGGTCTTCGAACGTCGCGGTGTCGATGGCGACGTACGCCGGCATGCCGTCCCATTCGAAGGACTGGACGATGCGGTCCTTGGGGGTGATCTCCCGGAATCGCCCTTCGAATCCGTGGGCTTCACCGTCGCTGTGCTCGACGAACCGCCAGTGTCCACCCCGTTCGAACTCGAAGCGTTCGACGTCGAGGCGGTTGCCCCGGCCCCACCACCGGGCGAGCAGCTCGGGGTCGGTGTAGGCGGCCCAGACGCGGTCGCGGTCGGCGTCGAAGACGCGCTCGACCCGGATCTCCCGCTCGTGGGGAGTCGTGACCGTAAGCGGGGCAGAGGGATTCGTGGTTGTCATGGCGTTCCTTTCGTTCGGTCGAGGAACTCCGCAAGGCGGTCCATGCGGCCCTCGATCATCTGCTGGTGGTCGCGGATCCAGTCCGCTTCGTGCTCGAGTCGGTTGATGCCGAGCCGGCAGTGGCGCACGCGGCCCTTCTTCTCGGTGACGACGAGACCTGCCTCCTCGAGGAGCCGGACGTGTTTCGTGATCCCGGTCGGTGTCATCCGGTACCGGGCGGCCAGGTCGCTGATCGAGGCCGGTCCGGCGCGCAGATCCTGGAGGATCCCGCGCCGGGTCGGGTCCGACAGCGCCGCGAACGTGGCATCGAGACTCGAATACTGAACCATCAGGTTCAGTGTTGCAGGGCTGCGGAGCCCTGTCAACGGTCCCGACCGGCCGATACTGTGCAGTTCATGCCGAAGTCCTTCGCCTTCACCACCGAGCTGGACCACCACGTCCGCGACGTGCACGCGGTGCTGCTCGACGAGCGGTACTGGCTCGACCGGGTGGCGGACCGGGCGAGTGCCACCGCGATCGTCGAGGAACCGCACGGTCCGGGCAGTGTGCGGGTGACCGTCACGGACCGGTCCGAACCCTCGGATCTGCCGTCGATCGTGCGCGGCGTGCTGCGCGGGCCGCTGATCGTCGAGCGCACCGACGAATGGGGTCCGCTGGTCGACGACGTCGCCGACGGGCTGCTGTCCGGAGGCGCCACCGGCCTGCCGGTCGCCCTCGAAGGACGATCCCGGCTGCGGACGAGCCGCACCGGTGGGACGTACGTCGACGTGCAGGGGCAGGTCGTCGTCCGGGTCCCGCTCCTCGGCGGCCGGATCGAGTCGATGGTGCACGGGATGGTCCAGCAGATCGTCGAGCACGATCGGATCGCGATCGCGGCGTGGCTGTCGCGCTGACCTGCCCCGACCGGTCCGGCAGCGCGCGTCGCGCGGCCGCCGCGGCGAGCGCTGTCGCCGGGATGTGATAAGCCGGTGCAGGACCGGAACACACCGAGCGACGAGGGGACCCGCGTGCTGACGCTGCACCGCGCCGAGCGCGCCGACACCCTGGCCGCCGCTCTCGCCGAGTTGCTCGTCGTGCCCCTCGCCGACCCGTTCGCCCGCGAGATCGTCGCCGTCCCCGCCAAGGGGGTCGAGCGGTGGCTGACGCAGCGGCTGTCGACGGTGCTCGGCGGCACCTGCGGTGACGGTGTCGCCGCCAACATCGACCACCCGTCGCCGGCACGGCTGGTGGACGAGGCGCTGGCCGCTGCCACCGGCCGGACGGCGGCGGACGACCCCTGGCACCCCGACCGGATGCGGTGGACGCTGCTCGACGTCGTCGACGACTGCCTCGACGAACCGTGGTGCACCGTCCTCGCCCGGCACCTCGGCCGCGACGGCGTCGATCACCGCGCCGGTCGACGCTACGCCACCGCCGCCCACCTGGCCGACCTGTTCCGCAGCTACGCGTCGCAGCGCCCGGAGATGCTCGTCGACTGGGCCGCCGGGCGCGACACCGACGGCACCGGCCACGACCTCGCCGAACACCTCGTGTGGCAGGCCCGGCTGTGGCGGCGGCTGCGCGAGCGCCTCGGCGACGACAGTCCCGCCGAGCGGCTCACCGCCGCCTGCACGCGGTTGCGCACCGACCCGGAGCTCGTGGACTGGCCGGCTCGGCTGTCGCTGTTCGGCCCCACCCGGCTCACCGTCGCCCAGTGCGCGGTGCTGTCCGCGGTTGCCGCGAACCGTGATGTGCACCTGTGGATTCCGCATCCGAGTCCGGCGATGTGGGAAGGGCAGGCGGCCGCGGCGCCGGTTCGTCGTCGCGCCGACGACCGCAGTGCCCTCGCGGTGCAGCACCCCCTCCTGGCGAGCCTGGCCCGGGACGTGCGCGAACTACGCGCGCACCTCGCCGGTCCCGGAGTCGCCGACGTGCACCACCCCGGCGGGACCGGCCCCGACACGCTCCTGGGGCGCCTGCAGGACGACCTCCGGGCCGACCGGCCCCCGGCCCGCTCCGCCGCCGCCGACGGCACGATCCGCATCCACGCCTGTCACGGTCCGGCGCGGCAGGTGGAGGTGCTGCGCGAGTGCCTGCTGCACCTGTTCGCGGACGATCCGAGTCTCGAACCCCGCGACGTGGTCGTCATGTGCCCGGATGTGGAGACTTACGCGCCGCTCGTGCAGGCCGCATTCGGCCAGGGTGCCGCCCGGCACGACACCTCCGGGCACCCGGGACACCGGCTACGGGTGCGTCTCGCCGACCGCGGCCTGCGCCGCACCAACCCGGTGCTGGCGGTCGTCGCGACGCTCGTGGGGCTCGCCGACGCACGGGTGACCGCCAGCGAGGTCCTCGACCTCGCCGGGGCCGCGCCGGTGCGCCGGCGGTTCGGCTTCGTCGACGACGACCTCGAACGGCTGCAGGAATGGACCGCCGCTGCCGGGGCCCGCTGGGGCATCGGCAAAGGGCAGCGGAACGCCTTCGGCCTCGGGGACTTCCCGCAGAACACGTTCGGCACGGCCCTGGACCGGATCCTCCTCGGCACGGCCGCCGACGAGTCGCAGAGCGAGTGGCTCGGACTCACGCTCCCGCTCGACGACGTCGAGAGCAACGACATCGACCTGACGGGACGGTTCGCCGAGTACATCGACCGGCTCACGGTGGCACTGCACGGCCTGCGCGGTCCCCAGCCGGCCGCGCAGTGGGCCGACGCCCTCACCCGCGCACTGGATCTGCTGACCGATGTCGATCCCGCCGACGCCTGGCAGCTCACCCAGGCTCACCGGGAACTCGCCGCCGCCGTCGAGCACGCCGGGCCGGCGCCGCTGCGGCTGGCCGACGTGCGGGCCATGCTGACAGCCCGGCTCGCGGCACGCCCGACGCGCGCGAACTTCCGGACCGGCGAGCTGACCGTGTGCACGATGGTGCCGATGCGGTCGGTGCCGCACCGCGTCGTGGTCCTGCTCGGCCTCGACGACGAGAGCTTCCCCCGCTCCGCCCACATCGACGGCGACGACGTGCTGGCAGTGAATCCCTGCCTGGGGGAACGTGATCCGCGCAGCGAGGACCGGCAGTTGCTGCTCGACGCCGTCATGTCGGCGGGGGAGACGCTGCTGCTGTTCTACACCGGTGCGGACCCGGTCACCGGTGCCCGCCGCCCCCCGGCGATCCCGCTGAGCGAACTGCGCGACGTGGTCGAGACGATGGTCGGTCCCGACGGCATGGCCGAGCTCCTCACCCGGCATCCGTTGCAGCCGTTCGATCCGCGCAACTTCCGGCCCGACCGCCCGCTGAGCTTCGACCGGGCCGCACTCGCGGGGGCGCGCGCCGCGCAGCACCCGGCGAAACAGCGTCCCGGACTGCTGCAGCGGCCGCTCGCGCCTGCCGCGCGCACCGACGTCGACCTGGCCGACCTCGTCGCGTTCGTCACCCACCCCACCCAGGCGTTCCTGCGGCAGCGCCTCGGGGTGCGGGTGCCCGATCGCGACGAGGACATCGCCGACGCCCTCGATGTCGGCCTCGACCCGCTCGCCCGGTGGGACCTCGGCGACCGCATGCTCGAGGCGCTGCTCGCCGGCACGGACCCCGCGGACTTCCGGGCCGCCGAATGGCGGCGCGGTACCCTGCCGCCGTACCGGCTCGGTGAACTCGCGCTCGACGACGTCGCCGCCACCGTGGGCACCTTGGTGGCGGTGTGCCGGCCGATCTACACGGGACCGGCCGACACCGTCGACGTGAACGTCGACCTCGGGGACGGCCGGCGCCTGACCGGGACGGTCGGCGGGGTCCACGGCGCCGTCGTCGCCCGCAGCACCTTCTCCCGGCTGGCGCCGAAACACCGCCTCACCGCCTGGGTGCACCTGCTCGCCGTCGCCGCGTCGGACCGGCCGGGGCAGTGGCAGGCCGTCACCACCGGCCGGGGGCGGTTCCGCAGCACCCCGGCCTGGCGGTCCACGATCAACGCCCCGGCCGACCCCGTGGAGCAACTCGCCCGCCTCGTGGACCTGCGCGACCGCGGGTTGCACGAGCCGCTGCCGACCGCCACCGCCGCCGCCGCGGAGTACGCCGAGCGCCGCCACCGCGGCGACTCCGTCGAGATGGGACTCGACGCCGCCGCCCAGGAGTTCGGATCCACCTACGGCGAACGCACCGACCGTCACCTCACCTACCTGTACGGCCCCGACGTGACGCTGCGGGACCTGACCTCCGTCGCCGCCCGCGACGACGAGCAGACGTGGCACGGCGAGCCCACCCGATTCGGCGCCCTCGCGCGCCGCCTGTGGGAGCCGTTGCTGTCCAACGAGATCCAGGGGCGGCCGTGACCCGAACCGTGTCCGAGTTCGACCTGCTGGGGACGCTCCCCACGGGCACCACCGTGCTCGAGGCCAGCGCGGGAACCGGCAAGACCTACGCCCTCGTCGGCCTGGCCACCCGGTTCGTCGCCGAGGGCACAGCGGAGTTGTCGGAGCTGCTGCTGGTGACGTTCAGCCGCGCCGCGACGCAGGAGCTGCGCGAACGCACCCGGGACCGGTTCGCCGCCGCCGCGCGGGCGCTGGCCGATCCGGACGCCGCCCGCCGCCATCCCGACGAGCTGATCCGGCACCTCGCCGACGGCGACGTGGCCACGCACCGGCGCCGGCTGCTGCGGGCGCTGTCCGACTTCGATGCCGCCACCATCGCCACCACGCACGGGTTCTGCCAGCGCATGCTCGACGAACTCGGCACCGCCGGGGAATGCGACTCCGCCGCGGTGCTCGTCGAGGACGTCGACGACCTGACCGCCGAGGTCGTCGCGGACCTGTACCTGCGTCGGTACGGCCGCGCGGATGCGGCACCGATCTCACACGCGGAGGCGGCGGAGGCCGCGCGTGCCGCGATCTTCGACCCGCAGGCCACGCTCGCCCCCGAGGGCGCGGACGGCACGCCCGCGGGTGAACGCGTCGAGTTCGCCCGGGCCGTGCGGGCCGAGGTCGACCGCCGCAAACGCCTCGCGGGTCTGCGGGACTACGACGACCAGCTCTCGCTGCTGCACGCGGTGCTGACCGATCCCGGGCACGGCGAGGCCGCGTGCCGCCGCATCGGCTCCCGATTCCGGGTCGTGCTCGTCGACGAGTTCCAGGACACGGACCCGCTGCAGTGGGAGATCCTGCGCAGCGCGTTCCACCGGCGCACGACCCTCGTCCTCGTCGGCGACCCGAAACAGGCCATCTACGCGTTCCGCGGCGCCGAGGTGCTCAGCTATCTCGGCGCGATGGAGTTCGCCGACGAGCACCAGGAACTCGTCCGCAACTGGCGCAGCGACGGGAACCTGCTCGCGGCCCTCGACCACCTGTACGGCGGTGCGGCCCTGGGGGATCCGCGAATCGTGGCGCATCGGGTCGAGGCCGCGCAGCCGCCGTCCCGGATCGCCGGGGCGGTGCCGCTGCGGCTGCGGCACCTGCCGCGTGCCGGGGCCGGTCCGTGCGGGGCCTCCGGTTTCCCGAAGGCACCGGCGTTGCAGGCCCGGGTGGCACGCGACGTCGCGGCGGACATCGCGGCACTGCTCGGCGGCGAGGTCACCGTCGACCTCGGCGCCGGCCGGCGACCCGTCGAACCCGGCGACGTCGCGGTTCTGGTCCGGACCAACGCGCAGGTCGCCCTCGTGCACGGAGCCCTCACCCGCGCCGGGATCCCGGCCGTGCTCGCGGGCGGAACCAGCGTCTTCGCGACCCCCGCCGCGCGGGAATGGCTGCGGGTGCTGCAGGCACTCGAGCAGCCGCACCGCCCCGACCGGGTGCGTCTGGCCGCCCTGACCTCCCTGATGGGGCACACCGCCGGGGACGTCGACACCCGCGGCGACGAGCTCGTGGCCGCGGTCGGCACCCTGCTGCGCGAGCTGGACCTCGTGTTCGAGCGGTCCGGCTTCGCCGCGCTCTTCGAGCGCCTCGCCGCGTCCTGCGCCCTCGAGCCGCGACTGCTGGGCTGGCCGGGCGGCGAACGGGAACTGACCGATCTGCGCCACCTCGCGCAACTGCTCGACGAGACCGCGGCGGCCGGCGCGCTCGGTGTCACGGCGCTGACCCGCTGGCTGACCGAACGGATCGCCGAGGCGGGCACGGCCCGCGCCGACCGCAGCCGCCGGCTCGACAGCGACGCCGCCGCGGTGCAGGTGCTGACCGTCCACGCCAGCAAGGGCCTCGAATTCCCCGTGGTCTACGTGCCGTTCGCGTGGGAGTCGGGCGTGCGGTCGAAACCGGACCGGCTCCTGCTCCACGACGACTCCGGACGCCGGATCCTCGACGTCGGCGGCGAGGGCAGCCCCGGATACGGGGAACGTCGCCGGCGCCACGACGACGAGGTTGCCGGTGAGGAACTGCGGCTGCTGTACGTCGCGCTGACCCGCGCCCGCTGTCACCTGGTGCTGTGGTGGGCTCCCGGATACAGCACCCCCGGCGCCCCGCTGCACCGTCTGTTGTTCGGCCGGGCACCCGGCACGTCCGACGTCGCCCCCAAGGCCCGCGTGCCCGAGGATCCGATCGTGGCGCAGCAGCTCGCCGCGTGGGCCGACCGAGCCGCCGGCTCGGTGTCCGTCGAGGCCGTCGGCTCGGCGCCGATCCCCACCGTGACGTGGGTGCGCCCGCGTGAGGCCGTCGTGGACCTCGAGGCGGCGCGTTTCGACCGCGAGCTCGACGACGCCTGGCGGCGCACCTCGTACACCGCCCTCACCGCCGCCGCCCACGACGAACCCCACCAGGTGCGGGCGGAGACCGAGCAGCCGGTGAACATCGACGAACCGGAGGAGCCGCCGCTGCTGCCGGCCGACGCGGGCGAGGGCATCGAGTCCCCGATGAACGCCCTGCCCGGTGGGGCGGTGTTCGGCACCCTCGTGCACGCGGTGCTCGAGGTCGTCGACACCGCCGCCGCCGACCTCGGCGCGGAACTGCTGCGCTGTTGCCGCGACACCGTCGCCGAACAGTTCTCCGACGTCGACCCCGAGGAGCTGGCGACGGCACTGCTGCCGGTCCTGCGGACCCCGCTCGGTGGGGACGCGGGCACACTCGCCGACATCGCCCCGGCCGACCGCCTCGCCGAACTCGACTTCGAGCTGCCCCTCGCCGGCGGGGACGATCCAGTCGCCACCACCGTCACCCTCGACGGTGTCGCCCGGTTGCTGCGTGCGCACCTGCCCGCCGACGACCCGTTCGCCTCGTACGCCGATCTCGTCGGCACCCTCGAGCCCACCCCGCTGCGCGGCTATCTCACCGGCAGCATCGATTCGGTGCTGCGGATCCGCGGCACCGAGCCGCGGTTCGTGATCGTCGACTACAAGACGAACCGCCTCGGGCCGGAGGAGCTCACCACCGCCCACTACACCCGGGACCGGATGGCGCAGGAGATGCTGCGCGCCCACTATCCGATGCAGGCGCTGCTGTACGCCGCCGCCCTGCACCGGTACCTGCGGTGGCGGCTGCCCGGCTACGACCCGGCGGTGCATCTCGGCGGCGTGCAGTACCTGTTCGTGCGCGGCATGGTCGGTCCGGAGACCCCGGCGGGCTGCGGTGTGTTCGACTGGACGCCGCCGCCCGCCCTCGTCGCCGCACTGTCCGATCTGTTGGCAGGCAAGGAGATTCCGTGACCAACGCCCAGGTGGCCCAGCGCGGCAAGGGTGCCCTGCGGGTCTTCAACGAGGCCGGGGTGCTCGCGGCCGCCGACGTGCACGTCGCGCTGCGGCTCGCCCAGCTGGCGGGGGAGACCGCCGAGGAGGTGCACCTCGCCACTGCGCTGGCCGTGCGCGCCGTGCGCGCCGGTTCGGTGTGCCTGGACCTGACCCGGCTGCGCGAGATCACCGTCGACGAGTCCGCCGAGGTGGATCTCGCGGCGCTGCCGTGGCCGGAGGACGACGCCGTCGTCGCCGGCTTGCGGCGCAGCCCGCTCGTCGTCGGCGGCGACCGCGGCCCGCTGCGTCCGCTGCGCCTGGTCGAGACTGCCGACGGTCCGCTGCTGTACCTCGACCGCTACTTCCGTCAGGAGGAGGCGGTCCGGCGGATCCTCGACGCCCGCGGGCTCGGTCATCCCGTCGTCGACGAGCCGGCGCTCGAGCGGGGACTGCGCGAGTTGTTCCGCGACCAGCACGACCCCGGTCGTCCGTCCGCCGCACCGGACCGGCAGCGCATCGCCGCGGCGCTGGCCGCCACCGGGTGGACCACGGTGATCGCGGGCGGGCCGGGCACCGGCAAGACCCACACCGTCGCCCGGATACTCGCGCTGCTGACCGCGCTGCACGGTCCCGCCCTGCGGATCGGACTGGCCGCGCCCACCGGCAAGGCCGCGGCCCGGCTGCAGGAATCCGTCCGCGAGCAGGCCGGGCCGTTGGGCCTGCGCGCCGACCTGACCGCGATGACCCTGCACCGCATGCTCGGCTGGCAGCGCGGCCGCACCCGGTACCGCTACCACGCCGGCAACCACCTGCCCTACGACGTCGTGGTCGTCGACGAGACGTCGATGGTGTCGCTGACCATGATGTGCCGGCTGCTCGAGGCCGTCCGCTCCGGCACCCGGCTGATCCTGGTGGGCGACCCGGACCAGCTGACGTCGGTCGACGCCGGCGCCGTCCTGGCCGACCTCGTCGCCCGTCCCGTGACCGCGGCGGGCAACCCCGTCCTCGGGCGCGTCGTCGCAGCCGACCTCGATGCCGGCGACGACCCCGCCGAGGCGTCGCTCTCCGTGGGTGAGCGGAACCGGTTGCGCGGCGGCGTGATCCGGCTCAGCCGCGGCCGGCGGTTCGGCGGCGACATCGCGCACCTCGCCGTCGCCGTGCGGGAGGGCGACGCCGACGCGGTGATGCGGATCCTCGACGGCGGTGGCCCCGAGGTGTCCTTCCACGCGCCGGACGACCTCGGGGCCCTGCGCCGCGACGTCGTCTCCACCGCCGCGACCGTCACCGCCGCCGCCGTCGCGGGCGACGACGTGACCGCCCTCGAGAAGTTCGAGACGCACCGCCTGCTGTGCGCACACCGCGAGGGGCCCTACGGTGTGCAGTGGTGGGCGCGGCGGGCGATGGAGTGGATCGCCGCCGACACCGGCCGGCGGCTCGACACCGAGCGCTGGTACCCGGGGCAGCCGCTGCTGGTCACCGCCAACGACCACGAGACCCGCATCTACAACGGTGACACCGGCGTCGTGGTCGTCGATGCGGACGGCGAACCCGTCGCGGCGTTCGCGCGCGGCAAGGAGCCGTTCCGGCTCCACCCCAGTCGGCTCTCGGCCGTGCAGACGGTGTACGCCATGACGATCCACCGCAGCCAGGGCAGCCAGTACGGCACGGTCTCGGTGATCCTGCCCCCTCCCGAATCCTCGTTGCTGACCCGCGAATTGCTGTACACCGCGATCACCCGGGCGCGCGGTCACGTGCGCCTGATCGGCACCGAGGAGGCGGTCCGCGCCGGGGTCGGGCGGCGGGTGTTGCGAGCCAGCGGACTGCGCCGGCAGCCGCGCGCCTGACTCCCGCGCGGGTGGCCGAATGTCACATCGCGTCGATCGGATCGACGCGATGTGACATCGGGCCGACCGGCGCGCGGTGCTCGACGAGGTGCCGGACGACGTGCCCGGCGTCCGCGCCGGCCCCGCCGACGAGCATCGAGCGGAACGACGACTGGAAGCACAGGCCGGTGAAGTACAGGCCGGGAATGGTGGTCACCACCCCGTGCTCCTCGAGCGGCCAGCCGTCCGGGCCGAGCACCGGCAGCTCGATCCAGTCGTAGGCCTGACGGAAGCCGGTGCACCACAACACGTTCGTCACGTCGAGGACGCGACCGCCGGCGAGGACCGGGCGGCCGTCGACGACCCCGGTGACCCGTTCGGTGATCCGTTCGACGCCGAGCGCGGCGAGGTCCTCCCGCTTGACCCGCAACAGCGGTGCGCCGTGGCGGCGTTCGAGTTCACGTACCTTCCGGCCGAGCGGGGTGCGTACGGAGAGCACGTGGCCCCACGCGAACCACACGATCGGGAAGAGCACCCGCATCCGGCGGCTCTCGAGCCGCACCGGGAGCTGTCCGGTGTCGCGGCCGCACAGGATCGTCGGATGGGACGTCGCCACCTCGTAGGCGAGGTCGCCGCCGGAGTGGGACGCGCCCACCACGAGCACCGGGCCGTCGGTCAGCTGCGCCGGATTGCGGTACTCGCTCGAGTGCAGCTGCACGATCCGCGGGTCCAGCTCGGCCGCGAAGTCCGGGATGCTGGGGGTGCGGCCGAACGTGCCGGTGGCGACGACGACGTTGCCGGCCTCGATCCGCATCTCGCCGCAGTCGAGGACGAAGCGATCGCCGTCGCGCGACAGCCGTCGCACGCGGGTGCCGCCGCGAACGGGCAGCTCGAACCGCGCGGCGTACGCCTCGAGGTAGTCGGCGACGTCGTCCTTCGTCGGGAACCGGTGCGGATCGCCGGGGAACGGCATGCCGGGCAGGCCGTCGTATCCGGCGGGGCTGTACAGGCGCAGCGAATCCCAGTGGCTGCGCCAGTTGTCGCCGATCCGCCGGTTCGCGTCGACGATCAGGAAGGGGCGCCCGTGCCGGGCGAGGTGGTAGCCGGCGGACAGCCCCGCCTGGCCTGCGCCGATCACGACGGTGTCGATCCGTCGGGGTGCACTGTCGGTGGTCATCGGAACTCCCGGGCTCGAGGGGACTGGACGGATGACGTTAGGCGCCGCCGGCATCGGCCGCGTCGGGCGAAGTACGCAGCCGTCCGCGGACCCGGATGGGTAGTTCTGTGCAGCTCAGAGCAGGTGGTGCTCGTACGCGTATGCCGTCGCGGCCGCCCGGGACGACACGTCGAGCTTGGTGAAGATGTTGCTCAGGTGCCGCGCCACGGTCTTCTCGCTCAACACGAGTTCACGGGCCACGGCGCGGTTGGTCTTCCCCGTGGCGACGGCCCGCAGCACCTCGATCTCGCGGGTGGTCAGCCGGCCCCGCGCGGCCGGGCGCCCCGGCCTCCGCGCGAGGTCCCGCAGGTCCGGCTCGGCGTGCAGGTCCCGGAACGTCGCCGCCGCGGCCTCGTACTCGAGCCGCGCCGTCTCGGCGTCGCCGAGCGCGTCACAGCACCGGCCCTGCAGCACCCGCACCCGCGCGCACTCGTAGGGCGCCTCGAAGCCGCGCCAGAGCCCGCACGAGCGGCGCAGCCGGTCGAGGGCAGCGCGCGGTGCGCCCTCGGCGAGCAGGACGGCGCCGGTGACCTGCTCGGCGATCGCGCTCAACGCCGGAGCGTCCTGTTCTCCGGCCAGCGCCGCGAGTTCGTCGGCGCTGCGGCGCGCGGCCGCGACGTCGCCGACGGCGAGCGCGATCTCCGCGTGGCCCGCCAGCAGCCGCGGACGATAGAGCGGAAGCGATTCGCCGAGCGCCCGCCGGATCCCGGCGAGCGCCGCGTCGGTGTCGCCCTGGCGCAGACGCAGCAGCGCCATGCCCGGCTGGATCTCGCGGCCGAGCCGCCCGGCGCGGCGGTAGGCGTCCTCGGCCTCGTCGAACTCGCCGCGCAACCGGTGCAGTTCGCCCTGTTCGTACAGGGCCATGCCGACGGCCGGTTGACCCGGTGGGTCCGACAGCCGCCGGAACGCGAGCCGGGCCAGGTCCATGGCCTCCGTCCAGGCGCCCTCGAGTTGCAGGATCTCCGCGCGGTGTACGAGGCACTGTCCCCGGAAGGGAACGAGGCCGGGCTGGGCGTCGCACCAGCGGCCGAGTGCCCGCGTCCATTCCCTGGCCCGCTGCAGCTCGAACGTGCCCTGGCAGGCCTCGATGACCGCGCAGTACACCAGTCCGGCCACGACCGGCGAGACCTCGTCGAGGCTCACGCCGACCATCACCTCGTCCAGGGTGCCGAGACCGCCGGCGACGTCGCCGAGCAGGATGCGGCACTGCCCGATGCCGAGGGTGCTCAGCGCGACGAGGTCGGCGTCGCCGCAGGCTCGGCCGATCGCCTGGGCGGCGGTGAACGAGGGCAGGGCGTCGGCCGGCCGGTTCGCATGCATGTCCTGCACCGCCGCCGGCAGCATCAGGAGGCCGCGTGTCGCGCAGTCCGGGCGCCCGGGCTCGGTCAGGTGCTGGGCCCGGGCGAGCCAGCCGCCGGCGCGCGCCACCTCCCCACGGTTCATCAGCAGGAAGCAGAGCCAGAACGCACTGAGTCCGGCCCGCTCGGGGTCGTCGGCGTCGAGATGCGCCGAGAACGCACGCTCGCACAGCGTCGCGCAGTCGTCGTCCCGGCCGACCAGATACGCCGACCGTGCGAACAGGTCGAGGTCGTCGGCGGTGAGGGGCTCGTGCGCGTCGGCGGTGCGGAACGCGTCGAACGCCCGCGTCCAGTCCCGCGCGTGGAACGCTGCCCGCGCGTGGTCGAGCACCGTCGACGTGCCCATCCTCGCTCCCTGCGGCGACCGAACGTGCACCGAGTGGTTGCCTGCGATCCTACGCCCACCGGCCTCCGGTTCCGGGGTGCGCAGTGGGAGGTCAGTCCGGCAGGCCGGGCCGGGTACGGACCGGTGCCAGACCGGAGACGAGGACGACGGCGGTGATCGTTCCGGCGGCCATGATCGCGGCGAGCACCACGATCTGGAAGCGTCCGGCCTCGAGCGGGGACACACCTCCGAAGATCGCGCCGACGAAGGCACCCGGCAGCGTCACCAGCCCGGTGGTCTTGGTCTGGTCGGTCGACGGGATCAGCGCCGAGTGGACGGCCAGTCGCGTGAGCTCGCGGGTGGACTGCCGCGGCGTCGCACCGAGCGCGAGCCAGCCCTCGACCGTGTCCCAGTTGTCCCCGGTCAGTTCCGTGAAGCGCCGCCCCGCGAGGGTCGCGATGGTCATCGCGTTGCCGACGACGATGCCGCCGATGGCCAGGACGTACCGCGGGGAGAACTCGATGGCGCCGGTGACGAAGACGATCGTGAGCGTCACGGCGATCCCGAGCGCCATCGCACCGGATACGAGGGCCACGTGCCCCGGGCTCCAGCCGATCCGGCGGGATGCGGTGGCAGCGGCGACGGTGAACATGACCAGCAGCGCGGCCCCCACCCAGACGGGACTCGTGATCACCCCGGACAGCACCACACTGATCAGGGCGAGTTGCACGGCGCCCCGCAGCACCGCGACCGCCGGCGCGAAGTGATGCGGGGCGCGGTAGCCCCACAGCACCGCGGTCGTCGTCCCGACGAGCAGGGTCACCCCGACGGCGGTGGGAACCAACTCCAGGGACCAGGTCACCCTCCGGAGGGTATCCGCCGGGGGACGGGGGTGGCCGAATGTGACATGCGTTCGATCAGATCGAAGCGGTGTGACATTCGGCCACACAGGGTGGGGGCGCTCAGCGGATCAGGTTCCCCAGGTCGACGGGGATCTGCGCGCCGGTGATGTACTTCGCCTCGTCGGAGCACACCCACGCGACGACGGCCGCGACGTCCTCGGGCTGCAGGATCTCGTAGGGCAGCGAGTTCATGTAGATCGGGCCCAGGGTGGTCGCGTACTTCGCGATGAGCGGGTGCAGGTCGCTGACCTTCATGCCGGTCTCCACGCCGGCCGGGTGGACGGTGTTGACCCGGATCCGGTGCTCGCCCAGTTCGTTCGCCATCGTCTTCGCCAGGCCGGTGATGCCGTGCTTGGTCGCGACGTAGTGGCCGGTGAAGGGGGTGCCCTTGAGCCCCGAGACGGAGCTGGTGAAGACGACCGCCCCGCCCTCGCCCTGCTCGATCAGGTAGGGCACGGCGGCCTTCGCGGTGTGGAACACGCCGGTGAGGTTGACGTCGACGGTCTCCCGCCACTGCTCGAGGGTGATCTCCCACGACAGCGCGCCCGAGCAGATGCCGGCGTTCGCGACCACCACGTCGAGGCGGCCGAGCTGCTCGACGCCGTCGGCCAGCGCCCGCGACAGCGCGTCGAAGTCCCGCACGTCCGCGGTCGTGGCGACGATGCGACGGCCCGTCTTCTCGACCAACCGCACCGTCTCCGCGAGATCCTCCTCCGTGGCGCCCGGGTAGGCGGTCGAGGCGAAGTCGGTGCACGCGTCGACCGCGATGATGTCGGCGCCCTCGCGGGCGAACTGCACGGCCTCGGCGCGGCCCTGACCGCGCGCCGCGCCGGTGACGAAGGCGACCTTGTTCTCGAAACGGCCGGCGGTCTCCATGCTTGCCTCCTCGGTGGTGTCGGACGCGGATTCTCCCGGTCCGAAGCGGGGACGGCAGCGCGGGTTCCGCTCACCGGGACCGCGGTCCGGAAGGCGCACGGTGTCCCGTGTCCGGCCGGGCGCCCCCGTTCGGTTACCCGCTGGTAATAGAGCATGCGTTCTGTTATGGTCCCGCTGTGCCCCGGCCCCGCATCCACGACCTCGACGAGGTTCTCGACGCCACCGAGAATCTGGTGGTGGCCGGTGGTGCGAGCGCGGTGACGCTGCGTGCGGTCGCCGCGGCCACGGGGATGTCGAACGGGGCTCTGTATCACGCCTTCGGCTCCCGCGGTGGGCTGGTCGGCCGGGCCTGGTTGCGCGCGGCCCACCGCTTCCTCGACCTGCAGCGCGCGGCGGTCGACGAGGTTCTCGGCTCCGCGTCGACGCCGGACCGGGGGATCGACGCCGTCGTCGCCGCCGCCGATGCCCCCGCGGCGTTCGCCGCCCTGTTCCCCGAGTCCTCGCGCCTCCTGCTCGCCGTCCGGCGCGAGGAGTTGCTCGGGTCCGACCCGCCGGCGGACGTCGCCGCGGAGCTGGGGCGGCTCGATTCGATTGTGGTTGCGCTGCTCGTCCGCCTGTCCCGGGCGTTGTGGGGCCGCGGCGACGCGCGCGCGGTCGCGGTCGTCGAGGACTGTGTCGTCGGTCTGCCGACAGGTCTGTTGCTCCGGCGCGGGCGTGTCCCCGACGCGGCCATGCGCCACCGTCTCGAGGCCGCGGTCCGCGCGGTGCTCGCCCTCGATCCTCCGCCCGCGCCATCCGGGCGCGGCGGCCGCACGAAAGGCTCGCGATGACCGTCACTCTGACCTACCGGGACAAGATCGCCGTCCTCGACCTCGGCGACGACGAGAACCGGTTCTCTCCCGACTGGCTCGACACCGTCGACCGGCTCCTCGACGAAGTGCAGCAGAACGCGCACGCACTCGTCACCACGGCGACGGGGAAGTTCTACTCCAACGGCCTGGACTTGGAATGGCTGACAGCTCACGGTGATCGGGCGCAGTGGTACGTCGGCCGGGTGCAGGCGCTCTTCGGCCGCATCCTCACCTTCCCGCTGCCGACGGTCGCCGCCGTGGTCGGGCACGCGTTCGGGGCGGGTGCCATGCTCGCGATCGCGCACGACTACCGGGTGATGCGCGCGGACCGGGGCTACTACTGCTTCCCCGAGGTCGACATCCACATCCCGTTCACGCCGGGCATGGCCGCGCTGATCCAGGCCAAGCTGACCCCGCAGACCGCGGTCACGGCGATGACCACCGGTCGCCGCTACGGCGGTCTCGAGGCCGAGGCCGCCGGTCTGGTCGACCGCACGGCGGGCGCGGACGGCGTCCTCGACGCCGCCGTCGAACTCGTCACCCTGCTCGCGGGGAAGGACCCCGGCACCCTCGGTGCCATCAAGTCCACCATGTACGCGGCCGCGGTCGACGCACTCGCCCAGGGTCGGGCGTGACCGGTCACGAACGTTCGTGATGGGACGGAAGTGGTTGCTGCGGAAAGGAATCCGTCACCGGTAACAGTGCGCGCACCGCGTCGACGGTATCCGCCTCGGCGGCGGTCTTGTCGGGGCGGTAGCGCAGCACACGGGCGAAGCGCAGCGCCACCCCGCCGGGGTAGCGGGGGCTGACCTGTACGCCGTCGAGTTCGATCTCCACGACCAGCTCCGGACGCAGGTACACGGTGTGCGCGTCGCGGCTGCGTTCGTGTCGAGGGAACTCCTCGGTCTGCCATTGCAGCAGGGCGTCGGTCAGTCCCTTGAACGTCTTGCCGACCATGATCGGCTCGCCGCCGTCCGGATCCCGCGCGCCCAGATGGAGATTGGACAGGTAGCCGGTGCGACGGCCGTAACCCCACTCGGCGCCGAGTACCACCAGGTCCAGGGTGTGCTCCGGTTTGACCTTCTGCCAGGCGCGGCCGCGCCGGCCCGCCGCGTAGGGCGCGGTGAGGTCCTTGACGACGACGCCCTCGTGCCCGGCGGCGAGGGCGGCGTCGAACTGGGCGTCCGCGGTGGCCGCGTCCGGCCGCAGCACGCCCGGGATCCGATGGTTCGGCGCGACCCGCCGCAGAGCGTCGAGACGCTCGGTGAGCGGCGCGTCGAGCAGGTCGGTGCCGTCGAGGTGCAGGCAGTCGAAGAAGTACGGGTGCAGCATCAGCTCGTGCGCGGACTCGGCACCGAACCGGCTCATCGTCTCCTGGAACGGCCGGGGCCGGCCCGCAGGGTCGAGTGCCAGGGTCTCGCCGTCGAGCACGACCGACGTGCAGGGCAGCGTCGCGACCAGCTCCACGAGTTCGGGGACGCTGCGGGTGATCTCCCGCAGCGTGCGGGTGAACACCCGCACCGTCCCGCCCCGGCGGTGCACCTGGATGCGGGCGCCGTCGAGCTTGTACTCGACGCTGACCTCGCCGCCGAACTCGCTGTGGGCACCGGCGAGGGACTGGGCCGGGGCGGCGAGCATGGGCCGGATCGGCCGGCCCACCTCCAGCCGGAAGGCGGCGAGCGCGTCCGCGCCGCCGCCGAGCCCGGCCGCCGCGGTTGCGGGCAACCGGCCGGAGAGCATGAACGCCCGGCGCACCGTCTCGGCCGGCAGCCCGGCCGCGGCGGCCACCGCGTCGGTCATCATTCCGTCGAGCGCGCCCTGCCGCAGGTCCCCGGTCAGCAGCCGCACCAGGAAATCCTGCTCCTCGGCGGTGGCCGCGCCGAGCAGACCGGCGAGCAGTTCGCGCCGCCGCCCCGTCGAGCCGGTCCCGGACAGGCCGGCGAGCTCGGTGAAGGCCCGGTCGACGTCGGCGACGGTCAGCGACGGCTCGTCGGACGGGTCGATGCGGGATCCGGCGAGGGTGCGCCATCCCACGCCGATCCGGCCCTGACGTGGTTCACCCGCCAGCCACGACACCACGGGCTCGACCTCCCCGGGGTCGAGGACGGCGAGGAGGGCGCGCAGTTCCTCCACCTTGGCCCGCCGCGACCGGGTGGCACCGACGGCCTGCGAGGTGGCAACGATCGTCGAGAAGAGCACGCCCCGACCGTACCGACCATCGCCGGTTCCGGCGCGGGTGTACCGCCGGTTCCGGCGCGGGTGTACAGCCGGAGGGTCAGTCGCCGACGCGTTCACCGGTCGCCGGATGGAACAGGTGCACCGTGCCCTCCCGCTTGCGCAGCCGGATCGTGTCCGCCAGCCGGGCCGGGGTGCGGGTGAGCGAGCGTGCGACGAGGGGGGTGTCGCTGCGCGCGACGCGGGTGTACACGTACGACTCGCTGCCGAGTTCCTCGACGAGTTCGACGATGGTCTCGACGCCGTCGCCGTCCGTGATCTCGAGCTGTTCGGGCCGGATCCCGACGGTGACGGTCTCGAGTCCGGCGCGGTGCAGCGAGGCGATGCGGTCGCGTTCGACATCGACGACGGTGCTGCCGATCTGCACGCCGCCGTCGACGATCCGGGCGTCGAGCAGGTTCATTGCGGGCGAGCCGATGAACCCGGCGACGAATGCGTTGGCGGGCCGGTCGTACAGCTCGGTGGGGGAGGAGAACTGCTGGAGCTTGCCGCCGCGCAGCACCGCCACCCGGTCGCCCATGGTCATCGCCTCGACCTGATCGTGCGTGACGTACACGGTGGTGGTGCCGAGACGCCGCTGCAGCGCGGCGATCTGGGTGCGGGTCTGCACGCGCAGCTTGGCGTCGAGGTTGGACAGCGGTTCGTCCATGCAGAACACCTGCGGTTCGCGGACGATCGCGCGGCCCATCGCGACGCGCTGCCGCTGCCCGCCGGAGAGCTTGGCGGGTTTGCGGTCCAGGTAGTCGGTGAGGTCGAGCAGCTTCGCCGCCTGTTCGACCTTGCGGCGCCGCTCGTCGGCGCCGACGCCGCGCATCTTCAGCGCGAAGCCCATGTTCTCGGCGACGGTCTTGTTCGGGTAGAGGGCGTAGTTCTGGAAGACCATCGCGATGTCACGATCCTTCGACGGCACGCCGACCATGTCGCGGCCGCCGATGCTGATCGAGCCCTCGTCGATGTCCTCGAGCCCGGCGAGCATCCGCAGGGCGGTGCTCTTGCCGGAGCCGGACGGCCCGACCAGGACGACGAATTCTCCGTCCTGGATGTCCAGGTTCAGGGAGTCGACGGCGAGGGTGTCGGAGTTCTCGTAGAGGCACGACGCGTTGCGGTAGGTGATCTCGGCCATGACGGTTCCTTCGGAAAGTGAGTGGGGGAGTTACTTGATCGCGCCGAACGACAGGCCGCGCACGAGCTTGTTCTGGGCGAGCCAGCCGGCCAGGACGACGGGCAGCGCCGCCATCGTGGCGGCCGCGGACAGGCGGGCCCAGTACAGGCCCTCGCCGGTGATGAAGCCGACGAGGAACACGGGAATGGTCTGCGCCTGCACCGCCGTGAGGTTCACGGCGAAGAAGAACTCGTTCCAGGAGAAGATGACGCAGATCAGGGCGGTGGCGGCGATGCCGGGCGAGACGAGCGGCAGGATCACCTCCCGCACCGACGTCCACAGGTTCGCGCCGTCCATGCTCGCGGCCTCGAGCAGCTCGCCCGGCACCTCGAGGAAGAACGAGCGCATCATCCACACCGCGATCGGCAGGTTCATCGCGGTGTAGAGGATGATCAGTGCCCAGATGTTGTCGAGCAGACCGATGTTCGCGACGATCACGTACAGCGGGATGATCGCGGCGACGATCGGCAGCATCTTCGTGCTGATGAAGAAGAACAGGGCGTCCTTGGTCTTGCGCACCGGCCGCAGCGACAGGGCGAACGCGGCGGGCACGCCGAGCAGCAGGACGAGGATCGTCGACACGCCCGTGGCGAACGCCGAGTTGAGCAGGCTGACACCGACTCCGGTGTCGAACACGGCGCGGAACTGGTCGAGGGTGGGCGTGAAGGAGAACTTCGGCGGATCGGAATAGGCGTCGGCCTCCTGCTTGAAGGCGGTGAGCACCATCCAGAACACGGGGAAGAAGAACCCCAGGGCGGCGATCCAGGCGACGACGCCCCACGGATTGGCCTTGCGGTGCTTGCGTTTCCGGGTTCCAACCGGGACGGTCTCCGGTGTGGGAACCTGTTGTGCGGTGGGGGCGGTGGTGCTCATCAGGCGGCCTCCTCCTTGCCGGTGAACGATGTGAAGATCAGCCGCAGCGCGACGGTGGCCACGACGATGGTGGCGACGACGACCACCACGCCCATGGCGGCGGCCTGGCCGATGTCGAAGCCGAGGAACGCGCGCTGATAGATGTAGAAGGGCAGGTTGGAACTCGCGGTGCCCGGTCCGCCCTGGGTCATCATGTAGATGGCGTCGAACGTGTTGACCAGGTGGATCGCGCCGAGCACGGCGCCGAGTTCGATGAACCGCCGCAGGTGCGGCAGCGTCAGCTCGCGGAACAGGGCGAAGGCGCCCGCCCCGTCGACCCGCCCGGCCTCGAGGATGTCCCGCGGCATCGACTGCAGACCGGCCAGGATGAGCAGCATCATGAACGGGGTCCACTGCCACACCAGGTTCGCCATCACCGCGGCGAGCGGGTAGCGGCTGACCCAGTCGATCTGCCCCACGCCGAACGGGGAGAGCACGAAGTTGACGATGCCGAACACCGGGTCGAACATCGCGGTCTTCCAGATCAGTGCGCCGGCGACGGGGGTGACGAGAAACGGGGTGATGAGCAGGGTGCGAACGATGCCGCGGCCGAGGAAGACCCGGTCGAGCAGCAGCGCGAGGAGCAGGCCCAGCACGACGGAGATCAGCACCGTGCCGACGATGAGGACCACGGTGTTGACCGCCACCTCGCGGAACTGACTGTCGCGGAAGACGTCCGCGTAGTTCTGCAGGCCGACGAAGCTGCGTGAGCCCGGGCGCACCAGGTTCCACGACTGCGTCGAGTAGTAGAGGGTGAACACGAACGGGATCTGGGTCACCACGATCATGAAGATCAGGGCAGGCAGCAGGGGCCCGCGTCGGCGCCAGCCCTCCGCGCGGGAGACCGCGTCGCTCTTGGCGTCGCGCACCCGGCGGATGCGCTCCGAGTCGTCGGCGGTGGAGGCGCCGACCGCCAGGGTTGTCATCGCTGATCCTCTCGGTAGGTGGCGCCGACCACGTCGGCGTACTCCTGCGCCTGTTCCAGTGCCTCGGTGACGGTCTTCTGGCCCGCGATCGCGGCGCTGATCTGCTGGCTCACCCGGGTTCCGAGGTCCTGGAACTCGGGGATGGCCAGGAACTGGACACCGGTGTAGGGCACCGGCTCGACCGTCGGGGCGTCCGGCGTCGCGCTCTCGATGGACTCGAGGGTGAGCGGCCCGTATGCGGCTGCGGCCTCGCGGTATTCGGGGATCTCGTAGGTCGACAGCCGGCTGCCCGGCGGTACCCGCTCCCAGCCGAGGGTCTCCCCGACGGTGCGCAGGTACTCCTTGCTCGTCATCCACGAGACGAACCGCCACGCGGAGTCCGCGTTGTCGCTGTCGACGGGGATGCCGAGCGACCAGCTGTAGAGCCAGCCCGCATCGTCCTTGACCCGGATCGGTGCCGGGGCGTACCCGATCTTTCCGACGACGTTGCTCGACGCCGGGTCCTCGAGGGTGGAGACCGCCGAGGTGGAGTCGTACCACATCGCGACCCGGCCCTGCGCAAGCTGCGTGGCGCATTCGCTGAAACCGCTCGTGGCGGCGCCGGGCTGGCCGTGCTCGCGGACCAGGTCGACGTAGAACTGCACCGCCTCGACGACCTCGGGGCTGGTGAGCTGCGCGTTCCAGTCCTCGTCGTACCAGCGGCCGCCGAAGGTGTTGATCACGGTGTTCAGCGGGGCGAGCACCTCACCCCAGCCGGGCTTGCCGCGCAGGCAGATCCCGGCGGTGTCGGGGGTGTCGAGCCGGGCGGCGGCGGCAACCTCGTCCCAGGTGGGGGTGGGGGACAGGACGATCCCGGCCTGCTCGAACAGGTCCTTGCGGTACATCAGGAACGACGACTCGCCGTAGAACGGCACCGAGTACATGTCGCCCTCGTAGGACAGCGAGTCGCGCAGGGTGGGAATGAAGTCGTCCTCGTCGTAGCCCTCCGTCTGCCGGGCGTACTCGGAGAGGTTGGTCAGCCACCCGTTCGCCGCCCACTGCGGTGTCTCGTAGTTGCTGATCATCACCACGTCGAACTCGCCGCCGCCCATCGCGGTGGAGGCCGTGATCTTCGCGCGGGCCTGGTTCTCCGAGAGGGTGACGAACCGCAGGTCGATGTCCGGGTTCTCGGCCTCGAACTGGGCGGCGAGTTGCTGGGCGTCCTGCATCTGGGAGTTCGACACCATCGCGATGGTGACGGTCTGGTCGGAGGCGCCGAGCGAGCCGGCGCCGGCGCAGCCGCTGAGCGTGAGGCTGAGCGCCCCGGCCCCGGCCGCCAGCATGCGGGTGGTTCTTCTGGATCTGTTCACCGATCGTCGCCTCTTCTCCGGTCTCTCCGGTGGTGTCATCGGTCGAGTAGCCAACGTGCGCACTCAATGTCGCATACGAGCATGGTGACCAGGCCGCCGCGCAGCGCTCCCAGCGCGGCCTGGTGTTTGGCGGCCCCGCCGGTGACGAGGACCGCGGCCGGGCAGGCGCGGATGTCGTCGAGCGAGACCGACACGGCGCGACGGTCGAGATCCCCGCCCACGGCCGTGCCGTCGGCGTGGAAGAACCGTCCCGCGATCTCCCCGACCGCGCCGAGGTCGGTGAGGGTGTCGAGCATGGCGGTGTCGAGATAGCTGCCCTCGAACAAGGTGGTCGACGTGGACACCGCCCCCACACCGAACATCATCATGTCGGCGCGGCGGCCGACGTCCAGGGCGCGGGAGATCATGGAGTCGGCCCGCAGGGACGCGACCGTCGCGGGGTCGGCGTACAGGGGGACCGGGAGCCGGACCATCTTGGCCTGCAACTGTTCCGCGCAGCGCCCGAGCACGTACTCGGCGCCGGTCTGGTAGTCGGAGGTGGTGACGGCGCCGTCGAGCTGGACGATCGTCGCGCATGCGGCCCCGCCCGGCGGGAGGGCCTGCGCGACGGCCACGGTCTCCGGCCCCCACGTGAACCCGAGGGTGTCGGTCGCGCGGATCCGCCGGCTGATCAGGGCGGCGGCGGCCCGTCCGACGCCCGCGAAGCTGGCGGCCTCGTCGAGCGGGCCGGCTGCGTCCACCCCGTCGCCGACGACGACGGCCTCGAGCAGGCCGAAACGCTCCTCGAGCGCGCGTTCCTCGTCGGCGTGCAGGTCGTCGCGCAGGTTGGCCGGCACATTCACCTCGATGCGCACCAGGCCCTGGGCCCGGGCCCGGGCGACGAGCCGTCCCGCCGTCGGGCGGGAGACGCCCAGGCGCGTCGCGACCTCGGCCTGGGTGAGGCCGTCGAGGTAGTACAGCGTCGCGGCGCGCAACGCCAGGCGCAGATCCTCCGGTGCCGCGGTGGCCGCGGGCGGGTTCGTCGCGTGGGGGACGGTCACGTCATCTCCTGGGTCGGAGGGACTCGGGCCGGGGAACCGGCGAAGTCGGTGGAGCGTGAGCAAATGCTCATGGGTGCGTTCATCTGCTCAGTACGCTAGCATCGGCACTGTGACCCACACAACACCCCCGTCGATCCCGGAGCGCATGCGCGCCGCCGTCCTGGTCGAACCCGGACGGATCGAGATGCGCGAGCGCCCGGTCCCCGAACCCGCACCCGGCGACGTGCTCGTCCGGGTCACCACGGTCGGCGTGTGCGGATCGGACACGCACTACTACCGCGAGGGCCGCATCGGTGAATTCGTCGTCGAGGCCCCGCTCGTCCTCGGCCACGAGGCCTCCGGCACGATCGCCGCGGTCGGTGCCGGCGTCCCCGCCGAACGGATCGGGCAGCGCGTGTCGATCGAGCCGCAGCGACCCGACCCGACCACCGAGGAAACCCGGCGCGGTCGCTACAACCTCTGCCCGCACATGCGGTTCTACGCCACCCCACCCGTCGACGGCGCCTTCTGCGACTACGTCACCATCGGGGCGGAATTCGCCCATCCCGTCCCCGACGCCGTCTCCGACGACGCGGCCGCCCTCTGCGAACCGCTGTCCGTGGGCATCGCCGCCGTCCGCAAGGCGGGCGTCACCGCCGGATCCCGGGTGCTCGTCACCGGCGCCGGCCCCATCGGCATCGTCACCGCGCAGGTCGCCCGCGCCTTCGGCGCCACCGACATCGTCGTCACCGACCTCGACGCGGACCGTCGCGCGCTGGCCCGGAAGTTCGGGGCGACCACCGCCCTCGACCCGCGCACCGACGACGTCACCGACCTGCACGTCGACGCCTACATCGACGCCTCCGGCGCCCCCGCCGCGGTCGCCACCGCGATGCGGGCCGTGCGGCCCGCCGGCGCCGTCGTCCTCGTCGGCTCCGGCGCCGAGACGATGAACCTGCCGGTCCAGCTGATCCAGAACCGCGAGCTGGTCCTCACCGGCGTCTTCCGGTACGCCCACACCTGGCCGACGGCCGTCGCCCTCGCCGCCACCGGCCGCGTCGACCTCGACGCGATGGTCACCGCCCGGTTCCCGCTCGAGCGGGCGGCCGAAGCACTCGAATCCGACCGGACACCCGGCAACATCAAGACCGTCGTGCGGGTCCACCCCGGCGACGACACGTAAGGAGCCCCGACATGGACCTGGGGGAGAACGCCCTGACCGCCCTGCCCGTCCCCGGCCCGACGTACCCGCGCCGCGACATCGGCGTCGGCATCGTGCATTTCGGGGTCGGCGGATTCCATCGTGCCCATCAGGCGATGTACGTCGACCGGTTGCTCGAAGGCGCGGGCGCCCGCAACTGGGGCATCTGCGGTGTCGGCGTCATGCCCGGCGACCGCCGCATGCGCCACGCCCTCGCCGCCCAGGACGGCCTCTACACCCTGATCCTGCGCCACCCCGACGGCACATGGGAACCGCGGGTGATCGGTTCGATCGTCGACTACCGTTACGCACCCGAGGATCCCGAGGCGGTGATCGAGCTGATCGCGGCGCCCACCACGCGCATCGTCTCGCTCACCGTCACCGAGGGCGGCTACAACATCCGCCACGACACCGGCGAGTTCGACGTCGACGACCCCGCCGTCCGCCGCGACGTCGAGCACCCCGACGTGCCCGCCACCGTCTTCGGGCTCGTCACCGCCGCCCTCGCGCGCCGGCGCGAACGCGGGCTGCCGTCGCCGACGATCATGTCCTGCGACAACATCGAGGGCAACGGCACCGTCGCGCGGCGGGCCTTCACGTCCTTCGCCGCGCTCGTCGACCCCGGTCTCGCCGACTGGATGCGCGAGCACACCCGGTTCCCCAACTCGATGGTCGACCGCATCACCCCGGTCACGACCGACGACATCGCCCCCGAACTCGACGCCCGCTTCGGCGTCCGCGATCGCTGGCCCGTCGTCGCCGAGCCGTTCACCTCCTGGGTGCTCGAGGACGACTTCTCCTGCGGCCGGCCGGCATTCGACGAGGCGGGGGTGCAACTCGTCGACGACGTCGCCCCGTACGAACTGATGAAACTGCGCCTGCTCAACGCGAGTCACCAGGCACTGGCCTACTTCGCGCACCTGTGCGGCTACCGCTACGTGCACGAGGCCGCGCAGGACCCGTTGTTCGCGGAGTTCCTGCTCGAGTACATGGACGCCGAGGCCACCCCCACCTTGCGTCCGGTGCCCGGCATCGATCTCGCGCAGTACAAGCGCACCTTGATCGAGCGCTTCGCCAACCCCGAGATCCGCGACACCGTCGCCCGGCTGTGCGCCGAATCCTCCGACCGCATCCCGAAATGGCTGCTGCCCGTCGTGCGGGAGAACCTCGCGACGGGCGGGTCGGTGCGCCTGGCCGCCGCCGTCGTGGCCAGCTGGGCCCGCTACGCCGAGGGCACCGACGAGGCCGGCGAACGCATCGAGGTCGTCGACCGGCTCGCCGGCACCCTCGGACCCCTCGCCCGCAGCCAGCGCGGGAATCCGACCGCCTTCCTCGAGAACCGCTCCGTCTTCGGTGATCTCGCCGACGAGCCGCGGTTCGTGGACGCCTACCGGTGGGCGCTCGACTCCCTGCACCGCAACGGCGCCCGCGCCACGCTCGAGGCCCTCCGCAGCAGGGTCGGATCGTGAACGGGCACGTCCTCGTCCTCGGCGAGGCCCTCGTCGACATCGTCCGGCGCGGCCCGGCCCGGCTCGTCGAACACGTCGGCGGCAGCCCGCTCAACGTCGCCGTCGGCCTCGGCCGCCTGGGCCGCGACGTCGAATTCGTCACCCACATCGGCGACGACGACCGGGGCCGCCGCATCGTTCGCCACCTCGCCGACTCCTCGGTGCGGCTCGCCGCCGGCAGCAGTACCGCGCCGCGCACCCCCACGGCGACCGCCACCCTGGACGAGAACGGCGCCGCCACCTACGAGTTCGACCTCGAGTGGCAACTGCCCGATCCACGCCCGGAGCCCGGCGCGGGGCACGTGCACACCGGGTCGATCGCGGCCCTGCTCGAACCCGGCTGCGAGGCCGTCGCCGCGCTGCTCGACCGGTACGTGCCCACCGCGACCATCAGCTACGACCCCAATGTCCGGCCCGCCCTCGTCGGCGACGACCCGCGCACCCGCGACCGCATCACCCGCTTCGTCGCGGGCGCCGACGTCGTCAAGGCCAGCGACGAGGACCTGCGCTGGTTCGCCCCCGACCGCGACCCCCGCGACGTCGCGCAGGAGTGGCTCGCCCTCGGCCCGGCGCTCGTCGCGGTGACCCTCGGCGCGGGCGGTGCCGTCGCCGTCGCGCGGTCCGGCGCCGTCGACGTCGCCGCGCACCCCGTCGAGGTCGTCGACACCGTCGGCGCCGGCGACGCATTCATGGCCGGTCTGCTCGACGCCCTGTGGACGCAGGAACTGCTCGGCGACCGCGAGGGCCTGCACGGAATCGAACCGGACGCGCTGCGCGCGGCCCTCGACGTCGCCGCGCGCACCGCGGCGCTCACCGTCGCGCGCCTGGGTGCGGACCTGCCGACCCGCGGGGAGCGGGACGCCGACCCGAAGGAGCAGAGGTGACGCTCGTCGCCGGGATCGACTCGTCCACCCAGTCCTGCAAGGTGCTCGTCTGCGACGCGCGCACCGGTCACGTCGTGCGGGAGGGCCGTGCCCCGCATCCCGACGGCACCGAGGTCGACCCGCGCGCCTGGGCGGACGCCCTCGACCGCGCCGTCGCCGCCGCGGGCGGGCTCGACGACGTCGCCGCGGTGTCGGTCGGCGGTCAGCAGCACGGGCTGGTGACCCTCGACGAGACCGGGACGGTGGTGCGCCCGGCGCTGCTGTGGAACGACACCCGCTCGGCCGCGGCCGCCGCCGACCTCGTCGCCGACCTCGGCGGCGGGCAGGCGTGGGCCGACGCCGTGGGGGTGGTGCCGCTCGCCGCGATCACCGTCGCCAAGGCGCGCTGGCTCGCCGACCACGAACCGGGCCACGCCGACCGCGCTGCGGCACTGTGCCTGCCGCACGACTGGCTCACGTGGCAGCTCGCGGGAGCCTCCGGCGTCGGCGCGCTCGTCACCGACCGCAGCGACGCCAGCGGCACCGGCTACTACAGTGCCGCCGACGGCTCCTACCGCACCGACCTGCTCGACCTCGCGCTGCGTGGCCGCCGGCCCGTGCTGCCCCGGGTGGCCGGACCGGCCGAACGGGTCGGGGAGACGGTCGCGGGCGCCGCCCTCGGACCCGGTGCCGGGGACAACGCCGCCGCGGCCCTCGCCCTCGGCGCGCACGAGGGCGACGTGATCGTCTCCGTCGGCACCTCGGGCGTGGTCTCGGCCGTCTCGGCCACCCCGAGCCGCGATCCGTCCGGGCTCGTCGCCGGCTTCGCCGACGCCACCGGCCGGCACCTGCCGCTCGTGTGCACCCTCAACGCGGCGCGGGTCCTCGACGCCACGGCCGCGCTGCTCGGGGTCGACCACGACGAACTGTCGCGGCTCGCGCTGTCGGCCCCGCCCGGCGCCGGCGGTCTCGTGCTGGTGCCGTACCTCGAGGGCGAGCGCACCCCCAACCGGCCCGGCGCCACGGGCGCGATCCACGGCCTGCGCCTGACGAATTCGACACGGGAACACCTGGCGCGCGCGGCCGTGGAGGGACTGCTGTGCTCGCTCGCGGACGGTCTCGACCACATCACCGCGCAGGGCGTGCCGGTGCGGCGGGTGCTGCTCGTCGGCGGCGGCGCCCGTTCCCGGGCGCTGCGCGAACTCGCGCCCGGCATCCTCGGGGTCCCGGTGGAGGTGCCGGAGCCGGGCGAGTACGTCGCAGCCGGCGCGGCCCGGCAGGCCGCCTGGGTGCTGGCCGGCGGCACCGAACCACCCCGGTGGGAGGGTGGCGGCGTGCGGCGCTACGAGGCGGACCCGGTCCCGGCCGTGCGCGCCCGGTACGCGGAGGTTCGTGATCTCACGGACGGCAGCGACCTGACACCTCTTTCCAGAACCTGACACCGGTTCCGGCCGGCCGGAAAGGCTGTCGGCATCCCGAAACGGATGCACGCTCCGGACCGCGGCCGCGATGAGTTCCGGCGTCGGCCCGGGTCGATATCTGTGACGCCGACAGGGCGCCGTCATCCACCGAGCAAGGAGAAGGCGATGCCGAAGATCACCCCGTTCCTGTGGTTCGACACCGAGGCCGAGGAGGCCGCCAAGTTCTACACCAGCGTGTTTCCCCGCTCGCGCATCCTGAGCACCACGTACTACCAGGACACCGGGCCCAAGCCGGCCGGCACCGTCATGACCGTCGACTTCGAACTCGACGGCCAGCGCTACGTCGCGCTCAACGGCGGCCCGGAGTTCTCGTTCACCGAGGCGGTGTCGTTCCAAATCGACTGCGCCGACCAGGACGAGGTCGACCACTACTGGAACGCTCTCACCGAGGGCGGGGAAGAGAGCCAGTGCGGCTGGCTGAAGGATCGGTTCGGGCTGTCCTGGCAGGTGGTGCCGCGACGGCTCTTCGAGCTGCTCTCCGACACCGGCCCCGAGGTGGGGCGGCGGGTCACCGAGGCGATGCTGCAGATGCGCAGGATCGAGATCGCACCGCTCGAGGAGGCCGCCCGCGGCTGAACCGGCGAGCCCAGCGGGCACCGGGCGGCGGTGATAGCTTTCGGTCGATGACCACGCGCACCGAGCGGCTCGACGAGCTGCCGCTGACCCGCAGACACGGCAGGCTGCTGCTCGGCTCCGGTGTGGGCTGGGCACTCGACGCCATGGATGTCGGGCTCATCTCCTTCGTGATGGCCGCCCTGGCCGTGCAGTGGAATCTGAGCGCGACCCAGCTGTCGTGGATCGGGTCGATCGGCTTCGTCGGAATGGCAGTCGGAGCCGCGGTCGGTGGGCTGCTCGCCGACCGGATCGGCCGGCGCCAGGTGTTCGCGGTGACACTGCTGGTGTACGGCCTGGCCACCGGCGCGGCGGCGCTCGCCGGCTCCGTCGCGGTGCTGATCGTGTTGCGGTTCGTCGTCGGCCTGGGTCTCGGCGCCGAGCTTCCCGTCGCGTCGACCCTCGTCAGTGAGTACGCGCCGCGCCGGCAGCGGGGTCGCATGGTCGTCGCGCTCGAGGCGTTCTGGGCGGCCGGATGGATCCTCGCGGCCCTCATCGGCTACTTCGTGATCCCCCTCGGCGACGACGGCTGGCGCTGGGCGCTGGCCGTGGGAATCGTCCCCACCCTGTACGCGGTGGTCGTGCGGTTCGGACTACCCGAATCCGTGCGATACCTCGAGCGCCGGGGCCGCTACGCCGAGGCGGAGAAGGCCGTGCGGTCCTTCGAGATGTCCGCCGGCGTCGCGGCGCCGACGGACGCGGAGGAGACGTCGCGTCCGGTGCTCACGGAGACGACCGCCGAGTCGATCTGGTCGCCGCGGTTGCGGCGGCGCACCGCCGCCCTGTGGACGGTGTGGTTCTGCATCAACCTCTCGTACTACGGGGCCTTCATCTGGCTGCCGAGCCTGCTGGTGAACCAGGGCTTCGACCTGGTGAAGTCCTTCCAGTACACGCTGATCATCACGCTCGCGCAGCTGCCGGGATACGCCGTCGCGGCGTGGCTGATCGAGGTGTGGGGGCGCCGCGCAACCCTGGCGAGCTTCCTCGTCGGCTCGGCCGCGGCCGCGGGCCTGTTCGGGCTGGCCGACACGCCCACCGAGATCGTCGCCGCCGGAATGGCATTGTCGTTCTTCAACCTCGGCGCCTGGGGGGCGCTCTACGCGATCGGACCGGAGCTGTATCCGACGTCGGTGCGCGCCGCCGGGACCGGCGCGGCGGCCGCGTTCGGGCGCATTGCGTCGATCGTGGCGCCGCTGCTCGTGCCCTGGCTGCTCACCGGCGGCGGCAACGCCCTCGTGTTCGGGGTGTTCGCGGCGGCGTTCGTGCTCGCCGCCGTCGCCGCCTTCACGCTGCCGGAGCGCAAGGGGCACGTGCTCGAGGCCTGAGCCCTACGCCCGGGCGGCCGGCGCCGGGCCGCAGGCCGCCGCCACCGCGAAGGTCCCGAGGGCCGTGCCCGTGACGAGGCGCTGGGTCCGCACGGCCCGCGGGGGCGTCGCCATGCGGCGCACCGGTCAGCTCGACGACCCGACCCTCGCGCACGTCGTGTCGCACCTGCGGATGTCGTCGGGCGCGTAGCCCGCCGGCCCCCGCGCGTGCGCACGTCTCGCACCGATTCCGAAGGCAGCGCCACGGGATGTGCGCCCTCGGTGCGCGTGGAGTCATCCTTCTGTGCATTCCCAGCCATGTTCGCCCGCACTCCGGGGACCTAGTGTTCCAGATCACAAGCATCCGGCGGCGGGCCGTGCGCATCCGAGGCCTCCGCCGCGACCGAAAGGACGGACCTGGACGTGGCGTCACTGCAGACGGTGCAGAGGATCGGACCGGTGCTGGACCTGTTCACGGTGCAGCAACCCGAGTGGGGGGTCTCCGAGGTCGCGGCGGCGATCGACGTTCCCCGATCGAGCGCGCACGCTCTGCTGTCGAGCCTGGTCGACACGGGGCTGCTCCAGTGCCGCGTGCGCGGACGCTACCGGCTCGGGTGGCGCGTCGTGGAGCTGGGGGAGACGCTGCGCGGCACCGTCGACGTCCGGTCCTGTGCCGCCCCCGTCCTCGAGCGTCTGGTGGAGAAGTACGGAGAGACAACTCATCTCGCGGTCATGGATCGATGGAACGTCCTCTACGTGGACAAGATCCTCGGCAATCACAACATCACCGTGCAGGGCGCCCGGGTCGGGACGCGCCTGGACGCGCATTCCACGGCGGTGGGCAAGGTGCTGCTTGCGCAACTCGAGGAGATCGAGGTGCGCCGGTACCTGGCCATGCGTCCGTTGCGGCGGCTGACACCGTCGACCACCACGAACCCCCAGGCACTTCTGGACGCCCTGGCCGGTGTGCGCTCGGCCGGCTTCGCTGCGGACCTCGGGGAGACCGTCTCCGAGGTGCACTGCGTCGCCGCCCCGGTGCGCGACGACCTGGGCTCCGTCGTGGCGGCCGTGAGCGTGAGCGTGCCCGCGACGCGCTTCGCCCAGCGGCGACCGCAGCTCGAGCGGGCCGTGGTCGGCGCCGCGCACGAGATCACCCGGGCGATCGCCGAAGCCCACGACTGCAGTCCCGTACCGCTGCGGGACGACCCGAGTGCCGCCGCTCTCGTGGAGGCGAGTCCGCGCGCCTCCTGATCACGATCCGACTGCACGAACACGACAAGCGAAAAAGAGGAGCCATGGACACCGCCGCCCACAAGGCCGCAGACCGACTGCTCGAGGTGTATCGCACGGGGGAGCCGATCGATCCGCTCACCCCCGATCATCCCGACGCGTCGATCGAACTCGCCTACCGGATCCAACAGCTGCAGGTCGAGCAGTGGACGCTGGCCGGCGATGTCGTCAAGGGCCACAAGGTGGGCTTGGCCTCCCGCGCGATCCAGCGGCAGATGGGTGTCGATCAACCCGATTTCGGGCATCTGACCGCGAGCATGTTCCACCTCGAGCATCAGCCGATCCCCGCCGGCCGCTTCCTGCAGCCGCGGATCGAGCCCGAGGTGGCGTTCGTGCTCGGCAGGCCGCTGGCCGGTCCGGGCGTCACCGCCGCCGAAGCTGCGCGGGCCGTGGACTTCGTGCTGCCCGCACTCGAGATCGTCGACTCGCGGATCCGGGACTGGAAGATCGGCATCTTCGACACCATCGCGGACAACGCCTCGTCCGGCGGCGTGATCCTGGGGAGCCGGCCGGTCTCCCTCGGTGACGTCGACCTGAGGCTGATCGGATGCACACTCCACATAGGCGGTGAACTCATGGCGACGGGAGCCGGCGGAGCCGTCCTCGGGTCCCCGCTCAACGCGCTGGTGTGGCTGGCCAACACGGTCGGCCCGCTCGGGGTCACCCTCGAACCGGGGCATGTGGTGCTTCCCGGCTCCATGACCAGGGCGTTTCCCGTGGCGGCGGGCAACTCCATCGTGGCGAACATCAGCGGGCTCGGCAGCGTCACCGCCGTGCTCGGCGGAAAGGACGAGAAATGAGCGACCAGTCGTGGAGCGCGGCCCGCGTCGCCGACGTGCTTCTGCGGGCGGAGGACACGGCGACCCCGCAGACGTCGATCCTCGCGGAATGGGACGGACTGGACCTGGGGACCGCGTACGCCGCGCAGGACATCGCGTTGCGCATGCGGCTCGCCCGCGGCGAGCGGCTCACCGGCGTGAAGCTCGGGGTCACGTCTAAGGCAAAGCAACGGCAGGTGGGCGTGGACTCGCCGTCCACCGCGTGGCTCACGGACAGGATGATCCTGCCGATCGGCGAGCCTGTCCCGCGCGAGAAGATGATCCACGCTCGCGCGGAGCCGGAGATCGCGTTCGTCATGGGCCGCAGGCTCGAGGGGCCGGGCGTCTCGGCCGCGACCGCACTGGCCGCGGTGGAGCACGTGGTCGGCGCGATCGAGATCATCGACAGCCGCTTCTCCGGCTACCAGTTCTCGATGATGGACGCCGTCGCGGACAACAACTCGTCCGGACGGTACGTGACCGGTCCGGTCGGCCGCGCGCCGGAGGATCTCGATCTCGCCCTCGAGGCGTGTCTGCTCGAGATCGACGGCGAGGTGGTGGATTCGGCAACGGGCGCTGCGGTACACGGACATCCCGCGGAGGCGCTGGCCTTCGCCGTGAACACCCTGGCCGAGCGGGGACTCGCCATCGAGGCAGGGTGGGTGGTGCTCACCGGCGGCATGACCGACGCCGTGCCGGTGCAGCCGGGGGCGCGCATCGCCGCGCACTTCACCACCCTCGGCACCGTCACCGTGGCGGGAGGCTGACGATGCCGCTCATCGACGTGACGATCGCGGAGGGGCGCAGCCCGGACGAGCTCCGGAGGCTGATCCACGAACTGACCCAGGCGGCGCACCGGGCCCTGGACGCGCCGCTGCCCAACATCCGGGTGGTGCTGCGGGAGACGCCGAAGACACACTTCGCCGCAGGCGATGTGACGATCGCCGAGCGTGAGACACGGGCCTGAACGGTCCGGATATCCCGGACTGCGACAGCGCCGGCCGGCGACGACGTCGAGCATCGTGATCGAGCCGCATCGGGGCGGGGAAGCGGGATACACAAGGGAGACACCATCCCCTGCGTCCCCTGGAGAACCCGATGACGTCGAACCCACAGCGCGCCCTCACCCTGGTTGCCGAGCCCGAGCCCGGCTGCGAACGGGTGGCGGACCGGATGTACCACGACCTGCTTTCGCCACCGGAGGTGCAACAGGTGCGCGACCGCGTCCGGGACTTCGCCGCTCGGGCTGTCTCGCCGATCGCCGGCCGGATCGCCGGCGGGGACGAGCGCCTCGACGGGTTCCCCCGGGACGCGTTCGAGGTCATGGCCTCGAACGGTCTGTTCCGCCTTCCCTTCACCGCGGACGTCGGTGGCGACGGACTCACGCACCGCGCCACGGCCACCGCGGTGGCCGTCGAGGAACTGGCGTACTACTCCAACAGCGTCGCCGCGATCTACGACGTCCATTGCATCCTCGCCGGCACGGCACTGGACCAGGGCACCGAGGAGCAACGGCGCCGATGGCTGCGTGCCGTCGTCGACGGGGAGATCGTCGGATCGTTCGCGACGAGCGAGCCCGGTGCCTCGAGCGATCTGTCTCCCGAGGCGGTGCAGACCGTCGCGAGCCCGGACGGCGACGGGTGGGTGCTCACCGGCCGCAAGCGGTGGATCACCAATTCGGTCGTCGCCGGTGTCGTCGTCGTGCTCGCCCGGACCGGCGACAGCCTCACCACCTTCATCGTTCCCACCACCGCACCGGGCGTCACCGTCGGCACACCCGACCGCAAACTCGGCAACCGCGGGCAGATCACGGCCGACGTGATCCTCGACCGTGTTCCGCTCGGGCCGGAATCGGTGCTCGGGCGGGTCGGCGGTGGCCTGCGCGTCGCGCTCCGGACACTCACCTACGGCCGCATCGGAATCGGCGCCGCCGGCGTCGGCATGGCGCAGGCCGCCTTCGACCGGACCGTCGCGCATCTGAAGTCGCGGCACGCGTTCGGTGGTTCGCTGGCCTCCAAACAGCATTGGCAGTTCGTGATGGCCGACTACGCGGCAGATCTCGAGTCCGCCCGTAGCCTGTACCTGAAAGCGGCGCTCCGGCTCGACGCGGGGGAACACTTTCCCGAGCCCGAAGCGGCGATGGCAAAGCTGCGCGGAACCGACCTGGCGGCGCGCATCGCCCGGGATGCCGTGCAGGCGTTCGGCGGACTCGGATTCGTGCAGTCCCTCGGTGCCGACGACACCGAAGGCCCGGTCGAGGCGATCTACCGGGACAGCAAGATCGGCGAGATCTACGAGGGAGCCAACGAGATTCAGAAATGGGTGCTCGCCCGGCAGATTTTCGGGCGGGACCACACCGGATAGGTTTCGGCAGTTCTGTGGGGGCTGGTCGTCGCTCGTGCGAGCGTGGACGGCCGGCCCTCGCCGGTGACGACTACCCGCGCACGGCGGGGTTCAGGCGGAAATGTGCAGGGCTGGAGCCGAACCGGCGACGGAACGCGCGGCTGAAATGCGATACGTCCCGGAACCCGACGTGGACACTGATCGCAGTGACGGTGAGATCGGTTTCCAGCAGCATCGTTCGGGCGCGGCCGAGTCGCACCTCGTACAGCCACGTGCGGGGAGTGGTTCCCGCCGTGCTGAACAGTTTGTGGATGTAGCGCAGCGACATTCCCAGTTCCATGCCGATCTCGGCGAGCGTGTGATCGGGATCGTGCAGGTACCGGGCCATGGTGGCCTGGACCTTGCGCAGGTCGTCCGCGTGCGCCCGCTTCGTGGCGTTCAGCGGAGTCACCCGGTCGCTGATCGCGGTGACGAGCAGGTCCAGCGCCGCGGCGGCCACAGAATCCGAGGTTCCACCGGACAGGGGGGTTTCGGTGGCGGCCACGTCGACCAGAAAACGCGACACCAGTCGCCCGATGCCGGTCTGCCCCGAAATGCCGTGGCCCGTCACGCTCTCCACCGCGTCGAGCGGCAGTCGGGACGTGAGCTGCCGGCGCGGCGCCCGCAGTACGATCTGCTCGAATTCGGTTGTGCCGTCGACGACGAACGGCGTCGACGAGTCCACGACGCCGAAGGCGCCGTTCTCGAGGATCGCCGTCCGCGGCCCCTGCGTCAGGGTGGCGGAACCCTGAGTGATGAGGCACAGCAGGAAATCGTCGTTGGGATCCGAATCGATCATCGCGGGGGTCCGCACCACCGTGTGCGGATCGGCGCGCACCACGCTCACGATCACGTCGCCGATCGGGCGAGCGACCAGATCGGCAGCAAACCGGTCGTTCGATCGGGACCAGTCGACGTCCATCTCGCAGTAGGTCCGGTCGAGCGTATCCGCCCACCGCGCACGGCCTTCGGCGGATTCGAGTTCACGAACGCTCAGCGCCACCGGTCGACCGGCCTCCGCGGTGCACGGGGAGTCATCCTTCGGTGCACTGTCGGTCATGTTCCTGCTCACCTCCTCCTCCTAGTGTTCCAGATCACAGGAACTCGGCGGGCGGACGATACCGCGAGACGCACCGTCTGCGCGACCCTCGACCGTCGCCTCCGGACGAGCCGACGACAGGAGAACGACATCATGACCACCACCCACACCTGGATCGACGAGATCACCATGGAGGAACTGGATCGCGACCCGAATCCGATCTATGAGCGCCTCCGCCGTGAAGCCCCGGTCGCGTATGTGCCCGCAGTGGGGATGCACGTCGTGGCGACCCGCGAGTTGTGCCTGCAGATCACGCAGGACCCGCAGGCGTGGTCCACCGTGATCGCCCCCTCGGGAGGCCGGACGTTCGGCAAGGGAACGGTTCTCGACTCCAACGGCGAGCAGCACCGCAGGATCCGGGAGTGGATCGATCCGCAACTGCGTCCCGCCGCCGTCGACACCTATGTCGAGGCCCTGGTCCGGCCGCAGGCGCAGCGGATCCTCGAGCGCATCGAAGACCTCGGAGCCGCCGACATCCAGGAGGCATACTTCGCGCCGGTCAGCGTCCGCGCCGTCGGCGACCTCATGGGCCTGACGGACGTCCCGTCCGAGACGCTCGTGCGCTGGTTCCAGACGCTCGCCCTGTCCTACGGCAACGCCGCGGTCGACGAGCACGGCAACTTCGCAGATCCGGCACCCTTCGAGGCCGGTGACAGGGTCAAGGAGGAGATCGTCGCGACGGTCGACCCCATGCTCGACCACTGGACCGCCCACCCCGACCACACCCTCATCTCGCACTGGCTGCACGACGGGATGCCCGAGGGACAGGTGCGCGATCGCGCCGAGATCTACCCGAACATCTACGTGTTCCTGCTCGGTGCTCTGCAGGAGCCGGGCCACGTCATGACGACCACCCTGGCGGGCCTGCTGCAGCACCCCGACCAGCTCGAACGGGTCGTCGACGATCCGGCCCTCGTGCCGCGCGCGATCAACGAGGGCGCTCGGTGGGTGGCGCCGATCTGGAGCGCTGCGGTGAAGGTCGCGAACCACGATGTCACGATCGGCGGTGTCGACCTGCCTGCGGGTACACCCGTGATACTCGCCTACGGCTCGGCGAACCGGGACGAGACCGCCTGGGAGAACCCGGACGCCTACGACGTGGATCGGCCGGTCATGCCGCATCTCGCGTTCGGCTCCGGCAACCATGCCTGTGCCGGAACCTACCTCGGCACCGCGATCGTCCGCATCGCGCTCGAGGAGCTGTTCGAGACGATCCCGAACATCGAGCCCGATCTCGACCACACGCCGGACTTCTGGGGCTGGACCTTCCGCGGCCCGCAGGGATTGCGTGTGCGGTGGGAGGTGTGACAGTGGAACATTCGGTGACCGTCTCGGACGGGGAACGGCCCTTTCGTGCCGCAGCGGACCGCTCCATCCTCGAATCCGCGCTACGGGAGAACCGGTGGCTCCCGCATGCCTGCTCGCAGGGCACGTGTGGCACCTGCAAGATCCGCGTGCTGTGCGGGGAGGTGGACCACGGGCGGGTGGACGATACGGTCCTTTCCGAGACGGAGCGTGCGAGCGGGCTCGCGCTGGCCTGCCAGGCGAGCCCGCGCACCGATCTGACCGTCGCGCCGTTGAGCGAGACTGCGCCGGTCGGCCCGAGGCATCCGTTGCGCGATCACGCCGGCACCGTGCTCGAGCTGACCGACATCGCCCGGTGCACCCGCCGGCTCGTCGTGGAGCTGGACGAGCCGATGGAATTCTCCGCCGGCCAGTACGCCGAGCTGGTTGTGCCGGGTTCCGTGGTGGCACGCCAATATTCGATGGCCAATCCGCCGTCCGAGTCGCGTCGGCTCGAGTTCCACATCAAGAAGGTCGACGGTGGGCTCGCGACGGAGGGGTGGATCTTCGGCTCGCTTCGCCCGGGAGACCGGATCGAGTTGCGCGGGCCGCTGGGGCAGTTCGCCCTGGTTCACCCCCAGGAGGAACCGGCCATCCTGATCGGCGGCGGGACGGGACTAGCCCCCTTGAAGTCGATTGTGCGCCATGCTCTCTCCAGCGATCTCGTCCCGAGCATCGACCTGTACCACGGAGGGCGCGGGCAGGCGGATCTGTACGACGTGGACTTCTTCCGGGCACTCGAGGCTGCCGATTCCCGATTCCGCTACCACCCCGTGCTCAGCGAGGAGCAGTGGGACGGCGCGACCGGCATGGTCACCGACGTCGTGCTCGACGACTTCGCCAGTTGCCGGGGGCGCAGCGCGTACCTGTGCGGACCACCCGCCATGGTCGCCGCGGCGGTCAAGGCGCTCAAACGGCGTCGCATGGCGCCCCGGTCGATATTCAAGGAGGAGTTCACCGTCGGCGCCGCGCCGCCGGTGCTGTCGCCGACGTGACCGGTTCTGCGGCCGGGTGTTCGGGTTCGTCCCGGGCACCCGGCCGTTCGCCGTCAGTGCCGGTGGCCCGGTGGGCGGTCGGTTCTTCCCTTGCGGTACTGACCGGGGCTGGAGCCGAAGGAGGCGCGGAACGTCCTGCTGAAGTGGGAGACGTCCCGGAAACCCGCGCATTCGCTGACCTCCGCGACGGACATCTCGGTCGTCAGCAGGTACTTCCGCGCGCGTTCGAGGCGGGCCTGGTACAGCCATGCCCGGGGGGTGATCCCGGCCGCGCTGAACAGTTTCTGCACGTTACGCAACGACATCCCGGCGTCGGCCGCGACGTCCGACAGCGTGAGCTCGGGATCGTGCAGTTTCTGTTCGATGACCCGCTGGACGCGGGTGAGGTCCTCGGTGCGATGCAGTTGCGAGGCGCTGGTCGCGAGCGGTCCCTTCGCGAGCGCGGTGGCCAGCATGTCGACGGCCGAGGAGGCGAACGACACGGCGGCCCCCGGCGAGATCGGCGCCGTCGTGGTCGAGAGGTCGACGAAGAATCGGCCGACCAGTTCGCCGGCCCCGGTGTCGCCGCCGATCGACCGGGCGGTGCCGTGCTCGACGATCCGGCCGGGTAGACGTGAGGTGAGCAGCTCGGCGGGGGACCGCACCACGATCTGCCGGAACGGCGCGGGGGAGTGGAAGACGAACGGTGCGGAGCAGTCCAGCAGCGCGAATCCCCCGCGCTCGAGAACGGTGGCTCGACCGGACTGCTGCACCTCGACGCGGCCCTCGGTCACGATGCACACGAGGTAGCCCGCCCAGTTGTCCGAGGCGATCATCTCGGGGGACCGCACCACGGTGTGGGCGTCGGCGCGGATCGTGCTGATGTGCAGGTCCCCGAAGGGCCGTCCACCCCACTCGGCGTCGAAGTGCTGCCGCGGATCGGGCCACGCCACGTCCATCTCGCCGTACAGCAGCTCGAGGGTGCTCGCCCACTGTGTGCGGCCTTCGCGGGTGTCGAGCTCCCGCGTGCGTAGGGACACGAGGGCGGGCGCCGCTCCGTTGCGCGCGGAGTCACCCGATTGTTCGCGCTCAGCCATGTTCCAGCAGACCTCCGCCTTCTAGTGTTCCAGATCACAGGGACTTGGCGTCCGGAACGATATACCGACATCGCGCCGAAGGCGACATCCGAGAGCGGATCCCCAATCAGGGCAACGCAATCGGTGCCGACCGCGTCGCAGCGCGACGCCGGTCGATCCCGCCGGTCCCCGAAACGACTCTCCACCGCCCGAGACCAGGAGTGAACATCATGACGACATCAGCGATCATCGGCGACGCCGTGGGAGCACCCAACACCGTCCGTCCCATGACGGGCGAGGAGTACATCGAGTCGCTGCGCGACGGTCGCGAGGTGTACTTCCGTGGTGAGCGGGTCGACGACGTCACCACGCACCCGGCCTTCCGAAATTCGGTTCGGTCGGTGGCACGGATGTACGACGCGATGCACAAGCCGGAGGCGAAGGGCATCCTCACAGTGCCGACCGACACCGGCAACGGTGGCTTCACCCATCCGTTCTTCAAGACGGCACGCAGCGCCGACGACCTGCTCCTCGCCCGCGACGCGATCGCCACGTGGCAGCGCGAGGTGTACGGCTGGCTGGGCCGCTCGCCCGACTACAAGGCGTCGTTCCTCGGCACCCTCGGAGCCAACGCCGACTTCTACGGCGAGTACAAGCAGAACGCCCTCGACTGGTACAAGAAGTCCCAGGAGCGGGTGCTCTACCTCAACCACGCGATCGTCAACCCGCCGATCGACCGCGACAAGCCCGCCGACGAGACCGCCGACATCTGCGTGCACGTGGTCGAGGAAACCGACGCGGGTCTGATCGTGTCGGGCGCGAAGGTGGTGGCGACCGGTTCGGCGATCACGAATGCCAACTTCATCGCGCACTACGGCCTGCCGCTCCGCAAGAAGGAGTTCGGCCTGATCTTCACCGTCCCGATGGATTCACCGGGGCTGAAGTTGTTCTGTCGTACGTCCTACGAGATGAACGCCGCCGTCATGGGTACGCCGTTCGACTACCCGCTGTCGAGCCGATTCGACGAGAACGACGCGATCATGGTGTTCGACCGGGTGCTGGTGCCGTGGGAGAACGTCTTCGCCTACGACGCCGAGACGACCAACGGGTTCGTCATGAAATCCGGGTTCATGTCGCGCTTCATGTTTCACGGTTGCGCCCGTCTCGCCGTGAAGCTCGACTTCATCGCCGGCTGTGTGATGAAGGCGGTGGAGATGACCGGCTCGGCCGGATTCCGCGGGGTGCAGATGCAGGTCGGCGAGATCCTCAACTGGCGCGACATGTTCTGGGGACTGTCCGACGCGATGGCGAAGACGCCCGATCCGTGGGTGGGCGGGGCCGTGCAACCGAACCTGAACTACGGCCTGGCGTATCGGACCTTCATGGGTGTGGGCTATCCGCGGATCAAGGAGATCATCCAGCAGACTCTCGGCAGCGGTCTGATCTACCTGAATTCCCATGCGAGCGACTGGGGCAACCCCGACATCCGGCCGTACCTCGACCGGTACGTGCGCGGGTCGAACGGCATCGCGGCCATCGACCGTGTCAAGCTGCTCAAGCTGCTCTGGGATGCCGTCGGCACCGAGTTCGGCGGCCGGCACGAGTTGTACGAGCGCAACTACGGCGGTGACCACGAGGCCGTGCGCTTCCAGACGCTGTTCGCCTACCAGGCCCAGGGCCTGGACAACCAGCTCAAGGGCTTCGCCGAGCAGTGCATGTCCGAGTACGACGTCGACGGCTGGACGCGCCCCGATCTGATCGGCAACGACGATCTGAAGATCGTCCGGGGCTGAACGGAGCGAGACGATGAGGAGCACTGCTGTGGCCGATCTCGAGGTCACTCCACAACATATGCGAAAAGCGCTTGGGCGGTTCGCGAGCGGCGTCACCATCGTCACCACCGCCGAGTGCGAGGACGAGGCTTCGGTGCACGGGATGACCGCCAACGCCTTCACCTCGGTGTCGCTCGACCCGCCGCTCGTGCTCGTGTCGATCGCCAACCGCGCCAGGATGAACGAGCGGATCCGGGAGACCGGTAGGTACGGGGTTTCGATCCTCGCCGGGGACCAGGAACCGTTGTCCCTGCACTTCGCCGGTGCGGCACACCAGCCGGATCTGGTCCGGTTCGTGTGGCGGAAGGAAGTGCCCCTCCTCGAGGGCGCGCTGGTGCACCTCGCGTGCACGGTGGTCGACTCCCATCCCGCGGGTGACCACACGCTGCACGTGGGCCGGGTGGAGCAGCTCTGGTACGACGACGGGCACCCCCTGGTGTTCTACACCGGCAGTTTCCGGTCGCTCGAGTTGCAGGGCAGGGACGACCCCTGGGGCTTCTGATCGAGGTAGAGCGGGGGTGGCCGCGGCGGGTGTCGCGGCCACCCTCCCGCGTATCCGACGGAATCCCTCCGTGCCCTGTCTGCGGACATCTGGTTCGCAGGAGGGACGCGACGCCAGGTGGGCGCATCCGGGCGGTCGCAGCGGGACGGGGCGGGGAGTTGTTCCCGGTGGTCGAATCGATCCGGCGGCGCCCGCTCGACCGGTCACGGCCGCTGTGGGAGCTGTGGGTGATCCCGGGGCTCGGAGAGCATTCACATGCGGTCTACCTGCGGGTCCACCATGTGATCGCCGACGGCCCGGCGGGGGTGGCGATGCTCGGCGTGCTCCTCGACGCCGCCCCGGACGTGCCGCTGACGCCCGCGCCGCCTCGGCACGAGGAGAAGATCGACGATGTGCTGCTCTCGGTCTTCGCCGGGGGGCTTGCGCGAACTGCTGTGTCGCCGGGGCGAACCGGCCGACGACGTCGTGCTGCGGGCGGTCGTCCCCGTCTCACTGCACGGGCAGCAGTCGGGGCCGGCCCGCGGAAGCCTGCTCGGTCAGATGATCGTTCGGCTTCCGGTGGGCAACACCAGCCTCGGTGCGGGCGCGTTCTCGTACGCGGGGCGGTTCACGATCACCGTCGTCGGCGACAGTGTCGTGTGTCCCGAAGTGGACGTGGTGGCTCGCGGGATGGAGGAGGCGCCGCGAGTGCTCCGCGGCGGATGCCCGAGCGAATGTGCCGTGGTGTCGGGTAGACCGACGTGACGGCACATTCGCTCAGGTGCCGGCGATCAGCGCGCCCGCTGTGTGGTTGCCGCCCGTGCCGCGACCTCGTCGGCGCGGGCGGCGGCGGCGGGGTCGCCTGCGATGAACCAGTTCACTGGGTCCGCCTCCACGATCCGGCCACGCACCGACTCCCTCGGCGCCCCGAGAATCTCGACGATCAGATCGGTGAAACGCGCTGCCAGCTCCTGCCGCTGCGCGATGGGGCGTCCGGCCAGGACGATCGCGGTGAAGTAGGGGGCCGGGGTGCCGCCGTCGGCGATCACCGTGCCGGACGTCGCGACGTCGTCGGGGTCATACCGGACGACGAACGCCCGCACCCGCTCGATCGGGGAGTCGAGGATCTCCGCATAACAGCGACTCGCGTCGGCGAGCAGACGACGTCGTTGCCCGGCGGTGTAGGCGCCGTCGACGAGGTGGAAGTGTGCAACGGGCATCGATGCTCCTTCGTGACGCTTCGGGGTACAGGATTACTGGACTCCGTGCCGGGTCCCGCCGTCGACGTTGAGGACGCTTCCGTGCAGCACGGCGGCCTCGGGAGCGAGGAGCATCTCCAGAGTCCAGCCGATCTCGTCGAGCGTCGGTAGGCGGCCGAGCGTGGTCGCGGCGCGATAGCGATCCCAGATCTCGCCGGGGTCGCGCCCGGTCTCGGCGGCCTCGGTCTCGACGAACTTCCGCAGCCGTGGAGTGTCGACGGGTCCCGGTGCGATGGTGTGGGTGGTGACGCCGCTCGGGCCGTAGAGTGCGCTGAGCTGGCGCATGAGATTGAAGACTGCGGCGTTCACCGTCCCCGGCCCGGCGTCGAGCGGGCCGGGTTCGAGTCCGAGCGAACCGGCGATCGTCACGAAACGCGAGCCCGGTACGAGGTGGTCCCGGACGGCGTGCAGCAGCCGCACCAGTCCGCCCACCTTGATATTCGCGCCTACCGCGAGGTCCCCCGGTGCGATGGTGTCGGCCGAGCCGCGCACCGGCAGCCCGGCCGCGAACACGGCCAGGCGCACGGGCGCGTCGAGACGGGCGGCGATCGCGCCGATGGCACTGTCGTCGGCGATGTCGGCGACACACGGAACGATCAGATCGCCCTCGGTCGCGAGCTTGTCGAGGTCCTCGGCATTTCGGGCGACCGCGACGACGCGCATCCCGCGCCGGACCAGGCGCCGGGTGAACTCGGTGCCCATCGCGCCGGTTGCGCCGACGACGACGCACAGTGCGGGTGAGGCCATGTCTGTGCTCCTTGATTCGTGGGTGTGGCCGCAATCGAGACGCGAAATCGGAACTCGCCCAGACATGGTCGTGGGCGGATTCCGATTCGGCGTGCGTATCCGTTGCTCCGTTTCAGCCGCGCAGCCGGAGGGTGACTGCCCGCGGCTCGGTGAAGAAGTCGCGGGAGTACTGCCCGCCCTCGCGTCCCAGGCCGCTGGCGCCCTCGCCACCGAACGGCAGGCGCAGGTCGCGCTCGAAGAAGCAGTTGATCCACACGGTGCCGGCCTTCCAGCGGGCGGCCATCCGGTGGGCGCGGTCGAGGTTCTGGGTGAACAGCATTCCGGCGAGACCGTAGGGGGAGTCGTTGGCGATGCGCAGCGCTTCCTCCTCGGTATCGAATCCGAGGACGGTCTCGACCGGGCCGAAGATCTCCTCCCGTGCGGTGCGGGAGTCGTTTGTCAGCCCGGTGACGACGGTGGGCGGGTAGTAGAACCCGGCGGCGCGGGCGTCGTCGGTCAGGCGGGCACCACCGGTGACGACCTTGCCGCCTTCCTCCTGGGCGAGTTCGACGTAGCCGTGCACCTTGTCGAGGTGGCGCTGCTCGATGAGCGGGCCCAGGAAGTTGGCCGGGTCCTTCGGGTCGCCGACGGTGAGCTTGTCCGCCTCCTCGGTGAACCGGGCGAGGAACTCGTCCATGATGCTGTTGTGCACCAGAAGGCGGGAACCGGCCAGACACACCTGCCCGTTGCCGCCGAAGATCGCCCGGATCGCCATCGGCACGGCGACGTCGAGGTCGGCGTCGGCGAAGACGATGTTCGCGGACTTGCCGCCCATCTCCGCCGAGACCGGGGTGTGATGGGCCGCGGCGGCCTGCAGGATCTTCACGCCCGTGGCGCTCGAGCCGGTGAAGGTGATCCGATCCACCCGCGGATCCGAGGTCAGCGGCCCGGCGACGGCCTCACCGCCGAACCCGTGCACGACGTTGAGCACCCCCTCGGGCAGCCCGGCCTCGAGGGCGAGCTCGGCGAAGCGGTGCGCGGTCAGCGGGGTCTGCGGCGCGGGCTTGAGGACAGCGGTATTTCCGAATGCCAAGGCGGGAGCGATCTTCCACGTGGCGAGCATCAGCGGCGCGTTCCACGGGCTGATCGCCGAGACGACACCGGCCGGTGGGTAGAGCACGTACGACAGCAGGTCCCCGTCCGGGTATGCCTCGTTCGCGGCCATCGCGACGTAGTCGGCGAAGAAGCGCAGATTGTGTGCCACCCGCGGGATCTCGGCGTGCAGGGACTGATTGATGCTCTTGCCGCCGTCGCGGGTCTCGAGCAGGGCGAGTTCCTCTCGGTGGGCGTCGACCGTGTCGGCGACCGCGTGCAGGATCTTCGCGCGCTCCTTCGGGGACAGCAGCGGCCACGGGCCGTCGTCGAACGCACTGCGGGCGGCGGTGATCGCCGCGGCACCGTCCTCGGCCGTGCCCGCGGGTACGATCCCGAGTAGCGCACCGTCGTGCGGGTCGCGGGATTCGAAGGTGGCCCCGTCCGACGCCTGCTTCCATTCGCCGCCGATCAGGTGACGGACCTGCGTGACCGATGGCGGGTTCTGGGTCTGTGTCATGGCAGTCTCCCTGTGTCAGACTCCGGCGCGGGCCGGGAGCTCGTAGGTGCGGCCGGCCAGTTCGGAGGCGACGTCGACGATCATGTCCTCCTGGCCGCCGATGACGCCGCGGCGCCCGAGTTCGAGCAGGATCTCGCGGGTGGAGATGCCGAACTTCTTCGCGGCCCGCTTGGTGGGGTGGAAGAAGGTCGAGTACACCCCGGCGTAGCCGAGGATCAGCGCGGTCTCGTCGATGATCTGCGGGTCGGTCATCAGCGGCGCGACGACGTGCTCGGCGGTGTCGATCAGCGGGAACAGGTCGACGGCGGTATCCCAGCCGGCCCGCTCGAACGCGGCGGCGAGCACCTCGGTCTGTGCGTTGCCGGCGCTGGCGCCGAGCCCGCGCAGGGACCCGTCGATGAACGTCGCGCCGTTCTCGGCGGCGGTGAGCGCGTTGGCGATGCCCACTCCGAGATTGTTGTGGGCGTGGAAACCGATGTCGGCGGAGATCTCCTGTCGCAGGGCCGCGACGCGCTCACCGGCGTGCCGGGGCACCATCGCGCCGGCGGAGTCGACCACGTAGACGACATCGGCGCCGTAGGAGTCGAGCTTGGCGGCCTGCTCGGCGAGCGGCTCCGGGTCGAGTTTGTGGCTCATCATCAGGAACGTCATCACGTTCAGGCCCTGCTCCTTGGCCCACTCGACGGGCTGCTGGGCGCAGTCGGCCTCGGTGCAGTGCACCGCGACGCGCACGGTCTTGATGCCGGCGTCGATCGCGGACTTCAGTTCGGCGAGGGTGGCGATGCCCGGGACGTACAGCACTGCGATGTCCGCATTGTCGACGGCGTCGACGGCGGCGCGTACGTACTCGGGGTCGGTGGCGGCGGCGAAGCCGTACTGGATCGAGGAGGCGCCGAGGCCGATGCCGTGGGCCACCTCGATGGTGGGGATGCCGGCCCGGTCGAGGCCGCGGGCGATGTCGGCGACATTCTCGGGGGTGAATCGGTGCGAGACCGACGACATGCCGTCGCGCAGGGTGGTGTCGACGAGGGTGACCTTGCGGCGCCCGGTGTGGGGGGTGGTGTCGGTGGTGCTCACTGGGCTGCTCCCTGGACGAGGTTGCGCTGCGCCAGGACGTCGGCGACCTGTACGGCGGCGGCGGTGATGATGTCGAGGTTTCCGGCGTAGGTGGGCAGGAAGTCGCCGGCGCCGACGACCTCGAGCATGACGGTGACGAGGTCGCCGTCGACGTCGACGAGCCGCAGGGTGTAACCGGGGACGTACTGCTGCACCCTGGCGACCATGTCGATCACGGCGCGTTCGATCGCGTCCGGGTCGGGGTTGCGGACCTTGGCGTAGACGGTGTCGCGCATGTTCATCGGCGGTTCGGCCGGGTTGATCACCGAGATGGCCTTGGCGCGGTCCGCGCCGGCGACCTGCGCGAGTGCCCGGCCGGTCTTCTCGCTGAATTCGCTGAGGTTCTGACGGGTGCCGGGGCCCGCGCTCTTCGACGCGATGGCCGCCACGATCTCGCCGTACGAGGCGTCGGCGACCTCGTTGATCGCATACAGGATCGGGATGGTGGCCTGCCCGGCGCAGCTGACCATGTTCACGTTCGGCGCGTCCAGGTGCTCGGTGAGGTTGACGGCCGGCACGACGTACGGGCCCACCGACGCGGGCGTCAGGTCGATCGCCTTGATTCCCGCCTCCGCGTAGCGGGGCGCCGTTGCGGCGTGCACCTTCGCCGAGGTGGCCTCGAACACGACGTCAGGGAGTTCGGGGCGGCTCAGCAGCCAGTCCACGCCCTCGGCGGACGCCTCCAGGCCCGCCTGCCGGGCCCGTTCGAGTCCCTCGCTGGACGGGTCGATGCCCACCATGTACACCGGCTCGACATGCTCGGACCGCAGCAGCTTGTACATCAGATCCGTGCCGATGTTCCCGGAACCGACGATCGCGGCTTTCAAACGACTCATCTGTGGGGCCTTCCCTCAACTCGGGGGTGATGCGGACCACGCTAGGGCGGAAGGTCCCCTTGTCGGCCCCTCGTCCGGAGGTCTCGAACGCGGGACCGATGCCCCGAGTGGCGATTCGGCTATTCCGAACGACGTGCACAGCGGACTCGAGGTGCGCGCACGCTCGTGACGAAGAGCACAGCCGGTATCCTCGCCGGCCAGCGCAGATCAGGAGAGATCATGACGGACACGACCGCCCGTTTCGACATCGCGCACCTCGCCCGCGCGGAGCTGTTCACCCCGAGGCCTCAGGAAACCCTCGACTTCTTCACGAAGTTCCTCGGCATGTACGTCACGCACCGGGAAGGACAGTCCGTCTACCTGCGCGGGTACGAGGATCCCTACCAGTGGAGCCTGAAGGTCACCGAGGCTCAGGAGCCCGGCATGGGCCATGCTGCGCTGCGCGCCAGCTCGTCGGAAGCTCTCGAACGCCGCGTCGCGTCCCTGAAGCAGGGCAACGTGGAGGGCAAATGGAGCGAGGATCAGTTCGGCTACGGAAAGACCTTCGAATTCCAGTCCCCGGACGGCCACAACCTGCAGTTGCTGTGGGAGGTCGAGAAGTACGTCGCGCCGCAGGAGCTGCAGAGCAAGATCCTGTCGCGTCCGTCGAAGAAGCCGCTCCAGGGTATTCCGGTCAAGCGGATCGATCACCTGAACCTCATGTCCTCCGACGTGACCGCGGTGAAGGACTCGTTCGAGCGGCACCTCGGATTCCGCACGACCGAACGCGTGGTGGACGGCGGCGTGGAGATCGGCGCCTGGATGAGTTCGAACCTGCTCGGTCACGAGGTCGCCTGCATGCGTGACATGACCGGCGGACACGGCAAGCTCCACCACCTCGCGTTCTACTACGGCACCGGCCAGCACCTCGCAGACGCGGTCGAGATGTTCCGGGACTACGACATTCAGATCGAGGCAGGTCCCGACAAGCACGGCATCACGCAGGGGCAGTTCCTCTACGTGTTCGAGCCCGGCGGCAACCGCATCGAGCTGTTCGGCGAGGCCGGTTACCTGCATCTCGATCCGGACGCCGAGACGAAGACGTGGCAGATGGCCGACATCGACACCGGCCTCGCAGTCGGTGGGGCCAAGCTGCCGTGGGAAACCTACTTCACCTACGGCACCCCGAACCCGCTCGCACTCGATCAGCACATCGAGAAGTTCTCGCACTTCGGCCCGGGCGCTCCTGTCGAGGACCCCGAGGTGCTCGCCGCGGAGCAGACGATCCCGGACGACATCGATCACTCCCGCGCGGTGTCCGGCTCCCCGGTCTGAGTCCTGGCGGGTGCGCACCTCCTGCACCGTCTTCCGGCGTGCCACGACGAGAGGTGCGCACCCGCGTGTCAGCCGGCGTCCGGGAACGTCACCTCGAGCGCCGCGAGCTGCTCGGGATCCGACACCACCTCGATCTCGACGATCGCGTCGTCCTCGATCGTGAAGGCGAACACCGTGCGCGGACGGCCGCCCGGCGCCCATGCGGCGCCGGGCATTCCGTCGACGAGCACTGCCCGGGCGGCCTGGGCGCGGCCGTCGAAAACCTCTGCGACGCTGTGGGGGCCGTGAAGCTCGCGCGCGAGCGCCGGTGTGCCGTGAGCCGCGCCGGCACGGGCCGTCGCCACGGCGATGTCGTCCGCGCGGAGGATCACACCCGGATCGAGCAGGGCCAGCAGGTCGTCGAACCGCCCCTCCCGCGACGCGGCGAGGAACGCATCGACGAGGCGACGGCGGCGCATCAGGTCGGCCCGTGGAGCGGTCGCGCCCTGGATGCGCCGCCGCGCTCGGCTCGCGAGCTGGCGGGTGGCGGCGGGGGAGCGTTCCACGATCGGGGCGATCTCGTCGAAGGGGACGGCGAACAGGTCGTGCAGCACGAACGCAAGGCGTTCGGCCGGGGCGAGGGTGTCGAGCACGACGAGCAATGCCACCCCGACCGAATCGGCCAGCAGTGCAGCGCTTTCCGGAACGTCGCGCGGGTCCGTCGACCGAGGTTCGGGACGATCGGGCATCGAGGGGGACCTCCCGGCGCGAGCCCCGCGAGCGCAGCATGTCCAGGCATACCCGGCTCACCACCGTCGTCAGCCAGCCTCCCAGGTTGGCGACCTCGTCGGTGCCGGAGCGGTGCAGACGCAGCCAGGCCTCCTGCACGGCGTCGTCGGCCTCGCTCGCCGAGCCGAGCATGCGGAAGGCCACTGCCCGCAGACGGTCCCGATGTGCCTCGAACTGTTCGGCGGGGAAGGCGCCGCCGGGGTGGGCCGAGAAGTTTCCGTCGCTCATGTCGTCACATTCTGTCGTCGGGATCCGTCATGGCTGTGACGAACGCACGACCCCGGATGTGACAAGGAGACGATCATGAAGGCTCGAATGACGAATCCCGCGCTTGTTCTGCCCGACGCGGTGACGGCGTTGCAGGCACTGGGGAACGCCGCCGACGGTGGCGGACTGCCGGCGCGCACCACCCACCTCGTGCATCTGCGGGCAAGCCAGATCAACGGATGCAGCGTCTGTGTGGACATGCACCCGCGGCTGGCCAAGAAGGACGGGGAGACCGACAAACGGCTGTTCGCGGTGGCGGCGTGGCGCGAGGCGCCGTACTTCACCGATGGCGAGCGGGCGGCCCTGGCGCTGACGGGAGGCGGTGACCCGGCTCGCGGACCGGCCCGACCCGGTGCCCGACGACGTCTGGGACGAGGCCGCCCGCCACTACGACGAGCCGCAACTGGCGGCGCTGATCCTGCAGATCTCGCTGATCAACGTGTGGAACCGGCTCGACGCGACGGTCGAGCAGGTGGCCGGCGCGCAGTGGTGACGACGGGCGTTGCCCTCCGGCAGATATTTTGGAATGATTCCAGATAACATCCCGGAGTGTCGTGCTGCGGCGCCCGGAACGAAAGGAAGTGCGCTCATGTATGCCGTCGATTCCCGTGCCGTCGCGCTGCCGTCGATGGTCCTCGGCGGGTTGCGGCCGCTGTACCGGCAGATGGCCCGCGCCAACGTGCGCGCCGTGGGCTTCGTGCACACCACGGGCGCGAACCGGTTCGAGGTCCGGCTGATCGCGTCCGTGGGTGGGCCGACGCTCGAAATCCGCTCGCAGGACCGGACAGTCGTGTTCACTGTCCCACTCACGGCCCAGTTCCGGGCGCAGCCCGAACTCGACACCGACAGCTACCGGCGGCTGTGCGCGATGCTGACCCCGGCCGCCGATCCCTCGCCCGACACCATCGTCCGGTTCCTGCAGGGTCTCGTCGCTCAGGCGCCCGCCGTCCTCTCGCGCACCGACGCCCGCGCTGCCTGAGGGCGCCCCTACGATGTTCGGCTGCCGGGTCGCGTCCCGGGGTGCATGATCGGTTCGGGACCGAACCGTAGTGATGGCGGAGAGGGGTAACGATGGCGGAGGACGGCGAGACGCGTCGATTCGGACTGCTCGGGTCCGCGATGGAGGAGTTGCTCGAGAGAACCCGCGCGGTGGCCGACGAGGTCGCGTCGATCGGGAGCGACGCCCTCGGGTCGATTCCCGACCCCCTGTCCAGGCCTGCCGACCGGATGCTCGCGTCGCTCCGGGAGGTGATGGAGCTGGCCCCGCCCGTCTTCACCGAGTTCGACGCCCTCGTCGAGCAGCTGCACGCGCAGCGGAAGTCGGTGCAGGCGCTGCAGGCGCAACTGTCGGCGTTCGACCGTCAGTTGGAGGTGGTCGAGAAGTCGCTGGCGCCCCTGCAGGGGCTGGCCCACCAGTGGGCGCGGTTGCAGCAGACGCTGCTTCGGTATCCCCCCACCGACGAACCGGAAACCGGCCCGCCGAAGTCCTGACGGACCGGGTCAGAAGTCACCCTCGGCCACCTGGAAACACACCAGTCCCATTCGCCGCCACATCCGCACCACCTGGTCACGATCGTCGAGGACGGCGACGACCCGGTACCGGTGCCGGACGAACCGGTCGAACAGCTCGGCCTTGACGATGGAGTCCTTGCGACTGTCGCCGGGCGTGCGCATGTGCAGTTCGGTGTAGGGCACCCGATGCTCGGCCAGCCACTGCTCGGTCTCGGGCCGGCACACCCCGTCGCGCCCGGAGACGAGCACGATCGCCGGCTTCTCCGGCGAGGCGGCGAACGCCGTCACCGCGGCCATCACGGCGGGGGAGAGCGAATCCTCGCCCACGCGGTGCCAGTGGTAGGGGCTGCGGTCGCTCATGTGGGCGAGCGTGCCGTCGATGTCGACGATCCACGCCGGGGGCAGCGTCGGATCCGGCACGTACGGCGCCGGGTAGGGCACCGGCTCGGCCCCTGGTCGGTGCCGCCCCTGTCGCCGCGCCCCGGTGCGTCCTTTGGGCTGCTGGGACCGCCCAAAGGACGCACCGGCGGCGCAGCCGCCTGTCACAGCCCGAGGCGCTTGCCGATCGTCAGGGTGACCTCGCCGGTGCCGGCGAAGAAGTCGTTGCCCTTGTCGTCGACGACGATGAACGCCGGGAAGTCCTCGACCTCGATCTTCCACACTGCTTCCATACCCAGTTCCGGGTACTCGAGAACCTCGACCTTCTTGATGCAGTCCAGGGCGAGGCGCGCGGCGGGTCCCCCGATGGAGCCGAGATAGAAACCGCCGTGGTTCTTGCAGGCGTCGGTGACCTGCTGCGAGCGGTTGCCCTTGGCGAGCATGACCATCGAACCGCCCGCGGCCTGGAACTGCTCGACATAGGAGTCCATCCGGCCCGCGGTGGTGGGACCGAACGAACCGGAGGCCATGCCGTCCGGCGTCTTGGCCGGGCCGGCGTAGTACACGGGGTGGTCCTTCAGGTACTGCGGCATGCCCTCGCCCGCGTCCAGACGTTCCTTGATCTTCGCGTGCGCGATGTCGCGGGCGACGACGAGCGGGCCCGTGAGGGACAGCCGGGTCTTGACGGGATGCTTGGACAGTTCGGCGAGGATCTCCGGCATCGGCCGCGTCAGGTCGATCTTCACCGCGGCGCCCTTGCCGGTGCCCGACACGCCCTCGGTCTCGGCGTCGAGCTGCGCGTCGGTGATCTCGGGCAGGAAGCGGCCCGGATCGAACTCGAGCTGCTCGAGGAACACCCCCTCCGGGGTGATCTTGGCCTTCGCCTGCCGGTCGGCCGAGCAGGACACCGCCAGCGCCACCGGCAGCGACGCGCCGTGCCGCGGCAGCCGGATCACGCGCACGTCGTGGCAGAAGTACTTGCCGCCGAACTGCGCACCGATGCCGATCTTCTGCGTCAGCTCGAAGACCTTCTTCTCGAGTTCGAGGTCGCGGAAGCCGCGGCCGGTGATCGCACCCTCGGTGGGCAGCTCGTCGAGGTAGTGGGCCGAGGCGTACTTCGCGGTCTTGAGGGCGAACTCGGCCGAGGTCCCGCCCACCACGATGGCGAGGTGGTACGGGGGGCACGCGGCCGTGCCGAGCGAGCGGATCTTGGCCTCGAGGAACTGCATCATCGAGTCCGGGTTCAGGATCGCCTTCGTCTCCTGGTACAGGTACGACTTGTTGGCCGAACCACCACCCTTGGCCATGAACAGGAACTTGTAGGCGTTCTCGTGGCCGGCCGCGGTGTCGGCATAGAGCTCGATCTGCGCCGGCAGGTTCGAGCCGGTGTTCTTCTCCTCCCACATGGTGAGGGGAGCGTTCTGCGAGTACCGCAGGTTGAGCCGGGTGTAGGCGTCGTACACGCCGCGGGCGATCGCTTCCTCGTCGTCGCCGGGGGTGAGGACGTGCTGACCGCGCTTGCCCATGACGATCGCGGTTCCGGTGTCCTGGCACATCGGCAGCACTCCGGCGGCGGCGATGTGGGCGTTCTTCAGGAGGTCCAGGGCGACGAACTTGTCGTTGTCCGACGCCTCCGGGTCGTCGAGGATGCTCGCGAGCTGCTTCAGGTGATCCGCCCGCAGATAGTGCTGGATGTCGTGCAGCGCGGTCTCGGTGAGCAGGCGCAGCGCCTCGGGCTCGACCTGCAGGAAGGTGCGGCCGCCCGGGCCTTCGACGGTCGACACCCCCTCGGTGGTCAGCAGCCGGTACTCGGTGGGGTCTTCCCCGATCGGCAGCAGGTCCTCGTAGAGGAAGTCGGCCATTTCTTCTCCTGAACTGTCCTGGACAGCGGGGCTGATGTTCGGGACAAGGTTAGTCCCGGCAACGGGACGCTCCGACGCCGGGGCGTGTGACGCAAACCGCCTCCGCGCCCATCGTGACCTGCATCACTGCCAAAATCGGTCGCCGGTGTGCCGCCGGTCACGGTCGCTCCGGCACGGAATCCGTACACTGGTACGGATGGTTCGTACAGTGCAGGAACGGGTACTCGATCGGTTCCGACAGACCCGACAGCGGGGGTTCGAGAACACATGACTGCGGAGACCCTGCCGACGACGGCACCTGCCCACCGCGGATCGCTCCGCGGCTTCCATGCCTGGTTCGACGTCGCCGTCGTGGTGATCGTCCTCGTCGCCACCAACCTGATCGCGCACTTCACCACCGTGTGGGCCAGCATCGCGACGGTGCCCGCTGCGGCGCTGGTGCTCGTCGCGCTGATGCGCCGTCGTGGCATGCGCTGGTACGAACTCGGGCTCTCGCCGCGCCACTGGCGCTCGGGTTCCCTCTACGCCCTGGCCGCCGTCGGGGTCGTGCTGGCCGTGATCGCCGTGGGGGTGGCGTTGCCGCTCACGCGGCAGTTCTTCCTGTCGGACCGCTACGCCACGATCTCCGGCGCGCTCCTCGCCTCGATGATCGTGATTCCACTGCAGACGGTCATCCCCGAGGAACTCGCGTTCCGCGGCGTGCTGCACGGCACGCTCGAACGCGTCTCCGGTGCGCGCGGAGTGTTCGCCGCCGGGTCGCTGCTGTTCGGCCTGTGGCACATCGCCTCGTCCCTCGGGCTCACGAACGGCAATCGCGGCCTGAGCGGCATCCTCGGCGGCGGCCTGTGGGGGCAGGTGCTGGGCATCGCCGGAGCGGTCCTGGCCACCGCCGCTGCCGGGTTCGTCTTCACCTGGCTGCGCCGCCGCAGCGGAAGCCTGATCGCCCCGATCGCCCTGCACTGGTCCCTCAACGGTGCCGGGGCGCTGGCCGCGGCGCTGGTCTGGCACGCCACCCTGAACTGACCGCCCGAACCGGCCGCCGGCCCGCCGGCGCCCGCGGTACCGTGCGCTGATGGCACTCGCGGTCTGCCTGGTCTTCGACGCCGCCGCCCGGCGCGCCCTGCAGCAACTGTGGGCCCGGCTCGAAGACCTCGGGGTGCCGACGCTGCTCACCCATACCCACGGCCGGCACGTGCCGCACCTGTCGTACGCGGTGTTGCGCAGCTACGACGTCGAGGACGTGACGGCCGCGCTCGCGACGCTCCCCGACGGTGGACCGCTGACCCTCTACTCCGACGCGCTGGGGGCCTTCCGGCGCGGACGGGTCTGGCTCTCGCCGGCACCCACCGCCGACCTCCTGCGCCGTCAGCAGCGCGTGGTGGACACCGTCACCGCCGTCGGCGCGGACCTGCACAAGCACTACCGGCCGGGCGTATGGACCCCGCATCTGACCCTCAGCCCCCGAGCCCGGCTGGAGGACCTGCCGCGGGTGGCCGCGGTCGTCTACGACGTGCTGCCCCTCGAGACGGTCGTGTCCGGCGCGGCGCTGATCGACACCACGACGGGGGAGCGGCGGCCGCTGCGCCGCGTCCCGTGACCGGCGGTGCTCACTCCTCGGGGTTCTCCACCCACTTGCCGTACGGCGGCGGGCCCTCGCCCATGATCTGCACCCCGAAGTGCGGGGCGTGCTTCCACACGTAGCCGTGCAGGGTGTGTTCCTCCGAGGTCTGCGTATTGACGAGGACGAGGTCTCCCGTCGCTCGCTCCTCGAGGGAGAACCCGCTGTCCGGGCCCTCGAGTACCCACCACTTCGTCCTGCTCATGATCGATGCCTCCGGTGTGGGACGGGACAGGTCTCGGGGCGGACGTTACTCCCGACAGTGCCCGTGCGGCACCGGTTCGCCGATCCGGATCATCGGCCTCCCAGCACCCGTCGGGTGGCCTCGTCGGCCGGGTAGAACGCCTCGATCGCCAGTTCCGCGACGGTGACATCCAACGGCGTGCCGAACAGCGTCGTCGTGCTCAGCAGGGACAGCTCGCCGTCGTCGGTGCGCAGCCGCAGCGGCACCACCAGGGCGTGGGCGCCGGTCGGATCGAGCTCGGCGTCGTGCCCGTCGTCGCAGGGGTAGTCGGCCAGTTCGGCGTGCAGCCGGCGCAGCACCGGGTCGCCCGTCGCGGCGAGCTGATGTCGCAGTCGGGTCAGCAGGTGCGCCCGCCACTGGCCGTGATTGACGATGCGCGGCGCCATCCCGTCCGGGTGCAGCGTCACCCGCAGCACGTTCACCGGGGGCTCGAGCAGCCGCGGGTCGCATCCGCCCAGCAAGCCCATGACGGCGTCGTTGGCGTCGACCATCGTCCAGTGCCGGTCCACCACCAGCGCGGGATACGGGCGGTGCGACCGCAGGATCCGCTCGATCGCATCGGCCACCGCGGCCATCGGCACGTCCCCGAGACGGTGCTCCGGGTACGCGGGCGCCAGACCCGCCGCGAGCAGCAGCGAGTTGCGCTCCCGAAGCGGGATGTCGAGCTGATCGGCCAGGCGCAGCAGCATGACGCGCGTCGGCCGGGACCGGCCCGTCTCGAGGAAACTCACGTGCCGCGCCGAGACCTGCGCCCGGTTGGCGAGGGCGAGCTGGCTCAGGCCGCGACGCTCACGCCAGTGCCGCAGCAGTGCTCCGACGGGTTCCTCGTGCACGGTGGTCATGGAAGTCACGGTAGGCGCGGAAGGGAACGACGGCCATTACCTGCCGGGTAATCGATTCGGGCACCGCGGCCCGGCACTCTCGTCGGTGTGCGGCACACCGTCGCACCCGACCGACCCGGAGGACCCCATGACTGCCTACGCGATCGCCCATCTGCGCTCCGTCGACTTCGGCCCCGAGATCGTCCGCTACATCGAGGAGATCGACGACACCTTCACGCCGTACGGGGGCAGGTTCCTCGTCCACGGCGTCGAACCCGAGGTCCACGAGGGACCCTGGCCCGGCCACGTCGTGATCGTCGAGTTCCCCGACATCGAGCAGGCCCGCGCCTGGTACCGGTCGCCGGCCTACCAGGAGATCCTGCCGCTGCGCACCGAGCACTCCGACAGTTCGGCCATCCTCGTCGAGGGTGTCCCGCCGGGCTACCGGGCGCGCGACTATCTCACCAAGGTGGGGCACCGCTGAGCGGCCCGGACCTACCGGCTCAGGGCAGGATCCCGGCCGCGCGGGCCGGCGCCGCATACGCCTCGGCGAGGGTGTCGACCGTCTCGTGGGCGTTGAGGCCACTCGGATTCGGCACCACCCATATCGGCACCCCGCCGATCGTCGCCTCCTGCAACCCCGCGGCCGCCTTGCGCTGCCCGAACGCCGACCGGTACGCCGTGATGCCGGCGACGGCCACCACCCGCGGCCGGTGCTGCGCCACCACCCCGGCCAGTCGCGCGGCCCCGGTCCGCAGCTCGTCTGCCGTGAGTTCGTCCGCGCGGGCGGTGGCGCGGGGGGCGAGATTGGTGATCCCGACGCCGCGCTCGAGCAGGTGTGCCTTGTCGTCCTCGCTCATACCGGAGGTGGGGTCGACGGGCCGGAGCAGGATGCCGGCCCGCAGCAGGGCCGGGTAGAAGCGGTTCCCGGGCCGGGCGAAGTGCGCACCCGTCGCGGCCGTCCACAGTCCCGGATTGATGCCCACGAACAGCAGCCGGCAGCCCGGCCCGATCAGGTCGGGCACCACCGCGTCACGGCAGCGTTCGAGTTCGGCGCGCGTGAATCCCATCCGTCCCACGGTAGCGAGCGGCGCCGTCCCGGTCCGGCCTCGCCCGGACACGAGGAGTGCGGCCGCCCTCGCTTCCGCGGTCATCGGCTAGGGTGAAATGCGCGTCGTGGCGGGACCGGACAGCCGCGGCGAGCAGGGCCGAAACGATAGGGGAAGGTGTGCAGCGCCGGAACGTGATCGGTAACCCCGTCGAAGACCCGTCCGGCCGCGAGGTGGCGCTACCGCCGTACACGGATCTGCTGTGGCCCACCCTGCAGGCGCTGATCGGGCTCGGCGGCTCGGCGTCGATCGAGGAACTCGAGAAGGCCGTCGTCGCGCGCGAGCGTCTGTCCGAGGCCGCGCGGTCCGTACCGCACGGTGACGGCCCGGTCACCGAGATCGAGTACCGGATCGGCTGGGCGCGTACCTATCTCAAGGGCATGGGTCTGCTGGCCAACACCCGGCGCGGGGTGTGGAGCGTCACGGACCGCGGTCGCGCGGTGCAGGAATCGGAGATCAAGCCGCTCCAGGTGGCCTACACCGCGGAGAAGCGACGCAAACGACTCGTGCGCAACGCGTCGTCGCGGGCGCAGGTGGTGCCTCTCACGGCGGCCCCCGAGGATCCCGAGCTGTGGCGCGAACCCGTGCTCGCCGCCGTCGCCGAGCTCCCCGACGAGGGGTTCGAGCGGCTCGCCGTCGCGGTGCTCCGCGCCGCCGGATTCACCACCGTCTCCGTCCCGCCGCACGGTGGCCATCTCGACACCGGCTCCGACAACGACGTCGACGTGGAGGGCACCGGCGTGCTGCGGGTGTCGCTGCTCGGCTTCTCGGTGTTCTTCCGGTTCCTGCGCGGCCCCGAGCGGGCGGGCGCGGACGTGGTGCGCGAGTTCCGCGCCGCGATGGCCGGTCGCGGTGAGAAGGGCCTGCTCGTCACCACCGGCACGTTCGGCGACGACGCCCGCTCCGAGGCGCACCGGCTCGGCGCGCCCCCCATCGAACTCGTCGACGGCGACGGGCTGTGCGATCTGCTCAAGGAGCACGGTCTCGGGGTCCACACCACGGTGCGCACCGTCGAGGACGTGGCTCTGGTTCCGGCCTTCTTCGCCGAGCTCGGCGGCCGCTAGCCCCGCCCGTCGTCGGGCCGCGAATCCCGATGTGCCCCCGCGGGACCCGGGAGTGTGATGCAATACCGGAGGCTCGACACCCTGTCCTCCGTGCACGCTCGTCCAAGCGAGGTTCGATGGCCGTTTCACGTCGGGAACTGTTGCGATATGCGGCCGTCGGCTCGTGCGCGGCCTGGATCTCGGCCGTCGCCGCCCCCGGGGTGGCGCACGGCCGGGAGGTGCTCGGCACGATCGTCGACTACTCGGCGGCCGTGCCGTCGCCGTCGTCGATCCGTGCCGCCGGGCACATCGGGGCCATCCGGTACGTCTCGGACCGGCGGCCGGGTGCCGAATGGATGCTGGCCAAGCCGCTGACCGAGTCGGAGGCCGCCGCGCTCGTCGCCGGCGATCTCGAGGTCGTCTCGTGCTACCAGTTCGGCAAGGCCGACACCGCGGACTGGCTCGGTGGATACGACGCCGGGGTCCGGCACGCGACGCGCGGCCTCGAGCTGCACCGGGCGGCCGGGGGCCCGGCGGACCGGCCGATCTACGCCTCGATCGACGACAACCCGTCCGAGCAGCAGTTCGCCGACCTCATCGCGCCGTACCTGCAGGGCTGGCACGACGTGCTCGGCGCCGGGAACACCGGCGTGTACGCCAACGCGCCGACCATCTCCTGGGCGCGCGACGCCGGGCTGGGATCGTTCTACTGGCAGCACGACTGGGGCACGGCCGAGGGCTACGTGCATCCCGCGGCCGACCTGCACCAGGTGGGCGGCGGCACGATCGACGGTATCGGCATCGACGTCAACAACGTGTTCAGCACCGACTACGGGCAGTGGTCCCTCACCGCCGGGTGAGGCCGCCGGGTCGTGACCGCGGCACGGCCACCGTCAGGGCCAGGCCCACGACGGCGGCCAGGGCCGCCACCAGGAACGTGGCGCGGAAGGCGTCCAGGGCGGGGACGGTGGCGGTGCCGACGTTCAGGGTGTCCGCTGCGAGCAGGACGCTCACGACCGCCGCGGACGAGGAGGTCCCCACCGAGCGCATGAGCGCGTTGAGACTGTTGGCGGCCGCGGTCTCCGACAGCGGCACCGCGGTCATGATCAGCGCCGGCATCGCGGCGTAGGCCAGGCCGATACCGGCACCGATGATCATGGCGGCGACCACGATGTGCCAGATCTCCGAGCAGGCGACGTAGGCCAGGAGGTAACCGAGGCAGACGACGACCGCGCCCGCGGCGAGGGTCGTCCGGGGTCCGTACCGCGTCGTGATCCGCGCCGACACCGGCGACAGCGCCATCATGACCAGACCGCTCGGCGCGAGCACCAGGCCCGTCGCGACCATGGACAACCCGAACCCGTAGCCCGTGACGACCGGTGCCATCAACAACTGCGGGAAGGCGAGGCTGTTGCTGTAGAGCGCGAAACCGACCGCGACCGACGCCAGATTGGTGAACAACACCGGACGTCGCCCCGACACGCGCAGATCGACCAGCGGTCGCGGCCGTCGGAGTTCGTACCGGCCCCAGGCGACGGCGGTGGCGGCGGCGCCGGCGAACATCGCGAGCGTCGCGGGCGCCGTCCAGCCCCAGGTGCTGCCCTTGGTCACGGGGAGGAGGAACAGCGTCAGTGCCACCGCGAGCCCGATCGCACCGAGCAGGTCGAAACGTCCGGGATCCGCCCGGGGGGATTCGGGAACCACCCACAGCACGAGGGCGGCGGCGAGCACTCCGACCAGTCCGCAGAACCAGAACAGGGTGTGCCAGTGGGCGATCTGCGCGACGGCCGCGGCGACGGGGAAGCCGACGGCTCCGCCGACTCCCATCGTCGCGCTGATGGTCGCCATCGCTCCCGGCAGTCTGCGCGGGCGCAGTTCGTCGCGCAGGATCGCGATGCCGAGCGGGATCGCTCCGCTCGCGGCGCCCTGCAGGGCGCGGCCGGTGATCATCGGCCACAGCGTGGTGGACAGCGCGCAGACCGCGGAGCCGACGACGAGCGTGCCGAGGCACACGAGCAGCATCCGGCGTTTGCCGAACATGTCGCCGAGCCGGCCGCTGACCGGGGTGATCACGGCGGAGGCGAGCAGGGTGGCGGTGACGGCCCACGAGGCGCTCTCCACCGAGGTTCCCAGCAGATGCGGCAGTTGGGGCAGCAGTGGGACGACGAGGGTGTGCATCAGGGCGACGACGATGCCGCAGAGGGAGAGCACAGCGACGAGGCCACGGGGTGCCGGACGTTCGCCGACCGACGGGATCCGGGTCTCGACCGCCATGCGCCTCCTCGAAGCCGGGCCGCGACGACGACCGGACGTACGACATCTACCAGGTGTGGCGGCGGCGCGGGAGAACGGGCCCGTTCAACGGGACAGCGCCTGCCCGGTCAACTCTGGCAGTGCGCGGCGGGGTCGGGTTCGGCGGCGGTGACGACGAGCGTGGGGTGCGGGTCCTCGGGGGCGTCGTGGACGCCGCGCCACGACAGCAGCGACCAGCGGGACAGTCCCGACAGCGCCGAGCCGAGGCTGGCGAACGACAGCGACGACAGGGCCGAACCGAACGACCCCACCGAACCGACCGACAGCACCGACCCGACGCTGCCGACGGACAGGATCGAGTACGCCGAGCCGATGGACAGGATCGAGCCCTCGGAACGGAGGGAGAGGATCGACCGGTGGGAGCGGCGGGAGCGCAGGGATCGGGAAACGGTGTGCCCGAGGGGTGTTTCGGCCATGTCCCGGTCTACCACGCAGCGGGCGGCGCGGGAAGCGTGCGGACGACGAGCGTGCGGACGACGGAGGCCGCCGGGACGATCCCGGCGGCCTCGGCCAAGGTGCGGACGATCGATCAGGCGACCGTGACGAGCCCGATCGTCGGCAGGAAGGTGCACGAGCGCGGGGCCGCGCCCTCGGCCTGCGTGGTGATGCCACCGGAGATCACCGCGGCCACGTTGCCGGAGCCGGTGTCCGCGATCGCGCTGAGCGTCGTCGGGCCGTCGGGGTTGATCCGGGCCGCGTCGGTGAGCGTCGCGGTGCCGCTGCGGCCGTTGGAGACGTTGATCCAGCTCACCGTCAGCGGCTGGGCCTGCTGCGCGGCGAACTTGGCGGTTCCCAGCGCGGTGAACACGAACCCGGCCTGGCCGGCCTTCGGGCCCGGCGGCGGGAGCGGTGCGGGACCGGCGACGGCGAGTGCGGTGCCGATGGAGTCGCCGCCGTCGCGGATGCAGTCCTTGCCGATGCTCGGGTACAGGAACTGCGAGATCGGCACGGCGTTCGGGTCGGGGAGGTCGGGACCGCCACCGCCGCTGCCGTCGAGGAAGGTGATCACGCGCTGGAGCAGGGCCTTGACGGAGTCGGGCAGCTGCGAGTTCGCGAGCAGCTCCTTCGCCTGGTCGAGCAGCTGGTTCCGGCCGTCGGCGACGTCCGTCGGCCCGGCTGCCGCGCCGACGATGGCGGGGGCGAGGGAAGCGAGGGCCTCGACCTCTTCGGGTGCGGCGGCCTGGGTGCTCAGCATCCCCATGAGGGACTCGATCGTCAGGTCCGCCGGCAGCGGGTAGCCCGCGAGCTCGACCGGCAGCTGAAGCGTGTCGGGGAGGCCCGGAACGACGGGTTGCGCGACCGCCTGCGAGGGCACGGTGAGCGCCGCGGCGGCGGCGAGAGCGCAGGCGGTGATCATCCTGCGCGTTGCTCGGGTTCGAAGCACTTTTCCCCATCCTTGTCGTTGAAGCGGCGCCGGAGCGAGGGGCTCCGATGCCGCTGACGGCTCGGGGAGACACTTTATGTAGGCCCCCCGATCAGTACAAGCCGTGGCCGGTCTCACAGCCGCCGCCTGTATTCGCGGGAGTCTAGCCATAACGTGTTCCGATCAGTGGTGTCCGCTCGAGACTACGTGTGACGCATGTGGTTTTTGTGAGAGTAGATGAAACTGTTACTGATGTGAGTATCGTGTTCGGCCCGCCGTCGTGGACCGGATAGTCTGCATCAGTCCCCGGTCCTTCCCCGGGGCGACGTGACGACGGGAGGCCGCGCCGCAGTGTCCGATCCGGTTCGCCCGCATCGACTGTGGTGGTGCGCGGCCCTGCTGGCCGTGTCCGTCGGGGTGCGCCTGGCGTGGAACTTCCTCACCCCCAACGGCATGAATCTCGTGGATCTGCACGTGTACGTCGACGGGTCCGCGGCGCTGTTGCGCGGGGAGCTGTACGACTTCACCTACACCCGGGACACGCCCGAGTTCTCCCTGCCCTTCACCTACCCGCCGTTCGCGGCCCTGGTCTTCTTCCCCCTGCACTACCTGCCCTTCCCCGTGGTCGGAGTGCTGTGGCAGCTGCTGACCGTCGCCGCCCTGTTCGGCATCCTGCGCATCTGCCTCGAGCTGCTGTTCGGTCCCGCGGCCCACAGCGCCCACTGGACGGCGGTCGCGCTCGGGTGGACGGCGGTCGGTATCTGGACCGAGCCCATCCGCACGACCCTCGACTACGGGCAGGTCAACGTGTTCCTGGCCTTCGGGGTGATGGTCGCGGTCCGCAGCAACCGCTGGTGGCTCTCGGGCGGACTGGTCGGGGTGCTCGCCGGCATCAAGCTGACCCCGGCGGTCGCCGGTCTGTACCTCGTGGCGCGACGGCGGTGGTCGGCGGCGTTCTTCTCCGCGGCGGTCTTCGTCGTCACCGTCGCCGTCAGCTGGCTGGCGCTCGGCGAGCAGGCACGGACCTACTTCACGACGTTGTTCGGCGACGCCGAGCGGATCGGACCGGTGGGGTCGGTCTGGAACCAGTCGGTGCGCGGCGCGCTGAGCCGCATCGTGGGGCACGACGTCGGCACCGGGCCGCTGTGGCTGGCGGCGGTCGCGGTCTCGGCGGCGCTGGCCTTCGCGGCCTGGCGTGCCCTCGGCCCGGACGATCGCCTCGGCACCGTCGTCGTCGTCGAACTCTTCGGGCTGCTGGTGTCGCCGATCTCCTGGATGCACCACTGGGTATGGGTACTGCCGATGCTGGTGTGGCTGGTCTACGGCCCGCTCGCGGACCGGCGGGGGGCGCGCGTCCTGGCCGGAGTCTGGGCGGTACTCACCGTCGTCGGGGTGCCGTGGCTGCTGGGACTGGCGCAGGACTCGATGTGGGACATCTCGCGGCCCGCGGTGCTCGCCTGGGCCGGTGCGTGCAACGTGCTCGGGGTGCTCGCGGTGTACGTGTGGACGATCCTCGCCCGGCGCATCCCGGCGCGGCACCCCGCTCCGGCCGTATCCGTCAGCCGTGGACCAGCGCGTCGATCGTCCGGGCCAGTTCCACGTCCGACGCGGTGATCCCGCCGGCGGAATGGGTGGACAGCGAGTACGTCACCTTCCGCCAGCGGATGTCGATGTCGGGATGGTGGTTCGCCGCCTCGGCGGCCTCGGCCACCCGGTCCACCAGCGCGACGGCCTCGGGGAACGAGGGGGACTCGACGGTGCGCACGATCGCGTTCCCGTCCCGCTGCCACGCGGGGAGGTCGACGAGGGCGGCCTCGATGTCGGCGTCGGAGAGCAACTCGGCCATGTCTCATTCTGGGACGATGCCGCACATGAGTGCAACGACGGGCCGGGCGGACGAGGTGGTGGCCGGGGCGATCTTCCGCGACGGCCGGCTGTTGCTGGCGCAGCGGGTCGGCCCCCCGGAGCTGGCGGGGTTGTGGGAGCTGCCCGGCGGCAAGGCGGAGCCGGGGGAGTCCGCCGAGGCGGCACTGCGCCGGGAGCTGCGGGAGGAGCTGGGCGTGGAGGTCGCCGGGGCGCAGCGCGTCGGGGCCGGAGTGCCGCTGGGCGGGGGCCGGGTGCTGCGCGCCTACCGCGTGGAGCTGGTCTCGGGGGAGCCGCGGCCGCTCGAGCACGCGGCCCTGCGCTGGGTGGACGCCGACGAGCTGGAACGGATCGACCTGGTGCCCAACGACCGGGTGTGGCTACCGGAGCTGCGCGCCCGACTCCGGGGCTGACGGTGGTGCGGCCGGTCAGGCGGCGCGGGCCTTCTTCAGGCGCTTCGCGAGCTCCTTCTTGCCCAGTCCCTCGTGCTCGAGTCTCTTCATCCGCATGACCACCACCGGGCAGCGCACACAGCGGGTCTTCTTGCGGCAGCACTTCTTCTTGGGCTCGAGCTGCGCGACCTTGCTCGCCTTCACCTTGCCCATCCGGGTCGCCGGCCTTTCGTCGGTGGGGTTCCGGACCAAAGGTTAGCATGCCCTTACCTGGATGGCCGGGCCGCCGAATACAGGGTGCGCCGACGAATGCAGGGTGCGCCGGCCGGCGCGGGGCGACGTGGCGAACGTCACGCTCTGCGTCGCGAGCTGGTGAATCCGGCGTCGGCGCGCGCGGAGCACCGGGACCGGCCTGTACTGTATTGGAGGCCGCAGTGCCTGTGCGGGCCGTTCACGGCCGCGAACAGGTGACTCGCATTCGCGACGCGGCCACCGCAAGAACGCCGTACGGGCGAGGTGCCGTCTGGGTCCAGTGCCGTGTGGCCGGACAACAGCCAGGAGAGCCATCGCGTGAGCACCGCCAGTTTCCGCAACGTCGCCATCGTCGCGCACGTCGACCACGGAAAGACCACCCTCGTCGACGCCATGCTGCGCCAATCGGGCGCCTTCGCCGAGCGCGCGGAACTCGTCGACCGGGTCATGGACTCCGGTGACCTCGAGCGCGAGAAGGGCATCACGATCCTCGCGAAGAACACCGCTGTGCACCGGCACAACCCCGACGGCACCGTCACCGTCATCAACGTGATCGACACCCCCGGTCACGCCGACTTCGGTGGCGAGGTCGAGCGCGGGCTGTCCATGGTCGACGGCGTGGTCCTGCTCGTCGATGCGTCCGAGGGCCCGCTGCCCCAGACCCGTTTCGTGCTGCGCAAGGCGCTCTCCGCGTCGTTGCCGGTGCTGCTCGTGGTCAACAAGACCGACCGTCCCGACGCCCGCATCGCCGAGGTCGTCGAGGAGACCCACGACCTGCTGCTCGACCTCGCCTCCGACCTCGACGACGAGGCTTCCGAGGCCGCCGAGCAGCTGCTCGACCTGCCGGTCCTGTACGCCTCCGGCCGCGAGGGCAAGGCGTCGACCGAACAGCCCGAGAACGGACAGGCGCCGTCCGCCGAGAATCTCGACGCGCTGTTCGACGTGCTCATGAAATACATCCCCGCCCCCAAGGGCGATCCGGCCGCATCGTTGCAGGCGCACGTCACCAACCTCGACGCCTCCGAGTTCCTCGGCCGCCTGGCGCTGCTGCGCATCCACAACGGCGAACTGCGCAAGGGCCAGACCGTCGCGTGGATGCACGCCGACGGCGTGAAGAACGTGAAGATCACCGAGCTGCTCCAGACCATCGGTGTCGAGCGCCGGCCCGGTGACGTCGCCGTCGCCGGCGACATCGTCGCCGTCGCCGGCATCCCGGACATCATGATCGGCGACACCCTCGCCGATGTGGACAACCCGGTCGCGCTGCCGCGCATCACGGTCGACGAGCCGGCCATCTCGGTGGTCATCGGCACCAACACGTCGCCGCTCGTCGGCCGCGTGCAGGGTCACAAGCTGACCGCGCGCATGGTCAAGTCCCGGCTGGACTCGGAGCTGGTCGGCAACGTGTCGTTGCGCGTGCTCGACATCGGCCGCCCCGACGCGTGGGAGGTGCAGGGCCGCGGCGAGCTGGCGCTGGCCATCCTCGTCGAGCAGATGCGCCGCGAGGGCTTCGAGCTCACCGTCGGCAAGCCGCAGGTGGTCACCCGGCAGGTCGACGGCAAGGTGCACGAGCCGTACGAGGAGCTCACCATCGACAGCCCCGAGGAACACCTCGGCGCGATCACCCAGCTGCTCGCGGCCCGCAAGGGCAAGATGGTGCAGATGTCCAACCACGCCGCCGGGTGGGTGCGCATGGAGTTCATCGTCCCGTCGCGCGGCCTCATCGGGTTCCGCACCGACTTCCTCACCGAGACCCGCGGCACGGGCATCGCCAACGCCGTCTTCCACGGCTACGCCCCGTGGGCCGGCGAGATCCGCGCACGGCATACCGGCTCGCTGGTCTCCGACCGCTCGGGCTCGGTCACGCCGTTCGCGATGATCCAGCTCGGCGACCGCGGCACCTTCTTCGTGGAGCCGGGCAGCGACACCTACGAGGGCCACGTCGTGGGCATCAACCCGCGCGCCGAAGACCTCGACATCAACGTCACCCGCGAGAAGAAGCTCACCAACATGCGCTCCTCCACGGCCGACGTGATGGAAACCCTCGCCAAGCCGATCACCCTGAGCCTCGAGGAGGCCATGGAGTTCTGCGCCTCCGACGAGTGCGTCGAGGTCACCCCGGAGATCCTCCGGGTCCGCAAGGTGCACCTCTCGGCCACCGACCGGGCCCGCGCCCGCTCGCGGGAGAAGGCTCGCAACAAGTAGTCGCGGCACTGGACGAGTAGTGCGGCAGGGGTGGTCCCGGTGCGGCCGGGACCACCGCCGCATCCCGGAGGGAAGGGAGGCCGGATGCGCAGGTTCGCCGGGATCACCGCCGTCGCCGCGGTGCTGGGGTTGTCGGCGTGCACCGCCGATCCGCCGCCGCCGATCGAGCAGACCGAACCCACCCGGACCCCCGCCCCGGTTCCCCAGCTGAACACCGTCGTGGTGGCGGTCGACGACGTGGGCGCCGGGTTCAATCCGCACCTGCTCGCCGACCAGTCGCCCGTCGGCAACACGGTTGCCGGGATGGTGCTGCCGAGCGCGTTCCGGCCCGTGCCCGATCCCGCGCGGCCCGGTGCCACCGTGTGGATGCTCGACGAGTCCGTCCTCGTCTCGGCCGACGTCACCTCGCAGGCGCCGTTCACCATCACCTATCAGGTCCGCGACGAAGCGCAGTGGTCCGACAGCGCACCCATCGCCGCCGAGGACTTCCGGTACCTGTGGCAGCAGATGATCACCGAGCCCGGCGTGGTCGATCCCGCCGGCTACCGCCTCATCGAGGACGTCGGATCCTCCGGCGGCGGCAAGACCGTCACCGTCACCCTGCGCGAGCCCTACCCGGCGTGGCGGGAACTGTTCACCCACCTCCTGCCGGCCCACCTGGTCAAGGACACGCCGGGTGGATTCGCCACGAGCCTCGCCGAATCGATCCCGGTGTCCGGTGGGCAGTTCCATGTCAGGTCCGTCGACCGCGGGCGGGGCGAGATCCTGCTCGAACGCAACGACCGGTTCTGGGGGACCCCGGCCCGGCCCGACCGGATCCTGTTGCGGCGCGGCGGAACCGACGCACAGCTCGCCGAGTCGATGCGCACCGGCGACGCCCAGGTCGCGCAGATGCACGGCGGCGGCTCCGCGCTGCTCGCCCAGCTCGGCGCGATCCCGCACGTGCGCACCGGCACTCAACTCCAGCCCCGCGTCCTGGAACTGACCCTCAACGGCCGCACGACCGAGTTCGCGGATCCGCGCGTGCGCCGCGCCGTCCTCGGACTTCTCGACCCGGACCTGCTGGCCACGGTCGCGGCCGGCACGGAATCGGCCGTGGTCGCGGCCCGTGCACAGGTGCTCGCCCCGTCCGACCCCGGATATGCGCCGAGCATGCCGCCGCGGCCGGGCCGCGAGGAGTCCCTCGCGCTCCTCGCCGCGGCCGGTTACGTACCGGCCGACCCGGCGACGGTCGAAGCGACCGGCACGCCGGTACCGGAAGCGGCGACGACCGGGCTGCTCGCCCACGGAGACGCGCCCCTGGCGCTCGTGCTGGGCGTGCCGGAGAACTCCCCGGTGGCCGACGCCGTCGCCCACACCGCGGCGGACCAGCTGCGCGGAGCCGGCGTCGCGGCCACCGTGACCACGCTGCCGCCCGACGAGCTCTACGGCGAGGCACTCGTCCGGGGAACCGTGCACGCCGTGGTCGGCTGGACCCGCGCCGGCGGCGACCCCGCCACGGCCGCGATGTCCCGATTCGGTTGTCCACCGGCGATTCCCGGGCAGGGGAGCCCCCCGGTCGAGCCGGATCCGGCGCCCGCCCCGGACAGCGGCACCGTGCCCGGCGCCGACACCGGTCCCGGGGGTGACACCGTTCCCGACGACGAGATCGAAGCCGCCGAGGCGCAGCTCGCCGCACCGAGCAACGTGTCCGGGGTGTGCGACCCCGCCCTCGAACCGGAACTCGCCGGCGCCCTGCGCGGCGCCGGCGACGTGCCCGCCGTCCTGGCCGGCGCGCAGCCGAAGCTGTGGGACCTCGCGGTCACCCTGCCGATCCTGCAGGACCGCACCGTGATCGCCGCGGGACCCGGCGTCGAGGGCGTGACCCTGACCGGCGCGATCCCCGCCGGGCCCCTGTCCGATGCGCAGAACTGGTGGAGGACCACCCCGTGACCGACCGAACCGACCCCGCGTCGCGGCGCCTGCTGCTGGTGCACGCCCACCCTGACGACGAATCGATCACCACGGGCGGGACCATCGCGCACTACGCCGCTCGGGCCGCCGAGGTCACCGTCGTGACGTGCACCCTCGGGGAGGAGGGCGAGGTCATCGGGGACGAATGGGCGCAGCTCACCGCCGACCGCGCCGACCAGCTCGGGGGTTACCGCATCCACGAGCTCGGCCGGGCGCTGGCCGCCCTCGGCGTGCCCGCGCCGCGCTTCCTCGGCGGTGCCGGGCACTGGCGCGATTCCGGGATGGCCGGGACCCCGTCGGCTGCGAACCCCCGGGCCTGGGTGAACGCCGACCGGGACGAGGCGGTGGCCGCCCTGGTCGCGGTGATCCGCGAACTGCGCCCGCACGTGGTGGTCACCTACGACCCGGTGGGCGGCTACGGCCACCCCGACCACATCCGGGTGCATCACGTCGTGACCGCGGCCGTCGAGGCCGCGGGGACCGACGCCTACCCGCACGCCGGCCCGCCGTGGGACCCGGCGAAGCTCTACTGGACCGTCACCGAGGCGAGCGCCCTGCGCCGCGGCATCGAGGACATGACCGCCCTGCCCGACGGGTGGCGGCGACCCGGCCCCGACGAGCTGCCGAGCGTGCCCGACGACCAGGTCACCACCGTGGTCGACGTCGCCGACGTGCTCGACGCCAAGCGGGCGGCGCTCGCGGCGCACGCGACCCAGGTGGTCGTGGCACCCGGCGGGGCACAGTTCACCCTGTCCAACCTCGTCGCGCAGCCCGTGCTGGACCAGGAGCACTACGTACTGGTCCGCGGCGACCGCGGCGACGGCCCCGGACGGGAGCGTGACCTCTTCGCCGGGCTGGGTTAGTGTGACCACGAGCACCGGAAAGGTGATCGCGATCACACGAGAGGGTTTCGATGTACAACTGGTCCGTCCAGAACCAGATCGTCGCATTCGTCGATTCGTTGCGTCCCTACGCGGACCAGATCAATGCCGCCTACTACCAGGCGCTCTACGGCTTCGCGGACCAGGCCAGCCACGTGCTCACGCTCATGGGCTACCCGCCCGTGCCGTGATCGGCCGGGACCCGGTGCCCACGGACCCGCGCCCGTGGCGCACTATCGAACCATGACGGTCGATCCCGCCACCACCGCCACGCAGGCCTCCGCGCCCCCGGCGGCGACGCCGCGTACGGGCATCGTCGCGCTGCTGACCTTCGACGGCTTCCTCTGCGCGCTGCTGTCCGTGTTCTTCCTCGGCCTGTACATCGGCACGGTGCCGTTCCCGATCACGATCGTGCTGGCCGGCGCGGCGAACGTGCTGCTGGTGATGGCGATGCGCGCCGAAACCGGATCCACCTCGCGCGCGGCGTGGCCGCTGCTGGCGTGGATCGTCGGATTCGTCCTGTGCCTGGCCGGCGGTCCCGGCGGCGATCAGCTCCTCGTCGCCGACTGGCGGACCCTGCTGCTGCCGGTCGGTGCCCTGGCCCCCGCCGGGTTGTACCTGTTCGTCGCGCGCATGGCCGCCCTCACGAGTGCAGTCCGGCAGCCCGCGCCGCGTCCGTGAGCACGGCGGTGAGCATGGCCGGGGTGAGCCGGCCGGTGAACGTGTTCTGCTGGCTCACGTGATAGCACCCGAACACGTGTAACGGCCCGCGGTCCGCGGCGTCGCCGCGCGGCAGCAGTTCCACCCCCGCCCCGTGCCCGAATCGGGGGCGCGGACGCGGCACGACCCAGCCGGCGTCGTCGAGCACCGGGAACAGCGCCTGCCATCCGAAGCCGCCGAGCACCACGATCGAGCGCAGCGTCGGCGTCAGCAGCTGCAGCTCCGCGTCGAGCCAGGTGCGGCACGTGTCCCGTTCCTGCGGCGTCGGCCGGTTGGCCGGGGGCGCGCAGTGCACCGGCGACGTGACGCGGGTGCCGAACAGCTCGAGGCCGTCGCCGCGGTGCGTCGCGGTGGGCTGCGACGCCAGGCCCGCCGCGTGCAGCGCGGCGTAGAGGAAGTCGCCCGAGCGGTCGCCGGTGAACATCCGCCCGGTCCGGTTGCCGCCGTGCGCGGCCGGCGCGAGGCCGACGATCAGCAGAGACGCGTCCGCCGGACCGAACCCGGGCACGGGACGCGCCCAGTACTCCTCGTCGCGGAATGCGGCACGCTTCTCCCGGCCCACCTGCTCGCGCCACGCGACCAGGCGGGGGCAGGCCCGGCACTCGATCAGGCAGGCGTCGAGCGTGGCCAGGTCGCGTGGCCGCCCGATATCCGGGTTCATCGTCGCACCCAGGCGTCGCCGGCGCCGGGTGTGACCGCCTCGACCAGCGCCCACGCCTGCTCCGCGGGAAGGTCCACGACCTCGTAGCGGCCCGTGCCGGCCGGCGTCGCGGCGACGACGGTCGCCACTCCCGCGCGGCGCTGGAAGAACGACTGCCGCACCGTCCAGCCGATGATGCCGTCCGCCTCGAGCGAGACGCGGCGCCGATCCAGTGAGCCCCCGCGGGTGATCAACCACGCCGGCGCGTCCGCCGTTCCGGCGCCGAGCACGGCATGACCCAGGCTGCGGTAGCGATCCCACGCCAGCCCCACCGCCCCCGTCGCGACGACCGCGACCACCGGTATCCACGCCGCCACCGGCACCGTGCGGCCGGTGACCGCGACCGTCGCCGCGGCGGCCGCGACGGCCAGTGCCACGGGCAGCAGCGCCCGGGTGAACCGTCGTCGCCGGGCCGCCGGCCCGTGCGCACGCAGCGGTGCGTCGAGCTGACGGGTGTCGCGCAGCACCGCCGCCGCGACCCGTCGCGCCTCGGCGGACGGCGCGGGCGGCAGCAGCAACGACGACTCGCCGTGCTCGGCGGCGACACCGGTCATCACCGCATCGAGCCGGGCCCCGCCGACCAGGCGCAGCGCCAGCGGCTCGCGCAGGCTCACCCCGCGCAGACGGCGCCGATCCAGGGTGGTGTGCCGGTGCCGCAGCAGGCCGTGCCCCACGCGCAGCATCCGTCCGTCGTCGGTGACCGACAGGTCCGCATAGAGCAGCACGTAGCGCACGCACGCCACCAGGCTCGCCACAACGACGAGGACGAGCAGGCCGAACCCGGCGGCGACGAACGGCCCGGTGGCCTCGACCGACGACAGCCCACGCTCGACGGCGGCCGACTCGCCGAGCCGCTCGGCGAGTCCGTACTGGAAGGCCAGTCCCACCACCGCCGCGACGGTGACCAGCCCCGTGGTCGAGAACGGGGCGTAGCGCACCCAGCCCGGCCGGAACCGGGCGACCTCGGTCTCGGCGGGTGCGACCACCCCGGGCTCCTCGGCCGGCGTCCCCGGGTGCGTGCCGAGCAGGGCGTCGCGCAGCGCCGGCACGGCGCCGATCGCCAGGCCGTTCAGCTCGAACCGGTTGCGGTCCCGGCCGGCGCCGGTGCGCTGCCCGGTCCCGAGCCGGACCACCGCCAGCCCGAGCAGCCGGTGCAGCAGACGCTGCTCGACGTCCACCGACCGGATGCGGCTGCGCGGCACCGACAACAGCTGGCGCTGCAGCAGGCCGCGGCGCAGTTCCACGTGCACCGGCCCGATCCGGTAGGTCGTGGTGAACCAGCGCAGCACGCCGATCCCCACCAGCAGCACCGCCACCGCCAGGCCCCAGCCGTGATTGCCGCTGCTGCTGCCGAGCACCACGGACGCCACGAGCACGGGCAGCAACCGCAGCACCTCCTCGACGGGATGGATCAGCAGCATCCGCGGATCGAGCCGCAACCACGGCTGCTCGGCCTCGGCGGCGAGGGCGGCGGCGTCGGACCGCGCCGGCGGGACGGGGACGTCGCTCACGTGGCGTCCGCCTGGTTGCTGCCGGCGATCGCGGTGAGCCGCGCGGCGGTGGCGTCGGCGACCCCGACGTCGAGGGCGGTGATCGCCACGGCCCCGGCGGACGAGGCGGTGGTGACGGTCACGGTGGCGAGACCGAGCCACCGGTCGAGCGGCCCACGCTCCGTGTCGACGGTCTGGATCCGGGAGATCGGCGCGATCCGGCGCTCCTGGGTGAACCACCCCGAGCGCGTGTACACCGCGGTGTCGGTGATCTCCCAGCGGTGCACCCGGTACCGCCACAGCGGCATCACGCCGACGTGCGCGACGGCGAGAACCGCGGTGACCACGGCGGCGGCGACGTGCCAGCCCGGATACCGGCCGGAGTCGACGATCGCCCACACCACCTGGGCGGCGACGACCGGTACCCACAGCAGTGCCGCGCCCACCGCCCACAGCAGCCGCGCTTTCGGGCTGGGACGCCACGCCGGGTCGGCCATGGTCACCGGTGCCGGCGGGGCGGCATCGCCGACGGCGGTGGGCGGGGGAGCGTCCCGGGTCACGTGGTTCTCCTCGTCGGTGGTGTCCTGTCGGTTCCAGGCTAAGCTGATCGGCGAGCAGACCCGGCAACGCTGCGCCCGGGTTCGGAGTCGACACGAGGAGGAGGACCGCCGTGACCGAATCATCGGAGACCACCGAATTCACGGAACTGCCCGAGGCGGATCGGATCGAGCAGGAGATGCCGGCGGAGGACGAACCGGCCGACGACGAGGTGACCTCGGTCCCGCTCGAGGTGGAGCCTGCGGATGCTCTGGAACAGAGCCGGGTCGTCCCGGGCGACGAGGACTATCCGCGCGAGTGAGCGCGCCGGGGACGTGGCCCCGAGGTGGCATGGGTCCGGCGGGTGGCGCATGATCGGCCAATGACCGATTCGACCCACGACGGTGCCACCCCCGCGACGTTGCCCCTGCCCACGGTCCGCGCCGGCGCGGGCGAGCCCGCCTCGTCCGCGACGGATCCGGCGCGAGTGTCGCCGTCGGGCATGCGACGGGCGTTGCGCCGGGCGCGGGACGGGGCGACGCTCAACGTCGACGAGTCCGCGATCCTGCTCTCGGCGCGTGGTTCGGACCTCGAGGACCTGTGCGCTTCGGCCGCCCGGGTGCGCGACGCCGGTCTGCTCGCGGCGGGCCGGCCGGGCACGGTCACGTATTCCCGGAAGGTGTTCGTGCCGATCACCCGGCTGTGCCGGGACCGCTGCCACTACTGCACGTTCGTGACCGTGCCGGGCAAGCTGCGCGCCGCCGGGCACGGGATGTACCTCGAACCCGACGAGATCCTCGACATCGCCCGGCGTGGATCCGAATTGGGTTGCAAGGAAGCACTTTTCACGCTCGGTGACCGGCCGGAGGACCGCTGGCCCGAGGCGCGGCAGTGGCTCGACGAGCGGGGCTACGACTCGACCCTCGACTATGTGCGCGCGATGGCGATCCGGGTGCTCGAGGAGACCGGGCTGCTGCCGCATCTGAACCCCGGCGTGATGAGCTGGGCCGAGATGTCCCGGCTCAAGCCGGTGGCCCCGTCGATGGGCATGATGCTCGAGACCACGTCGGCCCGGTTGTTCACCGAGCAGGGCGAGTGCCACTACGGCAGCCCCGACAAGGATCCGGCGGTGCGCCTGCAGGTGCTCACCGATGCGGGCCGGCTGTCGGTGCCGTTCACCACCGGCATCCTCGTCGGTATCGGCGAGACGCTCACCGAGCGCGCCGAGTCGATCGCGGCGATTCGTAAGTCCCACAAGGCGTTCGGGCACATCCAGGAAGTGATCGTGCAGAACTTCCGGGCCAAGGACGACACCGCGATGCGCGAGCACGACGACGCCGGGCTCGACGAGTTCCGGGCCGCGATCGCCGTGGCCCGGCTCGTGCTCGGACCGTCCGTGCGCATCCAGGCGCCGCCGAACCTCGTCGCCGCCGACGAGTGCCGTGCGCTGCTCGCCGCGGGCGTCGACGACTGGGGCGGGGTCTCACCCCTGACCCCGGACCACGTCAACCCGGAACGGCCGTGGCCGAACCTGGATCTGCTCGCGCAGCTCAGTGCCGACGCCGGGTTCACCCTCACCGAGCGGATCGCGGCCCAGCCGCAGTACGTCCTGGCGGGGCAGCCGTGGATCGACCCGCGGATCGGTGCTCACGTCCGAGCGCTGGCGGACCCGGAGACCGGTCTGGCCCGGGACGTGACCCCGCAGGGACACCCGTGGCAGGAGCCCGACCTCGACTGGGAGTCCAGCGGCCGCGTGGATCTGAACTCCGGGATCGACGTCACCGGTCGCAACACCGAGTACCGCTCCGACCTCGGCAGCGCATTCGGCGACTGGGACACCGTGCGCGAGCAGGTCCTTGCGCTCGGCGCGCACGCCCCGGTGCGGTTGGACGGGGACGTGCTCTCCGCGCTGCGCGCCGCCGAGAAGGACCCGGCCGGATGCACCGACGCCCAGTACGTCGCCCTCGCACACGCGGACGGGCCGGGTCTCGAGGCGGTCGTCGCGCTGGCCGATCAGCTGCGCCGCGACACGGTCGGCGACGACGTCACCTACGTGGTGAACCGGAACATCAACTTCACCAACATCTGCTACACCGGCTGCCGGTTCTGCGCGTTCGCGCAGCGCAAGGGTGACGCCGACGCCTTCACCCTGTCCACGTCCGAGGTCGCGGACCGCGCGTGGGAGGCGCACGTCGCCGGCGCCACCGAGGTGTGCATGCAGGGCGGGATCGACCCGGAACTGCCCGTCACCGGCTACGCCGACCTGGTCCGCGCGGTCAAGGAACGGGTGCCGTCGATGCACGTGCACGCGTTCTCCCCGATGGAGATCGCCAACGGCGTCGCCCGCAGCGGCATGTCGGTGCGCGACTGGCTGACCGAGTTGCGCGAGGCCGGCCTCGACACGATCCCCGGCACCGCCGCGGAGATCCTCGACGACGAGGTCCGCTGGGTACTGACCAAGGGCAAGCTGCCGACGGCGGAGTGGGTCGAGGTGGTCACCACCGCGCACGAGGTGGGGCTGCGGTCCAGCTCGACGATGATGTACGGCCACGTCGACCAGCCGCACCACTGGGTGGGGCACCTGAACGTGCTGCGCGGGATCCAGGACCGCACCGGCGGGTTCACGGAGTTCGTGCTGCTGCCGTTCGTGCACCAGTCGTCGCCGCTGTACCTGGCGGGCGCGTCGCGGCCGGGACCGACGATGCGCGACAACCGCGCCGCGCACGCGCTGGCCCGGATCATGCTGCACGGCCGGATCGACAACATCCAGACCAGCTGGGTCAAGCTCGGTGTCGCCGGTACCCAGGCGATGCTGCAGGGTGGAGCCAACGACCTCGGCGGCACCCTGATGGAGGAGACCATCTCCCGGATGGCCGGTTCCCAGCACGGTTCGGAGAAGACCGTGGCCGAACTCGTGGCGATCGCCGAGGGGATCGGTCGGCCGGCCCGCCGACGGACCACCGCCTACGCGCCGGTCGACGGGGGCGCCCTGAGCGGGGCGCGCCCGTGACCCCCAGGCTGGGCGACGGGGTCGTCGCGGCGGCTCTGGACGCGACCGCAGCCGGTGTCGGGCCGCTGTTCGGCCTGGCGTACCTCGACCCGTTCGGGCTCAAGGCCCGCACCTTCGTTCCCACGGTGCGGGAGCGGACGGCGATCGGGCAGGTGCTCGATGCGGCCGCGGCCCTGCTCGACGCGGGTCGCGTGCCGGGCACGGCGGCGTGGGCGGACGCCTCGGAACGGGAGCGCGTGAACTGGTGGATCGGCGGGCTCGGGTCGGTCTCGACGCTGCCCGTCGCGTTCCCGGGGATGCTGGGCGTGCTGGGCCGGATGCTGCCGTTGCAGGACGCCCTCGGCTTTCTCAACCAGGCGGTCGTGCTGCTCGCCGTCGCCCGGGAACGGGGAATCGACGACCGCGACCGGCAGGTGCGGATGCTCGCGGCCGTGCTGTGCCGCCGCGACCTCCCCGGGGGCGGCGACGCCGGGACGGCGCTGTCGTGGGTGCGGCGTCCGGTGCGGTCGACGATCGACCTGGTCCGGGCGGTGAACGCGGAACTCGCACGGCGTCCGCAGCCGGCCGGTGCGTGGCGCGCGCTCGGGGTGCTGCCGCTGGTCGGGGCGCTGGCCGGATACGTCGGTGAACGGGCGGCCCTGTCCCGGGCCGCGGCGGACGGGCAGCAGTGGCTGGCCGCCCACCCGGAACCGGGCTAGTCAGGGCACCCTAACTCCGAGGGCGGTGCCCGCGGCGGGGGATACTGGACGGCGACGGACGCGGAGCGCGCCCCGATTCGGCGTGACCGTGCAGGTCGGCGGGCTACCAGAGAGGCAGGGAGAACACCAGTGACGTACACGATTGCGGAACCGTGCGTGGACGTGTTGGACAAGGCGTGCATCGAAGAATGCCCGGTGGACTGCATCTACGAGGGCGGTCGCATGCTGTACATCCATCCGGACGAGTGCGTGGACTGCGGTGCCTGCGAGCCGGTGTGCCCCGTCGAGGCGATCTTCTACGAGGACGACGTGCCGGACGAGTGGAACGCGTACGTCAAGGCCAACGTCGACTTCTTCGACGACCTCGGGTCCCCGGGCGGCGCCGCCAAGCTCGGCAAGGTCGACTACGACCCGCCGTTCGTCAAGGCGCTGCCCCCCATGGGCGAGGAATAGTGATCGGCGGTACCGTGACGCGCACTCGTCGTTCGGTGGCCGCGAGCCTGCCGGACTTTCCGTGGGACTCGCTGACCGCCGCGAAGGAGAAGGCGGCCGCGCACCCGGACGGCATCGTCAACCTCTCGGTGGGCACGCCCGTCGATCCGGTCGCACCGATCATCCGTGACGCGCTGCTCGCCGTCGCCGACGTGCCCGGCTACCCGACCACGCACGGCACCGACGAGCTGCGGGCCGCCGCCGTCGGGGCGCTGGCCCGCCGCTACGGCGTCACCGGCATCGACGAGTCCGCGATCCTGCCCGCCGTCGGCACCAAGGAGATGATCGCCTGGCTGCCGAGCCTCCTCGGCCTCGGCGGCGGTGACCTCGTGGTGATCCCCGAACTGGCGTACCCGACGTACGAGGTGGGCGCCCTGCTCGCGGGCACCCGGATCATCCGTGCCGACGGGCTCAACCGGCTGGGACCCGAGGGCGCGGCGCTGGTGTTCGTGAACTCGCCGTCGAACCCCACGGGCAAGGTGCTCGGCCTCGAACACCTGCGCAAGGTGGTGGACTGGGCCCGCAGCCGCGACGCGATCGTCGTCTCCGACGAGTGCTACCTGGGCCTGACCTGGGAGGGTGAGGCGCTGTCCGTCCTGCACCCGAGCGTGTGCGACGGCGACCACACCAACCTGCTCGCCGTGCACTCGCTGTCGAAGACGTCCAACCTGGCCAGCTACCGGGCCGGCTTCGTCACCGGCGACGCCGGACTCGTCGCCGACCTGCTCGAGGTGCGCAAGCACGCCGGGATGATGGTGCCGCTGCCGATCCAGTCGGCGATGACCGCCGCCCTGAACGACGACGGACACGAGAACGCGCAACGCGAGCTGTACCGCGCGCGCCGCGAGATCCTGCTCGCGGCCGTCCGGGGCGCCGGGTTCACCGTCGACCATTCCGAGGCCGGCCTGTACCTGTGGGCCGGCCGGGGCGAGGAGTGCCGCGCGACGGTCGACTGGTTCGCCGAACGCGGGATCCTCGTGGCACCCGGTGAGTTCTACGGTCCCGGGGGCGTCCAGCACGTGCGGATCGCGCTGACCGCCTCGGACGAGCGGATCGCCGCCGCCGCGCAACGACTGGCGTGAGCCGTGCTCGGCGGTGGATCCACCACCGCCGAGCAGCGGAAGCGCCGTTGCCCGAGCAGGATTGCCGGATGCAGGGCGGTGTTCGGCGCTACCCTGGGCCCAGGGAGGCCCCATGGACGCCGTCACTGCAGTTCCTGCGCCGGCCAACGAGCCGGTCCACACCTACGCTCCCGGCAGCCCGGAGCGGGAGCGTCTCACCGCCAAGCTGAAGGAGCTCGCGGCCGAACCGGTGGACGTCTCGCACGTCCTCGGCGGCGAGCACGTGCACGGTGAGGGCGATCGCTTCGACATCGTGCAGCCCCACAACCATCGTGCGGTGCTCGGCACGCTGCGCAACGCCACCCCCGCGGACGCGACGGCGGCCGTCGAGGCGGCGACGGCCGCGGCTCCCGCGTGGCGGGAGATGTCGTTCGACGCCCGCGCGGCCGTGCTGCTGCGGGCCGCCGACCTGCTCGCCGGGCCGTGGCGGGAGACCGTCGCGGCCGCGACCATGCTCGGGCAGTCCAAGTCGGTGCAGCAGGCGGAGATCGACGCGCCGTGCGAACTCGTCGACTTCTGGCGCTTCAACGTGCACTTCGCCCGCGCCCTGCTCGCCGACCAGCCGTACTCGTCGCCCGGCGTGTGGAACCGGATGGACTACCGGCCGCTCGAGGGATTCGTGTACGCGATCACCCCGTTCAACTTCACCGCGATCGCCGGGAACCTGCCCACCGCTCCGGCGCTGCTGGGCAACACCGTGGTGTGGAAGCCCGCACCGACGCAGTCCCTGGCGGCGTACTGGACGATGCGCCTGCTCGAGGCGGCGGGGATGCCGCCCGGCGTGATCAACCTGATCACCGGGGACGGCCGGGTCGCGTCGGAGGTGCTCCTGCGCGACCCGCGGCTGGCCGGTATCCACTTCACCGGCTCGACCCGGACGTTCCAGCACCTGTGGCGGGAGGTCGGGGCCCACATCGACGGCTACCGCACGTATCCGCGGCTGGTGGGGGAGACCGGCGGCAAGGACTTCGTCCTCGCGCATCCGTCGGCCGATCCGGGCGTGCTGTCCACGGCCCTGATCCGGGGAGCCTTCGAATACCAGGGTCAGAAGTGCTCGGCGGCCTCGCGGGCGTTCGTGCCCCGCTCCCTGTGGCGGCGCATGCGCACCGAGTTCCTCGACGAGGTCGAGAGCCTGACCTACGGCGACGTGACCGATCTGTCGAACTTCGGGGGCGCCCTGATCGACCGGACCGCCTACGAGAAGGTCGTCGGCGCGCTCGAGCGGGCCCGCGACCGCGAGTCGATCGAGATCGCCGTGGGCGGTGGGTACGACCAGTGGGTCGGCTGGTTCGTGCGGCCCACCGTCCTGCTCACCGACGATCCGGGTGACGAGGCGATGTGCACGGAGTACTTCGGCCCGGTGCTGAGCGTGTACGTCTACGACGACGCGGAGCCGGACGCATGGGGACGCGTGCTCGACCTCGTCGACCGGGGCGCCCCCTACGCGCTCACCGGTTCGGTGATCGCCGAGGACCGTGCGGCGGTCGAGGAGGCCACCGCCGCGCTGCGGTTCGCGGCCGGCAACTTCTACGTCAACGACAAGCCCACCGGCGCGGTGGTGGGGCAGCAGCCCTTCGGCGGGGGACGGGCGTCCGGCACGGACGACAAGGCGGGCTCGCCGCTGAACCTGCTGCGCTGGGTGTCGGCGCGGACGATCAAGGAGACGTTCGTGCCGCCCACCGACTACCGGTATCCGCACATGAAGGGCGGGTGAGGTCCGTGGTCTCGGCGAAACCGGTGCCGGCGCCGCCCGCGCCGTCGCGGGCGTTGCCGCGGCTGGCGTCGAACCCGCTGCGACCGGTGATCCTCGCGGCAGCCAAGTCGTCGCGCGTCCGGGCGCTGGTCACCGCGGCGCCGCCCACCCGGCGGCTCGTGGACCGGTTCGTCGCCGGCGACACCCGCGCCGACGCCTTGGCAGCGACGAAGGCCCTGCTCGACACGGGGCGTTCGGTGAGCATCGACCATCTCGGCGAGGACACCACCGACCGTGCGCAGGCCCGGGCGATCGTCGCGGAGTACGAGGCGCTGATCGCCGACCTGGCTTCGTCGTCCGGGGCCGGCGGCCCGGTGCCGGCGGTGGAGGTGTCGGTCAAGCTCACCGCGTTGGGTCTGGCGCTCGGCGCCGAAGGTCCCGCCGTCGCGCTCGGGCACGCCCGGCAGATCTGTGCGGCCGCCGCCGAGGCGGGGGTGTGGGTCACCGTCGACGCCGAGGACCACACCACCACCGACGCCACCCTGTCGATCGTGCGGCGGCTGCGTGCGGACTACCCGTGGGTGGGTGCCGTGCTGCAGGCCTACCTGCACCGCACCGAGTCGGACTGCCGGGAGCTGTCCGGCCCGGGCTCGCGGGTGCGGCTGTGCAAGGGCGCCTACCGCGAACCGGCGTCGGTGGCGTACCAGGACGCCGCCGAGGTGGACGCCTCGTACCTGCGCTGCCTGCGGGTACTCATGGCCGGGCAGGGTTATCCGATGGTGGCCTCGCACGACCCGGCGATCGTGGCGGCCGCGGGACCGCTCGCCGCCGAGTACGCCCGCGGCCCGGACGGATTCGAGCATCAGATGCTGTACGGGATCCGCGACCTCGAACAGCGTCGGCTCGCCGATGCCGGGCACCGCATGCGGGTGTACGTCCCCTACGGGGCGCAGTGGTACGGCTACCTGATGCGGCGGCTCGCGGAGCGGCCCTCGAACCTGAAGTTCTTCCTGCGCTCGGTGGTGTCACGGGGTTGACGACCCGGCGCCGGGAGAGCGGACCCGCCGTCGCCGGAACCGGACGCCGGGTACGTCCGCAGGTACATTGACGCCCGTGAGCACCTCCGACGCCGCCCCCGGTTCGGTGCTCCTGCTCGCCCTCGTCGCGGCGCTCGCGGTGCTGCTCGCCCAGCGTCGACTCGCGGTGCCGCCGGGGCGGCTGCTGTGGCCACCGCCGGTGACGGCGCTGGTGCTGTGGCTCGTCGTCGCGGTCCCGTCGCTGCTGCGCCTGGCCGTGCCGTCACTGCTCGGAACGTTCGGCCGCGACCCGCTGCGGATCCGTGCCGAGGAGGAATGGTGGCGGGTCCTGACCTCGGTGCTCGTGCAGGACGGCGGCGTGCTCCTCACCCTCGTCAACCTGGTCCTCCTCGCCGTCGTCGCGACCGTCGCGGTGCGGGTGTGGGGGCCGGGACGGGCGATCGGGTTGTTCGCGGTGAGCCAGCTGCTGTTCGGACTGTTCACCGCGTTCGTCTCCCCGTCGACCGGGGCGGGCAGCTCCGGTGTGTCGTTCGCGGTCGCCGGGTCGATCGCGGGTCTGTGGCTGGCGGTCGGTGCCCGCGGCGCCGTGCTCGCGGCCGCCGTCGGCAGCTGCCTCGCCGGCGCGGTGCTGGTGGCGGCCGGGGACGGGCACGGCGTGGCCGTCCTCGTCGGTGCGCTGCTCGGTGCGGTGCTCGGGACGGTGGCGCCGCCGCGCCGCGCCGTCCTCTCGGCGGCTGTGCGATCCTGACCGACGTGTCTTCGCTGCTTCGTTCCCTCAACCCTCTGGCCGTCGCGCGCGGCGACGACCTGCCCGACGCCGTCCGCATCGACGGCCACACGCTCTCGCGCAGCGACATCCTCGGCGCGGCCGGCGCCCTCGCCCGCCGCATCGGCGGAGCCGAACGTCTCGCGGTGCTCGCCGCGCCGACGGCGACCACGGTGGTCGCGGTCGTGGGCTGCCTGCTGGCCGGGGTCACCGTCGTCCCGGTGCCACCGGACTCCGGTCCCGCAGAACGCGAGCACATCCTGCGCGACTCGGGCGCGCAGGCGTGGCTCGGGGACGCGCCGGACGAGCCCGGCCTGCCCGTGGTGCCGGTGCGGCTGCACGCCCGCGACTGGCACAGCCACCCGGAACCCGATCCGTCCCGCACGGCGTTCGTGCTGTACACCTCCGGCACCACCGGGGCACCGAAGGGCGTGCTGCTGAGCCGCCGTGCGATCGCGGCCGGAATCGACGCCCTGGCCGAGGCATGGGACTGGACCGAACGCGACACCCTGGTGCACGGGCTGCCCCTGTTCCACGTGCACGGCCTGATCCTCGGAGTGCTCGGTCCGCTGCGCGTCGGCAGCCGGCTCGTCCACACCGGCAGGCCCACCCCGGAGGCGTACGCCGAGGCCCACGGCACCCTCTACTTCGGGGTGCCGACGGTGTGGTCGCGCGTGGTCGAGGACGAGGAGTCCGCGAAGGCCCTGAGCGGCGCGCGGCTGCTCGTGTCCGGCAGTGCGCCGCTGCCCGTCCCCGTGTTCGAGCGCCTGCGCGAGCTGACGGGACTCACCCCGATCGAGCGGTACGGGATGAGCGAGACGATGCTGACGCTGAGCACCCGGACCGACGGGGAGCGCCGTCCCGGATGGGTGGGTACCCCGGTGCGCGGTGTCGAGACCCGGCTGCGCGACGAGCACGGCCACGACGTCCCCCACGACGGGGAGAGCATCGGCGGACTGCAGGTGCGCGGACCGATGTTGTTCGACGGCTATCTGAACCGTCCCGACGCCACAGCCGCGGCCTGGACCCCGGACGGGTGGTTCGTCACCGGTGATGTCGCGGCGATCGACGCAGGTGGGTTCCACCGCATCGTCGGCCGCGAGTCGACGGACCTGATCAAGTCCGGCGGGTTCCGGGTCGGGGCCGGCGAGATCGAAACCGTGCTGCTCGGCGATCCGTCCGTGCGGGAGGTCGCGGTGGTGGGAGTCCCCGACGACGATCTGGGCCAGCGCATCGTCGCGTTCGTGGTGCCCGCACCGGGCGGCCCGGCCGTCGACCCGGCCGCGCTGATCGAGCTCGTGGCCCGTCAGCTCTCCGTGCACAAGCGCCCGCGCGAGGTGCGCGTGGTGGACACCCTCCCGCGCAACGCGATGGGCAAGGTCCAGAAGAAGCAGCTGCTGACCTGACCGCACCCCCGGCGACGGCTCCGAGTGTGAGCCACGTCGCCGCGGGCCTTGTCCGATTCGCGCAGGGCACGTACCTTCCTACGGCAGAGTAAGATTGTTCTCTTTCCGGAGTCATGGGGGGTTCCGCGGAATGTCGGTGTCCGAATTCGGTTCCAGGCCCGGGGTGGCGTTCGTCGTCGACGGAAGGCCCGCCTCGGTCCCGCTGCGCGACCTGCGCGCGGTCGCCCGCAAACTGGTCGCGCACTTCGCGGACAACGTCGCGCCGTGTTCCCTGGAGCCGGGCGACACCCTGCGCGGCGACGTCACGGAGATCACCGTCCGGTGCCTGCGCCTGGCGATCCAGGTGCTCGACACGGGCGAGCTGCCGACCGACTCCGATCTGTCGGAGCTGCGCAGCAGCGCCGCCCAGTGGGCGCGCGCGGGATTCCGGCTGGAATACATGCTGCGGATCTACCACGAGGGCATCCGGCTCGGCTGGGAACTCGTCACCGCCCGGGCCCGGGAGGGCGACGTCGAATCGGTCGCGACCGCGTCGCGGCTGTGGATGGCGCTGCTCGAACACGTCACCGTCGCCGCGACGACCGGGTTCGTCGCCGAGCTCGAGGCGATGCGCCGCAACCGCGACGTCGCGGCCCAGGAACTCGTGACCGCCCTGCTCGGCGGGCAGGACGCCGCCGCCGTCGCGCGCCGGTGCGGGCTCGAGCTGGCCGAGCGGTACACGGTGCTCGGGGTGCGGCTCGACCGGCATCCGGACGAGCGCAACCCGCACGTGCGGCCGGAGGTCGTCGCCCGGCGCACCCTGCGGCGGCTCGAGACCGAACTGGACCGGGTGTGCGACGGCCGGCAGCTGACCATGCTCGGACCCGAGGGCGGCACCGTGCTGCTCGGCGACACCCCGGACGAGCACATCCGCACCGTGCTCTACGAGCGGGTCGCCCGTGCCGCCGGGGTGCCGGTGACGATGTCGCTCGTCGAGTCGGACGTCCCGGGTATTCCCGCCGCGGCCCACCAGGCACACGAACTGCTCGAACTGGTCGGTCACCTGCGCCGGCCCGCAGGCGTGTACCGGATGCAGGACCTGGCATTCGAATACCAGCTGACCCGCCCCGGGCCGGCCCGCGAGCATCTCGTGCGGGTGCTCGATCCGCTGACCCACGCGCCCGAGCTGGTGGAGACCCTCGAAACCCACATCGCCCACGAACTGAGCCGCCAGCGCACCGCCCGGAGCCTGCACGTGCACGCCAACACCGTGGACTACCGGCTCAAGCGCGTCGCGCAGCTCACCGGCTTCGACCCGACCGTCCCCTCCGGGCTGCGGCATCTGCACGCCGCCCTGGTCGCGCGACGGCTCCAGGCCGGCGCGGAAACCGGCGGCCCACCTCGGGACGGCACGTGAGACCGGACCGTTACGATGTGGCGCAGATCATGACGACGGTGTGTGCCGCGCGGCCCGGCACCGGCAGGGGAGGACCAGATGGCAGGAGGCCGCCACAGTGCGCGGACGACACGTGACGGCCGATCGACCCGGGTAGTCGTACTCGTCGGGGTGGCGGTCGTGGCGTTCGCGGCGGCCGGTGTCGGCGTGGTCCGTGCCCTGGCCGGCGGATGCGACACCGTCGAGCAGTACAGCCTCGCCGTCGCCCCGAGCATCGAACCGGCTGTGAGTTCCGTTCTGTCGGGGGGCGCGGACACGCGGTGCTACGAGTTCACGGTCGACGCCGCCGAACCGGGTGACGTCGCCGGGTTGCTCGGCAAGGGAATCGACGCGCCCGACCTGTGGATTCCGGACGCCCGCTGGTGGGCGAGCCGTGCGGCACCGACTGCCGCCGGGCCGGTACAGATGATCGCGGGCGCGGTCGCGAGCACCCCCGCGGTCCTGGTGGGACCGCCCGGGCAGGTTCCGGAGGTGCCCACCTGGCGGGCCGCCCTGGCGATTCCCGATCTGGTGCTGGGCAATCCGCTCCGCACCGGGGTGGCCGCCGCCCCGATCCGGGCGGCCCTGGCGGAGACCCAGGACGACCCCGTCGCGGTCGGCACGGTGCGGACCGCGATGGTGCCGCTGGCTCAGCAGGAGAGCATTCGCACCGAGGAGGCACCCAGCGGTGCGGACCTACTGGCCGCGGCCGGTGCCGACGACGCTGTCGGAATCTCCACCGAGCAGCAGGTGCTGGCGTTCTCGGAGGCGAACGAGTCCGCTCTCGAGAGCCGGGTACCGGCGAACGGCAGCATCCTGCTGGAATACCCGGTGGTGGTGACGTCGCCCGTCCCCGACCGGCACCATCGCGCGACGGACGCCGCGCGGGTGCTGGTCGACGTGCTGGGCACGGAGGACGCCCTCGAGGTGCTGCACGACGAGGGATTCCGCGGACCCGACGGCGAGCCGCTGCCCGAAGGGCGCGGCATCGGGGGTGTGCCGCTGCTGTCGCTGCGGGACGAGGCGATGGCGGAGGAGGCGCTCGGCGCCTGGTCGTTGATGGCACTGCCGATCCGCACGCTCGTCGCGATCGACGTGTCCGGTTCGATGCAGTTCCCGGCCGGTGACGGCACCCGCATGGACCTGACGGTGCGGGCCGCCCTCGCGGGCAATGCGATGTTCCCCGACAGCGTCTCGGCGGGACTGTGGGCCTTCTCGCAGAACCTCGGCGGCGAGGGCCAGGACTACGTCGAGCTGGTGCCGATCCGGCGGTACGACACCGATGTCGACGGGCGCACCCAGCGGGAGGTGATGGCGGCCCAGGCGGAGAAGGTGCCCGGTCTGGTCGGCGGCGGCACCGGCCTGTACGACACGACCCTCGCGGCGTTCCGTGCCGTCCAGCGGAGCTACGACCCGCGCGCGGTCAACAGCGTCATCGTCCTCACCGACGGCGCGAACGAGGACCCCGACAGCATCACCGAGGCGCAGCTCCTCGACATCCTCGCGCGTGAGCAGGATCCGGCGCGGCCGGTGATCGTCGTGACGATCGGCATCACGGAGGACGCGGACGCGCGGACCCTCGCCGAGATCTCCCGGGTGACCAGCGGCTCGAGCTACGTCGCGCGCGACCCCGCGGACATCGCGAACGTCTTCGTCAACGCGCTCGCCGACCGGGGCGAGCGCTGAAGGTCGCCGGCGGGAACCCGGACTACTGCACTCTCGCGCGGGCGCGGCGCTGCCACAGTTGCGACACCGCGGCGATGAACAGGAACAGCACAGCCGTCGAGGCGAGCTGGATCCGGGCGGCGGGATCGAACAACATGAGCACGATGAACGCGCCGAGCATGCCGAGGGTGAGCCAGCTCAGGTAGGGGAACGCCCACATCCGGACGGTGAGGCGGCCCTCCTGTTCCAGGGTCGGCCGCAGCCGCAGGTGGGAGACGACGACGAAGATCCAGATCGCCAGCAGGGCGGAGCCGACCGCGTTGAGCAGGATGCCGAGGATGTCCTCGGGCAGCCACCAGTTCAGCAGGACCGAGACGAATCCGAAGAACACGGACAGCAGCACGGCGTTGCGGGGGACGCCCGTGCGGGAGAGCTTCGCGAGCACGGTCGGACCGTCGCCGCCCCGGGCGAGGGAGTAGGCCATGCGTGAGGTGCCGTAGACGTTGGCGTTGAAGGCCGACAGCAGGGCGATCACCACGACGAGCTCCATGAAACCCGACACGTAGGGGAGGCCGGCGATGTCGAGGACACTGACGAACGGCGAGGTCTCACCGCTCGCGGACGTCCACGGCAGCACCAGCACCATGATCGAGATCGAGCCGAGGTAGAACAGGCTGATACGCCATACGACGGTGCGCACCGCGGTCGCGATGGACCGCTCGGGGTCGCGCGACTCGGCCGCGGCGATGGTGACGATCTCGATGCCGCCGAAGGCGAAGGCGACGGCCAGCAGGCCGGCGGCGATGCCGGCGAGGCCGTTGGGTGCGAATCCGTCGCCGTCGCCGAGCAGGTGGGTCAGCCCCACCGGCTCGGTGTCCGGCAGCAGGCCGAACACCAGCAGCACTCCGATGACGAGGAAGGCGATGATGACCGCGACCTTCAGCGCCGCGAACCAGAACTCGAACTCGCCGAAGTTGGCAACCTTCGCGAGGTTCACCACCGCGAAGAACGTGACGAACACCAGGGCCACGACCCATTGCGGCACACCCGGCAGCCAGCTGCTCACGATCGCCGAGGCGCCGGTGATCTCCACGCCCAGGACCATGATCAGCATGAACCAGTAGAGCCAGCCCATCGTGAACCCGGCCCATTCGCCGATGCCGATGCGGGCGTAGTGGGAGAAGGATCCGCTGGCCGGAAGAGCCGCCCCCATCTCGCCGAGCATGCGCATCACGAAGACGATCATGATGCCGGCGAGGACGTAGGAGACGATCACCGCGGGCCCGGCGGCGGCGATGCCGACGCCGGACCCGAGGAACAGGCCTGCGCCGATCGCGGAACCGAGTCCCATCATCGTCAGGTGCCGGACCTTGAGTCCGTGCTCGAGGTGGTCGGCTTCGGTGAGGGTGTGCTCGGTTTTCGACACGATCGGTTTCTCTGACTCAGTCGTTGGCGTGCAGCGCCGCATTCAGTTCGACGCCGGTGCCCTTGGTGGGGACCACCTCGACGGCGCCGCTGACCGAGTTGCGGCGCAGCATCAGGTTGGAACGGCCGTTGAGGTCCTTGGCCTTGACGACGGTGCCGTCGGGACCGGTGACCTTGGTGCCGGCGGTGACGTACAGGCCGGCCTCGACGATGCAGTCGTCGCCGAGGGAGATGCCCACACCGGCATTGGCGCCGAGCAGGCATCGCTTGCCGATGGAGATGACCTCCTTGCCGCCGCCGGACAGGGTGCCCATGATCGACGCACCCCCACCGATGTCGGAGCCGTCGTCGACGACGACCCCGGCGGAGATGCGGCCCTCGACCATCGAGTTGCCGAGGGTGCCCGCGTTGAAGTTGACGAAGCCCTCGTGCATGACGGTGGTGCCGGAAGCGAGGTGCGCGCCGAGACGGACACGGTCGGCGTCGGCGATGCGCACCCCGGACGGCACGACGTAGTCGACCATGCGGGGGAACTTGTCGACGCCGTACACGGCCACGGGCCCCCGGATACGCAGGCGCGAACGCACCAGTTCGAAGTTGTCCACGGCGCACGGGCCGTAGTTGGTCCACACGACATTGGCGAGCAGGCCGAACACACCGTCGAGGTTGGTGCCGTGCGGCCGGACGAGGCGGTGCGACAGCAGGTGCAGCCGCAGGTAGGCATCGTGGGTGTCGGCCGGCGGCCGGGACAGGTCGGCGATCGTGGTGCGGACCGCGACCTGCTCGACCTCCCGCGCCTCGTCGGGGCCGACGAGCAGCGCGAAGTCGGAGGGAATGTCCGTGCCCTCGAGCCGGGACGTGCCCGTTTCGGTGAATTCGCCGAGCTCGGGGGCCGGGTACCAGGTGTCGAGAACGGTGCCGTCCGCCGCGATGTTGGCGATGCCTACTGCTGATGCTCCCTGTGCACTCACGGTCGAGAAGCGTACGCGAGGCGTCGTCGTTCTCGCGGACGGCCTGGTAAATCGCCCCACGTATTGTTCTTGCATGTCTGCACCGCACCTGGACCTGCATGCCGATCCGATCGAGCTGACCGCTGCCCTGGTGGACATCCCCAGTGTCTCCCGGGACGAGGCGGTGATCGCCGAGTCCGTCGAACAGGCGCTGCGCACCCAGACCACCGGTTTCGAGATCGTCCGCAGTGGTAACGCGGTTCTCGCCCGCACCCGCCTCGGGCGGCCGAGCCGGGTGTTGCTGGCCGGTCACCTCGACACCGTGCCCATCGCGGACAACGTGCCGTCGCGGCGCGCGGGGGAGTTGCTGTACGGGTGCGGCACGACCGACATGAAGTCGGGCGACGCGGTGTTCCTGCACCTGGCCGCCACGATCGCCGAGCCGGCGCACGATCTGACCCTGGTGTTCTACGACTGCGAGGAGATCGCCGCGGTGCACAACGGTCTCGGCCGCATCGAACGGGACCTGCGGGACTGGCTGGACGCGGACGTGGCGATCCTCGGCGAACCGACGGCCGGCCAGATCGAGGCGGGCTGCCAGGGCACCCTGCGGGTGCGGATCGCGGCGAGCGGGGTGCGGGCGCATTCGGCGCGGTCCTGGCTGGGAGACAACGCGATCCACCGGCTGGCCCCGGTGCTCGGGCGGCTCGCGGCCTACGAACCGCGGTCGGTGGACATCGACGGCTGCGTCTACCGCGAGGGTCTGTCCGCGGTGCGGATCGCCGGCGGTGTCGCCGGCAACGTGGTGCCCGACGCCGCGGACCTCGACGTCAACTTCCGGTTCGCGCCCGACCGCACGGTCGAGCAGGCGCTCGCGCACGTGCGAGAGGTGTTCGACGGTCTCGACGTCACCCTCGAGCTCACCGACAGTTCGCCCGGCGCGCTGCCCGGCCTGGCCCACCCCACCGCGGCGGACCTCGTCGCCGCGGCCGGCGGCCGGTTCCGGGCCAAGTACGGGTGGACGGACGTCGCGCGGTTCGCCGCGCTGGGGATCCCGGCGGTCAACTACGGTCCCGGCGATCCGAACCTCGCGCACACCCGGGACGAGCACGTGCCCGTGGGACAGATCACCGAGGTCGCCGACACGCTGCGCAGGTACCTCGCCGGCTGACGCGCACAGCGTCGGATGCGGCAGGCGCGGTGTGCCGCATCCCCTAATCTGAGCGCATGGCGCGCGACACCGACCCCGGATCCCGCGACCGTGCGAGTGCCGACGTGGTGCACCGCGGTCCCGTCCAGCTGCGCCGTGACCGGGCGGCCGAGACCACGACGATGGACCAGCGGCTCCTCGATCGCCGGGGTCCGTCGGACTGGGTGCACACCGATCCGTGGCGGGTGCTGCGCATCCAGAGCGAGTTCGTCGAGGGCTTCGGGGCGCTGGCCGAGGTGCCGCGCGCGGTGGCGGTGTTCGGGTCGGCCCGCACCCCCGTCGACCACCCCGAGTACGTCACCGGACGCGCCCTCGGGGCCGCCTTGGCGGCGGCCGGCTATGCGGTGGTCACCGGTGGGGGGCCGGGGGCGATGGAGGCCGCCAACCGCGGTGCGAGCGAGTCGGGGGGATTCTCGATCGGCCTCGGCATCGAACTGCCGTTCGAGCAGGCCCTCAACGAGTGGGTCGACCTCGGACTGAACTTCCGCTACTTCTTCGCCCGCAAGACGATGTTCGTGAAGTACTCCCAGGCATTCGTCTGTCTGCCCGGCGGATTCGGAACCCTCGACGAGCTGTTCGAGGCGCTCACGCTGGTCCAGACCCGCAAGATCACCAGGTTTCCCATCGTGCTGCTCGGCACCCACTACTGGGCGGGGCTGGTCGAGTGGATCCGGCAGTCGATGATCGGCGAGGGGCGGATCTCGCCGGGCGACCTCGACCTGCTGTATCTGACCGACAGTGTCGAGGAGGCGGTGCAGATCGTGGTCGATGCCCATCGCGGTCAGGACGAGTCGGCGCTGTACGGGGAGGGCGGGTCGTGGTGAGCGGGTTCGATCCGGTCGAGGGCGTCGGCGGCGAGCGCGCGGTCGAGGCGCGGGCGGTGTGCGTCTACTGTGCCTCCGGTCCCGTCGGGGACTCCTACCTCGAGCTGGCGGCGGCGGTGGGGACCGCCATCGGACGACGCGGCTGGCAGCTGGTCTCCGGCGGCGGCAACGTGTCGATGATGGGCGCGCTGGCGGAGGCCACCCGGGCCGCGGGCGGGCACACCGTCGGCGTGATCCCCAAGGCGCTGGTGCACCGTGAGGTCGCCGACGTCGACGCCGACGAGCTGATCGTCACCGACACGATGCGCCAGCGGAAGCAGGTGATGGAGGAGCGGGCCGACGCGTTCGTCGCGCTGCCCGGCGGGATCGGCACCCTCGAGGAACTGTTCGAGACGTGGACGGCCGGCTACCTGGGCATGCACACCAAGCCGGTGGTGCTGCTCGATCCGGTGGGGCACTACCGGGGACTGCTGGACTGGCTCGAGTCGATGGTGCCGACCGGCTTCGTCAATCGTCGCGCCCTCGACGACCTGCAGCTCACCGAGGACGTCGAGGACGCGCTCGACCGGTGCGCCGGGTGAGGGGCTTCCGCAACGCGCCGCGGTTGCTTACTCTGCAGTAAGTTGTTGTCCACCGCCACGAAGGATGCCATGCCCGAGTCCGGTTCGACCATCTCCCTGGTGGGTCTCGCCACCCAGCTTCCGCGAATGCTGCCCGACGTACCGAGCCTGCTGCGCGGCGCGGCGGGCCTGACCCGGCGTCCGGAGGCGCGCGAGTCGATCGGGTCGGTGTTCCAACGCCTGGCCGAGCGGAACCCGGACCGGCCGTTCCTGCGCTTCGAGGGTGACGCCCTCAGCTACGGCGACGCCAATGCGCAGGTCAACCGCTACGCGGCCGTCCTCACCGCGCAGGGTGTGCGCACTGGCGACGTCGTCGCCGTGTTGATGAAGAACCGCCCGGAGGCGTTGCTCGTCGCGCTCGCCACGGTCAAGCTCGGTGCCGCGGCCGGCATGCTCAATCACCATCAGCGCGGGGAGGTCCTCGCGCACAGCCTCGACCTGCTCGACAGCCGGGTCCTCGTGGTCGGCGAGGAGTGCGAGGAGGCCCTGGAATCCCTCGACGGGCCGCCACCGGCCGGAAAGGTGCTGCGCGTCGGCGAACTCGACGACCTCGCCGTCGCCGCCGACTCCGCGAACCCCGCCGTCACCGAGCGCCTGCAGGCGAAGGAGACCGCCTTCTTCATCTTCACCTCGGGCACCACGGGCATGCCCAAGGCCAGCCGGATGACCCACTACCGCTGGCTGAAGTCCATGTCCGGCCTGGGCAGCCTCGGTGTCCGGCTGCGCCGCGACGACACCCTGTACTGCTGCCTGCCGCTGTACCACAACAACGCGCTCACCGTGTCGCTGTCGTCGGTGCTCGCAGCCGGGGCCACGTTCGCGCTCGGCCGCAAGTTCTCCGCCACCGGCTTCTGGGCCGACGCGAAACGCAACGACGCGACGGCGTTCGTCTACATCGGCGAGATCTGTCGCTACCTGCTGAACCAGCCGCCGTCGCCCGACGACCGCGATCACGGCATCCGGTTGATGGTCGGCAACGGACTGCGCGCCGAGATCTGGACCGAGTTCACCGAGCGGTTCGGCATCGCCCGCGTCGCCGAGTTCTACGGTGCGAGCGAGTGCAACATCGCGTTCGTCAACGCCCTGAACCAGCCGCGCACCGCGGGAATCTGCCCACTGCCGTATGCCGTGGTCGACTACGACCACGAGACCGGCAAGGCGCTGCGGGGACCGGACGGCCGGCTGCGCCGGGTCGGGCGCGGCGAGGTGGGCCTGCTGCTGGCGAAGGTCACCGACCGCGCCCCGTTCGACGGTTACACCGATCCGGACGCGAGCGAGTCCAAGCTGGTCCGCGACGGCTTCGAGGACGGCGACACCTGGTTCGACACCGGCGATCTCGTCCGCAGTCAGGGCTTCATGCACGTCGCGTTCGTCGACCGTCTCGGCGACACCTTCCGGTGGAAGGGCGAGAACGTCGCCACCACGGAGGTCGAGGCGGCCGTGTCGGCGAGCGAGTCGATCTCGCAGGCGGTGGTCTACGGGGTCGAGATCCCCGGCACCGACGGCCGGGCCGGGATGGCCGCGGTCACGCTCCACGAGGGCGCCGAGTTCGACGGGGCCGCAGTCGCGGCGCAGCTGTACCGGGCGCTGCCGTCGTACGCGGTGCCGCTGTTCGTCCGGATCGTCGACGAACTCGAGCACACCTCGACGTTCAAGAGCCGCAAGGTGGACCTGCGCAAGCAGGGCTACACCGACACCGGTGAGGATCCGGTGTACGTGCTCACCGGACCGGACGAGGGCTACCGGCCCGCATACGACGGCTACGTCGAGTCCGTCGCCGGTGGCGAGCTGCCGGCGGGCTGAGTTCCGTCGCCGCACCTGCGATTCGCGCGGGCGTCCGGAATCCGCCCACGCCGTGCGGAGGGCGGATTCCGGTTCACCGCTCGGATTCGGCCGCCCGGCGTGCATGCCAGGATGGATCCATGACCGCTTCCGTCACCGTCTCGCCGACCCTCTGCGGCCGCCCGGTCGCCACCGACCGGGCCCTGGTGATGGCAATCGTCAACCGCACCCCGGACTCCTTCTACGACCGGGGTGCGACCTTCACCGACGAGGCCGCGATGGCCGCCGTGGACCGGGCCGTGGCCGAGGGTGCGGACCTCGTCGACATCGGCGGCGTGAAGGCCGGCCCCGGTGAGGTGGTCGACGCAGCAGAGGAGACGCGACGGGTGGTGCCGTTCGTCGCGGCGATCCGGGCCCGGCACCCCCGGCTGCTCGTCAGCGTCGACACCTGGCGCAGCGACGTCGCGCGACGCGCGCTCGCCGAGGGCGCGGATCTGATCAACGACACGTGGGCGGGTGCCGACCCGGAACTGGTGTCCGTCGCCGCCGAACTCGGCGCGGGCATCGTCTGCTCGCACACCGGGGGTGCGGTCCCGCGCACCCGGCCGCACCGCGTGCGCTACACCGACGTCGTCGCCGAGGTGACTCGGGAGATCGTCGCCGCGGCCGAGCGGGCCGCGAAGGCCGGAGTGCCCGGCGACTCCATCCTCATCGATCCGACGCACGATTTCGGCAAGAACACCTTCCACGGGCTCGAGTTGTTGCGGCACGTGGACGTTCTCGTAAATACCGGGTGGCCGGTGCTCATGGCGCTGAGCAACAAGGACTTCATCGGGGAGACTCTGGGGGTGGAACTCGCCGACCGGTTGGAGGGCACATTGGCAGCGACAGCACTTGCGGCCGCGGCAGGCGCGCGGATGTTCCGGGTGCACGAGGTGGCGGCGACCCGGCGCGTGGTGGACATGGTGGCGGCCGTCGCCGGAACCCGGCCCCCGGCGCGCACCGTCAGGGGGCTGGCATGAGCACGGCGGTGACAGGGCCGTCGGCCGGGGCGTTCACCCGGCCCTGGGCCGAGGCGAACAGCTGGGACGAGCCCGGCTGGAGCATTTCCGAACTGGAACGCGCCAAACGCGGCCGGACCGTATCGGTGGTGCTGCCGGCGCTCGACGAGGAGGCGACCGTCGCGGGGGTGGTGGACACCATCCATCCGCTCCTCGGCGGGTTGGTGGACGAGCTGATCGTTCTGGACTCGGGGTCCACCGACCGCACGGCGGAGCGAGCCCGCAGCGCCGGTGCGCGGGTGCTCTCGCGGGAGGAGGCGGTCCCGGGCCTCGCCCCGGTGCCCGGCAAGGGCGAGGTGCTGTGGCGGTCCGTCGCGGCCACCACCGGTGACCTCATCGCGTTCGTCGATTCGGATCTGCTCGAGCCCGACCCGGCGTTCGTCCCGAAGCTGCTCGGGCCACTGCTCACCGGCGACGGCATCCACCTGGTCAAGGGCTATTACCGTCGCCCGCTGCGGGTCAGCGGCGCCGAGGAGGCCAACGGCGGCGGACGGGTCACCGAACTGGTGGCGCGGCCCCTGCTCGCGGCGCTGCGACCGGAGCTGACATGCGTGCTGCAGCCCCTGGGCGGTGAGTACGCCGGGACCCGGGAACTGCTGTCGGCGGTGCCGTTCGCGCCCGGGTACGGCGTCGAGATCGGGCTGCTGCTCGACACCTACGACCGGCTCGGTATCGACGCGATCGCCCAGGTCAACCTCGGTGTGCGCAAGCATCGGAACCGGCCGCTGGGGGAGCTGGGGGTGATGAGCCGGCAGATCGTCGGCACCATGCTGGCCCGTTGCGGGATCCCCGACTCGGGAGCGGGCCTGACCCAGTTCCTGGTGGACGGCGACGGGTTCGTCCCCATCACCACGGAGGTCAGCCTGGTGGACCGGCCCCCGGTCGTCACCGTCACCTGACACCCCGTCGTGTCGGGGGGCCGTGCCAAGATCGGTACATGCTGACGGTTCTGCTCTACCTGCTCGTCGTGGTGGTCGTCGGCGCGGTGCTGTTCCTCGTGGCGAGCGCGGTGTTCGGTCGGGGGGAGACCCTGGCGCCGATCCCGCCGGGCGCCACGGCGACGGCGCTTCCGGTCACCGACGTGACCGGCGCGGACGTCCGCGAGCTGCGTTTCCAGCAGGTGCTGCGGGGCTACAAGACCGCCGAGGTGGACTGGGCGCTCGACCGGCTCGCGCACGAGATCGACGATCTGCGGGCCCGGCTCGCCGAGTACGAGAACACCGGATACGACAACACCGAGTTCGAGAACACCGAGTACGAGAACACCGAATACGACAACACCGGTGGGGTCACTCCGGGCGGCGACGAGGCGGACAGCGGCCGGACCGGGGCATCCGTCGCGGCGGAGGCCGCGCCGGACCGTCGGACAGGGGGGAGTGACGATGGGTGAGGATCGGGTGCGGTGCCCGTGGGCGGTGGATCCGCCGGGGTCCACGCTGTACCGGGACTACCACGACGAGGAGTGGGGCCGCGAGTTGCACGGGCGCGACGAGTTGTTCGAGCGCCTGGCCCTCGAGGCGTTCCAGTCGGGGTTGTCGTGGCTGACGATCCTGCGGAAGCGGGAGGCATTCCGATCGGCGTTCGCGGGTTTCGACGTCGACGTGGTCGCCGGCTACACCGCCGCGGACGTCGACCGCCTGCTCGGCGACGCCGGCATCGTCCGGAACCGGCGCAAGATCGAGGCGGTGATCGGCAACGCCCGGGCGGTGCTCGACCTGCGGGAGACGGACCTCGACACGTTGCTGTGGTCGTTCGCGCCGGCGCGGCGCGCCCGGCGTCTCCGCTCGGTGGCGGAGGTACCGGCGGTGACCCCGGAGTCCACGGCGATGGCCCGGGAACTGAAGCGGCGCGGCTTCGCGTTCGTCGGTCCTACCACGGCGTATGCGCTCATGCAGGCCACCGGGATGGTCGACGACCATCTCGCCGAGTGCTGGGTCGATACGGACGTTCGATCAGGTTCCGGCGACATTAGGGCGGAGTCAGCTACCCGGCGGTCGGCCGGATAGGGAAGAATGATGTCGCGAGCCTCGTCGATTTCCGGCGAGGCCCCCACGGTAACCCACGCGCGCAAGAGTCGAGCGCAGATTTGGAGGGAGCAGAGGATGGCGGCCATGAAGCCCCGGACCGGGGACGGTCCCCTCGAAGCAACCAAAGAGGGACGAGGAATCGTCATGAGGGTTCCACTCGAGGGTGGCGGACGTCTGGTCGTCGAACTCACGCCGGAGGAAGCTGCAGCGCTCGGCGAAGAGCTCAAGGGCGTCACCAGCTAGGTGTCGGCAGCCGGCGACGATTCGCCGGTTCCCCCGGGCCCCGCGCGCCACGGTGCGCGGGGCCCGTTGCTGTTCGTACTCCGGTGCTCTGTGTTTCTCGGAAGGACTGCCCGTGCTCGATGCGGTGACCGACCTGCTCGCCTGCCCCCAGTGCGAGCGTGGGCTCGACCTCGACGAGGGCGTCCTGCTGTGCGAGGCCGGGCACAGCTTCGACGTCGCGCGACAGGGCTATGTCAGCCTCCTGACCGGGGCCGCGACGCGATTCACCGGCGACACCGCCGAGATGATCGCCGCGCGCGCGGACTTCCTCGACGCCGGACACTTCGATCCGCTGCTCGGCGCCGTCGCCCGGGCCTGTGCCGAGCACCCCGCCGGCGACGACGGTGCCCGCGTTCTCGAAGTGGGTGCGGGCACCGGAAGGTACCTTGCAGCGGTGCTCGACGCGCTGCCGGACAGCCGCGGCGTCGGGCTCGACGTGTCCAAACCCGCGGTCCGGCGCATCGCCCGCAGCCACCCCCGCGTCGGGGCCGTGCTCGCCGACGTGTGGCGGCAACTACCGATCCGCAGCGGCGTCCTCACCCACGTGCTGTCCGTCTTCGCGCCCCGCAACGCCGCCGAGACGCATCGCGTTCTCGCCCCCGGCGGTGTGCTCGTCGTCGCGGCTCCCACCCCGGCGCACCTGCGCGAGCTGGTGACGCTGCCGGGGATGGTCCAGGTGGACGAACGCAAGACCGAGCGGCTCGGGGCGGCGTTGTCCGGCGGGTTCGAGCGGGTCGACCGCGCCGACGTGCAGTTCACCCTGGAACTCGACCGTCCGGCACTGGGCCGGCTGGCCGGGATGGGACCGTCGGGGCACCACCTGACCGGCGAACGGCTGGCCGAACTGGTCGGGGGACTGCCGGAGCCGTTCCCGGTGACGGCCTCGGTGACCGTCACCGTGTGGGCACGGCGCTCGGACTGATCCGGCCCTCCGTCCCGCGCTCATTGCCGCGTGGCGGCGACCTCCTGCTCAGTGCCGCGTGGCGGCGACCTCCTGGTAGACCGCGAGTGTCTGCCGCGCAATCTGTGCCCAGGAGAACTCCGCGATGGCCCGCGCCCGCCCGGCCCGGCCCATCTCGGCAGCGAGCACTGCGTCCCCGGCAACCTCGTCGATCGCCGCCGCCAGCGCCTGCTCGTACGCTCGCGGCTCGTAGGAGTTGTAGTGCACCAGCCGGCCGGTGACCCCGTCCTCGACGACCTCGGGGATGCCCCCGACGTCCGATGCGACGACCGCGGTCTCGCAGGCCATCGCCTCGAGATTGACGATTCCCAGCGGTTCGTACACCGAAGGGCATACGAAAACTCTTGCGGCCGAGAGGATTTCGCGGACGGACTCGGTGGGCAGCATTTCCCGGACCCAGAAGACGTTGCCGCGCCGGCGTTCGAGTTCGGCCACGGCCTGCTCGGTTTCGGCGGCGATCTCCGGGGTGTCCGGGGCCCCGGCGCACAGCACCAGCTGGATCCCGGGATCGACGTCGTGGGCGGCGGCGATCAGGTGCCCGACACCCTTCTGGCGCGTGATGCGCCCGACGAACGCGACGATCGGCCGATCGGGGTCGACGCCGATCTTCTCCAGCGCGGACGGCTCTCCCGGTTCGGCCGGGCCCGGATGCCACACGCCGGTGTCGATGCCGTTGCGCACGACATGCACGCGCGCCGGGTCGACGAACGGATACGCGTCCAGCACGTCGAGTCGCATCCCGGCACTGACCGCGACGACCGCGTCCGCGTGCTCGACCGCGTTGCGTTCGGACCACGACGAGATGCGGTAGCCCCCGCCCAGCTGCTCGGCCTTCCACGGTCTGCGCGGTTCGAGCGAATGGGCCGTCAGCACGTGCGGCACGTCGTACAGCTCGGCGGCGAGGTGCCCCGCCAGGCCGGTGTACCAGGTGTGCGAGTGGACGACGTCGGCGCTGCCGGCGGCGTGCGCCATCCGCAGCTCGGCCGACAGCGTCGTCAGCGCCGGGTTGGCGCCTGCCAGGGCGGGATCGGGGCCGTGGACGAAGACGCCCTCCCGGGGCGCTCCCATGCAGTGCACGTCGACTTCGCACAGCCGGCGCAACTGCGCAACCAGTTCGGTGACGTGCACGCCGGCACCACCGTAGACCTCCGGCGGGTACTCCCGCGTCATCATTGCCACCCGCACCGGATCAAACTATCCGGCGCGTGACGTTCCGGCCACCGATGGGCTCTTCGCTGGCGGTGGCGGGGGGTGGCGGATAGGTTGACTGTGTGAGGAGCCAGCCCCATGTGCTTGGAATCGTGCTCGCCGGCGGCGAGGGCAAACGCCTGTATCCGCTGACGGCGGACCGCGCGAAACCGGCGGTACCGTTCGGCGGTGCCTACCGACTGATCGACTTCGTGCTCAGCAACCTGGTCAACGCCGGGTTCCTGCGGATCTGCGTGCTGACGCAGTACAAGTCGCACTCGCTGGACCGGCACATCTCCCAGACCTGGCGGCTGTCGGGTTTCACCGGCGAGTACATCACCCCGGTGCCGGCGCAGCAGCGGCTCGGCCCGCGCTGGTACACGGGCAGCGCCGACGCCATCCTCCAGTCGCTCAACCTCGTCTACGACGAGGATCCGGAGTACATCGTGGTGTTCGGCGCCGACCACGTCTACCGGATGGATCCGGAGCAGATGGTGCGCCAGCACATCGAGTCCGGCGCAGGGGTGACCGTCGCCGGTATCCGGGTGCCGCGCAGCGAGGCGTTCGCGTTCGGCTGCATCGACAGCGACGAGCAGGGGCGCATCACCCAGTTCCTGGAGAAGCCCGCCCACCCGCCCGGCACCCCGGACGATCCCAACGTCACCTTCGCCTCGATGGGCAACTACGTCTTCACCACCAAGGTGCTGGTCGAGGCGTTGCGGGCGGACTCGGAGAACCCGGACTCCGACCACGACATGGGCGGCGACATCATCCCCGCCCTCGTCGCCCAGGGCGCCGCCCACGTCTACGACTTCAACGACAACGTCGTGCCCGGCGCCACCGAACGCGACCGTGGATACTGGCGCGACGTGGGTACCCTCGACGCGTTCTACGACGCGCACATGGACCTGGTGTCGGTGCATCCGATCTTCAACCTCTACAACCGGCGCTGGCCCATCCGCGGCGCCTCCGAGATGTGGCCGCCGGCGAAGTTCGTCCAGGGTGGTCTCGCGCAGGAGTCGATCGTCGGATCGGGCAGCATCCTGTCCGCCGCCACCGTCCGCAACTCGGTGCTCAGTTCCAATGTCATGATCGAGGACGGCGCCACCGTGGAGGGCAGTGTCCTGATGCCGGGGGTGCGCATCGGCAAGGGCGCGGTCGTGCGGCGTGCGATCCTCGACAAGAACGTCGTCGTCGGCGACGGCGAGATCATCGGCGTCGACCTCGAACGCGACCGGCAACGCTTCGCCGTGAGCAGCGGCGGCGTCGTCGCCATCGGTAAGGGCGTGTGGATCTGACCGTGTGAATCCGACCGTGTGAATCCGACCGCGGGGATCCGACCGGGGCCCGCGCCGGGGCTCAGAGTTTGGCGGCGCAGAGCAGCCCGTCGCCCACCGGCAGCAACACCGGAGCGAGACGCTCGTCGGTCACCACCGCCCGGGTGGCCTCCCGGACGGCCAGGACGACGGAGTCGCGTTCGGCCGGATCGGCCACCCGGCCGCAGAGCAGCGCATGGTGCAGCACGATGGCCCCGCCCGGACGCAGCAGCCGGACCCCTTCCCGGACGTAGTGCGGGTGATCGGCGGGGGTGGCGTCGACGAACACCAGGTCGTACGCGGAGTCGGCCAGCCGGGGCAGCACGTCCAGCGCGCGCCCGTTGATCAGGCGGGTGCGCGAGGCCGTGACCCCGGCCTCCCGGAACGCGGTCTTGGCGGCGCGCTGATGTTCGGGCTCGCTGTCGATGGTGGTCAGGACACCGTCCTCGCGCAGGCCCCGCAGCAACCACAGCCCGCTGACGCCGGCACCGGTGCCCACCTCGACGACCGTCCGGGCGTCGAGCATGCGGGTGAACATCGCGAGAGCCGCACCCACCGCTGCCGGGATCGGCTCGGCCCCGAGATCGAGGGCACGCTCGCGCGCCGTGGCGAGGTTGTCGTCCTCTGTGACGTTCTCGACGTGAGCCAGTATCCGTTCGGCATTCGTGTGCACCCCAGTGAGGTTATCGTCGCCGGGGTCCGGTCGCAGGCAGGCGCGCACGGCGACAGGATTCTCAGGCGATGCTCAGGTTGCTCATATCGGCACCACATCACCGTGCGTGAAGGTGTAGGTACCACAACAGACCGCACCGACAGGCGCTCGCGGCCCGGGAACAAACCCGGCGTACACGGTGTTGGACCACGACACCCGACATCCGACACTCGCGATCACGCGGTCCCGAAGAGGAGGATCCAGCGATCCACATGGCCGATTCCCCCCAGCTCCCCAGCCCCGACGTCGAGCCCACGGCCGACGTCGAGCTCACCGGCACGGCAGTGTTCGACGCCACCGGTGACCGTGCGGTGATGCCGTCGTGGGACGAGCTGGTGCGCGAGCACGGCGACCGGGTGTACCGGCTCGCCTACCGCTTGTCCGGGAACGCGCAGGACGCCGAGGATCTCACCCAGGACACCTTCATCCGGGTCTTCCGCTCGTTGCAGAACTACCAGCCGGGCACCTTCGAGGGCTGGCTGCACCGCATCACCACGAACCTTTTCCTCGACATGGTCCGGCGCCGCAACCGCATCCGCATGGAGGCGCTGCCCGAGGACTACGACCGCGTGCCCTCCGCGGGCCCGGATCCCGAGCAGATCTACCACGACGCCCGGCTCGGCGCCGACCTGCAGTCCGCGCTGGACTCGCTGGCGCCGGACTATCGTGCTGCTGTGGTCCTGTGTGACATCGAAGGTCTGTCCTACGAGGAAATCGGTGCCACACTGGGAGTCAAGCTCGGCACGGTGCGCAGCCGCATCCATCGCGGACGGCAGGCGCTGCGTGAGCACCTGCGCGAGCATGGGAAGGTCGAAGTCGGTCGAGTCGATGCGGGGTAGCCGCCAGGAGGGTTTCATGACGAGGGCACACCCGACCCGCCGGTTCGGTTCCACGGAGCACCTGGCGAGTGAGGCTGTGGCAGCGTACGTGGACGGCGAACTGCGGATGAATGCGTATCTCCGCGCGGCCGAGCATCTGGCCGTGTGCCCGGAGTGCGCCGCGGAGGTCGAGGCACAGCAGCAGGCCCGTCGCGCGTTGCGCGACGCCGCCCGGATGGCTCCGCCCCCGATGTCGAGTACTCTCCTGGGCGCTCTCGCCGACATTCCGCAGCATCATCGGAACCTGCCCGCGTCCGGTTTCCAGGGCATGCCGGCGACCGACCGGTTCGGGTCGGCCGCGCGACGCTGGCCGATCCGCTGGCGCCGTTGACGGTGCCCGAACCCGTGTGCGGTGATCAGTCCGGGACGTCCGGTGGCAGTGCCGTCGGTGATACGAGTCGCTGGTGATACGGGTGGCTTCGGTGACGGCGGGCCCATCGGTGATACTGGGTCCATCGGTGATACTGGGTCCATCGGTGATACTGGGCACCGTGACTGACGGACACGGGGGAGACGGGCACGCGTGACAGCGGAATCAGTAGAGTCCGAGCGTCGGGCCGGGGAGTCCGAGCGTCGGGCCGGCTCTCCGGAGACGGACGGTGCCGCCGCGCCTGAGGTGTCCCGCCGTGCCGATGCATCCCGTCTGCAGCCCCGCCCGGTCTACCGCCCGGCCGTCGACGATGCCGCCAACCGCGTCTTCGGCCGTCCGGCCGGCACGACCGGCCCGTTCGGGCGGTCCGCCGAGGAACGCGCCGCCGAGCCGCCGGTCCGTCACGGTGCGCCCACCGATCCGGTGCTGGCCGAGGCGTTCGGCCGACCCGCGGACACCTCCGAGATCCTGCAACGGCCCCCCGTCGACCCGGACGCCGAGGCCGATGCGGACGGTCCCGAGCCGGACCCGTGGCGCGACCCCGCCACGAACGTGCGCCTGGGCGCGCCCGCACAGTCCCACGACGAGCAGCCGCTGCCGCCCGCCCCGAAGCTCACGCTGCGGGAGGTCCTCTTCGGCGGCCGGATCGAGACCCGCGCCCTCGCCACGCTCGCCGCGGTCGCGCTGACCATCGGCATGGTCGGCGGCCTCGTCGTCGCGCTCGTCACGTCCGACACCGGATCCCTCACCAGCCGTAGCGTGACGCTGGCCCAGGTGGACCAGGACGGCGACCTGCCGTCCGGGCAGGTGGCCCGCGTCGCCGATGCGGTGCTGCCCGCGGTGGTCTCGATCCAGGTGACCCTCGGCGAGGAGGCCGGTACCGGGTCCGGTGTCGTCATCGACGGCGCCGGATACATCGTCACCAACAACCACGTCGTCTCGATGGCCGCCACGGCACCGGACGCCAAGATCCAGGTCACGTTCAACGACGGCACGAAGGTGCCTGCCGAGATCGTCGGCCGGGACATCAAGACCGATCTGGCGGTGCTCTCGGTCGACGCGGACAACCTCACGGTCGCCGAACTCGGCCGTTCGGAGGACGTGCAGGTGGGGGAGGACGTGATCGCCGTCGGTTCCCCGCTCGGACTGAGCAAGACCGTCACCCGCGGCATCGTCAGCGCACTCAACCGCCCGATGCGCCTGGGCGGGCAGGGCACCGACACCGATGCCGTGATCGACGCCGTGCAGACGGACGCCTCCATCAACCCCGGCAACTCCGGCGGCCCGCTCGTCGATGCCGAGGGCCGCGTCATCGGCATCAACTCGGCCATCAAGACCGAGACGGGTGGTTCCGTCGGTCTCGGGTTTGCCATCCCGATCGACGACGTCACCGCCGTCGCCCAGGAACTGATCCGCACCGGCGAGATGCGCCACCCGGAGATCGGCGTCAACACCCGTAGCGTGGCCAACGACGTCGCCAGCGGCGCCGAGGTCGCCAACGTGCAGCAGGGCAGCCCTGCGCAGCAGGCGGGCATCGTCGAGGGCGACGTCATCGTCAAGGTCGGGGACCGCGAGGTGACCAGCGCGGACGAACTGGTCGTCGCCGTGCATGCCCAGGAGATCGGCAAGCCGGTCACGGTGCAGCTGGTACGTGCGGGACGCCTGGTCGACGTGCAGGTGACCCCGATGTCCGACTGACCGTCCGCTGCCGCTTCGCTGGGAATCCGCTGTGACCTGGGTCCTCCGGGCTGCGAACCCCGCGTCACCACGTACCCTGGAACGGTGTTCGGCAATATCGGTTGGGGCGAATTCATGGTCCTGCTCGTCGCGGCGCTCGTGGTCCTCGGCCCCGAGCGGCTGCCCGGTGCGGTGTCCTGGGTGACCAGGTCGCTGCGGCAGGTCCGCGACTACGCATCCGGCGCGAAGGAGCAGCTGAAGGAGGAGCTCGGCCCCGAGTTCGACGACCTGCGGCAACCCCTGTCCGAACTGAACCAGCTCCGTGGCATGACGCCGAAGGCGGTCATCACCAAGCACTTGCTGGACGGCGACGACTCCCTACTCACCGGCGACTTCGACAAGCCCGGCACCAAGCCGGTGAGCAAGCCCGTCCCGCCGCCGTTGACAGCGGGAGAAAAGCCCCCCATCGACTCGGACGCGACCTAGACCTAGGCCGCTGCGCGGCCGGTGTGTCCTTTGGGCGGTCAGGACAGCCCAAAGGACACACCGGCGCCGCAGGCGCCTAGAGGTGACGGGTGGTGTCGATCCCCAGCGACATGCCGGCCAGGCCGCGGCGACGCACGGCGAGCTTCTCGGCGATCTCGCGCAGCGCCGTGCCTGCGGGCGAGTCGGGGGCACTGAGAACGATCGGGGTTCCGGCGTCGCCGGCCTCGCGGATCGCCGGATCGAGCGGGATCTGACCCAGCAGCGGGACGGTCGCGCCGACGGCGCGGGTGAGCCGCTCGGAGACGGCCTGACCGCCACCCGTGCCGAACACGTCCATCCGGGTGCCGTCGGGCAGCTCGAGCCACGACATGTTCTCCACGACGCCGACGATGCGCTGGCGGGTCTGCAGGGCGATGGAGCCGGCCCGCTCGGCGACTTCGGCGGCCGCCTGCTGCGGAGTGGTGACCACGAGGATCTCGGCGCCGGGGATCAACTGCGCGACGGAAATCGCGACGTCGCCCGTGCCGGGCGGCAGGTCGAGCAGCAGCACGTCCAGATCGCCCCAGAACACGTCGGCGAGGAACTGCTGCAGCGCGCGGTGCAGCATCGGTCCCCGCCAGACCACGGGCGTGTTGCCCTGGGTGAACTGGGCGATGGAGATCATCTTCACGTCGTGCGCGATCGGCGGCATGATCATCCGCTCCACCTGGGTGGGCTTGGCGTCGGTGCCGAGCATGCGCGGAATGGAGTGGCCGTAGATGTCGGCGTCCAGCACACCCACGGACAGGCCCCGTGCGGCCATGGCGGCGGCGAGGTTGACCGTGACGGAGGACTTGCCGACCCCGCCCTTGCCGGAGGCCACCGCGTAGACGCGGGTGAGCGAGCCGGGCTGGGCGAACGGGATGACCGGCTCGGTGGAGTCGCCGCGCAACGACTTGCGCAGCTCGGTGCGCTGCTCGTCGTTCATGACGTCGAGTTCGACGCGGACCGCGGAGACACCGGCGACGTCGGCCACAGCCTTGGTGACCCGGTCGGTGATCTCGGTGCGCAGCGGACAGCCGGCGGTGGTCAGGTAGATGCCGACGTCGACGCTGCCGTCGCCGCCGATCTCGATGCTCTTGACCATGCCGAGTTCGGTGATCGGCTTACGGATCTCGGGATCCTGAACCCGCGCCAGGGCGCTGCGGACGTCGGACTCGCTGACTGCCATGGCATCAATCGTAGGTGGCACCCGCTCAGTGGATGCGCGGCAGGTCCGCCGCGCTGGGGGTGACGCCGGTCGAATAGGCGGCCGACCAGGCGAGCACGTTCGCGACGTACGCCATGGAGTTGTTGTAGCGATGGATGGCCTTGGTGGCCTGCGCGAGGTCGTGCATGTTGTTGCCGCCGTCGCACAGGTACTTGGCGGTGGTGAGGGTGGAGTCGTACAGGTTCTGCGGGTCGGCGACGCCGTCGCCGTTGCCGTCGCCGGCGTAGAGCTTCCACGTGGAGGGGATGAACTGCATGGGGCCGACCGCTCGGTCGTAGACGGTGTCGCCGTCCAGGGTGCCGCCGTCGGTGTCCCGGATGACGGCCTGGCCGCGCAGGCTGCCGTCGAGGGGCAGACCGATCACGGGTTCGAGGAGGTTGCCCTTGTCGTCGGCCTTACCGCCCTTGGCATGGCCGGACTCGACCTGGCCGATGCCGGCGAGCAGTGTCCAGTACATGTTGCAGCCGGGGGTCTCGGCGGCGAGGATCCGCTCGGCGTTCTGGTAGGCGGCGAAGTTGATGCCGGGAATCCCGAGGGGGCCGGGCTGGAGCGGTGCCGGGGCGGCGGGGGCAGGCTCCGGGGCGGGCGCGGGGGCCGCCGCGGGCTCCGCGGTAGGCTCCGGTGCGGTCATGAGGGCGGCCGCGGCGGCGACGTCGCGGGAGATCCCGTCGGCGATGTAGGTGGTCTCGGTCGCCGCAGTCACGGGCTCGGCCACCGCTTCGGTGTCCTGCACGCCGAACAGGGTCTTGGGGCTCGCCCCGGCGCTGGTGGCCGCGGCGACCACGCCGACCGGAACCAGTCCGGTGAGGGCGATGACCGAATTGCGGCGGAGCTTGGACTCCGAAGGCTTCCTGTGCCGACCCACTCGATACCTCCTGGGCGCCTTCCCCGAGACGCTTTCGTTACATGGCGGTACCGACCATACAGGAAGCGATGCGTTTCCGTTACCCTACCGTGATGTAACGCGCTGAGCTGGGCAAACGGCTGGGCTGGGGGTTACGACGAGATCGAGGCGTGACCGATCAGGGTGCGGGCGGCGCCGGGCACAGCGCCGGGACGAGACACGGCAGCGGCGGCAGCACCGGCGCGGCCGGCGGTGCCTCGACAGCCGGCGCGGCCGGCGGTGCCTCGACTGCCGGCGCGGGGACGGGGACCGGCTCGACCGCGGGAGCCGGGACCGGCGCCGGCGTGGGTGCCGTCGTGGTCCCGGACACGGGTGCGGGAACGGTCTCCGCGACGTCGACGGTGTTCGGCCGGGCCGGAACGGCCGGCGGCGCCAAGGGCGGGACGACGATCCCCGGCGAGACCGCGGCGCCCTTCTCGTACGCGGCCGACCAGGCCTGCACGTTGGCGACGAACTCCGGCGACGGATCGAACCGGGCAGCCGCGCGGGCGCGGGCGTCGGCCTCGGCCAGGCGCGCGTCGTCCGAGCACAGCCAGGCGCCGGCCGCCAGACCGGCGTCGAAGACGTTCTGGGGATCCGCGGTGCCGTCCGCGTTGCCGTCGGCGGAGAACTGCGACCAGACCGCCGGGGGCAGCTGCATCGGCCCGAGTCTGCCCGTGCCGGGAGCCACGCGCGCGGTCGTGAGCGTGCCCAGCACGTCGGTGCGTCCCGAGTCGGCGTGCTGCGACGTGATCCGTCCGATCGCGGCGAGCAGATGCCACGGCAGTGCGCACTCGGGCTCATCGATCGCAAGCTGCATCTCGGCCGCCCGGTACGCGTAGAGCACCAGCTCCGGGATCGCCAGGGGGCCCTCACCGGCCAGCACGGGCGACGGCTGTCCGGGTGCGACCGTGACCTCGGGCGGAAGATCCGCCGCGGGAGCGCCGGCCGGAGCCTCGGCCCCGCGTACGGGTCGCGGCGCCGCCGGGTCCGCCGGCAGGACCCCGACCCCGGTGCTGCCGTCCGCCGCCGTCACGGCGACCGGCTCCCTGTGCTCCGTCGCAGCCACCGGTGCCGGGGACGACGCGACCGCCGCGAACCCGGCACCGAGCACCACCGGCACCGCGATCAGACCCTGCCAGCGCACGCCATCACCCCACAGACCTACTCGTCGCGGACAGTCACCCCACCGACACCATCGACGGGCTGTGATGGACGTTACAGCGCGTCACGTCTCAGCGGCGGGCCGGGCGCGTTTTGCCGGATGCCGTCGACGTCGTGTCCTCCTCCTCCGGTTCGATCAGCAGCGCGCGCAGATCGTCGAGCTCGCGCCGGAGGTAGTCGCGGGTGGCCACCTCGCCGACCGCCAGCCGCAGCGCCGCCAGCTCCCGCGCGAGGAACTCGGTGTCGGCCTTGGTCTGGGCGGCGCGTGCCCGGTCCACCTCGAGTGACACCCGGTCCCGGTTCTCCTGCCGGTTCTGGGCGAGCAGGATCAGCGGCGCGGCGTAGGCGGCCTGCGTGGAGAACGCGAGGTTCAGCAGGATGAAGGGGTACGGATCCCACTGCAACGTCACGGCGAAGACGTTGAGCAGGATCCACACGATCACCACGACCGTCTGGATGGCCAGGTAGCGCCCGGTGCCGAGGAACCGGGCGATCGATTCGCTGACGCGGCCGACCGCCTCGACGTCGAAGTTGACCCGGAACCGGCCGGTTCGGGGAGTGTCGAGGCGCTGCCGGGCCACGGCGGAACGGTCACTCATCGTCGGCCTCCTCTTCGCGCCAGTCCTCGGGCAGCAGGTGATCGAGCACGTCGTCCACCGTCACGGCACCGAGCAGGTGCCCCTCGTCGTCCAGCACGGGCCCGCACACCAGGTTGTACGTCGCGAAGTACCGGGTGACCGCGGTGAGCGAATCGTCGGGGTCCAGTCGTGGCAGGTCGTTGTCCACGATCCCGCCCACCAGGCCGGCCGGCGGCTCCCGGAGCAGCTGCTGCAGGTGCACGCAGCCGAGATACTTGCCCGTCGGGGTCGCGGTGGGCGGCCGGACGACGAACACCATGGACGCCAGCGCCGGGGTGAGGTCCGGGTTGCGCACCCGGGCCAGTGCCTCGGCCACCGTCGTCGCCGGGGTGAGCACCACCGGCTCGGGGGTCATGAGGCCGCCGGCGGTGTCGGGGGAGTGCTCGAGCAACCGCCGCACCGGCTCGGAATCCTCCGGATCCATCAGGCGCAGCAGCGACTCGGCGTCCGAGTCGGGCAGCTCGCCGAGCAGATCGGCGGCGTCGTCGGGGTCCATCGCCTCGAGCAGGTCCGCGGCGCGTTCCACCTCGAGGTGCATCAGCAGATCGGTCTGGTCGTCGGTCGGCAGCTCCTGCACGACGTCGGCGAGCCGCTCGTCGTCCAGGGCGACCGCCACCTCGTGCCGGCGCTTCTCCGGCAGCTCGCGCAGCGCGTTCGCGACGTCGGCGGCGCGCATGTCCTCGAACTGCAGCAGCAGCTGCGAGACACCCTGGCCGGGCATTCCGAGGTTGCTGTAGGTCAGCCCGTGCACGTGCTGCCAGTCCACGACATGGATCGCGGACCGCCGGCCCAACCGGCCGCGCTGGGCCCGCACGGCCACGCGCGAGACCACCCAGTCCCGGGTGCGGGTCAGTTCGATGCCGAGATCGACGACGACCACGTCCACGCCCGCGAGCTCACCCAGCTCGGGGTCGTCGACCCGGACCTTCGAATCGAGCACCTGCGCGAGCGCCAGCACCTCGGTCGGTCGCTGCGTGAACCGGCGCAGGCTGACGTTGCCGGTGTTCAGGGTGACGGCCCCCGGCTCGATCGCCGTCACCCGCAGCATCGGCACGAATATTCGCTTGCGCGTCGGCAGTTCGACGACCAGACCGAGCACCCGGGGCTGCTGCCGCCCGATCCGGATGGTGAGCACGACGTCGCGCACCCGGCCGATCGACTCGCCGTCGGGTCCCAGGACCACCAGACCTGCGAGCCTCGCCGCGAATACCTTGCTCACTGCTGCCATGATGGTCAGGCTAGAACGTGCGGTCGTCGATTTCGGAACACGGAGGTCTGCCCAGCCCATGTCGTTCGACTTCAGGCCCCGCAGGTCCGTGCTCGCCGTTCCCGGCAGCAGCCGCAAGATGATCGACAAGGCCAAGGGCCTGCCTGCCGACGAGGTGTTCCTCGATCTCGAGGACGCCGTCTCCCCGCTGGCGAAGGAGCAGGCCCGCACGACGATCGTCGAGGCGCTGAACGACGGCGGGTGGGGCGAGCAGCTGAAGGTGGTGCGGGTCAACGACTGGACCACCGATGCCACCTATCTCGACGTCGCCACCGTGGTGGGGGGCGCCGGCGCGCACCTCGATGCGATCCTGCTGCCGAAGGTTCCCGACGCGAGCCATGTGCAGGCGCTCGATCTCCTGCTGACTCAGGTGGAGAAGGCCCACGGGCTCGAGGTCGGGCGCATCGGTATCGAGCCGCAGATCGAGGACGCTCTCGGGCTGACCAACATCAACGCGATCGCCACCGCCAGCCCGCGCGTGCAGACGCTGGTGTTCGGCCCGGCCGACTTCATGGCGAGCATCAACATGCGCACCCTCGTCGTCGGGGAGCAGCCCGACGGCTACGACCGCGGCGACGCCTACCACCACATCCTCATGACCATCCTCATGGCGGCCCGGGCCCACGGGCTGCAGGCGATCGACGGGCCGTATCTCCAGATCCGCGACGTCGAGGCGTTCCGGCGCTCCGCGCAGCGGACCGCGGCCCTCGGCTTCGACGGCAAGTGGGTGCTGCACCCCAGCCAGATTGACGCCGCGAACGAGGTCTTCAGTCCGCGGCAGGAGGACTACGACAAGGCCGAGATGATCCTCGACGCCTACGAGTGGCACACCTCCGCGGCTGGCGGCGCGCGCGGCGCCGCGATGCTCGGGGACGAGATGATCGACGAGGCCAGCCGCAAGATGGCGCTGGTGATCTCGGCGAAGGGCCGGGCAGCCGGAATGGCCCGCACCACGACGTTCGAGCCGCCGCAGTAGGCGGCTGCGCCGCCGGTGTGTCCTTTGGGCGGTGGGAGCAGCCCAAAGGACGCACCGGCGCCGAAGGCGCAGACGGGCAGAATGGACAGGGTGCGCCGGATCGGGGCGCGCAGTCACGAGAAGGAGCCGAAGATGACCAACCCCCTCGGACAGCCGGGACGCGCCACGCCGGGCCTGCCGACTCCGCCGAGCGGCTGGCCGGTCGGTTCGTACACGACCTACGCCGAGGCGCAGCGCGCTGTCGACCATCTCTCGGACCAGTCCTTCCCGGTCGAGGACGTCACCATCGTGGGTGTCGATCTCATGCAGGTCGAGCGGGTCACCGGCCGGTTGACGTGGGCGAAGGTGATCGGCGGCGGCATCGCCTCCGGCGCCTGGCTCGGTCTGTTCTTCGGTCTGCTGCTCGGGATCTTCTCGACCGATTTCCTCGGCCCCCTGCTCGTCGGCATGGTCGGTGGCATCGTCTTCGGCCTGATCTCCACGACCATCCCGTACGCCGCGACGCGCGGCCAGCGCGACTTCTCGTCGACGATGCAGCTGGTGGCCGGCCGCTACGACGTGCTGTGCGCGCCGCGCAACGCGGAACGGGCACGGGACCTGCTCGCCAAGCTCGCGTTGTAGACCGTTCGATCACAGTTCCGTTCCGGGCGGCAGTTGAGTCGCGCGGCGGCGTCCGGTGCGTTACGTTCGCACCAAGTGTGACGGAAGTCACCGTCGCGCAGGACGACGGCTGGAGGCTGCGGTGCGGAGACGGGCGGTGCGGGTCGGACTGGTGGGCGCCGCGGCGGTGTTCGCCCTGTCGTCGGTCGCGGCGTGCGGCAGCGAGTCCGACGGGACGGTACTGAGCTTCTACACCGCCGCCGACGGCGCGGAGCAGTACGCTGCCGCGGCGGCGAACTGCACCGCCGCCGCCGGTGGCCGGTACACCATCGAGCAGCGCACCCTGCCCAAGGGCGCCGACGACCAGCGGCTGCAGCTCGCGCGGCGGCTCACCGGCGGGGACGACACCCTCGACCTGATGACACTCGACGTCGTGTGGACGGCCGAGTTCGCCGAGGCGGGCTGGGCGCTGCCGCTGCCGCCGGACGTCGCGGCCGCGGTGTCCGAAGGCACCCTCGCCGGACCGCTGGAGTCCGCCACGTGGCAGGGCACCCTCTATGCGGCACCGCTGAACACCAACACCCAGTTGCTCTGGTATCGCAAGGACCTGATGCCCGACGGGCGGCCACCGCAGACGTGGGACGAGATGATCGACATCGCGAGCGGGCTCGCGGCCGAGGGCCGCCCCAGCTGGATCGGGGTGCAGGCCCGCCAGTACGAGGGCCTGATGGTGTGGTTCAACACCCTGCTCGCCAGCGCCGGCGGATCGGTCGTGGCAGAGGACGGCACCACCGTCACCGTGGCCGACGGTGACGCCGCGGTGACGGCTCTGGACATCATGAAGCGGGTGGCGACCGCGCCCGGTGCGGACCCGTCGCTGAACCAGTCCGACGAGGCCGCTGCGCGTCTCGGTATGGAGAGCGGCAAGGCCGCGTTCCAGGTGAACTGGCCGTTCGTCTACCCCGGCATCGTCGAGAACTCCGAGAAGGGCTTTCTGCCCTTCGTCGACGAGAACGGCAACGTGACCGCCGAGAACACCGGCAACACGGTCCTGACGGTGAACGGCGAGCAGAACTTCCTCCCCGCCCCGTACCCGTCGGTGGTCCCCGGCAAGCCGGCCGAGGTCACGATCGGCGGGTTCAATATCGGGGTCGCCCGCACCACCAGGTATCCCGACCTCGCGTTCGAAGCCGTGCAGTGCCTGCGCAACGAGGAGAACCAGCGCAACAACGCCGTCGGCGGCGGTGTCCCGCCCACGCTGGCATCGCTGTACGACGATCCGGAGTTCCAGCAGGCATACCCGATGTGGCGGGAGGTGCGCGAGAGTCTCGAGAACGCGGCGGTGCGCCCGGTTTCGCCTGCGTATCAGAGCATTTCGACGCTCATCACCGCGACTCTCAATCCGGTCGACCAGATCGACCCGCCGCGCACGGTCGACGAACTCGCCGAGCAGGTCCGCAAGGCGGTCAATTCGGAAGGGCTGATCCCGTGACCACCACGCCCGCAACCCGACCCGTCCCACCGGCCGAGGGCGACCGGCCCGTATCGTCCGAGCGCGGGAAAGTTGTTCTGTCCGAAGGGAAGAAGGCCGAACGCCGACTCGGGCTGTGGCTGGTCGCGCCCGCGGCGCTGATGATGCTCGCCGTCACCGCCTACCCCGTGGGGTACGCGGTGTGGCTGAGCCTGCAGCGGTACGACCTGCGCTTCCCCGACGAGCGTGAATTCGTCGGATTCGCCAACTACGTCTCGGTCCTCACCGATGCGTTCTGGTGGCAGGCCTTCTTCGTCACCGCCGGCATCACCGTCGTGTCGGTGGCGATCGAATTCGTCCTGGGGCTGGCGCTGGCGCTGATCATGCACCGCACCATCGTCGGCAAGGGCACCGTCCGCACCGTGGTGCTGATCCCGTACGGGATCGTCACCGTCGCCGCCGCCTACAGCTGGTACTACGCCTGGACGCCGGGCACCGGCTACCTGGCGAATCTGCTCCCCGAGGGCAGCGCCCCACTGACCGAACAACTTCCGTCACTGGCGATCATCGTGCTCGCCGAGGTGTGGAAGACCACCCCGTTCATGGCGCTGCTGCTCCTCGCCGGGCTGGCGCTCGTCCCGGACGACCTGCTGCGCGCGTCCCAGGTCGACGGCGCGGGTGCGTGGACCCGGCTGACCAAGATCATCGTCCCGCTGATGAAGCCGGCGATCCTGGTGGCGCTGCTGTTCCGCACGCTCGACGCGTTCCGCATCTTCGACAACATCTACGTCCTCACGCGCGGGTCGAACGGCACGGGCTCGGTGTCGATCCTCGGATACGACAACCTGTTCAAAGCATTCAACCTGGGCATCGGCTCGGCGATCAGCGTCCTGATCTTCCTGTGCGTGGCGATCATCGCGTTCATGTTCATCAAACTGTTCGGGGCCTCGGCGCCCGGCTCCGATGCGGAAGGGAAGCGGTGATGACGACGACCGAAACCCCGCGGCGCAAACTGAGCTGGTCGGCGGTGAACCTGCTCGTACTGCTGTACGCACTCGTGCCGGTGCTGTGGATCGCCAGCCTGTCGTTCAAGCCGGCCGGCACGATCAAGGACGGGCGCTTCATCCCCCAGGAATGGACCCTGGACAACTACCGCGGCATCTTCCGCACCGACGCATTCACCAGCGCACTGATCAACTCGATCGGCATCGGACTGATCGCCACGGTGATCGCGGTGGTCATCGGCACCATGGCGGCGTACGCGATCGCCCGGCTCGACTTCCCGGGCAAGAAGATCCTCGTCGGTGTCGCGCTGCTGATCGCGATGTTCCCGCAGATCTCGCTCGTCAGCCCGCTGTTCGACATCATCCGCAGACTCGGGCTGTTCGACACCTGGGCGGGCCTGATCATCCCGTACATCACCTTCTCCCTGCCCCTGGCGATCTACACGCTCTCGGCGTTCTTCAAGGAGATCCCGTGGGAACTCGAGAAGGCCGCCAAGATGGACGGCGCCACACCCGGGCAGGCCTTCCGGAAGGTGGTGGCGCCGCTGGCGGCGCCGGGCATCGTCACCGCCGCGATCCTGGTGTTCATCTTCTGCTGGAACGACCTGTTGTTCGCGATCTCGCTGACGTCCACCGAGCGGTCCATCACCGCGCCCGCGGCAATCGCGAACTTCACCGGAGCCTCCCAGTTCGAGGAGCCCACCGGCTCGATCGCGGCGGCCGCGGTGGTCATCACCATTCCGATCATCGTGTTCGTGCTGATCTTCCAACGTCGCATCGTGGCCGGCCTGACGTCCGGCGCAGTGAAGGGATGACCCACATGGCTGAAATCGTGCTGGACAAGGTGACCAAGCTCTACCCCGACGGGGCGCGAGCGGTCAGCGACGTGGACATGACGATCGCCGACGGCGAGTTCATCATCCTGGTCGGCCCCTCGGGCTGCGGAAAGTCGACGACGCTGAACATGATCGCCGGCCTCGAGGACATCTCCTCCGGCGAGTTGCGGATCGGGGGCGAGCGGGTCAACGAGAAGGCGCCGAAGGACCGCGACATCGCGATGGTGTTCCAGTCGTATGCGCTGTACCCGCACATGACCGTCCGGGAGAACATCGCCTTCCCGCTCACCCTGGCCAAGGTCCCCAAGGACGAGGTCGCGCGAAAGGTGGAGGAGGCGGCGAAGATCCTCGACCTGACCGGCCACCTCGACCGCAAGCCGTCGAACCTGTCGGGCGGGCAGCGACAGCGGGTGGCGATGGGACGGGCGATCGTGCGCAATCCCAAGGCGTTCCTCATGGACGAGCCGCTGTCCAACCTCGACGCCAAGCTGCGGGTGCAGATGCGCACCGAGATCGCCCGGCTGCAGAAGCGCCTGGGCACCACCACGGTGTACGTCACCCACGATCAGACCGAGGCCATGACGCTCGGGGACCGCGTGGTCGTCCTCCGCGGCGGGCTGGTGCAGCAGATCGGTGCCCCGCAGGAGCTCTACGACCGGCCGAAGAACCTGTTCGTGGCGGGGTTCATCGGCTCGCCGTCGATGAACTTCTTCGCCGGCCGGCTCGACGGTGACAGAGTGCGCACCGCGATCGGGGACTTCACGCTGCCGGCCGAGCGGTGGGCGGCCGTGCAGAAGCACGATCCGGGACGTGACGTCGTCGTCGGCATCCGGCCCGAGCACTTCGAGGACGCCGCGCTCCTGGACCCGGCGCAGCGCGAGCAGGGCACCATCTTCACGGTCGACATCGACGTGCTCGAATCCATGGGGTCGGACAAGTACGCGTACTTCACCGTCGAGTCCCCGGAGCTGCATTCGAGCGACCTCGACGATCTGGCAGCCGATGTGGGCGTCGCCGATCTCGCCGGCGGCTCGATGGTCGCGCGGCTGCCCGCCGAGTCCGACGTCGCGAAGGGCCGGCCGGTGCAGCTGTGGTTCGATCCGGCGAAGGTTGCCCTGTTCGACCAGGCGACGGGGGAGAACGTCACCCTCTGACCGAGGAGTGCATAGTAGGCCGGTGGACCTCGACGACATCGCCGACGAGCTGTACGGGCTCGATCCGGGTGAGTTCACCGCGGCCCGTAAGGAGTACGTCGCCCGTGCCCGCGACGCCGGCGACCGGGAACTCGCGGCGGCGGTCGGCCGGCTGCGCAAGCCGACCGTGTCGGCGTGGCTGGTGAACCTCCTCGTCCGCGAGAGACCCGAGGAGATCACGGCCCTGCTCGGACTCGGCGAGGCCCTGCGTACCGCGCAGCGTCAGCTCTCCGGAGCCGAGCTGCGGCGGCTGTCCACCCAGCGACGGCGGGTGATCGGTGCGCTCGAGAAGACGGCCTCCCGGCTCGCCGCCGAGCACGGTCGGCGGGCATCCGAAGCCGCGCTGCGCGAGGTGGGCCAGACCCTGCACGCCGCACTCGCCGAGGCCGAGCTGGCCGAGCAGGTGCGCGGTGGCCGACTCGAGACGCCGCTGGACTACAGCGGGTTCGGACCGGTCGGACTGTCGGTCGTTCCGCCCGCGCCGGAACGGAAGGGCACCGGGGCGGACGACATCGAGGAGGCCGAGCGCACGCGGCGAGCGCTGGAGGCCGCCGTCGCCGAGGCGGAAACGGCGCGGAACACCGCCGACGAGGCCCGGTCGGTGGCGGAGCGCGCACGTGCCGCGGTCGAACAACTCGACGAGCACGTCGCGCGGCTGCGCGAGGAGCTGGGCCGGGTGGAACACCAGCGCGAGTTCGCGCGACGCACCGCCCGGACGGCCGACGAGGACGCCGCGAAGGCCGAGGAGGCGGCGCAGCAGGCGGAGGAGGCGGTGCGCGCACTGCAGGGTTGAGCGGACGCAGAACGGGAAAGGGCTGAGGACGCCCGGTTCCGTCCCGTTCCCGACCGCGAGGTCAGCCCCGGCGGACCGCGTCGGTCTGCCCGGTCGCGGTGTGCTCCGCCGCGAGACCGGACACCGTGCTCCATTCGGCGGCCAGGGCCGTCGCCTCGACCTCGTCCTCCTCGCGGTCGCTCAGTGCGCGCGTGGCCGGTCGCCCGCCGATGAGAACGAGCAGTGCGGCCACGGCCGCGGCCGCGACACCCAACCCGAATGCCGCGACGAATGCGCTCTCGCCGACGACGCCCGTGCCGCGAACGGTCAGCGTGGCCAGCAGGGTCGTGACCACCGCACTGCTGAGCGAACTGCCCACCGTGCGGGCGATGGAGTTGATGCTGTTCGCAACCCCGGTCTGATCGGGACGGATCTCGGCGACGAGCAGGGCGGGCAGTGCGGCATAGGCGAGGCTGACGAAGGTGGTCACGAGGATGCCGGAGACGATCAGCTGCCAGCTCCGGTCGTGCACGACCGCCACCAGGGCGAAGCCGGCGATCCCGAGAATGCACGCTCCGATCAGCACCCATCGGGCGTCGAACCGGTGGATGAGCCGGCCCGCGAGTGCCGCGGCGACCACCCCGACGAGCGCGCCGGGCAGCATGTACACCGCGGTCGCCTCGAGCACGGTGGCGCCGAATCCGTATCCGGCGACGGCGGGCGGCGTCTGCACGAAGTACGCCGTCGCGAGGAAGCTGACGAACATGGCCATGCCGACGAGGAACGCGGCGCCGTGCACCACGAACACCGGCCGATCGGTGAGCATCCGCGGCGGCACGAGCGGCTCGTCGACGTGCCGTTCGAAGAGCAGCCACGCCGCGAGCACGGCCAGCCCGAGTGCGGCGCTCCCGAGGGTGAGCGCCGACGCCCAACCCCACGTTCCGCCCTCGGACAGGGCCAGCAGCACCAGCGCCAGTCCGACGGCCAGCAGGATCGCGCCGAGCCAGTCGATCCGTCCGTCCGCGGACCGCGGTCGTCGCGGCACGACGAGGAACGCGCTCAGCAACGCGACGGCGTTGAACGCCGCCACCAGCCAGAACACGCGACGGTAGTCGCCGCCCGAGACCATCAGGCCGGTGAGCACCATGCCGATCGCGCCACCGACGCCGAGCGTTCCGGAGAACAGGCCCATCGCCCCGATCAACCGCTGCGGCGGCAGTTCGGCCCGCAGCACGGCAATGCCGACGGGGAACAGCGCGAACGACACGCCCTGCAGGACCCGGCCGATCAGCAGGAGCGTGAACGAGTCCGCGGCGGCGCACAGCAGCGAACCGACGAACACCACGACGAGGACGGTGAGCAGGACCGGGCGTTTGCCGCGCAGATCGGCCAGCCGGCCCAGCAGGGGAGTGGTGACGGCGGCCGCGAGCAGGTTCGCGGTCAGGACCCAGCCCGCGGCGGTCGTGCTCACCCCCAGCTGTTCCTGAATGGTGCCGACGATCGGTACGACGGACGTCTGCATCACGGCGATGGTGGTGACGATGAAGCACAGCACCGGAACCAGCAGCCGCGCACCTCTCGGATCGGACATCGGCTCTCCTCGACGCTGCAACATGAAACTAAACTCAACTAAACATCTACCGGACGCTCGGTTGCCCCGTCCAGGTGCAGGCGCCGACGAGGCCGTGTCGGTCCGCCGTGGCAGGGTGTTCCCGTGACGCCGCGCACCCTCACCGTCCGTGCTCTCGGCCGCGCCACCCTCGCCCGTCAGCATCTGTTGCATCGTGCCGACCTCCCGGTGCTCGACGCGGTCGAGCACCTGCTGGGCCTGCAGGCGCAGGCCCCGACACCGCCCTACTTCGCGCTGTGGGCGCGGTTGCGGCGGTTCCGGCCCGCGGCCCTCGCCGACCTCATCGAGGGACGGCACGTGGTGCGCACCGTACTCATGCGCGGCACGGTCTTCGCAGTCTCGGCCGCCGACGCTGCGGCGCTGCGGGACTGGGTCCAGCCACTGCTGGACCGGGACCTGGCCACCAACACCCAGTACGCGGCCGGTCTGGCCGGGGTGGACCTGCGTGAGCTCGCCGCGGCAGGCCGCGACCTGCTCGGCGACGCCCCCCGCAGCCTGCAGGAGCTGCGCCCGTTGCTCGCGGAGCGATTCCCCGGCCGCGATCCGGCCGCGCTCGCCTACGGGCTGCGGAACCTGCTCCCGCTGGTGCAGGTGCCGCCGCGGGGGCTGTGGGGGCGCTCCGGGCAGCCGCGACTCACCCCGCTCGACGAGTGGACCGGTCGCGGACCGGCACGGCCGGACCCGGCCGTCGTCCTCCGGCGATACCTCGCCGCGTTCGGGCCCGCGAGCGTGCGCGACGCCCAGGCCTGGTCGGGGCTGACGCGGCTCGGGGAGGTGTTCGAACGGCTGCGCCCGTCGCTCGAGGTGTTCCGGGACGAGAACGGCGTCGAGCTGTTCGACCTGCCCGACGCCCCGCGCCCGGATCCGGCGACACCGGCGCCGGTGCGGATCCTCGCGCCGTACGACAACGTCCTGCTCTCGCACGCCGACCGGACCCGGATCGTCTCCGACGAGCACCGTCGCCGGATCGTGACGCAGAACGGCATCGTGCGCTCCGCCGTCCTCGTCGACGGGACGGTCGCCGGAACCGCGAAACTGGCCGTCGCGAAGGACTCGGCCGTACTCGAGGTGACCCCGTGGCGGCGCCTGACGGCCCGGCAACGCTCGGCGGTCGAGGCGGAGGGGCTGCGGCTGGCGCGGTTCGGCGGGGCGACCGCCCCCACGCACGAGGTGCGATTCCCCGCGGGGTAGCGGAGAGGCGTGGCGGCAGCCGTGCGTGGGTACAGCCGTGCGTGGGTACAGCCGTGCGTGGGTACTACTGCGCGGACCGAGCTACGTGCAGGAGAAGCAGATGAGCAATCAGACCGAGACGTCCGTCGACCTCGTCGACGCCGTCCGCGAACAGACCCGCGAGTACACCGGCGGGGAGGACATACCCCTCCGGGGCTACACGAAGGTCCTCGCCGGGTACAGCACGCTGGTCACCGTCGCGGTGATCGCCGCGGTGGTCACCGGGCGTCGACTGCCGGAGCGTCTGAGCGGGCAGGACCTCGTCGTGCTCGCCCTCGGCACGCACAAGCTGTCGCGCACGGTGACGAAGGACGCGGTGACCAGCCCCATTCGCGCGCCCTTCACGCGCTACAAGGAGCAGGGCGGCCCGGCCGAGGTGATGGAGGAGGTCCGCGGACCGAGCAACAGTCTCCGGCACAGCCTGGGCGAGTTGCTGAGCTGCCCCTTCTGCTTCGACATGTGGGTCGCGACGTTCTTCACCATCGGAATGGTCTTCGCACCGCGTCCGACCCGGCTCGTCGCCGGGCTGTTCGCCGCCCTCGCCGGGGCAGACTTCCTCCAGTTCGCCTACGCGAAGGCGCAGCAGAGCGTCGAGTGAGGCCGCCGTCCGGGGCGGGGCAGGATTACCGCGCCGGTTCGGAATCCGCCCACGCCACGGCGGGGGCGGATTCCGAAGTCGCGGGCGGATTTACGGGGCGCCCCCTGGGATCCGTCAGGCGATGTCCGGCTCCGGTTCGGGCTCCGAGTTCTCGGGGCGCAGCAGATCGTGCTCCTCCACCGCCTCGAGCGACAGCGTGCGGTAGCCGTACTCGTCGAACAGCACGGTGATCCGGTCCGGCTCCGCGCTCATCACCTCGCCGGGACCCCACTGCGCGTGCACCACTCGGGTGTGCAGCGGAATCGGCTCGTAAGGGCCGTGTTTCGGCGATTCCGGTCGGTGCTCGTGGATTCCCTCGCGGCAGCAGTCACAGTGCCCGCACGGATCGGGTAGCGACTCGCCGAAGTACCCGAGCAGGAACTGCCTGCGGCAGCCACGGGTTTCGGCGTAGCCCCGCATCATCTCCACGCGCGAGCGGTCCATCCGTTCACCGACCGCGGCCACCTCGGCCGCGCGGCGGACGGCGATCTCCACCTCGACGGTGCGTGCGGTGAGCCCCTTGCGTCCCGAGGAGACCACACCCGCGCGTTCGAGCAGGTTGACCGCGTTGGTGAGGGTTCGTCCCCGGATATCCAGTTCGGCGCGAAGGCTTTTCAGTCGTTTCGGTGACTTCGCGCGCGCCAGCGCGGTGAAGGCCCGGCCGAGCAGGTCCTCGTCCGGGCGGTGGGTGGTGAAGAACTTCGCGAGCGACAGGTCCTCGGGCCGGTAGAACAGCAGCGCCTTCGCCTCGAGCCCGTCGCGGCCGGCGCGGCCGATCTGCTGGTAGTAGCTGTCCACGGAATCCGGCGCGGAGGCGTGGGCGACGAACCGCACGTCGGGCTTGTCGATGCCCATGCCGAACGCGGAGGTCGCCACCACCACCTCGAGTTCGTCGTCGAGGAATCCGTGGTGCACCCGCTCGCGCGTGGCCGCCGGCAGACCGGCGTGGTACGCGGCCGCCCGCAGTCCCCGTTCGGTCAGCTCGGCCGCGTAGAACTCGGCGTCCTTGCGGGTCGCGGTGTACACCAGCCCGGGGGTCTCGAGTCCGGCGACGGTCTCGACCACCGCCCGGCGCTTGTCGGCGTCGGCGGTGTACCGCTCGACGGCCAGGTCGATGTTGGGCCGGTCGAACCCGCTGGCGATGACCACCGGGTCGCGCAGGCGCAGCTCCTCGACGATCTCCTGCCGCACCGGCGGCGACGCGGTGGCCGTGAGCGCCACCACCGGGGGCCGGCCGAGGCGGTCGAGCGCATCGGCCAGGCGCAGGTAGTCGGGCCGGAAGTCGTGACCCCACGCGGACACGCAGTGCGCCTCGTCGACTACCACGAGGGAGACGCGGGCGGCGGCGAGTCGGGCCACCACCTCGTCGTTGGCGAGCTGTTCCGGCGCCAGGAAGACGTACTCCACGGTGCGCTCACGGATCGTCTCCCACGCGGCTGCGGTCTCCGACGCCCGCTGCCGGGAGTTGATCGCGACCGCGTCCGGCGCCGAGGTGGCGTCGAGCCCCGCGATCTGATCGTTCTGCAGCGCGATGAGCGGGGAGATCACCAGGGTGGTGCCCTCGATCAGCAGCGCCGGCACCTGGTAGATCGCCGACTTGCCCGATCCGGTGGCCATCACCGCGAGCACGTCCCGGCCCTGCACCAGTGGTTCCATCGCGTCGAGCTGGCCGGGACGCAGCTCCTCCCAGCCGAACACGCGGCGCGCGGCCGCGCTCAGCTCGGTCCGGACGTCCCGGGTGGTGTCCGCTGCGTCCTGCACGGTCGCCGTCAAGCGCGTTCTCCTGTCGTGGGCCCGGTCCTGCCGACCAGGGTACGGAGCGCGGGGTCCCCCCGCGCGGACCGGCGCCGGCACGCTGCTCGACCGGCCCGGGCGTCCGCGCGTCCGGCGGACGCCCTCGGTGGCTGCCGGGGGCATACCTCCGGCGCCGCGGGATCAAACCGGCCGGCGTGCGCTCACCGGGGGGCCCGCCGCTTCAGCCGCTCGATGATCTCCTCGTTCCACACGTGCCGCCGCACGAGCCGGTACCGTTCGCCGGCCAGCCACAGGTACGCCTCGGCGTCGGTTCGGGTGCGCAGCATCCCCGCCGCCCGCACCATGTCGACCACGGGCACGAACTCCTCGTCGAACCAGCGCTGCGCCACCACGTCGCGGGTGAGGAACTCGCCGCGCTCCTGCATGAGCCGGAAACCCCACGCCTCGATGCACTCGGCCAGCTCGGCGTAGTCCCACGGGTCCCGGACGGTCACCGCGTCGCGCCGCTCGCCGGTGAGTGGCACCCGGCTCAGGAACATCCGGTAGTGGTCCTTCCGCATCAGGTCCGAGTGCTGGCTCACCCCCTCGGGCGAGATCCGGGTGACGATCTCGGTCACGTAGGCGTCGATGGTCGCGTCCCCGCGGGCGTAGGCGATGGAGACGCGGTGGTGCCCGTCCACCACGAAGTGCATCGACCCGACCCGGTACACCGTGATCGGCGGCACGGCCTCGCCCCGGCGGCGGGCCGTGGCCAGCTTCTCCCATCGCTGGCGCAGCCGGGCCGACGTGGGCCGGAACCGCCGGTCGAAATCCTCGGTCCGGTCCACGCTGCCGACGATCGAGGCCACGTCGATGCTCTGCAGCCCCAGACGCCGTTCCCCGACCCGGCCCAGCGCCCGCACGACGGCGTCGAACGGCAGCACGGCGTTGACGTCCCCGGGTTCGCGGCGAAGCCAGGCGATCAGTCGCGCGTACTCGGCGCGCCGGCGCTGCCGGGAGAAGTCGTCGCCGGCATCGGCGCCGGGGAAGCCGGTGTCTCGCACCATGACACGACGGTACCGGCGGACGGGCTCCCGGTGACCCGGATCGGTGCGGGACGCACCGGCGGCACGAGCCCCGCGCCGGGTCTACATTGCAGGGGTGATCGACGCCGTGCTGCCCGCCGTCCGTGCCCATCTCAGCGCCCGCTTCGGGGGCGCCGAGCCGGAGACGGCGTCCGTGACGTTCCTCGGACTCGAACCCGTCGAGGTGCTGCGGTTCCGCGTGGAACAGCCGGACCTCGTGCGGTTCGCGACCCTGGGGTGTTCGCGGCATCCGATGGGCGACCCCACCGCGACGGTCGCCGACCCGACGCGGGGGCCGCGCGCCGAACTGATTCTGAGCATGCGCGGCCTCACCGGCACTCTGCCGGGGCTGGTCCGCACGCTCGCGACGCTCGCGGCACTGCCCGCGGTGGAGGGCGTCGTCCTCACCGACGACGCCCTGCTCGACCTGGGGGAGCCGTTGTGGCAGGGGGCACCCTTCACCGCGGTGATGCTCGAGCCGAGCGACGTCCCCGAACTGGTACTGCCCGAGCCCGCCGACCCGGTGCGGTTCTTCGAGGTGATCCCGCTGACGGGCACCGAGGCCGCGTGGAAGCGGTTGCGCGGCGGCGACGCGCTGCGCGAGGCGTGGTCGGAGGCCGGCATCGACGTGCGGGACCCGAACCGCGCCCCGGCCCGAATGTGACGGGAGCCCGAATGTGACGGGCGCGGTCAGCGCGGGACGACGACGCCGATCGGGCCCCCCGCCAGGCACACGTCGAGTCCCGCCGATGCCGAGCGGGCCTGCAGCCCGGTGCCTGCGCCCGGGACCCGTGCGTAGGCCGTGCCCAGTCCCTCGGTGACCGGTACCCGCACCCGCGGGGCGGCGGGAAACCCCACCTCGATCTCGCCGTCCGCGGAGGCGCGGTAGTTCAGCTGCACCGTCCACTCCCCGCCCACGAGCGCCGTGTCGGCGGGCAGCACGGTCGTCCTCGACTCGGTGAGCAGATGCCCGCAGTCGGGCACCGGACCGGGCAGCACGTGCCGCACCGGAACGAGTTCCGCCGGCACGAGTCGTCCCCGGTCGTCGAGCACCTGCAGTTCGGTGGTGACGGCGCCGATCTCGGCGCGTCCCGGCAACGGCGAGAACACCCGGCTCAGGAGGTTGTGGGGGTGGGTGACCGGCAGGAGCACCCACACCGACACGGGATGGTCGAGGATCGGCACGTCGGGGCGTGCGGTGAGCGCGGACCTCGCGGCGGCCAGGTAGGCGCCGGTGGGGTTGTCGGCCCAGGTGCGCGCGAAGGTCGTCGTGGACCACAGACAGCTCGCCGTGAAGACCACCGCGCACCCGGCGGCGACGATCCGCCGCGCGGGTGCGCGCCGCGGGTCGTCGCGTGGGCCGGCGCGCAGGATCAGGGCCGTTCCGATCGCGACGACCACGGCCGTGTCGGTGTGGTAGCGCAGGGTCTGGGCCAGTTCGTACGTCGTGTCCGGGCCGAAGCGGGTGGTGATCATCGCGGCCGTCGAGGCCGCCACGTAGGCGGCCGTCGCGGCCCACACCCAGCCCGTGCGCCGGCTGCGCCGCAGCGACCACACCAGGACGGCGAGCACCGCGGCCCAGGCCGCCACGACGAGCCCGGTCGGCGGATCCGCCCACGGCGGTCCCGGATTCCAGCGGTCCCATCGCCACGGCCCGCCCAGCAGCGCCGGCAGCACCCCGAACGAGACACCGTGGTGCGTCAGCCCCCGGACCATGTCGCCCGTCGGCGCCCCGAACCGGGACTCGACGAGGGACAGGTACGCCGCCGCCCAGGCCGCGAGGACCAGCGCCGAGCCGAGCCACAGCGGCGCCGCGCGTCGCGCCGCGGTGCGCACCGGCCGGGGGTGGCCGTCCAACCCGTACATCAGCGCGACGGTCGCGAAGGCCACCGCCGGTACCAGCACCGACTTCTCGAAGAACAGCAGTGCGACGCCGGTGACCGCCGTCCCGCTCAGCGCGTAGCGGAGTCGGCCCGTGCGCGCCGCACGGATCGCGTCGCCGGCCACCCACGCCAGGCCCGCCTGCAGCGGCAGCGAATTCAGGCCCGCCGCCCACCACGCGAACGCCGGCAGCGTCAGGGGCGTGAACAGGTAGAACAGCAGCGGGCCGAGCAGCGCCGGCCGCGGTCCGAGCAGCAACCACAGCACGCGCAGCACGGCCAGCGACGCCAACGCCTGGCCGGCCACGAGCGTCGCAGCCGCCGGCCACCACTGCAGCGGTGCGAGGCTCGTGATCACGTCGGCCACCACGAACGCACCCGGCATGAGATGGCCGTCGTGGTCGTAGCCGAGCAACTCGAACGACAGCAGCGGGTGCAGGCCCGCCCGTCCGACCAGAATCAGGTCGTCCCAGTAGAACTGCCCGCCGAACGCGAGCAGGGAGCGCACCGCCAGCTGCAGGACGATCAGGACGAGGGCCGCCGCGAGCACCCACGTCCCACGGGTGTGCCCTGCGGAAGCGACCGGCGTCAGGCGGTCCCGCGCCGCGGTGATCAGAGCCATTTGTTGCGGCGGAAGGTGACGAACAGGCCGACGGTGATCGCGACGATCGCCCCGATGACCACGAAGTACCCGTGCTCCCAGTGCAGTTCGGGCATGTTGTCGAAGTTCATCCCGTAGATCCCGGCGATCATCGTGGGCACGGCCGCGATCGCCACCCACGCCGAGATCCGGCGCATGTCGGTGTTCTGCTGCACCGTCACCTTCGCGATCGCGGCATCGACGAGGGTGCTCAGCGTCTCGTCGTAGTCCGCGATGCGCTCGGCCACCTTGGTGTGATGATCGGCGACGTCCCGGAAGTAGCGCCGCACCTCCTTGGGCACCGGATTGCCCGCGCCGCGGGTCAGCTGGCGCAGCGGCGTCGCGAGGGGGAGCACCGCCCGTCGCAGTTCCACGATCTCCCGCTTGAGCAGATAGATCTGCTCCACCGCGATGCGGGTGTCGGGCGTGAACACCAGTTCCTCGAGGTCGTCGATGTCCGGCTGCACGGCGTCGACCACGGCGAGGTACGTGTCCACGACGTGGTCGGCGACGGCGTGCAGCACCGACGACGGACCCAGCGCCAGCCGCTCCGGGGCGGCCTCGAGCCGATGCCGCACGTCCGCCAGCGCGGAGTGGTCGCCGTGGCGGACGCTGACGACGAAGTCCCGGCCGCAGAAGAGCATGATCTCGCCGGTCTCGACGATCTCCTTGGTCGTGGTCACCGACTCGTGTTCGACGTAGTTCACGGTCCGCAGCACGAGGAACGTCACGTCGTCGTAGCGTTCGAGCTTGGGCCGCTGATGCGCGTGCACGGCGTCCTCGACCGTCAGTTCGTGCAGCCCGAACGTGCGGCCCACGCTCGTCATCTGCTGTTCGTCGGGCTCGTGCAGGCCGAGCCACACGAATCCGGCGCCGCGCCGGCGCACCTCCTCGAGCGCCGCGCCGTGGGCGTAACGGCCCGGCAGCCGCACGCCGTCGACGTAGACGGCGCAGTCCACCACCGCCCGCTCGGCGGGGACGCGCAGGGTGGACGCCGGGGCGCCGGTCCGGCGCGACGGGTGCGAGGGCAGGTTCGGCATCGGTTCCCTTCCGCGCAGCACGCTCCGGCCCGTCCGGGCGGTCGCAGCGTCATGCTAACCCGCCCCGGACCGCCCGCCGGGGCCGCACGACGGCACCTGACACACTGGTGGGGTGCGTATCGATCTGCATACCCACTCGCTGGCCTCCGACGGGACCGACACCCCGGCGGGACTCGTCCGTGCCGCGGTCGAGGCCGGGCTCGACGTGGTCGCCCTGACCGACCACGACACCACCGCCGGCTGGGACGCGGCGGCCGACGCCCTGCCTGCGGGACTGCGGCTGATCCGCGGCATGGAGATGTCGTGCACCGGACGCGGTGAGGACGGCCGGCCCGTGGCGGTGCATCTGCTCGCCTACCTGTTCGACCCGCGGAACGAGGCGTTCGCGGTCGAGCGGGAGCGCCTGCGCGGGGAGCGGGTGGGCCGTATCCGGACGATGGCCGAGCGGATGGCCGCCGACGGGCTGCCCGTCGATCCCGAACGGATCGTCACCGCCGCCGGTCCGGTGGCCGGGCGGCCGCACCTGGCGCGCGCGCTGGTGGAGGCGGGGGTCGTTCCGAGCATCGAGGCCGCGTTCGCGGACCTGCTGTCGTCGCGGGGTCGCTACTACGTCACCAAGGCGGACACTCCGCTGTCGGAGGCCGTGCGCATGGTCGCCGACGCCGGCGGTGTCACCGTCGTGGCGCATGCCCGTGCCCGGTCCCGGGGCCGGCTGCTCGCACTCGACCACATCGAGGAACTCGCGGAACTGGGCCTCGGCGGCCTCGAGGCGGACCATCCGGACCACGCTCCGGCCGACGCGCAGCTCATGCGGGACATGGCGGCGAAGCTCGATCTGTTCGTCACGGGGTCGTCCGACTACCACGGCGGCAACAAGGCCGTCCCGCTCGGCCGGTACACGACGGACCCCGAGGCGTTCGAGGCGCTGACGGCACGGGCCACCGGGGTCGAGGTGCTCGAGGGATGAGCACCTGGGGCCGCCCGGCGCGCCGCGACGACCGCGCCGTCGGGCACGACGACTTCTACGACGACTCCGCTCACCGCTCCGGGCGCGACGCCTACGAGGCGCCCGCGGCGGCATCGCCCCGCGGTGGGACGCCGAGTCGGGACGGGTTCGTCGTGCGGGGACTGCGAGCCCTGTCGGGTGTGGTGTGCGGCGCGGTGATCGTCCTGACAGCGGTGGTCTGGGTGGCGCAGTACCTGGGGGACAAGCGGGATTTCCCGGGGCCGGGTTCGGCGTCGCTGTCCGCGCACGTCGTCGCGGCGCTCGTCGCCACGGCCGCGCAGCTGTTCGCGGACCGCCGGCGTGGTCTCGCCGCGGTCGCGGGCGTGGCTGTGGTCTATCTCACGGGCGCGGTTCTGATGTTCACCCAGTGGTGGGGCTGACGTTCGGACCCCCGTGCGTTACCGGCAGGTAACCGGTCGGCATCTCGGGCTTTTGCCTCGGAACGACCCCGATCGTGGGGTCGACATTGCGGCTCGGCTGTCCAAACTCACAGGTGAGCGCCGAAAATCGTGAGACATTCGCAAGAAATACCGATTTGATTGTTGGCTTGTGAAGGTGGCAAACTTTTCCTCAATCCGGCCTCGGTGCCACCGCCTCGAAGCCGGACGAAGATGGCAGACCCTGTAGAGGGCTCGTCGCCAGGGCTCACCCGCCTCGGCGCCATCACGCTCCGGAAGTCGTACAGCGTTGTACAGCGGTAACCGTGATCGCGCCCGGAAGCTTCACCGAAATGTCCTTGGCGAAGCGCTGCACCCGATGTCCGTCGCGCAGCTACTTCGCAGTAACCGGAACCCGAGTGGTTCCGGCTCGAGCAGGAGTGTCATCGTGTCAATCGTGTCTGATGCACCTACCCCCCAGAAGGTCGAGTTGACCGACGAGGAAATCTTCGGCAGCCACGTCGACGGCAAGCTGTCCGTCGAGCTCACCGCACCGCTGGAGACGCAGCGGGACCTGTCGATCGCCTACACGCCCGGCGTCGCGCAGGTCTCCCGCGCGATCGCGGCCGACGAGACCCTCGCCGACCGCTACACCTGGACCAACCGCCTGGTGGTGGTCGTCTCCGACGGCTCGGCCGTCCTCGGCCTCGGTGACATCGGCCCGCGCGCGTCGCTGCCGGTGATGGAGGGCAAGTCCGCCCTGTTCAAGAAGTTCGCCGGCCTGAACTCGATCCCGCTGGTCCTCGACACCAAGGACCCCGACGCGATCGTCGAGACCCTGATCCGGCTGCGCCCGAGCTTCGGCGCGGTCAATCTCGAGGACATCTCGGCCCCGCGTTGCTTCGAGATCGAGAAGCGCGTGATCGAGGCGCTGGACTGCCCGGTCATGCACGACGACCAGCACGGCACCGCGATCGTCGCGCTCGCCGCGCTCAAGGGTGCGGCCAAGGTGCAGAACCGGGAGCTGTCCGGCCTGCGCATCGTCATCTCCGGTGCCGGCGCGGCCGGCGTGGCGGTGGCCAACATCCTGCTCGCCGCCGGCGCCGCGGATGTGACCGTGCTGGACTCGAAGGGCATCGTCTCGCGCGAGCGCACCGACCTGAACGAGGTCAAGGTCGACCTGGCCGCGCGGACCAACCCGGCCGGCCGGCACGGCGGCCTGATCGAGGCCCTGAGCGGTGCGGACGTGTTCATCGGCGTCTCGGCCGGCACGGTGCCCGAGGAGATCGTCGCCGAGATGGCCGACGGTGCGATCGTGTTCGCGCTGTCGAACCCGGACCCGGAGATCCACCCGACGATCGCCGCCAAGCACGCCGCGATCGTGGCGACCGGGCGCAGCGACTTCCCGAACCAGATCAACAACGTGCTGGCCTTCCCCGGTGTGTTCAAGGGCGCGCTCGACGCCGGTGCCCGGCGCATCACCGAAGGCATGAAGCTCGCCGCCGCCGAGGCCATCCTCTCGGTCGTCGGTGACGAGTTGGCCGTGGACAAGATCGTCCCGAGCCCTCTCGATCCGCGGGTGGCGCCCGCCGTCGCCGAGGCCGTCGCGGCCGCGGCACGGGCCGAGGGCGTCACCGACTGACGCGATCGACCGCACGCCCCGGCCGGAGCCCGCACCCAGGTTCCGGCCGGGGCGTTCGGCTTTCCGGGGATGCGCGAGGATGGGCAACGTGTGGAACGTGAGGAGACGGCGCGGCGGGGGATTCGGACGGACGGCGGCCGGGCTGACGGTCGCCGTCGCGGTGCTGACCGGGTGCGGCCCGTCGGTTCTCGACGAGTCGGCGGATGCCGCCACGGTGGTCGTCGGATCCGGGGACGACGTCGCGAGCGAACTGCTGGCCCGCATCTACGCCGGCGCCCTGGCCGGAAGCGGAACCCGTACCGAACTGCGAACCGGGCTCGGTGACCGGGCCGGATACCTGGCGGCGCTGGACGCGGCCGAGGTGACCCTCGTGCCGGACTACACCGGCCGGTTGCTGCGGTACTTCGCTCCGGCTGCCCCGGACACGGACGCCGAGGACGTGTTCGAGGCCCTCGCCCGTTCCCTGCCCGACGACCTGGCGATCACGGATTATGCTGCCGCCCAGGATCGTTCGATGCTCCTCGTGTCCGATGCCACCGCGGAGCGGCTCGGCACCACCGAAGTGGCCGGAATTCTCGGCCGGTGCGGCGAACTGACCGTGACGGTGTCCGGCGGGTTCGAGGTGAACGACGGCCTGCGGGACCTGGCCGAAAGAGGTTGCGTCCCGGGCCGTGTCGAGTCCGGCGACGACGACGTGGCGCTGCACGCGGCCACGCAGGGTGCGAGCGCGGCCGCGCTGACCACCACCTCGGTCGTCGCGCGCGACACCTCGGGGGTCGCGCTCGAGGACGCACCGGACCGCGCGCCCGGGACGGATCCGGAGGACGCAACTGCCACGGAGCCACCGGTGTTCGCTGCCCAGAACGTCGTCCCCGTGTTCCGCGAACACGTCCTGGGGGAACGTCAGCTCGAGGCTCTGAGCCTCGTCGCGGGCGAGCTCACCACCGCCGACCTGGCCGAGATGCTCGGCCGGATCGACGGCGGCGAGGACTCAGCGGTCGTCGCGCAGGCCTGGCTCACCGAGCACGTGTGAACGCAGGAACCCGCCCAGCTGTGCCACCGCGTCGGCGGCCTGACCCACCAGCGCGGCCTGCAGATGGGCCACGTGCCACAGATCGCGCTGCTCGGTGACCGTCACCTCCACACCCGCGTCGCGGAGCTTGCGGGCGAACTCGGTGACCTGCGGGTACAGCATCTCGCCGGTGCCGACATGGATCAGCGTCGGCGGCAGCCCGTTCAGGTCTCCCCGCAGGGGCGCGTAGCCGGGGTCGGCGGCGTCGTGCCCGCCGAGATACGCGCGGGCCGAGGCCGAGATCCAGGCGGCGTTGAGGACCGTGTCCCGGTCGAACGGGAAGTCGCGCGAGCCGGGGTCGGCCAACGGTGCGATCAGACCCAGGGCGGCGGGACGGACCCCGTGCCGGTCGATCAGCCGTCGCGCCGTCGCGACCGCCAGCCCGCCCCCGGCCGAATCCCCGGCGATCGGGGCGGTCCCCGGGGTCACGCCGTGCTCGGTCACCAGCTCGAGGTACGCACCGACCGCGTCGTCCAGGGCGGCGGGGTAGGGGTGCTCGGGAGCCAGCCGGTAGTCGAGCACGTAGACCGCCGAACCCGAGGCCGCGGCCAGGTGCGCGGCCAGGGACCGGTGCGTGGCGGGGGAGCCCACCGTGTACGCGCCGCCGTGCAGGTACAGCACCGCGGTGGGACGTTCGGTGGCGCCGACGGTGACGCGTTCGGCCGGCCGGCCCGCGAGCGTGACCTGCCGGACCACCGTGCCCTCGGGCAGGGTCTGGATCGGGGCGACCAGCTCGAGCAGCCGTCGCTGGGCGGAGTACGGCAACCGGGCGTTGAGGGCCAGCCGGTACGCCGGACGCAACGCGGCCCGCACGACGGGCAGGGGGAGCTGTGGCATGACCGCGACCCTAGCCCCTGGGCACGAAGCGGCCACTGACGAATGCGACGACACGCTGGTAGGACGGGCCCACCGCGCGTACCCAGGCGTCGAGGACCTTCGCGTCGGCGCCCACGAGTATCCGGGGCCGGCCCTTGCGCACCCCCTCGACGATGGTGCGGGCCGCGTCCTCCGGGCTGGTGCGCGCCAGCTTGCGGTCGAAGAACTGGGCGAAGGACTCCTGGTCGTCGCCCGCCGGGACGGCCGCATTGCGGGCGATCGCGGTCTTGATGCCGCCGGGATGGACACAGCTGACCTTGACGGGGTGCCCGGCGATCAGCATTTCCTGGCGCAGGGACTCGGTGAAGCCGCGGACGGCGAACTTCGCGGAGTTGTAGGCGCTCTGACCGGGGATGGACAGCAGCCCGAACAGGCTCGAGACGTTGACGATGTGTCCGTCGCCGGACGCGACGACGTGGGGCAGGAACGCCTTGGTGCCGTTGACCACGCCCCAGAAGTCGACGTCCATGATCCGCTCGATGTCCTTGAACTCCGAGCGCTCGAACTCTCCGTGGTAGGCGATGCCGGCGTTGTTGTAGATCTGGTTGACCTGGCCGAAGTGGGCGGCGACGGCGTCGGCGTAGTCGAGCACCGCCTCGCGCTGCGTGACGTCGAGGTGGTCGGCCTTGACCTCGGCGCCGAGATCGCGGGCCCGGCGCGCGGTTTCCTCCAGCCCGACGGTGTCGACGTCGGACAGGGCCAGCCGGGCGCCGCGCCGGGCGAGCTCGAGCGCCAGAGCGCGGCCGATGCCCGATCCGGCGCCGGTGATGACAGCTACCTTTCCTGCGAACTCGCTCACTGTGCTGCCACCTTCCGGGCGTCGGTCTCATCGGTGTCACGAACGGCCGCCGGCGTCTGCGCCGGGACCGGGGGGAGATCTGCCGCAGCGACGCTGCGGTAGGCATCCAGATCGAAATGCCGGGTGATACGGCGGAACTCGAACGTGAAGCTCGGCCACAGGGTGGTGTTGTTGCCGTGCTTGTCGAGGTACCAGCTCGCGCAGCCGCCGTTGTTCCACACGCTGCGCTTCAGGGCGTCCTGCAGGTTGCGGTTGTAGTCGTCCTGCACCTCGGCGCGCACCTCGACGGTGCCGATCCGATGGCGGTCGATGGTCTCGATCGCGTCCACGACGTAGTTCAGCTGGGATTCGATCATGTACACCATCGAGGTGTGGCCCAGGCCGGTGTTCGGTCCCACGAGGAAGAACATGTTGGGGAACCCGGCGACCGCGGCACCCTTGTAGCCCTGCATGCCGGTGGCGTCGAAGACGTCGGCGAGACTGCGGCCGTCCTTGCCGAAGATGCCGGCGAAGGTGGGCGAGTCGGTGACGTGGAAACCGGTCGCGACGACGATGGCGTCGACCTGCCGGGTGGTGCCGTCGCGGGTGACGATGCCGTCCGCGGTGACCTCCGCGATGCCGTCGGTGACCAGGTCGACGTTCGGGCGGGCCAGCGCGGGGTAGTAGTTGTTGGAGATGAGCATCCGCTTGCAGCCGATCTGGAAGTCCGGGGTGACCTTGCGGCGCAGCTCGGGGTCGGCGATCTGGCGGCGGATGTGCGTGCGGGCGGCGAGCTCGAGCGGCTTCATGAACGCCGGTGCCTTGGCGAGGCCGACGACCTGTGTCTCGCGGGTGAGGTACTGCAGGGCGCGGGACAGGCGCTGGAATCCGGGCAGGTGGCGGAACGCGAGCCGCTCGACGGGGGTGTACTCGCGGTCGGCGCGCGGCAGCACCCATGGCGCGGTGCGCTGGTAGACGTCGAGGTGGGCGACCTTGCCGGCGATGGCGGGCACGATCTGGATCGAGGAGGCGCCGGTGCCGATCACGGCGACGCGCTTGCCGGTGAGGTCCGCGTCGTGGTTCCACCGGGCGGAGTGGAAGATCTCGCCCCGGAACCGGTCGATGCCCTCGATGTCGGGCAGCGCCGGTTCGCACAGCGCGCCGACGGCGGAGACGACGATCCGGGCCTCGAACGCGCCCTTGGTGGTCTGCACGTCCCACCGGTGGGTGGCGTCGTTCCAGCGGACGGTCTGCACGTCGCAGCCGAAGACGGTGCGGCGGCGCACGTCGTACTTGTCGGCGATCGAGGCGATGTAGGCCTGGATCTCGGGCTGAGGCGAGAAGGACCGCGTCCAGCCCGGGTTCAGGGCGAACGAGTAGGAGTACAGATTGGAGGGAACGTCGCACGCGGCGCCCGGGTACGTGTTGTCGCGCCAGGTGCCGCCGACCTCCGAGCCGCGTTCGAGGACCACGAAGTCCTTGCCGGCCTGCGTCAGTCGGACGGCGGCGCCGAGTCCGGCGAACCCGCTGCCGATGATCAGCGTGTCGACCTGACGCGGGTGCGCATCGGTGGCGATGGTGTCTGTTACCGGAAGACTCATGTAAATGAGCGTAGGGCCATACTGAGTGGGGGTCAATAGCTGTTGACTACGATTCAACAAGAATGTTTGCATGGCACCTGTGAAGGGCAACATCGTCAAGCGCACCAGGCTCAGTCCTGCCGAGCGCCGAGCCCAGCTCGTCGACCTCGGCGTCCAGCTGCTCGCCGAACGGCCGCTCGAGCAGATCTCCGTGGAGGAGATCGCCGATCAGGCCGGGGTGTCGCGCGGGCTGCTGTTCCACTACTTCGCGTCCAAGCACGACTTCCACGTCGAACTCGTCCGGCACACCAGCCGCGACATGCTCGAGCGCACCGCACCCGACGACAGCCTCGAACCGATGGACATGCTGCGCGGCACGATCGTCGCGTACGTCGACTACGTCACCGACCACCGCGACACCTACCTGTCGATGCTGCGCGGCACCGCGAGCGGGGATCCGGACATGCGACAGGTCTTCGAGGACACCCGCACCGCGATGGTCGAACGTACCGTCGCGCACCTGCACCGCATCGGCATCGACGCCGGCCCCGCCGTAACCCTGGCGGTGCGCGGCTGGATCGCGTTCGTCGAGGACACCACGATCGCCTGGCTGCGGGACCCGCAGCTCACCCGCGAGGAGTTCGTGGACCTGGCCGTCGCGGCTCTGCCGGCGCTCGCCCTGGCTGCCGGCGGGCCGAATGTGACATCCAGTCGATTCGATCGACCGGATGTGACATTCGGTCACGTCGCTGGATCGTAGGAAACGGCGCGAGCCGGGCCGGCTGCCCCGAAGGGCAGGCGCGACCCGGCTCGTGTGAGAACCGCGGGGTACCGCCGGTGACCTACTGACCGAACGCCTTCTCCAGGATCTCCTGCTGCTCGACAGCGTGCACCTTGCTCGACCCGGACGACGGCGCCGACATCGCGCGGCGCGACGCCCGCTTGATGCCCGACAGCTTCTCGGGCAGCATCTCCGGCAGCGCCAGGCCCAGGAACGGCCACGCGCCCTGGTTGGCCGGCTCCTCCTGCACCCAGAAGAACTCGTGCGCGTTCGGGTACCGGTCGAGTGCCTCGGCGATACGCCGGCGCGGCACCGGGTACAGCTGCTCGATCCGCAGGATCGCGACGTCGTCCCGCTTCTCCTTGTCCTTCTTGGCCTTCAGCTCCCAGTAGAGCTTGCCGGAGGTCAGCAGAACCCGGGTGACCTTCTCGCGGTCGCCGCCGTCGCTCTCGTACATCGGCTCCTCGAACACCGAGCGGAACTTACCGTTGGTGAAGTCCTCGAGGTTGCTGACCGCGGCCTTGTTGCGCAGCATCGACTTCGGCGTGAACACCACCAGCGGACGGCGGATCCCGTCGAGGTGATGCCGGCGCAGCAGGTGGAAGTAGCTTGCCGGGGTGGACGGCATGGCCACCGTCATCGAACCCTCCGCACACAGCTGCAGGAACCGCTCGATGCGGCCCGAGGTGTGGTCCGGGCCCTGGCCCTCGTGGCCGTGCGGCAGCAGCAGCACCACGTCGGAGAGCTGGCCCCACTTGGCTTCGCCGGAGGAGATGAACTCGTCGATGATGGACTGCGCGCCGTTGACGAAGTCGCCGAACTGCGCCTCCCACAGCACCAGCGCCTCGGGGTTGCCCACGGAGTAGCCGTACTCGAAGCCCAGGCCCGCGAACTCGGTGAGCGCCGAGTCGTACACCATGAACTTGCCGCCCTTGCCGCCCTCGGCCGCGACCTGCTGCAGGGGGGTGTACTCGGCGCCGGTCTTGCGGTCGATGAGCACCGCGTGACGCTGGGTGAACGTGCCGCGGCGCGAGTCCTGGCCGGCCAGACGCACCAGCGCGCCCTGCTCGACCAGCGAACCGAACGCGAGCAGCTCGGCGTACGCCCAGTCGATGTGGCCCTCACGGGACATCTCGCGACGCTTCTCGATGACTGGCTTGACGCGCGGATGCACGGAGAAGCCCTCGGGGACGTTGACGAACGCGTCGCCGATCCGCTCGAGCACCGACTTGTCGACCGCGGTGGTCAGCTTCGCCGGCGGCGTCTGGTCGAGCTCGACCGACTCGGACGGCTCCGGCTTGAACTTTTCGAGCTCGCGGACCTCGTTGAAGACCCGTTCGAGCTGGCCCTGGTAGTCGCGCAGCGCGTCCTCGGCCTCTTTGAGCGAGATGTCGCCACGACCGATGAGGGACTCGGTGTAGCTCTTGCGGACGCTGCGCTTGGTGTCGATCACGTCGTACATCGCCGGCTGCGTCATCGACGGGTCGTCGCCCTCGTTGTGGCCGCGACGGCGGTAGCAGATCATGTCGATGACGACGTCCTTGTTGAACTTCTCGCGGAAGTCCACGGCGAGGCGGGCCACCCACACGCACGCCTCCGGGTCGTCGCCGTTGACGTGGAAGATCGGCGCGCCGATCATCTTCGCGACGTCGGTGCAGTACTCCGACGACCGCGAGTGCTCGGGGGCCGTGGTGAAGCCGACCTGGTTGTTGACGACGATGTGCACGGTGCCGCCGGTGCGGTAGCCCCGTAGCAGCGCGAGGTTGAGGGTCTCGGCCACGACACCCTGGCCGGCGAACGCCGCGTCACCGTGCAGCAGCAGCGGCATGACGGTGAAGCCACCCTCGCCCTTGTCCAGGATGTCCTGCTTGGCGCGCACGAGGCCCTCGAGGACCGGGTTGACGGCCTCGAGATGCGACGGGTTCGCCGTGAGCGAGACGTTGATGTCGTTGTCGCCGAACATCTGGATGTAGTTGCCCTCGGCGCCGAGGTGGTACTTCACGTCGCCGGATCCGTGGGCAGCGGCCGGGTTCAGGTTGCCCTCGAACTCGGTGAAGATCTTCGAGTACGGCTTGCCGACGATGTTGGCCAGCACGTTCAGGCGGCCGCGGTGCGGCATCGCGATGGCGACCTCGTCGAGCTCGTGCTCGGCGGCCTGGTCGATGATCGCGTCCATCATCGGGATGACCGACTCGGCGCCCTCGAGCGAGAACCGCTTCTGGCCGACGTACTTGGTCTGCAGGAACGTCTCGAACGCCTCGGCGGCGTTGAGGCGGCTGAGGATGTACTTCTGCTGTGCCACGGTCGGCTTGACGTGGTGCGCCTCGACGCGCTCCTGCAGCCACTGCTGCTGCTCGGGGTCGAGGATGTGGGTGTACTCCACGCCGACGTGGCGGCAGTAGGCGTCCCGCAGCACCGACAGCACGTCGCGCAGCTTCATGCGCTGCTGCCCGTGGAAGCCGCCGACGTTGAACTCCCGGTCGAGGTCCCAGAGGGTCAGGTCGTGGGTGGTGACGTCGAGGTCCGGGTGCGACCGGAACTTGTCCTTGACGAACTGCAGCGGATCCGTGTCGGCCATCAGGTGGCCGCGGCTGCGGTAGGCGGCGATCAGCTCGAGGACGCGGGTGCTCTTGTCGACGGCGCCTTCCGGCACGTCCTTGCGCCAGCGGACCGGCTCGTAGGGGATGTGCAGCGTGTGGAAGATCTCGTCGTAGAAATCGTCGCTGATGAGCAGGTTGTGGACGGTCCGCAGGAAGTCGCCGGACTCCGCGCCCTGGATGATGCGGTGATCGTACGTGGAGGTCAACGTCATGAGCTTGCCGACGCCGAGCTCGGCGATGCGCTCGTCGGAGGCACCCTGGAACTCGGCCGGGTACTCCATCGCGCCGGCGCCGATGATGGCGCCCTGGCCCGGCATCAGGCGGGGCACCGAGTGCACGGTGCCGATGCCGCCCGGGTTGGTCAGCGAGATGGTGACCCCGGAGAAGTCCTCGGCGGTGAGCTTGCCGTCGCGCGCACGACGGACGATGTCCTCGTACGCGGAATAGAACTGCGCGAAGTTCATCGACTCGCAGTTCTTGATCGCGGCGACGACGAGCGAACGGTTGCCGTCCTTGCCGGCCAGGTCGATGGCCAGCCCGAGGTTGGTGTGCGCGGGAGTGACCGCGTTCGGCTTGCCGTCGATCTCGGCGAAGTGGCGGTTCATGTTCGGGAACGCCTTCACCGCCTGCACGATGGCGTAGCCGAGCAGGTGGGTGAACGACACCTTGCCGCCGCGGGTACGGGCGAGGTGGTTGTTGATGACGATCCGGTTGTCGACCATCAGCTTCGCAGGGATGGCGCGCACACTGGTGGCGGTCGGGATCGAAAGCGAGGCGTTCATGTTCTTCGCGACGGCAGCAGCAGCGCCACGGAGAACCTTGGACTCTTCCTGGGTAGCCGAAGCGGCGGGCTTCGCGGGGGCCGGCTTGGCGGCGGGCTTCGCGGGGGCCGGCTTCGCGGCCGCCGGCTTGGCGGCGGGCTCGGCCGGCTTCGGAGCGGCCTTCGCCGGGGCGGTGCCGGCCTTCGCCGGGGCGGTGTCGGACTTCGCCGGGGCGGTGTCGGACTTCGCCGGGGCGGGGGTGGCCTTCGGCGGAGTCTCGGCCGGGGCGGCCTTCGAGGCGGGAGTGGATTCGGTGGAGGTCGGAGCGGAACTCTGCGCCGGACGCTGGGTCTGCGTGGCACCGTTCGCGCCACCTGCGACCGCCGCCTCCGGGGAGTAGTCCGTCAAGAATTCGTGCCAGCTGGCGTCCACGGACGACGGATCGTCCTGGAACCGCTGGTACATCTCGTCAACCAACCACTGGTTCTGTCCGAACTGGGAAGTAGAGCTGCTGCTCACGGCAGTTGTTCGCCTCGTTTCTTTCTTCGGTACCCGATCGGAGTGCCTATGTATATGAGGCTAGCCCGCGACTGTGACGAACAAAAAAGCTCTGCCACGGTCGAGACCTACCTCACAATCTCTGAGTCGACGGGGTCCCCATCGACGACGGTTCTCGACAGCCGATTATTCCCTGCCCGCATTTGGGCCGCATCACAGAGGGTCGTGTACACGCCTCCGGCGTGACGCAGCGCGTCGTGCGATCCGGTCTCCACGATGCGCCCGCCGTCGACCACCACGATCAGGTCGGAGCGGGCCGCGGTCGCCAATCGGTGGGCCACCACCACGGCGGTGCGGCTGCGGGTCACCGACTCGCCCGCCGCGAGCACCGCGCGTTCGGTGCCCGGGTCGAGAGTCGCGGTGGCCTCGTCGAGCAGCAGCAGGTCCGGATCGACGAGTTCGGCCCGGGCCAGCGCGACGAGCTGACGTTGCCCGGCGGACAGGCCTTGCCCCCGCTCGCCGACGGGATGCAGCATGCCGCCCGGCAGACCGGCGATCATGTCGAGCGCCCCCACTGCGCGGGCCGCCGCCTCGATCGCCGTGCGCTCCGCGTCGGGCCGCCCGTAGGCGATGTTGCTCGCGACGGTGCCGGTGAACAGATGCGCTTCCTGCGGGACGACGCCGAGCCGGGCCCGGTACTCGGGCAGTCGGTAGCCGCGCAGGTCGACGTCGTCCACGCGCACCGAACCGGACGTCGGATCGTAGAACCGGGCCAGCAGTTTGACGATCGTGGACTTGCCGGCCCCCGTGCGTCCGACCAGTGCCACCGTCGAACCGGCCGGTAAGTGCAGGTCCACGCCGGTGAGCGCGTCCGCGTCGGCACCCGCGTAGCGGAACCCGACCTGCTCGAGCCGTACGTCGCCGCGCAGATGTCCCGGGATCGGCACCGTGCCGGTGCCGCCCGTCTCGAGGGAACTCTCGGTCCGCAGCAGGTCACCGATCCGGCGCAGTCCCACCCGGGCCTGCTGATAGCTGTCGAACACCTGCGACAACTGCTGGATGGGACCGAACAACAGACCGAGGTAGAGCACGAATGCGACGAGCACGCCCGCGGTCGTCGCGCCCGACGCCACCTCCCGGGCCCCGACGAACACCACCGCGGCCAGCGCGAGGTCGGACAGCAGCGCGATGAACGGGAAGTACAGCGAGATGGCCCGCTGGGAGCGCATCCGGCTGCGCCGGTACGCATCGGCGCGTTCGGCGAACCGGCGGGCCGCGAATTCCTCGCGGCGGTATGCCTGGGCTGCCCGCAACCCGGTGATGTTCTCCTGGAAGTCCGCATTGACCAGCGAGATGCGTTCACGGGAGACCGAGTAGGCCGTGGACGAGACCCGCCGGAACCACAGTGTCGCCGCGAGCAGCGGCGGCACCACCGCCAGCGCCACCAGCCCCAGGGTGAGGTCGGTGGCCAGCAGGGCGACGGAGATCCCGGCCAGCGTCAGCACGCTCACGACCGCCGTGGACAACCCGGTCTGGATGAACGACGAGAGTGCGTCGACGTCGGTGGTCATCCGGGTCATGATGCGGCCGGACAGTTCCCGCTCGTAGTAGTCCAGCCCCAGCCGCTGCAGGTGCGCATAGCTGCGCACCCGCAACCCGAACAGCACCCGCTCACCGGCACGCGCGGTGAGCACGGTGAGCAGCGCCACTACCAGCCACGCCAGCAGCGCCAGCGCGGCACCCACGGCGGTGGCCGCCCACAACGGGCCGGGTTCGCCCGGCGTGACGCCCCGGTCGACGGCGTAGCGCACGATCGACGGGAACGCGATCGACGTCAGCGACTCGACCGCCAGGCACAACACCACCGCCGCCAGCAGCCACCGCACCGGCCGCAGCGTCCGGGAGAGGCGGAACTCGGGGTCGGGGCGCCGCAGCTGTGCCGTGTCCAGCCCCGGTCGCTCGGTGGCCGGGGGCAACGCCTCGACCGCCCGGCGCAGCGCCGGCGTCGGGGCGACCGACCCGAGGGCGCCGCTCATCGGACCGCCGCCGCGGCCGCCACCGCCCGGGCCCCCCTGCGGTGCGGCCGCCCGCACCACGACCGGATCGGAGCCGGGCGCCGCCTCCGGCCACAACGCGCCGAGGGCGTGCCCGTCGGTGCGCTCCGGCTCGGGCGCCTCGTCCTCGTCGCCAGTGAGCAGGGCCCGGAACAGGGCATTGCGCGTCTCGAGTTCGTGGACCGTTCCGGAGTCGGCCACGCGGCCGCCGTCGAGCACCGCGACCCGGTCGGCGAGGGAGAGCGTGGACCGCCGGTGCGCGAGGATCAGCGTGGTGCGCTTCGGGCGTGCCCGCAGCGCCGCGAAGATCGCGGCCTCCGTCTCCGCGTCCACGGCCGAGGTCGCGTCGTCGAGAATCAGCACCCGAGGATCGAGCAGCAACGCACGGGCCAGCGCGACCCGCTGCCGCTGCCCACCGGAGAGCGTCAGCCCCCGCTCGCCGACCACGGTGTCGTACCCCTCGGGGAGCGCCTCGACGAACTCGTCCGCGCACGCGGCCCGCGCGGCGGCGCGGATCTCCTCGGCGCTCGCCTCGGGCCGGCCGAGCGCGATGTTCGCGGCGATCGTGTCCGAGAACAGGAACGGCTCGTCGAACACCAGGCTCACCGCCTCGCGCAACTGCTCGGCACGCAGGGCCCCGACGTCGATTCGTTCGCCGTCGGCGGCGGTGACGTACACCGTCCCGGACTCGGGGGCATAGAACCGGGGCAGCAGCAGCGACAGCGCGGTCTTGCCGGAGCCGGCGGCGCCGACCACGGCGACGGTCTCGCCCGGCGCCAGTTCGAGATCGAGACCGTCGAGGACGGGCCGGCCGGGCTCGAAGCCGAAGGTCACCGAATCGAGGACCAGCCCGAGCGGTCCCTCCGGCAACGGCACCGGGTGCGGCGGGTCGGCGACGTCGGGTTCGGTGTCGATCACCTCGTACACCCGCTCGACCGCCGCCCGGGAGAGCTGCGCCATGATCACCACCGACGACAGCGTGCGGGTGGTCGCCGTCATCGTCGCCAGGTAGGCGGCGAACGCGAGGAACGTGCCGACGGTGACGGTGCCCTGCAGGGCCAGCCAGCCGCCGAGCGCGATCACGGCGACGAGCCCGAGCTGCGGGATGGCCCCCATCGGGGCGGCGAACGCGGCGTTGATCCGGGCGGCGCGCATGCGCTCGGCGTAGAGGGCGCGACCGTGCTGTTCGAGCTGGTCGACGGCGCGGCCCTCCTGCCCGAACCCCTTGACCACCCGCACCCCGGTGACGGTCTCCTCCACGTGCTGGGCCAGGTCGGCGGCGCGTTGCTGCGCCGACCACGTCGCCGCGAACAGCTTGGGCCGGACGAGGGCCACCACCCCGGCGATCACCGGCACGGTGACGAGGGCGACCAGGGTCAGCAGCGGGGAGAGCACCGCCATGATCACGAGTGCCAGGACGAACTGCAGCAGCGCCCCCGCCGACATGGGGACCATCGCGAGCAGACCCTGGACGAGTTGCAGGTCGGTGATGGAGCGCGACACCACCTGCCCGGTGCGGATCTGGTCCTGGCCGCGTCCGTCGAGCCGCTGCAGAGAGGCGAGCAGACCGAGCCGCAGGTCGTGCTGCACGTCGAGGGAGAGCCGGCCGGCGAGCATCCGCCGGCCGTACTGGCACCCGAACCGCACCACCGCGCCCCCCGCGATCGCCGCCGCCGCCAGACCGATCAGCTGCAGGTCGTGCCCCTCCGGGTGGGTGGCGCTGTCGAGTGCCAGCTTGGTCAGCAGCGGGAAGGTGATGTCGATCAGTGCGGCGACGACGGTGACGGTCAGTGCGCCGAGCGCGACGCGGCGGTGCTGCCAGGCCTCCGCGCCCAGCCGACGGATCCAACCGGGGGAACGCGCGTCGTGTGCCATCGCTTTTCGACATTAGCCCCGGCGGCCGACAGGACGCGGGCCACGGTCACGGCTCTCCACGATCCGCTTCCGTCGAAGCGGATCCGCTCGGCCCTTCGGAATCCGCTCCGTGCGCGACCGGCGCGAATTCGCAACGAGCGGACGAATCCGCGCAGAGGGAATCAGACGATGTCGCGGGTACGGGTACGCCACCAGCCGAGGCCGCACAGCAGTACCGTCCAGCCGAGCAACCCCAGCGGCGCCGCCGGCCACGTCACGGCCGGGTCGACCTCCTCGGGCAGGTCGATGGCCGTGAACACCGTGTACCAGGTGAGCTGTCCGGGCAGCAGCCGGGCGAGCGCACCCGCCCCGAGACCGTCGAGGATCAGCGAGACGATCAGCTCCCCGAACGGAACCCAGGCGGTGATCGCCAGGACGCTGCCGGCCGTCGAACCGGTGAGCAGGCCGAGCCCCGCGCCCATGAGGGCCCACAGCATCGCGGCGAACAGGCCGGCGCCGAGGACCGCGGCGACATTGCCCGCCCCCGAGCCGTCGCCGGACGGTCCGCCGCCGAACATCAGGACGGTCAGCACCGACACGGTTTCCACCACCACGCAGTACAACAGGCCGAACGCGACCGCCGTCGTCAGCTTGGCGGCGACGACCCCGTCGCGGCCGCGGGCGGTCAGGAAACTGGTGACGATGGTGCGGTGCTGGAACTCGCTGCCCGTGTTGACCACCCCGAACAGGGCCGCGAACAGGAACACCAGCGCCAGTGCGACCGCGACACCGATCGCGGCGGCGGCGGCTTCGGCGAAGTTCTCGCCGACGAGTCCCTCGAGGGTGGTGAGGATCGGCAGGGTCAGAGCCCCCGAGAACAGGCCCACCACCGCCGGGGCGATCCCGAGGATCCACCAGTAACGCAGGCCCAGGACCTTACGGAACTCGGCCGTCAGCAACGCAGTCAACGGGGTCCTTCCCAACCGGTCGGCGGATGAGGCTGTGGGGAGTGCGGGAACTGCCCCGGGTACGGCGGCTGTTGCGGGGGCTGTGGGAACTGCCCCGGGTACGGGGGCTGTGGAGCCGGCGGTCCCTGCATCCCCCACCCGGGCGCGGCACCCACGTACTGACCCGCCGTCATCGCCAGGAACACCTGCTCGAGGTCGATGTGCTCGACGCTCGTTCCGAAGACGGTCACGCCGTACGCGGTGGCGAACTCGGCGACGCGCTCGGGTTCCACCCCGACGATCGCGAGCCGCCCGTCGGGCTGGACCTGCGCGTCGGTGTGGCCCGACGCGGCGAGAGCCGTCGCCAGGCGGGCAGGGTCGGAGACGGCGACGAGGACCCGGGCTCGATGCGCATGCCGCAGATCCGCCGTCGTGCCCTGGTGCACGAGCCTGCCGCGGCTGATGATCACCAGACGGTCGGCCGTCTGCTCGACCTCCCGCAGGATGTGACTCGAGATCAGCACGGTGCCCCCGGAGCGGGCGTAGCCGAGCAGGAAGTCGCGCAACCAGGCCATGCCTTCGGGGTCGAGGCCGTTCGCCGGTTCGTCGAGCACGAGGTAGCGCGGTTCGCCGAGCAGCGCGGTGGCCAGCGCCAGCCGCTGCCGCATGCCGAGGGAGAACTCGCCGATCCGCCGGCGGGTCGCCGCGGCGAGCCCGGTCAGGTCGAGGACGCGCCGCACCTGTGCCGACGGCACGCCGATCGCCGCGGCGTACACCTCGAGATGGGTGCCGGCGGTGTGCTTGGGATGGAAGCTCTGCGCGTCCAGCACCGCACCGACCACCCGTGCCGGGTGCGGCAGCGAGGTGAAGGGCACCCCGTCGACGAGCGCGACACCGGCCGTCGGGCGCACCAGGCCGAGCAGCATCCGCAGGGTCGTCGTCTTCCCGGAACCGTTCGGCCCGAGAAATCCCGTGATCGAACCCGGCGGCACGGAGAACGACAGGTCCGACACCGCGGGTACGTCGCGGAAGTTCTTCCACAGGCCCTGCACGGCGATACCCGCCGCGGGCGCGTACCCGGCGCCGGCGGCCGGCTCCGTCGGGAACGGCGCTGTCATCGACTCCCTCTCTGGTGGGTCCTGCTCGGACCCCGAGAGCCTACGTGCCCGGCGCGGCAGGCCGGGAGAAGGACCGCTCGAGGAACGGCAGCACCAGTTCGAGGAATTCGCTGGGGGAGTCGAGCTGCGGGCAATGCCCGGCGTCCGGAATGATCGCGACCCGCCGTCGGGCGCCGGTATGCACCCGGCCCGCGGCGCGCGCCGGGGTGATCAGATCCCGCTCACCCCACACCAGCAGTGCCGGCACGGACAGGGAGTTCACCATTTCGGGGATGGGCAGCCGGGCCAGTTCGGGGATCACGGCCCGGCCGACGGCCAGCAGGGTCTCGATGCTGCGCCGGCTCGCGTAGTTCGCCGCGAACGCGGTGCGGGTGTCGACGCCCAGCCGGTCCGGACGGTGCAGCGCCGCACGGGCGTAGAGAGTGGCGACGGCGAACTGCACCAGGGCGGGCGGCACGGGCCGGGACAGCGCGCGCGACACCATGTCCAGCGGCAACCGCGCGCCGCTCGACCAGCTGCGCGGGATCCCGGCCATCCCCGGCATGTCGGCGAGCACGACGCCGTCCACCCGGCCCGGATACGTCGATGCGAACGCCAGCGAGGTCACCGCTCCCAGCGAATTGCCGATCAGCGCCACCGGATCCGCGCAGTCGGCGATCACCTCGGCGACGGTGTCGACATAGTGATCCAGCACCGGCGCCCGCCAGTGTCCGGCGCTGCGGCCGAATCCGGGCAGGTCGACGGTCAGGACCCGGTGGCGCTCGGCCAGCGCCGGGACCACCTTGCACCAGGTGCCCCCGTGATCGGAGTATCCGTGCAGGAGAACCACGGTGCGGGTGCCGGATCCGCTCTCGCGCACGAACACCTTGCCCGCGGACATGTCACCAGCCGGTCAGGGGGGAGGACAGCGCCTGCCAGTTCGGATCCCCGTCCGGTCCGGACGCTGCGCCGGTGAGCGGTGGACGCTGCGACGGCCACTGCGCCGGCGGCGGCCCGAACGCGTCCCGGGCGTTCGCGATGACCCGCTTGCCCAGCGCGCGGTTGCCCGCGCCACCGATCGCGGCACCGATGCCGGCGGGCACGAGCTTGCCGAACACCAGGGCGCTGCGCTTGGCGAGGTACTTGCGGACGAAGGTCCGCACGAGCGATTTGTTCACGGACTTCAGCTGGGCACCGGGGATCTTGCCGGTGAGCGCCGACGTCCACGTCTTCGCGGTCGTGCCGGTGGCGCGCTCGACGATCTCCATGCCGGCTTCGCCCAGTGCCACGGCGAGCACGAGGGCGCGGCGCTGCTCGTGCTGGTGCGGTTCGATCCCGTGCACCGATGCCACCGCCAGGGTCAGCAACGCGGCGGCCTCGAGGAAGAACGCGGTCTCGGCGCCGACCGCGGCGATCGACGCGAGTGTGCCGATCCCGGGCACGGTCGCCGCGGCGCCGGCCGCCGTGCCGCTCCCGGTGACTCCGTTGAGGAAGGTCTTCTCCAACCGCCTGATGATCTGCTCGGGAGTCTCGTCGGGATGGGCACGCCGCGTCAGGTCGACGTAGCGTGCCACCGCGGGCGCTTGCAGCCTGCTGCCGTTGTCCAGGAGCGTGACGAGATACTTCTCCACGCGTCCTACCCTGTCGCTCATCGTTCCGTCCTCGATCCTCCCGGCCCTCCCGGGCCTGCATACACCGCCGTGAGTTCCACGGCTGCTCACCCTGTGTACCCCGTGGGCGTGGCGTCTATCCGTGTTTACCCTGGGACCGTGACCGGCATCTCGGACGGTGCCCGGCGGCGGCCCGCCCCGCCGCTGTGCCCCTACGTGCGCAGTTACGACGGGTACCGGCTGACGGGATTCGCCCCCGGTACCCACCTCGGTCTGCCGTCCCCGGACCTGACCGTCGTGCTCACGATCGGTGCCCCTGTCGAACTCGCGCGGGCCGCGGCACCGGGTCAGGGCCCCGGCCGGTTCGGTGCGCTCGCGAGCGGCCTGGCCACCACCGCCGTCACCATCGCCCACGACGGCAACCAGCACGGAATCCAGCTCGCGCTCACCCCGGCGGGAGCCCGGGTGTTGCTGGGGGTGCCCGCCGGTGCACTCGGCGCGTGGGTCGTCGATCTCGAGGACGTGCTCGGCGCCGCCGCCCGGGAACTCGGCGAGCGGATCGCCGCCGCTGCGGGGTGGGAAAGCCGATTCCGGGTCCTCGACGAGGTGCTCGCCCGGCGGCTCGCCGCCGAGCACGGCGAGATCGATCCACACCTGCGTCACGTGTGGCGCAGGCTGCAGGATCCCCGCACCCCCGGTGTGCGGATCGCCGACCTGGCCGACGAGATCGGTTGGAGTCGAAGGTATCTGAACGCACGATTCACCGCCGAGTTCGGGGTGGGGCCCAAGGAGGCGGCGCGGGTGGTCCGGTTCGACCGGTCCCGTCGGCTGCTGCGCCGGCCCGGACCGCACGTGCTCGCCGACGTGGCCGCCCGGTCCGGGTTCTACGATCAGGCCCACCTCGCACGGGAATGGCGCGCGATCGCCGGGGTTCCGCCGTCGCACTGGCTGCGCGACGAGCAGTTCCCAATCGTCCAAGACGGCGACCCGGCTGCCGACGAACACTGGCAACCATGACTACGACAGCACTCACCACACCCGTGTGGCCCTGCCTCTCCTACACCGATGCCCGGGCGGCGATCCGCTTCCTCGTCGACGCGTTCGGTTTCACCGAGAACGCCGTCTACGGCGACGGCGGGCGCGTCGACCACGCCGAGCTGCGCTGGCCGCACGGCGGCGGCGTCATGCTCGGCTCGGCCGGCGGGGGCGGCCCGATCGAGATACCCGCCGGCACCGGCTGCATCTACCTCGTCCTCCCCGACGCCCCCGCGGTCGACGCGCTGCACGCCCGCGCTGTGGCCGCCGGTGCCACGGTCGTCCTCGGCCTGCACGACACCGACTACGGATCGCACGACTTCACGTGCCGGGACCCGCAGGGGGTGTACTGGAGTTTCGGAACGTACGCGGGCGCGTGAGTCGGACTCAAGCCGGCACCGCCTCCTGCGCCCGCGGCGGGGGCGGCGGCGTGCCGTCCCCGAACGGCGTGCCGCCCAGCTCTTCCCGGCCGTGCGGGGTCAGCCATCCGCTCGGGTCGGGGCCCTTCGGCACGATCTGCGTCGGATTGATGTCGGTGTGCACGATGTAGTAGTGCTGCTTGATCTGCCCGAAGTCGATGGTGTCGCCGAAACCGGGCGTCTGGAACAGGTCCCGGGCGTACCCCCACAACGCCGGCATGGACGCCAGCAGATTCCGGTTGCACTTGAAATGCCCGTGGTAGACGGCGTCGAAGCGGGCCAGCGTGGTGAACAGCCGCACGTCCGCCTCGGTGATCGTCTCGCCCACCAGGTACCGACGGGAGCCGAGCCGTTCCTCGAGCCAGTCCAGCCGCGCGAACAGCCGGTCGAAGGCACGGTCGTACGCGCGCTGGGACCCGGCGAACCCGCACCGGTACACGCCGTTGTTGACGTCCTGGTAGACGAGCTCGGCGACCTCGTCGATCTCGTCGCGCAGCGGTTCCGGGTAGAGGTCGGGGGCGCCGTCGCGGTGCAGTGCCGTCCACTCCGTGGCGAAGTCCAGGGTGATCTGCGGGTAGTCGTTGGTGACCACGCGGCCGGTAGGCACGTCGACGACGGCGGGCACCGTGATCCCCCGGGAGTACTCGGGGTCCCGCGCGAAGTACGCGTCCTGCAACCGCGGGATCTGCAGCACCGGATCCACCCCGCCCGGGTCCAGATCGAACGTCCAGCTGCGCTCGTCGTGCGTGGGGCCGCACAACCCCAGCGACAGCGCGTCCTCGAGCCCCAGCAGCCGCCGCACGATGAGCGCGCGGTTCGCCCACGGGCAGGCGCGGGCCGCGATCAGCCGGTACCGGCCGGCCTCCACCGGGTACCCGTCGCGCCCGTCGGCTGTGATGCGCGTGGTGATGTAGTGCGTGTCACGGCTGTACTCGGCGCCGGGCGTGACGTACCCGTCCCCGTCGCCTCCCGAGTGCTCGTTCACTGGGCTCCCCTCACTCGTTACGTTCCTGCGGCTCGTTACGTTCCTGCGGCGGCCGGTACTGCCACCGAGATGTGGGTTCCCAGTTCGGTGTACCCCAACACCGCGGCCAGGCCACGGCCCGCGGTGTTGTCGCGCCGGGCCCGCCACTGGGGGACGAGTCCGGCGTCGAGCGCATCGTGCGTCGCCAGGGTCGCGACGGTCGCCGCCAGGCCGATCCGCCGGTGCTCCGGCACGGTCAGCGCCGTCACGTCCGCCAGGATCGACTGCACTTCGGTGTACACCGCACCCGACAGCGGCCGGTGGTCGTCGTCGAGCAGCACGAACGACGACGCCTCCCCGGTCACGTTCCCGAGCCCCGCCTCGGTCACGTTCTCGAGCCCCGCCTCGGTCGCGATTTCGAGGCCCGCCTCGGTCACGATCTCGAGGCCCGCCTCGGTCACGATCTCGAGGCCCGCCTCGGTCGCGTCGTCGGGTGGGCAGCGCCGCAACAGCTCCGCCAGGTCGTCGACCTCGTGGGAGATCAGCGGATCGCGGACCCGTGTCGCGTCGACCCAGTCGGCGCAGTAGCTCAGCGCGTGGCTGCGCACCGCGTGCCCGCGCGTCAGGTCGAGCAGCGCCGACGCGTCCAGCTCCGCGTCGGGCACCGTCGCGACGGCGTCGACCACCCAGCCCGGGCCCACCACCGCGCTGACGTCGCCGAGTCGTAGCACCCGGACCAGGGCGGATGCGTCGTCCACCCGCGTCACCCGGCCCGGGGTGGCGAGCGCTGCGTCGTCGAGCCCGAGTTCGCGGCACCAGGCCAGCCGCACGATGTCCAGGAGATGTCCGTCCACGGCGCTACCGTAGACGCCTACGAGCGGAGGGCGTGCGGGTGGAGACCGAGACAAGTCCGTGGCCGGCGCTGTGGGCGCTGTGCCTCGGGTTCTTCATGATCCTGGTGGACAGCACCATCGTGGCGGTCGCCAACCCGGCGATCATGCGGGCGCTCGACACCGACATCAACAACGTCGTGTGGGTCACCAGCGCCTACCTGCTGGCGTACGCGGTGCCGCTGTTGGTCACCGGCCGCCTCGGGGACCGGTTCGGCCCGAAGCGGGTCTACCTGGCGGGGCTGGTGGTGTTCACCGCGGCGTCGCTGTGGTGCGGGTTGTCCGGCACCGTCGCCGCCCTCGTCGTCGCCCGGGTCTTCCAGGGCCTCGGCGCGGCGCTGATGACCCCCCAGACCATGGCGATCATCACCCGCACCTTCCCGCCGGACCGGCGGGGCACCGCCATGGGACTGTGGGGCGCGGTGGCCGGTGTGGCCACCCTCGTGGGTCCGCTGGCCGGCGGTGTCCTCGTCGACCACCTCGGCTGGGAGTGGATCTTCTTCGTCAACGTGCCGGTCGGGATCGTCGGGTTCGTCCTGGCGGCGCGCCTGGTCCCGGCGCTGCCCACCCATCCGCACCGGTTCGACCTCCTCGGCGTGCTGCTCAGCGGCGCGGGCATGTTCTGCCTCGTGTTCGGTATCCAGGAGGGCAACTCCTACGACTGGTCCACGCCCGTGTGGGTGCTGATCGCCGCCGGAGTGGCGCTGCTGGCGGTGTTCGTGTGGTACCAGTCCCGCGGGCGCGGAGAGCCGCTCGTCCCGCTCGGCTTGTTCCGCGACCGCAACTTCTCGCTGGCCAACATCGGCATCGCCGCGATGGGCTTCTCGGTCACCGCGATGGTCCTGCCGTTGATGTTCTACGCCCAGGGCGTGCGCGGCTGGACACCCACGGAGTCGGCGCTGCTGATGGCCCCGATGGCGGTCCTGACCGGCGTGCTCGCCCCGATGGTCGGCCGGCTCGTGGACCGGACCCATCCGCGCTACATCGCCGGCACCGGCTTCGCGCTGCTCGCGGTGGCGCTGGCGTGGCTGGCGGCACTGATGACACCCGACTCGCCGGTGTGGCAGCTGCTGCTGCCGATCGCCCTCATGGGTGCCGCGATGGCCGGCATCTGGTCGCCGCTCGCCGCCACCGCGACGCACGGCCTGCCGCCCCATCAGGCGGGGGCCGGGTCGGGTGTCTACAACACCACCCGTCAGGTCGGTGCCGTCCTGGGCAGCGCCGCCGTGGGGGCGCTCATCACCTCGCGCCTCGCCGTGCACGGGCTCACCGGCGGCGGGACGGCCGAGGCGGCCGAGGGCGGGACGACGGCCCTGCCGGAGCCGGTGCGCGCGCCCTTCGCCGCCGCCATGGCCGAGTCGACGCTGCTGCCCGCCGCGGTCCTGCTCGTCGGCTTCGCCGCGGCGCTGTTCTTCGGTCGGCCCGGCCGGGCCGAGCCGGTGCCGAGCCTGTCCCTCGAGGAGCGCAGCACACTCGCCTAGTGTGGCGCGCATGACGCAGACCACCCACCCCACCCGCCTCGAGCGCCACACCACCGCGGCCGGTGCCGAGGTCGCCGTGCTGACCGTCGCGCACGGCACGCTGAACCTGTTCGACCGAGCCCTGTTCGACGCCGTGATCGCCGACGTCGCCGCGCTCGGGGCGGCACCGCCGCGCGCGGTCCTGATCCGCGCGGAGGGCAAGGTCGTCTCCGGCGGTGTGGACGTCCACCTGTTCGAGGGCCTCGACGCCGGCCAGGGCGCCCAGCTGTGGCAGGACCTGTTCGCTCGGATCATCCATCCGCTCGAGGCCCTGCCGTGCCCCGTCGTGTTCGCCGCGCACGGGCTCACCCTCACCGCGGCATTCGAGATCTCGCTCGCCTGCGACATCGTCCTCGCGGCGCCGGGCGCGAAGTTCGGGCTGGTGGAGACCGTCGTCGGTCTGACTCCGTCGATGGGCGGGCCGCAGCGGCTGGCGGAGCGCGCCGGCTCCGGCCGTGCGCGCGAGCTGGTGATGACCGGCGATCTCTACGACGCCGAGACGCTGCGGTCGTGGGGAGTGGTCAACGCGGTGCACGACGACGTCGACGCCGCGGCGCGCGCCCTCACGGACCGGCTCGCCGACGGTCCCACCCGCGCCCACGACGCCACCAAGCGCATCATCGGCGCGTGGCGGTCCGGTGGCGTCGCCCACGCCGACTCGGAGACCCCGGAGGTCTCCGGTGCGCTGTTCGGCACCGACGACCTGAAAGGTGCGGTGCGGAGCTTCCTCTCCGTCGGGCCGGGGAAGGCGTCGTACACGGGAAGGTAAGCCGATCCAGCCCCCAGCTGTGACCCGCGCCATATAGTGCAGGCACACGACGAGGCGGAGGTGACGATGTCGGTGGCGCTGGTCCGGGTTTCGTGTGCAGCCGGGTGGTTCCGTGACGAACGCGTCAGTCGCCGCTTGGACGGTGTCCTGCGGTACGAGGACCTCGAGCCGTGCCTGGCCGAGCTGCTCGACCGCAGCGCGCTGCGGCATTCCGCCCGCGTCGCCGCCGTGGACCGGGCCGGCAACGCCCTCACCTACGGGCAGATGTGGTCGTCGGCGGCCCGGGTGGCCGGCGGCCTGCTCGATCAGGGCGTGGGCCCGGCCGACCGCGTCGTCGTCCACTGCCCGAACGGATTCCGCTGGCTGTACGCGTTCCTCGGGGTGGTCCTCGCCGGTGGCGTGCCGGTGCTGCCGGATCCGACGTGCAGCGAACCGGAACTCGAGTGGATCGCCGAGGACAGCGGCGCCGTCCTGACCCTCGACGGAGAGCTGCCCGACGGGGTGGCGTTCCTGGACGAGGGCGCCGCGCCGGACGAGCTCGCGGTGTTGTACTACGTGCGCAAACGCGGCGGGGGACTGCACGGGGTCGAGCTCACCAACGAGAACATCCTCTCCACGATCGAGGCCGTGGTGCACGCCATGGACCTGACCGCGGAGGGCGCGCGCACGGTGCTCACCGCACCGCTGTCCACGGCGGCGGGCAGCGCCGTGCAACTGCTGCCGACCCTGGCGGCCGGCGGCACCGTCGTCGCCGCCGGGGCGCGGGGGGTGCGCGTGCCGTGGCGGCACCTGCGTGCGTCGTTCCCCGCGGCGAGATGCGTGCGCGGTTGGGGGGTGGCCGAGACCGGCGGCATCGGGTTGCTGCTGCCCACCGATCAGCGGGCCGCACACCCGCGCAGCGTGGGGGTTCCGTTCGGCGGGATGGAGGTCGCCCTCCTCGGTCCGGCGGCCGATCGAGGTGAAGGCGAACTGCTGTGCCGCGGCCCCAGTGTCGCTCGCCGCTATTGGAACGACCCGGAGGCGACCGCCGAGACCTTCGACGACGGCTGGTTCCGCACCGGCGACCAGGTGCACATCGACGCGGACGGTTTCGTCACGCCCGTCGCCGTCCGCGTGTCGTGACACGGCGGTCCGCTGCCGTCGGGTTCGAGTGCGGTACAAGCGAACGGACCGCGGCACGCGCGATCGGCAACCGAACCCCGTGAAAGGTGTGCGCATGTCCGACGAGGTCCTGCTCGAGCGTCGCGGTCGAATTCTGGTGATCACCATCAACCGTCCCGAGGCCCGCAACGCCGTCGACGCGGCCGTCAGCCACGGCCTCGCGGCCGCCGTCGACGAACTCGACGCCGACCCCGACCTGTCCGTGGGCGTGCTCACCGGTGCCGGCGGCACCTTCTGCGCCGGTATGGATCTCAAGGCGTTCGTCGCCGGGGAGAACATCGCGGTGCCGGGCAAGGGTCTCGGCTTCACCGAGGCGCCGCCGCGCAAGCCGATCATCGCCGCCGTCGAGGGCTTCGCGCTCGCCGGCGGCACCGAACTCGTCCTCGCCACCGACCTCGTGGTCGCCGCCACGGACGCGAAGTTCGGCATCCCGGAGGTCAAGCGCGGACTCGTCGCCGCGGGTGGTGGCCTGCTGCGCCTGCCCACCCGGATTCCGTATCAGAAGGCGATGGAACTGGCGCTCACCGGCGACGCGTTCACCGCCGAGGAGGCCCACGGCTACGGTTTCGTCAACGTTCTCACCGAGCCGGGCGGTGCGCTGGCGGGCGCCCTGGCTCTCGCCGAACGGATCACGGCCAACGGCCCGCTCGCCGTGGCGGCCACCAAGGAGGTCATCGCCAAGGCCGCCGACTGGCCGGCGGACGAGGCCTTCGACCGCCAGCGCGAGATCGTCGGCCCGGTGTTCGTGTCCGAGGACGCCCGCGAGGGTGCGACGGCGTTCGCGCAGAAGCGTCCGCCGGTCTGGAAGGGCCGCTGACGACCCGCGCCGACGAAGGAGATCGATCGTGCTCGCCGAACTGCACGTCCACATCGAGGGCACCCTCGAACCGGAGCTGATCTTCGCTCTCGCCGAGCGCAACCGCGTCTCGCTCCCGTATGCCGACCTCGACGAGCTGCGCGGCCGGTACGAGTTCACCGACCTGCAGTCGTTCCTCGACCTGTACTACGCGAACATGCAGGTGCTGAGGACCGCCGAGGACTTCACCGATCTCGCGACGGCGTACCTGCGCCGGGCGGCGCAGGCCGGGGTGACGCGGGCCGAGTTCTTCTTCGACCCGCAGGCGCACACGAGCCGCGGCGTGCCGCTGGCCGAGGTGGTCGAGGGCCTCGCCGCCGCCGTCGCGGCGGGCCGGCGGGAGTTCGGCGTCGACGCGGCGATGATCGCGTCCGTCGTGCGGGACCGGCCCGTGCACGAGGCCGAGGAGGTGTTCGGGGAACTGCTGCGCCTGTCGGCTCCGATCAGCGGGCTGGGCCTGGACTCCGCGGAGGTGGGTTATCCGCCGTCGCTGTTCGAGGACGTCTTCGCCCGCGCCCGCGCCGAGGGCCTGCACGCGGTCGCCCATGCGGGGGAGGAGGGGCCGCCCGAATACGTCTGGCAGGCACTGGATCTGCTCGGGGCCGAACGCATCGACCACGGAATCCGCTCCCTCGAGGACCCGCTTCTCGTCGCGCGCCTCGTCGACGAGCAGATTCCGCTCACCGTCTGTCCTTTGTCGAATGTCCGCCTGCGCGTGGTGGATTCGATCGAGCAGCATCCGCTGCCGCGCATGCTCGAGGCGGGTTTGCTGGTGACCGTGAACTCCGACGATCCGGCGTACTTCGGCGGGTACGTCGACGACACGTTCGCGGCGCTGCGCGACCGGCTCGGGCTCACCGACGAGCAGCGGGAGACGTTGGCGCGCAATTCGATCACGGCATCGTTCGGATAGGACGTGCGGTCCGGGCGCGAGCTACGGGCCGAGCACGCGGTCCAGGTACGGGTTGGCGAACGTGCGCTGCGGGTCGACGCGGTCGCGGACGGCGAGGAAGTCGTCGAATCGCGGATACGTCGCGCGCAGGTCGGCCGCGGTGCGGCCGTGCATCTTGCCCCAGTGCGGCCGGCCGTCCACGGCGCGGGCGATCGCCTCGACCGCATCGAAGTACGGCCGGTGTTCGCGACGGTGGTACTGGTGCACCGCGAGATAGGCACTGTCGCGGCCGTGGGCCGTCGACAGCCACACGTCGTCGGCGGCGGCGAAGCGTACCTCCACCGGAAATGCGACGTGGAAGTCGCTGCGGGAGAGCCACGTATCGATCTCGGTGAGCACCTCGGTCGCGGATTCGACGGGGACGGCGTACTCCATCTCCCGGAACCGGACCCGGCGCGGGGAGGCGAAGACGCGGTAGCTGCGATCGACGAACTCCCGGGGGGACAGGGTCCGCGCGGCGAACCCGTTGAGCTTGGGGACGAGGGCCGGCGCGCGGGTTGCGAGGCGCTGGACGACCTCGAACATGCCGTTGGCGAGCACCTCGTCGTCGAGGAAGCCGCGCAGCCGTCCCACCGGGGCGCCCGGTGCGTCGTCGGGCAGCCGGGTGTTGCGCTTGGTGAGTACCCGGTCGGTGTGCGGAAACCAGTAGAACTCGAAGTGGTCGACGCCGAGCCGGTCGCGCTCGAGCACGGCCAGGGTGTCGTCGAGCGTCCCGGGTGCTTCCGCCGCATGCAGTGCGAACGCGGGCACACACTCCAGGGTGATCGTGGCGAGGATGCCGACGGCGCCGAGGCCGAGCCGGGCGGCCTCGAAGAGTTCCGGCTCGGCCTCGGGGGAGCAGCGCACGACCGAGCCGTCCGCAAGGACGAGGGTGGCCGCGCGCGCGACGGTGGCCAGGCCCCCGAACCGGGCGCCGGTGCCGTGGGTGCCGGTGGACATCGCGCCGGCGAGCGACTGCACGTCGATGTCCCCGAGGTTCGGCACCGCCAGACCGTGCTCCCACAGGAGCCGGTTGAGATCCCGCAGCCGGGTGCCGGCCCGCACCGTGACGAACGCACCCGCAGGGGTGGGACGGACCTCCTCGATGCCGGTGAACCGGTCGAGGGAGACGAGCACGCCGTCGGTGACGGCGACGCCGGTGAAGGAGTGGCCGGCCCCGACCGCCTTGACGCGCAGCCCGCGTCCGGATGCGTGTGCGACGACGGCGACGATCTCCTCCAGGGTTTCCGGGGTCTCGTACGCGTGCGGCGTCGCGGATTCGGTGTGGGCCCAGTTGTGCCAGGTGGCGACGGGGCGGTCGGTGGCCATGCGCCCATCATCGACTTGGACGACCGTCCAGGTCAATAGATGCCGACGGATCCGGGCCGGGATCTACGATCGGAGGCATGCTGAACCGGTTGCCGGCGGACCAACGTCGAGCCCAACTCGTCGAATCCGCTCTCGCGCTGGCAGAGGGCGGGGGTCTCGGGGCCGTCACCGTGCGGGCGGTCGCCGAGCACGCCGGCGTCTCCCTCGGGGTGGTGCACTACTGCTTCGAGAGCAAGGAGGCCCTCGTCGCCGCGATGGGGGAGGCGCTGGTGCTCCAGCTCAGCCAGGCGCTGCGCACCGCCTTCACCCTCCCGCAGGACGGACCCGACCCGCAGGGCCTGCGCGGCTTGCGGCAGCTGCTCTACGTGGGGATCAACGCGATGTGGCCGACGATCGAGAAGACGCCCGACCGGCAGCTGCTCACCTACGAGATCACGGCGTACTCGCTGCGTCACCGCGATGCCGGCGAGCCCCTCGGCGGCAACATCGCCACCGATCAGTACCGCATCATGGACGTCGAGGCACGGACGTTCCTCGAGGAGTGCGCCGCCCGCACCGGCACCGAGTGGATCGAGCCCGTCTCGACCGTCGCCCGGCTCGCGCTGGCCATGCTCGACGGACTGGTCCTGCGATGGCTGGTCGATCGGGACGGCGACGCCATCGTCACCGAACTCGACGACATCGCCGCGATCGTCGCCGGACGGGCCGTGGAAACGACCTGAACCTGGACACAGGTCCAACTCGGTGCTTGACTGGCCGCGACCCCCGACCTGCCGTGGATTGGACCCCGCCGTGACCCACCCCCTCGACCGGCTCCACGACGCGACGGCCGACCTGGACCCCCCGCTCGCGGCCGTCGATCTCCCCACGCTCCGGAGCAACGCCGCCGACCTCGTCCGCCGCGCCGGGGGTACCCCCGTGCGAGTGGCGAGCAAGTCCGTCCGGTGCCGCGCCGTCCTCGAGGAGGTGCTCGGCACCGGCCTCACCGCCAGGGCCGGATTCCGTGGGATCATGGCGTACTCGCTGCGCGAAGCGCTCTGGCTGGTCGAGCGCGGCGCCCGCGACGTGCTTCTCGGCTATCCGACCGTCGACCGAGCCGCGCTCGCCGAACTGGCCGGCCGGCCGCAGGCGCTCGACGCCGTCACCCTCATGGTCGACTCCGCCGCCCAACTCGGCATCGTGCGCGACGCCCTCGGCACCGCCCGCGTGCGTCCCCGCGTGTGCCTCGACGTGGACGCGTCACTGCGGCTCGGGCCGGTGCATCTCGGTGTGCGGCGCTCGCCGCTGCGCACCCCCGACGAGGTGGCGCAGCTTGCGCGCTGCGCGACGACCGCCGGTTTCGCCGTCGTCGGCGTGATGTTCTACGAGGCGCAGATCGCCGGTCTGCCCGACACCTCGCCGGCGGTCCGGTGGGTCAAACGCCGCTCGGCCGCCGAGCTGTCCACCCGGCGCGGCGCCGTCGCCGGGGCCGTCCGTGCTGTCGTCGGCGACCTCGAGATCGTCAACAGCGGCGGCACCGGCTCGCTCGAGGTCAGCTCCGCCGACCCGGTCGTCACCGAGGTCACCGCCGGCTCCGGTCTGTACGTGCCCACGCTGTTCGATCGCTACCGGGCCTTCACCCCGCGCCCTGCGCTGTATTTCGCACTGCCCACGGTGCGCAGGCCCGGCCCCACCGTCGCCACCCTCTTCGGGGGCGGCTACATCGCCTCCGGCCCGGCGGGTCCCTCGCGGGTGCCGCGTCCGGTCCGTCCCGCCGGCCTGCGGCTGCTGCGCGCCGAGGGGGCCGGTGAGGTGCAGACCCCCGTCACCGGCCGTGCCGCGGCGGATCTGCCCGTCGGCGGGCGCGTATGGTTGCGGCACGCCAAGGCGGGGGAGCTGTGCGAGCGGTTCGCGGAACTGCACCTCGTCGACGCCGACGGCACCCGCACCACCGTCCCCACCTACCGCGGCGAGGGGCGCTGCTGGTGACCTACGGCCCCTTGTCGCACAGCGCCCGCCAGTCCTGCTCCGTGCGATCGGCGTAGGCGGCCGACCACCGCGCGACCGCCTCGTCGAAGACCGTCCCGCGGCCGAGGTACCCGGCGACGAACGCGCCGACCGGGCTCTGGCTGTGGGCACGGGCGAGCAGCGCCCCGCACAACCGGCCGTACCGCTCCGACTGTGCGGCACTCAACCGATCCCACTGCACCGATCCCTTCATGTCACGGAACTGCCGGACGTAGAAGTCCCGTCGCACGCCGTCCGGACCGGGCACGCCGGTGATCCAGCCGAGGAGCGGATCCGAGTGGGCCTGCAGGATTCGCTGCGCACCCACGACCCGGGCGCCCTGGCCGTGCGTGATGAGTTCGGACGCGACGCGGTGGGGAGTCTCGCGGATCCCGCCGTGCGTCTCCAGCACCGACTGTCCGGCCTCCTTGACCTGGAGGAACAGCGGCTCGTCGGCCGGCCCGAGCAGCAGGACGACGAAGCACCGGGTGCCCACACTGCCCACTCCCACGATCCGCATCGCGAAATCCACGACGCGGTACTGGGAGAGCAGCAGCAGGACGTCCGCCCGCACCGTCGCCCGGTAGGACGCGACGATCCCGTCGATGGCTTCGAGCGACCCGATGTCGAGGTGCCGGACGATCGGGGGTTGGTCGACGATGCGCGGTGCGCCGTCGGCCGTGGTAACCGTCAGCTTCCTCAGGACCTGTTCGGAGGTGCGGCCCCGTGCCTTCTGCACGACGGCGCGTATCGCCTCCGGATTCCGCGACGCCTGCTCGATCTCGTCCGCGTCGACCTGGAAGTAGAACCGCTCGGTGGCCGTCAGGTCGGACAGGAAGCGGATCGTCTCGCGGTACGAGCGCACCGTCGTGAGGGTCGCGTCCCGGCACTGCTGCTCGGTGCGCCCGGTCTGACGGCCGGCCAACCACACCGACGCGGCCAGCCGTTTGACGTCCCATTCCCACGGCGCCGGATACGCTTCGTCGAAGTCGTTGAGGTCGAACAGGACTCGGCGCTCCGGCGAGGCGTACAGGCCGAAATTCGCCAGATGTGCATCGCCCGACGCCACCACGTGGGGCCCCGTCACCGGCTCGGTGGACAGGTCCCCCGCCATCGCGGCGGCGCTGCCGCGGTAGTAGGCGAACGGCGACTCCGTCATCCGTTCGTACCGGATCGGCACCAGTTCCGGCAGTCGGGTGCGGTTCTGCTGTTCGAAGATCGCGACCGGATCCCGTTCGGGACAACGAATTTCGCCGTGCGCACTGCGGGGCATGCGGGTGCGGGCGGCGCGCCCCTCGGCTCGGCTGCGCTCGACGGCGGTGGTCGGTGTCATCCCGCGATTGTGCACCGGCGCACAATGGCCGCATGCCCTTTTTCGACGGCAGCACCGGCCGCGTCCACTACCGGCACTGGTCCGTCGACGGCGCGACGGCCGCCGTCGTCTTCGCCCACGGGATGCGTCAGCACACCGGTCACTACCATCGCTTCGCCGCGGGTCTGGCGCCGCACGGCATCGCGGTGTGGGGCCTCGATCTCGCCGGGCACGGCCTGTCCGAGGGCAACCCCGGTGAACCGGGCGCCGTCGACGACCTGGCGGCCGACCTGCTGTGCGTCGCCGAGCTGGCCGAGCGCGCGGAGCCGGGGATGCCGTTGGTGGTGATGGGGCACTCGCTCGGCGCGGGAACCGCCCTCACGGTGCTGCGCACCGACGCCGGCCGATTCCGCGGCGCCGTGCTGTGCGGGACGCCTCGATCGGCGGCCGTGCCCGCGACGGCCGAGATCCTCGCGCAGGCGCGCATACCGCTGCTCGCGGTGCACGGCGTCGACGACCGGCTGGCCCCGATCGAGCCCGTCCGGGCCTGGTCCCGGACGATCCCGGCGTTGGAGCTGCGCGAGTACCCGGACGCAGGCCACGACCTGCTGCACGAGCCGGTGCACCGCACGGTGACCCGCGACGTCGCCGAGTTCGTCCTGGCCGTGACCGACGTGCCGGCCCACCGACGCGAGTGAGCGAATGCATCCCTCGCCGCGGAGGTGGAGGATGCATTCGCTCAGCCGGGGCATGGCCCTACGAGTAGATGGCCCTACGAGTAGATGGCCCTACGAGTAGATGGCCTCGATCGCCGTGCCGTGCGCCTCGTGGATGACGTTGCGCTTGAGCTTGAGCGTCGGGGTCAGCTCGCCGGTCTCGATGGTGAAGTCCACCTCGAGGATCCGGTACTTCTTGATCTGCTCGGGGTTGGAGACCTTCTTGTTGCCCTCGGCGACCGCGGCGTCGATCTCCGCGATCAGGTCGGGATGCCCGAGCAGCTCGGAGACCGGAGCGTCGGCGGCGATGCCGTGGCGTTCCTTCCAGCCGGGCAGGGCCTCGGGATCGAGGGTGATCAGCGCGCCGATGAACGGCTTCGCGTCGCCGACGACGATGACCTGGCTGATCAGCGGGTGTGCCCGGAGCGCGTCCTCGAGCACGGCCGGGGCGACGTTCTTGCCGCCGGCGGTGACGATGAGCTCCTTCTTGCGGCCGGTGATGTGGACGAACCCGTCCTCGTCGATCCTGCCGATGTCACCGGTGTGGAACCAGCCGTCGACGATCGCTTCGGCGGTGGCCTTCTCGTTCTTCCAGTAGCCGCCGAACACCGCGGGGCCCTTGAGCAGCAGCTCGCCGTCCTCGGCGATGCGTGCGGCGTGCCCGTTGACCGGCCGGCCGACGCTGCCCACCCGCTGGTGCTCGGGGGTGTTGAGGGTGACGCCACCCGTGGTCTCGGTCAGGCCGTAGCCCTCGTAGATGGGAATGCCGACGCCGCGGAAGAAGTGGCCCAGGCGCGCGCCGAGGGCGGCGCCGCCGGAGACCGCCTGCTCGCACTCGCCGCCGAGGGCCGCGCGCAGCTTGCTGTACACCAGCTTGTCGAAGACGAAGTGCTTGATCTTCAGGCCGAGGCCGGCCCCGCCCTTGTCCAGCGCCTCGCTGTACGCGATGGCGGTGTCGGAGGCCTTCTCGAAGATCTTGCCCTTGCCGCCGTCGTACGCCTTCTGCTTGGCCGAGTTGTAGACCTTCTCGAACACGCGCGGGACCGACAGGATGAAGTTCGGCTTGAACTCGCCGAGCTGGTCGAGCAGCGTGGTCAGGTCGGAGGTGTGCGCGACGGTCACGCCGTGCTCGAAGGCGCCGAACGAGATCTCGCGGGCGAACACGTGGGCGAGGGGCAGGAACAGCAGGGTCCGCTTGCCGCTCACCATGGAGTTCGGGAGGGCGAGCTTGACGGCGGCGGCCTCGGCCCACAGGTTGCTGTGGGTCAGCTGCACGCCCTTGGGGCGGCCGGTGGTGCCCGAGGTGTAGATCAGTGTGGCGGGGGACTCGGCCCGCACCTGGTGGCGCCGCTCCTCGAGCTGTGCGTCGGTGATCGCCGCACCCCGGGCGATCAGCTCGTCGACGGCGCTCTTGGCGCCCGGTGCGCCCTCGATCTGCAGGACCTCGCGCAGGGCCGGCGCGGCCTCGGCCACCGTCGCAACCGTTCGGGCGTGGCCGTCGTTCTCGACGACGAGCAGCGAGGTCCCCGAATCCTCGAGGATCCACTGGGCCTGGTCGGCCGAGGAGGTCTCGTAGATGGCGACGGTGCAGCCACCGGCCGCCCAGATCGCGTAGTCGATCAGGACCCACTCGTAGCGCGTGCTCGACAGGATCGCGACCCGGTCACCGAGCTCGATCCCGGACGCCATCAGGCCCTTGGCCACCCCGCGGACCTGGGCGGCGAACTCGGCGGCGGTGACGCTGACCCACCGGCCGTCGATCCGGCGCTCGAACGGCACCCAGGTCGGCGACTCCTTTTCGTGCCGGAAGACGGCCTCCGCCATCGATGCGTCCTCGGGGATCGAGAACGACTGTGGCACGGCAAACTCTTTCACGGTGACCCCTCCATCAATTTTCCACTTGTGGATGTGCATTGCATCACACGAGGCTGGAAAATGCAGCAGCGGGGGTGCCCGATTTGTAGCCTTTTCGCGCTGACCTGTAGATATAACTGTGAATTCTGGACACGGATACCGGTCGGCGCGGCAGGTGCTCAGGCGGATTCGAGCAGGCGGGCGGCCTCGTCGTCGGAGAGCTGATGGAAGTCGTCGTACGCGGCCCCGACGCTGCCCAGGTCGGCAGGCGTGAACGGGCACACCACCTCGTCGGCCACCGCTCGGACGCGTCGCGCCGCCTCCGGGGAGGCCACGGGAACCGCCAGCACCACCCGCTCGGCCCCGGACTCCCGCGCGGCCAGGCAGGCGACGGCGGCGGTCGCGCCGGTGGCCATGCCGTCGTCGACGAGGACGACCGTGCGTCCCGACAGCGACGTGCGCTCCTTGCCGCCGCGCAGCAGCCGGGCGCGACGGTCGAGTTCGGTGCGTTCGCGGGCCTCGATCCGTTCGATCGAGTCCTCGGCCACCCGGCCGATACGGATGACGTCCTCGTTGAGCACGCGGAAGCCGCCCTCGGCGATGGCGCCCATCGCCAGTTCCGGTTGCCACGGCACCCCCAGTTTGCGCACGACGAGTACGTCGAGCGGGGCGTCGAGCGCGTGTGCCACCTCCCGTGCGACGGGGATCCCGCCGCGGGGGAGCGCCAGGATCACGGGGTTCGCCTCGCGCAGGTGGGCAACCGACCGGGCCAGCCGCCGCCCGGCCTCCGGACGGCCGGAATAACGCATGCGTCGAGTATGCGCCCGGCCGACGGGTGGCCGGGCGGATTTGCCGCGGCCCGCGGGGGTCGGTCAGGCGACGCCGGACAGGGCCCGGGCCGGGCGCAGGGCGTCGAGAAGCGGCTGCCAGACGGCGGGGTCGCCCCCGGCCCGCTGCCACTCGTCGGCGAGGGTCGTGTCGTCCGTGCCGGCGAGGTCGTCCACCGAGTCGACGCCGTGCCGGTGCAGGACATCGGCGGCCAGTTCGACGGTGTCGGCGGCGATGGGCGCGTCCTCGGGGCTGTAGCGACGACGGTAGTGCCCGACCTTGCCGGCCCACTGGGCGCTGCCGCCGGTCTCCTCGAAGGTACGCAGAAGCGCGCGGATCCCGTCGTGGCCGGCGTCCGCGCTCTGCGCCGCCCGGTAGGCCCGGTAGCGATCGGTGACGATCCCAGGGTCTATCCCTCGGGTGCGGTGCACTGCGTCGAGCAGGCGCAGGGCCAGGTTGTCGGCTGCGTCGGGCATCAGGGCCTCCCGGTGGTGACATCGCGCGATGAAGCGGTTCCACAGGTGTATCGCCGATGACCGGCAGTGTGTTGCATCACAGCGTTCGTCGGCGTGTCTTCCCCCCGATCACAGGGGGGAAGACACGCCGGCAGCGCTATCCGAGCTGCTATCCGAGCTCGCCGTGCAGGTAGGCGGCGTAGGCCGGCAGGTCGAGCTGCCCGTGCCCCGACAGCCCGATCACGATCACCTCGGGTTCGGTCACGGTCCGCGCGTACTCGGCGGCCGCCGCGATCGCGTGGGCCGACTCGGGGGCCGGCACGATGCCCTCGGTGCGGGCGAACTCGACCGCCGCCGCGAAGGCGTCGGTCTGCGCCACGGCTGTGCCCTGCACGTATCCCAGTTCGACGGTGTGACTCAGCAGTGGCGCCATGCCGTGATAGCGCAGCCCACCGGCGTGGATGGGATCGGGAATGAAATCCTGACCGAGGGTATGCATCTTGAGCAGCGGGGTCAGGCCCACGATGTCGCCGTGGTCGTAGCGGTACTCGCCGCGCGTGATGGACGGGCACGCGGCGGGCTCGGCCGCCACCACCCGGGTGGTGGCACGGCCGTGCAGCACCTCGCGCAGGAACGGGAACGACAGGCCCGCGAGGTTGGAGCCGCCGCCGGCGCACCCGAACACGACGTCGGCCTGCTCCTCGCCGGCGGCACGCAGTTGCTCGACGGCCTCGAGGCCGATCACGGTCTGGTGCAGCACGACGTGGTTGAGCACGCTGCCGAGCGCATACCGGGCGGCGGGATCGCCGGCGGCGACCTCGACGGCCTCGGACACGGCGATGCCCAGCGAGCCGGGGGTGTCCGGCTGCTCGTCGAGGACCTTGCGGCCGGACGCGGTGAGGTCCGACGGGCTCGAGTGCACGGTGCCGCCGTACACCTCGATGAGGTGCCTGCGGTACGGCTTGGACTCGTACGAGGCGCGCACCTGCCACACCTCGAGGTCGATGCCGAACTTGGCGCATGCGAACGACAGGGCGCTGCCCCACTGGCCGGCGCCGGTCTCGGTGGTGAGCTTCTTCACGCCGTCGACGGAGTTGTAGTACGCCTGCGCGAGAGCCGAATTCGTCTTGTGGCTGCCCACCGGGCTCACGCCCTCGTACTTGACGTAGATGCGGGCGGCGGTGCCGAGCGCCCGCTCGAAGGACCGGGCCCGCAGCAGCGGCGTGGTGCGGTAGGTCGCGTACGCCTCCCGGACGGGCTCGGGGATCGCGATGTCGGTCTCGGTGGAGAGCTCCTGCTCGATCAGCCCCGCGGCGAACAGCGGTTCGAGATCGGCGGCCGTGACCGGCTCCCTCGTGCCGGGATGCAGGTGCGGCGGCGGGGCGTCGGGCAGATCTCCCGCGATGTTGTACCAGTGGGTGGGAATGCTGACGGGCTCCGACACCGGACGGTCCTTTCGTCTTACGAGAGTGGAACGGGTTCAGTGTGCCTTCCGTCGCATGCGGGCTGCCGCGCCAGGTCCGTCGGCATCGACAGAAATATGTAGACCGGTCTATTATTTAGGGGTGACCACCAAGGGAGCGCGCACGAAGGCGCGCATGATCGACACCACGCTGGATCTGATCCAGTCCCGCGGCTACCACGGCACCGGGCTGGGCCGCATCACCGACGCCTCCGGAGCGCCGCGCGGCTCGGTGTACTTCCACTTCCCCGGCGGCAAGGACGAACTCGTCGTGGCGGCCCTGGACCGGGTGGGCGCGGAGTTCACCGGCCTGCTCGAGGAGTTGCTGGCCGAGGGGCGGACCGCCGCCGAGATCGTCGCCGCGGTGTTCGACGACCTCGCGGCCAGGCTCGAGGGGTCCGGGTTCGCGGCCGGCTGCGCCGTGGTCGCCGTCGCCGTCGACGCCGCCGCCGACAACCCTGTGCTGCAGCAGAGCTGCGCCCGCGTCTACGAATCGTGGCGCGTGATCCTCGAGCGCGTGCTCGCCCGCGACGGGGTACCCGATGCCACCCGGCTCGCCGGGGTGATCGTCAGCCTCGTCGAGGGCGCCACCACCGTCGCCCGTGCCAGGCACGACGTGGCCCCCCTCGCGGACGCCCGCGCGGTCGCACTCGACCTCGTCGGAGCCGGACGATGAGCGCCGCGGTGGTCTTCGGGGCGACGGGGTTCCTCGGCCGCGGACTGCTGCGGGACCTGCTCACCGGCCCCGACGGGGACGTCCTCGTCGTCGCCGCGGTGCGTTCGGCGGAGTCCGGGGCACGCCTGCGCGACCGGCTCGCCGCCGACGGGGTGCCGCTCGACCGGCTCTCGGTCCACGTGTTCGACCCGGACGCCGCCGAGCTCGCCCTCGATCCCGCGCCGGCGGACGTGCGTGACGTCTACAACCTGGCCGCCGCGTTCGCCTTCGGGATGACCGCGCACGCGGCGCGGGAGGTGAACGTCGTTCTGGCGGCGAAGATCACCCGATTCGCGGCGGTGGCGGGCGCGCGCCGGCTCGTGCACGTCAGCGGCTACCGGGTCGCGGCGTACCCGGCCGTGCCGGCGCCGTGGCCCCGGCGGCACCGGCGGCGCACCTACCGCAGGTTCGGCGCGTACGAGGCGTCGAAGATCGAAGCCGACGCTGTGGTGCGTGCACTCGCCGCCGAACTCGGGGTTCCCCTCACGGTCGTCAATCCCGGGACGGTGATCGGCGACTCCCGCACCGGGGCGGCCGATCAGTACCTCGGTCTCGCGGAGCTGGTCGTGCAACTCGCCCGCGGGCAGCTGCGCGCCGTGCCCGGCTCCCGGCGCACCGTGCTGCCCGTCGTCACCGTCGACCATCTGGCCCGGTTCCTGGCGCTGGTGCCGCGCGATCCGGAGACGGTGGGGCAGGCCTACTGGGTCCTCGACGAGGCCACCCCTCCGCTGCCCGAACTCGTCGCCCTGCTCGCCGACGAACTCGGCGTCCCCGCACCACGCCGGCGGATACCCGTGGCGGTGCTGCGGGCGCTGCCGTCCCGCGTGACCGGTGCGGAGAAGGAGACCCTGAGCTTTCTCAGCGCCGACACCTACCCGACGGCGTCCGCCGCCGCCCTCGCCCGCCGGCACGGACTCGAGTACCCGCCGGTGCGGCCGGCGCTGCGGCTGTGGGCCCGCCATCTGGCGGCGACGGCGCCGGGTTCGGCGGGCGGATAGGGTGGTCGGGGACCCCCGTCCGGGCGCTGTGGAGGGGTCATGGCCGTCCATCCGATAAACTGCAGGTCAAATGAGTGATACTGTGCAAGACCCCGAAGCCGACACCGCCACCCCCACGTTCGCCGATCTCGACATCGACGCCCGTGTGCTGCAGGCGCTTTCGGATGTGGGCTACGAGAACCCGTCGCCGATCCAGGCGGCCACCATCCCGCCGCTGCTGGAGGGGCGCGACGTCGTCGGTCTCGCGCAGACCGGTACCGGCAAGACCGCCGCGTTCGCGGTGCCGATCCTGTCGCGGATCGACACCGCGGTGAAACGGCCCCAGGCGCTGATCCTGGCGCCCACCCGCGAGCTCGCCCTGCAGGTCGCCGAGGCTTTCGGCAAGTATTCGGCGCACATCCCGGGTCTGCACGTGCTGCCCATCTACGGCGGCCAGAGCTACGGCGTGCAGCTGTCCGGGCTGCGCCGGGGCGCGCAGGTCATCGTGGGCACGCCCGGACGTGTGATCGATCACCTCGCCAAGGGCACCCTCGACATCTCCGAGCTCGAGTTCCTCGTGCTCGACGAGGCCGACGAGATGCTCACCATGGGCTTCCAGGAGGACGTCGAGCGGATCCTCGCCGACACCCCCGAGAGCAAGCAGGTCGCGCTGTTCTCGGCGACCATGCCGGGCGCCATCCGCCGGTTGTCCAAGCAGTATCTGCACGACCCGGTCGAGATCACGGTCAAGTCGAAGACGACGACGTCGGCGAACATCTCCCAGCGCTGGGTGCTCGTGTCGCACCAGCGCAAGCTCGACGCCCTGACCCGGATTCTCGAGGTCGAGCAGTTCGAGGCGATGATCATCTTCGTCCGGACGAAGCAGGCCACCGAGGACCTCGCGGAGCGGCTGCGGGCCCGGGGCTTCTCGGCCGCCGCGATCAACGGCGACATCGTCCAGGCCCAGCGCGAACGCACCATCGGGCAGCTCAAGAGCGGCGCGCTGGACATCCTCGTCGCGACGGACGTCGCGGCCCGCGGCCTGGACGTCGACCGCATCAGCCACGTCGTGAACTACGACATCCCGCACGACACCGAGTCCTACGTGCACCGCATCGGCCGCACCGGCCGGGCCGGCCGCAGCGGTGACGCGCTCCTGTTCGTCGCCCCCCGCGAGCGGCACCTGCTCAAGGCGATCGAGCGGGCCACCCGGCAGCCGCTCACCGAGATCCAGCTGCCGTCGGTGGAGGATGTCAACGCCCAGCGCGTCGAGAAGTTCAACGACTCCATCACCGAGGCGCTCACCTCCGACCATCTGGCGTTGTTCCGGCGATTCGTCGAGGACTACGAGCGCGAGCACGACGTGCCTCTCGCCGACATCGCGGCGGCGCTCGCGGTGCTCTCCCGCGACGGGGAGTCGTTCCTCATGGAGGCCGAACCCGAGCCCGTGGCACCGCCGCGGCGCGAACGCGAGCCGCGGGAGCGGCCGCCGCGCCGGTTCGACGACGACGGTGCGTCCCGTGTCGGGCGGGACGGGCAGGAACTGGTCACCTACCGCATCGCCGTGGGCAAGCGCCACCGGGTGGTGCCCGGCGCGATCGTCGGCGCCATCGCCAACGAGGGCGGCCTGCGCCGCAGCGACTTCGGGCACATCAGCATCCGCCCGGATCACAGCCTCGTCGAGCTGCCGAAGGACCTGTCGCCGGAGACGCTCGAGGCGTTGCGGGGCACCCGCATCTCGGGTGTGCTGATCCAGCTGCAGCCCGACAGCGGGGCCCCGTCGGGCCGCCCGTCGTCCTACCGTCCGCGCGACGACCGCGGGGAGCGCCGCCAGGGTGAGCGCAGGGAGTACGGCGGCAAGAAGGACTGGGGCGATCGCGGCGGCCGCGGCAAGGACTTCGGCGGGCGCGGCGACAAGCCGCACCGTGGCTTCCGGGAACGCTCGGGCGAGCGCGGGCAGTCCGGTGGACACGGCACCGGCGGCTATCGCGGGCGCGACTGAGGGCACCGGTGGTGATCGCGGGCGCACCTGAGTGCGCCCGCGAGACTCACATCTTCCCGTACCGCGCCAGGACGAAGCAGTACACGCCGTACGCGGCGATGCCGAGACCGGCCGCGACGAGCAGGATCTGACCGAACGGGGCGGTGCCCAGCGTCTTGAGGGCACCGTCCAGTCCCGTCGCCTTGGACGGGTCGGCGGTGAACGTCGCGACGAGGACCAGGACGCCGGCACCGGCGATCGCCAGGCCCTTCGCGACGTACCCGACGACACCGAGCGGCTCGGCGTACCGGGGCAGCCGCCCGCGGTGCAGGTCGTCGAGGAACTTCTTCGCCGCGCCCTTGTAGACGTGGTAGGCGCCGATGCCGATGATCACCAGACCGGCCGCGACGAGCAGGACCTTGCCGCCGCCGGACTGCATCAACCGGGCGCTCAATCCGGCGTTCTGCTCACTGCTCGACTTGCCGCTGCCCCGCGCGAACTGGAACGCGGTCAGCGCCAGCGCCAGGTAGGCCACAGCGACCCCGAGGGTCTTGACCCGGTCCAGGGCCGAGGGCTTCTCGAGGTCCGAGCGTTTGCCCACCGCGGCTTCGACCAGGCGCCACACCGCCAGGGCGGTGAGCGTCACGGCCAGGACCCACAGGACGATCCTGCCGCCGGGCTGGGCGGCGAGCTGGCGGAGCGCGCCGGACTGATCGGCGCTGGCCGGATCGCCGAATGCAACCTGGATCACGACGTACGCGATCAGCAGGTGCACCACCCCGCTCGCGGCCTGTCCGGCCCGCGCCACCTTCTCGAACATCGGGTGCTGAGCGGCGCCCGCAGCGCCCGTGCTGGTCTGTTGTCCGGTCACGCGACAGGCCTCCAGGATCTCGCGGCGACGGCGCCGGGGCGCCCGGGCAGTGGTGCCTACGGGCAGCCTATCGCGGCTGCGGGGCGCCGTCCGGGTTCGCCGGTGCCGGCTACCGGACCCGGCCCGCCAGGACGTCGGCGGTGGCCCCGTCGACGGATTCGCGGATGATGTCGGCGTGGCCGGCGTGCCGGGCCCATTCCTCGATCTGGTGCAGGACCAGGAAGCGGACACTCAGCGGCACGCCCTGGTCCAGCCAGCGGGCGATGCTCTCCGGCAGGTCCACCACCCGGCCGAGGTCCGGCTCCGCCCGCAGCACGTCGGCGAAGCGAGCTGCGACGGTGTCGAGCCGGGCGAGCTGACCCGCGACGGTCTCGTCGTCGCGCACCTCCCACCCGGCCGTCCAGGCCGCGACGGGGTCGGGGTCGCGGGACTCGGTTCCGGAGATGCGGTCGGCGGCCGCGACCTCGCCGTCGATCACATGGTTCAGCAGTGAGGCCAGGCTCATCGTCGAGGCGCTGGGTGCACTGCGGGCCTGGTCCTCGGTCATGCCGGACAGCGCATTGCGGAACGCGGTGCGCTGAGTGTCGAGCAGGAGGAGCAGCAGGTCGGTCTCGTTCGTCGTCATGTGCCCAGTGTCGGGGCCATTGCGGACATCTTCGGTCCTGAATCGGCGAACTGGGTGCGGTACAGCTCGCCGTAGCGGCCGTCGGCGGCAAGCAGTTCGGCGTGGGTGCCGCGCTCGACGATGCGGCCGTCCTCGACCACGAGGATGAGGTCCGCCGCGCGGACCGTCGACAACCGGTGCGCGATCACCACCGCCGTCCGGCCGGCCAGCGCCTCCGTGAGCGCCTCCTGCACGGCGGCCTCCGAGGTCGAGTCCAGGTGCGCGGTGGCCTCGTCGAGGATCACCACCCGCGGATGGGCGAGCAGCAGGCGCGCGATGGTCAGCCGCTGGCGTTCACCCCCGGAGAGCCGGTACCCGCGTTCGCCGACGACGGTGTCCAGGCCGTCGGGAAGGGAGCGGATCAGCTCGGTGAGCCGGGCCCGGTGCAGTACGTCCCACAACTCGTCCTCGGTCGCCTCCGGGCGAGCCAGGAGCAGGTTCGCCCGCACGGTGTCGTGGAACAGGTGCCCGTCCTGGGTCACCATGCCGACGGCGCCGCGGATCGAGGCGGTCGTCAGCCGGCGCACGTCGACGTCGCCGAGCAGCACGGATCCGGCGTCGGTGTCGTAGAGCCGCGGCACCAGCTGCGCGATGGTGGACTTGCCGGCGCCGGAGGAACCCACCAGGGCCACCATCTGCCCGGGCGCGGCCCGGAAGCTCACGTCGTGCAGGACCGGTGCGCCGCCGCGGGTGTCGAGGGTGGCCACCTCCTCCAGCGAGGCCAGCGAGACCTTGTCGGCGGAGGGGTACGCGAAGTCCACGTGCCGGAACTCGACGGCGACCGGACCGTCGGGGACGGGGCGGGCGTCGGGCGCCTCCTGGATCAGCGGCCGCAGGTCGAGCACCTCGAAGACCCGCTCGAAGCTCACCATCGCGCTCATCACGTCGACGCGGGCGCTTGCGAGCGCGGTCAGCGGCGAGTACAGCCGCGTGAGCAGCATCGCCATCGCCACGACGGCGCCCGGCTCGAGTTGTCCGCGCAGCGCGTAGAAGCCGCCGAGGCCGTAGACCAGGGCCAGCGCGAGGGCGGACACGAGCGTCAGAGCGGTGACGAACACCGACTGCAGCATCGCCGTCTTCACCCCGATGTCGCGCACCCGGCGGGCCCGGACGGCGAACTCCGACGATTCCTGCGACGGGCGTCCGAACAGCTTCACCAGCGTCGCCCCGGGCGCGGAGAACCGCTCCGTCATCTGGGTGCTCATCATCGAATTGTGGTTGGCTGCTTCACGATTCAGTCGGGCGAGTCGTACGCCCATGTGCCGGGCGGGCACCACGAAGATCGGCAGCAGCAGCAGCGCGAGCAGCGTGATCTGCCACGAGATGCCGATCATCACCACCAGCGTGATCGCGAGGGTGACGAGGTTGCCGACCACCCCGGAGAGGGTGTCGCTGAAGGCCCGCTGGGCACCGATCACGTCGCTGTTGAGCCGGCTGACGAGGGCGCCGGTGCGGGTGCGGGTGAAGAACGCGACGGGCATGCGCTGCACATGGTCGAACACGGTGGTGCGCAGGTCGAGGATCAGGTCCTCGCCGATACTCGCGGACAGCCAGCGGTTCAGGATCCCCAGGCCGGCCTCGACGAGCGCGATCGCGGCGATCAGCACCGCCAGCCACGTGATCACCGAGAGGTCGGCGCGGTCGACGATCGCATCGATCACTCGGCCGGCCAACACGGGGGTGGCCACTCCGAGCGCGGCGATCACGACGCTCAGCAGCAGGTACATGCCGATGTTGCGGCGGTGGGGGCGGGCGAACTCGGCGATCCGGCGCAGGCTGGCGCGCGAGAACGGGCGCCGGTCGCTCTGCGCGTGCATCGCGTTGTACATCGCGTTCCACGCGGTCACTTCCATGCTCATGTGGGGAGCCTCCTGAAGTCGGTCGCCCGACCGTAGAACCTCGAGTGGACTCGAGGTCAAGGGTAGGTCGCGCGGGGCCACGCGACCGTGTCGTCACCACCGGATCCGTCGGCGCGGTCGCGTCCCGCCGGGGGAATTCTGCCCGGCCACTCCGACAGGAAGGCTCGTCGTCGTCGCGGCCGCGGACGTAGGGTCGGGAGCATGGCACCGAAGATCGCAACCGCAGACCGCGTGGACCGTGACCGGTTGCTCGAGTTCGTCCGCCCGCGTCACCGCGGCACGCTGGTCACCACCCGGTCCGACGGCCGGCTGCAGATGTCCCCGGTCACGTGCGGGCTCGACGACGCCGGCCGCATCGTGATCGCGACCTACCCGGAACGCGCCAAGGTCGTGAACATCCGCCGCCGCCCGGCCGTGTCGATCATGATCCACTCCGACGACTGGAACGGCCCGTACGTCCAGATCGACGGCACCGCCGAGGTGATCCACCTGCCGGATTCGGTCGAGCCGCTGGTCGAGTACTTCCGCGCCGTCGCCGGGGAGCACCCCGACTGGGACGAGTACCGGGAGGCCATGCGCACGCAGGGCAAGTCCCTGATCCGCATCACCGTCGACGACTGGGGTCCCGTGGCGACGGGCGGCTTCCCGCCCGGCCGGGTCTGAACCGCGGGATCAGCGCGCGACGTCTACGACCAGCCGGGTCGGGTTCGTCAGCGTGTACACGTCGAACGGGGTGTTCGGCTCGGCGACGCCGATGAACGACTGGGTCACGCCCTCGAACACCCCGGAGCCGTTGACCTCGACGACCGAGCCGCCCGGCTGCGCGAGCACCGGGTTCGGGCCGGAGTAGGGCTCGACACCGCTGTCGAACGGGTACGCGGACCCGTCGATGAGCACCTGCAGGATCGCGCCGCCGGCGACGGTCACGTCGTTGCCGCTGCCGTCCTGCACCGCCCGGTCGACGTAGCCGACGCGCCATCCCGGGGTGCCGGTCCCGCCCATCTCGTACACGACCCGGTCGAAGTTCTCGTGCCGGCCGGTGCGGATCTCGGTGACGGTCAGCTTCGCGTCCGCCGAGGCGGGTGACGTCTTGTCCGCCGCGTCGGTGGGGGCGGGCTCCTCACGCGACGAGTCCGTCGACCCCGACGAGGACCCGGACGGGACGGACGAGGTGGCGGTGCTCGCCGACGCGGACGGCGCAGGGCTGTCGGCGTCCGAGCAGCCCGCGAGGACCAGGGCGAGGGCGACGACGGCGATCCGGGCGTGCTTCATGGGGAAGATGTTACGGCTGTGACGGAGCGGTTTCCGGGAAGCGGGCCTCACTCCAGGAGTTCGCGCAGGTAGGCGATGTCCTCGGCAATTCCCTCCGCCGGGGTTTCGAGGACGACCGGGGCGTCCGCCGCCCGGCACACGGCCACCAACAGGTCGGGATCGATCGTGCCGGAGGTGATGCCGGCGTGGCGGTCCCGGCCGGAGCCGAAGCCGTCGCGGGAATTGTTCAGGTGGACCAGGTCGATCCGGCCGGTCGCGGCCCGGACCCGTTCCACGACGTCGACGAGGTCCTCGCCGCCCGCCCAGGCGTGGCAGGTGTCGAGGCAGAAGCCGACGTCGTAGTCGCCGACGGCGTCCCACAACCGGGCGATGGCATCCACGTGCCGCGCCATCGCGAAGTCGCCGCCCGCGGTGTTCTCGATCAGGACGGGTACCGCGAACCCGCCCTTGTCCTCCTGCCGCTCGAACAACTTGCGCCAGTTCTCCACCCCCGCCGCGATCTCCTCCCCGGACCGGACGTGGCCGCCGTGCACCACCAGGCCGAAGGCGCCGATCCGGGCGGCCGCCTCCGCGTGCTCGGCCACGGCCTTGCGCGACGGCATCCGCAACCGGTTGTTCGTGCTGGCGACGTTGATCACGTAGGGGGCGTGCACCACCACCGCGACATCCGACGCACGGATCTGCTCCTGCCGGGGATGCGTGCCCGGCTTCGTCCACCCCTGGGGCTCGCCGAGGAACAGTTGCACCAGGTCTGCGCCGTATCGTTCGCCGCGGCCGATCGGATCGTCGTCCTGCCGGACGTGTGCTCCTATCCGCATGATCTCGACGGTAGCGCCCGGCGGCGCCGCCACAGCACCCCGCCGCGCGTCACCCCGAGATCCGGCCCCGAGGAATCCGGGACGTCCCCGATGGTGCCTCGTCGGAAAAGTCAGGAAGATGGTGGACATGCCAGCCCACACCGCCACCGCCGCGCGCGCTATCGACCTGATCAAGATCTACGGAACCGGTGAGACCGCTGTCCACGCCCTCGACGGGGTGAACGCGGAGTTCGCGGCGGGGGAGTTCACCGCCATCATGGGCCCCTCGGGTTCGGGGAAGTCGACGCTGATGCACTGCCTCGCCGGCCTCGACACCGCCACGTCCGGTGCGGTGGTCCTCGGGGACACCGATCTGACCGACCTGTCCGACAAGCAGATGACCCAGTTGCGCCGCGACCGCATCGGCTTCGTCTTCCAGGCGTTCAACCTGGTGCCCACGCTCACTGCCCTCGAGAACATCACGCTGCCCGTCGACATCGCCGGTCGCAAGGTCGACCGGGAATGGCTGGACACCGTCGTGACCCGTCTCGGGCTCGGCGACCGGCTCGATCACCGGCCGGGGGAGCTGTCCGGCGGTCAGCAGCAGCGGGTGGCGTGCGCTCGCGCGCTCGCCGGCCGGCCCGACATCATCTTCGGTGACGAGCCCACCGGTAACCTCGACTCCCGCTCCTCGGGTGAGGTGATGTCGATCCTGCGGGCCGCGGTCGACGAGTTCGGGCAGACCGTCGTGATCGTCACGCACGACCCCCGGGCGGCCAGCTACGCGGACCGCGTGGTGTTCCTCGCGGACGGGCGCATCGTCGACGAGATGCGCGACCCGACCGCCGAGTCGGTCCTCGACCGGATGAAGCAGTTCGACGCCGTCGTCGTGCCCACGGCGAAGTAGGGGCGAGCCGACCATGAGCGCGAATCCCATCCGCAGGGTTGCCCTGCGCAACCTCGCCGCCCACAAGGTGCGGCTGCTGCTGACCGTTCTGTCCGTGGTGCTCGGCACGGCGTTCGTCACCGGCTCCTTCGTCTTCACCGACACGCTGCAGCGCACGTTCGACGACCTCTTCGCCGACGCCGCCAAGGGCGTCGACGTCCGCGTCAGCAGCGAACAGCAGGGCTCGAGCGGCGTCCCCGACTCCGACGTCGCGGTCGTCTCCGCGGTCCCCGGTGTGCGAACCGTGGTGCCGGCGTTCGAGGGGCCGGTCATCGTCCTCGACTCCGAGGGGGCGGCCATCCAGACCGGCGGTGCCCCCAGCGAGGGGACCGCCTATCTGCCGCCCGACCAGCAGCTCGGTGATCCCACCGAGTTCGTCGCCGGCCGGCCGCCCGCCGCGGACGGCCAGATCGCGCTCAACTCGAGCGCCGCCGAACGCGCCGGTCTGTCCGTCGGTGACCCGACAAAGATCCTCGCCGCGTCGGCCGGGATCGTTCCGGTCACGGTCAGCGGCATCTACGACGTCGAGACCGACACCGGCGGTTACGTCGGGGCGATGTTCACCGAGAACCAGGCCCGTGCCCTGTTCACCGACGGCACCCACGTGCAGTACATCGACGTCGCCGGGGACGGAGTGCCCGCCGACGAGCTGCGGGACCGGATCGCCGCCGCCGTGCCCGACCAGAAGGTCCAGACCGGCGCCGAGGTGAGCGAGGAGATCAAGACCGAGATCGAGGAGGCCCTGAGCTTCCTGAACTACTTCCTGCTCGCGTTCGGCGCGATCGCGCTGCTGGTGGGCACCTTCATCATCTACAACACCTTCTCGATGATCGTCGCGCAACGCCTGCGGGAGCTCGCCCTGCTCCGGGCGATCGGGGCGAGCCGCAGCCAGGTGGGCCGGTCGGTGACCCTCGAGGCGCTGGTCGTCGGGGTCGTGGGCAGCGCCCTCGGCATCGTCGGCGGCGTGGCCCTGGCCTACGGGCTGCGCGCCGCGCTCAACGCGTTCGACGTCGGCCTGCCCTCGGGTCCCCTGCAGCTCGCACCGCGGACCGTGCTCGTGGCCCTGCTCATCGGCATCGTCGTCACCGTCGTCAGCGCCTACGCCCCGGCCCGTCGCGCGAGCAAGGTTGCGCCGGTCGCGGCCATGCGGGAGGAGTCCACCGCGACCGTCGAGTCGCTGCGGATGCGCACCGTCGTCGGGGCCGTCGCCGCCGTGGTCGGTGCCGCCGTCGTCGTCGTCGGCGCCCAGGGCACCGGCGGGGGCGCGGCCTCCACCGTCGGCATCGGGGCGTTCGCCCTGATCATCGCGGTCCTGCTCGCGGCGCCTGCGCTGTCGCGGCCGTTCGTGGCGGGGCTCGGCGCGGTCGTCGCCCGCCCGTTCGGAGCGGTGGGCCGGCTCGCGCGCACCAACGCGGTGCGCAATCCCCGCCGCACCGCCGCCACCGCGTTCGCCCTGACCCTGGGCCTGATGCTGGTGTCCGTGATCGGGGTGTTCGGCGCGTCCGCCAAGGCGAGCGTCAACTCGCTCGTCGACACCGGCGTCAAGTCCGACTTCATGCTCACCGGACCGCAGATGATCGGGGTGCCCGTGGGGGCGGCCGCGGCGGCCGCCCGCGCCGACGGCGTGGAGGAGACCGTCGCGATGCACGGCGTCCCGGCGCGCATCGGCGACGAGGACACGTTCGGCGTCGCGCTGTCCGGGCCGCTCGGCGACGTGCTCGAGGTCGACGTCGTCGAGGGACGGGAGGACGTCGCCGGCACCGACCTGCTGGTGTCGCAGACCACGGCCGCGGAGAAGGGCTGGCGGGTCGGCGATGTGGTCACCCTCACCAGCCGCGACGGCGAGGACGTCGCCACGACGGTGAGCGGCATCTTCGCCGACAACCAGCTGCTCGGCTCGTGGGTCGTCTCCGAGGAGGTCTACCAGGAGTTCACCGCCCCCGCCTCCCGCGCGGACTTCGTGGTGTTCGTCGACACCGCGGCCGGCAGCGACCCGGATGCGATCCGCGCGGCCCTCGAGGACGCCACCAAACAGTTCGTCGTGGTGCAGGTGCTCGACCGGGAGCAGTTCAAGGGCCAGCAGGCCGCCCAGATCGACACCCTGCTCGCCGTGCTCTACGGGCTTCTCGCGCTGGCGGTGGTCATCGCGATCCTGGGCATCGTCAACACCCTCGCGCTGTCCGTCGTGGAACGCCGCCGGGAGATCGGCATGCTCCGCGCGGTAGGCATGCAGCGGGTCCAGGTCCGCCGCACCATCTACCTCGAGTCGATGCTCATCGCGGTGTTCGGGGCGGTCGTCGGTCTGGTGCTGGGTCTGGCGTTCGGCTGGGGCTTCGTCCGGACCCTGGCCGATCAGGGCCTCGACCAAATCGCCGTCCCGTGGGGACAGGTGCTCGGCATGCTCGTCGGCTCGGCCGTCGTCGGGGTGCTCGCCGCCCTGTGGCCGGGTGTGCGCGCCGCGCGCACCCCGCCGCTCGAGGCGATCTCCGACATCTGACGCCGCAGTCCTCGTCGTCCGCCCCCGGTGCCACGCACCGGGGGCGGACGGCGTCCGGCCGCCCGTGCCGGTCGCGAGTTGTCCACACCCGGACCGTTTCTCCACAGTTCGCCCGCCGCAGGGTCGCATCGCGCCGCGGCGGGCGCGCGGCCGGTTAGGCTGCCGCGCCAGGGGGGTGGATCGATGGATCTTCGGCAGTTGCAGCAGTGGGACCCGGATGCACTGGACGGTCTCGGCACGGTGCTGGACCGGCACGCGGGGGAACTCGAGCGGATCGGGACACAGATCACCGGACGGTTCGGCGGACAGTGGTCGGGCATCGCCCACGCCGCCGCCGAGCGGCGGATCGGTGACGTCGCCGAGCAGATCGCGCGGCGGTCCGACGCGTATCGCGAGGTGAGCCGCTGCGCGACATCGTGCGCACCGCGGCTGCGGGCGCTGCGCGCGGAACTCGACGACGCCACCCGCTGGGCCCGGGACCGGGCCTTGACGGTGCGGGACGACGGAACCGTCACGGCCGGCCCGGGACCGGACGCGGACTCGCACCGGCACGAGGCCGAGGCCCGCATCCGGGCGGTCCTCGACCGGGCCGAGGCGCTCGATCGGTGGGCCGCGGCCGATCTCGCCGGGACGGTGCACGAACCGGCGTCCCGTCCGCTCGGTTTCGGTGCCGTGCGCGCTGCACCCGCACCCACCGCCGTGGTGCCGCCAGCCGGGACGGCCGCGGCCGAGGTGGCGGCATGGTGGGCCGGACTCGACGACGGCGAGCGCACGTGGCTCGCCGCCTCGGCGCCCGAGCGGATCGGCAACCTCGACGGGGTGCCCGCCGCGGTGCGGGACCTGGCCAACCGCGCGCAGCTGGCGGCCGAACGGCACCGGCTCGAGGCGGTCGCCGCCCGCTTGCAGGCCCAGCTCGACGCCGCTCCGTTCGGCGGACTGACGAGCAACGCCGACGCCGGGCTCGCCCAGACCCGCAACAAGATCGCCGCGCTCGACGCCGTCGAGGTGGCGCTGTCCCGGCCGGCACGGCAGTTGCTGACTCTCGACCTCTCGGGCCGCGAAGCGATGGCCGCCGTGGCGGTCGGAGATGTCGACACCGCCGACCACGTCACCGTCTTCACCCCGGGCGCCGGGTCCACCGTGCAGGGCCATCTCGCCGGATACGACAGCCGGATGGCGGCGCTGAAGGACGAGACCGAGCGCCAACTGCAGGCGGCGGGCCGCGGCGCCGAGTCGGTCGCCGCCGTGACCTGGCTGAACTATCAGGTGCCGCAATGGGGCTGGGGCCTCGCCCGCACCGAGTCGAGCCCGGTCTCCGACCTCGCCGCGGTCCGCGCCGCCCCGCGGCTCGCCGGATTCCTCGACGGCCTGCGCGCCGAGCGGGATCCGCACGTGACCGCAGTCGGTCACTCCTACGGCGCTCTCGCCACCGGGCTGGCGCTGCAGCAGGGCGTCGGTGTGGATGCCGCCGTGTTCCTCGGCGCCCCGGGCATCGGCACCGACGACGTCGCCGAACTGGGGGTGCCACCGGGCGCGGCGTACCTCGTCGAGGCCGACCGCGACCCGGTCGGGGACCTCGGCACGTTCGACGGCGATCCGAGTTTCCTCGACGGGGTGACCCAGCTGTCGAGCGACGCCGGGCCGGACGCGTCCGGCCGGCCGCGTCTCGGCTCGACCGGGCACAGCGAGTACCTGAACGACGGCACGATGAGCCTGTACAACGTCGCCGCGGTCGCCGGCGGGCTCACGGATCGAGTGGTGCGATGAGGGGGGTGCGGCTCGGTGTGCCGATGCTGGCGCTGGTGGTCGCCGGGTGCGCGGGTGGACCGTTCCCCGTCGCCGTGCCCGAGCCGGTGGCCGCGGACCGCGCCGGTGCCGTCGAGTACTACACCCGGGTCCGGCACGACGCGACCGCCGCCCTGTCACGCGCATTCCCGGAGATGCAGTTCCGGCAGTCGACCCGGGGGACGACGGGTTACTGCGAACTGCCCGACGGCTCGGCGGGCACCACGGTGTTCCTCCCCGCGCTGCTCTCCGATCGGCCCGTGCCGGCCGGGCAGCTGGAGCGGGCGGCACGGGTGTTCGAGGAATCGTTGGCGGGCAGCGGATTCCACGGCTCCCGGTCCATACCGGTCGGGACGGGGCTCGAGATCCGGATGTTTGCCGCGGACGGTTCCGTCATCGCGTTCGGCAGCAATCTCGCCGCGACGGTGGGGCTGACGGTGGGGTGTTACCCCGAGCCGCCGTAGTCCGGGCTCGTCCGGCACCGCCCGCGCGGTTGCTCGACCGCGGCGTGTCCCTTCTCGCTCGCGGTGTCCCCACCTCGCCGTGCGTTAGGCTCGAGCCTCGTCCCGTCGGCGAAAGGGCAGTGATGCGTGCGGTGCTCGGCGTCGCGATCGATGCCGGTGAGGTCTGTGCGGTGCTCGTGGACGCCGACGTTCCGGTCCTCGGCCCGTTCGACACGCAACGCTGGCCCGTGGGGGACCGTGCCGAAGCTGAGGCGGTGAGCCGGGCGTTCACGGCGATGACCGAGCGTGCCGCGCGGGCGGAGGTGCACTTCACCCGAGCCGGACTGGTGGCACCCGCGACGGTCGTCCCGGACTCCGGGACGACCGAGGTGCGGACCGTGGGGATCGACGAAGCCCGGCTGGCCTTCCTCGCTGCGGCCCCGGAGCTCGACGGTGTGCGGACGGTGGTCCTGATCGGCCCCGACGATGCGACCGTGCGCGTGTCGGTCGCCGACATCCGCTCGGGTGCGGTGCTCGCGTCGGTTGCCGTGGCGGAGGACGACTTCGGTCAGATCGCGCTCGCACTACCGGAGGCCGCCGGCGAGGCCGGGGCGCTCGCCGGTGTCGCACCGGAGGCGCTGGTGTTCCCGGACCTGCGCCCCGGCGACGTCGCCGCCGCCCGTGCGCTCGCGGCGGCGCTCGGCGTGCCGTTCGTGACGCCGCACGGCGGGCCGTGGCACCGGGCCACCGGAGCCGCGCTCGTGGCCGCACGCACCGAACCGCTACCGGCGCCCTCGTCGCCGTCGTCACGGCGGGTCGCGCTGCTGGCGGCGGTCGTCGTCGCGCTGGCCGTCCTGCTCGGCGGCGGGCTGGCCGTCGCCATCGGTGGGGCCGGCCCGTCCGAACCGCCGCGTCCGGCCGACGCCGCCCGGTTCGTGCCCGCCCCCTCGGCCGGCCCCGGCCCGGACACCGGGGCGCCGACCGCGGTCCCGTGCCCGGGGCGCGACACTCCGCAGGTCCGGCCCGCGGGCTGGTCGATGCGGGCGTCCGACCCGGATCCCGGCCCCCACCCCGACTCGACGTCGCCGTCCGTCACCGCACCGCCGTCCGTCACCGCACCGCCGTGCGAATGACGTTCCTTCCCGGTCGCGACCGAGTCAGCCGAGGCGTGCGAGCCGGGCACCGGCCGCGCGCAGGGCGTCGAGATCGGTGGCGATCATGATCTCCGCGAACCGGTCCCGGTAGTCACCGAGGTCGTCGCCCACGGATCCCACCACCGCCACGACCGGCGCCGCGTGCACCCGGGCGAGGATCGCCGAGACGATCTTTCCCGAGCGGGACTGCCCGTCGAGGCGTCCTTCGCCGACGACGACGAGGTCGGCGCCGGCGAGTGCGGTGTCGAACCCGAGCGCGTCGAGCACGAAGTCGGCTCCCGAGCGCAGATCCGCGCCGAACTGCGCCCACATGCCGCCGGCGAAACCCCCGGCCGCGCCGGTCCCGTCCACCTCCCGCGGATCACGCGGCAACGTCACGGCCGCGTCCTCGAGGCGGCGGGTGAGCCGTTCCACGGTTGTCGCGTCCGCGCCCTTCTGCGGGCCGAACACCCGCGCGGCGTCGGTGTAGCGGGTGGTCACGTCCGTCAGTACCGTGACGGTGGCGGTACCCAGGCCGCCGGCGTCCATGACGGCGGCGATCGCACCGAGCCCACCGTCGGTCGTGGCCGATCCTCCCGCCGCGACGACGACGTGCGTGGCGCCGCGCCGCACGGCCTCGGCCATCGCCAGCCCGGTGCCGTAGGTGTCCGCCGTCATCGGATCGCGGAAGCCCTTGTGCGGTGTGGTGATTCCGCTGAAGGTGGCGAGCTCGACGACCGCGGTGCCGTCCTCGCCGAGCCCGAACGAACCCGCACACGGGGCGCGCCACGGATTGACGGAGTCGATCTCGATCAGCTCGAGACCGAGCGGGCCGGTGAGCACCGCGAGGGTGCCGTCGCCGCCGTCGGCGACCGGCATCCGGATCGTCTCGAGCCCGGCCGATTCCGCGCCCGCCGCCACGGCGTCGGCCACCTCGGCGGCGCGGTACGTGCCCTTGAAACTGTCCGGGGCGATCAGCACCTTCACCGCCGCACCACCCATTCGAACGCCGCGGCCTCGGATCGGGCACCCTGCGCGGCGCGGGCGCGGTTCGGCTCGCCCAGCTCGGTGACGACGGACTCGCCCAGCCGGACCAGGTCGGCGAACACCGGCGGGGTCAGCCACGCGGGCCGGGTGGCGAAGAGCAGGTCCTCGCTCGCGGTGTTGCCGCTCGCGCCGGGTGCGAAGGGGCAACCACCGAGTCCGCCGAGCGAGCCGTCCACCACCGCGGCGCCCGCCTCGATCGCGGCGAGGCTGTTGGCGACGCCCAGGCCCCAGGTGTCGTGGCCGTGGAAGACGATGCGGCGGGCGGGGGAGTCCGCACGTACCCGGGACACCAGCGCCGTGACCTGCGCGGGCACGGCCTGACCGAGGGTATCGGCGAGGACGATGTCGGCGGCGCCGTCGGCGCGCGGGTCGCACGCGATCTCGAGCACCCGGTCGGGGTCGACGGGCCCGTCGAACGGGCACGTGAATGCAGTGGCGAGGCAGAGCTGGATGGTGCCGCCGGCGGCGCGGGTGTGTTCCACCGCGGCGGGCATCGCGGCGAGGCTCGCGTCGGTGTCCCGTCCGATGTTGGCGCGGTTGTGGGCGTCCGACACCGACAGGCAGTACTGGAAGTGCCGGGCGCCGGCGGCGGCCGCCTTCTCCACGTGCCGCGGCGTGGCCACCCAGATGTAGCAGCGGTCGAGTTCCTCGGGGGTGAGCATCCCGATCAGCTCGACCGTGCCGGCCATCGGCGGGACCAGGTCGGGCCGGGCCATCGAGCCGATCTCGAGCTGCGGCACGCCGGCGGCCAGCAGGGCGCGGACGATCTGCGCCTTCCGCTCGGTGGGCAGCACCTTGCCGGTCAGTTGCAGCCCGTCGCGCAGGGTCACGTCGCGCAGCTGCGGTGCCCCGGCACTCACGACACCACCGCTCATCACACCACCGCGCACCACACCGCCACTCACGACACCACCTCCAGGAGCTCGTCGATCTCGGCCTCGGTCCGGCCGAGCAGACCCCCGAGCACCTCGCGGGTGTGTTCGCCCAGATCCGGTCCGACGTGGCGGATGGGCAGCGACCGGCCGCCGAGCACGGGGACGATGCCCGGGAACCCGACCTGCTTCGGCTCGTCCTCGCCGACGTCGACGGCGAAGTGCTGGATCATGTTCCGCGCCCGGTACTGCTCGTCGTCGACGATGTCGGCCGCCGTGTAGATCGGCCCGCTCGGCACCCCCGCGGCGTCGAGGATCCCGAGCACCTCGTCGCGCGGCCGACGCCGCGTCCAGTCGGCGATCGCGGCGTCGAGTTCCTCCCGGCGGGCCCAGCGACCGGCGTTGGTGGCGAGGTCGGGATCGTCGGCGAGGTCGGGTCGCTCGATGGTGCGCATGTAGCGCTGGAAGATGGCGTCCGCGTTCCCGGCGATGATCACGGAGGTGCCGTCCGAGCAGGGATAGGCGTTGGAGGGGGCGATGCCCTCCATGCGGCCGCCCACCCGTTCCCGCCGGACCCCGTAGGCGAGGTAGTCGGGAATCAGCGACTCCATCATCGACAGCATCGACTCGTTCAGGGCGACGTCGACGACCCGGTTCGCCGGCGGCAGCGACCCGATCAGCTGCCGCTGCAGCAGCGCCGTGACCGAGCCGAAGGCCGCGTACAGCCCGGCGATGGAGTCGCCGATCGACACCCCCACCCGCACCGGCGGCCGGTCCGGGTCCCCGACGAGTTCCCGGAACCCGCCCACGGCCTCGGCCACGGCCGCGAATCCGGGACGCTCCGCGAGCGGGCCGGTCTGGCCGAACGCGGAGATCCGGGTGATCACCAGGTCCGGTTTGATCTGCGCGAGCACCTCGGGGCCCATTCCCCACCTCTCCAGGGTGCCGGGCCGGAAGTTCTCGAGCAGCACGTCGCAGTGACGCACCAGATCGAGGATCACGGCCCGGCCCGCCTCGGTGCGCAGGTCCACCACGATGGACTTCTTGTTGCGGTTCACCGTGCGGTACAGCATCGACGTGTCCCCGGCGTACAGGCGCCAGTTGCGCAGTTCGTCGCCGGTGCGGGGCCGTTCGACCTTGATGACCTCCGCGCCGAAGTCGGCGAGCAGCCGGCCCGCGGTGGGCGCGGCGATGTAGTTGCCGAGTTCGAGGACGCGGATGCCTTCGAGAGGGCGCAGGATCTCCTCCGAGTTCATGGGCAACAGTGTGCCCTGTGCTGCGCCGCAGCGGTGTGCCCTGTGCTGCGCCGCAGCGGTGTGTGCCCTGTGCTGCGCCGCAGCGGTGTGCCCTGTGCTGCGCCGCAGCGGTGTGCCCTGTGCTGCGCCGCAGCGGTGTGCCCTGTGCTGCGCCGCAGCGGTGTGCCCTGTGCTGCGCCGCAGCGGTGTGCCCTGTGCTGCGCCGCAGCGGGTGCGATGCGTTCCCCGTGGTGGACACGCCGCGACCCTCCCGCGCTCGTGTGACCTGGCGCACTATTCTTCCTCTCGGGCAGGGGGCCTCGGGAAGGTGCTTGGGTCATGGTGGTCGCGAAAGTCGTTCTGTGGTGTGCGCTGCTGGTGGGGCTGGTCGGCGCCGGGGTCGCCGTCAACGCGCTGCATGTGCACGGCGCCGTCGGGTCACTGATCGTGGCGTCCGTCGCGGGTCTGGTGCTGCTGCGGCTCCGGCCCGCGGCCCAGCTCGAGGTCGAACCGGAGCGCGTCACACCCTGACCGCCCGCACGCTGGGCTTGCGAGGGCAGGCCGAAGCAGCGGACGCGCGTCGGCAGACGCACCCTCTCCTCCTTGAGCCTGTCATGGCAGGCACAACCCTGGACAATCGCGCGCAGTGGGGGCACACTCGCATCAATGCCTGCCGTCGCAAGCACAGAGAGGAGAGGCCGTGGCCACGCCCCGTCGTCGCGCCCGCACGGGACGCGGCGGTCTCGGTGACTACTTCGTCGACCGTCGGCACCGGCTCGGCCTCACCCAGTCCGAACTGGCCGACCTCGCCGGTGTGTCGCGTTCGAGCGTGCAGTCGCTCGAGTCCGGCCGCGCCACCGTGCAACTCGATCTCGTCGTGGCCATCGCCGACGCGCTGGGCTGCGACCTGACCCTCACCACGCGCGGCGACCGGGCCGGGTGAGCCGGGTGGTCGAACGCCTCGTCGCCGTCGACAGCGCCGACGTGTACAAGGGCGACCGGCTGGCCGGGCACCTCGCCCGGGACGGCCACGATGTCGTGTTCCGGTACGCGCAGGACTACCTCGACGATCCGGCCGCCCCCGCCCTCGCGTGGACGGTGCCGAAGACCGCGGAGGAGGTCCGCGCCGGCGGCGGCAGCGTGCCCCCGTTCTTCGCCGGCCTGCTGCCCGAAGGCATCCGGCTCCGCGGCGCCGTCGCCGCCACCAAGACCTCCGAAGACGACCACCTCACCATTCTCATGGCGGTCGGCGCGGACACCATCGGCGATGTGCGGGTGCTCCCCGCCGGCGCCCGGCCCCCGACGTCGACGCTCCTGCTGGACCCGGAGGCCGTCCGGCGTGAGGACCTGCACGAGCTGTTCGACCGGATCTCCGGCCACGAGTCCGTCGTCCTCGACCCGACCTCCCTGCCGGGAGTGCAGGCGAAGGTGTCGGCCCAGATGTACTCCGCCCCCGTCGCGACGGTGCAGGGCCCCGCCATCCTCAAACTCGCACCGCCCCGCGGCTACCCCCGCCTGGTCGAGAACGAGCACTTCTTCATGGGTCTCGCGACCGCCTGCGGCCTCGCCGTCGCCGGACACCAGCTGGTCTACGACCGCAGGGGCAACGCGGGACTGCTCGTCGCCCGCTTCGACCGATGGATCGGTCCCGGCCACACCGTCCACCGCACCGCGCAGGAGGACGCCTGCCAGGTCCTCGGTGTCTACCCGGCGGCCAAGTACCGGCTGAAGACCGAACGCGTCGTCGAGGCGCTGGCCGCCGCGTGCGAGCGCGGCGGCGGATCGGCCCGCGTCGCGACCCTCGAACTGCTGCGGCTGGTGGCGTACTCGTACGCCGTCGGCAACGGCGACCTGCACGGGAAGAACTTCTCGATCCGCCTCACCGAGGCCGGGCTGTGGGCCGTCACCCCGGCCTACGACCTCCTGTGCACCCAGCCCTACCTCGGTTGGCGCGACCCGATGGCCCTCGACCTGTACGGCAAGGGCAACAAGCTCACCCGCCGCCACTTCGTCGAGTCCGGCGGCCGGCTCGGGGTGCCCGAACGCGCCGTCACCCGGATGCTCGACGGGATCCGGCGCGGGATCGCCGGGGGCCTCGACCGTCTCCCCGAGATCGGGTTCGGTGAGCGGGACACGGCCCGGCTGCGGGACATGCTGGTCCGGCGCGCCGACGAACTCGGCTGATCCGGTCGTCGTGCATCGGCCGGACCGCCGGCCGGTAGAGTCCCCGGCGGGCGTCCCGCACGAGACCGCGGTCGCCAGTCGCGCATCGAAGAGGAGCACCGGGTCGTGTCGCTGTGGTCGACTGCACTGTCCCCCGGGATGCTCAGCGAGTACGTCTGGATCGACCTGATGCCGTGGCTCGACCGGTACGGCTCGGCCCGCAACGCGCAACTGGCCGCCCTCGCACCCGACGAGCGCTGGTGGGAACGCCGGTCCCCGGCGGAGACCGCCGCCTCCGCCGACGTCGTGGCGATCTGTGGGGAACTGGCCCGCATCTACGTCACCGAGCATCCCGATCTGGTGTTCTCCGCGGGCATCGCCGACACCGTCGACGTCCCCGTCGCCGCGCTCGGTCTCGGCACCCGGGCCGCCGCCACCGTCGCGCGGCTGCCCCGCGCCGCGACCACCGCCGGTCTGCTCGGCTACACGCCCGCCGCGTTGTTCTCCGTGCGCGGCGCGGGCCCGGAGACCGTGCACCAGATCGTGCAGGCCGTCCTCGTCCTCGCCATCCTGCGGGATCCGGCGTCGCTGCGAGTGGCGACCGACGCCCCCACGCTCCCGCCCGCGTTGTCGCTGCTGCTCGACGACCTCGTCGCGCTCGCACGGTGGCGCGCGCTGCGCGCCGACCCGGACCGGCCGCTGGTGCGGGTCGAACTCGAGGACGGCACCCCCGAGGAGATCCAGCAGGTCGCCGCGCGCATCGCCGCCCTGACCGCCCGCGACCTGCCGGTGCCCGCGCCGCAGCGGGCCCTCGACGAGCTCGCCGCGTACGTCGCCGGGCTGTCCGCACCCGAGCGTGACGCGATCCGCCGCCGGGTGCTCGGCGACGAGCCACCGGACCCGGACGCTCCGTCGACCTTCGCGTTCGGCACCGCCGTCGGCGATCTGCTCGCGGCGCTGCGCGTCGATGTCCGCCCCGTCGCCGCCCTCGAGCGGATCCTGGGGTTGCGACCGGAGCTGGCCCAGCCCGTCCCGGGACTCGACGTGCCGCTGTGGCGGGCGCTCGCGCGCCTCGACGATCGCTTCGAGGTGGCCGACGGGTGGGTCGCGGTCCCGGGCCTCCCCGAAGCCGAGCGCCACACCCACGCGCTGCTCGCCGAGTTCGAATCCCCGAACGGGGTCGTCGAACCCGCAGCCGTCGCCGTCGTGTGGAACCTGCCCGCCGCGGAATTCGCCGCGTGGCTGCACCGGTGCGGCGTCCCGATGTTCGAGGGCCGTGCTCTGACCCGGCAGTCCGCGTTCGCCGATCACGCCGCCGCGGTGCTCGAGGTGATCGGGGATCCGCTCACGGCCGCGGAGCTCGTCGACCGCATGGGCACCCCCGCCGGTCCCGCCGCCGTGATCGACGCGATGGGCGCCGACGAGCGGTTCTCGCTCGCCGAGAACGGCCGGTGGTCGCTCACCGAATGGGAGACCGACGAGGCGGGCGCGGTGCGCGGCCGCATCGCCCGGATCGTCGACGCCGACGGCGGCTCCGCCGACCTCGACCGTGTCGTCGACCGTCTGGTCGAACGCTTCGGGGTGTCGCCGACCAGCGCCCGGATCTTCGCCGGCAGCGGCGACTTCGAGATCGTCGACGGCCGGGTGCGCCGGCGCCGTCGCACCCACGTGAGCGTCAAGCCCCCGCACCGCACCCGCCGGCTCTACCGCCTCGGCGACGTGTGGCGGCTGCGGGTCACCGCCACGCGGGACCACCTGCGCGGCGCCGATTTCCCGGTGCCGTCCGCGGTCGCGGGCGTCATCGGCTGCGCCCCGGGACGCGAGGTCGCCCTGTCGTCCCGGCTGGGCACCCAGGTCGTGCGCTGGACGGGTGCGTCCCCGCATCTCGGCAGCGTGCGACGGTTCCTCGAGGATCTCGGAGTGGACGAGGGCAACGAGATGTTCCTCGAGTTCCACCCCGGCGGACGGTTCGACGTGCTCCCGCTGCGCACCGTCGCCGACAACGCCGAACCGCTGCGCAAGGCACTCGCCCTCATCGGCCACTCGGCCCCGGAGATCGTGCCGGAGGAGGGCGTCGCGCCGGCCTTCGCGGCCGCCGTCGGTCTGGGCGACGAGACCCGCCCGCGCCGGGTGCTCAGTGCCTACCGGGCCCGGCACGAGGCCGAAGTGACCGCATTGCTCGAGCAGGCGTGGGTGCGCGTGCCAAGCTGAGCGCATGCCGATCCGCAGACCCGAGCGCCCACTGCTGGCGAACGACGCCGAACGCCTCGTCTGGGAGGCACTCGTCCGGCAGCTCGGCGACGGGGATCTCGTCGCGGCGGGCCTGCGGGTCACCGACCACCTCAAGGACCACGAGATCGACTTCGTCGTCGCGCTCGAGGGCCACGGCATCGTGTGCCTCGAGGTCAAGGGTGGTCAGGTGTGGCACGACGGCTTCCAGTGGGTGCAGGCCCGGCAGGGCAAGGACCGGTCGATCGATCCGGTCCGGCAGGTGCTCCAGTCCTGCTACGCGTTGCGGCGCTACGTCGAGGCCGATCCTCGCTGGACGCAGGGCCGGCTGCGCTGGGACCACTTCGTCGTCCTGCCCCACACCGAGATCCGCGCCGACTTCGCCCTGCCCGAGTGTCCGCGGTGGAAGGTGATCGATCGCAACGACCTCGGCAGCATCGCCGAACGACTGCGGGCGGTGCTCGACAAGCAGGAGCTCGACCGGCCGGCCCTCACCGCCGACGGCGTCGACCGGTTCGCCGAGGTCCTCGCGGGCCGGGGCCTGCCGCAGCGCGACGTGGTCTCGCGCGCCGTCGCCAACGAGGACGCCGCGGACCGGCTCACCGAGCAGCAGGCCGTCATCCTCGACGCGACCCGCCTGCTGACCCGTGTCGAGGTGCGCGGCGGCGCCGGCACGGGGAAGACGTTCCTCGCGCTCGAGCAGGCCCGGCGCCTCGCCGAGCAGCACCAGCGCGTCGCGTTGATCTGCTATTCGCACGGTCTCGCGTCCTACCTGCAGCGGATCACCGCGACGTGGAACCGGAAGAAGCGGCCCGCCTACGTCGGCGAGTTCCACGCCCTCGGCCGGCTGTGGGGTGCGGCCGAAGGCCCCGACGAGGCGCTGCGGACCGCCGACACCGTGCGCTTCTGGGAACACGACCTGCCCGCCCAGATGACGGAACTGGCCCGGTCCCTGCCGGAGGGACAGCGCTTCGACGCGGTCGTCGTCGACGAGGCGCAGGACTTCGCCGACGCCTGGTGGGATCCGATCATGGCCGCCCTGCGCGACGAGGAGACCAGCGGGATCTACGTGTTCACCGACGAAGCGCAGCGGGTGTTCGACCGGGAGGGCCGGCCCCCGGTGCCACTGGTCCCGCTGGTGCTCGACCACAACCTGCGCAACACCCGGCAGATCGCCGGGACCTTCGGTCCGCTCGTCGGGCAGCGCATGCGGCTGCTCGGCGGTGAGGGACCCGACGTGCAGTTCGTCGCGTGCCGCGGCGACGAGGCGCTCGCCGTGGCCGACGACCGGATCGACGCCCTGCTCGACGAGGGCTGGCGGCCCGGCGACGTCGCGCTGCTCGCGACGGGCAGCCGGCACCCGGAGCAGGTGGCGCGGCAGGCCGAGGGCAACGCGGCGTACTGGGACAGCTTCTGGGACACCGAACAGGTCTTCTACGGGCACGTCCTCGGCTTCAAGGGACTCGAGCGCCGGGCGGTGGTGCTCGCGGTGAACGAGACACAGCCGCAGGAGCGTTCCCGGGAGCGGCTGTACGTCGGGCTGTCCCGGGCCCGCGACCAGCTGGTGGTGTGCGGGGACCCGGACTTCGTCCGGCAGGTCGGCGGGCCGGAACTGGCGGCCCGGCTGGGGCTCGGCCGATGAGTCTGCTGCGGGACTGGACCGTGTCGGCGACGGCGGGGGAGTTCGCCGGATTCCTCGTTCCCGCCGTCGTCGGTGCCGTGCTGTTCGACAGTGCCGCGGCATTACCGGCGCTGATGGCCGCCGGTGTCGTCGAGGGGTCGGTGCTGGGCTGGTCGCAGGCGCGGGTGCTGCGACGCCGGCTGCCGGCGATGTCGGTGCGGCGCTGGGTGCTGGGCACGGGCGTCGCCGCGGCGTGCGCCTACCTGCTCGGGATGTCGCCCTCGACGTTCCACGAGACGTGGTCCGCATGGCCGATGGCGCTCCCGATCGCGCTCGGAGTCGTCTTCGGCGTGGCGTTGCTGGCGTCCATCGGATTCGCGCAGTGGCTCGAGCTGCGCCGGCACGTCGCCCGTGCCGGGCGCTGGATCGTGTGGACCGCAGCCGCGTGGCTGGCCGGCCTCACCGTGTTCCTCCTGGTGTGCACCCCGCTGTGGCAACCCGGTCAGCCGTGGTGGCTCGTCGCGGCGATCGGGGTGCTCGGCGGCCTGCTGATGGCGTTCGTGACCGCCCTCGTCACCGGCTACGGCATCCGCCACCTGCTCGCCGCGAAGGATCCTGCTGCGTCCGTCGCGCGCACGTAGCACCATGGAGCCATGACCGACGACGTGCACCTCGAGGAACCGGGTCCCGCCGACGACGCCGTCGCCCGCGCCCTGCGGGCCGCGATCGTCTCGGTGGAGGCGGCCGTCGCGCGGGTGCACGAGCTCTCCGCGGAGATCCTCGAGCTGGTCGGTGCCCCCGACGGTGGGGACGCCGTCGACCATCACAACGCGCTGACCCGGGTGGCGGGGATCCTGGACGGCACCGGCCGGCTGCGCGCTGCAGACTGGGAATCGGTGCGCGGGCTCGGCGACGTCCTCGCCGATCGAGCCGAGCGGCTCCACGCCCACGCCGGACGGCTGCTCGACGGGCTCGCCGTCGACGCACCCGCGCAGGACCGGGTGGCCTGCCTGCAGCAGGCCGTGGCGACCGACCGGCTCGGGGAGACGCTGCAGCTGCTCGTGCTCGTCGAGGACTCGCTGAACCTGTGGCAGCGGCTGCGGCTCGAGCAGGTGCGTACCACCGAACCGGACCGGCTCGAGCACGAACGCGCGACGATCGGCACGTCGCTGGCCGGGCGCGTCGAGCGGGACGTCGCGCTGCTGCTGCGCGCCCGCGCGCGGCTCGCGAGCTACGCGGGCCTCACGCCGTTCGAACTGGTGCGGTGGCTGTCGTCCGCCCGGGTGAAGCGGGACATCGCCCGGTTCCGCACGGACCTGGACGACGTCGCCGCGGCGTTCGGCAGCGCCGCGCAGCGTGCTCTCGAGGCCGAGGACCCGGCGGTGGCCGAGAACCTGGTGGAGCTGGGCAAGCCGGTCCGGGCCGCGGGCGGTGCCCTCGGCGAGAGTGCCCGCACGCTGGGTGACAGTGCCCGCACGCTGGGCGACAGCGCCCGCACCCTGGGCGGCCGGGCGGTCGGGGCGGGCACCACCGGGGTCGGCAAGCTGGGCCGGGGGCTGCACCGGGTCGCCGAGCCCCGCCGGCGGCCGGACGGCGACGTGCCGCTGACGACCGCTCCCGACGCCTGACGGCCCCGGGGCGGACCGCCCATATGATCGATTCATGAGCAGCGATCGGGCGCCGGCCTTCACGATGCGGCAACTGGTCGCCTTCGTCGCCGTCGCCGAGACCGGCACGATCAGCGCGGCGGCCGAACGGTTGCTGGTCTCGCAGTCGGCCGTGTCGCTGGCGGTCACCGAACTCGAGAAGGCCCTCTCGACGCAGCTGTGCGTGCGCCGCCGCGCCCACGGCGTGCAGCTCACGCCGGCCGGGGAGTCGCTCCTGGCCCGGGCGCGGACGCTCCTGCAGCAGGCGAGCGAGATCGAGGACGAGATGCTCGGTTCGGGCGGCGAGCTCGCCGGCCGTCTCGCCATCGGGTGCTACACGACGGTCGGGCCGACGATCCTGCCGCCGATGCTGTCCGAGTTCACCGACCTGCATCCGCGGGTGTCACTCGAGTTCCGGGAGGCGATGGCCGACGAGCTGGCCGAGCGCCTCGAAGGCGGGGCGCTGGACGCGGTGATCACCTACGACCTCGAGCTGCCGCCGACCTGGCGTACCGCCACGCTGATGACGAGACGCCCGGCCCTGGTCGTCGCGGCGGGCCATCGGCTGGCGGCGACACCCGGCCCGGTGGAGCTGGCGGCGGTGCGGGACGAACCGATGGTGCTGCTCGACGCGGCCCCGGCATCGACCCACGCGCTGCAGGTGTGCGCACGGGCCGGGTTCACGCCCCGGATCGAGTACCGGTCGGCGAACTACGAGACCGTGCGGGCGTACGTCGGCCGGGGCCTGGGCTGGACGATCATGCTGCACCAGCCGCAGGTCAACCGCACCTACGGGGGCCTGAAGATCGTGTTGCTGCCGATCGACGTACCGGCGCTCGATCCGGTGCGGCTGGTCATCGCGTGGCGCCCCGACGTGATCCTGAGCCGTGTGGTGCGCGAGTTCATCTCCTTCGCCACGGTCCGGGTGCCACAGTTGTAGGCGGTGTCTCCTTTGGGCTGCCAGGGCCGCCCGAAAGACACACCACACATTTACTCATAACCATCAACACATTCTTGTTCTTTTCTGGGGTTGTGACTGCGGACATACTGGGTTCCGACGCGCTGATCGGCAGCGCGCGGCCCGGGTGTTCTTCCCGGCGCCGACGACAAGCGCTGATTCACAACCACTTCGAGGAGATCGATCATGTCTGCCACGGACGCCCTGCACCCGCCGGTTCTCTTCGCGCCGGAATACGAGGAGTTCGCCCAGTGGGTCCGAGAGTTCGCGGCACCGCACGCCGAGAGCTACCTCGAACGCGCCCACCGCGAGGAGTTCCCGTGGGATCTCGCCGAGAAGATGGCCGCGCAGGGCCTTCTCGGGCTCGGCGTCTCCGAGGAGAACGGCGGCCAGGGCCGCATCGGCGAGGTGCTCACCAAGACCCACCTCGGCATCGCCCACGAGGAACTGGCCTACTCGAACTTCTACCTCACCCAGCTCGCCTACACGAACAACCTCACCGGCCCGCTGCTCGAACGCTTCCTCGCCCCCGAGGTCGCGAAGGACTGGGTGCGCGGCATCGTCGAGGGCCGCCACGTCGTCGCCCTCGGCCTGACCGAGCCGGGCAGCGGCTCGGACGCGATGGCCATGCGCGCCAAGGCAGAGAAGGTCGACGGCGGCTGGAAGCTCAACGGCGAGAAGACGTCCATCACCTTCGCTCCGCACGCCAAGGCGATGATCACGTTCGTCAAGGCCCGCGGCGCCACCCCGGAGGAATCCGGCGTCACCGCCTTCCTCGTGCCCCTCGACGCCGAGGGTGTGAGCATGCAGAAGTTCCCGGACGCCGGCTGGAAGCCGCTCGGCCGGGCCGGGGTGTTCCTCGACGACGTGTTCGTCCCGGACGAGTACGTCATCGGTGGTGTCGGCAACGGATTCCGGCTCGTCATGAGCGAATTCGACTACACCCGCTCGGTCATCGGCCTGATGTCGACCGGCGTCGCCCGCAAGGCCCTCGACATCACCATCGACTACGTCAAGTCCCGCAAGGCATTCGGTAGGCCGGTCTCCTCGTTCCAGGGGGTGTCCTTCCCGATCGCCGAGAACGCCACCAAGCTCGAGGCGGCCCGCTGGCTCACCTACCGCGCCCTCTCCCTCGCCGACGCCGGCAAGCCCTTCACCAAGGAGGCCGCGATGACCAAGCTCTACGCCACCGAGGTCTCGCTGCAGACCATCCGGGACTGCATCGTCGCCCACGGCCACAGCGGCTTCGCCGAGGAACTGCCGCTGCAGGCCATGCTGCGCGACGTCTCCGGCCTCGAGATCGGCGAGGGCACCCCGCAGATCCAGAAGGTCGTCATCGGCCGCGCGCTGCTCGGGCGGGAGGCCACCGCATGAACACCACTGCCCGCCGCGCCCTCGACGGGGTGCGGGTCGTCGACCTCACCCAGGCCCTCGCCGGGCCGTTCTGCACGTCGCTGCTCGCCGACCAGGGCGCCGACGTGATCAAGGTGGAGCCGCCGCGCGGCGACTTCCTCCGCTACGCCGGCCCGTTCGCCTCCGACGACGAACCCCGCGACTACGGCGGGGTGTTCCAGTCGGCCAATCGCAACAAGCGGTCGCTCGTGCTGGACCTGAAGAAGCCCGAGGCCCGCGACGTACTGCTGCGCCTGATCGACGACGCCGACATCGTCGTCGAGAACTTCACCGCCGGCGTCATGGACCGCTTCGGTCTCGACTACGACACCCTCGCGGCCCGCAATCCCCGCCTGGTCTACGCCTCGATTCGCGGCTTCGGCGACAAGACGGGCGGGCACAGCCCCTACCGGGACTGGCCGGCCTTCGACATCGTCGCGCAGGCCATGGGCGGTCTGATGTCCATCACCGGGACCGACGCCGCGCACCCCGTCCGGGTGGGATCCGGTGTGGGAGATACCGTTCCGGGATTGTTCGCCGCGTTCGGCATCCTCGCCGCGCTGCGGGACGCCGAGCGCACCGGGCAGGGCCAGTACGTCGACGTCGCCATGGCCGACGCCGTGCTCGCGATCTCCGAGGTCGTGGTCAACACCTACGGCCACACCGGTCAGGTCCCCGGGCCGCTCGGCAACCAGCTGCAGGGATTCGCGCCGTTCGACACGGTGCAGGCGAAGGACGGCGTCGTCGCGCTCGGCGCCCCGCACAATCCGCAGTGGGCCAAGCTCGCCGCCGTCATGGGTCAGCCGGAACTCGTCGACGACCCCCGGTTCGCCACGGACCACGACCGGTGGCTCAACCGCGACGCCGTCTACGAGGTGGTCAACGCCTGGACCCGCACCCACACCGTCGCCGAACTCGTCGAGTTGCTCGGCGGCAAGGTGCCGCTCGGCCCGATCCTCGACGCCGCGGACATCTTCGCGGACCCCCACTTCCGGGCCCGCGACATGCTGCCGACCGTCACGCACCCGCACGACGGCCGCGCGGTCACCGTCCCCGGCATCCCTGCCAAGCTCTCCCACACCCCGGGCACGATCGAGCGCCGCGCTCCGCTCGTCGGCGAGCACACCGTCGAGATCCTCCGCGAGGCCGGCCTCGACACCGCAGAACTCACGGCTCTGGCCGACGCCGGCGCCACCGTCATTCCTTCGTCTGCTCAGGAGCACGTCGCATGATCATCACCAAGGTCGAACTGATCCCGGTCTCCACCCCGCTCGTCAAGCCGTTCATCATGCCGGGAACCCGGATCACCCACATCCATTCCGTCGTGCTGAAGCTGCACACCGACGAGGGAATCGTCGGCTACGGCGACAGCGGCGACACCTCCACCTGGTACCGGGGGGAGACCCAGGAGTCGATGACGGCGATGATCGCGAACCACATCGCCCCGGCATTCCTGATCGGCCAGGATCCGCTCAACATCGAGAAGATCGTCGGGCAGATGGACACGTTCGTCCGCGACAACAACCAGGCCAAGGCGCTCGTCGACTTCGCGCTGCACGACCTCAAGGGCAAGGCGCTGGGCGTACCGGTGTACCAGCTGCTCGGCGGCAAGAACGCCGAGGCTTCCGTGCAGGGCTGGGTCGCGTCCGCCGGACCGGTCGACCAGGTGGTCGCCGAGGCCGTCCAGGCCCACGAGAACGGCTTCTGCCTGATCAAGCTCAAGTCCGACGGCAACTCCGACCACGACGTGGACAACGTCCGCGAGGTCCGGGCCGCACTCGGTGACTCGGCGCGGATCGTGGTCGACGCCAACGGCTTCTGGAACTACGACCAGGCCCTGAAGACGATGCGCCGGCTCGACCGGTACGGCATGGAGTGCATCGAGCAGCCCGTCCCGCACTGGGACATCGAGGGCATGGCGCGCCTGCGCACCCGCATCGACACGCCGATCTTCGCCGACGAGTCCGCGCAGGAGCTGCACAACATCCGGGAGATCATCGAACGTCGCGCGGCCGACGGGTTGTTCATCAAGATGCAGAAGGCCGGCGGCCTGCTCAAGGCGCAGCGCTGGCTGACGATGGCCCGCCTCGCCGACATGGCCGTCATGAGCGGGTGCATGATCGGCTCGGGCCTCGAGGCCAGTCCCTCGGCGCACCTGATGATCGCCAACAACTGGGCCTCGCAGTTCACCCACGAGAATCTCGGTCCGCTGATCATCAACAACCAGTGGGAGAACGCCGAGCAGACGATCACGCAGGACATCGCCCTGAACGTCCCGGTCTTCTCCGACGGCAAGCTCTACCCGAACGAGGGGCCGGGCTTCGGGATCGAACTCAACGAGGAGTTCATCGCCGCCCACATCACCGAGGGCAAGCAGACCGTCACCGTCGGCGAACTCGTCGGAGTCTAGACGGTAACGAACCCCTGGCCGGCGGCCGTGTCGTGTGCCGCCGGCCGCACCCTCACCTGCAGGAGTAGATCACGATGACCGAATCTCGGCAGGGCCCGCTGGCCGGACTGAAGGTCGTGGAACTGGCGGGACTCGGTCCCGCGCCGTTCGCCGCGATGTTCCTCGCCGACCAGGGCGCCGACGTCGTGCGCGTCGAACGCACCGGCGCCGGGTTCACCATGCCCATCGACCCGCGGCTGGACACCCTCCAGCGCGGCAAACGGATGATCGCCGCCGACCTGAAGGACCCCGACGGGCTCGCCACCGTGCTCGCGCTGGCCGAGAAGGCCGACGTGCTGATCGAGGGCTACCGGCCCGGCGTCACCGAGCGCCTGGGTCTGGGCCCCGAGGACTGCTGGGCGCGCAACCCGAAACTGGTCTACGGCCGGATGACCGGCTGGGGGCAGGACGGGCCCCTCGCGCAGCGTGCCGGGCACGACCCCACCTATCAGGCCCTGGTCGGATCGCTGCACGCGATCGGCCGGGCCGGGGGACCGCCACAGCTGCCCCTCAGTCTGGTCGGCGATTTCGGCGGCGGCGCAATGTATCTCGTGTCCGGCATTCTCGCCGCCCTGTGGGAGGTGCAGCGCTCCGGGCGCGGTCAGGTCGTCGATGCCGCGATCGTCGACGGCGTCGCACACCTGATGGCCAACCCGTACTCGATGCTCGCCGGCGGCGCATGGAACGACGAGCGCGGCACCAATCTCATCGACTCCGGGGCACCGTTCGTCGACGTGTACGAGACCTCCGACGGGCGGCACGTCGCGGTCGCGGCCCTCGAACCGCCGTTCTACGCGCGGCTTCTCGCGGGCCTCGGCCTCGACGCGGACGGTGCGCTGCCGGGGCAGTGGGACCGCCGGCGCTGGCCGGAGCTGCGCGCGCGGATCGCCGGCGTGTTCGCCACCCGCCCCCGCGACGAGTGGGCGGCGATCTTCCGGGACACCGATGCGTGTGTCGCGCCGATCCTCTCGATGACCGAGGCGCCCGCGGACGCACACCTCACCGCCCGGGGCACCTTCCTGTACCGGGACGGTCACCCCGAACCTGCGCCCGCGCCCCGCTTCTCGCGTACACCGGCGGGCCGGCCCACGGCCCCGCCCGTGCCCGGGCAGGACGATCCGGATGAGATCCTGCGCACCTGGGGCGTTCTCGACCCGGCCGTGCCGAGTTCCTGACCTGCCTACTCGGCCGATCCGAGGGCGGCGACCGGCTCCGGTGCCGCCCGCGGTCCCGCATGTCGCCGTTGTTGAGCAGACCTGGGGAATATCACCGGCTAATTCTGCTTTTCACGTCAATGTGACGTGACCCATACTTCAGGGGCCGAACGGAGAGCTCGCTCCACCGAGCGAGCGCCCAGCCCGCACCGTGCGGCCCGCACTGTCCGGCCGTCTCGGCCGTCCCTTCACCCGCAATCGCGCCCGCCGCGTCCCGCGTCGCCCGCCGGCCGGTCCGGCACCCGTACACAAGGAGTTCGTGATGGCCCTTCTCGACGAATCCATCTGGCAGGGAAAAATCTTCACCGGGGACTGGACCCCCGGCGGGGGCGGTGAGATCAAGGTCGTCGAACCGGCGACCGGCGCGACGCTCGGCAGCGCCGGCCTCGCCGACGAGGGGGACCTCGAGCGCGCGGTCGACCGTGCCGTCGCGGCCCAGCGCGACTGGGCGGCCCGCCCGCACACCGAGCGTGCCGCGGTCATGCGCCGGGCCGGCGTCCTGTGGCAGCAGCACGCCGACGAGATCGAGCGCTGGATCATGCGCGAGTCCGGCTCCCTGCGTCCCAAGGCGCAGCTCGAGACGCACGTCGCGGCGCAGGAGTGCTACGAGGGTGCGGCCCTGCCCTCCCATGCGCTCGGCGAGATCCTGCCCAGCGAGGCACCGCGTCTGAGCATGTCGAAGCGGGTCCCCGTCGGGGTCGTCGGTGTCATCGCGCCGTTCAACTTCCCGTTGATCCTCGCGATCCGTTCCGTCGCGCCGGCGCTGGCCCTCGGCAACGCCGTGATCCTCAAGCCCGACCCGCGTACCGCGGTCTGCGGCGGCGTGGCGCTCGCCCGCATCTTCGAGCAGGCGGGCCTGCCGGCCGGGGTGCTGTCCGTGCTGCCCGCCGGCGCCGACGTCGGCGCCGCGCTCGTCGACGACCCGCGGGTGCCGGTGATCTCCTTCACCGGTTCCACCCCGGCCGGCCGGGCCGTCGGTGCCGCCGCCTCCCGCAACCTCAAGAAGGTCCACCTCGAACTCGGCGGCAACTCCGCGATCGTCGTGCTCGACGACGCCGACCTCGCCGCCACCGTCTCGGCCGGTGCCGCCGGATCCTTCCTGCACCAGGGCCAGGTGTGCATGACCACCGGCCGGCACATCGTGCACGAGTCCGTCTACGACGAGTACGTCGCCCAGCTCGCCGCCAAGGCCGAGGCACTGCCCGTCGGCGACCCCGTCACCGAGCAGGTCGCGCTCGGGCCGATCATCGACCAGGGTCAGCTCGAGAAGATTCATGCCCTGGTCACCGCGTCGGTCGATGCCGGCGCCCGGCTCGTCGCCGGCGGCACCTACGAGGGCCTGTTCTACCGGCCCACCGTCCTCGCCGACGTCCCGGCCGGTGCGCCCGCCTACGCCCAAGAGGTGTTCGGGCCCGTCGCTCCGGTCGTGAAGTTCTCGACCCTCGACGAGGCGGTGGCGCTGGCCACCGACACCGACTACGGGCTCTCGCTCGGCATCTTCACCCGCGACGTCGGCAAGGGTCTCGCGCTCGCGGACCGGATCCCCACCGGCATCGCCCACATCAACGACCAGACCGTCGGCGACGAGGCCAACATCCCGTTCGGCGGTCTCGGCGCCTCCGGCAACGGTGCCCGCTTCGGCGGTGCCGCCAACAGCATCGAAGCGTTCACCGAGTCGCGCTGGATCACCGTCAGCCGCGACGTGCCCGCTTACCCCTTCTGAGCGGCACCGCCGACCGGATCTAGCATCGTCCTCGCAAAGTAAGGACCCACCATGACCCTCGCTGACCCAGAACGCACGGCCGTCGCCGCACCGGCGGAGCGGAACAAGGACATCCGTCGCGTCGTCTTCTCGAGCTACCTCGGGAGCACCGTCGAGTTCTACGACTTCATCCTCTACGCGACCGCCTCCGCGCTCGTGTTCGGTCCGGTGTTCTTCGCGAACCTGAGCCCCGGCCTCGCGCTGATCGCCTCGTATGCGACGTTCGCCATCGGCTACCTGTCCCGTCCGCTCGGCGGCATCGTCTTCGGCCACTTCGGCGACCGCGTCGGCCGCAAGAAGATGCTCATGCTGTCGATGACGATCATGGGCGTCGCCTCGTTCCTCATCGGCCTCGTCCCGGCGATCCCCACCTGGGGCGCGGTGATGCTGATCCTGCTGCGCGCCGTGCAGGGCATCGCGATCGGCGGCGAGTGGGGCGGGGCGGCCCTGATGTCGCTCGAACACGTCAAGGGCCGCAACCGCGGTTTCGCGGCGGCGTTCACCAACGCCGGCGGACCCACCGGCGCCGTGCTCGGCACGGTCGCCCTCTCGCTCGCCGCCCAGCTGCCGGAGGACGACTTCCTCTCGTGGGGCTGGCGCATCCCGTTCCTGTTCTCCGCGGTCCTGCTCGCTGTCGGCCTGTTCGTCCGGGCCCGGATCGCCGAAAGCCCGGTCTTCGAGGAGGCCCTGCGCGCCGCCGAGGAGAAGAAGTCCCACACCAAGGAACCCATCCCGCTGCTGACGATCGTGCGGGCCCCCCGCACCCTGATCCTCGCGGGACTGGTGTGCACCGCGCCCTTCGTGATCCAGGCATTGTTCTCGACGTTCGTGATCAGCTACGCCGCCGAGAACGGCGTGTCGCGCTCGGCCGGCCTCAACGCCTTCGCGATCTGCCAGTTCGTCGCGATCTTCGGCATCCTCGGCGCCGCCCGGCTGTCGGACACCTACGGGCGCAAGCCCGTCATGATGACCGGCTTCGTCGGCATGGTCGTCCTGGCGTGGCCGCTGTTCCAGCTCGCCTCGTCCGGCAACTTCCTGCTGGTCGTGCTGGCCTTCGTGATCGCCTGCTCGGTCCTGCAGTCGCTGACGTTCGGTCCCATGCCGGCGTTCCTCGCCGAGCAGTTCGGCACCCGCGCCCGCTACACCGGCGCGTCGCTCGGCTACCAGATCGGCAGCCTGCTCGGCGCCGGCTTCACCCCGGTCATCGTCGCCGCGCTGTACGCCGGTTCCGGCTCCATCGGCAGCGTGATCGTCTATCTGGTCGCCGGGTGCGCCCTCAGCGCCGTGGTCCTGGCCCTGTTCGTCAAGGAGAGCAAGGACGTCGACCTGAGCGCCTGATCCGCGTCACCCGGGGCCGGGCACCGCACCGGTGCCCGGCCCCGCCGCGCGTAGTCGAGGTCGGGATGTCGCGCTGCTGGTGCTGCGCGCCCGCCGGACCGGCGCGGACCCGGGGAGCGGGAGGTTGCCGCGACCACCGGGCGGTCGCTGCGCCATCCGTCGAGTGGCACCGGCGACAACCTCCCGCTGGGGACGAAAGGCTCCCGCTCGATACCGTTGCCTGCATGACCCGGCCCGACGCGGTTCCCACCTTCACCATGCGTCAGCTGGCGGCGTTCGTCGCCGTCGCCGAGACGGGAACGATCAGCGGCGCCGCCGAGCGGCTGCACCTGTCGCAGTCCGCGCTGTCCGCGGCACTCACCGACCTCGAGAAGTCGCTCCAGACGCAGCTGGCCGTGCGACGGCGGGCGCGGGGCGTGCAGCTGACGGCGATGGGGGAGGCGGTGCTCGCCCGCGCCCGCGTGCTGCTGCACCAGGCGGGCGAACTGCAGGCGGACGCGGTGGGCGCGGGCGGCGGTGTGGCCGGACCCGTCGCCATCGGGTGCTATCCCGCCCTCGGACCGACGGTGCTGCCCGCGCTGCTCGCCGGATTCACCCAGCGCTTCCCGCGGGCGCGGGTCGAGTTCCGGGAGGACACCCAGAACCGGTTGCGCACCCAGCTCGACAACGGCGAACTCGACCTCGCGATCGTCTACGACCTCGAACTGTCCGCGGAATGGCGCAAGGCGACCCTGATGACGCGCGAGCCGACGGTGCTGCTCGGCTCCGACCACCGTCTCGCCGGCGGGGACGGTCCGGTGCGGCTGGCCGATCTGCGTGACGACCCGATGGTGCTGCTCGACGCGCCGCCCAGCAGCAACCACGCGATGGAGGTGTGCCGGGGCGCGGGGTTCGCGCCGCGCGTCGCCTACCGCACCTCCAACTACGAGACGGCGCGAGCCTTCGTCGGCCGTGGACTCGGGTGGACCCTGCTGCTGCAGCGGCCCCCGCTCGACGTGACGTACGAGAATCTTCCGCTCGTCGTCCGGCCGCTCGTCGACCCGGTTCCGGATTCGGTCGACGTGGTCGTCGCGTGGCATCAGGACTCGATGCTCAGCCGGGTGACACGAGCCTTCATTCACTTCGCGTCCACCGGCGGGGCACCGTCCGCGAGGTCCTGACCTGCGACGACCCGGAGTACCACGGATTTTCCGGGGAACCAGCGCGAATAGTTGAGCTTTTCAACGGCTTGTGATGGGGGTCATGCTTGCCGGGTCCGCCGTGACGCGGGCCGCATCGTGAAAGGCAAGCATCCATGACGATCACCGCACCGGCACCCTCGCCGGAGGTACTGCAGCGCAAGGCCCGCAAGGCCGCGCTCGGCAGCTTCGTCGGCACCGCGATCGAGTGGTACGACTTCTTCATCTACGGCACCGCCGCGGCCCTCGTGCTCGGGCCGCAGTTCTTCCCCGGAACCTCCGAACTGGCCGGCACCCTCGCCGCCTTCGCGACCCTCGCCGTCGGCTTCGTGGCCCGGCCCATCGGCGGCATCGTCATGGGTCACTTCGGCGATCGCGTCGGCCGCAAGTCGATGCTCGTCACCTCGCTGCTGCTGATGGGCTTCGCGACCGTCGCGATCGGCCTGCTGCCCAACTACGCCGCCATCGGCGTCGCCGCCCCGATCCTGCTGGTGGCCCTGCGCTTCGTCCAGGGCCTCGGCGTCGGCGGCGAATGGGGCGGCGCGGTCCTCGTCGCCACCGAGAACGCCCCGCGCGGCAAGCGCGGCCTCTACGGCGCCGCCCCCCAGATCGGCGTCCCCGCGGGCGTCCTCCTCGCCAATCTCGTCTTCCTGCCGCTGACGGCCGTCCTCGACGACGCCGCCTTCGCGGCCTGGGGCTGGCGCGTGCCGTTCCTGCTCAGCGCCGTCCTCGTCGTCGTCGCCCTGTGGATCCGGCTCGGGCTCGAGGAGAGCGCCGACTTCGAGGCCAGCCGCGACGCGGCCGGTGAGGTCAAGCTCCCGCTCGCCGAGGTCCTCGTCAAGCACTGGAAGACCGTGCTGCTCGCCGGCGGCACCTTCGTCGCCACCAACGGCATCGCCTACGCCTACATGGTCTACGTCCTCAAGTACGGCGAAGCGGAGCTGGGCTTCGGCAAGTCGACGATGCTGTTCCTGCTCATCGCCTCGTGCCCGTTCTGGATGGCCGGCATGGCGATCAGCGCCTACAAGTCCGACATCATCGGCCGGCGCCGGGTCTACATCATCAGCTCGAGCGCCCTCGTGATCGTCGCGGCCCTGTTCTTCCCGCTGATGGACACCGCGATGCTGCCCGTGATGCTCGTCGCGATGGTCGCCCTCGGCTTCGTCCTCGGTGCCTGCGCCGGACCCCAGTCCGCCCTGTTCGCCGAGTTGTTCCCCGCCCACATCCGGTACAGCGGCGCGTCGCTCGGCTACCAGATCGGGGCGATCCTCGGCGGCGGCCTCGCCCCCATCGTGGCGACCTCCCTCTTCGCGGCCTTCGGCACCTCGCTCGCCGTCACCGCGTACTTCGTGCTGATCGCGCTCGTCAGCCTGGTCAGCATCCTCCTTCTCCGTCACCCGCACGACCCGGCGGTCGCGGTGGCGCAGTCCCGTCGGTCCGAGCAGGAAGTGGCCTGAGACATGTCGACCTACTACCAGCCCCGCAAGTACCCCGCCTCCGACTTCGCGTCGATGCAACCCGACGCCGAGGCGCTGCCCGTGGTCGTCGTCGGAGCCGGACCCGTCGGCATGGCCGTCGCCCTCGGCCTCGCCCAGCGCGGCATCCCCGTGACGATCCTCGAGGCGGCAGACCAGGTCTCCTTCGGCAGCCGTGCCATCTGCATCTCCCGGCACAGCCTCGAGGCCGCCGCACGTCTCGGCTTCGGCGCCGAGCTGGAGAAGATCGTCCTGCCCTGGGTCGGCGGCCGCAGCTTCTACCGTGACCAGCAGGTGCTGCACTTCCGGATGCCGCAGCGCGAGTTCGACGTGCGACCGCCGATGATCAATGTCTCGCAGTCCGAGTACGAGCAGATCGTCGTCGACACCATCGAGCAGAACCCGCTGATCACCCTGCACTGGCAGGCGAGCATCGCCGGCATCCTGCGCGACGACGACCAGGTGACCCTGGAGGTCGACACCGCCTTCGGCAAGCGCCACCTGCGGGCCGCATGGGTCGTCGCCGCCGACGGCGGCCGCAGCCGCATGCGTGAGCTCGCCGGTCTGCGACTCGAGGGCACCAACTACGAGGGCCGCTACGTCATCGCCGACATCCACTGGGAGTCGGAGCTGCCCGCCGAGCGGATGGTCTGGTTCGATCCGCCCAGCAACCCCGGCTCGACGATCATCATGCACAAGCAGCCGAAGAACATCTGGCGCATCGACTACCAGCTCGATCCGTCCGAGGACGCGGAGATCGAGACCCGCGAGGACGCCATCCGGGCCCGCATCACCAAGCACCTGGACTGGCTGCAGAACGACCTGCCCTGGACGCTCGAGTGGCACGGGTTCTACAGCGCCCGCGCCCTCGCGCTGCGCGAGTTCACCCACGACCGCCTCCTCTTCGCCGGCGACGCCGCGCACCTCGTGCCGATCTTCGGCGTGCGCGGCCTGAACTCCGGCATGGAGGACGCCGAGACCCTGGCCTGGCAGCTCGCCGCCGTCGTCCACGGCAACGCCGACCGCGCGCTGCTGCAGGCGTACTCGATCGAACGACACGACGCGTGGGAGCAGAACGTCGCCAACGCCGGTAAGTCCACGCTCATCATGTCCCCGGGCACCCACGGCTACCGCACCACCCGCGATGCCGTGCTCGCGCTCGCCGTGAACCGCCCCGAATTCGGGGAACTGATCAACCCGCGCCAGTCCAGCGCCACCCACGCCCGCCTGTCGCCGCTGACCTGGCCGGTCGCGGAAGGCCTGACCGGGGTCCTGCCCGGCGACCCCGTCGAGGACCGCCGCGTGCGGGTCGCCACCGCCGGCGGCGGCACCGAGTCGTCGCTCAACGCGGTGCGCGGCAACGGCTTCGCCGTCGTGGGCTTCGGTCTCGACGCCGCCGGCAGCGCCGCGCTCGCGGCGGCCACGGCCGACCTCGCCGCCGCGCTGGCGCCGGAGAGCGTGCGTGCCGTCGTCGTCGGTGCCGATAGTTCCGGTGCCGACGGTTCCGATGATGTCACGGTGCTCGACGCGCCCGACCTGGCCGAGGCGCTGGGCGCCACCCCGGGCGAGGCCTTCGTGATCCGGCCCGACGGGCTGCTGCTGTGCCGGGTGCCGGTCGGCGCCCTGTCCGGTGTCGCCGCCGCACTCCGCGCCGGCACGGCCCCCGAGGGGCCGGCGGTCCCCGCGCGCCCGGCACAGATCCTCACCGAGGACGAGCAGCGTCGTGAGAACGTCTGGCTCGGCCTGTCCGACGCGCTCGACCAGGTCGATCCGTCCGACCGGGAAGGATTTTTGGTGCGGCTCGCGCTGCAGCTCGGGTCGCAGGCCGGTCACCGCGAGTTCGAAGAAGCCATCGCAGCGGCGACCGACACGTCGCCGGTGTCCACCCGGGAACTGGCGCCACAGGCCTGATTCCGGCCGGCGACGGCGCCGGCGCCCGGCGATCCCGGGCGTCGGCGCCGTCGTGTCTCTCAGGCACCCACCGAGGCACCGAGCATGGGCCACGCGCGGTGCAGGTCCTCCTGCCAGTAGCCCCACGAATGGGTACCCACGGGCCGGAAGTCGACGGTGGCCGGGATGCCGAGCTCGGCGAGGCGGCGGGCCAGCTGGTGTGTGCACTCGTTGGTGGCGGCCTCGATGATGCCTCCCACGACGACCTGTTCGGCGAGGTTCGCCGGGTCGCCGCCGACGTTCGGGTGATCGAGCCGGTCGTACGGACCGGGCAGCCCGGTGCCGTTGGACAGGTAGATCTGTGTTCCGCGTAGCTTCTCGGCGTTGACGTACGGGTCGTTCGCCACCCACGCGGGATCGCCCTCGGGTCCCCACATGTTGTCGGTGTCGCCTCCGCCGCGCACCTCGACGACGAGCTCGACGTAGGTCCGGCCGGGACGGGTGCTGGTCTGGGCGCAGCCGCTGAACGCGCCGACCCCGCGGTACAGCCCCGGTGCGGACTGCACGAGGCTCAGGACCGACGTTCCCGACATCGACAGTCCCGCAATGGCATTGGCTCCCGTGGTGCCGAGAGCCGCGTCGACGATCGGCGGCAGCTCGCGGGTCAGGAAGGTCGTCCACTTGTTCCGGCCGAGGACGGGGTCGTCCTGCTTCCAGTCGGTGTAGTAGCTGAACGCGCCGTCGAGCGGCAGCACGACGTTGACGTCCTTGTCGGCGAAGAAGTCGGCCACGTCGGTGCGGTCGAGCCAGGTGAGGGTGCCGCCGTCGCCGCCGCCCGCGCCGGCGAGCAGGTAGAGCACCGGGCGTGGGGCGCCGGTGTCCCGCGGCGTCAGCACGGCCACCGGGATCACGCGCTGCATCGACGCCGAATACACGAACAGGGTGCGCTGCCGGGCGCCGTGCTCCTCGACCCGCTGGATGTACGAGCCGCCGGGATCGGGTTGGGCGGCCGCGGGTGCACCGACGACGAGGGCGGCCCCGGCCAGGACGGCCGCCAGCGCCGCGGTCGTTCGCGAGCGGGACGATCGCGCACGGCGCATATGAGTCACCTTCGAGGGTCGGCGGGTCCCGGATCTTCGATGCTGCGACGGGAGAGGGTCCGCACGGGGCGTGTGCGGACCCTCGCTTCTCCGATGATCAACTACCGAGACTGTCCAGCAGTCGCTTCAGGATTTCTCCGAGGTCGAGGGAGCCGAGCAATTCCAGAATTTGCGCTGACATGCGAGTCCTTCCGTTCGATGTGCGGGTGTTCGTTCCCTGTGTAACACGGGGCGTGGGCGTGTCGCAGGCGTACGAAGATACCGATCAACCTGTTTTGGCGATCGTCGTGTATCGCCGCTGTTCAGGGCGTTCCGCCGGTGAAATAGAATTTCTGCCGGACCCGCGCGAAGATGCGCCGGAAAATAGCCGAAATGTGCCTTTCGCGTGAAATACGAGGTCGACCGGAAACGTGATTTTCGGCTACGGCCGGTCGATATTCCGGATGATCCGGGCGGCGAAGGCATCGATGTCGGCCCAGTCCCGGTGATCGCCGTATCGGCCGCCGGCGAGGCGGAACACCACCCGGCCCACGATCCCCGGCCACTGCTCCGGCTCGATCGCGCCCGCGAAGGCCCGGTACTCGCGCACCGTCGCCGTCGCCCGCAGCGTCGCCGCCACCTTCGGTTCCTTCATCTTCGGCCGCACCCAGCCGGCGAGCCGCCCGGAGATCATCGCGCTCGTCGCACCGATGGTCTGCACCGAGAACAACCACGCGGGCTTGCCCGCGAGGTGCGCGCGATGCAGATCCGCGAATCGGGCGGCGGGAGCGAGCCACTGCCCGTTGTGCACCGAGCTGCCGAGCACGACGGCGGCATGGGCCGACGGATCGACCGGCTCGGCGAGATCGTGCAGGTCCGCCTCGTGCCCGGCCTCGGTGAGCCGCTGCGCGATCCGTTCCGCCACGCCGCGCGTCGCCCCGTACGCCGTCGTGTACGCGACCAGTACCTTCACGTGCGCTCCCTCCGCCGGCCTGTCCCGATGATCATCCGGCCACGCCGGACGTGCCGATTATCCGGCCGCGACGGAGGGGGGCTGCCACGTCTCGGGGAAGCCCGGCGTGCCGGGCGTGTCGAGGAAGCTCGACGCGTCCCGCACCCACCGGTCGCCGGTCATCACGCCCAGGTGGCCCACCCCGGGCCGGACGACGGCTCGTCCCCGCGGCACGGCGGCCGCCAGCTCCCGGAACAGGTCGGCGCCGTAGAACCCGTCCCGGTCACCGCCGAGCACCAGCACCGGACACGTCACCTCGGCGAGCCGGGCGGTCACGTCGAACCGGTCCTCGGCGTCGACCACGACGAGGAAATCGTCGTACCCGTGCCGGGCCCCCGACGGCTCGAGCAGCCATCCCAGCACCCACAGCAGCGCGCGCGACCATCGCCGCGCCCCTGTCGTCGCCGCGAGTTCCGCCATCGCCCGCCGCGGGTGCCCCGCCCGCACGGCCGCCGCGGCCCGGCGCTGCACGTCGCGGCCCGGGCCGAGGTGGGCCGCCGAGGCCACGAGCACCAGCCGGCGCACCAGCTCCGGATGGTCGAGAGCCAACTGGAGCGCGACGCTGCCGCCGGTCGAGACGCCGAGCACATCGACCGGACCGGGGAAGCGGCCGGGCATCGCCACCGCGTAGTCGCGGGCGAGATCGGCCATGGTGGTCCCCGGCGGCAGGCCCGGCCGGCGGTTCACCCACCACACCCGCCGCATCGTCGTCCAGGGCGCGATCTGCGCGAGCTGGGTGCGCCGGTCGAAGCCGCGGGGCAGCCGGTGGTGAGTCGACAATCCGGGCATGAACAGCAGGGGCGGTCCCGTCCCGGCGCACAGGTAGGGCATGCCCGGGTCCCAGGTGCCCTCCTGTGCTGCGATCACGCCAGCGCCCGGACGATGCTCCGCGCCCAGTCCTCGATCTCCTGCCAGTCCCGGAAATCTCCTTCGGGCAGCAGCTTCCGGCCGGCCGGAAGCTTGCGCATCACCCGCGCGCCGACCCCGAGCGTCTTCGGGTCCAGCGCGCCGAAGAAGACGTGATGCTCCCGGGATGCGATCGCATCGGTCAGCTCCGGCAGTTCCCGCGGGGCCGCGCTCTCCCGCACGTCCTGTCCCTGCTCGTCGACCTCCTCGGTGCCGAGCGGTCCGCTGGTGAACAGCCAGACCGGGCGGGCGACGAGCCCGTCGCGGTGCTCGCGGACGAACGCGCTCGCCGCTTTCTCCCAGTGCCCCAGGTACGCGGAACTGCCGACGACGCAGGCGTCGTAGTCGTCCACCGAGGTCGCAGCCGGGAGCTGCACCGTGTCCGCCGTGTGCCCCTCTGCCCGGATCACCTCGGCGATCCGCTCCGCGATCCCGGCGGTGGCGCCGTGCCGGCTGGCGTACGCAACGAGAACCTTCATGGTGGTGCCCCTGTCGTCGAGCCGCGATACTGCCGACGGTGTCCACGATCGGCCTCGCCCGCAGCGTCCGTCAAGGGCGGCTCAGCCGAGCGCGTCGAGGACGTCCCCGATCGGGGTGTCCCCGTTGTTGAACTCGATCGTGCGTCGCACCGTCGCGGGCCGGTGCAGTACCGCGGCCGCGACCGCCGCCACATCCGCCCGCGAGACCTGTCCCTTGCCGGCGTCCGGGCCGGTCTCGATCCGGCCGGTCGGCGGATCGAGGGTCAGCGCGCTCGGGCCCAGAATCGTCCAGTCCAGGTCCGTGCCGCGCAGGTGCGCGTCCGCGGCCGCCTTCGCCTCGGCATACGCGTAGAAGCCGTTGTCCTCGGGAACGCCGTGGTCCGGGCCGGCCCCGAAGTACGACACCATCACGTAGCGGCGGACCCCCGCACGCTCGGCCGCGGTCATGGACCCGATCGCCGCGTCGCGGTCCACGGCGTACGTGCGCTGCGGGTTGCCGCCGCCCGCGCCCGCCGACCACACCACCGCGTCGTGCCCCTCGAGCAGCGGCACGAGGTCGTCGACGCCGAAGTGCTCGACGTCGGCCACGACCGGCGTCGCACCTGCGGCGCGCACGTCGTCGGCGTGGTCGGGGTTGCGGATCACCGCGGTCACCTCGTCGCCGGCGTCGGCGAGCAGCCGCTCGAGGTGCAGGGCCACCTTCCCGTGGCCGCCGATGATCACGATCCGTGCCATGTCGAATCCTTCCGTCGCGGGCCCGCCCGTCGGGCCGCCTTCCCCCATCGCACCACGGCGACGGTCGTCGGTGGGGGAGCACCGACGGCGACGTTCGCTCACCGAACGTTCACGCTCCGGGCACCCGCGGGGCAACGTGCAGCGGGCATGCTGAGGCGATGAACCCTGTCGTCCTGGAACTCCGCCACCTCGACTGCGAGGGCCCGGCCGCGTATCTGCCGGTGCTCGAGCAGTACGTGCAGGTCCACACCGTGCGGCTCTGGCGCGACCCGGTGCCCGCCGCGCTCGACTACGCCGCCGTCGTGGTCATGGGTGGCCCGATGGGCGTCGCCGACGCCGCGACGGTGCCGTGGCTCGGCGAGGAGATCGCCTACCTGCGGGCGGCCGTGGCCGCCGGCATTCCGGTGTGGGGGGTGTGCCTCGGCGCCCAGCTGCTCGCCGCGGCCCTCGGCGCCGACGTCCACACCGGCCCCGTCCCGGAGGTCGGCGTGGGCGAGGTGGAACTCGCGCACGCCTCGGCCGCCGACCCGGTGTGGGGCGAGCTGCCGTCCACCTTCCCGGTGCTGCAGTGGCACGCCGACACCTTCGACCTGCCGCCGGGCGCCACCCTGCTCGCCTCGTCGCGGGCCTACCCGAACCAGGTGTTCCGGCACGGGAGCAGCTACGGGGTGCAGTTCCATCTCGAGGCCGATGCCGACCAGCTGGCCGACTGGCTCGCGATCGACGAGTACCGGGCGTCGCTGGAGGCGACCCTCGGGGCCGGGGCGGCCGACGCCGTCGCCGCCGACCTGCGGTCGGTGCAGCCCGAGACGCTCGCGCACGCCACCGCCGTGATGAAGCGGTGGCTCGAGACGTACGTCGTGTGAACGGACGGATCCCTCGTGCGCCGATGAGTTTGCCCGCCTCGCGGAGTCCGAACCTGTGCAATGCTGTCGACAGTGCAGGAGGTGCCCGGTGGATCAGCTGGTGAGGGTTCAGAACTTCGCCGTCTCGGGGGACGGTTTCGGAGCCGGGGAAGGCCAGAGCCTCGAGCGGCCGTTCGGGCACGCGGACCCCGGTTCGATGTTCGCGTGGGCCGGCGCGACCGCGAGCTGGCCCAACCGTACCGATCCGGGCGGGAGCCGGGGCCTCGACGACTACTTCACGCGGGACTTCGCCCGCAACATCGGTGCCGAGATCATGGGCCGGAACAAGTTCGGTCCGCAACGGGGGCCGTGGCAGGACCACGACTGGCGCGGCTGGTGGGGCGGCGAACCGCCCTTCCACACCCCGGTGTTCGTGCTGACCCACCATCCGCGACCGTCGTTCACGCTGTCCGACACGACGTTCCACTTCGTCGACGGCGACCCGGCCACGGTCCTCACGCAGGCGCGGGAGGCGGCGCAGGGCAAGGACGTCCGGCTCGGGGGCGGGGCCACCACCATCCGGGAATTCCTCGACGCGGACCTCGTCGACACCATGCACGTGGCGGTCGTACCGGCGGTGCAGCTCGGAGCCGGGGTGCGCCTGTGGGAGTCGCCCGACGAGCTGCTCGATCGGTTCCACCTCGAGGTCGTGCCCAGCCCGAGCGGCGTGATCCACCACCTGTTCTGGCGACGGTGACACCGGGGCGTCAGGTCCGCAGGCCCGCCCGTTCGAGGGCCGCGTCCACGAGGTACTCGGCGATCGCCATCGACGACGTCGCGCCGGGGGAGGGCGCATTGCGCAGGTGCACCACCCGCCCGTGCCCGGTGATGACGAAGTCGTCGACGAGCGAGCCGTCGGCGTCCATTGCCTGCGCGCGGATCCCCCGCGGGCCCGGCAGCACGTCGGCGACGGTCAGTCCGGGCACGTACTTCGCGGCCTCGGCGACGAACCGCCGGATGCTGACCGCCGTGCGCAGCTCGCGCATCGCGGCCGGGACGTTGCGTGCGGCGAACCTGCGGAAGCCGGGGAAGAGCACGGCGTCGCGCAGGTCCCGCAGCGACCTCGACCGGCCGTCGTACGCTTCGCGTCCCGGCGCCAGGAATGCGTTGGGCCCCAGCATGATCGCCCCGTCGATCCGTTTGGTCAGGTGGACCCCGAGGAACGGGTACCGCGGATCGGGCACCGGATAGATCAGTCCGCGCACCCGCCCGGCCACGTCGGGCCGCAGCAGGTGGTAGTCGCCGAGGAACGGCACGATCGCGGGCGTCGCGGGGTCCCCGGCGTCGTGGGCGAGCCGGTCCGACTGCAGGCCCGCGCACGTGATCACCAGGTCGAAGCCGTCCGTGCCGGTGCCGGTGCCGACGAGCACCTCGTCGCCGCGGGGGCGGATCGCCGTGACGGGTGTGGCCAGGCGGACGGTGCCGCCCGACGCCGTGACGTCGTCGGCGAGGGCGGTGGTCACCGCGACGTAGTCGACGATCGCGGTGTGCGGGGAGTGCAGCGCGGCGATGCCGCGCGCGTGCGGCTCGATGTCGGTGATCTCCTCCGGCCCGATGCGGCGGATCCCGGGCACGCCGTTGGCGACGGCGCGTTCGTGGATGGCGTCGAGCCGGTCGAGCTCGCTCGCGTCGAGTGCGACGACGATCTTGCCGCACTCGTCGTACGGCAGGGCGCGGGCGGCGGTGAACTCGGCGAGCAGGTGCACCCCGCGCCGGCACAGGCGCGCCTTGAGGCTGCCGGGCGGGTAGTACAGCCCGGCGTGCACGACGCCGCTGTTGTGACCGGTCTGGTGCGCGGCGAGCCGGGGCTCCTTCTCGAACAGCGTGACGTCGGCGCCGTGCGTCGCCAGCTCGCGCGCGGTGGCGGCCCCGATGATCCCCCCACCCACGACGGCAGCCCGCAGTGACCCCATGCGCGCCAGCCTACGAGCCCGTGGCCGAATGTCACACCGGTTCGATTCAATCGAACCGGTGTGACATTCGGCCCGCGCATTCGGGCGATCGGACCGGCGACGGTGGGAGTCAGCGGTGGCGGTTGGAGCTGTAGCCCCAGAGCCAGTCGGTGTACTTGTAGCTCGACGTGTCGCGGGTGCGGAACAGCTCGTTGCGGGCCTCGCGGCCGGCGCCGTCGAGGTGCCACAGGTCGCCCCACATGCGGCCGGTGGTGAGGATGCGGTTGCAGCGCGGGGCGCGTTCGGCGTTGACGTCACGCAGGATCTGCGGCCAGTTGGCGTTGTCGCCCCGGTAGTCCTCGGCGGCGTAGTCGGCCAGGCACTTGGCGTCCTCGAGGGCCATCACGGCGCCGGAGGCGAGGTACTGCAACGGGGGATGGGCGGCATCGCCGAGCAGGATCATGCGGCCGTCGACCCAGTTGTCGATCGGGTCGCGGTCGAACATCGGCCACCACCGGTCGGTCCACAGGTACTTCAGCGCGGTCTGCACGCTCTCGTGGCAGTGGTCGTAGGCGTGCGCGAGTTCTTCGGGGCTGCCCCACTTCTCCTCGCCGCGCAGGAAGGCGGGCGACTGGAAGACGGCCACCTGGTTGAGCATCTCGCCCTGGCGCAGCGGGTACTGGATGAAGTGGCAGCGCGGGCCGATGTAACCGACGACGTCCTCGATCTCCTCCTCGAGGGGGACCTCGTCCATCGGGAACGTGCCGCGGAAGGCGACGTACCCGGAGCCGACCGGCTTGTCGTCGGACAGCTTCGGGCGCAGCCGCGAGTGCAGGCCGTCCATGCCGAGGGCGATGTCGCCGACGTGCTCCTCGCCGCTCTCGAGGATGACGCGGACCTTGTCGCCCTCGGTGACGACGTCGTGCACGGCGGCGTCGGTGCGCAGGTCGGCGCCGGCCCGGCGGGCGGCCTCGACGAGCACCGAGTGCAGATCGGAACGGTGCACGACGAAGTACACCCCGCCGTAGTGCTGCTGGTAGTCGTGGCCGAGGTCGACCTTGGTGAGGATCTCGGCGGTGACGGCGTCGCGGAAGACGAGGTTCTTCGGCAGGACCCCCTTGGAGATGACCTCGTCGTAGACGCCGAGCGCCTGGAGGATGCGGGAGCCGTGCGGGCCGATCTGCAGTCCGGCGCCCACCTCGCCGAATTCCGACGCGCGCTCGAACAGCGTGACCTCGGCACCCCGGAGGGCGAGGGCGAGGGCGTTGGCGACGCCGCCGATGCCGCCGCCGGCGACGAGAACCCGGGCGTCCTTCAGATCGGACATGACACTCCTTGTGATCGGTATCGGGATGAGGGGTGGATCAGTGGGCGAGGATCGGGCCGCGCGGCGCGTCGTCGCTGACGGGGAATCGCTTCCACACGACGGTCAGCAGCAGCGAGGCGATCAGTGCGCTCACGGCGAAGAGGATGAAGTTGGAGTTCGCGCCCAGCCCGGCGGCGAGCAGCCAGCCGCCGATCTGCGGGGCCGCGACGGCGCCGATCCGGCCGACACCCAGAGCCCAGCCGAGCGCGGTGCCGCGCAGGTGGTCGGGGTAGTAGGAGGCCACCGCCGCGATGATCAGGCACTGCGTTCCGTGGGTGCCGACGCCGGCGAGCACGAAGATCGCGTACACGATCGCGGTGGGCGGGGAGAGCAGCAGGGCGAGCAGCGCGACACCGGCGACGAACGCGGCGACGATGCTCGTGGGCACGGTGCCGAACCGCACGCCGCCCCACGCGGTGATGAACGAGCCGGCCACCGCGCCGAGGTTCAGCGCGAGCGCGAAGGTCAGGGCGCTGCCGAGGTCGGTGCCGGTGTTCTGCATGAGCTTCGGCAGCCAGGTGCCCAGGCCGTACCAGGCGAGCAGCGTCACCACGGTGACGAGAGCGAACATGACGCTGATGGTCCGGAACCGCGACCCGAGCAGCTCGCGGAAGCCGCCGCCGGTGGGGGCGTCCGTCTTGGAATGCGTGTCGGGCAGGTACTTCAGCGCCAACGGCACCAGGACGAACAGGGGCACGAGGGCGAACAGGAACATCGGGCGCCAGCCCCAGTGGGGAATGACGGGGATGCCGAGCAGGGCCGCGACGGACCCGCCGATCGGCACGCCCGACATCATCATCGTCGCGACGGCCGCACGCCATCGCGGCGGGACCAGTTCGGCGGCCAGCGCGTTCGACGTGGGGACCAGGCCGCCGAGGCCCAGGCCGGCGATCAGCCGCATCGCCCCGAACATGATGGGGCCGGTGGCGACGGCGCAGAGCGTGGTGAACACCGACAGCACCACGACGCAGCCGATGACGGCCTGCTTGCGGCCGATCGCGTCGGACAGGCGCCCGGCGAGCACCGCGCCGATCATCATGCCGAGGAAGGCGAGGCTGCCGAGGGTGCCGGCGGTCGCGGCGCTGATGCCCCACTCGTCCTGGAGGCTCGAGATGACGTTGCCGTAGACGATGAGGTCGTAGCCGTCGAAGACGACGAACAGCCAGCAGACGATCACGGCGAGCGCTGTCCCGCGATGCAGGACGATCGTGCGGTCGCCGGTGGCGACGGCGTCGGGGGAACTGTGCATGCTTCTACCGTGATGCGCCCCACTCCGCCGCTGCAATAAAGTTCTGTTGTGCAGAAAAAACCGTCGGCGCCGAAGAGGGCGTCCAAGACCATCACCCGGCCGTCGTACGCGCTCGAGTCGGTGGACAACGCGCTGCGGCTGCTGCAGATGCTCCGCGACGTCGGCGCGCTGCGGCTCAAGGACGCCGCGGAGGAACTCGGGACGGCGCCGTCGACGGCCCACCGTCTGCTCTCGATGCTGGTCTACCGCGGGTTCGCCGTGCAGGACGAGAAGCGCCGCTACCATCCCGGGCCGGCGATGGGGGTGGGGCCCGCACAGCAGGGCTGGACGCGCGAGCTCGCCGACCTCAGCAGGCCGCACATGGAGGCGCTGGCGATCCTGACCGGCGAGACGATCAACCTCGTCGTCCGGGTGGGGTCGCAGGCCCGGTTCCTCTACTCCGCGGAATCCGAGTCGATGCTGCGGGTCGGCGACCGGCAGGGCCAGGTGCTTCCCGCGGAGCTCACCGCCGGTGGTCGAATCCTGTTGGCGGAGTTGCCGAGACAGACGCTGGAGCAGCTCTACCTGCGACCGCCCGAGGAGCCGCACGTCGATCCGCGCCCGACGGTGGGCTACGGGGTGGACCGCCGGCTCGCCCCCGGCGAGTTCGAGGTGTTCCTCACCGAGCTCGAGGCGGCCCGCAAGGTGGGGTTCGCCGTCAACGTCGAGCAGACGGAGGAGGGGGTCGCCGCGTTCGGCGTCGCCGTCCGCAACGGGCACGGGCGGGCGATCGCGGCGCTCACGGCGGCGGTGCCGATCACGCGCTACCGCCAGCACCTCGACGGCTCTCTCGTCTCCCGGATGCGGACCGCGATCCGGGGGATCGAGGTCGAGGTAGCGCACATCGAGTGACGCGGGGCGATGCGGCACGGATCGGGCCTCGGATTCCGTATAGCAGAATTGCATGGGCGGCGCGGGACCGGGCGACCTACGTTGAGAGCAACGCCGCAGGTGTCCCGCTTCACGAGGAGAGGTCATGACCGCAACCGAGAACACCGATCCCGAGCTGCAGCAGCTCTACACGGACTTCGAGGCCGAGCACCTCAACCCGCTGTGGACCCAGCTCGGCGACCTGATGCCGATGGTGCCGACGTCGAAGGCCGTGCCGTTCGTGTGGAAGTGGTCGACCCTGTACCCGCTCGCTCAGCGGGCCGGTGACCTCGTCCCTGTGGGCCGCGGTGGTGAGCGGCGTGCCATCGCCCTGGCCAACCCCGGACTCGGCGGCGTCCCCTACGTCACCCCCACGCTGTGGGCGGCGATCCAGTACCTCGGACCCAAGGAGACCGCGCCCGAGCACCGGCACTCGCAGAACGCCTTCCGGTTCGTCGTCGAGGGTGAAGGCGTGTGGACCGTGGTCAACGGCGATCCGGTGGCCATGTGCCGCGGCGACTTCCTGCTCACCCCCGGCTGGAACTTCCACGGGCACCACAACGAGACCGACCACCCGATGGCGTGGATCGACGGCCTCGACATCCCGTTCGTCAACTACACCGACACCGGGTTCTTCGAGTTCGGATCGGACGGGGTGACCGACGAGTCCACCCCCGACGTCTCCCGGTCCGAGCGGCTGTGGGTGCACCCGGGCCTGCGCCCGCTGGTCGGTCTCGACGCCAAGGCCAGCTCGCCGATCGCGTGCTACCGCTGGAAGTACACCGACGCCGCGCTGAACGAGCAGCTCGCCCTCGAGGACGAGGGCTACGCCGCCACCCCCGAACCGGGCCATGCCGCGATCCGGTACACCAACCCGACCACCGGCGGCGACGTCATGCCCACCATCCGCGCCGAGTTCCACCGGCTGCGGGCCGGCGCCCACACCCGCACCCGGCGCGACGTCGGCTCGACCGTGTTCCAGGTCTTCGAGGGCGAAGGCCGGTTCCACCTCGGCGGCACCGACCACGACGTCACCAAGGGCGACATGATCGTCGTGCCGTCCTGGGTGGAATGGTCGCTCGAGACCGACGGCGGCGTCGACCTGTTCGCCTTCTCCGACGCCCCCATCGTCGAACGCCTGCACTTCAACCGCACCTACATCTCCGAAGGAGCCTGACCCGACATGCGACTCGCCACCCTCCGCCTCGACGGCACCACCGCCGCCGTGCGCGTCGATTCCGACACCACCGCCACCGTCGTCGACGGCTACGCCGACCTGTCCGCACTGCTGGCCGACCCGAACTGGAAGACCGTCGCCGAGCAGGCCGCCGGCCGCACCGTCGACCTGACGGACGCCGACTACGCGCCGGTCGTGCCCAACCCCGGCAAGATCGTCTGCGTCGGCCTGAACTACGCCACCCACATCAAGGAGATGGGCCGCGACCTGCCCGAGTATCCGACGCTGTTCTCGAAGTTCAAGGAGGCCCTCACCGGCCCCTACGACGACGTGATCGTCCCCGAGTACGCCGCCGGTCAGCTCGACTGGGAGGCCGAGCTGGCCGTCGTGATCGGCAAGCAGGCGTACCAGGTGTCCGAGGCCGACGCCGAGCAGTACATCGCCGGCTACTCGGTGATCAACGACTACACGATGCGCGACTACCAGTACCGCACGCTGCAGTGGGACCAGGGCAAGACCTTCGAGAAGACCAGCGGCTTCGGTCCGTTCCTGAGCACCGACTACACCCTCGGCAGCCGCATCGAGACCCGGCTCGAGGGTGAGGTCATGCAGTCGGCCACCACCGACGACCTGGTGTTCACCCCGGCCAAGCTGGTGGACTACATCTCCCACATCGTCACCCTGCAGCCCGGCGACGTCATCATCACCGGCACCACCGGCGGGGTGGGGCACGCCCGCAAGCCCGCCCGCTACATCGGCGACGGGGAGACGGTCGAGGTCAGCATCGAGGGCCTCGGTACGGTGCGCAACAAGACCGTCGTCAAGTAGGAGCATGCCTGTGGGGTTCAACGATCTCGACCTGTCCGAGCGGCTGCTGATCGCCCGGCGCGGCACCGCGTACTTCTCCCAGCGGCTCGCCGAACTCACCGACGACGAGCTGGACACCCCGACCGCGCTCGAGGGATGGACCCGCAAGCACCTCGTCGCGCACGTCGGCTACAACGCCGCGGCGTTGTGCCGGCTCATGGACTGGGCGGCCACGGGCGTCGAGACACCCATGTACGCCTCCACCGAGCAGCGCGCCCAGGAGATCGCCGAAGGCGCCACCCTGAACGCCGCGGCGCTGCGGAACCTGTTCGCCCACACCGTGGCCCGGCTCGACGAGAAGTGGCGGCACCTGCCGGAATCGGCGTGGCAGGCACAGGTCCGCACCGCACAGGGCCGGATGGTGCCGGCCGAGGAGACCGCGTGGATGCGCACCCGCGAGGTGTGGATCCACGCGGTGGACCTGGGCAACGGCGCGCGCTTCGGCGACTTCCCGCCCGTCGTCCTCGACTCGCTGCTCGACGACGTCGTGGGCATGTGGCGCAGGAAGGACCTCGGGGCCGGTCTCGTGCTCGAGGTGGAGGGGCGCGCCCCGATCGCGGTCCGCGACGATGCCGCCACGACCGCGAAGGTGAGCGGCCCGCTCGCCGCCGTCGTGCGCTGGGCCGCCGGGCGCGGCGCCGTCGGACTCACCGCCGGCGCCGACGAACAACCGCCGCGCTGGCTCTGACCACCGCGCCGGCTCCGACCACCGCGCATTGCAACGGGGGCCTGCGACCGGCGACGGTCGCAGGCCCCCGTTGTCGTGGAGGGCGGTCCTAGCGGGGATCGACCTCGCACGCGACGCCGTCGTCGTCGCGGTCCAGCTTCGGCGCATAGCCGGGCTCGTCCCGGTACAGCGGTGCCACGCCCGCGTTCCACGCCTCCGTGCAGTTCTTGTAGCCGGCGCTCGGCGCAGGGGCCGGGGCCGCCTGGGGCGCCGGGGCGGGGGCGGGAGCCGGCGGCGCGGCCTGGGGTGCCGGGGCGGGTGCCGGCGGCGCGGGCTGCGGAAACAGGAAGTCCGCGGAGCCGGTGGGCAGCAGGTCTGCGAGCGAGAAGGCGTTCGCGGTGGCCGGCGCGGCGACGACGAGGGCAGCGCACCCGGCCGCGGTGGCGACGAGTCGACGAATCTTCATGCGTGTCTCTTTCTCTCGGGACGACGCACGGACCGGGGGATCCGTGCGGTCGATCGATTGTCCGTGCGGCGCCTCGCAGCACAGCACCCACCCCCCGGTTTTCGATCATGAGAACTCCCTCATGCCGGTCTCCCCGAGGTTTCACGCGCGGGATCGAGAGTGGGTGTTGCGCAACAGGGCGCACCACCGACAGGAGGTTGGTCATGGAGTTCGGCAGGAAGTGGATCGCGGTAGGCGCTCTCGCCGCGGCGGCGACCCTCGGTGCCGCGGGGGTCGCGACGGCAGACGATTCCGACGACACCCCTCGCGTCCCGGCGACGTCGGCGCCCCAGCCCGGTGCCGCCGCGGTCGTCGTCCCGCCGGGGGACGGGTGGCCCGCGATCGACGTGACCACCTGCGAGGGGTGGTTCGACGACTGGGACGACGCGTACCCCGACTACGTCGAGGAGCACTTCGAGGCGTGGGACGACCGCTGTGACGACCTCGACGACGACGGCAACGACCGGGACGACGACCGAGACGACGACGGCAACGACGATTGGGACGACGACCGGGACGACGACTGAGTCATCGACGGCGCGGGGGCGCGGCCGCGTGCCGACGCCTCCCGCGCCGCCGGCAGGTCAGGGGTGCGCGAGCAGTCGATAGCCCATCCCGCGCACCGTCTCGATACGTCCGGCGCCGATCTTGGCCCGCAGGTACCGCACGTAGACGTCGACCACGTTGGAGCCGGGGTCGAAGTCGTACCCCCACACCTGCGAGAGCAGCTGTTCCCGGCTCAGCACCTGTCCCGGGTGCCGCAGGAACGCCTCCGCGAGAGCGAACTCGCGGGCCGAGAGGTCGACCGTGCGCCCGTCGACCCCGACCTGGCGGGTCCGCAGGTCCAGGCTCAGGTCCCCGTTGCGCAGCACCGTCGTTTCTGCGCCGCGATCGGGGTTGAGCCGCAATCGGATCCGGGCCACGAGTTCCTCGAACTTGAACGGCTTCGGCATGTAGTCGTCGGCGCCGCCCTCGAGGCCCGCCACCACGTCCTGCACGCTGTCGCGGGCGGTCAGCACGATCACGGGGAGGGTCGAGCCGTCGCGTCGCAGCAGGGCCAGCACCGCGAAGCCGTCCATCTGCGGCAGCCCGATGTCGAGCACCATCAGGTCGTGGTCGCCGCTGCGTGCCCGCCCGTACGCCGTGACCCCGTCGGCGACGACCTCGGTGCTGAATCCGTTGGCGCGCAGGCCCTTCTCGATGAAGGACGCGATGCGCTGCTCGTCCTCGGCGATCAGGATCCTGCTCATGGGTACTCTCCTGCGGCGTCCGGCCCGGTGGCGACGGGCTCGACGGGAACGGTGACGGTGAACGTGGAGCCCTGGCCGGGCACGCTGCCGACGGTGACCCGGCCGCCGTGCGCGACGGCGATGGCACGCACGATGGACAGGCCGAGTCCGGCGCCCTCGGAGCGGACGCTGCCCGAGTCGCCCCGCGCGAACCGATCGAAGATCACGGCCTGATCTGCCGGGTCGATTCCGGAGCCGGTGTCGGACACCCAGAAGCGGAGCTCGCGGTCGGAGAACTGTGTTCCGAGGCCGATGCGGTCGCCCGGCTCGGTGTGATGACTTGCGTTGTCCGCCAATGCGAGCACGGCCTGCGTGATGCGTTGCGCGTCCAGTTCGACGGACACCGGCGACGACGTCTCGAGCCGCCAGTCCCGGTCGGCGAGACGACGTGCCTTGTCGAAGATCTCCGCCGTCAACTCCGCGACGTCGACCCGGTGCGGCCGGACGAATGCCGGCTGTTCCGCCCGCGCGAGCAGCAACAGGTCCGACACGATCCGGTTCATGCGTTCGAGCTCGTCGTCCACCAGCGCGACGGTCTGGCGCACGTCCTCGGCGTCCTGGGCATCCATGACCTCGAGGTGTCCGCGCACGATCGTGATGGGCGTGCGCAGTTCGTGACCCGCGTCGTCGAGGAAGCGACGCTGTGCCGCGACTCCGGTTTCGACCCGGTCGAGCATCGCATTGAGAGTCGTTGTCAGAGCGGAAATCTCGTCCCCTGGACCCGGTGGTTCCGGAATGCGGCCGGACAGGTCGGTGTCGGTGATGGATTGGGCGGTGGCCGTGATGTTGCGGACCGGGGCGAGGATCCGCCCGGCGAGCAGCCAGGCGGCGCCGGCCGCGGCCAGGGCGGTCAGGGCACCGCCGAGCACCATGAGCCGGGCGGTGTCCGCTGCGCTCTCGCGTTCCTGGTCGGCGAAGTACGCGGCGACGACGACTCCGCGGGCGGGGTCGCCGTCGAGCCCGACCGGCACGGCGAGGTACAGGACCTCGCCCGCACCGCTCTCGTAGGAGCCCTCCTGGGGCGCGGTGACCGATCCGGCGACCGCGGTGAATCCGGCGTCCTCGGCGAGCCGGATCGGTGCCTGCTCCCGGCTCTGGAACCGGAACTGCCCGTCGACGTAGCCGAGGAACTTCTCGTTGGGGCGCGCGAGGTTGTAGGTGATGACCACCCGGAGTACGTCGGCGACGTTCGCGAAGGGCGCACCGGTGGCGGGGTCCACGCCCGATTCGGTCAGCGCGGTGAACTCGGCGATCTCGGTGCGCAGCGAGTCGAGCATGCGCTGGTCGATGGAGCGGATCATCAGTAGCCACGTCAGGCCGCTGACGACGGCCAGTGCGCACAGCACCAGCAGCAGGACCCATCCGGTGATGCGGGTACGTGCGCTGCGGAATCGAGGTCGCCGGATGCTCGGCAGCGACCGGCCCGGACTCACGTGGCGATCCTACCCGTCCCGATCGTCGAGGTCGTCGTCCCAGTCGTCGTCGAGGTCGTCCTGATCGTCGTCCCGATGGTCGTCGTCCCGATGGTCGTCGTCCCGGTCGTCGGCGGGCGGGGGCGGGACCAGCCCACCGGGCACGGTGGGGGCAGAACCGCGGGACTGCTTGGCCGGCGCGGAGGGGCTGGGGGCCGGCGCGACGACGGCGGGCGCGACGATGGGGGAGCGGGGCATCGGCTCCGACGGCGGGGACGGCCGCAACGTCAGCCAGGCGAGCAGACCGACGCCCACGGCGGCGGCGACGGCGATCGCGGCGGTCCACACTGTTCGCATGACTCCACGGTGCGGCCGCGGCGTGACGCGCGAATGAGAGAGGGATGAGAAGATTCTCATCCGGAAGGGGTGGATCCCATGACCGAGGTGTGCAGGGTCGCGTTCGACGACGTCGACCTCGAAGTGCTCGTCGACGGAACCGGACCGGCCGTGGTGTTGCTGCCGTCGCTCGGCCGTGACACGTACGAGTTCGCACCGATCGCCCGGGACCTTGCCGAGGCCGGGTTCCGTGCGATCCGGCCCCAGCCGCGCGGCGTGGGCACGAGTCGCGGTCCGCTCGACGACCTCGACCTGCACGACCTCGCCCGCGACGTCGCCGAGGTGATCGAGCGGCTGGGTGCGGGCCCGGCCGTCCTCGCCGGGCACGCCTTCGGCCACTACGTCGCGCGGGTCCTCGCGGCGGATCGACCCGATTTGGTGCGTGGGGTCGCGATTCTCGCCGCGGGTGCCCGTCGATTTCCGGATTCGCTCACCGAGCGCGTCGCCAAGTGCTCCGACCTGTCGCTGCCGGATTCCGAACGGCTCGAGCACCTGCGGGCGGTGTTCTTCGCGGACGGGCACGACCCGTCGGTCTGGCTCGACGGCTGGTGGCCGGAGGCGATCGTCGCGGAGCGCCGCGCGATGGCCGCCACCGACAAGGAATCCTGGTGGCCGGTCGCGCCGTCGCCGCTGCTGGACGTGCAGGCCGGCGACGACGTGTTCCGTCCGGCGTCGACGCGGGCGGAGCTCACGGACGAGTTCGGCGCCGACCGGGTCACCGTCGTGCTGGTTCCCGGTGCGGGACATGCCCTGATCCCGGAGGTTCCGCACGAGGTCGCGAGCGCGATCGTCGACTGGGTCCGCACGTTGCCGTAGCAGAGCGCCGGCAGAACACAGCCGCGCGGCCCCCAGTCGTCCGCTGCTGCGATCGCAGTGGCGGACGACTGGGGGCCGAGCGGGTAGCCGGGCCGGCTACTGTGCGATCGCCACGACCGCCGGGTCGATCCGCATCACCGAGTAGCCGGCGACGGCACCGGCACCGAAGCCGGGTGCGAAGATCCGGACGGGCTCGGTGATGACGCCGTCGCGGACCGCGTCGTGGATTGCGAGCGGGATGCTCGCCGACGACGCGTTGCCGACCTGCTCGATGTTGAAGTACAGCCGGTCCGCCGCGAGTCCGGCCTTCGCCGCCAGGTCGATGATCATCGTCTTGTTCGCCTGGTGCGGGACGACCAGATCGATGTCGTCGAGCAGCGACTCGCTCTCGTCGAGGCCGGGCAGGGCGCGGACCTCGTCGAGCATCTGCGTGAGGTAGCGGCCCGCGAGGCTCTTGACCTCCGGCCCGTACACCGTGATCGCGTTGTCGAAGTCCGGGTTGGGCCAGATGATCGAGTTGACCTCGCTGGTGGGTCCACTCGCGTAGGTCTGCAGGTACTCGATGTCGGGTTCGGCACCCTCGGGGGCGACGCCGACGACGAGCGCGGCCGCACCGTCACCGAAGATCATCCGGGACGGACGGACACTGCCGATCTTGTCGGAGAACTTCTCCACGCAGACCACGAGGACGGGACGACGGATATGCTGCAGGATCCGGGTCGCCTCGGCCAGCCCGTACGGCAGTCCCGCGCACGCCGCGACCAGGTCGAACGACGCGTGCGTCTGGGCGATACCCAGTTCGCCGGACAGGTACGTCGCGAGCGAGGGGATGAGCCGGTCGCTGGTGCAGGTGCACACCAGCACCGCCCCGATGTCGGCCGGGCCGACCTGTGCCTTCTCGACGGCCGCGCGGGCCGCCTGCAGGGCGAGCTCGGAGAACGAGCCCGACGTGTAGCGGCGCTGCTCGATCCCGGTCTTGGCGGTCACCTCGTCGGCGGTCATGGCCGACCAGTTGTACGCCGAGTTGCGGATCAGGTCCTCGTTGGTGCACACCACGTCACCGTGCGCGACGGCGAGCGCCTCGATGCGCGGCTGCACCGCGAAGTCGCGGCGCACGTCGATCGTCGGGTACGGCGTGGCCGGCGGGACGGGCTCGACGGCGGCGCGCTGGGGCGCCGGCGCAGTCCGGCCCGAGGTGACCCGCGAGATGAACCGCTGCACGTGCCGGTCGCGGGGGTGGAACACCACGACGTAGTCGTCGTCGCGGAGCTGCCCCACCTCGACGAGTTCGACCTGCTTGCGGTCCCAGGGCTGCTGGTTGTGCAGCACCATCGACCAGCGCCGCAGCGCCTCGAGCGCGGGGACGTCCTCGTGGCAGTCGAGGATCTCGTCGTAGCTGTAGACCCGGAAGTTCGGGTCGTAGCTGCCGAGGCGCAGCGTCATGTTCTTCGGGTCGGCGGTGAGCTGCGCGACGGTCGGCTTGACCGTCGGCAGGGCGCCCGCGACGTGCTTGCGGGCGGCGAAGACGTCGAAGACGGTCTCGAAGATGCAGTCCTCGGCGGCGTCGTCCCAGCCGGCGGGCAGCTGCCGGAAGGCGGCTTCGACCTCGGCGACCTTGCTCTCCTGATCGGGCCAGGGCGTGAGGACCGGCATGTACAGGTCGTCGCGGGTGCGCGGCACGTCGGCCCATCGGGTCGGCCGCTTGTCGAACATGGTGAGCGCGAAACGGTTGGCCCAGTACGCATTCAGTGCGACATCACGCAGGAGTTCGACCTTGTTGCGGTAGTCGCCCCGCGTGTGGCGGGCGAGGATCTCCGAGGCCGTCGGCGCCTTGGTGTCGAAGTCGCGGCGGATCACGGAGTCGAGCTGCTCGACGTCGGTGACGGTCGAGAAGTCGATGTCGGGAAAGAAATTGGACGGGAAGACGATTCGCCCGTGGCGGTTCGTTTCGAAGGGCTGCATGTGCCGGGCCGTTCAGTCGTGGGTGAGTTCGTGGAGCCGGGACGGCCGGGTCACATGTCCAGTCCGCCGTTGACGCCCCACACCTGACCGGTGATGTAGGACGAGGCGTCGGCGGCGAGGAAGTGCACGACGCGGGCGATCTCCTCGGGATCGGCGAGGCGGTTGACCGGAATGGTGCTCTTGATGCGGTCGAGGACCTTCTCCGGGATGGACTCGACCATCTCGGTCGCGACGAAGCCCGGGGTGACGGCGTTGACGGTGACGCCGATGCTGTCCGGGGTGAGCTTGCCGGAGCGGGCCAGCGCGAACGCCGCCTCCTTGGCGAGGGTCTTGGTCAGGCCGAACATGCCGGCCTTGGACGCCGCGTAGTTGGCCTGGCCGATGTTGCCGGTCTCGCCGATGACCGAGGAGATGTTGACGATGCGTCCCGTGCCGCGCTCGAGCATGTGCCGCAGCGCCGCCTGGGCCAGGAAGAACGTGCCGGAGAGGTTGGTGGCGATGACGTTGTTCCAGTCGTCGTCCTCCATCTTCAGCACCGTGCGGTCGATGGTGATGCCGGCGTTGTTGATCAGGATGTCCAGACGGCCGTGCCGCTGGATGACCTCGTCGATGGTGCGACGGCAGTCGTCGGCGTTCGCGACGTCGCCCTTGTGCACGCTGTACTCGACGCCGTCCTGGCCGTGAGCCTGGATGCCCGCGAGGAACTGGTCGGCCTGGGCGGTGTTGCGGCCGTACCCGGCAGCCACCGTGGCGCCCTGGGCGGCGAGGCTGCGGCTGATGGCCGCGCCGATGCCGCGCGTTCCACCGGTCACGAATGCGACCCGGCCCCGCAGCTTGGTGCCGGCGGCGGTGGTGCGGGACGACGGTTCGATGGTGCTGGTCATGTCGGTTCTCCCTCGAATGCGGCGAGCTCGACGGATGCCGTCGAGTACAGATGTGTCGGACCGGTGATACCGGTGTCCCGAGCGTCGGTGCCCGGAATCCGGCCGGCGTGGCTGCTACCGCGAGATGCTGATGTGAGCGCCCCTGCACGCTCCGCGATATTCGCCCCTGCCAACCGAATTCACGTAGATGCTCCGTTCGTTCTCCCCTGTCGACACCAATGATGCAGCATTGCGCCCGGTGTGTCATGTCCGACGGCAAATATCTTGTGCAGGGCCATGACGTACGCTAACGACATTGAATACTGTTGTTCGGCAAGGAGTTACGGTCGAATCTCGGCCGTTGTTCACCTACCGGCCGACTGCATGTCCGTTCCGGGACCTTTGCCACAAAACGCAACGGCCGGAGGGTGGTTCGAAATGGCGCGCGATGCTACCCGGCGGTCAGGACTACGTCGTACATGCAGCCGGTTTGTCGGAGACTCGATGTGATCGAGTTCGAATCGACTGTATGACAACAGCATTCGATAGGGAGCGCCCACGGAGCGGTCCGGCAGCGACCGTGCTCGCTCGGTAGCACCGAGTGCCAACAGGGTGCATGTAGCGGCATCGACCGGGGTCGTGCGCGGTGAAATCCGGTACCCATACCCCCACTTCCTCAAACCTGTGAGCTTGCTCACCATCCAACGATTTTCGGGCCTGGGCCACCCCGATCCGGGGGTGGTGGGCACGAGCGGACCGACTCGACCGGATGTCCCCAGGGCGTCGGACAGCCGCCCCGGGCGGGGAAGGTGCCGGGGACGGCCGGCAGAGCCCCTGGCGGGCTCCTCGGGGCACGAGAAAGGGCCCCGCACCGGCAATCGGTGCGAGGCCCTTTCGGGGGTCGTGCTGCTTACTGCGCGAGCACCTTCGCCATGCCCCGCTCGACGGCGGCGACGATCTCCGGCCGCAGGCCCGCCGCGGGGATGATCGAATGCACGGAGCCGACCTGCTGGGCGCGCTGGATGTTGTGGATGGCCTCGAACTCCGCAGCCACCTCACCGAGCTTCTCCGACCGCACCGCGGTGCGCTGCGTCGCCAGCTCGACCCGCAGGCGGGCCTTCTCGCCGTCCTCGGCCGCAGCGAGCTGCGCCTCGAGCTCGGTGATCCGCGGATCGGCCGCGGTGCGCGCATTGACGTCGCGGGTGAACACCACCGCCGCGGCGGGGGCACCGCCGAGCACGGAGGCGAACGAGCCCTCCACCGCGAGCACCTCCATGTTCTCGTTCAACGCGCCGGAGAACACCACGAAGGCACCGCCGTGGTAGCGGGAGACCACGACGAAGACGATCGGGCCGTCGAAATTGACGATCGCCCGGCCGATCTCGGCGCCGTTCTCGAGCTGCAGGTTGCGCAGCGACTCGGGGGAGCCGTCGAACCCGGACAGGTTCGCGAGCACCACCACCGGCCGGTTGCCGCTCGCCGCGTTGATCGCCCGCGCGGTCTTCTTCGACGACTTCGGGAACAGCGTGCCCGACGTCCACTGGTCCGGTCCGTCGGTGGGGAACCAGCCCTTGCGGGAGATCGCGCGGGACTCGATGCCGATCACCGTCACCGCGTTGCCACCGAGGTGCGCGTCGAACACCACCGACGTGTCGGCGTCGGCCATGTCCGCCCACCGCTCGAGCACCGGGTGGTCCTGGTCGACCACCGCGCGCATCACCGTGCGGATGTCGAAGGGCTTCTTGCGGTCCGGGTTGGTCTCCGCGGAGAAGATGTCGCCCACCGTCGTGAAGTCGCTCGACGGATGCACGTGCGGGTACACCCGCACGTCGCGGTCGACCGGGTCGACGGTCTCGGCCTTGCGGGGGAACCGCTCGCCCGGGGCGAGGTAGGCGTGCTCGTAGTGCCCGAAGAGCACCTCCACCGCCGCCGACAGGTTCGGCGCCCAGTACTGCGCCTGACCGTTGGGGCCCATGACGCGGTCGTAGCCGCCGATGCCGAAGTTGTCCTCGGCCGAGACGCCACCGGAGTAGTCGAGGGACTGCTTGCCGGTCAGCACCATCGCGCTGTCCGGGGTCATCACCAGGATGCCCTTGGTGTGCATGAGCATCGTCGCCTCGGCGTTCCAGTACGGCTGGGCGCCGACGTTGATGCCGGTGACCACGACGTTGATCTCGCCGCCGCCCTGGGTGAAGGTGATGATGCGGCGCAGGGCCCGCGAGACCCAGTCCATGTTCTCGGTGCCGGACTCCATGGAGATCGTGGCGCCGGAGGACAGCGCGAACCACTCGACGGGGACGCCGAGCTGCTCGGCCAGGTCGATCGCGGCGACGACCCGCGCGCACTCGGCCTCCGCGACGGTGCCGAGCGCCTTCGTCGGATCACCGAACAGCGCCACGCGGGTCATGCCCTCCGGGTACCGCGACGTCGGGGTGGTGACCAGCCCGACGACGAGCCCGGCCGTGTTCCGGCCGTACGGGCGCTGCACCGGCACCACGGCACCGGACTCGTCGAGGTCGTACTCGACGAAGCTGCCGCTCCTGCCGGTGAGCAGCGGGACCAGCTCGTACGGGTACACGGTGCCGCGGGCACGCGAACGCTGCACCTTCTGGGTGTACTCGTCGAGCGGCTGCAGCGGCTCCTTCGGCGGATCGGTCACGCGCACCACCACGCCGGCGCCGGAGCGGTACGAGAACCGCAGGGCCACCTCACGGGCCTCGGCGTCGGCGGTCTCCCGCCACCAGCCGATGACGGTGATCTCCTCGAGCCCGGCGCCGACCGTGAGCGGGGCCGCCCCACGGCTGACGCGCTTGAGGTCGTCGATGCTCAGGTCCACCTCGGGCCACACGAACAGCACCACGCGGTTCGCGTCGAGGCGGCGCTTGCCGCGGCCGGCCTGCGACCGGCGGATGGCGTCGAGGCAGCTCGACAGGGCCCGCTCGAACGCGGGCAGCCCCACGATCGTGCCGGTCTCGTCGCGCTGCGGGGTCAGGTCCCGCACCTCGGCGAGGGCGATGAGCCGCTCGTCGGACAGATTCTCGTTCGCCGCAATGTGATACAGGTACGAGTCCGGGTTCGCCGGCAGGCGGGTACCGACGAAGTTCTTCAGCCGCCACAGGTCCAGACGCTGACCGGTGAGCGGGTGCATGTCGCGGATGTTGGCTTCCTCCGCGTACCCGGTCTCGAACGGCCGGAACGTGAAGACGTGCTCCTCGGCCCGGTCGGTGTGGCACACCGTCACCGTGACGCGGCGGGCGGAGGCGGTCACCGCGCGCTCGGACAGCACCGCGCGGAGCGACTCGGCCTGCGCGTCGGCGTCGGCGGGCGCGTCGTCCCAGGCGAGGTACAGGTCGATCACCAGGTTCTCGGTGCCGGGCAGGGTGCCCGCCGACTCCTCGACGATGTCCAGTGCCGCCCCGAGCTCGGCGTGCCGGGCCTCGGTGGAGATCAGGTACAGGCGGGTGCCGCGCAGGTCGAAGTTGCCGGTGACGAACTGCCGGCCCCCGCGCACGTCGGACTGCACCTGCTCGAGCGTGCGGATCTTGTAGGCGCGACGGGTGATGACCTCGAGCAGCGGCCCCGGCACGGTCTCCGGCCGGGCGATCTGCTGCGCGAGCAGGTCGATCAGCGGCTCGGGCGTGGCCACGAGGGCCTCGACCCGCTGCGCGTGGTCGGCGGCGCCGGGGTTGTCGGCGAGGTGGGCGAGGCTGCCGCGGACCCCGTCGTACACCTGCTCGCGGACCTTGCGGATCACCGGCTCCTCGAACAGGCGGTAACGCAGGTTGCGGGCGGCGTCGCCGATCACCGGGAACCGCACCTGGGTGGCGACGATGAGCCGGTCGAGGACCTCGTTGAGTTCCTGCGAGATGCCGGCCGGTCCCTCGGTCTCCTCGAGCCAGCGCTCGAGCAGCGCCGAGACCACCGGCACCTGCGTCTCGATGCGCTGCTGCGCGAGGAACAGCCGGTAGACGGCCTCCTCGAGCTCGGGGGTGCGGTCCAGTTCGGTGACGTCGTAGTGCCGCAGCGCCTGCGCCAGCCGGGCCCGGAAGCTCTCGGGCAGGCCGCCGACCTCGACGTCGAGGGACTGCAGGTAGCCGTGGAAGTGCTCGCGGGGGCTGTGCACCCGCTCGTCACCGGTCTCCTCGTCCTGCGTCGGGCGGTTGCGCGAGAGCTCGCACACGTCGGCGACCGTGGTGAGCAGGGCCAGCTCGGCGCGCACCAGGTCGCAGTTCTCGGTGGTCTCGCCGCGCAGCCGGTCGTACTCGGCGAGCAGCGTCGCGGTGCGCTTGCCGGAGACGTCGTAGCCGGTGACGAGCGCTTCGAGGGCGTCGAGCCGGGCCAGCGCGTCGGCCGCGGCGTCGCCGGTGACGACAGCGGCGGGCGCGGGGAACTGCACGCGCTCGACGGTCTCGGTGACGGCCTCCTCGGCGACCTGGTCCACCCGCAGCAGCGGCGTGCCCGCGTCGACCTGCGAGTTGACCACGGCGAGGACCTCGCGGACGCGGCCGGCGAACGGCGCGCGCACCGCGGTCTCCATCTTCATGGACTCGAGCACCACCAGGGTCTGGCCTGCCTCGACCTCGTCGCCGGGCGCGACCGGCACGGCGACGACGACGGCGGGGGCGGGGGTGCGCACGACGCCGGCCTCGTCCTGGCTGATCTGGTGGCTGATGCCGTCGACCTCGACGAGGTAGCCGGTGGCGCCGGCGATCGAGACGACGTGGTGGCGGCGGCCGGCCAGGACGAGCCGGGACTCGAACTGTCCGAGCCGGTCGACGTCCACCTCGAGTTCGCCGTTGCCGGCGTCGACGCGGTAGCGGTGCGGGCCGACCTGTCCGACGAGCAGCTCGTACGCCTGGCCCTGGTAGCTCAGCTCGACCTTGCGGCCGACGGAGTGCCGGGCGCGGGGGCGGCCACCGCGGGCGGAGGTGAGGAACGCGGCGCGCTCGTGGGTCTCCTCGGCGTCGTAGACGTCGACGGCGGTGGCGATCAGCGCGATGTCGGCCACCCGGGACGGCCCGGTGGCGGTGCCGGCGCCGGTGCGGTCGAGCCAGCCGGTGTCGGCCGAGGCGGAGATCACCTCGTCGCGGTCGAGCAGGTCGAGCAGGAACGACTTGGTGGTGGTGCCGCCCTCGAGGACGACGGTGGTCTCGCGCAGCGCGGTGCGCAGGCGGGCCAGGGCCTCGTCGCGGTCGCGGCCCCACGCGATGATCTTGGCGACCATCGAGTCGTAGTCCGGCGGGATGACGTCGCCCTGGGCGATGCCGGTGTCGACGCGCAGGCCGGACCCGAGCGGGAACTTGAGCAGCTGCACGGAGCCGGGGGCGGGGGCGAAGCCGTTGTCGGCGTCCTCGGCGTTGAGCCGGGCCTCGACGGCGTGGCCGAACTCGGGCGGGCAGTCGCCGGGCAGCGTCTCCCCGGAGGCCACGAGGATCTGCAGCTTGACCAGGTCGATGCCGGTGGTGGCCTCGGTGATGGGGTGTTCGACCTGCAGGCGGGTGTTGACCTCGAGGAAGGTGAAGATCTTCAGGTCGGGCTGGTAGAGGTACTCGACGGTGCCGGCGCCGCAGTAGCCGGCGGCGCGCACGAGGTCGGCGGAGACCGAGCGCAGGTGGTCGGCCTGCTCCTTGGTCAGCAGCGGCGACGCCGACTCCTCGATGACCTTCTGGTTCTTGCGCTGGATGGAGCAGTCGCGCACGCCCGGCGCCCAGACGTTGCCGTGGGCGTCGGCGATGACCTGGACCTCGACGTGGCGGGCGTCGGTGACGAGACGCTCGATGAACACCACGGGGTCGCCGAACGAGCGCTCGGCCTCGCCCTGGGTGCGCTCGAGGGCGAGCTCGAGCTCGTCCTCGGAGTACACCTTGCGGATGCCGCGGCCGCCGCCGCCGGAGCGGGCCTTGATGATCAGCGGGTAGCCGATGGCCTGCGCGTGCCGGCGGGCGTCGGCGCGGGTCTCGACCGGTCCACCCGACCACGGGGCGACCGGCACGCCGACCTTCTCGGCGAGCAGCTTGGCCTCGACCTTGTCGCCGAGCAGGCGCATGGCCTCGGCCGACGGGCCGATGAAGGTGATGTTCAGGCGGGCGCAGACCTCGGCGAAGGCGGGATCTTCGGCGACGAAGCCCCAGCCGACCCACACGGCGTCGGCCTCGGCCTCGAGGAGGGCGCGCTCGAGTTCGGCATGGTCGAGGTAGGGGGTGGCGGCCGTGGTGGACGGCCGCAGGGTGACGTCCTCGTCGGCCTGGCGGACGAACATCGCCCGCCGCTCGGCCTCGGTGTGCAGGGCGATCGTCTTGATGTCGTAGTCGTGCTCGGAGTTGAGCTCCCGGACTGCTCTGATGAGACGTACTGCCGCCTCACCTCGGTTGACCACCGCGATCCGTTTGAACATACTCGTTGCCACCGTTCTCCAGGTTTGTGCGCGCTCGTGCGACGCTCGTCGAAGCTTCTCGCCAGTGAGTGAAGAAAGTTAACCGATGCCGAGGCCCACGTCACGGGTTGATAACGCGAGCAAGAACATGTATCGGTCGGCTCCTCGTGTCGGCGTATGCGTGCGGACGTGTGCGCCGACTGTCCCGGCGGGTGCCTGGGAGTCGGCGGACAGGCGGTCGGCCTCGTCCCGCGGACCGTCGTCGTCGACGGCCGAGTGCCCCCCGGTGGGGACGATCCTTCCGCTAACAGCATGAAGGAAACATGAGGGTTTGTCACGTTTTAGGGCCTCGGGGTCCGGGTTCGGTGGCTCTCGTCGGATATACCGGTGAAAGATGTTGGCGGAAGCTGTTTTCCGATCCCGGAATGTGGCGCGGACTCGGTTCGATTCGGCCGCGCTCACGAATACCGTCGGGTAACACCGGGCAGTAACATTCGGCCCGTTGATTTTTCGGGCACGGTGCCGCCGGGCCCGCGAACACCCCCGCCTACGCCAATTGTCCAGTATCGGACCGGCATCCACCCCTCGAAAAGGTCGAAACGGACACGCGCCGGCGGATGCCGGGTCCCTCGCCTCCGCGCTCCGGCGGCGCGAGCGGGCGGAAACCCGCTGTGACGATTGTCACGGCCGCCCGGGGTGCTCGCGGGTGCCCGGGGTGCCCGCGGGTGCGGCCGAATGTCACACCGGTTCGATCACATCGACGCGATGTCACATCGGGCCCACCGGCGCATCGCCTATCGTGACTCCAGGCTTCGACAGGGGAGGATGAATGCCCGAGATCGTGCACGCCCCGGCCAGGCACCTGGCCGCCGTGGAATTCCACACCGACTTGGCCCACATCGGTGAACACATCGGCGAGGCGTACGGCGCCGTCGAGCGGTACCTGGCGGGCGCGGGCACGCCGCCGTCCGGCCCGGCCTTCGCCTACTACCGCAACTTCACCGAGGACGGCTTCGACGGCGCCGCCGGCTTCGAGGTCGCCGACCCCGTCGACGGCGACGGCCACGTGGTCCCGGTCGACCTGCCCGCCGGTGACGTCGCGACCGAGACCCACCTCGGTCCCTACGACACGCTCGAGCACACCTACGAGGCCCTCGCCGCCTGGGCCGCCCGGGAGGGCCACGATCTCGACCTGAGCACCGCGTGGGAGGAGTACTGGAGCCCGCCGGGCACTCCCGCGGAGGAGATCCGCACGGTGATCTACGTACCCGTGAAGACCTGAGGCGTATCGCGGAAGAGCTCCCACGCGTCCCGGCGGCGGGAGACAATCCGCGAATGTCCCTCGTCGTCGGATTCGCGCCGTGGGTCCTGTACTGGATCCTCGTCGGCAACACCGGGTTCGTCACCGCCGTGGCTGCAGCCCTCGTCCTCGCCGCCGCCGGCCCGCTCGTGCAGCGCATGCGCGGAAAGCCGTGGCGCTCCCTCGACGTCGGCACCGTCGTCGTCTTCGCGCTGCTGCTCGTCGCCGCACTCACCCTCGACGACGCCGTCCTCGAACGCTGGCTGCAACCGATCGGCAACCTCGGACTGCTGCTCGTCGTCCTCGGCGGCATCCTCGCCGGACGGCCCTTCGTACGCGAATACGCCGTCGAGACAGTCGATCCCGCGACCGCGGCCGCCGGCGGATTCCGGTACGTCACCACCGCGATGACGTGGATGTGGGCCGCCGCCTTCGCCGTGATGACCGTGTCCTCGCTGATCCCACCGATCGTCGACGGAGACGCCACCGTCCGCGACGAGACCGACGCGCTGTCCGTCGTCGGCTACTGGGTCGTCCCGTTCGTCGTCCTGGGCGCGGCCGGGCTGGCCTCGGCCCTGTTCCCCAAATGGTTCGACACGAACTCCGCGCTCGCCGCCACCGCGAACCCGCACCCCGAACCCGAATCCCCGGCCGCACCACCGCCGGACCTCGACTCCGCCCGCGTCCACCTCGTCGCACCGCGGCAGTCCCGGCACGACGAACCGTTCCGGCTCACCGTCGCCGGATCGCGGCCCGACGCGACGATCACCGTCACCGCGGAGGGCACCGACATGTTCGGCGCCCGCTGGCGGTCCTGCCGCACCTACGACGGCAGTGTCGACGTCGTCGACGAACCGTTGTGGGACATGCGGTTCGACGAACCCGACCGCGTGCCCGACCTGTTCGTCCCCCCGCCCGGCCGGTGGCCGGTCACGCTCACCGTCACCGACGGCCCCCACACCGCGCGACGCACGGTGATCCGCGCCGACGCCGCACCGGGGGTGACCGTCGAGGACCTCGACATCGACGGCCGCCCCGGCCTGCTCGCCCGCCCGGACGGCCCGACGCCGCCCCGCGGGTGGCCGGCGGTGCTGTGCGTCGGCGGCTCCGAGGGCGGCGTCGACTCCCAGCGCGCCACCATCGCCGTCCTCGCCTCGCACGGCCACGTCGCCCTCGCCTACTCGTGGCTCGACGAGAACTCCGAGGTCGCCGACGTGCCGCTCGAGCGTTTCACCGGCGCGCTGCGCCACCTCGCCGGCCGCCCCGAGATCGGCAGCATCGCCGCCGTGGGCATCTCCCGGGGAGCCGAGGGGCTCCTCGCCGCCGTCGCCGCCGACGGCACGCCGCTGCGGGCGCTGGTGCTGATCAGTCCCAGCTCCGTCGCGTGGCAGGGGCTCGGCCCGGACGGTGAGATCCCGGACACCCCCTCGTGGACCCTCGGTGGCGAGGCCCAGCCCTGGGCGCCGCTGCCGAGCTCCGCGCTGATGCCGCAGATGATCCGCAACGCCTGGCGGGCCGGCCGCGACGTCGCCCGGCACCGGCCGTCGCTGCTGCGCCTGGCCGACGCCTACCGCGCGGGACTGCGCGACGCACCCGGCCCCGCCCACCTGCGGGCCGAGAAGGTCGACGCCCCGATCCTGTGCATCACCGGCACCGACGACCAGCTGTGGCCGTCCACCGACATGGCGGGCGCACTGCTCGCCCGCCGCGGCGACGGCCGCGACCGGCACCTGTCCGTCGACGACGCCGGCCACCTCATCCGTCTCGGCATGTTCCCCGGCGACGCCCAGTGGACCGGCGGCATCGCCTTCGGCGGCACCCCGGCCGGGCAGGGCCGGGCCCAGCGCGCCGCCGTCGACGCCGTCGCCGAATTCCTCGCCTGACCGGCGCCCCCGCCGCGGCACCGGGATTTCTGGAACAGTGGAGAGGTCCGGACGCCACGAGGAGGTCCCGATGTCCGACGCCCCACAGTTCCCGGTCGGGTTCGAACCGGCCGAGCAGCGCCGCGAGCGGATGGCCGCGCAGGTGCGCCGCTGGTGCGAGCAGCACCGGCTCGACGGCCGGCACGCCCCGCTGTCGGACGCCGCCGCCCTGTGCCTGGCCGCCGGCCGTCTCGACGACGAGACCCGCGACATCCTGGCCCGGCGCCGCCGGATCGGGCGCGGGCTGCCGACCCTCGGCGGTTTCGGTGCGTTGCGGCACCTCACGGACGAGCACGCCCGTCTCACGGTGCGGGCTGCCGACCTGCGCCCCGGCGCCGCCCGGCTGGTGTTCGAGTACCGGGCGGGGGAACTGGCCAAGCGGCTGCGCAACGCCCACTACACGCTCACCGTCTCCGGCCGGCACTACGCGCAGGGCGTGCGGGCCGTGCGGCGGGAACGACGCGACGGCGTGCACCTCGACCCGCACCAGCGCGACGCCCTGTTCGCGGCGTTGCAGCACACGCCCGCGCCCGTCCCCGAGAAGATGGCCGATCAGGTGCGCGGTGCGGTGCTCGGCGTGGCCGTCGACCGCGTGACGCGCTGGTCGGACGGCACCGCGGCGGCCGCCGCGGGACGTCGCGCCGCCGACGCCCTTGGCCGGCAGGTGCCCGACGACGACCACTTCGTCGACCGGTACGACACCCTGCTGTTCCTCGCCGGCACCCTCTACGACCGCATCGAAGGTTCCACCGCGTGGCGGTCCGAGCACCTCGCGGTGCAGCGGTCCCAGCTCGATCTCGCCGACGAGCTGACCCAGATCGCCGTCGACACCGTCACGCTGCGCGGCCTGCTCGCCGAACTCGCCGACGCCCGCCGCGCGGCCCCGTCCGCTCGTGCGGCCGTCGACGCGCGGATCGCCGCCCTCGAACCGGTGTGGGATCAGCTCCTGGACCGGGTGGCGGCCCTGGCACGCATCGGCGAGCTGCTCACCGTCGCCGAGATGCAGTTGCGCACCGCCGAGGTCGAGGCCCGCACCGCCAGCCTCGACGAGCGGATCGACTCCCTCATCGGCCGCTCGGGAGCGCGGGAGCTCTCGGCCGACAACACCCACTTCGTCGGCGATCAGTTCGGGATCGCCGCGGAGCTGATGGGCTCGCTCCGGTCGGAGCTGCACGGCGACATCGCGGAGCTCACCGCGCGGGAGTAGAACCGCCGGATTGTCAGCGGTCACAGACCTTCTCGTCGACGGTTCCGACGTGGCCCGACGCCCCTGCTCCGCGAGCGCCCGGTGCTGTAGCTTTCACGCGTTCTCGAGCGAAGCGACTGGGGGGTGACCGGGTGCTGCACACGATGCCGATGGCGAAGGGCCTGGTGACGGCGGTGCTGCCGGCTGCCGTGCTCGTGCTCGCCGGATGCGGCGGATCGGGTGACACGGTCCGGGTGCGCGACGACCCGATCCTCGAAGCGGAGTTCGACACGGTGTTGCTCAGCGGTGAGCCCCGCTCCCTGTCCTCCGTCGCCGAGGGGGCCGGGCTGCCGCCGGGGTCGTGGGACCGCATGTACCGCTTCTCGATGCCCCTGCTGATGAGCTCGATCAACCGGGACCTCGGCCTGACCGGCACCGTGTGGGAAAACCTCCCGCAGACCACGGGTCAGGGTCTGATCGTCTTCATGTCCGACGGCGCCGTCGTGCGCGCCACCGTCGACCGCGCGCCCGTCGTCGAGGTCGACGGGTACGGCACCCCCGAGGCCCTGGTCGAGGCGAACCCGGGCACCGACCGGCTCGCGATCGTCGCCGGCCACTGATCCGCCCCGGTGGGACCTCCACCCGCCCGATTCGAGGCCCAATGGCTATTTTCCGACGGCGCTGCGGGTGAGACGCTGGACCCGGCACCCACCGATCGGCGAAAGGGCCGAACCAATGAAGGCACTGGTGTTCCACGGTCCGGGCAAACGCTCCTGGGAGGACGTCCCCGACCCCCGAATCACGGACCCCACCGACGCGATCGTCCGCGTCGACGCGGTCACCATCTGCGGCACCGACCTGCACATCCTCGGCGGCGACGTCCCCGAGGTCACCGACGGGCGCATCCTCGGGCACGAGGCCGTCGGCACCGTCGTCGAGGTCGGGCCGAGCGTGCAGAACCTCGCACCCGGCGACCGAGTCCTCGTCTCGTGCATCACCTCGTGCGGCCGCTGCCGCTTCTGCCGCGAGAGTCGCTACGGCCAGTGCCTCGGCGGCGGTGGCTGGATCCTCGGCCACCTCATCGACGGCACCCAGGCCGAACTCGTGCGAGTTCCGTTCGCGGACAACTCCACCCACCGCGTGCCCGAGGGGGTGAGCGACGAGCAGATGCTCATGCTCGCCGACATCCTGCCCACCTCCTACGAGGTCGGCGTGCTCAACGGATGCGTGCGCCCCGCCGCCGTCGTCGTCATCGTCGGTGCCGGCCCCATCGGTCTCGCCGCGATTCTCGCCACCCGGCTGCTGAGCCCGAGCCACGTCGTCGCGGTCGACCTCGCCGACAGTCGGCTCGAGGCGGCCCGGGAACTCGGCGCGGACCTGGTACTCAACCCCGGCCGCGACGACGTCGCCGCCGTCGTCCGCGACCTGACCGACGGTCTCGGCGCGGACGTCACCATGGAAGCCGTCGGCGTGCCCGCGACGTTCGAACAGGCCGTCGAGCTGGTGCGACCGGGCGGCCACGTCGCCAACATCGGCGTCCACGGTGCGCCGGCCACGCTGCACCTCGAGAGCATCTGGATCAAGGACCTCACCATCACCACCGGGCTCGTCGACACGCATTCGACCCCGACGCTGATCGGCCTGGTCCGCAGCGGCAAGCTCGACACCTCGCCGATGATCACCCACCGGTTCGCCCTCGACGAGTTCGAGGAGGCCTACGACGTGTTCGGCCGGGCCGCCGAGACCGGTGCGCTCAAGGTGCTGCTGACGGCGACGCCGGGAGACTGATGGGGCGGCTGCGCTCGCTGTCCGAGTCGGTGGGCGGTGCCCTGCTCATCGCGTTCCACCTGCTCACCACCCGGATCCTGCGGCGGTGGCGCACCACCTGGGGCGCTACCGCCGGGGAACTGGCCGCGCAGTATCCGGGCGACGACGTGGTCCCCGCCCCGGACTGGGGCTTCACCCGCGCCGTCACGGTCGACGCGCCGCCGGAGCGGGTGTGGCCGTGGATCGTGCAGATCGGTCAGGGCCGCGGCGGCTTCTACAGCTACGAGGGCCCCGAGAACCTCATCGGCTGCCGCATCACCAATGCCACCGCGATCCGCCCCGACCTGCAGCACCTCGCCGTCGGCGACCCGATCCGCCAGCACCCCAAGGCCCCACCGCTCACCGTCGCGGTGCTCGAGCCGAACCGCGATCTCGTCCTGCACGGCGCGACGGAGCAGACCGGCGACGCATTCCTGTGGTCGTTCCACCTGCGTCCGGCCCCGGGCGGGGGCACCCGCCTCCTCGAACACGGCCGGGGACGCTACGGTTCGTCGCTCGGGAGCCGGCTCGCGTTCGGCCCGACGCTGATGGAACCGATCACGTTCGTCATGGGGCGGAAGATGCTGCATACGATCGCATCCCACGTGGAGTGAGGACGCAGGTTTCGGTTCACGCACTTCGGGAACTCTGTGCTGCATGCCGCACAGCGAACCAGGACCCAGAACGCACCTGTGTCTGTTGACCCCATGGAGGCAGGCTCTGGCTTGCTATGGGCCCGACGACGACGCGGACATCAGGGATCTGCACTGGGGCATGCCTGACAAGTATTCCGCTGACGACACACTCGTGGTCGTGGTATCCGCGCGGGAACTCGCAATACTCAACGTCGAGGTCCTCACGACCGGATCGGAGGACGACTTCATCGGCACGGAGACCTACGACTTTCCCTTTACAGATGGGATCTCGGTCCGGGCCCTCGAACTCCGGATGCGGGAACCGTTCCCCGCGCCTCCGGTGACCCTGGGCGACGGATATGCCCAGCGCCTGCTCGAAGCTATCGATCGAGAGCGGCACGAGCCGACACCCTGGCAGGTCACCGACACGACCGGCTGCGCGCAGGCGCCACAGCAATCCGACAGCGCCTACGGCCACCCCGGCGAATGCCTGTGCTGCGGTGAAATGGCTGGCGACACCAGTGGCGGGAGCGGACCCGATGGTTTCGAACTCCACTGGTACGACCCCGGTCGGGATGGCGTCGATGCCTGGACTTCTACAAGAGCCGAGCCACTCGGTCGAGCTGCGCAGGCAGCATGGGTGTGCGAAAGCTGCCACAGTACTTTGCATCAGCCGTTCGGTCCGTCCGTCGAGGATCTGATGTACTCCCGCCGCCCGCGCTGCCCGGCTTGTCGAGCCCGGCGCACAGATCTGTGTCTTTGGGGAATGCCACCGGGACCGCCGCCTCCCGGTGTGGCGGCCATGGGCTGCGTGATCCCTGTGGGCACCGGGATGCCCGAATACTCGTGCGCCCAGTGCGGGTTCCTCTGGTCCGAGGACGGCGGCCCAGTTGCCGGGGACGGTGGTCTGCTCTCGGCCCGTCGCCGACCCCGTCCCCGGGAGCGGGTCCGCGCCCGCACCCTTCCACGAGAGCCGGCGGGGGACGACGAACTCGTGATCGGCGAGTACCGCGCCGAACTCGTCGACTCCGCGTGGGGTCCGTACGTCCGGCACTCGGTCATTACTGCAGACGGAGCGCGGTCCGACGTGCAGGGCCATACCGTGCGACGAGAACCCCAGACACCTGGACCGCTGGAACCCGGTCGGCCCTCTACTCCGCTGTCCTCGGGTCCGGTGGTGTGGATGGAGACAACCGACCACGAATGGGACACCCTCGGTGAGACCATCGACGTTCCCTACTTCGAGGAGGAGGGGAAGGTGTGCGCCTCCGCAGCGCTTGCCCAGCGCATGCTGCCCGGCGACGTGGTGTTGCACTGGTGGTGCGGCGACGACGCCCCGTCCGGCATCTGGGGGTGGTCTGTGGTGGTCGACCACCCTGCCCTGTATTACACCGCGACGAATGATGACGCCGAGTCCATCACCCCGAGGCCGGAGCCCGGTGACTCCGAGGCCGAATCACTCGACATCAGTCGCAGCCGATTGTTCGTTCCGTTGTCCTGGCAAAGGGAACTTCCCGAGCCGGTGACCCTTGCCGACGTACGCCGCGCGAGCAAGACCGTCCTCGCCGTCCAAGAGTCGGAGAGCTCGGACGATTCACAAGGCCCGCTCGCTGTCCCATTCATGAAGAACAAGAAACGCGAGATCAGGAAGCCACGTCCTTATGCGATAGCGTGGTTCCCGACTCCACTGCTGGGAGTTCTTCCCCGGTTGCCTGAGCTCGCGACTCTGACTTCGGGTGCATCGAAGGTACTCCGGAAGCGCTCCGTCGTCCGGGACTTGATCCCGCAGTATCGCGCCGCGATACAGGGTCATGCACTCGAAGCCGCGAGCCGATTCCTCGAGGCTGATGGATACCGGGTCACAGATGTCAGCGGGTTCGCGGGGCACCAACTCGAGGCGGTCAAAGGGAGTGAACGGTGGGCCGTCCATGTCGTCGGCACGGGCGACGCGGAGCCGGCTACGGTCGAACTGCGGATCTCCGACCGAACACCTTCCACCGCTTTGATCGTCGTCGACGATATCGAGATCGTGCCGGATTTCGAGGCTCTGGCGCGCGGCGACGTGGAGACTCTGTCCGAGTGGGAGGACGGAAGCACCCGACTACGTGTGCCACTCGCCGGGTCCAACGGCCGCCTGCGCGCATGGTGGCCGTGGCAACCCGGACCGGTGGACGGCACGGCGACGACATACGACGTCGGTCTCGGTGCATGCGACATCGAAATGGCCGTCCAGCAACCGGATCCGTACTCGTCTCGACCGAGCAACGGTCGCATCCCGGTCGATGGGTCGAACGTCTGAAAACCGACGGCCGTCCGCCGGAAGGAGGGAGATACCGCCCTCTCGGCATGGGGCGGTTTCCCCGACGGGACAGCCGAGGGGTAGTGGATATCCTGCCGGGTTCCATCTTCCCCAGAGTGCGTCGACCGATTCGGACGCCCCGTGTCCCACGGGGCGGTCATGATGGGATCGTGATCATCGACGCGTACGACCGGCTCTCGGCCGCCGTCGCCGACGCCAAGGCGGGGCGGCCACTCGCGCCGGTGACGGTTGTCGTCCCCGGGCACGGCGTCGGCCGCGACGTCACCGCCCATCTCGCGCGCACCGGCGGGCTCGCCAACACCCACGTGCGCACGCTGGAGCAGTTCGTCGAGCACCTGGCCCGGCCGGCACTCGCCCCACGCGCGCCGTTGCGCTATCCGCTGCTCGAGGCCGCCGTGCAGAAAGCGCTTCTGGACGATCCCGGAGTGTTCGCCGATGTCGCCGACCAGTCCGCGACCGCGGAATCGCTCGCGCACGCGTCGTGGCAGTTGTGCGCCCTCGACGTTCCGTGCCCGGAGGACGCGAACCCGCTGGTAGACGGGGTGTTCCGCATCCACCGGCGCTGCATCGCCGCCCACGCTCACCGGTTCCACGTGCAGCACGAGGCATACACGGCTGCGCGCGAGCGTCTCGGCGAGGCCGGCGCGATCGTTGTCTTCCTGCCGTGTGAGGAGGACCCGGCGGCGCGGCTGTTCCTCGAACACCTGCGGGACCGCACCGTCACCGTCGACGTCGAGGATGAAGCTGCCCCGCCCGGCACCCTGGTCGTTCATGCGTCCGACTCCGACGACGAAATCCGAGCGGTCACCCGGCTCGTCCGGCGGCATCTTTCGAACGGTGTTCCGGGGCACCGCATCGGCGTGTTCTATGCGGCCGAGGATCCGTACCTGGTCCTACTGCACGAGCATTTCGGACGGGCCGGCATCGGGTTCCACGGCCCCGAGCACCGGTCCGTCGGTGATCGGGCGGCCGCGCGCAGTCTGCTGCGGTTGCTGCAACTCGACCTCGACGCCATGCCGCGTCGAGCACTGCTCGCCATCCTCGCCGAGCAGGCCGTGTACTGGCGCGACGACAGGGGTGGCGTCCTCGGCGTCCGTCTCGCCGAACTGCTCACGTGCCATGAGATGCCGATCGTCGCCGGCGACGACTGGCACAAGCTGACCACCGTCGAATCGGCGAGCCCCCTGTTTCGGACCGCGGAGCAGTTGCGGGGGCTGATCGATGCGTTGCGCGGAGACCTCGCTGCCGTAGTTGGCGCGGACACGTGGTCAGATGTGGCGACGGGGCTCACCGGCCTGCTCGGACGCTACTTCCGACCGACCGCCGGAGACCCTGACGACCTGGCAGTCCTCCACCACATCGCAACCGGCCTGGGCGATCTCGACAGCATCGCCCCGCCGCCCTCCCCGGAACGCATCGTCGGCGCGGTCGCCGTGCGGGTGCAGGCACACCGCCGAACTGTGGGCACGGGCGGGGCGGGAGTCACGGTGGGTCCGATTCCCATCGGCAGCGGACGCAGCCTCGATGTGAGCATCGTCGTCGGCGGAGCCGAAGGACTACTGCCGTTCGTCCGCCGCGACGACCCGCTGTTGCCCGATGCGGTCACCGGGTTCGGGCAGTCCGACCGGCTCGAGGTGCAGTATCGACAGTTCCTCCGGACCGTCGCAGCGGGACGCCACCACCGCGTGCTCACCTTTCCTCGCGGCAGCCTGCGCGGCGGGGGAGAGCGGGTGCCCTCGCGCTGGGTGCTGCCTACCCTGGACGCCCTCACGGGTATCCGGGTCGGCACCACGAGCTGGGCGAAGGACACGGACAGGTGTGACCACGTCGTGATCGTGCCGTCGTTCGACGCCGCGACACAGAACTCCGACCCCCGGATCGGCACCGGCGCAGCGTCGGCAACCGAATGGCGGCTGCGCGCCCTCGCCGCGGTCCCGGCATCCCGTCGCTCCGGTCTGCTCGACGACGCCGTCGTCGAGCGTGGAATGCAGATGCGCAGCGACCGGCTGTGGGGCAGGTTCACTCGGTTCAACGGCAACCTGGCGTCCGCTGCCGACCTTCTCGGCGTGTTCGACGAGCCGATCGCGCCGACCAGCCTGGAGGCGTGGGTGACGAGCCCGTACGTGTTCTTCATCCGGAAGATCCTGCACGCCGAACATCTCGAAGATCCGGACGAGGTGATCGGAATCGACCCGCTCACCCGCGGCAGCCTCATCCACGAGATCCTGAACAGATATGTGGCCGAGCGTATCTCGGGATCCGACGGCGGACGCACGCGGTTGCGCGAGATCGCGGAGCATGAGCTGTGCAAGGCCCGTGCCGCCGCACCCGGCTGGCTGCCGCAGTTGTGGGAACGCGACAGCGCGGCCATCCGGCACGATTTGGAATCGTGGCACGACCACGACGCCGAGGACCGAGCCGACGGTTGGGCGCCCATCGGCACGGAGATCGAGTTCGGCGGAGCGGACCGACCTGTCGAGTTCGACATCGGTGCCGCAACGCTGATGTTCAGAGGGACGGTGGACCGCATCGACCGGCACCGGCAGGGGCGCCTTCGGGTCACCGACTACAAGACCGGCGGCACGGGCGACTACGAGTCCCTGACGGCTGACGCCCCCACCGCCGGGCGCACCCGCTACCAGCTTCCGGTCTACGGCGTGTTTGCGCGGGCGACGGCCGACGTCGACGACCCGGTCGAGGTCCGCTACTGGTTCATCACCGAGCGCTACCGTTTCGCGGCTATCGGCTACACGATGACCGGCGACGTGTTCGCTACGGTGCGAGACGACCTCGCATTCGTGCACCGTGCGATTTCGGCCGGTCAGTTCCCACCCCGTCCCGGCAAGCGGTACTGCTACACAACGAATGTGATCGGACGGCTCGGTATGCAGCGTTGGTGGCAAGTTCTGCGTGACGACCCGCAGCTCGCGGAGTTCGCCGCCGTCCACGCCGACGAGAGCGAGGCAATGTGACGGCAGTAGGCGAGGACCTTCGTGACCGATGCGAGCGCGAACGCATCGAGAACGACACCGAAGCGAATCTCTTTGTCGAGGCGGGTGCCGGGAGCGGCAAGACGTACGCCCTCGTCGGACGCATCTGTCACCTCGTCCTGCACGACGGGGCCGAACTCGACCGCATCGCCGCGATCACTTTCACGGAAAAGGCCGCTGCCGAGCTGCGGGAGCGCGTGCGGGCGCGCCTGGCGGAGAGTCCCGAATCGGAGCGGCAGAAGGCGGCGCTCGCTCAGGTCGACACCGCTGCGATCGGCACCCTGCATTCGTTCGCGGCACGCCTCGTCGCGGAGCATCCGCTCGACGCGGGCGTGCCCCTGCGCGTCCGGGTCGTCGACGCGATGGGCTCCCACCTGGCGTTCGAGCGACGGTGGCAACGCATCCGCGCCGCGCTGTTCCCGGTACAGGAGAATCAGGTGGGGCAGGCCACCCGAGTCCTCGTCGCCGCCGACGTCACGTTCGACCGGTTCCGCGACCTCGCAGACCGCCTCGACCGGCACTGGGACCGGCTCACGCCCGTCGACCCGCCCGTCGCGTTGCCGGTCCCCGATATCGACTTGATCCTGCGACGCGCCGACGTGCTCCTCGACGCCCTCGCCGACTGCACCGACCGCACCGACAGGTTCGCCGCACAACTCGACAAGGTCCGCGAGTGGCGGTCGTGTCTCGCCGCGGCTCGCGACGACGAGTGGGCGGCCGTAGCGGCCGGATGCCCCGGGGTCGGGACCGGCGGGGCGGGAAAGAACTGGCTGGGGGGCACGAACCGGGTCCGGGAACTCAGGGAGGAACTGAAGCAGCTGGGTACGGTCGCACGTGAGGAGTGCGAGCGCTTCCACGCGGCCGCCCTCGAGATCGTCGGCGGCGAGATCATCCGCATCGTCCTCGACGAGGCCCGTGCTCGTCGCCGCAGCGGTGAGCTCGAGTTCCACGATCTGCTGATCCATGCGCGGGACATTCTCGAGGATCCAGGCGTGCAGGCGGCGCTGCACGAGAACTACCAGCGGATCCTGCTCGACGAGTTCCAGGACACCGATCCACTGCAACTCGACATCGCCCGGCGCATCGTCGCCGGCCCCGACCGAACGGGCCGGCTGTTCACCGTCGGGGATCCCAAGCAGTCCATCTATCGCTTCCGGCGCGCCGATATCGCCACCTATATGGCCGCCCGCGACGAGGCCGACCAGGTGGTGTCACTGACCACCAACTTCCGCTCCACCCGCCCGGTCCTCGACTGGGTCAACGACGTCTTCGGACGCCTGATCGTGTCGGACGGACACCTCCAGCCCGGGTACACCCCGCTCGACCCGGCGCCGGGTCGAGCGGAGTGGGACACCTCACAGGGCCCCTTGCCGTTCGTGTTTGCGACCGAAGACCTCGACGAGAAACCGACCGCCGATACAGTACGCGGGGCCGAGGCCCGCGATGTCGCCCGCGTCGTCGCCACCGCTCTCAGGCGCGGCTGGTGCAAGGAGACCGGCCGCGACGGCGACTATTGTCACGAGCCGGTCCGGGAGAGCGACATCTGCGTCCTCATCCCGGCCCGAACCTGTCTGCCGTTCCTGGAAGACGCGCTCGACCGCGCAGGGATCGAGTTCCGCGCCGAGGCGTCCTCACTGGTGTACTCGACCCAGGATGTCCACGACCTGCTGCTCACCGCCCGCGCGCTTACCCATACCGCGGACGAGGCCGTACTCGTGGCCACACTGCGTACTCCGCTGTTCGGTTGCGGCGACGACGACCTGTTGCGCTGGAAGAAGGCCGGCGGTCAGTGGTACCTCGGCGCGGAACCACCGCTGGGGCAGGAGGACTCGCCGGTCGCCGAGGCGCTGAGGTATCTGCGGACGGTGCGCCGGGATCTGTCCCACACCGATCCGGGAAGCCTGCTCGCCCGCCTCGCCGACGAGCGGCGTGTGTTCGAGGTCTCCATGGGTTCGCCGCGGCACCGGGATGTGTGGCGGCGGCTGCGCTTCGTCATCGACCAGGCCTACGCCTGGTACGACGCCGAGCGCGGTGACCTGCGCGGCTACTTGGCGTGGGCTGCAACGCAACAGGAGGAGGACGCTCGCGTCACCGAAGCGGTCCTGCCGGAGGTCGGGGTCAACGCCGTACGCATCATGACCATGCACGCCGCCAAGGGGCTGCAGTTCCCGATGGTCGTCGTGGCAGGGATGAGCAGCGGATTCCGCGCGGTCGACGAGGCCGCCCTGTGGGACGAGCACGGTCGTGTGCGCCTGCGGCTTTCCAAGGCAGTTTGCGCGCCCGGCTACCAGGAGCTGGCCGACGTCGAACGCCGGCACATCCGCGCCGAGCGCATCCGGTTGCTGTACGTCGCATGCACTCGCGCCGAGAGCCTGCTCGCCGTCTCCGGATACCGGTCTGCCCGGGACGGCTGGGGCGCTCTGCTCGCCGCTGGGATCGAGGGACACCCCGATCGGACACCCGAGCTGATCGAGCCCGTCGCCGAACAGCACGACGGCGCCACCGCAGCCGACCACGGTGTCAGCTGGCAGCAGTGGGAGGACGAGAGCGACCAGGTGGAGGCGACGTCGGGGCTACCGGCATCCGTCTCCGCCACTCGCCTCGCGCACGACCCACCCGAGCCGGTCGCCACGCTCGCCGCCGCCTGTCGTGCCCTGGTCCCACCGCCCGTCGGCCCGGAGGTCGTCCCACCGGCCACCGGAGTGCTCGAGAGCGGCACGGATCTCGGCATCGCTCTGCATGCCGCGCTCGAATCCGTCGACCTGCGTGCCCCGACGGACGAATCGGATGCGAGTGCCGCCGCGGTTGCGGTGGCAACCGGCGTGCGGGACCTGGACCGGTTCGTTGCCCTCGTTCGGGCGGCCCTGACCTGTGCGCCTGTGCGACGAGCCGCCACCCGCGAACACTGGCGCGAACTGCCGCTCGCGGGCGTGCCAGCCGATTCGGACACCGTCGTCGAAGGCATCGCGGACCTCGTCTATCGCGAGGACGACGGAACTCTGGTGATCGTCGACTACAAGACCGACGTTGCCGTGACGCATGAGACGCTCGAAGCGTACTGGACCCAGCTCACCCTGTACGCGGAGCTGCTTACCCGAGCCGCTGGGGAACGGGTGGGCGCACTGCAACTGGTGTTCGTGCGGGCGGGAGAGGCGTATGTGCTCGACCGCCGATTCGGCGCTTGAAGACGTAGGGTCCCACCTACGACGACGTCCGAGGTGCTTGTTCGCGGGATGCCAACCGGTGCAACGCCGCGAGTCCGAGTTCGGCTGCGGCGGAGGTGAAGTCCGGGTCGAAGAGCAGGAAGCTCAGCAGGTCGCCGTGGTCCTCGCGGGTCCCTCCCACGAGGCGGCCCAGCACCGACAGCCAGGGGTGGCGCAGGCCGCCCACCCCCGCGCCCTTCTCGCTGTAGATGTCGTAGGCGAGCCGGCCGAGGTCGTATGCCTGCTCGAGCGACGGGCCCGCGAACCGCACCTCGATCTCCCGATCCGAGGTCACGTCCGCGCTGTCCACTCCGGCTGCGCGGATGCGCATCAGCCGGTCGTTGCGGACCTCGAGCTGGTGCAGGTCTTCGATCATGCGGTCCGAGAGGACGGCGCGCAGGACGAGTGCGGCGGCACCGAACACGTCGGGTGGCTCGTCGTCGCCGGGCGCGAGATCGGCGGCAGGCTGTTCGATCCAGTGCCGCGGCTGGGTCGCGACGACTCCGAGGGTGTCCGCGCCGAGGGCGAGGGCCGGCTTCAGCGGGGTGTTGAGCTGCAGACCACCGTCGACGTACCAGCCCGCCCACGCCGCCGGTTCGGTGACCCGGACGGGCCGGAACAGCACCGGCACCGCCGCCGAGGCCAGTACGTGCTCGACGGACAGTTCCGTCTCGACGTAGGTGATGTTGCGTTGTTCGTCGTAGTCGGGCAGCGGCACCGACGGGTGTTTCTCGACGAAGACCACGGTGCCGCGGGTGGCGACGGAGGTCGCCGTCACCGCGACCGCCCCGATGGCCCCGCTGCGGATGTTGGCGTGCAGGTCCTCCCAGCAGATGAGAGATGTCAGCAGGTCGCGCATGCGCTCGGTGTCGAGAAGGCTCGGCAGCGTGACGTCCAGACCGGCGGCCTGACCGAGGTAACGCAGGCCGGTGCCGACCAGCGTGCCGACGGGCCCGAAGACGTCGTCCAGTCCCACCGTCGACCACAGGCTCACGATCTTGTGGGTGGCGGACTTGTACCCGTCCCCGGCGAAGGCGGCCAATCCGACGACGTTCAGCGCGCCGGCGCTGGTTCCCACCAGAATCGGCGGGCGCTCCGACCGCGGCAGGTGGGGCAGCAGCGATGCGATCGCCCCGGCCTCGTACGCCCCCCGGGCGCCCGCGCCGGACACCACCAGCCCTACGGTTTCGCTCACGGTCGTCCCCCTCACGACGTGCATACATCGGAGAACGATACGCGCCGATGCGGCGCCGATCGCGTGATCCGCAGAAGCCGAGCGACGCTCGCAATGAGCGGACGTGCCGGCTATCCGGGCGAACGGTTCACTCGCTCGCCGGCCGGCTGGGCGGTCGTCGCGGCCGGCCGCGGCGCGAGCCCCGGGATCACGGTCTCCCCGTATGCCTCGAGGGTCGACGTCTTCGCGTCGTGCTGCAGGTACACGGCGAACTGGTCCACCCCGATCTCCTCGAGTTCCCTCAGCCGGTTCAGATGCTCCTCCGCGTCGCCGACGATGCAGAAGCGGTCGACGATCTCGTCGGCCACGAACTCCGCGTGCGGGTTCCCGGCGCGGCCGTGCTCGTTGTAGTCGTACCCGGAACGCCCGGCGACGTAGCGGGTGAGCGCCTCCGGCACGTCGCTGTCGGTGCCGTACCGCGCCACCAGGTCCGCGGCGTGATTCCCGACCATCCCACCGAACCAGCGGCACTGCTCGCGGGCATGCGTGAGGGCCGCGGCGGATCCGTCCGTCACATAGGCGGGTGCCGCCGCGCAGATCGTCACCGCCGCCGGGTCGCGACCGGCCGCCTCGGCGGCCGCGCGGACCCGCAGGATCGTCCACCTCGCGATCTCCGGATCCGCGAGTTGCAGGATGAATCCGTCGGCCACCCGGCCGATCAGATCGAGCGCCTTCGGCCCGTACCCGGCCACCCACACCTCGAGCGCCGACGTCTCTGCCCACGGGAAGCGCACTGTCACGTCCCGCACCCGGGCCTCACGGCCGTTGCCGAGCTCACGGATGACCTCGATCGCGTCGCGGAGCGTCGCCAGCGTCGCCGGCGCGCCGCCGAGGGTGCGCACCGCCGAATCGCCCCGGCCGATCCCACAGACGGTGCGGTTGCCGAACATGCCGTTGAGCGTGGCGAAGGTCGAGGCCGTGACCGTCCAGTCGCGGGTCGCCGGATTGGTCACCATCGGCCCCACCGTCACGGTGCGCGTCGCGGCGAGGATCATGCTGTGGACGACGTACGGCTCCTGCCACAGCAGGTGCGAGTCGAACGTCCACACGTGGGAGAAGCCGTGTGTCTCCGCCTGCCGGGCCAGCTCCACGACCCGCGCCGCCGGCGGGTTGCACTGGAATACCACTCCGATGTCCACGGGGCTCCTCCCGCCGCGACGTCATGTCGGATCCGATTCTGCGCGCACAACACCTCGGGTGTCCGGCACTCGGCGGGTTCGGGGATCGCGGGCCCATCTGCGGCGAGGGGCCGGTCGTGCCGCTCGTCTGCGTGTCGGTGTCCTGCCGGCGGGCGGTGTGGCCGAGACTGGTCCTGTGTCCGACAACGGTGGTGTGGAAGCGGTGGTGTTCGACCTGGACGGGGTGCTGGTCGACTCCGAACCGCTGTGGGAGCAGGTGCGTCGGCAGGTCGTGGCCGAGCACGGGGGCCGCTGGACCGACGATGCGCAGAGCCGGTTGATGGGCATGAGTACCCCGGAGTGGGCGAGGTATCTCAGTGAGGGTCTCGGTGTCGGCCTGCCACCCGACGACGTGGCGGCGCTGGTCATCGAGCGCATGGGCGCCCGCTACGCCGAGCGGTTGCCGCTGATTCCCGGTGCGGTCGAGGCGGTGCGCGCGATGGCGGCGCGGTGGCCGCTCGGGCTGGCCAGCTCGTCCCCGCAGGCGCTGATCGAGGCCGTGCTCGACGCCGCAGCGCTGGGGGATGCGTTCGCGGTGGCGCTGTCCACCGAGGGTGTGGCGCGGGGGAAGCCGGCCCCCGACATCTACCTGACGGTGGCCGAGCGACTCGGGACGAACCCGGCTCGGTGTGCGGCGGTGGAGGATTCCAGCAATGGGCTGCGGTCGGCGGCGGCGGCCGGCATGCGGGTGATCGCGATTCCCCATCCCCGGTACCCACCCGACCCGGATGCGCTCGCCCTCGCCGGGCTGGTGCTGCCCGGCTTGGACGGTCTCACCCCGGCCGCGGTGGCAGCGATGAGGTGAAAGGCGGAGGCCGGGGCCCCGCCCCGGTGCGGCCGGTCTCGCCCCTATGCCGGCGGACTCGGCGCAACGCCGACTGGCTGTACCGAAATACGTTCGGGGAAAACGGAAGTGGGCGCCGGGACCGCACAGGGCGCGAATCGCGCGGCCTGGAACAGATTGTCGGTGACGCACTCTCCGTCGACACCGCCGGGGACGGAACCGGCGACGAGACCACGGACCTCCCGGTACAGCGCGGTGGTGTGTTCGACGGCGAGTTGCACCGCGAGCTGGTGGTACGTCGTCCCGTCCTGTCCGGGGACCGGCTCACGGCCGCGGAGCGTGCCCGGATCGTCCTTGTTCAGGGTCAGGTGACACTCCTCGAACGAGGCGGGCGGGGCGGGCGGGCCCTCGCTCGGCGGGACGGACGACCCGGCCGGGGGAGCGGGCGGACCGCTCGGGCAGCCGTCGAGACCGTTGGCCGGGGTCAGCTCGAAGAACCCGGTGTGCAGGCCGGCCGGAAGAGCGGCGGGATCGCACGTCGGGAAGAGCGGAGCGAGCCCCGGGGCCCGGTTCGCGGCGACGGCCACCTCGACCCAGTTCGAGTGGGAGTAGAAGTCGGCGAGGGCGTGCGTCAGGCCGCCGAAGGCGCTGCGGGCTCCGAAGCCGTTCACGGGGGTGCGGAACTCCGGTGGTCCGGCGGGTTGCGCGCCGGCGATCACGGCGGGCACGAAGAAGTTCCACGCGTCCCGGGCACGGTCGCAGACGTCCGCCGGCCCCGCGGCGTTGTCGAAGTGCCGGAAGGCGTCGCCCTGGAACAGGTCGCTGCCTTCGTTGCCGGTGCCGGTGAGGAGGCTTCCGGTGATCTCGGCGAGTGCCAGGTCGTCGACGCCCCCGTCGCCGGGGGCCGGCGGCAGCGCTGCCCGCAGAATCGTCCCGTGGACGTCGGGCGCGAAGGCCGGGGCGTTCGGTGGCATCGACACGGACAGGAGTGCGGCGGCGGCAACCGTCACGATCGCCGACAGACCGGGGCGGGGAAGCAGTGTCATGGGTACTCCGCAGTCGTTCGTCGTGGCAGTCGTTCGTCGTGGCAGTCGTTCGTCGTGGCGGTCGTTGGTCGTGAGCACCGCGCTGCGTCCGGCGATGCCGTTGTTCGGGACCGGTGGTGGCCTCCTCCGAATATCCCCCTCGGCGGCGATCGTCGCGGGGGAATTCGGGATCAGCGCAGCGCCTGCCCGGCCGGCACCCCGAACGGCCGCACGAGCACGGCACCCCAGTCCCGCCACGGCGGGCACGGTGGGGGAGGCCGGCCGTTCAGGAACCGGATGGCGGCGTCCTCGAAGGCCGCCGACTCGGGCAGGTACGGGTGGGCGACGCGGGCGGGACACTCGTTGCGCTCCACGTCGAGCTCCCGGCCGTCCGGCATCAGCGGCAGATCGGTGGCCGAGGGCAGGCTCGAGGCGCGCACCGCCCCGGGCAGCGGCCGAGCGAGGACGGACTCCGCGGCACCTGCCGTGCCGAGCAGGTCCCGGGCGGCCGGGGTCTCCGGATCGAAGTGGAACCGGACGAGGTCGGTGGCCGGTGCGGCGAGGCGCAGCAGGTCGGCGAAGACGCGGCCGGGGGCGTTCACGCCGGGCGGTGGGTAGCCGGTCGGGGTGCTCGGGAACGGGCCGACGAGCAGCAGGGCGTCGACGTCGGCCCGCCCGGTGGCGACGGCCTCCCACACCACCCACACCGCGTGCGAATGCGCGGCCACCACCAGCGGACGAGGCAGCCCGGACGCCTGCTCGACGAACAGATCGACCTGTTCCTGGAACGGGCGCTGGGTGTCGCTCGGTCCGTAGGGGGCGCCCGTGCGGATCGGGCACGTCGCGTCCCGCTGCGGCTGCCCGTCGCCCGGCCCGGCATACGAGAAGTAGTACACCTGCTCGCAGCGGTAGCCGAGGCGGTGTACGTCCGTCGCGTGGATCGCGCCCCGCCCCGACGCCGAGTTGATCCCCGAGAGGATCAGCAGCGAACCCGGTTGCGGCGGGCCGGGTTCCGGCTCGTCGTACCCGCGGGTCGCGACGAAAGCGATCGATACGGCGACCAGCGCCGCGACGAACGCGCTCACGGCCGCCCCCGGCCGGCGCAGTGCCGGGCGGTGCATCGCCCGGATCGCCAGGCCGGTCGTGACGGCCGAGACCGGGACGAGCGGCACGGTCAGGACAGGGACCCGTTCGGCCAGGGCGCCCAGCGCCAGGACCACGGCGCAGTACGGCAGCGTCACCTCGACGCGCAGCCCCCGCCGCCGGGTCAGTGCGAGCGCCTCCCGCAGCCGTACGGTGCCCTGCCACGGAACCGGACCGAGCGTCAGCACCAGCACCCCGACCAGGGCGACGGCCGGCCAGAACAGCCGGGAGTACAGGACGGCGTAGGCGGTGGCGTCGGCGAATGCCGCCAGCAGCACCGGCCCGAACGCGACCGCGTAGAACAGGGCCGCGAACCGCAGGCGGCGGGCATCGAGACCGCCCAGCAGCCACGCCATGAGCGCCACCCGCGCCGCGGACACGGCGGCGAGCAACATCAGGAACACCGGCCACGACGGCGCCCGCGACAGCAGAAGTCGCAGGTCGGCGAACTGGTCCAGCGGGGGCAACGCCACCAGGTGGATCAGCCCCGGCCACGTCGGGACCGCGTTCGTCACCGCGAGCAGCACGACGAGCGCCGCCGCGGCCGCGAGCGGCCACCAGCGCCACCACCGTCCCTCGCGCACGCGGCCTCCCGTCGCCGACTGCCTCGAATCTAGGGGGTGCGCGGGTGCCCGGCGCCGGATTCGTCCGGGTCCCGGTGTACTTTGCCAAGCGAACGAGTAGCGAGGGTGCTGGGGGTGCGGCAAACGTGCCCCGGGGCCCTTCGATCCGTTCCGTGACGGCGGCGAGGCCGGCCTGCGCGAGAAGCTGGCGCCCCTCGATGTCGAGCAGCTCGAGGACATCGTCGCCGAGCACGCGATGGACCACGACCGCCTCGCCATGCGCTGGCGCACGCCGAAGAAGCTGCAGGACAGGATCGTCGAACGGGTCAGGGCGCTCGCGACGAAGGGCGACGCCTTCCGCTGACGCAACCGGACCGGGGAGCGGTCCCGGTCAGGGTGTCCGGGTCCGTCGATCCACTTCCTTCTCGACAGCGAGAGCCAGGTCGTGAACGACCCGGGAGTGCCATTGCTTGTGCGCCGCGAGGTCCGCGGCGAGCGCATGGCAGTCCGGGCATTCCTGGGCGGCGCTGTTCTGCTGGGTGTGCTCCATGGTGTTGCACCTCCTGGAAGAGATATCCGCCTCCACCGTGGCACGGATGCGGAACGTAGTCCACGGCTGTGCGCGCCTGATGATGTACCGGCTTGCACTCCCTGTGGCGTGCTTGCACCCGTTGTGGCGGGACAGAGGGGATGCAAGGTGCGCAGTACGGATGCAAGCTCCCGGGACGGGCAGCGGATACCGTGGCGTTCGTGAAGACGGTAGGTGTCGATCTCGCGGCCGAGCCGGCGAAGACGGCGGTCGCCACCCTCGCGTGGGAGCACGGCACCGCGACGGTGCAGGCGCTGCGGCTCGGCGCGACCGACCCGGAGATCGTGGCCGCGATCGTCGCGGCGGACCGGAGCGGGATCGACGCGCCCTTCGGATGGCCCGACGCGTTCGTCGAGTTCCTCGGCGCGCATCACCGCCTCGAGTACTCGCGCGAACGCGCCCTGAGCAGCCGGCCCGGACGCCTCCCGCTGGTGCGACGATCGACCGACCGCGTGGTGCATGCCCGGACGGGGATCGTCCCGCTGAGCGTGTCCGCGGATCTCATCGCCCACGTGGCGCTCCGGTGTGCGGGCCTGCTCGCGGAACTCGATGCCGTCGGAGTGGAGGTCGACCGCGTCGATGGTGCGGTGGTGGAGGCGTATCCCGCTGCCGCGCTGCAGGGTTGGGGACTGCCGTTCAAGGGGTACAAGAGCGCGAAGAACCGCGAGGTGCGCGCCGCATCGGTGGCTGCGCTGGAAGGGGCCCTGCCGGGACTGACGCTCGGCGGCTTCCGGGACCTGTGCGTCGACTCCGACGACGCGTTCGATGCGGTCGTCGCCGGCCTCGTCGCCCGCGCGGCCGCCCTCGGCAGAACCGTCCGGCCCGATGCGGCGCAGCACGCCGTCGCGGTCCGGGAGGGATGGATCCATTTGCCGGTGTGCGGAATCGGCGAACTGCTCTGAGGTGACCGGACCCTCGGCGCCGTGCCGGTACGCTGCAGGCGACGAGAGGAGCCGCATGGACCCGGTGATCCGGATATCCGACGAGGTGCGCGCCGCCGTCGCGGCCCGCCGCCCGGTGGTGGCCCTGGAATCGACGATCTTCACCCACGGCCTGCCGCGTCCGCGCAACCTCGAGGTGGCGCTCGAGGCGGAGGCGCGGTTGCGGGCGGCGGACGTCGTCCCCGCCACCGTCGGCGTGCTCCGCGGCGTCCCCACCGTCGGACTGTCCACCGACGAGATCACCGAACTCGCGACGTCGCAGACCGTGACGAAGCTGAGCGTGCGCGACCTGCCGATCGCCGTCGCACGACGGCTGTCCGGCGGCACCACCGTCGCGGCGACGGCCCTGCTCGCGCACCGCGCCGGTGTCGGGGTCTTCGCGACGGGTGGGCTCGGGGGCGTGCACCGCGGCGCACAGAGCACCTTCGACGAATCCGCCGACCTGGTCGCCCTGTCCACCGTGCCGATCCTCGTCGTCAGCGCCGGCGTCAAGTCGATCCTCGACATCCCGGCCACGCTGGAGCGGCTCGAGACCCTGAGCATTCCGGTCGTCGGCTACCGCACCCGGAGCTTCCCCGGCTTCTACATCCGCGACAGCGGCTGCCCGCTCGAGTATTCCGTCGACTCCCCGGCCGAGGTCGCCGAGCTGGTCCGCGCCCGGGACGCGCTCGGCCTGAAAACCGCTGTCCTGCTTGCGAATCCGGTCCCGGAGGACGCACAGCTCGACCCCGGACTGCATGCGCGGGTGCTGCGCGAGGCCGAGGAGCGGGCCGCGGCCGCCGGGGTCGCCGGCAAGGACACGACGCCGTTCCTGCTCGACCACTTCCACCGCGCCACCGGCGGCCGCAGCCTCGACGTCAACGTCGAGGTCTACCGGGGCAACGTCGCGCTCGGCGGCGCCGTCGCGACGGCACTCGCCGGCGGTCCGACCTGACGACCGCCGCATCGGTGCGTCCTTTGGGCGGCCAGGGCAGCCCAAAGGACGCACCGCACCTTCAAGCATCAGCCGCGCCGCTTGTTCCACTCGATTGCCGGGCACGTGTCCATGACCATCGCCACCCCGGCCTCGGTGGTGCGCGCGAACGCGTCCTCGTCGATCACCCCGAGCTGGAACCACACGCCCTTCGCGCCGATCGCGACGGCCTGGTCGGCGAACTCGCCCGCCGACTCCGAGCGGCGGAACACATCGACGACGTCGACCGGGAACGGCACGTCCGCGAGGGATGCGTAACCCTGCTCGCCGAGCACCGTCGGCGCACTCGGATGAACGGGGACGATCCGCTTGCCGCGCTCCTGGAGCAGCCGCGCGATCCGGTACGCGGTGCGGTCCGGGTTGCCCGAGAGCCCGACCACCGCCCAGGTGGTGCAGTCGTCGAGCATCAGGCTCACAGCCTTCGGGTCCTGCCACGTGGTGCTCATGACAGCGAAATTACCCCTCGCCGGCGGAGGGTGCGGGTCGCCTCGGCACCCGGCCCGACCCGCCGGAGGCCGAGGCGGCCCGCGACCGCCGAACCCCTGCCCGTACTCTGGAGTACAGAAACTCGAGTCGTGGCGCGGGACCCCGTCGCAACACAGCTCACCGATGCGTACGGGGCGCAGCACAGGAATGGACGCAGTCGAGTGCACGACACTGCCGGTCGAGGGATCCAGGCCTTCATCTCCGAGGTCATCCAGCGCGGAGGCCGCGCCGAGAAGCTCGAGCACCTGCCGCGCAACCCGGTCCAGGTGTGGGGCGTCGACGGGAGCAGCTGCATCGTCCGTGTCCGCACCAGGATCGACGGGGACTGGCAGGCCCGCCGGCAGGACGCCCTGCCCGACACCGACGACACCGGGTCGCAGTTCTGGGTGTTCGTCGATCTGGGAAGCGACCCGGCGGAGTACTTCGTCCTGCCGTCCGACGAGGTCGCGGCGGGCATCGCCGCCGAGGTCGACATCTGGATGTCCGACGGCCCCGGCCGGACGCACACGGGAAGCCACGCCATCCCCCTCAGCAGCGTCGCCCACGGCAAGGACTGCTGGGATCTGCTCGGCCTGACACCCGCCAAGGACACCACCCGCTACACCGACGACGACGCGGCCGAGGCCGAACAGGAGCGGCTCGCCCGCAACCGCGCACGGAAGGCGAGCGCCGGCGAGGCGCGCGGGTCGGCCGAACCCGAGGTCGTCGAGGATCCGCGGCTGTCGGTGGTGGCCGACCGGGACGGCTACCGCGTCAAGGGACGGTTCGATCCCACCACCGGGACCCTCGAGATCACGGCCGGCCCCATGGAAGGTCGGCGGTTCCCCGACCCGACCACCGCCGCCGTCGCTGTTGCGAGCTACCTCAGCGGCGACACCGAGACCTGCGACGGTGGCACGTTCTGGCGGCTCGACCAGCCGGAATCGACGCCGTTGGGGACGCACCTGGCGTGACGCCACCCGAGGTTCGCGTCCCGTTCGCCGTCGCGTCGACTCCGGGGTGTCCGAGGGCAACCCGAATCCGTTCGACTATCGTCATACTCGACGTGTGCCCCTGAGCACGTCGGCGAACGGAAGCGAGAGATCATGGGCAGCCCTCGTGGGGCCGAGCGAATAGCCGAATACCCGAGGCCGTCGCACACCCTGCTGCACATCACCGACACCCACCTCGTCGGCGGCGACGAGTTGCTCTACGGAACGGTCGACGCCGACGCCCGGGTGCAGCAGATCCTCGCCGACATCCGCGCCTCCGGGGTGCAGCCCGATGCGCTCGTGTTCACCGGCGACCTCGCCGATCGCGGCCAGCCGGACGCCTATGCGAAGCTGCGCGGTCTCGTCGAACCCGTCGCGCAGGCGCTCGGCGCGCAGATCGTGTGGGCCATGGGCAACCACGACGACCGTGCCACCTTCCGGGAACTGCTGCTCGATCAGGCGCCGTCCACCGGACCCGTCGACCGCGTCTACCACGTCAACGGCCTGCGCATCATCACCCTCGACACCTCGGTGCCCGGCTTCCACCACGGCGAGGTCTCGCAGGAACAACTGAACTGGCTGGCGCAGGAACTCGAGACGTCGGCGCCCTTCGGCACCATCCTCGCCATGCATCACCCGCCGGTGCCCAGCGTGTTCGACCAGGCTGTGCTCGTCGAACTGCGCGACCAGGCCGGCCTCGCCGAGGTGCTGCGCGACACCGACGTGCGCACCATCCTCGCCGGGCACCTGCACTACACCACGACCGCGACGTTCGCCGACATCCCCGTTTCCGTGGCCTCCTCGACGTGCTACACCCAGGACCTCAACGTTCCGGCCGGGTGCCAGCGCGGCCACGACGGTGCCCAGGGCTTCAACCTCGTGCACGTCTACCCGGACACCATCGTGCACTCGGTGGTGCCGACCGGCAGCTACGCGACCGCCGGGCGGCCGTCCACCGCGGAGGACGCCGCGCAGCGTCTCGCCGAGGCCGGGATCCGTATCCCCGAGAACCCGGACGTCACCGTCCGCGTCTAGCAGACGGATGCACCCGGGCGGCCCGCCTACTCGGTGGGCGCGAGCACGATGTCGAAGTCGACGCTCGCCCAGCTGCGCCCCGCGACATCGTGTCCGTCCGGCGGTGGCTCCTGAGCCGAGTGCCGGACGAAGTCCTTGACGAGCGAGTCCTCGACACCGAACACGCTGTCGCGGTCGAGGTAGTCGCAGCCGTCGACGAAGATGTGAGTGACGAGCGTTCGAAGCCCCGGCGCGGACACCATGAAGTGCAGGTGGGACGCGCGTATCGGTGAGCGTCCGGCGGCTTCGAGCAGCCGCCCGACCGGTCCGTCGTGTGGAATCGGGTAAGGGGTGGGGGTCAGCCCCCAGAAGCTGTACCGGCCGTCGTCGCCGGTGAACAGGTGAGCGCGCGCCGCGACGCGGTCGTCGCGGTACTGCACGTCGTACAGTCCGTCCTCGTCGGCCTCCCACACCTCGATGCGCGCCCCCGGCACAGGCCGGCCGGTGAGGTCGCGGACGGTGCCCTGCACTCGGCACGGTTGGCCCTTCGCGCCGAACGTCAGGTCGCCGCCGGACTCGATGCGCGGTGACCCGTCGACGAAGAACGGCCCGAACACGGTCGCCGCGGTGGCGTCGCCGATGGTCTCGTTGCCGACGGCGATGGTCTGCATCGAGACCCCGAGGACGTCCGACAGGAGGACGAACTCCTGGCGCTTGTCGTCGGTGACGTGTCCGCATTCGGTGAGGAAGGCGACCGCGGTACTCCATTCCTGTTCGGTGAGCCGAACCTCGCGCACGTACGCGTGCAGATGCCGGACGAGTGCCTGCATGAGCTGACGCAGGCGCGGCGACTCGGTGTCGTCGAACGACGCGACGACCCGGTCGACGAGATCCTGCTCGCGTCGTGCCTGTTCGGGCGATACGGAGGGCGCCGGGTCGACCGAACGGGCGGGCGGCTGGAGCGGGTGGTGATCGGATGGGATGGTCACGGAGTCCTCCGGGTCTGCCGACCCGACCACGCCGCGTAGAGCAGCTCGGTCAGGTTCTGCGGCGTGACGGGCATGGGATCGGTGTCGGGAACGGCGGCAAGGCAGCGCTGCACCGCGTCGGGCAGGTCCGCCTCGCGCATCCCCAGCTCGGCGAGGGACGTCGGGGCGTCCAGGCGCCGCCGTAGTTCGTCGAGCGCAGCGGGGGCCGCACCGGGATCCGTCGGGGTCGGGGACCCCAGCGCGACGGCGAGGCGCCGGCCGAGCGTGCCGAGCGACGCGGCGTTGAGGGCCAGCACGTGAGGCAGCACGACGGCGTGTGTCTGCGCATGCGGCAGACCGTATGCGCCACCGAGGACGTGGCAGATCTTGTGGTGCATGCCCGCGCCGGCCGACGCGAACCCCACGGCGGCGAGGTACGCGCCGTACAGGCAGCGGTCGCGGCCGTCGATTCCGTCCGGGTCCGCGACCACCTCCGGCAGGCCGGTGGCGAGAGCGCGGGCGCCTTCGAGGCAGAGCGCGGCGTTGATCGGATCGGCGCGCGGGGCCCACAGCGAGTCGACGCAGTGAGCGAGCGCGTTCAGGCCGCTGGCGACGCTCAGGTCGACCGGCAGGCCGACGGTCAGTTCGGAGTCGTAGACGACCGAGGTGGGCAGGACCGCGCCGTCGGCGCCGGTGGTCTTCACGCCGTTGTCGGTCAGCCCCCACACGTCGGTCGCTTCCGAGCCGGCGTAGGTCGTCGGCACGGCCACGATCGGCAGGGCGGTGGTCATCGCGACGGCCTTGGCCAGGCCGACCGCCGATCCTCCGCCGACACAGACGAGGGCGTCGGCCTCGGCGTCGACGGCGGCCCGCCGTGCTCGTCGCGCCACCTCGACGGGGACGTGCGGGTGGACCTCCGACCAGTGCCGAACGACCGGCAGGTCCCCGACGACGCGGTCGGCGAGGGCGCCTTCCGCCGCCGATGCCACGAGCATGACCCGCGCGGCGCCGAGCCGGTCGATCTCGGCCGCGAGGTGACGGCGTGCGCCTCCGGCTTCGAACACCACGCGCTGCGGACGGGTTTCGTGGGTGAACGACAGTCCCATCGGTCACGCCTGCCGGTGCAGGATGCGGAGCATGGCGTCGCGCAGTGCGGTCACCGGGTCGTCCGACATGCGGTGTGCGCGCCAGCCGATGTGGGTGTCCGGCCGGACCAGGACCGCCCCGTCCTCCGCCACCTCCCGCAGCCTGCCCCAGTCGAAGTACAGGTCCTGCACCGGCTCGCCGGCTCCGATCACGATCGGGACCACGTCGACGCCGAGCTCCTCCGAGACCTTCGCGGCCGCGCCGGCCCACGCCCGGCCGGTCTTGCCGGTGAAGAGCGTGAACTGCGTGTACTGCGCCAGATCGTGCGTCGACATCCTGCTCGTCGAATCACCCACCCAGCAATGCGGCAGGCGCACGCCGGGATACGTGTGCGGCTCGTAGTGCAGTTCCGGATCCCGGGTGGGGACGGGCGGGGCGCTCCCGTCCTCGACCACCGCGGGGGAGCCGGCGTAGTTCTGCCCGAGTTCCACGCCGAGGGCGTTGAACTCGTAGTTCTTCAGTTCCATCGCCGCCGCGAGCGCCTGCCTCTTGGCGGCGCCCTCGGGTGTGTCGGCCCGGAGTTCGGCGAGTTCGGCCTGCATGTGTTCGACCGTCGTCGCCCGCGTCGTGCCGAGGGCTTCGAAGATTCCCACGAATTCACGACTGGACTTGTTGGCCCGCTTGACGATCTGCTCGGCGACAGGGACACGTTCGACCGAGTAGGTCTCGAGCAGTCCCCGGCCGGCGCGTCCTTCCAGCACGGCGGCGATCTTCCAGGCGAGGTTGTAGGAGTCCTGGATGGACGTGTTGGAGCCGAGGCCGTTGCTCGGCGGGTGCCGGTGGGCGGCGTCGCCGGCGATGAAGACCCGGCGGGTCTGCATGTGCGTGGCGTACATCTCGTTGTTGCCCCACAGCGAGTAGCCCGTGATCTCGACGTCGATGTCGTCGCGACCGATCATGGTGCGGACGATCTCCCGGGCGCGATCGTCGTTCATCTCCGGTGCCGGCAGTTCGATGTCGTAACCCCACACGGCGAGCCACTCGTTCCAGGGGCGCACCATGCGGACGAGTCCGGCGCCGATGCCGCCGACATCCGAGCCGGGCTGCACCACCCAGTACAGCACCGAGGGGCGGTGCGCGACGAGGTCGGTGAGGTCGGCGCGGAACGTGATGTTCATCGAACCGGCAATGTCCATCCGGCCCTCGAACGGCAGCCGGAGGGCGTTTGCGATCGTGGAGCGGGCGCCGTCCGCCCCGATCAGATACCTGGCGCGGATGTCGAACTCGCGGCCGTCGAGCCGATCGAGAACCCGGACGGTGACCCCGTCGGCGTCCTCGGAATGCGAGAGGTATTCCGTCGAGAACCGCGTCTGCGTACCGCGGACCGTGGCGTTCTTCACGAGGATCGGCTCGAGGTGCGTCTGCGGGATGTCGCAGTTGAGGGACGGCGAAGCGAGCACGTAGTCGGCCTCGCGGGCGGGGTGGGTTCCCCACGACAGGATCCGCCCGAGTTCCTCACCGGCCAGGGCGGTGCAGAACACGGTGTCGCCCATGATGTCGTGGGGGGACGCTTCCGCAAGGACCTGCTGTTCGATGCCCACGTCACGGAAGATCTCCATTGTCCGCTGATTGGTGATGTGGGCGCGCGGCGTGTTGGCGGTCCACCGGTACTTGGTGATCATGATGTTGTCGATGCCGAGGGTGGACAGGAACAGCGCGGCCGACGCCCCGGCGGGGCCGGATCCGACGACGACGACGTCGGTTTGGACGACCGGGCCGGGGGGAGGAACGGTCTCGTCGAGACCGTCGTGGAAGACAGGCATGGGTACTCCGAAGGCAGGGGGCGGAAGGTGGGTGTCAGTCGTAGTAGCGGAAGATCACCTCGGCGACGCAGGCGGGCTTGTCGCCGTCCTCGATCTCGATGACGCACCGGTAGACGGCATCGACACCACCGTCGAAGGGCACGGTGTCGGTCAGGTGCAGGTCCAGCCGCACCCGCGAGTCGACCGGAACCGCGGCGGGGAAGCGAACTCGGTCGAGGCCGTAGTTGAGTCCGACGGAGCAGAAGGAGGTATCGATGGTCTGCTGGATGAGCCCGCCGATCAGCGCCAACGTGTGGTACCCGTGCGCGATGATCGAGCCGAACGGGGAGGCCGCGGCGCGCTCGGCGTCGAAGTGGATCCAGTTGAAGTCGTGGGTGGCTTCACCGAATCCGCGGATGTGCTGGTGGTCCATCGTCACCCACGGACTGGAGCCCAGGTGCGTGCCGACGTGGTCGGTGAGGTCGGCGGTGCTGTCGAAGACGATCATCGTTCCTCCTGGGACTGGACGGGGGCGGGCGTATCGGCTCTCGGGTCGAGCATCTGTTGCACGCCCCGGCGGTCGAGCTTGGAGTTGGCGAGCAGCGGGATCCGGTCGCAGAACCGCACGCTCTTGGGGATCTTGTAGGAGCTGAGACGCTCGCGAAGGAACTTCTTCACGTCGTCCTCGGTCGGGGCGTGCCCGGGCGCCGGGATCGCAAGCATGTGGGCGGCCTCGCCGAGGTCGGGATCCGGCACGGCGGCCACGGCGGCGAGCTGGATGCCGGGGTGATTCTCGACGATCTGCTCGATCTCCATCGGCGAGATGTTGTAGCCGCCGGAGCGGATGAGCAGTTTCGAACGTCCGGCCAGGACAAGGTTTCCCGAGTCGTCGAAGTACCCGAGATCGCCGGTGCGCAGCCAGCCCGTCGGCGTGATCGCCTCGGCGGTCTTCTCGGGCTTGCGCCAATACCCTTGCATCAACGGGTTTCGGCGTACGAGGATCTCGCCGGGTTCGCCGGTGTGGTGCCCCGGGATCGGTTCGATCCGGATGTCGACGTCGTCGAGCGGCTTGCCGACGGTGCGGGTCGCATCCGCAGGAGTGATGTCCCGATCGGTCATGGTGATGCACCCGATCTCCGTCATGCCGTAGGAGGCGCCGACGACGGGGATGCGGGCGGCGAGGCGTTCGGCCAGGCTCACCGGCAACGGTCCGACCCACCACAACCGCTCGAGCGAGCCGAGGTCCGCGGTCTCGAACCGATCGTGTGCCATGAGCCTGTTGAGCATGGTCTGGATGACTCCCTGCCAGAGGGTGACCTTCTCCTGCTCGATCGCGGTGAGCGCGGCGCCGGCGTCGAAGCGCGGCAGCTGGACGAGGGTGCCGCCGGACAGAATCGCGGACACGATCTCGTTGCCCTGACCGCCGATGTGGTCGATCGGCATGAGCGACAGGATTCGTGGCGCCTCGACGGGGGTGTGGCGCAGGAGCGCGGAGAAGGTGAGGATGCCGCGATGGGTCACGACAGCGCCCTTCGGGTCCCCCGTCGTCCCGGACGTGTAGACGATCGACAGCGGGGCGTCGGGATCGACGGGCCGCACGACGGATCGTGCGGGAGCCACCTCGAAGGGCAAGGGCCCGCCCGGCTCGTCACCGAGATGGACGACGGCACGAATGTCGTGGCGTTCCGCGGCCCGATCGACGAGGGCACCGAACTGCGTGCCTTCGAATCGGTCCACGGTGACGAGGATGGAGGGTGTGGCGTCCGTGAGGATGTAGTCCAGTTCCTTGTCGTTCACCCGGGTTCCGATCCCGAGGAAGATCGCGCCCAGGCGGGCGCACGCGAGATAGACGGCGACGACTTCGGGGCGCGGGTACGAGAGCATGCCGACCCGGTCGCCGGCGCGCACCCCCAGCGCCTCGAGACCGGCGGCGGTGCGTTCGGCCTGTTCGCGCAGTTCGCCGTAGGTGCAGCGGAACGGACCGTGCACGACGGCCTCGCGATCGGGGTGGGCGGCGGCGCGACCGGCGAACACGTCCCAGAGGCTGGTGCTCGGTGTGCCGGGGTCGGGATGCGGTTGATCGATCATGATGGTCCTCGGCGTGCGGTGGTGGTCAGAAGCGGGTGGACGGTGAGAAGCGTTCGGCGGAACCGGATGTCACCCGGCTGTCCAGCCACATACCCGGCCGGCTCCACCAGCGCGCGGCGAACGCCGCACCCCATTGCGCGGCCCGGTCGAGCACGGTGTTCGCCTCCATCTGGGCGAGCGCGCCACCGGCCGCGTCGGCGTTGAAATGCCCTGCGCGGCGGCGTGTCTCGCCCGCCGCACCGACCTGTTCCCGAGCGGCGGCGTCCCCGCCGTCGCGCGCTGCGGCGGCGAACGCCTCGATCGCGGCTTGCGCGTCGCGCACTCCGGAGTTCAACCCGCGTCCGCCGCCGAACGGTGCGAACAGGTGCGCCGCTTCGCCCGCGAGGAACACACGGTTGTGCGGGTCCGTGAATCGCGCGGCGACCGCGCGATGGAATCGATAGCTCGAGACCCACGCGATGCGATCGCGGTAGCGTTCGCCGAGGACGGCCGCGACCCAGGCGGCGGTGCCGTCGGCCGACTGGAGGGCCTCGACGCCGTCGTCTCGGCGCGCCTGCAGGTCGAGACGCCACCCACCCCGGAAGGGCAGGACGAGGACGTTGCGTCCCTCGACGGCCGGGTGCCGGTAGTGGAACTCCCGCACGAGGGGCAGCGGGTCGTCGGCCACCTCGTCGACGTCCACGATGACGAAGGACGCGTCGGAACGGGGGCCTTCCATCTCGATTCCCAGTGACGTGCGCACCGCGGAGTGCGCGCCGTCGGCGGCGACGACGTAGTCCGCGTCGATTGTGCTGCCGTCGACGAGGTGGACCGCGACCCCGTCCGCGGTGGACGACACGCTGCCGACCCGGGTGTTCCACCGGATCGGAATCCCGGCCGCCTCGACGTGCTCGAGCATCGCCCGCTCCTGCAGTCGCTGCGAGATGCTCGAGCCGAACGCGCCGTGGGGTGCGCGCGGGAAGGTCCGTTCGTACACGGTGCGGCCGTGGTACGTCGAACGGATGCGCGGCCAGGTCACGCCCTCGCGGGCGAGCCGCGCGCCCAGGCCGGGGGAGAAGGTGTCGAGCTGGTCCAGCGTCTCGCGGTAGAGGTAGGTCGCGCGGCTTCCGGCGCGGAGGCGGTCGCTGCCCTCGGCCTCGAGGACGGTCGCCCGGAGGCCGTGCGAGTGCGCGGCGAGGGCGGCCACGAGTCCGACGGGGCCGGCGCCGACGACCACGACATGACATCGTGACGCCGAGGTCGGGTCCGGGGGAGCGGGGGATTCGGAGGTCATGGCTTCGACTGTTGCCGGACCCGGATCGGTGCTCAATGGACGATTCGCCCAGTGATCGGGCCGGGTGTTGTGCGGATCGACCCGAGGCGGTGGGCCCGGCGAGGCGGCGCAGGAGGCGGGCGGATGTGCTCCGTTGACAGGGTGCCGGCCGGTCGCTAGCCTCGTTGGAACGATCGTTCTAGCCAGCTTGGAGGCGTTTCTATGGCAGAAGATCCCCGCCCCGGACTGAGGTGCCGCACAGTCTCGGCGCCGGACGATCGTGCGACGTCCGCATCGTTGCTCGGCCGGGCCTTCGAGATCCTGGGCGTGTTCACCCAGTCCCGGCGGTCGATGACGTTGAGCGAACTTGCGCGCGGAAGTGGGTTGCCCAAGTCCACGACGCACCGCCTCCTGGCCATGCTGCAGGAGGTGGGCGCCGTCGAGCGCATCGACGACCGCTATCAGGTGGGGCTGCGGCTGTTCTCGGTGGGGATCTGCTCCGCCGAGGTCGAACTGCGCGATGCCGCGCTGCCGTTCCTCGAACGAATCCACCGGGCCACCAGGCAGACCGTGAATCTTGCCGTGCTGCGCGGACACGACGTGGTCTATCTGGCGAAGACGACCGGCGGTGCAACCCCGACCCCCGCCTCGGTGGGCGGCAGGTTGCCGGCTCATGCCACGGCGGTCGGCAAGGCGCTGCTCGCTCACACGCCGGTGGACCCCGACGGGTCGCGATCGCACCCCCTCGTCCCGCGAACGCCCGCGACGATCGTGCGTCCGGACGACCTGCACGCCTGCCTCGAGGGCGTCCGCCTCCGCGGGCACGCGATCGACCGTGAGGAGGCGGCGAAAGGCTTGGCGTGCATAGCGGTTCCCGTTCTGGTGGGCGGCGAGGCGATCGCGGCGATCTCGGTGGCGTTCCCGAGCGGGTACGGCAGCGGCGAGCAACTCGTCTCGCCGCTGCGGGAGGCGTCGGCCGCGATCGGCCGGTCGCTCGGGGCGCGCTACGCATCCGCATAGACGAGTCGAGGGAGGGGACCGGATCCATGTCCAGCGCGGAGGCGACGTCGCAGAGCAGTCGCGAGTACCTGATGAACGTCGCGGAGCAGTTGATGGCCGCTCGGGGTTACCACCGGACGTCCATCGCGGACATCCGGCGGGCATCGGGGCTGCCCGTCGGGTCGATCTACCATCACTTCAAGAGCAAGTCCGGCCTGCTCGCCGCGGTGATCGAGCGGGGCAGTCGCAGGTTCTTCGCTAATCTGCCCAGGGCGGTGGATATTTCCGGTTCCTCCGAGGAGACGATGCGGGCGTACTGGTCGGCCGCGGCGGCGACCATCGCCGAGCACATCTCGTACTTCCAGCTCGAGGCGGACATCGTCTGGCACGGGGCGGCCGACCCGGAGCTCGCCGCCGTGGTGGCCACGGCCACCGACTACGCCCGCGACCAGCTGGTGGCGGTCGTCGAACCGTTCGCGCGGGAGAGCGGAGTGGTGGACCCGCGCGCGCTCGCGGTCGAACTCGCGCTGACCAGCGTGACCTTCGTGCGAGGTGCCGTCATCGAATCCGGGGGGGACGCCGCGTACCTCGAACGCAAGATCGGCGCCCTCTACCGGATGCTGCGCGCCGACATCGTCGTCCAGGGCACCGACCGCGGCGCCCGCCAGTAAGGTTGGGGGGCACGGTCGCGCGGCCCGCGTCAGTGGCCGTCCCGGCGTCCCACGACGGTGCTCAACCGCAGCGCGAGCAGCAGGAAGAAGCGCGCATCCGGGTCGTCGAGATCGACGCCGAGCAGCTTGCCGACACGTTCGATGCGGTAGCGCAACGTGTTCACGTGCACGTGCAGTGCCCGGGCCGTTTCCGTCGCGCGCCGGTCCTTCTCCAGATACGTCTGCAGTGTGTGCAGCAGATCGGAGCCGTCGCGACTGTCCGCGCGGAGCACGGGAGCCAACGTTTCCTCCGCCGCGGCCGCCAGGGCGTCGACCCCGCCGACGTGCGCGAAGAGACGGTACATTCCGAGCGACTCGACGGTGACGACGGTGCGTTCGTGCAGTCCGTGGACGCCCACGCGCAGCGCGAAACGCGCCTCTCGCACGGCCGCCGGATAGTCCTCGGCCCGGCGGCAGACCGGCCCGATGCCGGCGCCGAGCGCGTGGGGGCGGCACTCCTCGACGATCGTCGCGAGGTGCGTTGCGAGGGAGGACGATTCCGCGTGGCCGCGCAGCGGCCACAGCACGAACGCGTCGCCCTCGAACGTGGTCAGCTGCGCGTCGGGGACCCGAGAGCGCACCCGTCGGCTCAGGGTGTCGAGCAGTGCCCGATCCACGGGCCGGTCACCTCCCACGGCGACGACCGCGCGCGGGACGCCGAGGTCGAGCCCGACCAGCAGCGCCCGATGCCACAGTCGGCGCAGCTCGTCCTTCGACCCGTCCAGCAGACTGCGGACCAGGTGATCGGTCAGGCGGATCTCGGTTTCGAGGGCGGCACGGTGCCGCGCCAGGTCCATCCCGACCAGAGCCGCCAGCACGCGCACCGAGTCGTCCCCGGTGGCCGCGGCCCCCCGCAGGGTCAGCGTCGCGTCGCCCGTCCCGGGGACGCGGAACTGCCGCACGCACACCGTCGTGCGGCGCCCGTCGACGGGCGGCTGTGCGGGGCCGGCGTTCGGCCCGTCGAGGTGCAGCGACCCGCCCAGCGTGTCGCCGGCGAGTTCGAGACAGTGGTCGACGCCGGCGCCGGTGAGCATCGATTCGGCTGCGGCCAGGAACAGCTCGCGCTCGGCGCGGGTCCGCTCGCGGTCGTCCTCGAGCGTCCGCAGGGACTGCGCGACCCGCGCTCGTTCCGCGGCCCGCCCGCGCAGTTCCCCGGCCATCGAGGCGAGTCCGGCCAGCGCGCGCAGCTCCGCCGACTCGAACGGCCGGCGTGCGCGCGAGACCACATACAGCACGGAGTCGATGTGTCCGGCGCCGCTGACGGGCACCGCCGCCGCCGAGACCAGTCCCTCCCGTTCCAGCAGCTGCCGCATCCGGGGGATCGCCCGGGGATCCGCGCCGTAGTCGGGTGTCGACACCGGCCCGCCGCTGCGCAGCACCTCGCCCCCGAGCCCCCGGTCGGGCGGTATGTGGCTCAGCGCATGGGCTTCGGGCTGACTCAGACCGGACCCGGCCACCATGCGGAGACCGTCCGCGTGGGCGTCCATCCAGAACGCCGCGTCGGCTCGCGCGGTGGCGCGGGCCGAGGTGAGTGCGGCGCGCACCACGGCGTCGGCGCTGTCGGCCGCGACGATGTCGCGAAGAGCCGTCAGGATGTCGGTGTACTGAGCGCGCCCGGATCGTTCGACAGGCATGCGGTGAGCATACGCCCGGCCACGGCCACGCTCCGGCGGATCCGTGCGTCCAGGGCTCGGAAAAACGAAGCCACGTAACACTTCACGCCGTCGTCGCGAAAGGAGTTCCGGCGCACGGAACAGTCGATGGACGGCGGTGCCCGCCCGGACCTACTGTGACCCGTACAACATGCCTGCGGAGTGGGGCACATCCCAACCGCTCCGTGAAGGAGATGGCACTTTGACCCGTATCGAGCACCACGTCGTCGTCGGAGCCGGCGCTGCCGGCCTGGCCGCGGCATCGGCGATGAGAGACAACGGCTTCGCCGGCCGAATCACCGTCGTCGACGCCGACCCCCACACCCCCTACGAACGCCCGGCGCTGTCGAAGGAGTACCTCGCCGACCGCAGGCTGCGGGAAATCGTGGCCGAGACGGAGTACCGGCGTCTGGACATCGAGTTGCGCCTCGGTGTCGGGGTGCGCCGGTTGCGCCCGGCGGACCGGCAGATCGACACAGCCGACGGGGACGCGCTGGCCGCGGACCGGGTGCTGCTTGCCACCGGTGTGTCGGCACGACGGCTGGACGTCCCCGGGGCCGATCTCGGGAACATCCTCACGCTGCGGGATGCGGACGACGCCGCGGCCCTGGCCGCCCGGCTGAGCGCGGGGGGACCGCTCGTCGTCGTGGGCGGCGGCTTCGTCGGCCTCGAGGTCGCCGCATCCGCGGCGGACCGCGGAATCGACGTCACCGTCGTCGAACTCGGCGATCTTCCGCTCCTGGCGGCCGTCGGCCCGGACATCGCCCGACGCATCTGCCGGCTCCACACGGAACGGGGGGTGCGCATCCTGACGCGCCGGACGGTCGACGCGTTCGTGGGCTCGTCCGCCGTGGAGGCGGTGCGGCTGTCGACCGGGGAACGGCTGGACGCGGCAACCGTCGTCGTCGGATGCGGTGTCGTCCCCAACGACGCGCTGGCGAGGCAGGCGGGCACAGCCTGCGCCGACGGCATCACGGTCGACGACCTGGGCCGCAGCAGCGACTGGATCTGGGCGGCCGGAGACGTCGCGGCGCACGTCAATCCCCACCTGGGCCGCCGGGGGCGCATCGAGCACTGGGACGTGGCCCGCCGGCACGGTGCGGCCGTCGGGGCCTCGATGGCCGGCACGGCCACCGTCAATCGTGAGATCCCCTACTTCTGGTCCCACCAGTACGCGCACACCCTGCAGATGTACGGGCGCGGCCGGCCCGGCGACCGGGTGGTCGTCCGGGAGTCCACCACCGAACCGGGATTCGTGGCCTTCTGGGTGCGCGACGGACGTGTCGCCGCCGCAGCCGCCCTGGACGAGCCGCGCGACGTGCGGTCGGCAAAAATCCTGGCGGAGAACAGAAGTGCGGTCCCGGACGAGGTTCTGCGGTCCGCGGGTACCGATCTGCGCCGGGTGGCCCGGCAACTCGGTCGTTCGGGCGCCCCGCGCGCCGCCGATGTCGCCGGGTGATCCGCGACAGACCGGACCATTCTTCCCATCCACATCCGGCCGGGCCGGGGCGCGGCTGCCGCGCACCCCGGACCGCGTCGAAGCCTGTGCCCCACCGCACGCAGAGAGGACGACGATGACGACGACGATGGAGACCTCCGACGTGGAGGCCGGCGGCTTCCGCATCCGCCTCAACCGGGCCGGCCCGCGCACCGGGGAGGCGATCCTGTTCCTGCACGGATCGGGACCCGGCGCGACCGGCCTGTCGAACTACGCCGCGACCGTTCCGGCATTCGCGGACGACTACGACTGCCTCGTGATCGACCAGGTGGGCTGGGGCGACTCGAGCCACCCCGCCGAGCTCCCCCCGAGCGGACGTGTCCGGCAGCTCGTGCTGAGCAACCTGGCACTGCTCGACGCCCTCGGTCTGGACCGGGTGCACCTCGTGGGGAACTCCCTGGGCGGGGTCGTCGCCCTGAACATGCTGACCGCCGCGCCGGAGCGGATCGGGAAGGTTGTCGGCATGGGCGCCGGCGGCGGCGGGAACACCGCTCCGACCGGGGAACTGCTCAAGCTCATCGAGTTCTACAACGACCCCACGCTCGAGAGCATGAAGCAGCTGATCTCGTACATGGTCTACGACCCGGACCTGTTCGGCGCCGAGATCGACGCGATCGCCCGGGATCGGCTCGAGACGGCGCTGCGGCCGGACGTGCGCCGATCCCACCTCCTCACCTTCGGGCTTCCCGGGCCCGGACCCGGTCTGCCCGGCCTGCGGGTCCCGGAGACGTCGTTGCGGCGGATCGACAACGACGTCCTGCTCGTCCACGGCCGCGAGGACTCCGTGGTTCCCGCTGAGAGCAGCGAATGGCTCGCCCGGCGAATCCCCAACGCACGCCTGCACATTGTGCCGCACTGCGGTCACTGGGCGCAGATCGAACAGGCCGACCGATTCGTCCAGCTCAGCACGCTGTTCCTGCGCGGCCGAATCTGAGATGTCAAGGAAAGGAAGTCCCGTGAGCACTGTGAATGCTCTTGCATACCTGCGGGTGCGCGGCCCCGTCGACGAGTGGAGGGAGTTCGGCACGCGCATCGTCGGAGCCCAGCTCGCCCCGTCCGACGACCCCACCGAGGCCCGCTTCCGGTTCGACGAGCGCGAGTACCGACTGACGGTCGAGGACGGTCCCGCCGGCGAGGACGCCCTGCTCGCCCTCGGGTTCGAGACACGGACCAGTGCGGACCTCGACGCGCTCGTGCGCCGACTGGACGAGAACTCGGTCCCCGTCTCCGAGGACGCCGATCTGGCACGCGCGCGGAACGTGCAGCGGCTCATCGCCTTCGCGGATCCCGACGGCAACTCGATCGAAGTCGTGTTCGGCCATCCGCACGACCACACGCCGTTCGTGTCGCCGCGAGGAATCGACTTCGTGACCGGCGATCTCGGCCTCGGGCACGTGTTCCTCTTCGCGTCCGACGCGCAGGGATCCGCCGAGTTCTACCAGTCGATGCTGGGCTTCCGCCCCAGCGACACCATCGCCTTCGGACCCACGAACGCGGTCTTCCTGCACTGCAATCCGCGTCATCACACCGTGGCCCTCGCCACCATTCCGGGCCCCGGGCCGGGGATCGGCCATCTGATGCTCGAGCTCAGCCGCCTCGACTCCGTCGGGCGTGCGCTCGACCTGGCGATGGAGACGCCCGGACAGGTCGTGCGTGCCCTGGGGGAACACACCAACGACGCGATGACCTCGTTCTACCTAGCCACACCGTCCGGATTCGCCATCGAGTACGGGTGGAACGGCAGACTCGTGGACGACGACTCGTGGACCGTCGGCCACTACCGGTCGGCCAGCACGTGGGGCCACCAGGTTCTCGCCGACGTCCCCAGCGCCGTCGCGGTGGGAGCCGACGATGAATGACATCCATGCACTGGTCGACCCCGCCGGCGGCCGGCTCAACCCCACCGTCTACACCGACCCGGACATCTACGAACTGGAGCTCGAGCGGGTGTTCGGCCGCACCTGGCTCTTCCTCGCGCACGACAGTCAGTTGCCGAAACCCGGGTCGTTCGTCCAGACCTACATGGGGGAGGATCCGGTTCTGGTCGTGCGCCAGCGAGACGGCTCGGTGAAGGCGTTCCTCAATCAGTGCCGGCATCGAGGAATGCGGATCTGCCGCTCGGACGAAGGCACCAGCCGCGCGTTCACCTGCACCTACCACGGCTGGTCGTACGACCTCGAGGGCAACCTGATCAACGTGCCGCAGCAGCAACGCGGATACCGTGACCGGATCGACAAGTCCTCCTGGGGCGCCACGAAGGTCCCCCGCATCGCGAGCTACCGGGGCTTCCACTTCGGCACCTGGTCGGAGGACGTGCCCGACTTCGCCGAGTATCTGGGCGAGATGGCCTACTACTTCGACGCGACCATCGATCGATGGGACAACGGTGTCGAGTTCGTCAAGGGCGCCGCGAAGTGGGTCATCGACTGCAACTGGAAGCTGCCGGCGGAGCAGTTCGCCAGCGACATGTATCACGCGGCGATCTCGCATTCGTCGGCGATGCTGGCCCTGCACGAGGATCCGGCCTTCCACGGCCTGCTCAATCCGCCGCCCGACGCGCCGGGCCGGCAGTTCGCCGGCAACGGCCACGGATCGGGCAGCTTCTGGCTCCCCGAATTCGGCCCCGACCTGCACGCAGGTCCCGAGTACAGCGCGTGGCAGACAGCCAACCGCGACGAAGTCTTCCGCCGGATCGGCGCCGACCGCGCCGTCAAGGTCTGGGGACACAATCTGATCTTCCCGAACTTCTCCTGGCTCGGGCCCGTGAACACGATGCGGGTGTGGCATCCGCGCGGGCCCGGCCAGATCGAGGTGTGGGCATGGACCTTCGTGCCGAAGGACGCCTCGCCGGAGGCGAAGGCGGGCATGCGGCGCGGCACCCAGCGCTCCTTCAGCCCGGCCGGGGTCTTCGAGACCGACGACGGCGAGAACTGGACCGAGGTTCAGCAGGTGCTGCGCGGGTGGAAGTCGCGCAGCACGGAGTTGAACGTCCAGATGGGGATGGGATTCGAGGAACGAGACAGTCACGGCCTTCCGGGTCTGTCCAACGACGTCTACAGCGAAACCGCCGCCCGGGGGTTCTACCAGCGGTGGCTGGATCTCGTCGACGGCCTGCCGTGGGACGAGATCCTCCGCCGGGCCGACGAGGCGACGCGCTCCGAACACGCAGGAGAGAACCGATGACCACCGACACCCGCAGCACCGAGGGGTCGCCCGCGTCCGTCCGGCGCGCCGACGTGCATCTGCAGCACGCGGTCGAGCAGTTCCTGTACGCCGAGGCGGAACACCTCGACAACCACCGCTACCACGACTGGCTCGACTTCTTCGGGGAGGACGTGCACTACTGGGCGCCCACCCGCATGACCCGCACGTTCCGCGAACGCGACGCCGAGATCTCCGGCCCGGACGAGGGGGCGTTCATCGACGACGACTTCCACTTCCTGCGGGGCCGGGTCCGGCGGCTCACCTCGGGCCTGTCCTGGTCGGAGGAGCCCCCCTCGCGCACCCGGCGGTTGCTGACCAATGTCCGCGTCGCGCACCGCGAGGACGGCGATCTCGACGTGGTGTGCAACTTCAGCGTCTACCGCAGCCGCCTCGAGCGGCACGAGGACTGGTTCGTCGGTGAGCGCTTCGATGTGCTGCGCCACCACGGCGGCGCCCTGCCCTTCAAGATCCGCGAGCGCCGGATCGTCCTCGAGCAGACCACGATCCTCGCCCCCAGCATCAGCATCTTCCTGTGAGGTATCCGACGATGACGGCTGAAACATCCAGTGAGAACACGCGGTGGGTTCGGGTCTGCGCGGTCGGCGACCTCGACGACGACGACGCGGTGCGGCTCGACTCGCGTCCGCCGGTGTCGGTGTTCAGGTCGAACGGGGAGTACTTCTGCGTCGACGACACCTGTACGCACGAGACCTACTCCCTCGCCGACGGATGGATCGAGGACTGCGTCGTGGAGTGCCCGCTCCACCTGGCGAAGTTCTGTCTCCGAACCGGCCGGCCCCTGAGTCCGCCCGCGACGACCGCGGTCCGCACACACCCGGTCCGGATCGAGGGCGGCGAGATCCACGTCGGTCTTCCCGGCGCGTACGAACTGAAGGAAGGAGCCCGCAGTGGGACGGCTTGACGGAAGGTCGGTTCTCGTGACCGGCGGCGGATCCGGGCTCGGCCACGCCCTGGTCAGACGGTTCGTCGAGGACGGCGCTCGCGTGACCGTGCTCGACCGGTCGGAGCCGAAGCTCAGCGCGCTGCGCGAGGCGTTCGGCACCGGCGTGCGCACCCTGGCGGGCGACGTCACCTCGTTCGCCGACAACCAGGAGGCGGCCGATCTCGCCGTGCGCGAGTTCGGTGCCCTCGACACCTTCGTCGGCAACGCCGGGGTCTGGGACTTCGGCCGGTCGCTGCTCGACGCGTCGCCGGACGAACTCGGTACCGGATTCGACGAACTGTTCTCCGTCAACGTGAAGGGCTATCTGCTCGGCGCGAAGGCCGCAGCGCCGCACCTGAAGTCCTCCCGCGGCAGCATGATCTTCACCCTGTCCAACGCGGCGTTCTTCCCGGGCGGCGGTGGCCCCCTGTACGTCTCGTCCAAGCACGCCGGTGTGGGACTCGTGCGACAGCTCGCGTACGAACTCGCCCCGGAGGTCCGCGTCAACGCGGTCGCCCCCGGCGGCATGGCCACCGACCTGCGCGGGCCCGGCGCGATGGGACTCGCCGACCGCTCCGTGGCCGATGCCATTCCGATCCGGCAGATGGTGCGCGACAACGGCGCGCTGCAGATCGAGGTGGAACCCGACGACTACGTCGGTGCCTACCTCTACCTCGCGTGCCGTGACGACTCCGCGACCGTGACGGGAACGGTCGTGGATGTCAGCAGCTGGGGAACACCCAAGCGGACCGGCGCCGTCTGACGGGCGCCGGCGCAGGGAACCGGGGCGGGTCCGTCGTTCGCGACAGACCCGCCCCGGCGCGTGTGCGGACCCCGGGTCACGCCGGGCTGCCGGCACGTTCCCCCAGCAGGTCGAGGGCGATGTCGACGATCATGTCCTCCTGCCCGCCGACGAGCGCGCGCCGGCCGACCTCGAGCAGGAGGGTGCGCACGTCGATGCCGTAGCGCTCGGACGCGGCCTCCGCGTGCCGGAGGAACGAGGAGTACACGCCGGCGTAGCCGAGGGTGAGGGTCTCCCGGTCCACCCGCACCGGCCGGTCCTGAAGCGGCCGGACCAGGTCGTCGGCCGCGTCCTGCAGCGCGAACAGGTCGCTGCCGTGCGTCCAGCCCTGCAGGTCGGCGACGGCGACGAACGCCTCGAGCGGGCAGTTGCCGGCGCCGGCGCCGTGCCCGGCCAGGGAGGCGTCGACGCGGGTGACCCCTTCCTCGACGGCGACCACGGAGTTCGCCACCGACAACGACAGATTCTCGTGGGCGTGGATCCCGAGCTCGGTGCCCGGATCGAGCACGTCCCGGTAGGCACGCACGCGTTCGCGTACCCCGTCCATGGTCAGCCGACCGCCGGAGTCGGTGACGTAGACGCAGTGCGCGCCGTACGACTCCATCAACTTCGCCTGCCGCGCCAGCTCCGCGGGCGGTGCCATGTGGCTCATCATGAGGAACCCGGAGACGTCCATGCCCAGCTCGCGGGCCGTGGCGATGTGCTGGGCCGAGACGTCCGCCTCGGTGCAGTGCGTGGCCACGCGCACCGAGCGGACCCCGAGCCGGTAGGCGTGCTCGAGCTCGCGGATCGTGCCGATCCCGGGCAGCAGCAGGGTGGTCAGGCGCGCCCGGGACACGTTCGCGGCCGCGGCCTCGATCCACTCCCAGTCGGTGTGGCTGCCCGGTCCGTAGTTGAGGCTGCCGCCGGCCAGGCCGTCGCCGTGGGCGACCTCGATGGCGTCGACACCGGCCGCGTCCAGCGCGGCCACGATGCGGCCCACGTCCTCCGGGGTGATGCGGTGCCGAACGGCGTGCATCCCGTCCCGCAGCGTGACGTCCTGGATGAACAGTTCGGTCGTCATCGGGTGGCCTCCAGTTCTGCCGCGCGGGCGGTGTCCGTCTCGGCGGCGGCCTCCGCGAACCGCAGGGCCGCCGAGGTCATGATGTCGAGATTGCCCGCGTACGCGGGCAGGTAATGGGCGGCACCCTCGACCTCGAGGAACACCGACACCTGGTGGGTGGGGGTGGCCGGGGCGCCGTCGGCGAGCAGGGTATGCACCGGTTGCCCCTGCGGGACCGGGGTGATCTGCACCTGCTGCTTGAGCCGGTAACCCGGCACGTAGGCGGCGACGTCGGCGACCATCCGCTCGATCGACTCCCGGACGGCGTCGTGCACGACCGCGCTCGGCTCGGAGATCAGGCAGAACACGGTGTCCCGCATGATCAGCGGCGGCTCGGCCGGGTTCAGGACGATCACCGCCTTGCCCCGGGCCGCCCCGCCGACCGACTCGATCGCGTGCGCCGTCGTCTCGGTGAACTCGTCGATGTTCGCGCGGGTGCCGGGTCCGGCGGACTTCGACGCGATGGACGCGACGATCTCGGCGTAGGCGACGGGCGTGACGCGCGAGACCGCCGCCACGACGGGAATGGTTGCCTGACCACCGCAGGTGACCATGTTGACGTTCGGGGCGTTCCGGTGGGCGTCGAGGTTGACGGCCGGAACGACGAAGGGACCGATCGCTGCGGGGGTGAGGTCGATCAGCCGCTTGCCGTAGGGTTCGAGCGCCCGGGCGTTGGCCCGGTGCGCCTGCGCCGACGTCGCGTCGAACACGAAGCCGATCTCGTCGAAGTTCGGCAGGCCGATCAGGCCCGCCACGCCGTCGGCGGTGGTGGGGACACCCAGCCGGCGGGCGCGGGCCAGGCCGTCCGAGTCGGGGTCGATGCCGACCATGGCGCCCATCTCGAGGTTGGTCGAGTTCCGGATCACCTTGATCATCAGGTCGGTGCCGATGTTGCCGGAGCCGATGACGGCCACCTGTGTTCTGCGGGTGCTCATGCGTTGTCCTCCTGGGTGAAGGTCGCGGTCACCGAACCGAGTCCGGTGATGTCCGCGGTGACGGTGGAGCCGGGGTGGACGGGCGCCATCGGCCCGAGGGCCCCGGACAGGACGATCTGCCCGGCGCGGAGCGGTTCGCCGAACCGGCGGGCGGTGTCGGCGAGCCACGCCAGGGCCCGCAGCGGGTCGCCCAGGCAGGCCGCGCCGTTCCCGGTGGACACCGCCGCGCCGTCGACACGCATCTGCATCTCGGTGTCGATCGGTTCGAACTCGTCGAGCCGGCGGCGCCGGGTGCCGAGGACGAACAGCCCGGACGAGGCGTTGTCGGCGACCGTGTCCCCGAAAGTGATGTCCCACCCTGCGATCCGGCTGTCGACGATCTCGAGGGCGGCGACGGCGTAGTCGACGCTGTCGCGGATACGCCGGTCGTCGAGCGGGCCGTCGGTGAGGTCCTGCCCGAGCACGAAGGCGATCTCCGCCTCGACCTTCGGTTGCAGCAGGCGCCGGAAGGGCACGGGTTCGTCCTCGGTGTACTGCATGTCGTCGAACAGGACGCCGAAGTCGGGCCGGTCCACGCCGAGTTGCCGCTGGACCGCCGGTGACGTGAGCCCGATCTTGCGACCGACCACCCGAGCCCCGGCATCCGCGCGTGCGGCGTTCAGCTTCGTCTGCACCGCGTAGGCACGCTCGATGTCGGTGCTGCCGATGAGGTCACGCACCGGCGGGCAGGGCGTGCGGGTCTGTACCGCGTGGTCGAGTCGGACGAACGCCGCATCGACAGCCGGATCGTCCGTCGCGGCGGAGGGCGGAGCCGGCATGCGGTCGGTTCCTGGGGAGGGGGTCATGGCGGTCCCGGAAGGTCGAAGGGAATGGACCTGTCCACTGTCACCGGGCGACCCGGCGCCCGGCCAGCATGGTGTTCGACTCAGTGGAACGTACAGTGGCGGGTGACCCGAACTGCCAGGTCACCGGACGAAAGGGGAATGCGGTGGGCGCTCCCGGCGACGCGCAGGTCGACCCGAACACCGTGCTCGGCAAGGTCGTCACCGTGCTGTATGCGTTCACCGTCGACGACCACGGGCTCAGCCTCGCGGAACTCGGCCGACGCACCGGCATCCCCAAGGGCACCCTGCACCGGCTGCTCTCCGACCTCGTCAAGGTGCGCCTCCTCGACCGCACCCGGGCCGGCTACCGGCTGAGCGGGCAACTGTTCGAACTCGGCATGCGGGCGTCCACCGAGCGCAGCCTGATCGAGGTCGCCACCCCGTTCCTGGAGGACCTGTACGAGCGGACGCACGAGACGGTCCACCTCGGCATCCTCGAGGGCACCGAGGTCGTCTACATCGCCAAGATCGGCGGACACCGGCAGGCCCGCTCCCCGTCCCGTCTCGGCGGCCGAATGCCGCTGCACTGCACGGCCATCGGAAAGGCGCTCCTCGCGCACTCCGATCCGGAGATCATCGACAGGGTGCTCGCCGAGCCACTCGAACGGCGCACCCCGAAGACGCTGTCCGGGCCCGGACTGCTGCGCGCACAGCTCGAACGCGTCCTCGACGAGGGGGTCGCGTACGAACGCGAGGAATCCGCGATGGGCATCACCTGCGTCGCCGCGCCGGTGCTCGACACGGACGACCGGCCGATCGCGGCTCTCAGTGTCACCGGTCCTGTGGCTCGGTTCCATCCCGAGCGGCACACCACGTCGGTGCGCGCGGCCGCAGCCGGGGTCGCCGCCACCCTCGCGCGCCGCGCGCGGATGGCGGAGCCGGAATGAGACGGGCCGCATGTGCCCGGCGGCCGGCCCGGCAGTCCCCGCTGGGGAATTCCGGTCCGTCGCGGAGGCGGACGAATCGGACAGCGCGTGGAGCGTGCGTCGTCTAGGCTGCCGCGCATGACATCGGTGAATGTGGACAATTTCGTTCGCGCGGAGACGGATCGGATGTTTCTCGATCTTCAGCGGGACGCCGGGGGCATCAATGTGCTCCGGCACAACCGGGAGCCCGCCTCGGTCGAGCAGCAGACGGTGATCCGGATGAACCGCGACACCCTCTACAGCCTCGCGATCGTCGACACCTCGGAGGGCGCGACCCTCACCATCCCCGACGGCGGTCGACGGTACCTGTCCGTGATGGTGGTCGACCAGGACCACCACGTCGATCGGATCCTGCACGACCCGGGAGAGCACAGGCTCACCGCCGACGAGTTCCCGACCCCGTACGTCGCCGTCGCGGTGCGGATTCTCGTCGATCCGTCCGATCCGGACGACGTGCAGGCCGTGGCCTCGCTCCAGGACCGGTTCCGTCTCGACGCCGGGTCGTCGACACCGTTCACGGCGCCCGACTACGACCGGCCGAGCTTCGACGCGACGCGGGAGGCGCTGCTGGCGCTGGCGCGAGGACTGACGGGTTTCGACCGGATGTTCGGCGCCCGAGGTGAGATCGACCCGGTCCGGCACCTGATCGGCACCGCCGCCGGCTGGGGTGGCCTGCCGACCACGGAGGCCGCCTACATCGGCGTCGATCCGGGACTGCCGGTCGGCGAGTACGAGCTGACCGTCCGCGATGTGCCCGTCGACGGGTTCTGGTCCGTCTCGGTCTACAACGCGCAGGGCTTCTTCGAGCCGAACGCACAGAATGCCTACAGCGTCAACAACATCACGGGCGTGCCGAATGCGGACGGCTCGATCACCGTCCGTTTCGGGGGCGGCGGCGATGCGGACCGTGCCAATTACCTTCCCGTCACGGAGGGGTGGAACTATCTCGTGCGCCTGTACCGCCCGCGCCCGGAAGTCCTCGACGGAAGCTGGACATTTCCCACCCTGTCGAACGGGCGGTGACCGGATTCGCGTTCCACCCGGCCGCCCCGCGGAAAGCGGGGCGGCCGGATCGAGGGGCTACGCGGTGCGGGTCACGACCGTCCCGGGTAGTCCGTCTCCCACGGCGCCGGGATCGGGTAGTACCGCTCCAGGAATTGGGTGACCTTCGCGGTGCGCAGCTCGAGGTCGACCTCCGGTGTGCTGCCGTCGTTGAGGCAGAACAGGTCCGTCGTCCGCTTCGCCAGCAACGTGTCCAGTTCCCGCAGCCCCGACTTCACCGTCGTGTCGACGTACTTCACCCGCGCCGCGGTCTGCTGCACCGCCCGGCCGGTCATCAGCGCGTAGTAGTGGTAGAAGGAGTTCGTCACCGAGATGTTCTCCGCGGCCCGGAACGTGCTCGCCGCCGTGGCGGCGAACTCGTCCGCGAACTCTCGCTCCATCTCCGCCATGATGCTCTTGCGCAGCGGCACCGGCGTGTGTTCGAGGTGCCGGGTGATCGTCACCCCGAACCGCTCCTCGAGCAGCCGGCGATTGACGCGGGCCGCGTTCTCGAAACCGCTGCGCTTCTTGTGGTTCCGGCCCAATCCGATGCGGGTGTCCGCCTCGATGAACTTCGTGACCCCGCCGCCGGAGAAGAACATCTGCGGGTCCACCGGGCGACCGAAGAACATGTCGTCGTTCGAGTACAGGAAGTGCTCGGACAGACCCGGGATGTGGTGCAGCTGGCACTCGACGGCCTGTGAATTGTGGGTGGGCAGCACCGACCGGTCGGCGAAGAACTCCTCGCTGCGCACGAACGTGACCTGCCCGTCGTCGGCCAGCCAGTCCGGCCGGTCGGAGTCGGTCGCGACGAAGATCCGCCGGATCCACGGCGCATACATGTGCACGGAGCGCAGCGCGTACTTGAGCTCGTTGATCTGCCGGAAGCGGGCGGGGGAGTCGTCGCCCTCGCCCACCACGTAGTTCTGCAGGCGTTTGGCGCGCTCGGCCTGCCACTCCTTCGACGAGCCGTCCACCCACGAGAACACCAGGTCGATCTCGAACGGGACGTCCGACGGGTGCGCCGCGAACATCCCCTCGATGGTCGGCCACGTCTGTCCGTAGCGCTCCACGGTGCCGCGCGTGACCTCGTCGCGCAACACGCTGCGCCGGGTCAGCGCGTTCTCCCTCGGCAGGAGGATCTCGTCGTCGGTGTGCGACCACAACTCGATCTGCACCCCGTTCGACGCCCCGTACCGCAGGCCGCTGGTGAGTTCCACCCGCGGCCGGAACAGGCGGAAGATCCGGGCCTTGGAACTGTGCGAGAGCCGGCCGTCCGCGACGAGCACGGGACGGTGCCGTTTCGCACCCACGGTCTTGGAGTAGAACGGCTCGTCGGTGCAGGCGCCGACCAGCGCGGCACGCAGCTCCTTGCGGTCGGCCCAGTCCACCGCCAGGACCGGGCGCGTGCCGTCGCCGCGGACCAGCAGATAGTCGATGCCGGCGTCGTCGAGGACCCGGCGCACGAACTGCAGATCCTCGAGCATCGCCTGGCGCGGCGTGGTCGTCGAGATGGGGATCGCGTAGCGGTCCCGGAACCACACGATGTGCGGGTGGCCGTGCAGCCGGGGCCGCTCCGAGGCGAGCGGGGGAGCATCTCCGACGCTGTGGGGCAGGGAGACGAGATGAACGGTGTGGGGGGCCGGCGAGTGCGTCGGAGTGCTCCTTTCCTGTGAAGGGAATTTCCCGGGCGAGAACCCGGGAACGAGAAGTTCGATTCTAGTTCACTATTGCCACTTCAGGCACATCGTGAAGGCGGAGGTGGGGAGCGTCTCCGGAATCGGTGGCCTGTGCGGGGTCCAGTTTCGGGACTGCGGCGTTCGTGGCGACTCAGCCGGCACTCGCCGGTCCGATCCATTCGGGGTACTGCTGGGCGACGGGCATGGTGGGTGGTTCGAAGCCTGGGGGTGGCGAGAGCAGGCCGTCGCGGAGTTCGAAGGTGGGGAAGCGTTCGTGCCACCACGCCGTACACGTGTCCGGTATGACCCAGTTCGGTCCCCCGGTGCGGAGCTGGACGATCTTCCAGGTGCCGAAGACGTTCCAGTCGGGGGCGATGGCGGCGCGGGGATCGTGTCCTTCCGGGTCGGTGTCGGGGATACCGGCCGCGCCGGGTGTCTCGGCGGTGTTGCGCAGGGTCACGGCCCACACCCACCTCATGGGATCGAAGGAGAGGTTGAGTCCGGGTTCGGTTTTGACTCGGTATTCGCATACTGCTGCCGTGATCTCCGAGTTGCCGGCAGACAACATCGTGAGATGGTGAAAGTACGTGGCTCGCCACGGCGGTAGATCGTGGCGACTGGGGCGTACCAGATGATCCCAGACCTCGGCGTGGTCGAAATCGTACGGTGCGCCGATGGCGTCGAAGTATCCGGGGAATGTGAACTTCGTACCGTAGTTGAACGTGCGAAGTCCGGATTCGACTGCGGCGCGGACCAGTTCGGCGCTGCGGCTGGACAGGTCGATGTCGGGGTCTGCGGACCACACGTGTGTGTACGCGACCGGCGGCTCGGGAACGGGAATCGGACGTGGACCGGTTGGGCTGTCGGTGCCGCAGCCGGTGACTGCGAGTAGGGCAGTGGTGACGACGGCAATGACGCGCCGCCGACGCGGTGCGTTCATCGGGGCCCTTCGCTGTTCGCTGGCGGTGCGGCGGTGCCGCGTTATGGGTTCAACCGGCATTCGCCGGTCCGATCCATTCGGGGTATTGCTGGGCGACGGGCATGGTGGGTGGTTGGAAGCCTGGGGGTGGCGAGAGCAGACCGTCGTGGAGTTCGAAGGTGGGGAAGCGTTCGTGCCACCACGCCGTACACGTGTCCGGTATGACCCAGTTCGGTCCCCCGGTGCGGAGCTGGACGATCTTCCAGGTGCCGAAGACGTTCCAGTCGGGGGCGATGGCGGCGCGGGGATCGTGTCCTTCCGGGTCGGTGTCGGGGATACTGGCCGCGCCGGGTGTCTCGGCAGTGTTGCGCAAGGTCACCGCCCGGACCATTCTCAGGGGATAGACCGAGTACTCTTCCCCCGGTTCTGTGCCGACGCCGTACTCGCACACGGCTCCAGTGACTTCCGTGGCCGTCGCCGACAGTGCCGTGAGATGCATGAAGTACGTGGCTCGCCACTGTGGTGGATCGACGGGACCGGGGCGTACCAGATGATCCCAGACCTCGGCGTGGTCGAAATCGTACGGTGCCCCGATGGCGTCGAGGTATCCGGGGAATGTGAACTTCGTACCGTAGTTGAACGTGCGAAGTCCGGCTTCGACTGCGGCGCGGACCAGCTCGGCGCCGCGGCTGGACAGGTCGATGTCGGGGTCCGCGGACCACACGTGCGTGTACGCGACCGGCGGCTCGGGAACGGGAACCGGACGTGGATCCTCCGGCGCGCGGTCCCCGCACCCGGCGGTGAAGGCGAGCAATGCGACGCATCCCAGGGCCGACAGCCGTGTCTCAGCCATTCGTGCGCACCACCGTGTCGTAGGCCTCCTGCATGGCCGTCTCGTGCCCGTCGGTCGGGTTTCCGTACTCGTTGAACGCCTCACGCAACATGGCATGTCGCACCTCCTTGTCCGATTCCGAACCGACGATTTCGTCGTACGGCTCGAGCCGACCCGCCTCGTCGAACAGGTTCCGATGGTGGGCACGGATCGGCACCGGCACCTCCGGCGCGGCCGCAAGCACGTTGTAGTACTGCCGCACCAGGTTCGGACCCGTGAGCTCGGCCGACTCCTCCGTGCCGGGCTCCGGGCCGATGTACAACTCCTTCAACGGATCACCACCTGCTTCGTAGAGCGTCGCGATGTACTCCCCGCCGGGGAACTTCTCCAGGCCGAACGCGCCGAGGGCGAGGACTGCGTCGTAGGCGGCGGACTTGCGGTCGTAGATCGCCTGCTGCCGCTCGGTCTCGTCATGGAAATCGTCCTGGGTCGACAGCATCAGCCCCCGGTCGGTCAGCCCCAGGATGCGACCGGCCGTCGAGAGCTCCGCCGTCGTGCCCGAGGTGTACGGGTCCTGGGCGTACCGAGTCTCGGCCGCCACAACGGACGCGAATGCGCTGCCGGTGAAATGCGTGCCGGCCTCGGGATCGGTGTTCATCGCGGCGAAGACGTTCGCCGAGCCGCGATAGCTGCTGTTGTCCTTCGGATCCGCCCAGTCGCCGACGTCGAATCCGGGCCGATCCGCCTGCGGGGATCCCGCCAGGTCGGGAATGTAGGGGCTCAGGCCGTGCGAAACCGTCCGCAGCAGATCAGGGTTCAGCTGACCCACCGACTGCCCGTCGGTTTCCGGGATGGCGGACAACATCTTCCACGCCTCTCCGGAACTCATCGCGCCCGCGACGGCGGCCATGATCGCGCCGTGGCGAGTCGCTGCGGCGACGTCGGCGGCGTTGTGAGGATCGTCGACCACCCCGTCCTTCTCGTCGGCGCGGAACAGCGACGACACCGCCGCACCGTCGTCCGGCCAGTCGTGCACCAGTACGTTCCGCACGAAATCGGTGCCGTGCTCAGGGTCGGTGACCACCTGTTCGACCGCGATGCGGTCGTCCGCCACCGCGGTGAGGATTCCGGCCGTCAACGCACCGTCGCCCGTGCCGCGTCCGTCGACGGTGAAGAACTCGAAACTGCGGTTGGGGTCCTGCGCGAACGCGACCTGGGCGTCGAGATATCGGCGACCGGCGTCCAGGAGGTCCCGGTCGAGCGTGCTGCCGGACCGGTACACCGCATCGCCCTCGGCGACGATCCGGGCGAGGGCCTGGTTGTCGGCGACGCCGTTCAGTTCGGTGCTCGTGTAGGTCGTGCCGCCGATCGTCCGGAAGCCGTGAACGACCAGGTCGTCGCGGTCGAGTGCCGCCCGGATCCCGTCCGGTAGCAGGTCCGCCCCGCCACGCGGGGCGATGTCACCGTCGGTGACGGCGACAACGACGTTCTCGGTGGAGACGATCTGCAGCGCGTTGGCCAGCGCGCTGCGAGCCCCGGCCGGCAGTCCGGCCAGGATGTCGGCGATCTCCCGGGGCGTCCTGCCGTCCAGGGACCGGCTGAGGGCCACCAGGTACTCCATGTGCGACGACGGGATGGTCGCCGCTGCGCCCGCGCGCAGGGCGTCGACTTGTTCCGGTGTCAGCTCGCCGGCTTCCAGTAGGCGCCGCAGCGCCTCCGGCGTCACCGATCCGTCGACCAGCCGCGCGCCGTCCGCGTGCCCCTGGTCCGTGCCGAGCGCAGCCACCGAGGTGAAGTCGGCTCGCAGCAGAGCCCGCGCGGCGCTCAGTTCCTGCTGCAGCGCCCGGTCGGCGTTCTCGACGGTCGACACCGCCTCGGCCAGGTACGCCTGCAGGCCGGCTCGGGCCGCTTCCCGGTCCGGGTCCGGCGCCGGATCGCGCACCGTCAGGTCCTCGCCGACGACGAACCCTTGGGCCTCGGCGTCGAGGATCGTCGCCCGGGCGCGCTGGAGTGGCGCGTCGACCTCGTGGAATCCCTGTTCGAGCCGGCGGGCGAGCGTGTCGAGCCGATCGACCAGGGCCACGACGGTCCGTCTGTCGGCCGCGGCGCGTTCCTGCGCGGCCTCCGCGGTGCGTCCCTCCCAGTACGTGCCGCCGACGTCGGTGACGGCGGCGACGTATCGATCGAACAGCTCCTCGATCCGGCCTCCGGTGTCGCGCCACGCGCGACCGATGTCGTCGAGTTGTCTCGGATTCCATTCGCGAACCTGCCCCTTGGTCAGGGTCATGCCGGATCCTCGTCGACGCGCCAGTCGCCGGTGGCCGAGAGATAGGCCGACACCAGTCGCGTCGCCGCCGCGTCGTCCTGGTCGCGGTACTCGCGCGCGGTGGCGCGCATGACGTCACCGGTCTCGCCGAGACGCTCCGCGAGCGCGGGAATCAGGGCACTGTCGACGATTTCCTGCGAGAGGCGAGCCGCCTCCAGTACCGACGGCATGAGCGCGTCCAGGGCCGGCGCATACGGTCCCGCCGCCGGACCCACGCGCAGCCGCGACGCCTCCGCGGCCAGGCCGTGCAGTCGTCCGCTCAACTCCTCGAGACGCGCCACATCGGCGCGCAGTTCCCCCACCATTCGTCCCCCCTACGAATCGACGCGGGGACTCTAACACCGGCGTGCGACAGGCTCGACGCCCGTGGCTACAGTGCCGCGAGATGCGCGACGACGTACGGCCACGGGATCCGCTCCTGCTCGAGCCGAAGCCCTTCCGTGCGCACCGCGTCGAGGGCGTCGCGTTCCGGCCCGGTCAGGTGCGCGGGCACGTGCGGGGTGGGGGACGCCTCGGGCACGGCGAGGTCGCGCCACCGCTCGACGGTGTCGCGGTCCATGAGCAGGCTGCGCACGTGCGGGAGGTGGCCGCGGAGCCGGTCGAGGATCGCGAAACCGTGCGTGTCCAGGTCACCCCAGTACACGACGTCGGAGGCGGCGAGCCACGGCACGTCCGCCAGCTCGTGCACCGCGTAGCCCCCGCCGTGCACCGCCACCGTCGCCGGCAGGTCCGGCAGCGCATGCAGGCCCTCCTTGTTCTCCAGGATCAGGGTGCGGGCCGGCGTCACCGGCAGTGCCGCCAGCTCGTCGAGCGACGTCGCGAAGATCCGGGGCGCCGCCGCCAGCAGCGTCCGGTCGCACACGGCCACCTCGCACATCCGCGGCAGCGACCGCACCCCCAGGTCACGGTCGCCGCGCACACCCTCGAGCAGCGTCTCGACCAGACCGCGGTGCCGCGACACCCATTTGGTGTCGACGCCGGGCACCGGCAGCTGGCGGATGAACAGCCCCGACGACGGATGCTCGGCCAGCCAGCGCACGGCCGCGACGAGCCGCGCGAAGTCCGGCTCCTCCAGCTCGAGCCAGCGGGCATGCGTCGCGGCGATCGCGGTCGCGAGCGTCGCGGTCCCGGGGCCGAGTCCGTCGAGCAGGCGCGCCCGCCGTTCGGTGAGGGTGCGCCACTCGGGCGCTCGTGCGGCCGCGGCGGCAATCTCGGTCGCGCCCGAAAGCAGCAGGCGCACCGGCACTTCCTGCGTGCCGAAGCTCGGCCAGCGCCGCGTCTCCCACTCGACCCGGCCGGCGCCCAGGTAGCCGTGCCAGGCCCGCACCCACGCTACGACGGAGTCGGGATCCTGCGCGACCCGCCGCTCGGACGGCGGATGCAGCGCGATCGACAGCGAATCCGACTCGGCCGCAGCGGGATCGGTGATCCATCGGGTGCGGCGGCTGCGGTAGGCGGCCTGGGCCTTACCGGCGACCTCGGACGGCGGCACGCACAGTGCGCTCACGTGCCGGCGTCGCGGATCGGCAACAGGGCGATCTGCGAGTAGCGCTTGTCGCGGATGCTCACCGCCGCCACGCCGTCGATGTAGTCGTCGAGGGTCTGCAGCAGCTTGAGCGGGGTGGCGAGCACCATGTGGAACCCGAACTGGGTGAACACGTCCAGTGCCCGCCGCGTGTACGCGGGGTCGGCGCGGTCGAATGCCTCGTCGAGGATCACGGTGCCGTAGCGCGGCAACTCCTCGCCGGCGGCGGCCAGCTGATAGCGCAGCGCCGCCGCCAGGCAGAAGAACACCAGCTTCTGCGCCTGCCCACCCGACAGGCCGGAGCTCGAGTCGTGATAGTTGGCGTCGTGGCCCTCCGGGTCGACCTCCACCCCGATGAATCCGACGTGCAGGCGGGTGTCGAGCACGAGGCGCTTCCACCGCAGGTCGGCGGGCTCGCCGGAGTCGAGCCGTTCGAGCACTGCCGCCATCTGTTCGAACCGCCGCTCCGCCGCGGCCCGGTCCTCCTCCTTCCACGCGCCGCTCGTGATCTGCAGCAGCTCCGCCAGGAACTCCGACGCGGCGGGGGAGCGCCGGTCCTTGACGTCGATGCGCAGGACCCGGTCGGTGTCGAACGGCGAGCGCCGCAGCGATTCGTTCACCGGCTCGATGCGCGAGCGGATCTCGCCCGGCGCCTTGCGGATCGCGCGCGCCAGCTCCCCGATGTTGCGGTGCGACTGCTCGCGCAGCAGCCGGAAGAACTCGTCCTCGTAGGCGGGCAGGCCGTCGCTGCGCAGCCGGGCGAGCACCGCGAGGGCGTCGTCGACGTACTCGGCCTCGGAGCGCATCTCGGCGCGCCGCGCCTCCCACTCGGCGAGATAGCCGGTGAGGATGGCGGTGATGCGGCGCTCGGCGTCCGCGGTGTCGCGCTGCGCGGACCGCATCTCCTCGTTGATCGCGCGACCCACCGTGCTCAGGGCCCGGTCGATGTTGTCGACGGTGACGCGGCGGACCGCCGCGGCGAACCGGGCCCGGATGCGCGCTGCGATCAGGTCGGGCACCGCCGTGCCGGCGTGGGCCTGCGCGTCGTCGAGTCGCGCCTGCACCCGGGTCAGCTCGTCCCGGTGCTGCTCGAGCTTGGCCAGCGCCGCGGTGTGCGCCTGCCGGGCGGCGCGTTCCTCGCTCTCGGCGCGGGCCAGATCCGCGGTGAGCGTGGCGTATTCGGTGTTGCCCTGCATCCACTCGCGCAGCCGCTCCTCGATCGCGTCCACCGCGCTGCCCGCCGCCGCGACATCGACGTCGGCCCACACGGACTCGCGGATCACCGCGGCGGCCTGCCGTCGCTGCTGGATCGCGGACTCGGCGCGCTCGAGCGCCTCCTGCCGCCGTTGCAGCGCGTCGACGTCGGTCTCGGCGTCGCCGATGCGCCGGCGCAGGTCGGCGAGCTTGGTCTCGTTGTCGAAGCCGAGGACCCAGCGGCTGCGGTCGTCGATGCGCCGCCGGTCGTCCTTCTCGTGCCGGTCACCGCCGTGCTTGACCTGCCCGGCCCGGGTCACGCCCCGCGGGACGCGGCGCAGGTCGTCGGCGGTGTCGACGCACGCGTAGTCGAAGCGGTCCGCCAGGTGGTGCTGCAGCCACGCGGCGAGCGGGCCGGGGCGCACCTCGAGTTTGCGGACGAGCGAGCCGTCGGCGGTGGTGGGTGCGTCCGGCACGCCGACGCCGGTGCGGACCCGCCGGTACACGAGGCGGGCACCGAGGTGGTGTGCGTCGACGGCGGCGGCCACCCGCGGATACAGCTCGTCGGGCACCAGCAGGGTGCGCCCGAATCCGCCCAGGACCCGCTCGATCGGACCCGTCCACTCGGCGTGCTCGGCGCGCACCGCGATCAGCTCGCCCGCGAAGTGCAGGGCGTCCTCGCCGAGGCCGGCCGCCGAGCACACCAGTTCCCGGGCGCGCAGCAGGTCGGGATCGAGGTTGGAGCGGCGCCGGGCCAGGACCTCCCGGTCGGCGATCAGCGCGCGGATCGTCTTCCGGCGTTCGGCGAGCGCACCGGCCACCTCGTACAGTTCGGCCCTGCGCGTGTCGGCGGTGGCGTCGAGCTCGCGCAGTTCCCGTTCGAGCTGGGCCTGCAGATGCGCGAAGTCGTCCGCGGTGCCCGGCGGCTCCGCCTCCCAGTGGGCGAGAGCGACGTCGAACCGTCTGCGCTGCTGGGTGATTCGTTCGAGTGCGGTTTCGGCGGTCTCCTTGTGCACGCGGAGGGTTGCGAGCCGGCCGTCGCCGGCGCTCTCGGCGCGCACCCGCAGATCGAGGGTGCGTTCGCCGGCGCGGTCGGCCTCGTCGGCGGTCTTGTCCGCGGCGGCCTGCAGCAGACCGGTCTGCGCCCGCGTCTCGTCGAGCCTGTCGCTGAGCAGGTCCACCGTCATCCGGGCGTGCACCGCGTCGAGGTGATCGGTCTCGTCCTGCAGGTCGCGCTGGGCCTGCAGACCGGTGCGACGGGCGTCGGCCAGCGCGACGAGCGGCTCGAGCGTCTCGACCTGACGACGGGCGTCGACGACGACGCGATGCGCCTCGCGCAGCTCGCGGAACTGGGTCGTGGCCCGCTCGGCCATCGCGAACGTCGGCGGCTCGTCGAGCATGTAGTCGCGCAGCAGCTGGTCGAGGCTGTTCAGGCTCTTCGCGGACAGCGTGCGGTGCAGCAGCCGCTGCGCGGCCTCCGACGAGATGCCGAGCTTGGACCGGAACGCGCGGGCGAACGGCGCGTAGCTGGGGTTCACGACCGCATCCGGCCAGCGCTTGCGGATGCCCCGGGTGTCGATGCCCCGCGCGACGAACGGTTCGAGGTCGGTCAGCTCCAGGTCGGTGTCGAGAATCAGGTGCAGGTGCGAGATCTCGTTGTTGGCGTTGGCGCCCCGGCGCAGGTGCATGAGCTTGACCAGGGCCACCGGGGCCGCGCCGTCGGCGGCGTTGTACGTCAGTGCGACCGCGCTCCACGTGGCGCCGGTGCGCAGATACGAGGCGGTGAGCGCGTCGGTGTCGGCGTCGGCCTCGCGCCGCCACGCCCCACGGATGTAGCTGACGAAGTTGCGGCCCGACCCGGCCGCCGACTCCTGCGCGGCCGCGTTGAACCGCACGCTGCCGCCCGGCATGAGCACCGTCGAGATCGCGTCGATGAGCGTCGACTTGCCCGAGCCGGACGCCCCGGTGATGAGAAAACCCTTGCGGGCCACGGGAATGTCGTGATGCCCGTGCAAAGTGCCCCAGTTGACCACCTGCACCCGCGCGAGCCGGAACTGGCCGGGGTGGACGGGTGCGGCGCTCACGGCGCGTCCTCCTCGACGATGCGCCGGAACTCGGCCTCGACGGCGGCGACCTGATCGGCGTCGAACAACTGCCGCAACACCGGCGAGACCTCCATCCGGCCCTCCGTGGACGTCGATGCCAGCAGCGTGTACTTCTTCAACTTCTCCCACGACGCGTTGACCCGTTTGCGGAAGCCGGCCGGATCGGTGCTCGTCGCCGCGCGGTACATCTCCAGCTGCCCGGCCACCTCGTCGAAGTCGACGATCACCCGCTCGCCCGGCTGGGCGCGCAGCAGCCGGTGCCGCAACGCCAGCAGCATCACGGTGTCCATGAACGTGAGCCGCTCGGTGCGCAGCACCGTCGGAGCCTTGTGGTCGCCCGTGTCGGCGGGGCGGGTGAACGCGAGCTGATCGTCCTCGTCGACGACGAGATCGAGAAACACGTCCGCGAGCCGGGACCGCAGCACCCGCTCGTCACGGATCACCGTCCGCCACACCTCCGGGTGCTTGTCGGCGGTGACGAGCGGTCCTTTGAGCAGCTGCACCAGCGCGCGGCGGGTGTCGAGGTCGAGTTCGCCGGTGTCGCCCGGATACAGCCCCGTGCGGGTGGTCGATTCGGTCATGACGCGTCCTTGGTGATGCGGGCGGTGAACTCCGTGTCGGTCGGGTCGAACAGATGCCGGCGCACCGTCGCGACGCGGGTCGCGCCCGACGGGGACGTCCACGCGATCTCCTCGGTGCCGTCGACGCGGTGACCGTGCTCCGCGGCAAGCACCAGCAGACCCACCGCGCTGGCCAGACCCTGCGTGGCGGGATGATCGCGCAACACGTCGCCGATCGTGGCGCTGCCGCGGGAACGCAGCGTGGCGGCGACGTTGCCGGCCAGCTCGTCCATGTCGATCTCCGATTCGCGGACGATGCGGCGCAGCTCCGCGAGATCCACCTCGCCGACCGGCTGCGTCACCACCGGCTCGGCCACCAGGTCGTCGGCCGGGTTGTGCAGCCGCAGCGCCGCCACCGAATCGATGCTCATGCCGACCCGCACCAGCTCGAGGTCCAGCAGGTCGTATGGTTTGCGGCGCTGCGCCACCTGCAGGGCCTGCTGTTGGGCCGAGCGCAACAGCCGCTGCAGACGCCGGTGCTCCTCGTAGTGGCGGGACTGCACGAAGTGGCGCAGCGAACGCGACAGCGACGTCATCGTCGCGTGCACCTCGCCGCCCGCGTCCTCCATCTCGGTGAGCAGGGTGCGGAACCGGCCGCGTTGCTCGGTGGTGAGCTGCTGCGCGAAGGGGCGTTGCAGCACCGCCTCGATCCAGTCGTCGAGCTGCGACGACCGCTCCGGGTCGATGATCATGTCGTAGAAGCCGGCGAAGCTGCGGCCGGCGTCGGAGCTGCCGATCAGATCGACCCCGCGGAACACCTCGCCGAGGGTGTCGCCGCGGTCGCCCTCGTCGTCGAGGATCCGGGCCCGCAGCTCCCGGTTGAGCGACTCCAACTCGGCGCGCACCCGCGCGAAGTCGCCCGGTATCTCCCCGGCCAGCGCCAGGATCTCCGCGGACCGTTCCACCGCGCGGTTCCCGTCCAGCACGGGGAAGTCACCGGATTCGACGGCGGCGATCTGCCGGTCCAGCTCGTCGCGCTCGGCCCGCAACGCCGCCAGGCGGCTCTCGCTGCGTGGATCCGAGTCCCGCGCCAGCGCCTGGAGCTGGCTCGACAGGGTGGTCAGCCGCGACTCGGTGACCGAGCTGGTAGCGGTCGTCAGGCCCGCGACGAACGTGAGCGCGGCGAACGTCGCCTCCGTCGGCTCGAGGGTCTCCTCCCGGGCGTCGGCGCTCGCGCGGCGCAGCAGGAAGCCCGCGCGCACCCAGTCCGCACAGTAGGCCTGACCGGTGCGCGGCAGCTCGAAGCCCTCGTCGCGCAGTTCCTGCAGGTCCGCATCGAGGCGGGCGAACAGCTCCGGGGCCGGCAACCGTCGCGTGCCGCGGTCGAAGTGCCGGCCCAGCAACGCCAGCACCGCGGCCGCATTGTCCGACCGCAGCAGCGCCCACGCCGGGTGCTCCTGGCGCAGACGCGTCAGGCGGTGCAGGTCGGCGGTGGACACGACGCTCCCTCCGAGATCGGGTTCGACCATGCTGACACACGGGGGAGACAGCGTCGCGGGCGTGGTCCGGCGAACTCGGGCGGGTTCGAGGTCGGCTTCCAGGGCGAAGCCAGATGGGTACCGAGTCAGCGGGTGTGTGACTCGAAGTCGTCGAGGACGGCGACGATGCGCTCGGCGGTGTCTTCGAGTCCGGTACACCATTGCGATTTGGACAGGTACTCGACTTCGGAACCGAAGACCACGAGGAGGAAGAGGAGGACACCGTACGTCGTTTCGATGCTTATGTCGCAACTCTCTGGAAACGACTGATTGGTCTTCAGGAGCGCACGCCGACCGGCAATGTCAATGGGAGTGACGTCGTCCCCGTTGTCGGCGGATTTCTGCAGTTCCACCGCCCAGTCGAAGTTGGCCGACATTACCGTCAACTTATAGGTGTCGAGTCCGGGAATTCGGAGAGCTCCGTCGTAGGAACATCCGAGCATCGTGTAGTGGGTAGCAGCGAAGTCGGCGTTGGTCTCGGAGCTCGGGTCATATCCGGCGGCAGCAAGCACGTGGTCGGGGATATCGAGGCACGGATCGAAGTCGACGAGAGGTCGGTCGGACTCGTCCGTCAGACGCGGCACTCGAGTTGTGGTGGTCGAGTGCGACGGGGTTTCGCCGATGGAGACTGCGGTGTGAGTGGGGGCGGTGCAGCCCACGAGTGCCGCAGTGAGCACCAGAACACCCGCCGTCGCACCTATCGGGCGGCGTGAGGTCACAGCTCGTCCTGGCCCAGAGCGCGCAGTTCGGCGGTCCGGCGGTTCTCAGCATGGAGGAATCCCTCGCCCCCAGCAGAGAATGTGTCGCGCATGCCCTCGAGTACCGCCGCAAACTGTTCGAGCCGTTCGTATAGTGAGTCGGGCGTACCGTGCGCTTTGCGAATGAAGCCGGCACGAAGGTCTTCAGCTGATCTGAAGCCCCCGAAACTTGGTGCGGCGGTAAGCTTCTTTGCTTGTTGCGCGGCCTCTCTCAGCGTCTCGAGCATGGTGTCGCAGATGGCGACGATCTCCTCGATCGTCTGCGGATCCAAACGAAGTCCCTCGGCCATGAATCCCCCCGGTATCAGTTGGCCCGGGCACTGTACCCCACCGGCTGCCAGACGAGGTGGCACGCTCGCAAGCCGTGGCCGAGGCACCGGGCTGATGAACTCGACGCGGCACTGGCGACCGACTGCCCGAACCGACGTGCGTGGTGATCGAAGTGAAGACGACGACAGCGTCGCCTCACCACTCCGAACCTTCTATCCTGAACGTCAATACGTGAATTGCATCGGACCTATGGTGAGGGCATGACTTCGAGCGCGTCCGACGGCCCACCGCGTCGGCACTGGACCTTTCTGACCAATCACACCCACGTGCTGCTGTGTCTGACCGAGGGCACGGAGTCGACGGTGCGCGAACTCGCCCGCCGGGTCGACATCACCGAACGGGCGGTGCAGATGATCCTCGCCGATCTGGTCGAGGAGGGCTACGTAACCAAGACCCGCGTCGGCCGGCGCAATACCTATTCCGTGAATCCGCAAGGCCGACTGCGCCATCCGCTCGAGTCCCACCACACCGTCGGAGAACTTCTGGCGGCGCTGCGCTGACTGCGCCTCCGGACTTGGTGGGCCAGGCTGCGCTGCAAACTACGGAGGAGGCTCTATACATGATTTAAATTTCGTGCTTTACTTTTCCTATATAGTTTCGTCGATCCGGGTCATGCACCCGGGAACGAGGTGTCCCATGCGAGTACGCGACGTGATGCACCGACCGGTCGCCACAGTCCACCAGGGAGTGCCCGTGACCGAGGCTGCCGTCCTGTTGGCCGAGCAGGGGTACGCCGCCCTGCCGGTCCTCGACGACCGGGACCGCCTCGTCGGGATCCTCACAAGCGGTGATGTGCTGCGCGGCACGATGTCCGAGGACACACGGACGGTGGCCGAAGTGATGACTGCCCCCGCCGTGGCGGTCGCGGCGTACCAGGATCTGGCCGACGCGAGCCGGTTGCTGCTGAGTCGGGGGCTGCGCAGCATCCCGGTCGTCGAGGACGACGGACACGTGGTGGGGATCGTTTCCCGCGGGGACCTGCTGCGGCTGTCGCTCAAGCCGGACGAGGCCATCGGAGTCAGCGTCCAGCGCCGCCTCGACGACTACACCGGCGCCCGACGCTGGCGCGCCGAGGTGTCGGGCGGCCGCGTCACCATCCGGGGCTTGTTCGCCGACGAATCCGAACGTCGCATCGCGATCGCTCTGGCCCGCACCGTACCGGGCACCCGCAGCGCCACCACCGCCGCACCCCGACAGACGGACGACGACCCACGCCCTGCCGCGAGCTGGAACTTCGACGATGCCTGATCCGCAACGGGTTTCCGGTCTCGGCGTGGCGTCCGCCGTCGCTGTCGCAGCGCATTCGTCCCTCGACGTGTTCCACGGAATCCGACGGTGAACCGCACCGGCACCGAGGGTGACGGATCTCGGTCGTGACGGCCGGGACGGGCCGCGTGGGTGTGCTCCGCCCAGCGCCGGATCGGCGGATAACGGCGGGCTCGACGGCCCTGCCTCGTTGCTGCACCGTCCGAGCGTCGCATCGAACGCCGAGGCGAGATGCGGGATGCACTGCAATCACTGCCGGTACCCGACGCAAAGAGTTCGGCCCTCTTCGCAACTCGACGCCGTCACTGGCGGCAGATTCGCACGGGTCGAATGCGAGTCCGGATGCAATCCCGTTGGTCAGGTTCCACAGTCGCGATAGCCGCGCCCTGTAGCTATCCGAACAATGAGCGCAACTGACCGTTGACCTCGTCCGCGTCGAACCACTCCGAGTCGACACGCTCGCCCGGCCGCAGTCCCAGCCACTGCCGCACCTCGTCGTGTCGCTCGTGGGCCGGGTCGTCGGCTGCGGCGAGCATGTCCGTCCAGCCCCACGTCCCGCCGGAGTCCTCGGCCGGCGCCAGGCCGTGCCCGTCGACGCAGGCAGCGCGCGGCGCCTCGGCGTCGAAGTCGGCGACGGACTCGACGACGATGTCGTGCGTCCACCCGTCGCCGTAGTCGTACAGGTAGGTCAGGGTCGCTCCAGCTTCGGGCAGCGCCGTCCCGATGGTCACCGTGCCCTCGTCGACGACGTCGCTGAATCCGTTCGCGAGCTCGTCGTCGACCTGATCGTCGGGCACGTACACGCGACCACGGGTGAACGGCTCGCCCTTGGTGAACTGGTGCAGGTGGTAGTCCTCCCAGGCGAAGCAGCTCTGGATGACGAAGTGCAGATGCAGCAGGCTTAGGGAGTTGTCGACCACCACCCGTCGCCATACCGGGGGCTCGCTGTCGCGCAACGAGATTCGCAGGGTGCACCGCGCGGGCGGATGAAGGGCGACGGGTGCCGTGTCGCCGAGCAGAATACGCACGGCGGCCCGCACGGCAGGACGGAGCGGTGTCGGCACGCGGTAGCCGTCCGCGTCGTCGAGGATGCCGTCGGCGACGAATTCCTCGAGGCGGTCGACGAGCATGCTGCCGAGGAAACTCGGTCCGACCGGCATGCCGGGGAACAGCACGGACAGCGCGTGCAGGCGCTCCTCGGGGTCGGACGGCAGCGGGTGCTCACCGAGACCGGCGGACAGGACGGCGGCGGTCGCCGCGTCGAGGGCGGAATGGAACGCCTCGAGGCGCCCCTCGCCGCGCCGGCCGAGGGCGACGATGAGGGAATGCGTCACCGCGTCCCGGCACAGGGCGAGGTACTCGCCCGGATTCCGGTCCGGCTCCCGCCACATCGGCGCGGCAGGACCGGGCTTGACGACGGTCTTTCCGATCGAGATCAAGTCCACCATGGCTGCAACGACCCAGGTCTGTTCCAGCACGGGAAGGTCCCACATCGACTGGACCTTGCGCGGTGCCAGATCTTCGCGCTTGCCGCCGACAGCGTCGAAGGCCTCCATGACCAGGGCACGCTTCAGCGCTCCGGTCGCGGTCACGGGCCGGCGCTCACCGATCCAGCCGAGCAGGGCGTCGAGCCGTGCGACGACCGGTACGACCGTCAAGGCGGCACGTTCGACCTCGGGCTCGACTGGTGGTTCGTCGACCTCGGTGGGTGGAAGAGACGCGAGCCTCGATTCGATGTACGACGTGAGCGTGGACAGGGCGTACCCGAGGTCTTCGTCCTGGCCGGTCCACCGGTTTGTCGCCGAGAGGAACTGCAAGAACACGGCGGCGTCTCCGGCGATATGCGCCCGCGTCTCGTCGTCGTCCTCGACCAGTTCACTCGTCAGCACCCGCTCGAGAAGGTGGTCCACGTCGCGGCTCCGCCATGCCGTGGTCGCAAACCCGGAATCCGCACGCGAGAGCGCGTCGATCGCGTGCGCGACGCTGACAACGAACTCCTCCGCCTGATTCGCCGAGCACCTAGCGTTCTCCATCAGCCATGCGGCGAACTCCGGTGCCAGTGCGCCGTACTGCTCGCTCGGTGTGTCCGCCGGGCGACGGCGCGCGGCCAACGATACGACATTGTCGGGCAGCGGTTTATGAGGAGAGGAGCCGCGACTCGACCCTGAGCGCTTGCGGGACATGGGCCTCCGACCTCGGTGGTCACGGAACAGTTCCCGCAGATGCTACCGGCTCGCCGCCGACGGGTGCTCACGCGGCGAGCGGGTGGTCGGGTGCGTCGACGCGACGGCACGGGCACCGCACGGCGCGGCCGTGCGGGTCGTCGGGCAGCCAGCCGTACTCGTCGCACCGGCCGCATCGGGGCGGCAGGGGAGAGCGGGGCAGCGGCAGCGATTGCCACAGCGGGATCCATGCGTGGGCGAAGCGCGTCGGGTTGTTCGGTCGATGCGTCGATCGTGCCGCCGTGACCAGGGGTGGGATTCCGTGGGAGTCGATCAGTGTGACGATCTGGGAGCGCGCGGCGGCGGGCAGATAGTCGAACGTCGCGGTCAGGCCGGCGGCGCGGCATGCGGTCGCCAAGTCGGCGATCTGCTTCTTCTGCGGAATGCTGCTCACCCCTCGTTGCCGCGCAGGGGGTGCCGTCGGCTCGGCGGCCGGTGCGGGGTTTGTTTCAGTCTCTTGGTCTTCAGTTCTTTGTTCAGCGCCGGGTTCTCCGGTGTCCGGTTCGCCGGGGTTCGGATTTCCAGGCCCCGGCTGGGGGCGGACCGGTACCTCGTAGACGGTCTGGACGGTGATCCACTGGCCGTGCTCGTTCTGGCGACGCTCGGTGACGAGGTGACCGTGCGCAGCCAGTTCCCGCATCGCGGACCGGATGGCGTCGCGGCCTTCGGTCGGTGATTCCGCGGCGATCGCGTCGGAGCGGATGCGCCAGTCGGCCGGCTTCGAAAGCAGCCAGATCAAGACCGCCCGGGCGCGGAAGGAGAGGTCCTTGTTGTTGATCGTCTCGTTGCGGACGACGGTGTAGTTGCTCGTCGGGCGCGGCGCGCGGCGCACGCCTCCGACGAGGGTATTGTTACCCACGTTCGACTCCTTAACAGTCGGACATCCGGCCCGTCGGGAGTTGCCGCTCCTGGCGGGCCTTCTTCAGTTGTGACCCTCGCGGGCGCGGGGGATGACACATGGTGGCACCGCGTCGCGGGGGCGTCAATCGATTCGTTTTGATGGTGTGGAATACGTTGTGGGCGAGCGGCAATCGTAGTCCCGGCGTGTCGCGCTCACCGATACCCGGTCGCATCCGCCGGCAGGCCGCGATCTTGGACCTCCACCATGTACCGCCAGCAGTCGGGCTGCGACCCGTCGACGTCAGTGAAGCCGTACTCTCGCGCCAACCCGCCCGACGAGAACGAGCCGCCGTTGCGGCGATGCACGTCCGGATCCGCGGCCAGTGCCGCGACCGCCCGCCCGACGAACCGCGGCGACTCGGAGATCGCGACGAAGTGCTCCTCGGTGGCCTCGCGCCAGTTCTCCTCCGTGACCCCGAAGTGCTCGAGCATCATCTCCGACCGCATCCACCCGGGCGTCAGCGCGACGGCAGTGCACCCGTGCGGCGCGAGCTCCTTCGCCTGCGAGAACGCAAGCCGAAGCATCGAGGACTTGACCAGGTCGTAGAACACCGAGAGCCGAAAGTTCTTCGCGTTGTACTCGGCTGTGCCGTCGGTCATCTCGACGACAAGCCCGCCCGGGTTCCGGATCAGCAGCGGCAGCGCGAAGTGGCTGGTGATCAGATGCGTGTCGACCGAGAGATGCACCATCCGCAGCCCACCCGCGAGGTCGTGTTCCCACAGCGGGGTTTCCCACTCGATCAGCTTCTCGCCACCCCAGATGTCGTTGACGAGGACGTCGAGCCGGCCGTGCTCGTCGTCGATGCGCTGCACGAGCCGCCGCACCTGCTCGGGATCGAGGTGGTCGACGGCGACGGGAATGCCGACCCCGCCCGCGGCCGTCACCAGCTCGGCGGTCTCCTCGATGGTCTCCGGCCGGTCGTACTCCGAGCGGTGCTCGCGGGTGGTGCGGCCGGTGCAGTACACCGTCGCGCCAGCCTCGCCGAGAGCGATTGCAGTGCCGCGGCCGGCGCCGCGGGTGGCGCCGGCGACCAGGGCGATCTCCTTCAAGTGGCTCATGAGGAACGAGTATTCAATCGCGGCGATGGCCGAGTTGCCATTATGAATCATTTCGATCGAGGCGGAGGTCGGGTTGATCCGGCCGGATCCGGATCCGGTGGTTCTTCAGACCACGAAGATCTCCCGTCCCAGACTTTCGTGCGGTCGAGTTCGTCGACGATCAGCTGTACTTGTCCGTCGGTGGTGTCGTCGGCCTCGAGCCCCACATACGCCCGTATGCGGTCGAGTGCGGGTGTGCAGTTCAGCTCGGTCAACTGCTCGGCGTTCATCCCGTCGACCACGAACGTGCGGTCCTGACGGCTCAGGCTCTCCCACGACGACGACGACGGCGATGGCGAAGGCGATGGCGAAGGCGAAGGCGGCATCGACGAGAGGTTGCCCGATCGCTAGGGAACCTGAGGCTGCTCAACCACACCTCGGCGGTCCGCCGGACGGTGTGGCGTTGCCGCCACCACGTGAGCCGCGAAGCGATCCAGCGACGGGCAGTTAAGGGAACAAGCACGCCGACGCCGCAGCCGACGATCCCGGTCAGGCCACTGATCGGGCCTAGGAAGTACCACTCGTGGGGGATGAGGGATGGCTCAGGCTCGACGCGAAGAAGAACAGGGCGACGACGAGGCCGAAGACGGAGAGGTGGCGCCGGCTGGGCCTGTCTTCGACCGGTGGTGTCCGGCCTGACCAAGTTCCGTGCTCACTGGGCATCCCTAACCCGCTTAGCGACCCGCCGTGAGACGAGCAGGGCCACCCAAGGACGGTATCGAGCTAGTGGCGCATACTAATGATTCCGACGATGTTTGTTCGTAACTCTAACGGCCCGTCGGTCGATACGTCTGTGTGTCCGTCTCGGACGGACGAGTACCTGGAACAAGGAGGCAAGTGGTGTCGAACATGAACGTGCAGGTCGAACAGGCTGCATTAGCGCCGTTCTACCTGGTGTTCGACGTATCGGGCTCGATGGTGGACGAGATGGTTGCTCTCAACCAAGCACTCCGTGACTTGAAGAACGAGATGCTGAAGAGCCCGATCCTGGCCGACATCGCCCGTGTCTCCCTGATCAGTTTCAGTGACCACGCACGCGTGGTCATTCCGTTGATGGATCTTGCCCAGGACACGCTGATCGGAAACGGCGACGTCCTGCATGTGGAAGGTCTGACCTCCTATGCCGCAGCCTTCCGGACTCTGAAGGAACAGATTCAGCGGGATCTCCCGGTGTTGAAGACCGAGTCCGGCGGCGCCGTCTATCGGCCCATGGTGTTCTTCGTGACGGACGGTCACCCGTCCGACAGCGACGGTGAATGGCGGCGGGCGTTCCAGGAGCTCACGACCGCCAAACCGTTTCCGAACATCATTCCCTTCGGGTTCGGCGATGCGAACGGCGAGATCCTGAAGGAGATCACGTTCCCGAAGAAGCGGGGGGAGAGTTACTACTTCATCGCCCGCCAGGGATTGGGGCGCGCCGAAGCCATGGCTGCGATCGCCAAGATCGTCGTTCAATCGGTCGTGAGTTCGACGCAGTCGGCGGCAGACGGAATGCCGCGCGTGAGCTTGGAGAAGGCGGGAACAGAGCACGTTCTCCAGCAGGCTCCCGCCTGGGACATGGTGTGAGCGAGGTGCTGCGAGGGGACTTGGAACAGCAAGGAACTCTCGACGTCGAGCACCCCGAGCCGTACACAGTCGGTGACCCGGGACGGGCATACACCGAACTCGGAGGTGGGATGCCGTTTCGCACGGCGATGCCACCGGACTCGATGTGCGACGCGTTCGACTGTTTCGGGTGGTCACTCAGAGCGGCGTCGGTACGCGGACTCATGCACCGAAGCGACGGATCGCCCCGTCAGGACGCGTACGCGGTGCGGTATTCGCCGGAGACGGATCGATTTGCTGTCGCCGTATGTGACGGCGTCGGTAGCGCACCGCAGTCCCACATCGCCGCGGAGGCAGCCGCGAACTGTCTGGTCGATCGCGCAATCGATGCCGCAACGTCGAGCGACGACGACGGGTGGACCGAGACGTTCCAGGCCGCATCCGAGGCGGTCACAGTTGCCGCGGAGAACCTCGGGGTGTCGGATTCGTCAGTGGCCGGGGTCCGTGAAGTCATGGCAACGACCGCGATCCTCGTCGTGGTGGACCGGGTGTCGGCTTCGGGCTCATGGACGGTGCGCTACGCGGGTATCGGAGACAGCTCGTTGTGGCTGACGGACGTATCCACAGACGACGAGACGGCGTGGATTCCCGTCCTCGGAGGCAAGGCCGCTGCCGAGGACATCGCGACCAACCGGACGTCGGCTCTGCCGTTGCGCGACCGGACATCTGTGCGCCCGGGGCAGTTCACCCTGCTCGAGGGCCAGCTGCTCCTCGCATGCACGGATGGAGTCGGCGATGCGTTCGGGGCGGGAGACGGGGAAGTTGCCCGGACTCTCAAACGGTCGTGGATGAAACCTCCCACCGCATTGAACTTCGCAGCTCAGGTGTCCTTCGGAAGGAGGAGACTTCTCGATGACCGGACCGGTGTCGCACTCTGGGCTCCCACACGCTAGGAAGACCGGCCTCAGCTCACGATTGCGGGATATCACGAGAGGCGCCTTCTTCGACTCGGAAAAGGCATGCGTTGTCGTGGTGGCATGCATTCCGGTTCTGGCGATGGGTGCGGTCGCGGGAATTCTCTGGCGACCCCTGGCAGTGATCGGATTGCTCTGGGGCGCCTACCTGTTTCGGACCTTCCATCGAGAGGTCCAGTCGGCCGTTGCAGTGATGAAGTGTGACGTCGAACGATTCCGAGGTGAGCGCCGCGGGTACGTTCTGCTGGTCTGGATACTGGCAGTAGCGATGTCGATCCCGCTGACGCAGGTGTTCTTCGCAAACGACCTGAGAGCAATGGCGGCACCGACCATCGCAGCAGTGGAAGCCGACACGAGCAAGATGGCCACAGCCATCCCGAAGGCGATCTACGGCGCGGCGCCGAGTTCGCCTTCGTACAGTCCTTGCGAGACGGTCCACCGCTTCACCACCGATTCTGTTGCGTGGCCGTGTTACTCGGCTATCGGTTATCTACGTCTCTGGCAGATGTCGTCGGCTATCGCCATGATGGCCTGCATATCGTTGTTGGTCGTCGGATTCCCCTCGGCATTGCTATGGCACGTCAGAGCTCGGCGATGAGTTGAAGCGCACCGTGCCCACGGCCGACCACTCGTACCTGAAGGTTCGAGAAGCAATCTCGTTGTTCTGAACGGAAATCGAATGAGTCCTTTCTCCCAGTTCCTCGCCCGACTTGCCGGCGCGCGAATCGATGTCTTGCGGCAGCTGCCGGGACAGATTCCCAAGCAAGCGGCGATGGGTGCTGTCCTGCTGACAACCGCGTTCTTTGCGGCGATCTCGGCTGCGTACGCCCTTTACATCACCGGTGTCACAGAGGGATGGTTCCTCGCTCTCGTCGCCGGACTGGTGTGGGGCCTCGCGATTCTCAATCTCGACCGGATGCTTGTTCTCGGGCTTTCTCAGGAACGAAGCCTGAAGAAGCTGTTGATGTTGGCCGTGCCCCGCGTGGTGCTGGCCGTCATCATCGGCGTCGTCATTTCGACTCCGCTGATGCTGAAGGTCTTCGAATCCGAGATCGAGGCCCAGCTGAACCGGAACATCCTCGCGGCGCAGGAACAACTTCGATCCGACCTGAACAACTCCACCGCCTCGGCAGATCTTACGGCCGCAGAAACAGAGCTGGCGGATCTTCGTGCCTTGATCAATGCCGGTCCCACTGCGGACCCAGCGGCCAACCCGAAGGTTCAAGCCGTGCAGACCGAGATCGACGCACTGAACGAGCGGGCGGCCGAGCAGAAGGCCGAGTACGACCGACTCCAAGCCCTGGCCATCGCTGAAGAAGAAGGCAGCGGTGGAACCGGCATCGCCGGCTGCGCCGCGATGTGTGTGGAGAAGAAGCGTCTCGCGAACGAAGCCAAGGCGCGCTGGGACGCGACACTCCGTGAGGTCGAGGCCAAGGAAGGAGAGAAGGCGCGACTGGCGGCTGAACTCGAGGGGACTCTTCTGGAGGAAAGCGAACGGCGCATCGCAGATGCTCAGGTCGAGCTTCCTATCGTCGAGCAGACGGTCGCCCAGCTTCGTGAGCAGATCTCGTCGGCTCAGGACACCAGCTATCAGTTGGAGCAAGCGAACCAGGGCATCATCGCTCGTCTCAAGGCATTGAACGACCTCTCGGCAGGAGACGGCACGGCGGCTGCGGCACGCTATGCAGTGGCCGCGCTGTTCATGTGTCTCGAACTGCTCCCTGTAATCTTCAAGGTGCTCACCAACTTGGGCAGGCCGACCGCCTACGACGACGTTCTGACCAAGACAGAGGACGTCGAGGTGGCGGCTGCGACAGCCGACATCGACGCCAGACGTGACCGGGAAAAGCTGCGCACGGATGCCCAAATGGAGGCAGAGAAAGACCGTATCGACAAGCAACAAGCAGCGGTCTTGAAAATCAACGATGCCGTGGTCGCCCACCAGGTCGACGTGATCGATGCTGCGCTGGAGCGTTGGACCGACCACGCGAAGGCAACCGCGTCGGAGCGGCTGAACAGTTGGGCCGCGACACTCGGTGGGACCGGAACCGTGGGTATGCCGCCGGCGGGTATGCCCCCGCGGCCGACTGCCGCGTCGATCTCCCTCGACAAGAGTGGGTCCGGGAACGGCGAGTACGGACGGCCCGCACCTCGAGGCGGCACCGCAACCAGGACATTGATGGATCCGTTACCCGACCCGAGCAGGATCTGAAAGGCGTAGCACGTGTCCGACCTGTCCTTCGACATCGATGTCGATCCGCTGCTGCGTAACGATCTCGTCCTCGATCTACCAGGTGACAACTGGAACCCCTCCGTTGTCGTTCCGGCGTTGACCGCATTGTCCGACCGCATGCTGTCCCAACCGCATCTCGACGGCGTCTTCCGTCTCGTAGTCCTGCGAGGCGGGAAACTTGTGTTCGACAGTTCCTTCCAGCCATTGGAGGTCGGCTCTGGTCCTGAGGCGATCTTGCGGGGAACGATTCCGCGCAGCGGTCCGATCGGCTCGAGCGAGTCGCATGCGGGGATGACCTTGATGGTTGCGGCGGCCGGAGCGATAGAGCAGGAGAGGATCCGACGGTCTCCGTGGCCGGTTCTCCTCTGGCTTGTCGGAGCGGACGCGAACGAGGTCTACTTTCGAGTACACCGAGAGCACAAACCCCTGCGGACCGTTGCGGATCCCGCGGACGCGTCCGGCCGGCTCACTCTCGTATGTAGCCGGTTCTTGGATGAGGTCGCGACCGCGGATCAACCCGACGTGACCCGATGGATCGACAACCGCGTAAGTCCGATAACCGAGGGAATGGGCAATGCGGCCGGGTGAATCCAGTGAGTCCCTCGGTACGAGGATCCGGAGGAGGGGTGATTCGTGCCGATCGACAGAGCGAACCTGACGGTTCACCGGGAACTCGGTTCGGGAGGATTCGGCACGGTCTACGAGGTCGATACCCCCAATTCCCTCTTCTCGGAACCGACATGCGCATTCAAGGAGTTCAAGACCCCGGGGCATGCCGAGATCCAGAACTTGCGTGTGCTCATCGCACACAGAGCGTCGATGCCGCAGGAGGACCGCGAAGTCCTCGACCGGTTCACGACGTGGCCACGCGAGGTCGTGACGAAGGGTCGTGACGTCGTCGGCTTCTTGATGCGCATGGTCCCGCAGGACTTCATGGAAGCCTCGATCTCGCAGATCGAACGAACGACGTCGGTCATGCGAAGCATCGACTGGCTGGCGAACCCGGTGCATGCCAGGAAGTCCGGAGCATCCCTCGTCGTCGAGGCCGGCGATGTCCGGACTCGGCTTCGATACTGCGCGTGGCTCGCTCGCGCCTTCCACCTTCTCCACCGGAACGGGATGGTCTACGGGGACCTCAGCCTGACGAACGTGCTGTACAGCGAGTCGCGTGACAGTCCCATCATGCTGATCGACACGGATCCCGTCCGGGTCGAGTCGAAATCTCCGCCGCTGGCGCAGGCGACTTCCCCCGGGATGCGTCCGCCCGAGGCAAGGGGAGCGAATGCAACGCGCGAGCAGGACGTCGAGACGGATCGGTTCAAGCTTGCCGTATTGCTGTACAACGTGCTCGGCGCGTCTATGCGCATCGATCCGAAGCTGACCGCGGTGCAGGGCAAGATCGACTCCGCTGGTGTGCAAATGTTCGCTGCGGCACTGGGCAGCGATCGAGAGCGCCGACCTTCGGCCGAAGATTGGTACCGGTACTTCTACGGTCGCTACACCGCACTCATCGAGTTTCCGAAGGTCGCCGGTTTGCGAGTGGAGCCCGGCCACGGACTCGCCGGCCAGTCGGTCACCGTTCGATGGCAGGTCCAGGGCCACGAAGCACTCGTCCTGCACACGCCATGGGGCACGGTACACGACCTGGGGGTCAGTGCTCCCGATTCGCTCCAGGTGACTCTCCAGAGTTCCGGACAGTTCAGACTCGTCGCGACGAACTCGAACGGTTCGACGGAGATGCTCAGCGATGTAGTGCACGTCTTCACGCCACCCCGTATCAACTTCGTGAATGTGCCTGCACTGCAGGATGCCAGTCGAGTTGTGACGGGGATGGACATCGAGCCTTTGAGTCGACTGCTCGAACCCGAGCGGGATGTCGAGTGGGTCGACGACCTGTTGCGCCAGGTATCCCCTCCGCAAATTCCGGAGGTGGTGGGCGATGCGTCACTCCAAGTGCCCGATCTCGGGTCGATGCTGCTCTCAGCAGGCGGTCTGTCAGGTGCGCTGACGGATGCGCTGAACATGGCGGAGCGAGAAGTTGGAGGCGAACCGGTGCGTAGGTCCTCGACCCTGGACATCATTCGCTTCCTCTGGACGCCTCGGTAAGTCCCGCTGTAGCCGAACGGGTTCGGCTACAGCGGGAACGAGTACGGACGGTCGGCCCCACGGGACGGACGACTTGCCGTATTGCCCTGCCGTAGGCAGGGCAGCGTCGCACTTCCAGGCGAACTGCCGACCGTCTGGTGTCAGAAGCTGCTACTTACTACCCGCCGTCCAACGCATTCCCCACTTGTACGCCTTGTCGAGATGGGACTGGTCGCCCTTGATGTAGCGGACTTCGCGCTTGACGTCAATCTCGCCGTTCTTGCTTTCCAGCAACGCAATCGCGCACATGGGCGCACGATTGTCGCCGGAATCGAGACGGACCTCGATCTCGGAACCAGAGGTTCGGTAGAGCGTGACCACACCGTCCGCGGCAGCCCAGTTCGGTACGCCCTCATAGATGTACGCGAAGATGAGGATGCGCTTGAAGACCCACGGGTTCGACAGGTCGATGTACAGGTTTTCGCCACCGGCCACGGAGCCCGTCCGGTCGTCGCCGTCGAGCTCGATGAACGGATAGTCGTACCGTGATCCGAACGCTCCTCCGAGGGCTTGGATGACGCCCTTGCTTCCGTCGGCCATCTCGTACAGGCAGCCGAGATCGAGATCGATGCCGCTGCCCCCGGCAAGGCGACCGAAGAACCCCGTACCGGAGCCCCTGGTGCTCCAGTTCAGGTTCACTCGCATGAGACCCTGCTCTTCGCCGGCCTTCACAAGGCTTACCGAGGGAGTGTTCTTGTCGAGAGTGATCTTGGAGAGAGTGACCGGCGGCGCTGCCGGGGTCGTCACGGGTGGCCGGGACGGGGGAACGCCGCGACGCTCGGTTGTGGGTTCGGGTGACGGTGCTGGGGGAGGAGTCGGCGTCGGCGCCGGTGGTGCCGGCTGGGTGACGTCCACACCGTAATTCGTGGCGAGCGCCGAAAGTCCGGTGTTCCATCCCTGCGAGACGTTGCGCACCTTCCATGTCCCGTTACGACGATAGACCTCCATCAGAATCGCGGCCCGTTCGGAACTCAATCCGCTTGCGGGTGCCTGAACAACCAGGCCGGTCGGTTGTTCGAGGGTGACGCCGAGACCGGGGACTGTTGCCAGGCTTCCGCTCACGCTCTCGTCCAGGGCTACCGCGATGGACAGGGTGTGGATGTGTGCGGGGATGAGCGTCAGGTCCAACGAGATTCGATCCGCACCTATCAGCCGGACAGCGCCTTCGGGAGACTTGGGTTGGTTGAAGAAGATGAAATCGTCGTCGTTCCGTACACGCTGGTCCACCGTCAACTGGAAGGCCATCAGGTCGACTGTGCCCTGGCGTGCGCCGGACACGGACAATGTCGCGGTGCCGTCGTGGATAACTGTGTTCGCTCCGGGGGGAAGTGCAGGCATGGCGTGTCCGGCCCTACGGCCGACTCCTTTCGGCGGAGATGCGTGTGGGCAGCCGGCATTCCCGGCTGCCCACACGTCGAACTGCTCAGGCGTTGACGGTTACCGACTCGCGCTGCGGATCTTCGTCCGCGTCAGCCTCGTCATCGGGGTTGTTCTTGTTCCGGATGATGCTGGTGGCGAGGGCCGCGAGGATCAGGAACACGCCGGTCAGGCCGGTGACGATCTCGCTGACATGGTGGCCGATCGAGTACAGCAGGATCAGCGCTAGAGCACCGATCGCCCAGTGAGCCCCGTGCTCGAGGTAGACGTACTCGGCGAGCGTGCCCTTCCGGACCAGGTAGACGGTGATCGACCGCACGAACATCGCGCCGATGAAGCCGAGGCCGAGAGCGATGATGATCGGGTCGGACGTGACAGCGAATGCGCCGATCACGCCGTCGAAGGAGAACGACGCATCCAGCACCTCGAGGTAGAGGAACAGGAAGAAGCCGGCCTTACCGGTTGCCTTCGCGAGGTCGGTGGGGCCACCGGACGATTCTTCGCCCTCGTCATCGACGTTGAACAGCTCGCCGAGACCGTTGACGAGGATGTAGGTGATCATGCCGAGCGTGCCGGCGATCATCACCGTCGACGACTTACCTTCGGGTGCGAGGAACACCGCGGTGAGGACGAGAAGCCCCGACGCGACAACCACCGAGAGCTGGTCGAGCTTGCCGATCCGCTCCAGCGGACGTTCGAGCCAGGACAGCCATGTGATCTCCTTCTCTTCGAAGATGAAGCCCAAGAAGAGCATCAGGAGGAACATGCCACCGAACGAGGCGATCTGCGGGTGCGCGTCGGTGATGAGGGTCTCGTAGCTTGCGCGACCGTCGGGGAAGTAGGCTGCACCATCGGCCGGCGGATTGAGCGCCAGGTCCAATGCCGCGACCGGGCCGAGGCCGGAAGCTGCCCAGACGATGATGAGCGGGAACACGAGGCGCATGCCGAAGACGGCGATCAGGATGCCGATCGTGAGGAAGATCTTCTGCCAGAACTCGCTCATCCTCCGCAGCACGGTCGCGTTGATGACCGCGTTGTCGAACGAGAGTGAAACCTCGAGTACGCCGAGGATGGCTGCGAGCAGCAGGGCCTGAGGACCGCCGTAGAGGAAGGCGACGACCAGGGCGACAACAGTGACGGCGAAAGATGCGCCGAATATGCGCATAACCACGGACGTGGCCTTTCTCTATGGGTGCGCACACGTCGGGATGCTCTCGTTTCGAGCATCCCGACGGTTCACGCGGACGGAACCGAAGAATCAGGCGACGTTGACGCCGTAGTCGAGGGCGATGCCGCGCAGACCGGACGCGTAACCCTGGCCGACGGCGCGGAACTTCCACTCCGCGTTGTGGCGGTAGACCTCGCCGAAGATCATCGCGGTCTCGGTGGAGGCATCTTCGGTCAGGTCGTAACGGGCCAGCTCGACGCCCGTGACGCGGTCGACGATGCGGATGTAGGCGTTGCGAACGTGACCGAAGGACTGGCCGCGAACGTCCGCGTCGTAGATCGACACGGCGAAGAAGATGTTCGTAACCGTGGGCGGGAGCGCAGCGAGGTCGACGTGGATCGACTCGTCATCGCCGTCTCCGTCGCCGGTCAGGTTGTCGCCGGTGTGCTCCACCAAGCCGTCAGGCGACGAGAGATTGCCGTAGAAGACGAAGTGCTTGTCCGAAAGGACCTTGTAGTTGGGACCGGTGATCAGGGCCGACGCGTCGAGGTCGTAGGCCGCGCCCGTAGTGGTGCGCTCGTCCCAACCGAGACCGACGGTTATGGTCGTGAGGTTGTCGGTCGCCTTGGACAGGGAGACGTTGCCGCCCTTGGCAAGAGAGACGCTCATGTGGGTCCTTTCGAATTTATGCGTAGGCGTGATTTCAACGGGGCGGATTGCATTTCGGATGCTGTCCGACCACGGGAAGTTGATCTAATTGCCGCGGGAGTTCCGCCGAATCTGGAGCGAGCACACACCGAGGAGATCCTCGGTGCCGGTGCGAGTGCTATTCGTCCCTCTCGTGTGGCTGAACTCCTTCTGCGGGTGCAACTTCTGGGCTTGCGACGCAAACGGCAGTACGGTGCCGCGCCACCTACTCCAGCCCCCGACAGACTGTTGGGCGACAACATAGCAGGTGCAACTAAATGTCCGGAAGAGCGGATTGGCGCGATCTCGACCGACCGGTTTCTGTTACCTGTAGTACCGGGACGGGCATGCACCGGGTTGCTGAGCGGATGTAACAATCTCGGTGCCGAAGGCAGATGTATTCGGCGAGGGAGTCGGATCGATCGGGGGAGGTAGATGCGCAGGAGTATCGGAAGGGCACAGCGACCGTTGTTGTCGTAGCCGTTGTCTATGTTCGTCGGCGTTCCCTCCGTTCTCGTACGGAGTAACTCATGGCGCAGTGGGGTGGTTGTGGATTCGAGGGAGAACGATCCTGAGCTGAAGGATCGTGTCCAACGCTTGCTGGCCTTCTTGTCCGAGCTTGTGAAGGCGCGCAGCGCTCCCGTCCGGGTCGTCGACAAACACCGCGCCGTGATGGCGCTCGACGAAGGCAACTTGGACGTAGCCCTCAGTACCGATGCGTCTGCCGGCGACGTCGTGCTCCGAGCACGTCGTGTCCACCTGGAGGACCCGCCCCGACCACCCGCTGCAGTCGCTGCGTGGATCCGCGGTTCGATCGCGGATTCGACCACCGAACCCACGCTCGATCCCGGTGCTCCCGAAACGCGGGAGTTGGACGCATGGCTGACGAAGTGGCGTGCCTGGGCCGAAGTCGATCGGGAGCGGCGGCCCGCCGGCCATCTCTACGCGTTCCTGCAGCGCGCAATGCTCGATCTCGAGGCGCAACCGGAGTCTCTGGAGCTGGTGGTCGCTTCAGGGTTGCTCCAGCTCTCGGCGGACATTGCGGGTGAGCAGGTACGAACGCATCTGATCACGCAGTCGACGCTGGTGGAACGCGACTCGGCATCGGGCGACCTCCTGGTCCGACTGGATCCCGAATCCGGTCCTGCGCTCGAGGACACACAGTTGTTGACCGGACTCGACGTCTTCGATTCGTCAGGTACCCGAAGTCTGCACGAATCGCTGGCTGCGCGAGTGAGCTCACCTGTGGACCCTGCCGCACGGATCTTCCTCAAGGACTGGTCCGACCGAGCCCTGGCCACCCGTGTCGAGGTCGTCGACCGACCCGACGAAGCTGCCTCGCCGGACCGCCTGCTCACGCCGTCGCCCTCGTTGGTTCTGCGCAAGCGCGGTGCGTATGCACTGATCGAGTACTACGACCGTATGACGGCAGCGGCGGCCGCCGAGACAACGGCGGTTCCCCTCGGGCTGGCACAGCTCGTCGAGGCGATCGAACCTGCCGACCGGGTCGCGTGGTTGGACAGAGCCGGTACATCGTCCTCACTGCTCGCCGACGATCCGCTGTTCCCGCTTCCTGCCAACCAGGAGCAACGCGACATCATCGATCGACTTGCCGGCGACAGCGGTGTCGTCGTGGAAGGCCCGCCGGGAACAGGAAAGACCCATACGATCGCCAACCTGGTGTCGGCGTTGCTGGCCCGTGGTCAGCGCGTCCTGGTCACCAGCGAGAAGGCCCAGGCACTTCGGGTCCTCCGCGACAAGCTGCCCTCGGAATTGCAGGAACTGTGTGTTTCGGTCACGGACGCGGGGCGAGGTGGTTCGGCCGAGCTGAACCGCAGCGTCAGTGAGATCGCAACCCGCAAGGCACGGTTCGACCCTCGCCGGACCGCGGCCCGTATCGACGAGATAGCGCAGCGGCGCGATACTGCACTGAGTCGCCGAGCAATGCTGACGGAGCGCATCCGCCAGGCCCGTGCGTCCGAGACGCTGGCACATGCCGATGTTGCACCCGGATATGCAGGGACGCCGGCAGAGATCGTGCGTAAGGTCACGGCGCAGAGCGCCAACCACGACTGGCTACGCGGCTCCCTCGCGACGGATACTCCACCGCTCTCTTCGGAGGAGTTCCAGACGCTGCTCGTCCTGTCGGAAGGGTCTCGGCCCGGTCGAGCGGAACGTCGCCGGCAGCATTTCCCCGACCTGGAGTTGCCGAGTCTGTCCGATCTCGAACTCGCCTGCGAAGCTGTTCGCAACGGGCCGGGTTCGGGGGGTGTCCCTGCGTCGGGACTGCTTCGGATGCTGGAAGGTGCTGCTCCAGAGGTCCTCGAACGGATCCGTGAGCAGTGCGATCACCTGCAGCGGGCACTGATCGATGTCGATGGGCTCGAACCTGCATTCCGGAACCTCGCCGACACAGTACTGTCCGGCCGGATCGACTACCTGTGGGACAAGACCGCGCACATCCGCGAACTGGTGACCGTCGCCTACAACGCAGACGTCTTCCTCGGTACGGCGACTGTCGTCGACACTCCGGTGGTCGGACGAAATGCGCTGCATGCCTACGAGGCGCTCGCCAAGGTGCTCGAGGGTGGCGAGACGTGGCGAAGCGGACTCGGCCGTTTCCGTCGGAGCAACGAGCAGACCACGGTCGAGGCACTGGGCAGGTTGGCCACCGTCGACGGTGTCGAAGCCACAACTGCGCCACTGGCCCGTGCGGTGGCGAAGCATCTTCGTGCGCTCGATGCCATCCAATCAGTCGCTCTCATCCTTCGGGATCTCGGCGTCGAGATCGACACCACGGGATCTCGCAGTCAGATGATCGGTGCGGCAGCGCGGGCCGCCCGGTCGCGCGATCTAGTGGAAGTTCTCGCAACGCGCACCAGAGAAGTAGAGCTTGCGCTGCAGAATACGAGCCCCGGGGCGCCGCGTATCGCGAGCCTGGATCAGGCCCGGTCCGTAGCGACTGCGGCGCAAGCGATCGCTGCAGCAGGCTACGCGGAGGCGAATCGCTCCTGGCTTACGGATATCGGCGCTCGTGTCCGGGCCAGAATGACCCATGGGATCCCGCCGGAAGGACACGTGCTCGTCCGGGCCCTCGAATCCGCTGAGTTCGGCAGGATCCGCACAGCGATCGATTCCTGGGAAGCCGCGGTCCGCGAGTACCAGCAAGAACTCCACCTCGAATCGCTGCAGACTCGGCTGACCGATGCCGCGCCCGCGCTGGCACAAGCGATCGCCGAGAATCCCTCGTCGGCGGAGTGGTCGATTCGCCTGAACTACATCGATCAGGCATGGGCGTGGCGTCGGGCGTACGACTGGGTGCAGCAGCACTCTCACGCCGTCGACGATCAGCATCTTCAGCACGAACTCGACGCGATCGAGAAGGACATCGCTCAGTTCACCGCACAGTTGGCCGCGGAACGCGCGTGGAGTGCGTGTCTCGAGCGGACGACAGCTGCGCAGGTTCAAGCGTTGCAGACCTACCGCGATCATGTGGCCAGCATCGGGAAGGGAACCGGGAAGTATGCTGAACGCTTCCGTGCAGGTGCGCGCGAAGCGATGCAGGTGGCGCAGCAGGCGGTTCCGGCGTGGGTGATGCCACTGCAGCAGGTACTGGCGTCCATTCCCGCCGAGCAGAACTCGTTCGACGTCGTCATCGTCGACGAGGCGAGTCAGGCCGACATCAGCAGCTTGTTCCTGCTGTGGCTTGCTCCTCGGGTGATCGTGGTGGGCGACGACAAGCAGTGTGCGCCCAGTGATGTGTCGTCGGGTGCACTCGAAGGGGTCTTCACCCGGCTCGACTCCTATCTGCCCGACATCCCGAAGTACCTGCGCGACAGCTTTACACCGCGATCCAGCGTCTTCTCGTTGCTCCGCTCCAGGTTCGGCAGCGTCATCCGGCTGCGCGAGCACTTCCGGTGCATGCCGGAGATCATCAACTGGTCCAGTGGGCAGTTCTACTCAGATGCGCCGTTGGTGCCGGTGCGTCAGTTCGGTGCCGATCGTCTGCCGCCGCTGCGGACCACCTATGTCGAGGGTGGGGTGGTCACCGGCCGGAACGCGACACTCTCCAACAGGGTCGAAGCACGCGCTATCGCCGACACGATCAAGCAATGTCTGTCGGACGAGGCGTACGACGGCAAGACCTTCGGTGTCGTCGTCCTCCAGGGACAAGCGCAGGTCGACGTCATCACGAACGAACTGCTCGACCGGTTGACCCCGGAGCAGTGGGAAGAGCGACGACTGCGCGTGGGAACGCCGCCCGACTTCCAGGGCGACGAACGACACGTGGTGCTCCTGTCGATGGTGGTCGCGCCCGAACAGAACATCATGGCGATGACGAAGACCGAATACCAGCGACGGTTCAATGTTGCTGCGTCCCGGGCACAGGATCAGATGTGGCTGTTTCACTCGCGCACCGTCGAATCTCTGCGCTCGACCGATCTGCGGCATTCGTTGCTCACCTACATGCAGTCGACGTCACCCGCGCCGGCAGAGCCGATGCCCGAGGGCGTGACCCGCGACGATCGGCACCACGCATTCGACAGCCTCTTCGAGCAGCGCGTATTCCTTGACATCGTGGCCCGCGGCTACCACGTGAATCCGCAGGTGGAGGCGAACGGCCGACGGATCGATCTCGTGGTCACCGGTGCGGCAGGGAAGCTCGCTGTCGAGTGCGACGGCGACCATTGGCACACGAGTCCCGAACAGCAACGTGCCGACCTCGAACGCGAACGAGAGCTGCAGCGTTGCGGCTGGCAATTCTGGCGCATCCGCGAATCGGAGTACTACCTCGATCCGGTGGGATCGATGAGAGGCCTGTGGGAGGAGCTCGACGGGCGCGGCATCCGGCCGCACGTCGTCGGAGTGAACGAAGTCGTCACTGCCGTGCAGGAGACCTGGACTCCGGTAGAGCTCGTGGAGGACGACTCGCCGGTCGACGACGTAGTGGATGTGGCGGATCAGCCGGTCATCCAGCCGGTGTCTACCGTCGTCGAGCCTGCTCCGGCTCCGGAAGCCGAACGCGTAGAGGAACTCGCAGACCCGCCCGTCTCCACGGGAGAGGTCGAACGTCGGGCGGTGGAGGAAGCCAAGACGCCGACATTCGTGCCAACCTCCGAGATATCGGTACCGGCAGACGAGCCGGCCGTCGAGATTGGACCGGCGCGCACCCTTCGAGACGCAATCCTCGAACAACTGGAGCGCGAACCCCTTCCTGTACGCACGCTCGCGCAGCGTCTCGAGGAGGATTGGCGAAGCGTCCAGGCGGAAGTGGATCGCCTTCAGCGTGATGAGCGCGTCGAGGAAGTCAACGAATTCGGGAAACTGACCCACTATCACCTCCTCGGCGATGTCTCCCAAGTGGAGGACGTCGAGTCGTCACACGATGTCGAGGTCGTGCCACCCTCCGATTCGGGGGCAGCTGTTCCGGAACCCTCTGCCACACCGGCATTCGTGGGTGGATGGGAAGTGTTGCCTGCGGAGGTTGTCGAGCTGCTTACTCCGAGCCTCGGGTCGCGCATCGTCGAACGCCTCTCGGTCGGTCCGGTTTCGCTGGCAGACCTCGAGTACCGGTTGAACGAACCGAGAGACCGGATCGAAGCGGTCATGGGTGAGTTGATTGCCCAGGGTCGAGCGAAGTGGATGCCCGAACGGGGCCCGCGCGTATACGGATTGGCAGACGAGGTATCGCCTCCGATCGAGGTCGAGCCTCCGGTACGGTCCGCCGTGCAGGACGCAGCCAGTGTTGCGGATCTACCGCCGGCACACCTCGACTCTGTCGCCGAGGTGCTGGTCGCGGCCGCCGGGTTCGCTGCGCTGTCGCTGGAACGGGCACGGAAGCTGACGCGGCTCGACGACGAATGCCTTCTCGGGGTCCTGAAACGTCTGGAAGCAGAGGGTCGGTTGCTCCAGAACTCTGACGCTGCAGGAGCTACGTGGACCAAGGCGGGACGATGACGACGGTTACCCTCGCCGGGCCGCCTCTACGTGCCTGGCAACGTGAAGCGTTCGACGCGTGGGTGGCGGCCGACCGAAGTGCCGTTGTCGAAGCCGTCACGGGCACGGGAAAGACGACGCTCGGGATCGCGGCGGCTGCCGATGCAGTTGCGCGTGGTCTGAATGTCCTGATCGTGGTGCCCGGGATCGAACTTTTGGACCAATGGCATCGATCCATTCGGCGCGTTCTCCCCGATATCCCCGTCGGTCGACGTGGCGGTGGGTACACGGACAGTTTCGACGGCAAGCGCATTCTCGTCAGCACTGTGCAGTCGGCGATCAGTAGGTCGGCACCGCGTCCAGTCGGACCGACGCTGCTGGTCGCGGATGAAGTGCACCGGTACGGAGCGCTGACGTTCTCGCGACTTCTCACCGACGACTTCACGGAACGGATCGGTCTCACGGCCACCTTCGAGCGGTCCGATGACGGGGTCGAGCGGCACTTGCTGCCCTACTTCGGCACGGTCATCAACGGCTGCGACTACGAGCGTGGCCACACCGACGGCATCCTCGCACCCGTGCGCGTCATGCTCGTTGCGGTTCCGTTCGACGAGTTCGAGGCAGCCGAGTATCAAGAGTACGACGAGCTGGCACGCAAGCTCCGTGGCGATCTCATCGAGAAGTTCGGATGTGTGGGTGAGCCGTTCGGTGAGTTCATGCGCGACGTTCAGTTGCTCAGCGGAGGGGAGAGCGCCGAAGGTTCGACGTGGGCCGCCCGCAAGTATCTCTATGCGTTCTCGAAGCGCCGATCGCTACTCGCCGAGTGTCGCGGGAAGCTGGAGGCCCTCAGAGGTCTCGGTGCTGTGCTCAAGGAGACCGGGCAGGCACTCACCTTCTCGGAGACGAAGGACTCGTCGCGTACCGCCGCCGAGGTGCTTCTGGAAGAAGGCGTGCTCGCCGCGCCGTTCACGAGCGACCTGAAACGCGCGGACCGAGCGCGACTTCTCACCGAGTTCAAGAACGGCACGGTGACCACGCTCGTCGCCCCGAAGGTTCTCGACGAAGGCGTCGACGTGCCCGAAGCAGACGTCGGAATCATTCTGGCAAGCAGTAAGAGTCGCCGGCAGATGATTCAGCGTATGGGCCGGGTCATCCGTCCGAAATCCGACGGTCGACCGGCCTCGTTCCTGGTGATGTTCGCGGAGAACAGTTCCGAGGATCCCCGCAACGGCGCTCACGGCACGTTTCTCGAACAACTGACGGGCATCGCATCCGAAGTCGTGACTGTCGGTCCCGACGAAGCACCCGCGTTACTTCGAAAATGGAGGCGGACCGCCCCGCATACGGCGGACGACCTGATGCCGTTCGTCGAGCCTCAGAGCCGGCCGGAGCCGAGCGCCGACTCGGCTGCAACCGAAGAGGTCGTCGCCATCGCGCAGCGACTGATCGACGATGACGCGCCAGAAGAAGACTTCGTCTCGGGCAGCGAACACGCTGAGATCGGTCGCGTCCTGCTGGCAGTGGGCGAGCGGGGGAGTGTGGACGATTTCGACACCGTATTGGCGTGCTTGTCGATCCTCGAACCCCGGCAAGTATCGGTGCTCGTCATGCGGAACGGCCTCGGTGGTGAATCACCGAAGCGACAAGCGGAGATCGGGGCACGGCTGGGTGTGTCGTCGAGCCAGATCAGTCGAATCGAGAGAACGGCCATCGAGTACCTGGGAGACAGCATCGCAGGTGACCTGCTCTCGGATGTGATGGTGCGGATGGAGACCGCGTAATGGCGCAGTGGTTCGAAGGGTTCGACGGCCAGGTCGTCCTCGAGGACGACTACGTCTGGATTGTGCGCGAGGGAATCTACAGTGATCTGATCGCAGAGGTGTCAGCGCAACCACTACGCGCGATGCGCACAGACGTGACTGGCACCGAGTTCAGGTCTGCGACCGATACCAACTTCGGTTCGTTGAGAATCTGCATCTCGGCAACGACTGCGGGAGATTCTGCCGCACGACACGATGTTGTTCGATTCTCCGTGGCGAGCAACGACCGGTTCTCGGCACTCAACCTGCTGCTGGGCGGGAATCCCGAAGTAGTCGCTGAGCCGATGAGCATCGGCGACCAGCTTCGTGCCGCGCTCGACGGGTTCGACGGTATCGCCAGCCAAGCAGAACTGACCGAGGCGCTCGGTGTTACTCCGGACGTCCTGCAATCCCACGAGGGAGTCATCTGGAACTCGGTCGGGTCGCTCTGGGTGGCTGCCGGCGGCACCGATGACGTGCATTCCGACGTGCGGCTGGAACAGATCCGGGCTCTACACGACCTGACTCGTCGTCTGCCGGCGAACTCGGGGATCAAGGCGTTGCAGGACGCGGTGAAAGGAACGCCGCTGCAGCATCTGGGCGCCCAGCGTCTCGGCACGTTGTGGGAAGCGGTGATGTCGGAGGCGCTGCCCGACCCGGCGCCTGTCGGCGAGTCCTCGCGTGCCCGGTCGACACCCAAGCCGGCCGGGGCAGCTTCGCCGCGCGTTGCGTCGGAGCGTGCATCTCGTCCACGAACCAGAGTGTGGAACAAGTGGGGAAGCACCGAGGGTCCCGATCGAGCATCTCAGCAGAGCGAACCGCCTGCATCGAGCCCGGTCGTGTCCGCGGACGCTCCGGTACGCATGCCCCGCATCGGCGAAGCGGAGTCGGTCAAGGTTCGACCTGCGCGCCGCATCAGTGCGCTCAGTGGTAAGAGGATTCGTGTCTACCTCGATTGTGACGGTCACCGAGTGAAGGCGTTGTTCGATCCCGACACCGAGAAGATGGACGTGACGGTGGCGCCGGTCCGCGCTCTGCTGGGCGCGACGTATCCAGACCCCAACGCTGCTGCGAAAGCAGTCGTGACGGCGTTCAGGTTGGGTGACGAAGGTCCGTTCGACGGCTGGGAGCTATGGAAAGTCGACGACACTTCCATGCAGTCGTTGCGCGAGTCCGTGAGCAAGTCGTTTTAATGGCTAATGGTTCAATAAGGACTGTTCCACCAACGCATCCGGAAGTTTCGGGGCGCGCGTCTCAGATGGGGTGATCAGGAGGATCTGTGAGTGACGGTTCGTGGAGCAGCGACGATTTCGATTCTCGTCTCCGCCGCGAGGCAATGGCATGGTTGACCATCCGCACGAATGACGGACTCGATCCGATCAGTCGCCAGGACCTCCTCGACTTCACGGTCGATGGAAAGATGTTCCGGCTCATGGATCCGACACGCGGGATCCGGAAGCCCAAAGAGCTCTCGTCCGCTCTGTCCATCAGTACGACGTACCGCGCGCCCGGCGCGAAGCGTCCGTACGAGGATCAGGTCGGTTCGGACGGGCTTCTGCGCTACAAGTGGTCGACGACCGACCCGAACAACATGGACAACCGTGGATTGCGCGCGGCCATGAACGAGGGCGTCCCGCTGATCTGGTTCTACGGTGTGGGACCGAGTTTGTTCCAGCCCATCTATCCGGTGTTCATCGTCGGGGAGGAACCTGACGAACACCAATTTGTCATCGCCACGGAAGTCGCTCGCGATCTCCACCGCCCCGACTCTCAAGCGGAGGAACAGCTTCGGCGTTACGTCGTGGCCGAGACCAAGCGTCGGCTCCATCAGCCCGTCTTTCGTGCAACTGTGATGCGTGCGTATGAAACGCGATGCGCGGTCTGTGCTCTCGGCCACGGTGAACTGCTGGACGCTGCGCATATCGTACCTGATTCGCACGAGGCCGGCATCGCTTCGGTGACCAATGGTCTTGCGCTGTGCAAGATCCATCATGCCGCGTACGACGTGAACATCCTTGGCATTACACCGGACTTGGTCGTGGAGATTCGGAAGGACCTTCTGGACGAGATCGACGGTCCGATGCTCGAGCACGGCCTCAAGGAGCGGCACGGGCAGAAGCTCATGGTGGTTCCGCCGGCTCGCAATGAGCGTCCCGATCGAGAACTCCTGGCACTCAGTTACGAACGTTTCCTCTCCGCTGGGTAGTCAGGTTCATACGATCCGCTCACTCCCGTGGGCGACGGTGGAATCCCACCGCGTCTGCTACGGCTTCGCTATCGCTACTCGTGGGAGCACTCATTCCGGTTCCTGTCACAGGAACCGGAATGAGCGATGGCTACCTCGTTGTAAATGCGCCTTGTATGCGATCGGGCGCGTCTTGCCTGTTGATCGCAAGAGCTTTCAAAGACCGACTTACCCTACGGAACACGAAGTTCTGAGAGGCGGTCAGCAAGGACCTTCCATTGAGGATCTTCGGTGAGGTGAGACCATGACACCCGGATAGCGCCGTGGATGGTGTCGTCGTCGAGATCCATCGCTTTCAGGACATGGCTGGGCTCGTAGCTCTGCGACGTGCATGCCGAGCCATTGGATACGGCCACCACGTCTTTCAAGGCGAGAATCGCTGCCTCCCCGTCCACACCTGGAACTGAGAAGTTGAGGGTGCTCGCGAGCGTGTTGTCGAGGGATCCGTTGATACGCACGTTGAGGGGTGCAAGGGCTTCAACCAAGCCGGACCGCAGTTCGGCCACGCGAGCCGCTCTGGCTGCTTGATTCTTCATCGCCGACGAGACCGCTGTTCCCAGTCCGGCGATGAGCGGAACAGGAAGGGTGCCGGGGCGGAGTCCCCGTTCCTGCCCTCCGCCGACCATCAGCGGTGTGAGCGGGACACGCCGGTATCCCCGGCGGCGGACGATGAGCGCGCCGATTCCTTTAGGCGCGTACAGCTTGTGGCCGGAGATGCTGATCATGTCGATGCGCTTGTTCGACACGATATTGTCCACCTTGCCGAAGGCCTGAGCTGCATCCACGTGGAAGTACGTATCGTGGTCGCCCAGGGATCGAGCAATATCGTCGGCCGGCTGGACGGCGCCGGTCTCGTTGTTCGCAGCCATTGCCGAGACCAAGACGGTATCTGGACGTACCGCTTCGATGATTGAGTCGGCGGAGACTCGGCCGTCGTGTCCGGGTTTCAGGACGGTGGCTTCGAAGCCGCGTTGTACGAGGCGCTCGATCGGCTCGAGGACAGCCTTGTGTTCAATGGCAGTCGTGACGATATGCATCTTGCCGGTCTTGCGGCCGTGCTCTTCGAGCCCGAGAATCGCGAGGTTGTTGCTCTCCGTTGCACCGCTGGTGAAGATGACCTCCTCCGGCTTGGCGTCGGCGCCGGCTGCAACCTCTTCCCGTGCGCGATTGACGCGCTCCTTGGCGCGCTGGCCGTACGTATGGGTACGGCTGCCCGCGTTGCCGTACTCGTCGCGCATGAAGTGGATCACCTCGTCCAGCACTGCGGGATCGACCGGCGTGGTCGCGTTGCAGTCGAGATAAATAGGTCCTGAACTGGGCATACGTCTGGATTCTCTCGTGTCGGACGGCGCAGCTATCGTTCCTCACTGTACGCGTAGAGGCACGTACTGTTCGGATGGTTCGGGGGGTGTGTTCGGATGTGCATTTCCGTACAAGACGAGGTACGGTTCCGTACAACTGGGAGCGATCGGACAGGTGTGCGGTGAACGGACGTAGCGGTACTCCACGTCGTGGAGAGTTCGAGTACGTGTTCCCGGCGATTCGCGGGGTTCAAGCTGGTCGAGAGTACTACTCGACCATGTTTCCGCTTCGCATGATCCCTCGTTTGTTCTCCTTCGATGACGAGGAGCTGCTACCTGAGCAGCGTGCGCAACGTACGCTCAACCGCTCACGCGTACCCGAAATGGCGCGCTATATCGTCGAGAATCCGGACAGCTACGTGTTCTCGGCCCTGACCGCATCCGTGAGCGCGGACGTGGAGTTCGATCCGATCACCGACGGTGTCGGTCCGAGTGACCGCATCGGCACGCTCCGTATACCGATGGACGCCCGTTTCGTCATCAACGACGGACAACACCGCCGTGCAGCGATCGAAGAAGCGCTCACGATGAACCCCGATGTCGGCGACGAGACGATTTCGATCGTTCTCTTTATCGACGTCGGTCTGGAACGATGCCAACAGATGTTCGCCGACCTCAACCGGTACGCAATTCGTCCAGCCCGGTCCATCAGCGTGCTCTACGACCATCGCGACGATCTGTCGGCGGTCACGAGAATGGCGGTTTTTAGTTCGGACTTCTATCGAGACCTCACCGAGACCGAGACGAGCAATCTGGCAGCGCGGTCTCGGAAGCTGTTCACGTTGTCGGCAATGTACAACGCGAATCGCGCATTGCTGGAGGGTATCGAGGAGGACTCGCTCGAGAAGCGTGCCGAGCTGGTTGGGAATTACTGGTCGGTGGTGGCAAAGCAGTTTCCGGAATGGGTCCAGGTTCGTGCCCGCGAAGTCACGGCTGGGGAGATTCGTCGGGACTTCATCCACAGCCACGGAATCGTTCTTCATGCCTTGGGCAAGGTGGGAAACGCGCTCCTCGAGCGCAGCCGGGACAAACGGTCGTGGGATCGTGCCCTTCGCCCCTTGCGTGAGATCGATTGGCACCGGTCGAATTCAGAGCTTTGGGAAGGCCGAGCCCTATCTGGCGGGCGTGTCTCGAAGAGCACCGGCAACGTTCTGCTGACCACTGCATTGTTGAGAACACGTTTGAATCTTCCGCTACCGGACGATGAGCAAAAAGCCGAGAACAACTTTCGACGAGGTGACTCAAGATGACCCGCAACCTGCCGATCCGTCCACGGTCGGCATTCGATGAGCTCGGACTGTCCGGCACCATCGAGGCTCTGATCGAGCAGACCCAGAAGCTCTACCTGGAGGATTCCATCCCGTGGGTCGTCGGTTACTCGGGAGGTAAGGACTCGACTGCGGTCCTGCAGTTGGTGTGGATGTCGCTTGCACAGCTGGAGCCGGCGAAGCGCACCAAGCTCGTGCACGTGATCAGCACGGACACCCTTGTCGAGAACCCTGTGGTTGCTGCATGGGTCACTCATTCGCTGAACACGATGGCAGACGCTGCGCAGGAGCAGGGACTGCCCATTGAGCCTCATCGGCTCACGCCGGCGGTGTCCGACACGTTCTGGGTGAATCTTGCCGGTCGCGGCTATCCCGCACCGCGGCCAAAGTTCCGGTGGTGCACCGAACGTTTGAAGATCAAGCCTTCCAACAACTTCATCATCAATATGGTGAAGTCCCACGGTGAGGCGATCCTCGTGCTCGGTACGCGGAAGGCGGAGAGCTCGGGACGATCCCATAGGATGACCGAGCTGGAAAGTCAGCGTGCTCGCGACATGTTGAGCCCGAACGGCTCTCTTCCCAACTGCCTCGTCTACTCGCCGGTCGAGGATTGGTCCAACGACGACGTCTGGACCTTCCTGATGCAGACGAAAAACCCGTGGGGTTACTCGAACAAGGAGCTCCTCACTATGTACCAGGGGGCCTCATCCGACGGTGAGTGCCCCCTTGTCGTCGACTCCTCAACGCCCAGCTGCGGCGACAGTCGGTTCGGATGCTGGACGTGCACGCTCGTCGAGAAGGACAAGTCGATGTCGGCGATGATCCAGAACGACGAGGAGAAGGAGTGGATGTTGCCGCTCCTCGAGCTGCGCGACGAACTCGATGTTCAGGATGATCGTCACCTGCGAGACTTCCGTCGGATGAACGGATCGGTGCAGCTTTTCAACGGCCGGAACATCCCCGGCCCGTACACACAAGAGTCGCGTGAGCGGTGGGTGCGGAAACTGCTCGAAGCCCAGACTTGGATCCGAGAGAACGGACCGTCGTACGTACAGGACCTCGAACTCATCACCCTGGACGAATTGGAAGAAATCCGCCGGATCTGGGTGGTGGACAAGCACGAGTTCGAAGACAGCCTGCCCATCATCTATCGCGAAACCACAGGTGCGGAGTATCCAGGGCGGCCACTTGATGAGCACTTGCCACTCGGCCCGGATACGGTCGAAATCCTCCGGGAAGTGGTTGGCGACGATCGCGTTCATTTCGAGCTCGTTCGCGAGTTGCTCGATGTCGAGCAGCGGCATCGCTCCCAAGCACGCCGTGCAGGACTGTTCGATTCTTTGACGAAGGCGCTGCGTAAGGGCTTCTACGAAAACGAAGGGGATGCACTGCAGCGCGCAACAGACCGAGCAAGTGCGGTAGACCGATTGCGAGTTACGGACGGTCCTGACGAGCTCGACATCGCTGATGGCTATGTGCAGCCTGCTCGCGCAGGGGGCGAGCGATGATCCTCGACGAACTGGTTCTTCAGAACGTCGGCACGTTCTCGGGCCGCCACACAATCACTCTGACTCCGAAATCGAAGACGAAGCCGGTTGTTCTCGTGGGTGGCTTGAACGGTGCCGGCAAGACCACGGTGCTGGAGGCGATTCACCTTGCGCTGTACGGCGCGCTCGCGCAGCCGAACGGACGCCGCGCGGGCGGGTACGAGAACTACCTCGTCGGATTGACGCATCGCGGAGCACCTGCGAAGTCGATCTCGGCAGTCGAGTTGGAGTTCCGCGCCTTCCAGCAAGGGAAAGAGCACGTATATCGGATCAGTCGTCGGTGGGGCGGCGCGAAAGCTCCAGGTCGCGAGAGCCTCGATGTGGAAGTCGACGGTCGACTCGACCGTGCCTTGACTTCCACATGGAGCGAGCACGTCGAGACGTTCCTCCCTCGCGGAATCGCCGGCCTGTTCTTCTTCGATGGAGAGCAGATCGAGGCACTCGCAGACTTGGAGAAGTCGCGCGAGGTCCTGGCCTCGGCGCTCTCGGCTCTTCTCGGACTCGATCTTGTCGACAGACTTGCCACGGATCTGTCGGTGTTGCGCCGTCGGCACCGAACGAACCAGATTCCCGAGTCTCTGAGGTCCGAGGTCGAGGCGAAGCGCGAACTCGTGACCCGAGCCCGCCAACTCGAAGAGGGGACCGTCGAAGCTTTGGCGCGGGCACGCGTCGAGCTCGAACGCGCTGACAAGGAGCGATCCGAAGCCAGATCGGATTACCAGGCGCGGGGCGGTGAAGTCGCAGAGACACGAGCACAGACGGAAAAGGCCGCTGATGGCCTTCGTGCAGCGCTCACGCAGGTCGATGACGACTTGCGTGCCGAGGCGTCCGACGCCGCTCCTCTGCTTCTCGTGACCGATCTCCTTCACGAGGTCGAGTCGCATGCAACAGACGAGTCGACTTTGTGGAATCGGCGTGCCATGGCAGATGTACTCGCAAAGCGCGACGACTCGGTGCTTACTGTGCTTCGCGACAGCGGCGCTGGAGACAATGTGCTCACTGCGATCGCCGCCTTCATGCAGCAAGACCGTGCAGAGCGTAGCCAGAATGTCGATGTCAAAGACATCACTGGCCTTGGGCGACCGGACTCCATCCGGGTTTTGCGCGAAACTGCGCTTCCCTCGAGTCGTCGCCGAATCGGTGAACTGGTTCAGCGTCGAAGGGGTATTGGTGACGAACTCGACCAGATCGAGCGCGTACTCGTCGCCATGCCTGATCCTGAGTCGCTCGAAGAGGTGCGGCGAGTACTCGATGAAGCCTCGGACCGTTACGTCCGTGCTGAAACCAAAGTCACGACATTGGACGAGGAGCTCGCAGTACGACGGACCGAACGGGCGAAGGTCGACGCAGACTACGAACGAATCCTAGAGAAGTACGCACAGGCCAACCTGGCGCTTGAGGACGACACACGAATCGTTGAGCATGTGGACAAGGTCCGCACGACTCTCGAAGCGTTGCAGGTCGCAGCGAAGAAGCGCTACCTCGGACGTATCGGCGAGTACGTCCTGGAGGCACTCCATCGGCTGCTGCGTAAGAACAAACTGGTGACCTCGGTCCAGATCGATCCCGAGACGTACACCGTGGAACTCACCAGTCCGGGTGGCAAGCCGCTTCCAGCGAACCAGCTGTCCGCAGGCGAACGACAACTGCTTGCGGTGTCACTTCTGTGGGGCCTTGCGCGAGCATCAGGGCAGCCACTGCCCGTCGTTGTCGATACGCCTTTGGGTCGACTTGACGGGGAACATAGAGAGCACCTCATCGAGAGGTACTTCCCTTTCGCGAGTCATCAGGTCGTCCTGCTGTCGACCGATACGGAGATCGACGAGCAGGCGTTCCGCCGAATCAAGAAGCATGTCGGACGGTCGTACTGCCTCGACTACGACCACGAGAGTGCATCCACGTCGGTTCGATCCGGATATTTCTGGGAGTAAACGTAGTGACTGTCGAGCATGTACGTCTCTCGAAGACGGCGCGAGATCAATTGGTGACGTTGAAGCGACGCACGGGGATCGGCCAGTGGAATGTCCTGTGCCGCTGGGCGCTCTGTCGTTCCCTGGCAGAACGTTCGGTGCCGCCGGCTGCCAGAATCGTCACCGATAGCAACGTCGAGATGACGTGGAAAGTGTTTGCCGGCGCTCACGGTGATGTTCTGTGGGCAGCTCTGAGGGTCAGATGCCACAACGACGGGCTGGGTCTTGATGATGAGACCCTTGTTACTCAATTCCGCCTCCATCTTCATCGAGGCATTGGATACTTGATCGGGGACACACGTTCCTCCGACATCGAAGGGCTCGTGGAGCTGGCACTCGCGGAGTAGCGCATGACAACGATCGGACCTACCGCCCGTCACAAGACAGCTATGGTCCGATCGGCGTTGTCACGACCGATGGGGCTCGCCCTGGCCGATGGCATCATCAAGCGCGAGGCGACAGTCTTCGACTATGGGTGCGGCCGAGGCGGCGATATCCATCACCTTCAAGGACTCGGCTTCTCAGTGTCTGGGTGGGATCCCGCACACCGTCCCGACGTCGGGATGGTCTCATCGGACGTAGTCAACCTCGGATATGTCGTCAACGTGATCGAGGATCCGGGCGAGCGTGCTCAGGTGCTGAGATCCGCTTGGAACCTGACACAAAATGTTCTCGTGGTCTCCGCTCGCTTGACCTGGGAAGCGCGTGAGCTGGTTGGTCGTCGCGTAGGGGACGGGATCCTCACCCGTGTGGGGACGTTCCAGAAGTTCTACGACCAATCCGAACTCGCTGCATGGATCGAGTCAGTCCTTGGAACGAAGCCCCTCGCCGCCGCACCAGGCGTCTTCTACGTGTTTCGGGACGAAGCCACCCAGCAGGACTTCCTTGCGAATCGCGTCTACGAGTACCGACCACGCATCATTATCGATCCTCATGAGGAGTACGAGCGCAACCGCGAGAACCTTGCACCCTTATTCGATTTTCTGACTGCGCACGCGAGGCCACCCAAGCGTAGTGAGTTGAGTGCTGAAGCAGAAGCGTCCGTTCTGGATGCGAGCGGCACACTGGGAAGAGCGGTCAATCTGATCTACCAGGTGACGAACGACTCCCATTGGGAACAGGTAAGGATTCAACGTCGGTCCGAACTACTGGTGTACGCCGCAATGTCGCGCTTCGGACGTAAACCACGGTTCTCGCAGCTAGGGGCTACTCTCCAGCGTGATATCAGAACCCATTTCGGCACCTACCGAGACCTCACGAACCAGGGCGACCGACTCCTCGCGGCGGTCGGAAACCAAACGATGGTGCTGATGTCGGCACGAAGCTCCAGACTTGGTAAGCAAACTCCGTCCGCGTTGTATGTCCATCGTTCTGCACTGGCTGAGCTGGCGCCGATCTTGCAGTTATACGAGGGTTGCGCACGGATTCTTGCTGGGACTGTCCAAAATGCCAACATGGTCAAACTTTCGGTGTCGGAACCGCAGGTGTCATTTCTTTCATATCCGAACTTCGATAGGGATGCGCATCCGCTTCTCGAATCGGCTGTCACTGTCAACCTGCCGCAGCTCAGCGTTGTTTGGCGGGACTATTCTCGTTCGAATAACCCCCCGATTTTGCATCGTAAGGAGGAGTTTCTGTCTCATGACGACCCGAGGCGGGCGATCTATCGGAAGTTGACTCGTTCTGAAATTCGTGCAGGTCTTTATAAAGATCCTTCCCGGATTGGAACGAAGCGCGGTTGGGATTCAGTGCTTAAGGAGTCAGGGCGAATAGTGCGGGGACACCGGCTGTGCCGATCCTGTTGCGATCTGGGGTGAAAGGGCCTCGGCGTAGCTAGCTCTCGCTGAAAATTCTTAACGATTACGTTGTGGAATAAGTCCAATCATTCGCACTAGTCTCCATGGGTCATGCTCGTCGCAGTAGACAGCGCAATTTGCGGGGTTGAGTGATCCCTCAGTATATCGTGGAGCTATTACGAGCTCGGAATTTTCCAGTCGCGCCCGACATCCTCCAGGATATTCACAACGGCCGCGAAGCGCGACCAATCTCAACACCCAAAAGGGGGCGGGAGGATTTACCCAGCCGAGCCCGTTGATCAATATTGGAGGCAGTGATCCGGTGCCTACATCGTAGATACTCGATCGTGCTCCTTTGGTCTTATTGCACCAGCCGCAGGCAAGTTTAAGATTTGACTCGTCGCTCGAACCTCCTCTCGCAACAGACGAAACGTGGTCGATCTCAATTAATTGATCTCGGCTGGTGCTCCTAGGCCGTGTGAAGTCGACGAGTAGTGGGGGTTCAATCTCTTTCAGGGTTCCGCCGGTTTCCCGGCTAAGAAATTTATCACGGGCGGTATCCCCGAATAGGAACCCGCATAGGTAGCAGCGCGGGTTAGGTTCCGCCGAAAACCATAACTTCTCCTTCAAGTCTAACGCTATAGCATTGCGACCTTTCCGTCTCCGTTGCTCGATTATTCCCCAGCTGATTTCGGTGAGTTGAGTGGCTACGTCTCTTAATTCGTCCGATGGAATACTTGCATAACGAGCAATCAGCGCGGACCGGATCTCGTAGTATAGGTGAGCGTATCCCTTGTTCTCGTCGTGCGTGTATGCAGCTACATTAATCAAGCTGTCGATGTACCAATTCGTCCATGCTGTTTTTATATCAGCCTCTAACAACCAGGCTTGAGGTCCAAGAAAGTCTCGGGGTATATTATGTCCAGAAATCGCCCTCAGGGGATCAGTATGCCAACTGGCATTGTTTGACTCTTGGAAGGTTAAGAGGTAGTTCCGTAAATCGTGTGCACTTACCATAAGGCTGATCCCCGGAGCGGACTAAGGATGATAGTTCTCTACCCGGGGAAGTCGTTCGGGATCTTTCCTATACTCGAACCAGGTTTGGGCCCACTTGATACGCACTGCCTTCTGATCTTTCTTAAGTCCATCCATCTTCCAGGGTCGTGCGAAGTACTGTCGATCGACGCCCTCGAGCCAGGATTCGAACGCGCTATTTACATCTGCTGCAGTATTCAGGGTGCGGTCCTTGTCATCAAGGAACTGAAAAAAATCCGCAGCAAGAATCGTCAAGCTGACCCTATTGAATAGATTCCCAGCCGTGTTCCCCCAATAGTTGGGAGTTCCAGGATCGTTGCTGCCGAACTCGTCTCGCACAAGAGTGAAGAATCGGATAAAGACCTCTCTCCACGGGCCGTCGGTAGTGGACCAATATTCGAGTTCTTTGCCCTCCTCGATGTAGTCTGGAATGTACTTAGAGTTGGGGAGCATCCGTCGGCGCCAACGTGCAGCGTAATCATTCTTCTGGTGGAACAGTGTTCCGCCTTTGAGTTCTCGGAATATGGTAGTCAGCCCTTTAAGGACGTTCCATTGTAGGAGTCCAGCAGAATCTGAGACTCCGGTCTGAACCAGATTGTGGAATGGGCTTTCTTCGGCGCGGGTTAGGTATGCAATTGCCTGAGAGTCCTCAAGCCGAATCCCGGAGTTCCGAAGACGTTGAGCGACTGGCTCAAGTTCGTCTCTTGAGAGGGACGTCGACACAATTGTACCAAGAAGAGCTTTCCCGATCGGAGTCGCCTTTTGGTTCACAACGACAAACTGGAACACGTGCTCGCTGGGAGACGGATCCATCAGTAACGAGACCGGCAGCTTCCGTGAATACTTAGACGTGATCGCTACTACAGCATCGTCCGGTTCCGTACCCATTTCGATCATTTCTCTGACTGCTGCCCGCCCCTCTGGCGAGTTTGCGGCGTCGTGAGCTGCCTTTACAGCTCCTCCGAGACGATGTTGACCATCGACCAGCACCACCGGTTCCAGATAACTGAGCATTGCGTCTTTGGAAAACCCAAGAAGTGATTCGGGGATCTCTGTGGGATTTAGACGTGCCAGGATATTTCGGCGAATCCTCAGTTCTTGGTAGAAATCCACGAGTTGAGTTTCTTCTAGGAGTAGGACGGCAGTGGGATCCTCGGACGCCTCGTTCTGGGGTTCATCCAATTCCGAAGAGCTCGATCCGTCATTGTCGTCCCCTGCGCTGGAGTCGTCGGAAGGGTCGGTGAATGTATGGATCTCAGATGCTGCTCGGATCGCTTTTTCCAATCTGGCAGTATCGATGGGGTGATCTTTCAGGGGAGGCACCCGTGTTTCAAGCTTGTCGATCAGTCGATCAATTAGCTCGAGGAGGTTGAATTCGTGAAGGCTTCCTGTCTCGATCTCAATTTCGCCGAAACAGGAGTCATTGCTCATTGGGGTGAATCTGACTGAAGCTTCCTCTTGAAGTGCGCAGAGGAGGGGATTTTGCACTACATTATTGACTTCGTGGAAGAATTCAGCGAGTTCCCGGAGGCGTGGCTTACTTGCTTCGCGCTGGAATCCGACCGTCTCGCCGTCGCCTAAACGCCCGCGTTGCGGTACCCCGACCCACTTCTCGATTTCCGTCGCTGGAGCACCGAATAGTACAAGTGCCTTACTGTCCGATGTCTGATTCATCAGGTAGGCGGGGTAACGATACGCGGTTTGAGCCATGGGTGCGATCCTAACTTGGACTCGACGCGGACTTGACGATCCTGCCTAGCTAGCCAGGTTGGCTTTCAGGTCGGCGATGTCGGCGGCGGGTGAAGACTGAATCAGACGGCACTGGAAAACTGGCCTGCTTGGAGACGCTGACCTCAGTCGAGCTCAGGAGGAAGCGGTTGTCGTCTGTGGAGAACTAGGCCGAGATCTGGTGAGGAGCGTATGAGCGGGTCACCAACCCAGGGACGTTCCTGACCGTGGTGGCCAAAGACCGAGCGTGGACCCGAGCGTTGTTGGGTCGTGGTTTGGCCCGAGAAGCTGCGCATATCGAGTGGACTGGTCCTCCGACCGTTCGACAGCGGCGATGCCGATTCGGTCCTCGTGCCCTTCGCCGATGGCGCGGTCCCAATGAATCGCCCTGAGTTCGCCGTGCCCAGGGCTGTGTCGGTCCGGGCACCTGCTCAGCGAATGTTGTTGCACTACAAATGTCGTCGTCGCAGAAGAACCTGCGGACCATGAGATGCACTACAAATGTCGTCGTCGCAGAAGAACCTGCGGACCATGAGATCGAGGGCGACCCGATGCGCCCCGATGGTCGCGTCGGCGGGCCGGCGTCGATACCGTGAGTGCACCCGACTCGAGGCGGTGCCGCACTTCGGACACTGTCCCTCGTTGCCTCGTGGATGGGCCGTGATCGCCGATCGTGGCATCGATCAGGCGAATGGCGTCGATGACGATGTCGTTCAGGTGCGGTAGGAGAGCTGTCAGGGGCGCGAGGTCACACCGAGATGATCTTGGTCTACCGCAGATTCCTGCTGATCAGCGGCGTGCTGTCGCCTTCACGGAAAGTGCGCCAGATCCATTTTCAATGAGCGCCATCAGATGACGGATACCACGGCGACGGCTGAGATCGGACACCGCGGCGAGCACGTCGAGAAGTCCGAGGCCGGGCAGTTCGGAGGCAGCGAGATCGGACCTGCTGTCGGACACAGCGACGTACATGGGTGAAGATGGAGCAGCGGGCACGGTTCGTTCCTGTCGGTGACGATTGTGTAGGAGCTTGAATCATCACAGCAGCGACCGTGCCCGCTCTCGACCACCCCGTCACCGCGCCAGCGCTCACTGAAACTACAGGTCACAACCGTTCGTCAACGACTTTGCCGGGCCGCTGGGGTACTGTCGGCTGACGACATAAGGCCTCTAGACACCACGCAGCGATCGACGCCCGCCCCACGTTAGGTGCCTCGCAAGCGGCCTCTAGTGGCTTGGTTTGTCGCTCGCTCAGTAGGTGAACACGTCGCCCAAGTTGTGTTCTAAGAGCTCGACGTGAGCTGGAATATGGTGCCAACAGGCTACAGCTAGCTCACGTAACTGACGCTCAGACAGAAGCCTGTCCAGCTCATCCAGGATGGGAGGGAGAATTTCCACATCCACAGCCGCGTAGTGGACTTGAGTCTTGGTTAACTCAGGTTGAGACCAGTCGGATAAGCGAGGAGTCTTGTCCAGAACGACGCCCAGCAGTAAGTGGGCCAGTCCCGCCAGAGACTGACGGTCCTTGTCGTGTGGCCACAGGATCTTCGCAGCCACCTTAGAGCACACGACAGACCTTGCCTTCGACTGAAAGGTATGCCGCAGAAACCCCAGATCGAAGACTGCATGGTGAAACCCCTTCACGATCTCCTCAGCAGCCAACACCTGCAGTAGGCGCGTCGGCTGTAGCGTCGGATCGACCCTGACGATCTCGGTGCCTACGCCAGGGACGTGAAGCTGCACCGTACACAGACCGTCGATCTTAGGGCTAAGCCCAGTCGTCTCGGTATCGATGGTTACTCGCCCGCATTGGCGAGCAGCAGCAAGAAAGGACGACGACAGGTCGCCGTCCCGTACTACAACAGTACTGGCCAGGGGATCGATCTTCTTCATGGCTCTAGTGAACACCGAGCCTCTGACGAACTGGCATACCATCGCCTCCGATCCACGCAACTGCGCCGGTCGATTGCACTAAGGAGTAGGAGACGTATGACAGGCTTTGGTCTCTACGAGACATTGCGGATCTTTCTGCCCGGGGCCGTCGCAGCGGTCGTCCTCAATCTCATACTGAGGCTGGCGACCGGCTCGGGCGTCATGTACGCAGGGGGGCCGGCAGCGCCCCTCATCGACGCGTTGACCGGCTTCTCATTCGTCTTTGTCGCTCTGGCCTTCGGGTTCCTAATCTACGTGACGGACTTACCGGTTCGCACGCGCCTCCATGCAGAGGGCGATCCGAAGAACGGTTACGAGATGCCAGCCGCTACGTTGCAACGGATCCTACGATCGGCTTCAGGTAGTCAGAAACAATTGCTCATTGATCGCGATCGGTCGATCTATTTCTTGCTCACCGACACACACCTACCTGCTGAACTTCATCGCCGAGTCTATTTTTTCGGGAGTATGTTCAAGCTCTACTTCGATGTCCGCTTTTTAATGATGCTTGCCCTTGCGTTTGGACCAGCTGTCGGATTCGCAATTTCACACGGAAACCCTGCCCCTTTTACCATAAACTGGTCATACATGCCCTCGGTATCGGTGTGTCTATTCTTCGTACTAATCGCTGGTGTTCTGGCTGAACGGAATCATGCGAAGGCTTCAATAGCGCGGCACGGCGCAACACCGTATTGGAAAGAGCTCGGGGATGCCGTCAAGGGAACGATGCTCGGCGCCCTGGTCATCTCTGCCGCTCAACTGATCGGTTGGTTCCTTGTAGCTCAGCCCTCCTGGGGGCTAAGCGCCCTGGGTCTACTGCTTTGTGCTATCAGTATGATTCTGTGGGCATTCTTCGAAATGGGGCCCCCGTCAGGGAATTTCAACACAAATACGATCGCTAAATCGACTATCCGTACCCCGGTGTTACGCGTTCTTAAATGCAAAGACTCTGAACGTCCGCAATTCTACCCAGCGCAACGAATGTTGATCGACTTCGCTCTCGTGGCCCCAGCGTTAGGCGGCGCGGCAAGCCTTGCAGTTCTGCAGGACCGTTCTCCTTGGACGGTACTGTTCTGGGGCGCATTTGCTGGAATCGCTACTTTGATACTTACGGTCCGAAAACATGAGGTTCAACTGCTCAGATCTTTCCGGGATCAGTCCACCTGGCTTGAACTAAACAGGAGAGCGATCGTGGGACTCGTCGAAGAACCGGATGACGGATCCTGGGTACTTTCTCAAGACGGATAACAGCGCGCGGCCGGCCGGTCCAGCGTTCACCACCAAACCGGCATTAGAGACGCCTTCCAATGCACGGCACATCGCGCGTTCGGCGCCTGCGTCACCGAGAGCAGGCGAGTAGGGGGTGAAATGGCCCTGCTCGCCCAGCTCGACTCCGATCGTGCGCTCGTAGCTCAAGCAATGTTCGGCGGTTAAACGTCGACAAATTGTAGGGAAGGTCGAGTTCGACGGGCGTCACAGTGTTGTGCTTGCCGGCGCGGTCGTTGTATTTATGGCCGACCCGCTGCTAGCTTGGGAGCGAAACACCTGCCTGGTCGTTGGTGAGATACTCGATCACATTCGTGCCTTCAGACCGTCGAGCGCAGCGTCGACGAGCTGCTTATCCAGGGTGCCTGTGGCCAATGAGGCCGCCGGTATTCATGTAGTCGAGGACTCCGTAGCCTTCGAACTACCGTTGGCCGAAACCGCAGCAATCAGATTATGAATTGGTCAGGGCCGACATCCGCCTGACCGATCATTGTCCGATTGCTGCAGTTCGAGCAGTGGGCTTCGGGTCAATCTATCGATCGAGAGGTCTGTTATTCACCAAGTGACTCCGCCTAACAGATCTTCAACGGCCACATCTGCCGGCGCGCTGTTATCGGTGAGCGCGCAGGTCACGAGTTCGGATACGATTAGTGCAGGAGGTTGCTTCCTCGTGTTCACTAGTTCCTGAATATACTCAAGTCCACCGTTTGCATATTCCTCAAATATTGTGACGCGTTCCTGGAGGCGCGCGTCATCCATAACTTCAGGGTCGTTTCCGACCTCGTTCGCGGCTATCATACTGACGAGTGTGTCGGCAAAGGACGGACCCACAAGTGTGTCGTAACGAATTGGGTCACCAGCGACAGCGGTGAATGACACTCGTCGACCCTGAGTAAATCCAACCGCAGCCGCGAATAGCAAGATGTCTCGGAAGGCCGGAAACTTGCCTTCCTGTTGCAGTTCGAGCATGAGGCGTTCGTGTTGCTGGGGACGGCGGGCTCGAACGTCGGCGGGTGTGGTCACAGGATCACCTTCAATTCAGTGCGATCAGTGTCGGAAGCGCGGATGTAGGGGTACGTCGTGCCGTTTATCTCAATGTCGTCGGCGACATCACCTTGAGCCGTTGTATGAGTCTCAAGTACCCCTAGATTGCTGACGTACGGCATCAGTTCGGTGATCACCGTGCCCATACCCTGGCTCTTACTAACCAGGACCACAAGCTGAGGTGCCATCTTGGCGAGTGCGCGCGCGACAGCTTCCTGGTAGTCCTCATCCAGTGAACCGAATGCAGCGTCCATCACGATGGGGTAAGTGCCGGCGTCGATACTCGTCTGCTCTTCGGCACGACGTTCGGTCCGGATCTCGCGGGCCAATTTCGAGACGGCGGCAACGAAACTGAGACTGAGGATCTGATTCTCACCAGTCGACTTCGGCACGGGAAGTTCGACTCCATTGACCGTCTTGTGAAGTGTCAGCTCGAACTTTTCGGTCAGCGTCGGCACATGACTTTGGTGTGTGATGGTCGCAAAGACCGCCTTGAGCTCCTTGTCGAGTCGATTCCGCATATCTCTAGCGCGGATCTCGAGAATCTCGGTGAGCGCCTTCTTCACCGACTGAACGAGATCGAGTCGGGCACGCGCTTTCAGTGCGAGTTCGTCCGTGACTTCGGCCTTCGACCGTTCACGGGTTTTGGCCTCGATGTCTTTGGCGAGCCTATCGATCTCGCTCTTGGCCGATCCGATCTGTTGCTCTTTCGCGCGAATCATGTCCAGGAGTTCCATGTGCTTGCTCTCGAGTCCCTGAACATCCTCGCGCCTACTGTCACGCAGCTTGCCGTCGAGTTCGGACTTTTCGGCAATCAGACGATCCACCCGGTCGTGTTCGTCGCCGATGCGCTTCGCGATGCCCGACAAGTCACTACGCAGCGATTTTCGGGTCGATTCCAGTTCATCGATATTGCCGGAGAGCTTCTGCCACGCAGTTTCGACAGCTTGAAGACCGGCTTGTTGCCGCCAGCTCTGGACATGCCTCCACGAGTCGGAGCCCTCAGTGAGCTCGGCTCCGCAAATGCATACCTTCTTCTCTAGGAGGTCGTCCACAAACTCACGCTTGAGAGGCGCGGGGAGCGCACCGCGCCGATACAGGTCTTCGGCCATCTCCTTGGTGTCCCAAGCGAGTGCATCCGTAAATGCCAGGAATCCGCGAGTTGCAATTAGAGTCGCGCGTTCGGTCACCGCGATTTCGTATGCACGCCGCGCGTCGACGAGCTCCTGTTCTACCTGATCGCGTCGTTGTTGGATCGGTGCGGCGTCCGCATTCTCGCGAAGCAGCTCGAGCACCCGTTCACGTTCGGCGTTCAGCGAGGCGACTTCGCTTTCAAGGACGATTCGCCGCTCGTGTGCTTCGTCCTGCTGATCATTGAGCTTGTCGATCTCCTCCTGAATCTGTCCCGCTCGCTCACCGCCGTTCTTACGTAGGTCGGCAGAAAGCTTGCGATCAACCTTCGGGAGATGGGTGAGCGCGCGCTCGACCTGCTCGAGATCGAGAAGGACTTTGATGTCTTTCTGAACTTCCGCGTACGCATCTTTCTTGACGAGGTTCTCGATGCGTTCGCCATTGAAGAAGAAGAACCGGCTGACGCCACGCGGCAGGATTGTGTAGATCATCTCTTGAGGCGCTTTGATTTCCTCGGATGCCCCATCGGGCGTTGTTGCCCAAAGCTGCACAACGGGGACAGCACGCTGCTGGTGGTCGGACTCCTTCCTCAGCGTCGCTGAACGGAGGAGCCGGTAACTCTTATCTTCATGAGAGAACTTGACTTCGACGGACACGACGACGGACTCGCCAATAGAGGTCGAGCGCCAGATTGCGTCGGTTACGAGGCGCTCTTGCTGCTCTACGTCGTCTGACAATCCCCCGTAGAGGGCCCACGTGAACGCATTTAGAAGGGTAGTCTTGCCGGATCCGTTGGCGCCAAATATCAGCGTCACCGGCCGGGTGTTGTCTGATTCGAGACCGAAACTCTGATACCCTGCAAACTGACGGAAGTTCTCGAGCGTGATCGACTGGAGCTTCACGGAATAATTCCCTTCACTGCATCGAGGATGTCCTCGGTTCCGTCATAGGCACTCAGGTGCAGCTTGGCGCGCTCGATCTCGAGAACTCGTTTGAGCAGAGCTCTCTCTTCGTCGGAGAGCGCACCGATCACATCCTTCTCGGTGCGGGTGCGTTCGGTCATCATCGTTCCTTCCAGCGTGGCTTCTAGAGGTCCATCAAGTGATAGTGGTCGCGGAGCGGGCGTAAGGTATCAAGCGTCTCCCTATAGTTCTCGGAGAGCTTCCCGAACTCGTTTGCGCGTTCAATCTCCCGAATAAGTAGCGCTCGCTCGACCTCGAAGTTGATCGGTGCCCCAGGCTTCGGCACGGCAAGATAGTCGAAGATCTCAGCGTGGTCCTTACCGTCAGCACGACGAAGCAATCGGCCACGCCGCTGGACGAATTGTCGTGGATTGCTGCTGCTGGCCAAGAGATAGCCGACCTGGGCATCGGGTATGTCGACGCCTTCGTCCAGACATCGCATTGCGACGAGCGCTTGGAGGTCGTCGCCGGAACCGAAACGACGCAGTAGAACTTTCCGCTCGGCACGCGAGGTTTGAGAAATGTACTGGTGGGCGGAAATTCCGAGTTCGTGCCCCACCATCTTCATTACGTCCACCAATTGATTCGGGCCGCGCTCGTCGCCCTGCGGCGTCGGCCGTCGTCCTTCTGCACAGTAGATGAGCTGAAACCAGGAATGGCGGTGAGCTGCCAAATCGGTGCGAAGAGCTGCAAGCTTGCCGGCTGCGTGGCCGGTCACGCCCGCGCGTTCACGGAGTAGATATCCGAGCGGCGAGTTCGGATCGGCGTCATCCGGACTGTCACCCGCAGCGATGCACCGCGCAATCTTTGCTGTTAGTTCGGTGTAGAGCTCTGTCTCCTGGTCGTCGAGTTCGACCAGGCGCGGATGGTAGGTGTACCGGCACAGCGCACCCATGGTGATGGCTTCGCCGAGGTCCAACTCGTACACGACGGGACCGAAGTAATCGAACAGCGCTTTGGTGCCAATCTCGTCGTGCCATCGCTCGGGTGTCGCAGACAGTCCGAGTCGGAAAGTGGCATTGGCGGGGAGTGCGGCACTGTACCGAGTGGAACCGAGGTTGTGCGCCTCGTCAGCGATCACCATCAGTGGAAGCGGCAGCCGGCCCAAAATCTCCTGGAACTTCGGCCCGGAGAACGATGCGTTGGTCGCGATCAAGACAACAATCGGTCGCTGTCCGAGCCGAGCCTGGCCGATCTGGTCCTCGACGCGTGGAACCCACCTGTTGCTGGACTCATAGACGGGGACGGGTGTAACGCCGAAAGCTTCGACATCGGTGACCCACTGATCGACGAGGTGTTGCAACGGTGCAAGGATGAGCAAGACCAGCGGCTGCTCCCGTTCACGCAGTACGTTTCCGACAGCAGTCGCAGCGAAGAGAGCGGTCTTCGTTTTTCCTGTACCGGTGGCCATGGCGAGAATGCCACGACCGCGGTTGCGCAGCCACGCCTCGACGGCAGAACGTTGATACTCCCGAGGAGTCAATGCGGTCGGGGGAGCCAATCGTCTCGGATCCGCGACCACCTTCGGACGTTCTTCGAGGACGTCGTCGCGTTCCGGGAGGATGGCACTCGGACGTTCACGTCCGATTTGAATGAGCCGATCCCGAGCGACATCGGGAAACGGCTCGACGCTGAGAAATGGCGTCCGGTCTTCCCAAAGGTCATCGAAATCTGATTCGAGCCGAAGCGCGCGGGCACCATCGCTCTGGGTCCAACCGCGGTACACCTCAACGGACTCGAAGTTTGCCACGAGACCACCCAACGTCTCGTTGCTACTCCCGGTAAATGCGACGAGATCACCGTACTCGTCACGGAACACGCCGATCTTCTCGTGGTAGATGCCGATTCGGTCGTCTCGGACAACGAAGGCGAGTTTGACGTCGAGATGGCCGTCGGCGATCAGCCGGCCGACTTGCCCCAGTCCGTCCAGAACTCGGTCGTTCTCGATCCCTTCGAGTTCACGGATCGTTGCGCGAGCGACGACGTCTCGGACCGAATAGCCGTGCGAAATATCCGCGATATCGCCTTCGTCAAGATGCGGCGAGGCGATGAGCCGCATCGAACCGCCACGTGCGACGAATCGCTCTATCCCGCGCGCGTAGAGTGCCAGGCTCGTCGACGTGAAATAGCCTACGGCGCGACTGTAGGTTGTTGCCGCACTGAATGCCTGCACGTAGAAGCGAGCAACGACGTCTTCACGGTCACTTCGGTAGCGGTCCTCGAGTCCAAGGGAGCGAAGCCCACGGCTGGCTTCGTGGGTCACAGCAGATCCAGGATGTCGTCGACATCGGCGGATCCGACGTCGAGGTGAGGTGGTTCGGTCTCCGCAGTCTTGAGCGTATCGCGTGACGTAAGCAAGAGTTCCGATATATCTGTGTCACCACGCTCACGATATGTGCCTATGAGGGAGGCAATTCCGGAAGACTCCGGAATACCGATTGCAGCGCAAAGGGTTTTATAGCTGTCGGAAGGAGTAGATTGTGGCGCGGCGCCGATGAGCGCAAGCGCATCCGTGAGAGGTTCGCCTATCGGTTCGCGCGCTTCCTCGACGGCGAAGGTCCGATCATCGTTGATGATCAGGAATACGTCAGCCCCCGCAGCGATATCGCGGTCCAGCAAGAAACGGCGGATTGTGCCGAAGCTCGGTTGAATCCCTGTCCAGGCCACCATCTGTGGCCCGAGCGGCGAATCGAGCTGCAGGGTCTGTCCCGGCTGTAAATCGAGGATTGCCGCAACCGCGGTGGGAGCTACCGAGCCGCTTCCGCGGAGATGGTCTTTGGTGACCTTCACGCGAATCGACCATCCTTTCGGACGGCGGAACATTCGGCGGGTTTGATAGGGCGTTTTTCGTACCTCACGAGGGCTGGATGCCAACTGCACCATTCCGTCGTCCGTCCCGAAGGGGGCGGAAGAGGCGTACGCGACAACACTGCTGGGGGAAACCGAGTAATTGCTGGTGATTTTCTCTACCAAGGGATCGAGGGCCACACGTCCGCCACTGTTGGCCAGCTCTTCTCTGATCAGTGAGCGGATATCCGAATATGTGTCCAGGCCCCATTCGCTGAGTCCCCATCGGTCGCGGTCGACTCGTGTGAATCGATCGTCCTTTGCCAGGGCGTTTCGCAGTGACCGAACACTACGCTCCACAGCAAACCTAGCGACGATGTCGTCAGATGAGAGAGGGGAGCCGGCAACCGACAAGATCGATGCCGCGTAGTCCTGTACTGACTGTATCCGCGTGAACACATGGCCACCATCGATCAGGTAGCCGCAGTAAGCGAGCCATTCGGCGGTGATCGCGCGTTTGCGTTCCTCCGGCTCTATGTCGATGAAGTCGAGCGAGGCCAAGGGGGCTACTCCATAGCTGTCGACGAATTCCTCGATCTGCGTAGCGGTTGCAGTCCTGGCGGCCTCGACCGTCGGGGAGGCGCACCAGCCGTCCTCGATTTCATATGAATCATCGAGCCGGTCGAGTACTCGCCAGGCGGGTTGCTGGACAGTGTCGACGGTGTTCTTCAACGAGGGAATCTCCTCGAGGAATGCCGCGAGGGGAAGCACATCGTGAATCGTGCGTTGTGCGGCCTCGACCAACGACGCCAGTGGACCTCCGTCGGCGTCGCCCAATTCGGCAAGGAGTGCACTGCGCGCCTTGGATTCGACCTGTCGAACTCTCTCGCGTGTCACTCTGAGCTTCGACCCGATCGCATCGAGGGTGAGTGGTGAGTCGGCGAACATCCGATCGCGAAGAATGCCGACGGCTCGGTCATCGAGCCTCCGGATCGACCGATCCAAGATGCTTGCTGCGTCCGGTGCCCCCTCTGCGCCCAGAACGCCGCTACTTGTCAGAACCTCCAGCCGCTTTCTTGCGCGCACAACACTCTGAGGTGTGCCGATTGGGAGGGTTTGTGTAAGCAATGGGCTGTCGGGAAGCCCTACGAGGGCCAGCCACTGTGCGACGACTCGGAGATCGTCGATGGTCGACGCCTCGACGACAGGTTCCCTGGAGTCCTGTGCATTGCTTTCGGTGGCCGATACGCGAAGTACGTTCTCGTCCTCGGTGCCGGGCTCGGGCGCCATGGCGTCCGCAATGGCTTGGTCGGCGAGGATTTCGAGGACTGTGGAAACGGTGGCAGCGCCGAAGTTTCTCCAGTCGAGAATCTCCTCGACCGACAGACCAGCGATGTCTTCGACTGTGCGATACCCCCGCCTGGTGAACATGTTCAACCCTCGTGGCGGCAGACCCAAAGTGTCCAGGGACACACCGGTGCCAGCCGTCGGAAACAACTGTGCGATTGTCCAGCGCGAGAGCTGAGACATGGCGATTTCCGCAACTGCCTCAAGATGTCGATGACGCTTGGACACGTCCGGTCCGGAGGCAGGCTGGTTCCACCACGGTCCTAAAGAAGGATCAGCCGTCGACACGAGCCAAGGAAAGACGTCTAACCACGTTGCTGTATCCGGGTTACCTACCGACCCCGACACACTGTTCTCCTCACCCCTGGCCACAACCGGTACCTCTCCATCGGAACACGACGACCGATGCTCGCGAGCAGGCGGGGTAGCGAACCTCTGGTCAATAGACTTATTCCTTCGACCGTCTGTTTCGTTACGGATGCAGCGCGAACCGAGTCGTAGATTCGCAGGGTGCTTGGGTAATCGGCCGAAATGACGGGGTGTTTTCGAGCTGGCGGGGGCGCCAGAGCTTCGCCTGCCACGCAGAGCAAGGTTGCGCACCCTTTCGTGTTCGTGGCCTCCTTCGTTGCAGTTGGTAGATCTGCACTGCTCAACGGCGGGAAACGCGAAATTCTACGGTTGCCCCTCGCTCGTCGCGGAGGGTGTGCTCGGGCCGGAGGGGGATCGGTGTTGATGGGGGCGGGAGGGCGTATTCAGCTACCAGCTGCTGTGGCTACTCGCCAATTCGGGCACCGGCTGAGTGGTGTACGACATGGCTCGTCGATGTGTCGCTGCCGTCTTCGAGATAAGACATCGTAACGGCATTGCTGGGGCTCACGGCAAGACCGGTCGGGTAGACCAGGTCGGTGGAAGGCAGGACGTTCGAGTTCCATCTACCGCGAGGCGAACGACCTGCGGAGCGTCGCCTGCCGCGCTGGCGAACACCGGTGACCCGTCAGTGGCGGCTGCCGTATACCTAGAATCCGCTTGTGGGCAACAAGTCGGTCACCAGCTACGACGTCGCACGCGCCGCGGGCGTGTCGCAGTCGACGGTGTCCCGCGCCCTGCGCGGCGACCCGCGCGTCATCGAGGAGACCCGCGAGCGCATCCAGGCCCTGGCGAAGGAGATGGGCTACGTCCCGCACATCACGGCCCGGAGCCTGATCACGCGGCGATCATCGTCGATCGCGGTGGTCAGCGGTGACCTGCGGAACCCGTCGTATCCGACGCTCGTGAATACGCTGCAGGACCGGTTCGCGCAGCACGACTACCGGGTGCTGCTGATGAGCGACCGGACCGAGGGGTCGTTGGAGAAGGACATCCTGGCACTGCGCGGCGGGCTGGTGGACGGGGTCGTGTTCATCTCGGCGCGGCTGGACTCGCCGATCGTGTCGGAGATGATCGACTGGAAGATCCCGCTGGTGATCCTCAACCGCGACGTCGACGGCAGCTAGGCCGGCCGGGTGGACCGGGTGACCTCGGACAACGTCGGCGGGGGCCGGCTCGTCGCCGACCACCTGATCGAGATGGGGCACCGGCGCATCGGGCTGATCTCGGGCCCGTTGGAGAACCCGAGCGTGAAGCTGCGTGAGACCGGCTTCCGGGAGGGGCTCGAAAGGCACGGCGTCTCGCTGGACGGGACGCTCGTCCACCGCGGCGCGGTGGACGCGAGGACCGGTTTCGAGGGCGGCATGGAACTGCTGAGCCGGCCGGACCGGCCGACGGCCGTATTCTGCGCGACGGACTACATGGCCTTCGGCACCCTCGACGCCACCAAGCGCCTGGGCCTGCTCGTGCCCGACGACGTGTCGATCGTCGGCTACAACGACCTCGACGCGTCGGGCTGGTCGATGTTCGACCTGACGACGGTGCGCCAGCCCCTCGAGGACATGGCCTCGGCCGCCGCCGAACTGCTGCTCGCGCGGATCGACGGCGCGGCGGGCGCGCCGGTGCACCGGAACTTCGCCGTGGAATGGGTGCAGCGGGGGAGTGCGGCCCCCGTCGGCCACCTGGGACGTGCGCAGTCCGTCAAAGATCGTTAACCGGGGCAACAAGTCCGTCACCCACGGGCTCCGATCCGGCAATAACTCCTGCATACATTCGAAGTCATAGCGAGCAGGGCAGTGTTGCCCCACCGCTTCATCGAATCCCCGCAGCTTCAGGAGCGACATGGAAATCGGCGTCTTCATCCCCATCGGCAACAACGGCTGGCTCATCTCCAAGAGCGCCCCGCAGTACATGCCATCGTTCGAACTCAACAAGACGATCGTGCAGAAGGCCGAGAAGCACGGCCTCGACTTCGCCCTGTCGATGATCAAGCTCAAGGGCTTCGGCGGCGAGACCGAGTTCTGGGACCACAACCTCGAGTCGTTCACCCTCATGGCCGGCCTCGCCGCCGTCACCGAGAAGATCAAGCTGTTCGCCTCCACCCCCATCCTCACCCTCCCGCCGGCCATGGTCGCCCGCATGGCGTCGACCATCGACTCGATCGCCCCCGGCCGCTTCGGCGTCAACATCGTGACCGGTTGGGCGCCGAACGAATACACGCAGATGGGCCTGTGGCCGGGCGAGGAGTACTTCGGCTACCGCTACCAGCAGGCCACCGAGTACGTGACCGTCATGCGGCAGTTGTGGGCCGACGGCGTCAGCAACTTCAAGGGCGAGCACTACACGATGGACGAGTGCGTCCTCTCGCCGAGCCCCACCGGCGGCGCCGTGCCGATCGTCGCGGCCGGACAGTCCAAGAGCGGCATGAAGTTCGCCTCCGAGATGGCCGATTACAACTTCATCATGGGCACGGGCATCAACACGCCCACCGCGATCTCCGACGCCACCGCCACCCTCGTCGAGGCGGCGAACAAGACGGGCCGCGACGTCGGCGCCCTGACGCTGTTCATGATCATCGCCGACGAGACCGACGAAGCGGCACAGGAGAAGTGGCAGGACTACCACGACAACGCCGACCTCGCCGCCCTCGGCTACATGACCGACCAGTCCGCCGCCGACGCCACCGCCGACGACGTCTCGACCGCCAAGACCATCTCCCTGCCCGAGGGCGCGGTGAACTTCAACATGGGCACCCTCGTCGGCTCGTACGAGACCGTCGCGAAGATGCTCGACGAGGTCGCCGAGATCGAGGGCATCAAGGGCATCATGCTCACCTTCGACGACTTCGTCGAGGGCATCGAGAACTTCGGCACCCGCATCCAGCCGTTGATGAAGAGCCGCACCACCGTTCAGGCCGAAGCCGCCTGACCCCGAGCGGCGGGTGGGGGCGCGTGCCCCGATCCGCGCCCCCACCCGCCACCCCACACCCGGAGGTTCCCTCTTGCATCCGCGCACCCTCGACGTCGCGATCGTCCAGGCCGGCGAACTCACCGAGGACCTCCTCGGCAACCTGGCCCGGCTCGCCGCCCTCGTCCGCACCGCCGCCGCACCCGACGCGACCGGCGCCGTCCCCGACCTGGTGGTGCTGCCCGAACTGATCACCACCCCCTACTTCTGCACCAGCCACGACGTCGACCGCACCCCCTGGGCGCAGACCGTCCCCGGCGAGGCCACCACGCTGTTCGGCGACCTCGCCCGCGAACTCGGCTGCGCCATCGCCTTCGGCATGTACGAGCGCACCGCGCACGACGTCACCCACAACTCCGTCGTGCTTGTTGACCCCGCGGGTGAGGTCGTCACCTGGCGCACCCCCGACGGCGGCGCAGTGCCCGCCTACCGCAAGCTGTCGCTGCCCGCGAGCAAGGTCGGCGACGTCGACATCGACGAGAAGTACCACTTCGCGCCCGGCCAGGCCCCGGCCACCGCCGACCTGTTCGGCACCCGCTTCGGCTGCGTGATCTGCTACGACCGCACCTTCCCCGAATACTGGGCCGTCGCCCGCGCATTGGGAGCCGAGGTCATGCTCGCGATCGTCTCGTCCCTCGGCACCCGCGAAGACCTGTTCCTCGCCGAGCTGCAGACCCGCGCCCTCGAATCGCAGATGTGGATCGTCGCCGCCAACCGGGCCGGGCCGGAAACCCTTAACGGCGTGACCGTCGACTACTTCGGCCTCTCGTGCGTCATCGCCCCGAACGGCGAGATCGTCGCGCAGGCCCCCGCGCACCGCGCGGGGGAGACGCTACGCTTCACCCTCGACCTCGACGCCGTCCCGGCCGTGCGCGCGGCCTTCCCGCTGGCCCGCGACCGTCGCCCAGACGTGCTGCGCCTGCTCGCCGACCTCACCGCCGGCACCGTCCGGCCCGCGCCGCTACCCCGGCCGAGTGCCCTGCCGTTGGAGGTGAGCGGGTGACCACCACCGACTATCCCGACCTCACCGCCGCCGCGGCCACCACCGTCGACGACCTGCTGCCGCAGGCCCGCGCCGACATGACGCCGCTGCTCGACGCCTCCCGCCTCACGCCGCTGCCGCCCGCCGCCCACGCGCCGGCCGCCGAGCCTGCCCACTCCGTCGCGCTGCTCGCCGCGAGCCACGTCCCGGTCCCGCCCCTCCCCGCCCCGGAATACACCCCGCGCACCGGCACGGCGCTGCACGACCTCGGCGTGCTCGATCTGCTCGCCGCCTACGCCGCCGGCACCACCACGCCCACCGCGGTGCTTGCCGCGCTGCGCGCCCGCTGGGCCGACCCGGCGCTCGTCGGTGGGGCAATCCTCGCCGTCGTCGACGGTGCCGACGAGGCCGCCGCCGACTCCGATCGTCGCTGGCGTGACGGCACCGTGCGGCCGCTCGAGGGCGTCTTCTTCGGCGTCAAGGGCATCGTCGACGTTGCCGGCGCGCCCGTCACCGCGGGCTCGCACACCACCGGCGACCGCATCGCCGGCACCGACGCGACGGCCGTCGCCCGGCTGCGCGCCGCCGGGGCCATCCCCGTCCTGATCACCGCGACCACCGAATTCGCGTGCGGCGCCCCGCACAACGCCCGCTACGGCGCCGTCACCAACCCGTGGGACCGCAGCCGCTGGACCGGCGGCTCGTCCACCGGCTCGGCCGGCGCCCTCGCCGCGCGCCTCGTCCCGCTCGCCCTCGGCACCGACACCGGCGGCTCGATCCGCGTGCCCAGCGCCCTGTGCAACCTCACCGGCATCAAGCCCACCTACGGGCTCGTCCCGCGCACCGGTGTCGCGTCGCTGTCGTGGACCCTCGACCACATCGGGCCGATGGCTCGCTCCGCTGCCGACCTGCGCGTCGTCCTCGACGTCCTCGCCGGACCCGACGGCCTCGACCCCGCCGCGGCCCCCGACGCGGTGGCGCGGCAGGTGCAGGCCGGTCTCGCCGACCCCGGTACCCCCGGCGCGCCGTCGCTGGCCGGGGTGCGGCTCGGCGTCCCCACCACGTGGTTCACCAAGCTGTGCGACGCGGGCGTGCTGGCCGCGTGGGAGGCGGCCGTCGCCGCGCTGCGGGGCCTGGGCGCCGAGGTGGTGCCCGTCGACATCCCCGACGCCCACCGCCTCCACGACGACGTCACCATCGTGCTCACCTGCGAGCTCGCCGCCAACCAGGAGGGCGCCCTGGGGCGGTTCGCGCAGTACGACATCGGCACCCAGGTGCGCATCGCGCGCGGGCTGGTGCCGTCGGCGGTGGACTACCTGCGTTCGCTGCGGCGCCGTGCCGGCGCCCAGCGTGCGACGGTGCAGGCGTTCGACGTCGCCGGGATCGACGCGTTCGTCACGCCGGGCATCGGGGCGACGGCCGCGCGGCTGTCCGACGTCACCGTCGAGATCGACGGCGTGCGCCACCCGATGCAGTCGATCGTCGGCCGCAACACCGGCCTGTTCGACTACCTCGGCCTGCCCGCGGTGATGGCCCCGGCCGGTTTCGTCGGCGGGCTGCCCGTCGGCGTGCAGATCGTGGGCCGGCCGTGGGCCGACGACACGTGCCTGCGCCTGGCGCAGGCACTGCAGGCCGTCACCGACATCCACGATCGTCGCACCGATGGATAGCGTTGCCGCACGGCACCATCCGTGGCGGGTGTTCGCGGCCACCAGCATCGGCGTGGTCGCGGTCTTCCTCAGCATCAGCGGCCTCACCGTCGCGCTGCCCACCGTCACCCGCGAGCTGGGTGCCTCGGCGGCGCAGTCGACGTGGATCCTGCTGGGCTACATGCTCGTCACCACCGCGCTGATCCTCGTGTTCGGCCGGCTCGCCGACATCGTCGGCCGGCGCCCGCTGTATCTGGCGGGGCTGGCGGTGTTCACGATCGCGACCGGCCTGTGCATGCTCGCGCCGACCGCCGGATGGCTGATCGCGGCGCGGGTGCTGCAGGGCGTCGGGGCGGCGGCCGTCGTCACCAACAACACGGCGCTGCTCACCGACACGTTCCCGCCGCACAGCCTGGGCCGTGCCCTCGGCTGGAACGCGACCGTCGCGGCCGTCGCGCAGGTCGTCGGGCCGGTGATCGGCGGTGCCGCAACGGCCGCGTTCGGCTGGCGCGGGCTGTTCGTCGTCGTGCTGCCGGTGGGAGTGCTCGCGATCGCGTCGTCGCTGCTGGTGATCCCGCGCGGCACCCGCCGGCGCGTCGAGCGTGAGCCGTTCGACCTGGCCGGCGCCGTGCTGTCGACGGCGCTGTTGACCGCCGTCGTGCTGGCGCTGACGCCGGGGGTGACGTCGTCGCCGGGGTTGCCGTGGGTGTGCGGCGCGGCGAGCCTGGTGCTCGGCGCGGTGTTCGCGGGGGTACAGATCCGTCGCGCCCATCCGCTGGTGGACCTGACGCTGTTCCGCAACCGCGGTATCGCGCTCGTCCTCGTCGCGGTGCTCGTCAACGCCGTCGCCACCTACGCGGTGACGCTGCTCGTGTCGCTGTACGGGCAGGCGGTGGGCGGGATCTCGGCCGTCGCGGCCGGGCTGCTGGTGATGCCCGTCGCGGTGGGCACCGTCGTCGCGGCCGCCGCCGCGGGCTCGCTCATGCTGCGCTTCACCCCGCGCACGCTGACCGCAACGGGCATGGCGCTCAACGCCGTCGGGCTGCTCGGCGTCACCCTGATGCTCTCGCCCGACGGCGGCTCGCTGGGGGCGACGGCGCCGTTCCTGTTCGTCCTCGGCTGCGGCACCGGCCTGTTCATGACCCCGAGCACCAGCGCGCTGATGCTCACCGCGCCCGCGGAACGTCGCGGGATCGCCAACGGGCTGCGCTCGACGCTGCAGAACGTCGGCTACCTGCTCAGCACCGCGCTGGCGCTGGCCGTCGCGACCGTCGGGCTCAGCGCCACCGCGCGGCAGGCCGCGTACGGCGGCACCCTCGGCTCGCTCGGCAGCGCCGAACTCGCGCGGTTCGTCGACAACGTCCGCGCGGTGGGTCTCGCGCTCACCGTCGTCGCCGCCGCGGGCGTCGCGGTGTGCCTGGCCTTCCCGCGGCGGCAGGTCACCGTGCCCGCCGCCGTGCGTCCCCTCGAACCCGTCACGACCCTGAAGGACATCGCATGACCCTCGCCGACCGCACCACCCAGGCGGCCGACTACGCCCGCGCCGGCTTCGGGCAGGAGCTTCAGCCCGGCACCCGCCCGGCCCTGATCGTCGTCGACCCGGCCCGCGCCTACATCGACCCGGACTGCCCGCTCTACGCCGGGGTGGAGGAGAACGTCGCGGCGATGCGCACGCTGCTCGCCGACGCCCGCGCCGCCGGCATCCCCGTCGTGATCACCGAGGTGCGGCTGCGCGCCGACGGTGCCGACGCCGGGGTGTTCTTCAAGAAGTCGGGCACGCTCGTCGCGTTCTGCGAGGGCAGCCCGTACGGGGAGCTCATCGACGGCCTCGAGCCGACGTGCGCCGAGCTGCTCGTGACCAAGAAATACGCGAGCGCGTTCTTCGGCACGTCGCTGAACTCGTACCTGACGTCGCTCGGGGTGGACACCGTCCTCATCGCGGGCCTGTCCACGAGCGGCTGCGTGCGCGCGACGACGCTGGACGCGATGCAGCACGGCTACATTCCCATCGTCGTGGAAGACGCCGTGGGCGACCGGGATCCGGCCATCCACCACTCGAACCTGTTCGACATGCAGCAGAAGATGGCCGAGGTCTGGCCGCTGACCCGCGCCCAGTCCTACCTCGCCCGTGCGTGATTCCGGTAGTTCTGGCTACCAGAAACGCGCACGGGCGGCGAAGCCGCACGGCAGTTAACACGAACGAACCAACGGTGTTGCCGGCCGCAACACGGCACCCGATACATTCGAAGTCATCGACCGTATCGGCCGGCCCCGCAACGACGCGCCCCCGCCTCTCGTCGAATCCCGCCTCTCGTCGAACCTCCGCTTCCCCTCCAGGAGAATTCATGCGCACCACCCTTCCCGGCCGCGCCGCGATCGCCGCGCTCACCCTCACGGCCGCCCTCGGTCTCGCCGCATGCAGCAGTTCCGGCTCCGGCGGCGGCGACGTCTCCGACGCCGACGTCGCCGCCGGCATCGAGTACGCCCGCGCCCAGCTCGCCAAGTACGCGGCCGACCCGGAGTTCACGCTCGAGGCCGAGCCCTTCCCGATGCGGAACATCGCCGGCAAGACGATCTTCGCGATCCCCACCAACAGCGAGAACCCCTACAACGTCGCCGTCGACGAGGAATCGAAGAAGGTCGCCGAACGCTACGGCGCCACCTGGATCGAATACACCAACCGGGGTCAGCCCGCCCAGTGGGCCACCGGCGTCGAACAGGCCGTCAACCAGAGGGTCGACCTGATCGTCCTCTCGCAGGGCATCGACGCCTCCCTCATCAAACCGGCACTCGAAAAGGCGGATGCGGCAAACATTCCCGTCCTGCTCACCCACACCATCCTGCGCGGCGAACCGCTGCCCACCGGCCTCGAGGGCCTCGTCGACGCCACCACCGACGCCCCGCTCGCCGAGGCCAACCGCCTCACCGTCGACTGGATGATCGATCGGACCGACGGCGAGGGCAACGCTCTGATCATCACTTCCAACGAGGTCCCGCCCGCCAAGGCCGAGGTCGCGGCGATGGAGGACGAGATCGCGCAGTACTGCCCCCGGTGCGAATACAAGATCGTCAACGTGCCCGTCGCCGAGTGGGCCACCAAGATCCAGTCCGAGGTGCAGTCCGCCCTCTCCGCCGACCCCACCATCGACTTCGTCCTGCCCATCTACGACTCGATGTCGCTCTACGCCCAGTCCGGCATCAAGGCCGCCGGCAAGACCGGCCAGGTCGAGATCTCCTCCGTCAACGGCACCCCCGCCGTGCTGAAGATCCAGCAGGACGACGGCATCGTCACCATGAACGTCGGCGAATCCATCCCGTGGCTCGCCTGGGCCACCATGGACCAGGCCGGCCGCCTGCTCCTCGGCTACGACCCCGTCCCGAACGGCGCGCAGCAGACCCCGCTCAAGCTCATCACCGCCGACAACATCGACGAGACCGGCACCCCGCCGCAGCCCGACAAGGGCTACGGCACCGCCTACGTCACCGGTTACGAGGCCCTGTGGGGGTCCAGTGAGCAGCCCTGACCCCATCGTCAACATCGTCGGTCTGTCCAAGACCTTCGGCAGCCACACCGTCCTGAAGGACGTCGGCCTGACGATCCACGCCGGCGAGGTGCACGGCCTGCTCGGCGAGAACGGCTCCGGCAAGTCCACCCTCATCAAGGTCCTCGCCGGGTTCCACGCCCCCGACCCCGGCGCCGCCCTGCAAGTCCGCGGCCGCGACGTGGCCCTGCCCGTCCCGGCCGGCGGGTTCCGCGAACTCGGCATCAGCTTCGTCCACCAGGACCTCGCGCTCGTGCCCGACCTGTCGGTGGTGGAAAACCTGCGCGTCGGGCCCGTCGTCGCCGGCTCGAGGCCGTGGATCTCCTGGCGGCGCGAGAAGTCCACCGCCCGAGCCCTGTTCGACCACTTCGGCCTCGACGTCGACCCGGACGCCGCGGTGTCGAGCCTCGACGAGACCGACCGCGCGCTCGTCGCGATCCTGCGGGCCGTGGAGGAACTCGGCGACCGCCGCACCCTCCTCGTCCTCGACGAGCCGACCGTCTTCCTGCCCCGCGAGGGCACCGACCTGCTGTTCACCGTCGTCCGCGAGATCGTCGCCGACAAGAAGGCTGCGGTCCTGTTCGTCTCCCACGACCTCGACGAGGTGCTCGACCACACCGACCGCGTCACCGTCCTGCGCGACGGCGTCTCCCAGGGCACCCACCGCACCCGCGACCTCACCGCCCCCAGGCTCATCGACCTCATCGTCGGCCGCAGCCTCGACTCCGCCGACCCCCGCGTCGCCGGGCCCGTCCGCGACTTCGACGACGCGGCGCCGCTCGCCCGGATCGAGGAACTCGAGACCGCGACCGTCGACGGGATCGGCTTCGACGTGCGCCCCGGCGAGATCGTCGGGCTCACCGGCATCGCCGGCTCCGGCTACGACGACGTGCTGCCCGCCCTGTACGGGGCCCGCCCGGCCCGCGGGGGACGGTTGACGATCGGCCACGACATCGTTGCGCTGCAGACGATCACCCCGATCGACGCGCTCGCCCGCAAGGTCGTGTACGTGCCGCCGGACCGCAAGGTGGAGGGCAGCGCGCCGGAGCTGACCGTCGCCGAGAACGTCACGCTGCCGATCCTCGGCGCGGGCTGGGTGAAACCGGGCGCGCTCAGGGCCGTCGCCGCGTCCCTCGCCGACCGCTGCGACGTGCGGCCCCGCGACCCGCAGGCCGTCTACGGTTCCCTCTCCGGTGGCAACCAGCAGAAGGCGCTGCTCGGCAAGTGGCTCCAGACCGACCCGGCGCTGGTGCTGCTCGCCGAACCCACCCAGGGCGTGGACATCGGTGCCCGCGCCCGCATCTTCGAAATGCTCCGCGAGACCGCGCGCGGGGGAGCGGGCATCGTCGTCGCCAGCTCCGACTACGAGCAGCTGTCGGTGCTGTGCGACCGCGTCCTCGTCTTCTCCCGCGGCCACGTCGTCGCCGAACTCACCGGCGACCGACTTTCCAAGCACCACATCTCGGACAGCGTCCTCGGCCTGACCCGACAGGAAGTGAAAGCCTGATGTCCGTCACCCTCGACAAGACCACCACCACGAAAAGACCCGCCCCTGTAGCAGATTCGACCCGTCCGCGCGTCGCGCTCGGCCCGCTGGTCGAGAAGTACGCGCTCGTGCTGGCCCTCGTCGCCGTCGTGCTCGTGTTCAGCGCGCTGCGCCCCGAGATCTACCCGACCGCGAACAACCTGCAGAACATCCTCGGCTCGCAGGCCGTGCTGCTGATCCTCGCCCTCGGGCTGATCGTGCCGCTCACCGCCGGCGAGTTCGACCTCTCGGCCGTGTCCACCATGTCCCTCGCCGCGATGACCATCGCGGTGCTCAACGTCCAGCAAGGCTGGTCGCTGCTGCCGGCCATCGCCGTCGCCGTGCTCGTCGCGCTGGTCGTCGGCGTCGTCAACGCCGTGCTCGTCGTGCGGCTGCACATCGACTCGTTCATCGCGACGCTCGGCAGCGGCACCGTCGTCCTCGGCGTGGTGCAGTGGATCTCCGACTCCACCTCGGTCACCGGCATCGACGCCGGACTCGTCGACGCGACCATCGGCACCCGCCTATTCGGGGTGTCGCTGCAGTTCTACTACGCCCTCGCCCTCGTCGTGCTCACCGCGGTGATCTTCCAGTACACCCCGATCGGTCGGCGGCTGCTGTTCGTCGGGCGCGGACCGCAGGTCGCGCGGCTGAGCGGCCTGCACGTCGACCGCATCCGCGGCGGCGCACTCGTCACCTCCGCGCTCGTCGCGGCCCTGGCCGGCATCGTCTACGCCGGCATGCTCGGCGGCGCCGACCCGTCGTCCGGCCAGTCGTTCATGCTCCCGGCGTTCGCCGCCGCGTTCCTCGGCGCCACCGCGATCGTGCCCGGCCGCTTCAACGCCTTCGGCACCCTCGTCGCGGTGTACTTCCTCGTCGCCGGGGTCGTCGGCCTGCAGATGCTCGGCGTCGCCAGCTTCGTCCAGCAACTGTTCTACGGCGGCGCCCTCGTCGTCGCCGTCGCCCTCTCCGGTGCGGTCCGTCGCCGCACCGCCTCCCGATCCGCGCGCTGAGCGCCCGACCGAAGGACACCCGTCATGAAGACCACCGTCGTCGCCGGCAACCCCAAGCCCGGCTCCCGCACCCTCGACGCCGCCACCCTCCTGGCCACCGAACTCACCGGCTCCGCCCCCGACCACGTCGTCGACGTGATCACCCTCGGGCCCGGCCTGCTCGGCTGGGGCGACGATGCCGTCAAGGCGGCGGTGGACACCGTTGCCTCGTCCGATCTCGTGGTCTTCGCCAGCCCCACCTTCAAGGCCACCTACACCGGCATCCTCAAGCTCTTCCTCGACCAGTTCGCCACCGGCGACGGCCTGCGCGACGTCACCGCCGTGCCGCTCATGCTCGGCGCCGGTCCGGCCCACGCCATGGCCCCCGACCTGCTGCTCAAGCCGGTGCTCGTCGAACTCGGCGCCACCACCCCGGCGGCGGGGCTGTACCTGCTCGACTCCACCTACACCACCGACACGCGGATCGCGGACTACGCCGAGCGCTGGGCGCCGGTCCTGCGTTCCACTCTCCGGACGGAGGCACGATGACCACCTTTGACGGCGCCGCGCTGCGCCGCGCTTTCGCCCACGTCCCGTCCGGGGTCGTCGCGATCTGCGCCGACACCGGCTCCGAACGCCTCGGCATGGCCGCGAGCACGTTCGTGCCGGTGTCGTTGGATCCGCCGCTGGTGGCGTTCTGCGTGCAGAACACCTCCACCACCTGGCCGAGGCTCGCGGCACGGCCGCGACTGGGTATCAGCGTCCTGAACTCCGACGGTGCCGCCCGGGGGCTCGCGGCCAAGGAGGGAGACCGGTTCGCCGGCCTCGACACCGAAACCCGGGACGGTGGAGCGCTGTTCGTCGCCGGCTGTAGCGTCCGGATGGACGTGTCGATCGAACAGCAGGTCCCCGCGGGCGACCACGCCATCGTAGTGTTGCGGGTCCACGAACTGCACTTCGACGACTCCGGCACCGAGCCGATCGTGTTCCACCGCAGCGCCTTCCGCAGGCTGGTGGCGTCGTGAGCCGGATGGAGGCGGCGCTCGACGCACTGCGCGCGGGGCGGCCCGTCCTCGTCGCCGACGACGCCGACCGCGAGAACGAGGGCGACGTGATCCTCGCCGCCCACCACGCGAGTCCGGAGTGGATCGCGTGGACCGTGCGGCACACCTCGGGCCTGCTGTGCGCGCCGATGACCGGCGCCCGCGCCGACGCCCTGGAGCTGCCGGCGATGGTGACCGACAACCAGGACCCGAAGCAGACCGCGTACACGATCACAGTCGACGCGGCGCGCGGGGTGAGCACCGGCATCAGCGCCGCCGACCGCGCCACCACGCTGCGGGTGCTCGCCGACCCCACCGCCACCGCCCGCGACCTGATCCGGCCCGGGCACATCCTGCCGCTGCGCGCCCGGCCCGGCGGGGTGCTCGAACGCCCCGGCCACACCGAGGCCGCCGTCGACCTGTGCGCGCTCGCCGGCCTGCCGCAGGTCGGGGTGATCGCCGAGCTCGTCGCCGACGACGGATCCATGATGCGCCTGCCCGGCATCGAGGACCTCGGCGCCCGGCACGACCTGCCCGTCCTCACCGTCGCGGAGCTGATCAACTACCGTGCCGCGCACGCGCTGCCCGCACCCGTCGCGCCGACGGGACGGATCGTCCGCGCCGACGAGACCGTGATGCCGACCCGGTTCGGGACCTTCCGCGCCGTCGGCTACCAGGATCGGCTCACCGGAGCCGAGCACATGGTGTTGCTCGCCGGCGAGCCGGGCGACGGTGCGCTGGTGCGGGTGCATTCGGAATGCCTGACCGGGGAGTCGTTCGCCTCCCAGCGCTGCGAGTGCGGTCCCCAGCTCGACGCCGCCCTCGAGCGTCTCGCCCACGAGGGCGGGATCCTGGTGTATCTGCGCGGGCACGAGGGCCGCGGCATCGGCCTGCTCAAGAAGCTCGCCGCCTACCGGCTGCAGGACGGCGGCCTGGACACCGTGCAGGCCAACCTCGAACTCGACGAACCCGCCGACGGCCGCGAATACGGCGGCGCCGCCGCGATCCTGCACGACCTCGGCGTGAGTTCGGTGCGGCTGCTCACCAACAACCCGGCCAAGATCGCCGGCCTCGAGGACAACGGCATCGTCGTGTCGGGGCGGATACCGCTGCACGTGGGCAGGGCCCCGGCGAACGTGCGGTACCTCGAGGCCAAACGACGGCGGATGGGGCATCTGCTGCCCGCTGCGGAAGGCTGAGGCGCAGAACGGTATCCGCGCGTCGCGCAGTCATCCGCACGTTCAATTGTGGGAGCGTATGACTGACGGTGGAGCGGCTGTGAATGTCACTCAGCGGCTGCGTGACTCGAACTCGCCTAGTGCGGCGACGATACGCGCGACGGTGTCTTCGATCCGGCAAGCTCCAGAGATGGACCCGGAACGAGGCCGCGGAGCTCGTCCGGCGCGCCGGCGGACACGTGCAGGATGCCGTCGGCGACTCGACCACGCTGCTCGTGCGAGGGGACGTCCGCAACGGACTGAACGAGTCCGAGGGACGCAAGCTGTACGCGGTGCGGGAGCGCCTGCGGCTCGGGCAGAGGATCTCGATCATCGGGCAGACGGGCCTCGAGCGTCTGCTCGGACAGCGGCACGGCTGACCGGAACGAGCCGCGGGGATCACGCCGGGGGCTACGTGCCGATCGGAAGCGTGTCGGGGAACTCGTACTCGCATCCCAGTTCGTCGAGCGGGGGCGCGTCCGGGCTGTCGCGGAACCACGAAACACATGCGTCGGCAGCCAAGGTGACGTCGCGGGTGAAGAGGTAGCCGTCGGTGCAGTCGTCGAAGTGGCCGTCGAAGAACCACCGGTCGAGTTCGAGCCCGTCCACAGCGTGAGTGTCCAACCGCAGCCGGCCGAGGACGGTCCGGGAGCGGCGCACCATCAGCACACCGTCTGCCAGCATGTGTACCTGCGCGCACACCACCAGGTCCTCGTCCTCGTCCTCGTCCTCGTCGAGCGGAGCGACGTAGCCGCTCGGTCCCAGGTCGATGACGAGACCCGTCGGCTTGTCGGTGAACGATTCGACGAGCCAGTCGATCATTCCGTCCCAGGTGTTGATCTCCGGGACGTCCGTGCTGTCGTTCACTGGCCGCCTCCTCTGTGGTTTCCTCCAGTGTGATCAACCGTAGCGCGGGACGCCGACACAAAAGCGGTGCTCTCTGCGGAAATCCTGCGGATGTCGTTCAGCGCGATGTCGATTCGAAGTCGTCGAGAACCGCGACGATCCGACCGACGGTGTCCTCCAGGCCGACGCACCACTGTGATTCCGGCAGGGGAGCGTTGCTGTCGCGGAAGTGGATTCGGCCGAATATGAGCACCCCATATGACGTTTCGACGCTCAATCCGCATCGGTACGGCAGGGACGTATTGGTCTTCAACAGTGCTCTCCGGCCGGCGAGTTCCGTGAGCAGAATGTCATCACCGTTGCTGGCGGCCTTCTGCCGTTCCTCCTCGAAGTCGAAGTTGGCGGATAGTACGGACAGACCATAGTTGGCCAGGACTCCGGGGATGTGCACGATGCCGTCGTAGGAGCAGCCGAGCATCGTGAAATGCGTGGCGGCGAAGTCCGCATTGTCCTTGGTTCTCGGGTCGTAGCCGGCGGCGGTGAGCACGTCGTCGGGAATGTCGAGGCAGGGGTCGAAGGCGACGAGGGGTCGGTCGGATTCGTCGACCAGTCGGGGCACGCGCGTCGTGGTGGTCGCTGGGGTCGGCGGCTCGCCCGTAGTGATGGCGGAGTGTGAAGGCACCGCGCAGCCGGCGAGCACCCCGACAGCGAGCAGGGCCCCGGCGGTGCGGCGGCTGGTCACTGCTCGTCCGAACTCGCGCCGTGCAGACGCTGCACCCAGTCGTACTCGGCGGCAGGAAAACCCTCGCCACCGGCGGCGAACAGATCCCGCATGCCTTTGAGCACTACATAGAACTGTTCGAGCCGTTCGTAGAGCGATTCGGGTGTGCCCTGGGCCTTGCGCACGAATCCGGCGCGGAGAGCCTCGGCCGATGCGAAGCCACCGAAGCTGGGCGCATCGGTCAGGTTGCCAGCCTTCTCAGCCGCGTCTTTCAGCGTTCGGAGCATGGTGTCGCAGATCGCGACGATCTCGTCGATCGTCTGCGGATCCAGACGAAGTCCTTCGGCCATGAAATCCCCCCATGATGTCCATCGGCCCGGGTACTGTAGCGCGCCGACGGCATGGGAACGCCACCGCTCGAACGCGAGGCACTGGCGACTGATGGGCGGGACGACCGGGAGTCTGCCGACTCGGTGAGCGTTGCCGCGGAAGCCGTCAGGTTTTCGGCATCGGGTCATCCGACAGTCGCAAGTAGGGGCGGTCTTTCTGTGTAAGGTGCATCGGGCAGGTTGGGGACACAGGGGGCAACTGCATGGGGGAGAGCGTTTTCGTCGTGCCGGAAGAACTCCGGTTGCTTGCAGCAAGGGCTGCCGCCGCCGGTGCCGCACTGGAGAAATGCACCGACAGGTCGGAGGTCGGGGAGCTGCTTTCCGGATCGTGCACCGCGGTGGCATGTGAAGAGGTGTGGGCAGCCGTGGTCGCATCGACGTCCCAGTTGGCCGCTCGTCTGCGCGACGTGGCGATGAGGGCTGATGCTGCTGCGAACTCGTATTCGGAGGTGGATCGTGCGTCGGCCGACGCATTGCGCGACCTGCGGGGCAGAGTGTGAGTCCGGCGACGAGAGAGCAGGCCCAACGCTGGGACACCGCTTCGCTGGTCGTGATCGCAGCTGCATGGGAGGAACTTTGTGACGAGATCGACCGGCGTAAGCGCGACGTGGAGCGCGACTTCGACGACTCGCACCGGTTTTGGCGAGGAGCAGCCGGCGATCAAGAACGCGCCAGGATGCAGCGATTCGTGGATGCGGCGAATCGCGCGGCAGGAGCGCTCGAACGTTGTGTCGATGTTGCTCACCGCGGAGCCTCGAGCATCGAGGCCGCGCGATCGTACGTACTGCATGTCATCGCGTCGGCGGAACGTGAGGGGTTTCGGGTTGCGAACGATGGGCGTGTCTCGTCGGTGGGTGTGGCCGGAGCCTCGAAAGAGGTCGCGAGCCGACACGAGACGGAAATTGTCCGCGCGTTGACCGTACTGGGCGACGAAGACGCGCGGGTTGCAACGGCGATGCGGAGAGCGCTCGAGTCGCTCTCCGCGATGCAATCGGACGAGGTTCGGTTTCCGGCGGACGTGGTGCTCGCAGGACCCGCGCCTGCCCCGGGGGCAGACTCCGGCGACGAGCGGCGGGCGGATGCCGCCGATGCATTCGAACGACTTACAGGTCGGCTCCCGCTCGACCCGGTGGACTGGGCGACGGCGTACATCCTTGTGGCGAACAGCTTCGCCGAGAAGTACGCGGGCGTCGGGCCGGAGGTCGTCGCGGGTCGGATCGAACCCGTGCCGGGTCAGGGCGTAGTGCGGATCGGGCTCTACATCCCGTCCGAAACGGTGGTGAACCTGCCGCAGGATCTGGGTGACCATCGGTCCGAGGATCCCCGATTCGACGTCGAGGACACACGAGTCGCGATCTACGTCGACTACGAGAACGGCATGGTGATCGCCCGTCAGAATCCTTCGGTGTCGGTCGACGGTGACGTACGGGTCGGTGTGCCGACCGTAGACGTCCAGCAGGCGGCCGACGGTGCCGTTCGGATCCAGTACCACGCGAGAAACCCTCTCGCTCCGGATGTGTCGACACCAACGCATACGGTCAACGGTGACATCGTGATATCGCCGCGGCCGGAAGGAATTGCTGTCGACGGTGTGATCACGGACTACCCGGCGCTCGAGGTCTATCGGGATACGCCCATGGGCGGTACGGAAACTGTCACGATCGACCCTGCCGACAGCGGCAGCGAATACGGACCGCTCATCAACCTTCCGTTCCATCATTCGATCGGGGTCGGAACGGAAGCGTTCGAGCGTTTCAGGTCTGCGTACGCTCAGTTGCCGCCTTACGAGGCGGGGACACGTCCGGATGCGGATCCGCACCAGCCCACGAGGCTCGGTGGTACGGAGGATCCGCTTCGCGTGGTGGTCGTCCGATGATTCGGCCGGTCCTTCCGTCGGGAATCTCGCAACGGCTCGATCGGATCGGCTTCTGGGAGGCCGCCACGTGGTCCCTGCCGCTCGCCGCAGGCGGCGGAGCGTCGTTGTTCCTCGGGATCGTTGCCGCGATCGGCACGATCGACTATCGGGCGAACCCGCCGGAAGGGTGGATTCTCGTTGTCGTCGCCGCGGTCATGGCTGCCATCGCTGCTGTGCTGGCGCGCTCACGCGTCGAACGTCGCCGCGGCATTGCGCTCGGAGTCGGTGGGGCCGCGGTAGTTCTCTGTGTCGTGTGGTCGTTGTCGTGATGAGCCGTGAGTCGCGGTGGACCGATCGCATCGACTGGTTCGGCCCGGAGAGCTTCGCCGGGGCGCTGTGCGGACTGGTGTGCGTGGCGTCGGTCCCTCTCGGCATTGCCGGCAGCGACGCAGCGTGGCCGTACCTCGGTCCCCTCGTCGGTGGTGGAGTGCTGACGGCGTTCCGCGGGCCGGTCCGTCGATTCGGCACAGGGTTGGCCATCTCCAGCGTCGCGGTCCCGTCGCTGCTGGTCGGTGTTCTGTTGTTCGGTGGGGTGGCGGCGGCACTTCGATGAACGACAGCCCAGGGCGGAGGGCACGTCCGGGCGGTCCCGTCGCCGCGATCCCCGTATGCTGCGGTAATGCCGGAGATCCGGGTCCTCGAGACCGAATCAGAGCTGCTGTCGGCGGCGAAACTGTTCCGTACCGCGATGATCGGGATGCCCGCCCCGAACCCGCTCCAGCCGGGGCAGATCCTGACCCAGCGTGAGCAGGGCCGCACGCTCGGCGCGTTCGTCGACGGGCAGTTGGTGGGCACCGTGGAGTCGGCGTCGAGCGGGATGATCCTGCCGGGCGGGCGCCGCGTCCCGCATGCCGCCGTCACGCACGTCGGGGTGCTGCCCACGCACACGCGTCGGGGCGTGCTGTCGGCGTTGATGCGGCACCAGCTGAGTGACGCCCAGGAGCGGGGTGAGGTGGTGACGTCGCTGCGGGCCTCCGAGGCGACGATCTACGGCCGTTTCGGGTACGGCATCGCGACCACGACGCACACCGTCGAACTGGACGTGCGGCGGGCGGCGTTGCGCCCGTCGGTGGGGGAGGGCGGGCCGGTGCGGCTCGTCGACCCGCACGACGCGTGGGACCTGCTCTCGCGCATCGCCGACGACAATCCGTCGTCGCGGCCCGGGAGCATCGACCGCATCCCGCCTTGGTGGCGGTCGCAGGAGCACCGGATCGTCGGGGACCGCGAACCCCGGTACGTCGCGGTGCACGGCGAGCCGGGAGCGGAGACGGGCTTCGCCCGCTACCGCCCGATCGGCACCGACACCTGGTTCGGCAGCCGGGAGCGCACGGTCGTCGTCGAGGACTTCTTCGCGCCGACCCGCACGGCCTACCTCGGTCTGCTGCGGTTCCTGCTCAACTTGGATCTGGTCGACACGTTCGTGTTCGTCGCGATGCCGCAGGACGACCCGTTGCCGTGGTTGCTGACGGACTCGCGCGCGGTGCAGCTGCGCCGCGCCGGCGACGAGACGTGGCTGCGGATCGTGGACGTGCCCGCCGCGTTGCGGGAGCGGACGTTCGCCGGCCCCGGTGAGGTGCGGTTGGCGGTGGTCGACGACCGGCTGCCGGAGAACTCCGGCACCTACCGGATCTCGGCGTCGGGCGCGGACCGCGTGGACGAGCCGGCGCAGCTGGAGGTGGACGCGTCCGCGCTCGCCGCGACGCTGCTCGGCGGGACCCGCTGGCATCAGCTCGAGGTCGCCGGGCTCGTGCAGGTGCACGACGCGGACGCGCTGCCGGTGGTCGAGCAGTTGTTCGCGACGGCCTCGGCGCCGTTCGCGGGCGTCATGTTCTGAACCCGAGCTTGCGCCCGTTTCTGCTTGCTCGCACCCGTTTCGTCGCGCCGGAACGGGTGCAAGCCGACCGGAACGGGTGCAAGGTCGGCTAGTTCGCGTCGGTCTGCGCGCGGCGCTTGCGCACCCGCTTGACCACGGCGTACCCGGCGACGAGCACGACGCCACCGATCACGATGTTCTGGAACACCGACGCGTACGGCTCGACGCGGGACCAGTTCGCGCCCAGGCCGTAGCCGGCGAAGACGAAGATGCTGTTCCAGATGAGGCTGCCCGCGGTCGTGAAGAGGACGAATCGCCACGCGGGCATGCGGGTGACGCCCGCGGGGATGGAGATCAGGCTGCGGAAGAGCGGGACCATGCGGCCGAAGAACACGGCCTTGCCGCCGTGTCGTTCGAACCAGGCGGTGGTGCGGTCGAGGTCTGCGACGTCGACGAGGGGAAGCCGGTCGACGATCCGCCGGATCCGGTCGGGGCCGATGCCGCGTCCGGCCGCGTAGAGACCGAGGGCGCCGACGAGCGAGCCGAGGGTGGTCCAGAACAGGGCGCCGAAGAGAGTGAAGCTGCCGAGGCTCGCGGCGAACCCGGCGAGCGGCAGGATGACCTCGCTGGGCAGCGGCGGGAAGAAGTTCTCCAGCGCGATCGCGATCCCCGCTCCGACGCCGCCGAGCCGGTCCATGAGGGACAGCGCCCAGCCGGCGAGGCCGTCGGTGGGGGCGCCGGCGTCGGCGGGTATGGCGGCGAGGAGTGCGGCAGTCACCTGATCCACCATAACGACCGATCACGCCGGATCCGGCCGACGTGAGGGCCGCCACGGCCGTCGTGCGGTCAGGATCCGGCGAGCGCGGCCTGCAGTTTCTGCACCACGGTGGGTGCCGGGTTCTGGTTCTGGGCGTTCGGGATGTCGCTGTTGACCGCGACGAGGATGATGTCGCGGGTGTCCTGGTTGTAGCCGAAGTAGGTGTTGAAGCCGGGCAGTTCGCCGGTGTGGCTGAGCCAGCCGTCGGCGTCGCCGAGCCCGAGCCCGTACGCCGCGGTCGCGGTGTTCGGCGGCAGCCCGTACAGGAACGACGACATCCGCACGTCCTGGGTCTGCTGGTCGTAGAGTCCCTCGCCGGTGCCGATGGCCTTCGCCCAGATCTGCAGGTCGTCGAGGGTGGAGATCATCGCCCCGGCCGCCCACGCCCACGACGGATCCCAGTTGGTGGCGTCGGTGGTCTGCCCCTCCGGCTGTCCCTGTTCGGTGACGCCGTCGAGATGGGGGGAGGGGATGTCGGTGCCGTCGGGGAACGACGTCTCGCTCATGCCGATGGGCTCGGTGATCCGCTCAGTGATGTAGTCGCCCAGGCTCTGCCCGCTGACCTGCTCGACGACCAGGCCGAGGGCGATGAGGTTCGAGTTCGAGTACTCCCACTTCTCCCCGGGCGCGAAGTTCGGCGGGTCACCACGCACGATGTCGAGCAGCTGCTCGGGAGTCCAGGGCTTGGTGGGGTCGCCGAACAGCTGGTTCTGGAAGTTCTCGTCGAAGGTGTAGCTGGGGATGCCGCTGGTCATGTCGGCGAGCTGGCGCAGGGTGGCGGTGTCGCCGTTGGGCAGACCCGGCACGTACTTGCCGATGGGATCGTCGAGGGAGAGCTTGCCGTCCTGCATCAGCTGGAGGATCGCGGTGACGGTGAACGTCTTGGTGATGCTGCCGATGCGCGTGTGGTCGGAGGCGGTCGGGGGCTCGGTCGAGTCCCGGCCGGCGGTCCCGGAGCTGCCGGTCCACTCGTAGTCGGCCGTGATCACCCGCGCGACGACGCCGGGGAACTTGAAGTCGTCGCGCACGTCGTCGAGCGCGGCCTGGAACTGCTCGGCCTGGGCCGAGTCGGGCGCGCGGGTGGTCGTCGTCGCGGAGTCCTCGGTGCCGCTGTCGGAGCCGCAGGCGGCGGCCGCCAGAACGAAGGTGGTCATCGCAAGGATCGACAGCCGGCGCATGGCGTCTCCAGAGTTCGGGGGATTTCTCCGGATTTCAGTGTGACGTCTGCGCCGGGGTCCTGCGCCGGATTCGATCATGTTCCCCCCGCAGCGGGGATATGCCGGTCAGTTCGGAGCCGAGAAGAGCCCGGAGTAGTCGTGCGGTCCGTGCCGGCGGGGATCCGTCTCGGCCTCGGTGGGAGTGTCCGCGTCGGCGGGGGTGCCGGGCTGAAGGAAGATCGGGTACTCGTGGTGCTGCATGGTGTCCTGTTCTGTGGTGGTAATCGTCGGGGGAAGCGGGTCAGTGTTCATCGGGCACACCGGCGACGGTCCGCATGATCTCGTAGGCGCGGTCGGGGTCGGTGTGGGGCGCGACGATCGTCAGCGCGAGCCGGGTGCCGTGTTCGCCGAACAGATACATCAGAGTCGACGCCTGGCCGGGGATCGGACCGGTGATCTCGATGCCGTCGACGTCGTCGATGCGCCGCTGGGCGGAGCTGACCGCATTCCATTCGAACGCGATCCGCACGACGGGCCCGAGCCTCGGGGCGAGCGCCGAGACCAGGTCGTGCAGCTCCGAGGTGATGTTCTGGGTCCAGGGGAACCAGGCGCCGTCGACGGACGACGTAGGCGCCCCGGCAGGTCGCAGCAGCAGCCGCGGGGTGCGGGTGGGTTCGGGGAACGGTTGCGTTCCCGGCTGCGCCGGCACACCCCGGTCGGTGCCGCGCTGTCCGGGCCGCGGTGTGTGCGTCACGGGACGCTCCTTGGTCGGCCGCGAATCAGCCGGAAGATGTTCCAATCGGGGCCCACCGGGCGGGAAGCCCGATGCGAAATGCCCATCGATGACTCGAAGCCTACAGGGTGGGGTGGAAACGGGCGAATGCGCCGCGGGTCGCACCGGCGTTCGGACCGCGACGGGCCGGTGGCGGCGGTAATCTCACGGAGTGGACGAGTTGAACGAGAAGGGCGAACCGTTCGAACTCGCGTCGGACGGTCAGATCGACGTCACCCCGGAGATCGACGAGATCGGCGAGCTGCTGCGGAAGTCCGGCCGCAAGAATCGGATCGCCGACGTCGACGAACCGTGGCGGAACGGCTATCCGTACGACACGAAGATGACGCGGCGGCAGTACGAGGCCCGCAAACGCAAGCTGCAGATCGAACTGCTCAAGCTGCAGGCCTGGGTCAAGGAGCACAACGAGAAGATCGTCGTCATCTTCGAAGGGCGCGACGCGGCCGGCAAGGGCGGGGCGATCAAGCGGTTCACCGAACATCTCAATCCCCGCGGTGCGCGGGTGATGGCGCTCGAGAAGCCGACCGAGCGGGAACGCACGCAGTGGTATTTCCAGCGCTACGTCGAGCACCTGCCGGCGGGCGGGGAGATCGTGCTGATGGACCGGTCCTGGTACAACCGGGCCGGTGTCGAACGGGTGATGGGCTACTGCACCCCCAACGAGTACCGCGAATTCACGCGCTCCGCACCGGAATTCGAGCGGATGCTGGTGCAGTCCGGGATCCACCTGGTCAAGTTCTGGTTCTCGGTGGGCCGCGAGGAGCAGCACGCGCGGTTCGTCGCGCGCAGCACGGACCCCGTCAAGCAGTGGAAGCTCTCGCCGACGGACCTCGCGAGCCTCGACAAGTGGGACGCGTACACGGAGGCGAAGGAGGCGATGCTGTTCTACACCGACACCCCGCACGCCCCGTGGACCATCGTCAAGGCGAACGACAAGAAGCGTTCGCGGATCGAGGCGATGAAGTGGGTGCTGCATCGCTTCGACTACACCGGCAAGAATCCGCGCGTGGTCGGCACCCCGGATGCCCAGATCATCGGCTCACCCGAGACGGTCTACGACGAGGGGGAGCGCCCCTCGGAGACCTTCCCGACGGTGTGATGTGCGCCCGGTGCGCGGTTTCGGGGCGCGGGCGACCGGGTAATGCGGGAGGGCTGCACCGACCGAGGTCGGCCGACATCGAAAGGACGTCACACCGTGGGAAGTCCGGAACAGCGCGATGACCGAGAAGAGCCCGTGGAGGCCACCGACCGTCCCGCCCCGGTCACCGGGGAGGACCTGGAGAACCTGGTGGACGACATGGAGAAACGGGTCGAGAGCGAACGCGAGGAGGAGGGCGTCGAGGGCAGCGTTTCGGACCGCGAGGAGCAGCGTCCGATCGAGACCGGCGACGAGGCGCCGGACTGACCGGCCCCTCTCGTGACGGATCGGCCGCCGACGATGCCCGGTGCCACGACCCGCAGCTTCGTCCTGTTGCCGGGGGCGGGGTCGGACTCGTGGTACTGGCACCGGGTGGCGCCGTTGCTGCGCGGGCACGAGGTCGTGCCGGTCGACCTCCCGTACACCGACCCCGGCGCCGACCAGTACGCGTACGCGGACGTCGTGGTGGCGGCCTGCCGTGACCTCGCGCGCCCACCGACCCTGGTGGCGCAGTCGATGTCCGCGTTCACCGCGGCGATCGTCGCCGAGCGGATGCCGGTCCACGCGCTGGTCCTGGTGGCGCCGATGATCCCGGCGCCGGGCGAGTCGCCGGGACAGTGGTGGTCGGCGGTGGGGCAGGCCGAGGCGAAGCGCGCGCAGGACGTCGCCGACGGACGTGACCCGGACGCGCCGCTGGATCCGCGCGCGTTGTTCTTCCACGACGTGCCGGACGACGTCGTCGACGAGGCATTCGCGCACGAGCAGCCGGACATGGCGGAGTCGGCGTTCGAGCCGGCGTGGCGGGCGCAGCGGTGGCCGGACGTGCCGGTGCGGGTGATCGCGGGCCGGCACGACCGGCTGTTCCCGCTGCCGCTGATCGAGCGGCTCGCGCACGAACGCGTGGGGGTGGAGCCGGAAGTGATCGACACCGGCCACCTGCCGGCCCTCGCCCGCCCGGCCGAACTGGCGTCGCTGCTGCTGCGGGAATGATCTGCCCGGGAGGCTACCGGTTTCCGTTGCGGGACTTGCCGTTCGACGTGGACTCGCGCTGCCCGCCGGTGAACTGTGCCGCCGCCGCGGCCGGCATGGGCTCGTAGCGCAGGTGCATTCGGGAGAACTCCGCGGTGCCCTGCGTGAGCGACCGCAGATCCACCGGGTAGCGGGCGAGTTCGAGTTCGGGGACCTCCGCGCGCAGCAGAGTGCGGCCCGGCTCGGCGCTCTCGGTGCCCAGGACCCGGCCACGCCGGGCGGACAGGTCACCGAGGACGGCGCCGAGGTACTCCTCGGGCAGGATCACCCGCACCGCGGAGACGGGTTCGAGCAGCGTGACCTCGGTGTGCGTGGCGGCGTCCCGCAACGCCAGCCCGGCCGCGGTCTGGAACGCGGCGTCGGAGGAGTCCACCGAGTGCGCCTTGCCGTCGACGAGGGTGACGCGGACGTCGATGAGCGGGTTCCCGGTGGCCACCCCCTTGGTGGCCTGCGCCCGCACGCCCTTCTCCACGGACGGGAAGAACTGCCTGGGCACGGCGCCGCCGACGACGCGTTCGGCGAATTCGATGCCGCCGCCCAGGGGCAACGGTTCGACCTCGACGTCGCACACCGCGTACTGGCCGTGGCCGCCGGACTGTTTGACGAGCCGGCCGTGGCCCTTGGCCGGGGTTGCGAACGTCTCGCGCAGCGCCACCCGGTAGGGGACGGCGTCGACGTGGACGCCGTGGCGGGTGCGGAGCCGGTCGAGGACGACCTCGGCGTGGGCCTCGCCCGTGCACCACAGCACCAGCTGGTGGGTGTCGGGGTTCTGTTCGAGGCGCAGGGCCGGATCCTCGGCGGTCAGCCGGGCGAGGGCCTGGGAGAGCTTGTCGTCGTCGCTGCGGGTGTGGGCCTCGACGGCCACCGGCAGCAGCGGCTCGGGTAGCGGCCAGCGGTCCAGGAGGGTCGACGCCCCCGTGTCGGAGAGGGTGTCGCCGGGCTGGGCGGTGAGCAGCTTGGCGATGCAGACCAGGTCGCCGGCGACGGCCTCGGGCACCGGGCGCTGTTGCCGGCCGAACGGGCTGGTGAGGGTCGCGACGCGTTCGGTGGTGTCGTCGCCGGCGGCTCCGGCCAGCCGGATCGTCGTGTCGGGCCGCAGGGTTCCGGAATACACCCGCACGAGGCTGATGCGTCCGACGTAGGCGTCCCCGGCCACGCGGATCACCTGCGCCGCCAGCGGTGCCTCGGGGTCGGCGGCGGGGGCGGGCGGGCGACGGTGGGTGGGGTCGGGGAAGGCCATCGCGACGAGGTCGAGGAGCTCGGCGGCGCCCACCCCGTAGTCGGTGGTGGCGAGCGCGGGATGCAGTGCGCAGTCGACGATCTCGTGCCGCAGCCCCTCGTCGAGGGATTCGGTGTCGAGGGCTTCGCCCGCGAGGTAGCGCTCCATGAGGGTGTCGTCCTGGCCGGAGATCGCCTCGACGAGGCTCTCGCGTGCGGCGCCGGTGTCCGGCACGGCGGCGGGATTGCCGTAGCCGCGGCCGGTGAGCAGATCGATCGAGCCGCAGGGACGGCCGCCGTCGAAGACCGGCACGTAGACCGGACGCAGGGTGTCCGGGCCGAGGTCGAACGCGTCGTGGCACGCGGTGAGCATGTCGTCGAAGCCGGTGCGGGCGACGTCGAGCTTGGAGACGACGATGGCGCGGGGGATCGCGGTCTCGGCGCACTCGCGCCACAGGGTGCGGGTGGCGGCGGAGATGGGATCGGTTGCGGAGACCACGAATACGGCCGCGTCGGCGGCGTGCAGACCCGCGCGGACCTCGGCGTCGAAGTCCGGGTGCCCGGGGGTGTCGATGATGTTGATCTTCACCCCGTTCCACGCGAGCGGTAGCACGGCCAGCTGCACCGAGCGACGGTGCTGCTGTTCGATCGCCTCGTAGTCGGAGACGGTGGTGCCGTCGGCGGTCCGGCCGGCCCGGCCCACGGCGCCGGCGGCCAGCGCGAGGGATTCGGCGAGGGTGGTCTTGCCGACCCCGCTGCAGCCGACGAGGACGACGTTGCGGAGCTGTGCGGGGCGCTCGACGGCGGGCGCCCGTTCGGTGCGTGCGGCAGAGCGGTCGGGCATCGGCGACTCCTCCCGTGGCCTGTGCCAAAAGTGTAGGAGGCGCCTCCGTCGCCGTGGCGTCTTTCGGGCACGCCGACGATCCGGAAAGGCACCACGAAGCCCGCGCGTCGGCTACTCTCAACCTGAACTTGAGGTTTAGGGAGGTCCTCGTGGTGGTTGCCCGGCGTCCGGCACTCGTCCGCCTGCTCACGACCGGTACGGCCCTCGCCGCCGTGACCGTGCTGGGTGCGGGAGCCGCCGTCGCGGCACCCGGCACCGGGTCGAACTCCGGCTCCTCGGTGCCGGCCGCCTTCCAGGAGGATCCCGGCCCGCTGCCCGAGCTGCGCGACATCGAGACCGCGGCCATCGTGGGGGAGACCCCGATCGCCGAACGCGCGGTGCGGCTGACGGTCGCGAGCCCCGCCCTGCGCCGCGACGTGGGCGTCGAGGTCCTGCTCCCCGCCGACAACTCCGTCCCGCGCCCCACCCTGTTCCTGCTCGACGGGGTCAGCGCCCGCAACCACACGAGCGGCTGGATGAACATCGGCGGCGCGCCCGCCTTCTTCGCCGACAAGAACGTCAACGTCGTCATGCCCAACGGTGGGCGCGGCAGCCTCTACAGCGACTGGCTGCAGTCCGACCCCAAGCTCGGGCTCAACAAGTGGGAGACCTTCCTCACCCAGGAACTGCCGCCGCTGCTCGCCGCGCGGCTGAACAGCAACGGGGTCAACGCGATCGCCGGGAACTCGATGGGTGGGCAGGCGGCGATGATGCTCGCCCACCGCCACCCCGAGCTGTACCGGGGCGTCGCCGCGTTCAGCGGCTGCTACTCGACCGTCGACCTGCTCGGCAGCGCCGTCGTGCAGACCAGCACCTCGTCGCAGGGCGGCGACGCCGTGAACATGTGGGGGCCGCCCGGCAGCCGGGAGTGGGCCGAGCACGACACCGTCGCGCACGCCGAGAACCTCGCCGGCAAGGAGCTGTACCTGTCCGCCGCGACCGGCGTGCCGGGACCCCACGAGACACCCGACACCCCGGACCTCGCACGCACCCTCGTCCTCGGCGGCATCCTCGAGGCCGGCTCGCGGATGTGCACCCAGCGGCTCGAGGAGCGCCTCGGGGCCCTGAAGATCCCCGTCACCGTCACCTACGAACCCGTCGGGGTGCACGCGTGGGGCTACTGGCGCGACCAGCTGCCCAAGGCGTGGCCGACGCTCCAGCGCGCCCTCGAGACCCGGCCCTGACCCGCCGCGGCGGGCCGGACCGGCTTCCCGCTGCGCGTCGGACCCGCGTCGTACGCTGCCTGTGAAGCACATCACTCAGGGGAGAAGGACCGACACATGAACAACGTGCTCGATCGCACGAAGATCTACATCGGCGGCGAATGGGTGGACTCCGACGGCACCGGCCGGATCGACGTGATCGCCCCGGCCACCGAGGACGTTATCGCCGTCGTCGCCGAAGGCACCGCGCAGGACGTCGACCGGGCCGTCCGCGCCGCGCGTGCGGCGTTCCCGGCGTGGTCGGCGCTCAGCGGCGCCGAACGGGGCGCCCACCTCGGCAAGGTCGCGGCCCTCATGGCCGAGCGCATCGACGAGCTCGCCGAACTGGTCTCGCGCGACATGGGCATGCCGGTGGCGCTGGCCAAGCCGGTCCAGATCGGCATGCCGCTGAAGAACATCACCCGCTACGCCGAACTCGCCGCGACCTACGACTTCGACGCCGGGGAGGTGGGCAACGCCCTCATCGTCCGGGAACCCATCGGCGTCGTCGGTGCCATCACCCCGTGGAACTACCCACTGCACCAGGTGGTCCTGAAGGTCTTCGCGGCCCTCGCGGGCGGCTGCACCGTCGTGCTCAAGCCGACCGAGGTGGCGCCCCTGATCACCTACGCGCTCGTCGACCTCTGCGACGAGGCCGGGCTGCCGCCCGGCGTGTTCAACCTCGTCAGCGGATACGGTCCCGTCGTGGGGGAGGCCATCGCCGCGCATCCCGACGTGGACATGGTGTCGTTCACCGGCTCCACCCGCGCGGGCAAGCGCGTCGCCGTCGTCGCCGCGGAGACGGTGAAGAAGGTCGCGCTCGAACTCGGCGGCAAGTCTGCCAACGTCATCCTCGACGACGCCGACCTGACCCGCGCCGTCACCGACGGCGTCGCCCAGTGCTTCCTGAACTCCGGGCAGACCTGCTCGGCCCTGACCCGCATGCTCGTCCCCGCCGAGCGGATGAACGAGGTGGCGGCCCTCGCCGAACAGGTCGCGCGCGCCTACACCGTCGGCGATCCCGCCGCGGCCGGCACCCGCCTCGGCCCGCTGGTCAACGCCAACCAGTTCAAGCGGGTGCGGTCCTACATCGACAAGGGCATCGAGGAGGGCGCCGAGCTGGTCCTCGACGGCCGCGAAACCGGCCTCGGCACCGGCTACTTCGTCGGACCGACCGTGTTCGCGAACGTAACCGAGGACATGACGATCGCGCGCGAGGAGATCTTCGGGCCGGTGCTGTCGATCATCGGATACCGCGACGAGGACGACGCCGTGCGCATCGCCAACGACAGCGACTACGGGCTCTCCGGCGGCGTCTGGTCCGCCGACCGCGCCCGGGCCGAGCGAGTCGCTCGGCAGCTGCGCACCGGGCAGGTCTACATCAACGGCGGCGCCTTCAACACGGACGCACCGTTCGGCGGCTACAAGCACTCCGGTGTCGGCCGCGAGGCAGGCGTCTTCGGCCTCGAAGAATTCCTGGAGGTCAAGGCACTGCTGCGGTGAGAGGTCCGTCACGTTCGGGCCCCGCCGAACGATAGACGGGGAGACGGCATCGGTTTCCCCGGGCCGGAATGCACGGAGGGAGCGGACGATGTACATCATGCCGCCAGAGCCCAGTGGCGGGTCCACGGGCGACCCGAGTGGTCGTGGTCTGCGCGAGGTGCTCGAAGGCCGGCTCCCGGACCTCGCCGCGTGCGCTCGGCTGCTGTCCGTCGGCTCCGAGCGGGCGGCTCCGATCCTGGACCGGGCGCTGGCACGGGCGGTCGCGACCTGGCGCGGCCCGATCGGTCCCGAACTGTGCGCGTACGCCGTGTCGTGGTTCGTGTACCTGTTGCACGCGGAGGGCCGGGCACCCCGGCGTGCGGAGGGCTGCGGTGACGACGCCGTGCTGTTCTCGACGTTGCCGCCGATCGAGCAGATCGCCCTCGTGCTCGGCGAATTCGAGGAGCTGCCGCCGTCGGGCATCGCCGCCGTCGCGGGCCGCGCGCTCGCCGAGTTCGAGCTCGAGGCATCTCGGCCCGCTTCGGTGCGGGAGGGTCTGCTGCACGCGAGGCACTGAACGTTCGTGTTCCGGCAGTGCCGACGACGCGGCCCCCGCACCGATCGGTGCGGGGGCCGCGGAAGTCGTCAGGTCTAGGACAGGCGGGTGCGTCCGAGGCGGAGCAGCGTCATCGCCAGGGTCTTGCCGTCGGCGCCGAGTTCGGCGAATCGGTCGAGGACCCGCATCTCGAGGTTCTGGGCCTGCCGAGCAGTCCCGGACTCCTTCGCAGCGATGCCCGCCCGGCGCGACAGCTCGCTGCGGCGCTCGATCGCCTCGAGAATCTGCGCGTCGAGCTCCCCGATCTCGTCGAACAGTCGACCGAGGTCTTCCTGGGTCGAAACCACCTCGCGGGCGGACTCGAAGCCAGGCGAATCAAGCTGGACAGTCATGCAGATTCCTCCGGTCTCGTCTGGATCGTCGATGATTGTGTCGTTCCCGTCGGCGCCAGTGTTACTCATCCGTAGACAAGATTTTCGTGTCCCGCCGCCCGGGATCGACGGCCACGAGATGAACACCTCTTGAACTGGGCTTTATGTCCGCCCTGGGGCGTATGTGGCAATGGTCACATCGCCGCGTGCGGGCCCGGATCCGGCCCCCGGGCGTAGGGTCGAAGGTCCCTTCGGCGGGCGACCGCGGTCGCGGTGCGTGTCGTGCGCCACGATCGGTGAGCCCTGCGGTAGCGTTCCCCACCTACCGGCAACCGGTCGGGGCGGCGGGGTCCCCGGCGCTTCCGGAAGGGGAACGCAGTGGGACGGGTGTTTCGTGCACGGCACCGATGAAGACGAGTCCGCCTCCGCGCGAATGATCCGCCCGGAGGAGTGGCCGCCTCCCAAGGTCAATACCCGGGTCGCCGCCGCGATAGTCCTGGCGGGTGTCGTGATCCTCGTCTCCCTCTGGCGGGCTTGGGATGCCGGTCACGCGGGGGCCTGGGCGGTGATGCGGTTCTTCCTCATCCTGTCCGGCCTGATGGCCCTCACCGCGCTCTTCGGATACGTGTTCTGGCGGCCACGGCGCGGCGACCCGGAGATCCGTCTCGTCGAGGCGTGGGGCCGCGGGGCCACCGAGATCCGCGCATCCGGCCCGGTCTTCCATCTGATGGGCGCCATGACGACGAGTGCGGCGTTGCTCTCCCTCGGCGCTGCCGTCGAGATCGTGCTGTTCGCCCCCGGCGTTCCGTGGGTGAGTGTGCTCCTCGCGGCATTCGGGCTGCCGTGCGCGGCGTTCGTCGTGGAGGTGCTGCGCGGCGGGATCCGCCGGGGGGCGCTACTGCTGACACCGGACGGGATCCGGCAGCGCGGCTGGACCATCGAGTCGTATCTGCCGTGGGTGTCGGTGGCCGGGGTGCATGCCGTCCACCACGGCTTCCCCGAGATCTGGGTGCTGGGCACGCCGGCCGCGGCCTGGGCGCGACGACGGACCAGCCGGCTGTTCCGCCTGGACCGGTTGCCTCCCGAACCGGTGATCGAGATCGACTCCCGCAAGTTCGACTGCGACCCGGTGCTGCTGTTCCGGGTGCTCGAGTTCTATGCGAGCAATCCGCAGGCCCGCACGGAACTCGGGTCGGCCGCGGCGACCGAGCGCGTGCATCGGCACGACCTCGGCGATCCCACCTGACAGTGCCCGCCTTGCGTCGCAGTGCCACCCGACTGTGTTGCGGCTCACTGCTCCGGTATCGTCGACCGCAAGATATGGCACTCGGTGCCGTTCCTGCGAGAGATGGGACGTGAGATGAGCACAGCGGAACGGATCGTCGTCGTCGACGGCGCGCGCACCCCGGTCGGCAGCTTCGGCGGCGCGTTCGCCGGCGTGCCGGCCCACGAACTCGGCGCGACCGCCGCGAAGGCGGCCCTCGAGCGTGCCGGCGTGGCGGCCGAGGACATCGACGAGGTCGTCATGGGCTGCATCGGGCAGGTCGGACCCGACGCCTACAACGCCCGTCGCGTCGCCCTCGCGGCCGGGCTGCCCGTCTCGACTCCCGCGTACACCGTCAACCGGCTGTGCGGCTCGGGCCTGCAGGCGATCTGGTCGGCGGCGATGCAGATGCGCTGGGGCGGGGTCGATCTGGCCCTGGCCGGCGGCGACGAGAACATGTCCCGCATGCCGTTCTACGACTTCGGCGCCCGCTCCGGCTACAAGCTCGGCGATCGCACCCTCGTCGACGGCACCGTCGGCATGCTCACCGACCCGTTCCACGGCATCCACATGGGCGTCACCGCCGAGAACGTCGCCCGCGAGTACGGCATCGACCGCGTCGCGCAGGACGAGTTCGCCGCCGAGTCGCAGCGCCGCGCCGCCACCGACGCCGCCCGCGCCGCGTTCGCCGAGGAGATCACCCCCGTCGAGATCGGCGGCCGCAAGCCCACCGTCGTCACCACCGACGAGCATCCCAAGCCCGACACCACCGTCGAGACCCTGGCGACGCTGCGCCCGGCCTTCGTCAAGGACGGCACCGTCACCGCCGGCAACGCCTCGGGCATCAACGACGGCGCCGGCGTCGTCGTGCTCGCCCGCGAGTCCGTCGCGGTCGAGCGGGGCCTGGGCGGGCTCGCGGTGCTCGAGTCCGTCGCCACCGCCGCCCTCGAGCCGGAGCTGATGGGCTACGCGCCGGTGCTGGCCCTGCAGAAGCTGTTCGAGCAGACCGGCACCACCCCGGCGGACATCGACACGATCGAGCTGAACGAGGCGTTCGCGTCGCAGGCCGTCGCGGTGATCCGGGACGCCAAGCTCGACCCGGCCCGCACCAACCCGTACGGCGGGGCGATCGCCCTCGGCCACCCGGTGGGTGCGACCGGCGGCATCCTGACTCTGCGGGTGGCCAAGGACCTGGTGCGCCGCGACCTCGAGCTCGGCATCGTCACCATGTGCATCGGCGGCGGCCAGGCCCTGGCCGCCCTGATCCGCCGCATCCGCTGAGCCGGGCCGCTCCGCGGCCGGTGCGTCCTTTGGGCTGCTGCAGCCGCCCAAAGGACGCACCGCTCAGATGGTGCGTTCGTGCCCGGCCCAGTACGGGGCGCGCAGGGAGCGCTTGAGGATCTTGCCGGTGGGGTTGCGCGGGAGCATGTCGACGATGTCGATGCTCGACGGGCACTTGAAGTGCGCGAGGTGCCGGCGGGTGTAGTCGACGAGTTCCTGCTCGTCGGCCTTCTGATCCGGGGCGAGGACCACCACCGCCTTGACCGTCTCACCCCACTTCTCGTCCGGGACGCCGATGACGGCGACCTCGGCCACGGCCGGATGCTCGACGAGGACCCGCTCGACCTCCGGGCAGTACACGTTCTCGCCGCCGGTGATGATCATGTCCTTGAGGCGGTCCTCGATGAACACGAACCCGCCGTCGTCGACCCGGCCCATGTCGCCGCTGCGCAACCACCCGTCGGGGGTGATCGTCTCGGCCGTCGCGTCGGGCCGGTTCCAGTAGCCGGGTGTGGTCTGCGCCGAGCGCCACCACAATTCGCCGATCCCGCCCGGCGCCACGTCCTCGAGCGTGGCCGGATCGACGACGCGCATCTCCACCCCGGGGATCGGGGTGCCCGCCGACGCCATCCGCCGTTCCTGTGCCGGGTCGCGGTGCACGTCCGGCAGCAGCGCGGTGATCACCCCGGCGAGTTCGGTCATGCCGTACACCTGGACGAACTCGGTGTCCGGCCACGCGGCGAGCGCGCCCCGCAGCAGCGGCAGCGGCATCGGCGCGGCGCCGTAGGTGATTCGCTTGAGCCGCGCGAACGCCCCGATCGCCCGTTCGCCGGCGGCGAGGACGGCCGCGATCACGGGGGGCACCAGGAACGCGATGTTCGCTCCCGCCGCCAGACCCCCGAACAGGGAGGGCGCATCCGCCTCGCGGGTGAACACGCAGCGGCGGCCGTCGTGGATACCCATGACGGCGTAGCAGGTGCCGCCCACATGGAACAGCGGCATCGCCACGAGCAGGCAGTCGCCGTCGGTGAACGGCAGCACGGCGAGCACGTCCTCGGCATGGGCGAACAGGTTGCGGTGCGTCAGCTGGACGCCCTTGGGCCGGCCGGTGGTGCCGGAGCTGTAGAGCAGCAGCGCGGTGGTCTCCGCCGCGACGTCGGGCAGGGTCGCCGGAGCGGCGGCCGCGAGCCACGGTTCGAACTCGTCGTTCTCCCCGCCGACGACGACGATCTTCTCCACGGAGGACAACCGCGACCGCAGCGACGCGATCTCCTGCGCGAACTCCGCTCCCACGAACAGGATCCGCGCCCGCGAGTCGTTGATCACGTAGTCGAGTTCGTCCCCGGCGAGCCGGAAGTTCGGGATCGCGTTGGCCGCGCCGAGCGCGGACGCGGCGTAGGTGACCTCGAGGCAGGCGAGGTTGTTCTTGTCGACGAACGCGACGGTGTCGGCCGGCCCGATCCCCTCCGCGGCGAGAGCACCGGTGAGGTGGAGCAGCCGCTCGTGCCATTGCGCCCAGGTGTGGGTGCGGTCGAGGTACTGCACCGCGACCTCGTCCGGCTTGGTCTGCGCCCAGTGCGCGACGCGGTCGAGGATGACGGACGGAGCGGGGACGGACATGCGGGGGCCTCCTGGAAGAACAGCTGCCCGCCCTGTGGCGGGTGTCACACAGGTTATTGCCGGGGCGGCGCGGCGTCTCGGAATCGGGCGTATCGCCGCGGACCCCAGCGGCCTCACTGTCCGGGCAGGCAGGCCGCGACTCCGCCGGCCTCGAAGGTGGAGGTCTCGCAGTAGGCCCCTCGGGGGTAGTAGGGCCCCATCGTGGCGGCCGGATCGCCGCCCTGCGCGGACTGCACCGACTGCGGCAGGAACTCGTCGGACGGGAGCATGTTCCGGTAGAGCAGGGTCTTCTTCGGGACCTCGGTCGAGCCCCACGGCAGGACCGTCACCGTCGGATCGGCCGTGGCGCGGGCGGGCACGTCCTCGGGCGCGGCGACGACGTAGGTGAACCAGCCCTCCGCGTCGACGGCCGTCTCGAAGTCGGCCGCGCACGCGACGACCGGGTACGGGGTGACCTGGTCGTTCTGGCACATCGACCAGTACCGCACCTGGCGGCCCGGTGTGGTGATCGGTTCGCCGGCGCGGGTGTCGGGGAACGTGGGGGCCTTGCCGCGCACGACGGCGATGCGGCCCGGCTGGTAGGTCAGGACGGTGCCGATGTACTTGTTGTCGCCGTTGGGAAACAAACCGGACGTGGTGGCGGGGCTGACGAACGTGGTCTCGGGAACGTCACCGGGGAAGGCGCCCGAGGCGGCGCTCTCGACGATGCGGTCGACGGCCGCCTCGGCGGCGCGCTCGACCGGTCCGCTGCCGTAGTCGGCGGGGTCGAACTCGGCGGTGCACGTGGGTACCGGCACGGCGCGCCCGCCCTGGTGCAGGGTCACGTCCGGCAGGGGAACCCCGCCGGACGCGGAGGCCGGGTCGTCGGGCACGTACACCCGGATGATGAGGAATCCGACCGGTGCGGTGGGCGACCCGGCGGGGAGCGCGGCGATCTCGTTGCGGGCGTGGTCGGCCGGACCGGTGACGACGGTCGCGCTCCAGCGCCGCGCCGACGGGGGCAGCGCCTCGGCGGCCGCGTCCGCGAACGGATTGCCGCTGCCCGGGTCGGGTGCGATCTGCGCGTCGCGCAGGGTGTCGACGGTGTCGAAGTTCGTTCCGTAGGTGTTGAGCGAGAAGTACCGCGCCGCCGGATACGTGCCGTGCAGTTCGATGCTGTCGCCGGGGGTCAGCGCGTACGGCAGCACCCAGTAGGTGGCGGCGGCGTCGGGGAACGCGATGTCCAGCACGGTCGCATCGGACCGGAACTGCCACGCGCAGGACCCGACGGGTTGCTGCGCCGCGGTGACCGTCGGCATCGCCAGGGCGTGCGCTGCCGCGAGCACGCCGACGAGCACGGTGGTCAGGCGACGGCCACGCCCGGCCGTCGACGGAGCGCGTACGGCCATGGGAACTCCTCACGCGAGGGAGAGTCCTGTCGCATCATCTGTACCCGACCCGGGCCGGCCGCACCGGCGGTTCGGGCGAATCCGCGGCCGGTGGTGCGGCCGGGGCCGGCTGGGACCCCCGGTGGTTCCGCACCGCTCGCGCGGCCGCGGAGGGCGGCATGTCGGCGGGCTCATCGTCAGCGGGATCCACACCCGGGCCGTCGCCCGGCGCCCGAGCGTGGCGGCCGCGTACGGATGCTGACCGAGGTGCGCTTCCGGCGTCCGAGACGTCCCGGCGACGCCCTGACCGGCACTGATGCGATCGACGACGTGCGTCTCGACGAGCGCGGCCGGGGCCTGGTGCCGGCGACGGTGCGGCTCGTCGACGGCACCGGCGACGGGGTGCTCGATCCGGGCGTCGAGTCGTGTGTGCGGCGCCGCGATTAGAGGCGATTGGGGTGTCGAGCGGCACAGGGCTTACAGTTGCGTCGTGCAACACAAACGGGAGGTTGCGGCGCAGTCCGCAGCGACCGGTGTATCCGAGGTCTACGACGAGTTCGTGTACCTGGTTCGCCATCTCACAGCGGGGGAGCGCGCCCACGACGACGTGCTGTCCCTGGCGCAGCATTCGATGCTCGGCTTCATCGACCGCAACCCGGGCTGCCGAGCCACCGACATCTCGGATGCGTTCAGCGTGAATCGGTCCACCGTCTCCCGTCAACTGCGCAGCTGCATCGACGCCGGCTGGGTCCACGCCGAGGCCGGACCCACCCGGCTCGGCCATCCCCTCCGGCTCACCGACCGGGGCCGCGAGATCCTCGCCCGCACCGTCGCCGGACGCCACGACGAGATCCGCGCGGCGCTGACCGGCTGGGACCGGGACGACATCGACCGGTTCGTCGACATGCTGCGCCGATTCCGCCAGGGAGTGGAACACCGGTCCACTGCCCACCCCGACCACAACGAGGGAGACGCTCGTGCGTGAGTACACCACCCCCGCCCAGTTCACCGTCGGCGACGACGAATCGGTCGTCCGCACGGTCTTCACGCACGCGGAGAAGACGCCGCACCGCGTGATGTACTCCCGCCCCGAGGGCGAGGACTGGGTCGCCGTCACCGCCCGGCAGTTCGCCGAGCAGGTCTCGGGGGTCGCCAAGGGCCTCATCGCGGCGGGCGTGCAGCCCGGCGACCGGGTCGCCCTGCTCTCGGCCACCCGCTACGAGTGGGCGCTGTTCGACTACGCCATCTGGGCCGCCGGTGCCGCGACCGTGCCGATCTACGACTCCTCGTCCACCGAGCAGATCCGCTGGATCCTGCAGGATTCCGAGGCCGGCATCGCCGTCGTCGAGACCGCACGCCACGAAGCGCTGTTCGTCGACATGCCGGACACCTTGCGCCGCACCCTGCGGATCGACGGCGGTGCGGTGGAGACGCTGATCGCCGAGGGCGCCGGCGTCGACGACGCGACCCTGCAGGCCCGCCTCGACGGCATCCGCGCCGACGACCTCGCCTCGCTCGTGTACACCTCGGGCACCACCGGCCGGCCCAAGGGCTGCATGCTCACCCACCGCAACTTCTACAGCGAGGTCCGCGGCATCCTCACCGCGTCGATCGGCGAGGTCGCCAAGCCGGGCAGCCGGGTCCTGACCTTCCTGCCGCTCGCGCACGTGCTGGCCCGGGCCGTGTCGCTGGCCGTCTTCGAAGGTGGTGCGGCGCAGGCGCACTGGTCGGACTTCGGCACCATCTCCGCCCAGTTCGAGCGGTACGCCCCGAACACGATCCTCGGCGTGCCGCGCGTCTTCGAGAAGGTGCGCGACGCGGCGGCCCGCAAGGCCGCGGCCGGCGGCCGGTTCAACGCGGCGATCTTCGCGTTCGCCGAGGAGACCGCCATCGCCTACAGCGAGTCGCTCGACCGCGGCGGTCCGTCGTTCGCGCTCAAGGCCAAGCGCAACATGGCCGACAAGCTCGTCTACGCCAAGCTGCGGCAGGCGATGGGCGGCGAGTGCTGGTTCGCGATCTCCGGTGGCGGCGCCCTGAGCCCCCGCCTCGGCCACTTCTTCCGCGGCGTCGGCGTCCCGATCTACGAGGGCTACGGCCTGACCGAGAGCACCGCCGCGCACAGCGTGAACGTCCCCGGCGCCCAGAAGATCGGCACCGTCGGACAACCGATGGGCGGCAACAGCACCCGCATCGCCGACGACGGCGAGATCGAGCTGCGCGGCGGGGTCGTGTTCCAGGGCTACTGGCGCAACGAGAAGGCCACCGCCGAGGCCTTCCACGACGGCTGGTTCCGCACCGGCGACCTCGGCGAGATCGACGAGGACGGCTACGTGAGCATCACCGGCCGCAAGAAGGACCTCATCATCACCGCCGGCGGCAAGAACGTCTCCCCGGGTCCGCTCGAGGACCGGATGCGCTCGCACACGCTCGTCTCGCAGGCCGTCGTCATCGGCGACGGGCGCAGCTACATCACCGCGCTGCTCACCGTCGACCCCGAGGTGCTCGACAACTGGAAGGCCGAGAACGGAAAGCCCCCCACGGCCACCATCGCCGACCTGCGCCGCGACCCGGCCCTGCACGACGCGCTGCAGTCCATCGTCGACGACGCCAACTCCATGGTCTCGCACGCCGAGGCCATCAAGAAGTTCGTCGTCCTCGACCGGGACCTCACCGAGGAGACCGGTGAGTTGACGCCGACGCTGAAGATCAAGCGCAACGTCGTGACCGAGCGGTTCGCCGCCGACATCGAGAGCATGTACGCGAAGTGACGCTCGGCCGGCTGCCGGATCCCCGGCAGCCGGCCCGAGGCGTTCAGGCCTTGTCGGCGGACGACTCCGGGGCCGCCGCGGCGAGCAGGGCCGCGAACCGCGCGTTGCCGGGCAGGTCCTCGAGCAGCACGGTCCGGCCGTTCTCGTCGGCCAGCGGGATCCGCCAGTTGGGGTACTCGTCGGACGTGCCCGGCTGATTCTGGCTGCGTCGCTCCCCGACGGCGTCGGCCAGCGACACCCCGATCAGCGCCGACGGGCTCGCGGCGACGAACCGGTGCAGCGCCTCGACGGTGCGCTGCTCGTCGGCGTCCGCGTCGAGCAGTCCGCGCTCCCGCAGCGCCGCCAGCACGGCGTCGCGTTCGGCGGCCGCGTCGGCGGCCTCGGTCTCCAGGTCCCGCTCCAGCAGGCCCAGCTCGGAACGCAGCGTGATGTGTTCTCCGGCAAGGAAACCCGCCGTCGGCGGCAGGTCGTGCGTGGTGACCGACGTCAGGCACAGCCTGCGGTAGCTCTCCGGTGGCCGCGGATCGTCGCCGTCCCGCTCGAACCACAGGATCGACGTCCCGGCGATGCCGCGGCGCGACAGGTACTCCTGCACCCAGCCCTCGAACACACCGAGGTCCTCGCCGATCAGCACGGCGCCCGCCCGGTGCGCCTCGAGCGCCAGGATCCCGATGAAGGCGTCGTGGTCGTACTTGACGTACGTGCCCTGGTCGGGCGTGCAGCCCTCGGGAATCCACCAGGTACGGAACAGGCCCAGGATGTGGTCCACGCGCAGGCCCCCGGCGTGGCGCAGCGCGGTGCGCACCACGTCGCGGTACGGCCGGTAGCCGAGCTCGGCGAGCCGGACCGGATGCCAGGGCGGCTGGGTCCAGTCCTGACCCTGCCGGTTGAAGTCGTCCGGCGGCGCCCCGACGGTCATGTCGCGGATGAGCGCGTCGCCGAGTGTCCAGGCATCCGCGCCGTCGGGCCGGACACCCACCGCCAGGTCGTGCACGATCCCGATGTCCATGCCGGCCGCGCGCGCTGTGGCCTGTGCCTCGGCGAGCTGCTCGTCGCACAGCCACTGCAGCCAGCAGTGGAACTCGATGCGCTCGGCCAGCTTGGTCCGCTGGCGCGTGACGTACGGCTCGTCCGGGGTCGCCGCCAGGGTCTGCCAGCGAGTGCTGCGCTCACCGAACTTCTCGCCGAGGGCGCACCACAACGCGAAGTCGGTCAGCGCGTCGCCACCCGCCGCGCGGAACGCATCGAACTGTGCCTGCCGCGCCGGGCTGCGCGGCACCCGGAACACGTGCCCGAGCACCTCCAGCTTGGCCCGGTACGCGGTGTCGCGGTCGATGCGCTTGTCCTTGCGGTTCGACTTGGCGAACTTCTCGGTGTACGCCTCGAGCGTCTTGCGGTGCTTGCGCGGCAGCAGCGCCGCCTCCCGGATGTTCTCCACCCGCAGGTAGATCGGGTGCACGAACCGCCGTGAACTCGGCAGGTACGGGGACGGCTCGAGCGGCGGCTCCGGCTCGCCCGCGTGGACGGGATTGACGAGCACGAAGTCACCCCCGTGCACGGAGGCGGTGATCGCCGTCAGGTCCGCGAGGTCCGCGAAGTCGCCGACGCCCCACGACCGCGTCGACCGCACCGAGTACAACTGCGTGGCCAGGCCGCGGCGACGTCGCTCGAGGAGCCGGTCGGCGGTGGCGAGGCGGGCGGGCGTCACCACCAGGGTGGCCTCGGCCTCGGTGTCGTTGCTGCGGGCGTGCAGGGTGTGCCACCCGAGCGGCAGATCCGGCACGGCGAACGTCGCGCGGCCGACGAGCCGGCCGTCGACCTCCCGGGGATCGACCCACACGTCCCGCTGCGCGACGTCGACGACGTCGCCGTCCTCGGTGCGCACCTGCACCCGCACGGGATCACCGTGGGCCACGTGCACGGGGAAGGTGTGCTCCTCGCCCTGCACGACGACCAGCGCGGGCGGCAGCATCCGCCGCCACGGCTGATTCGGCACATCCGCGAGGGCGGCGTCGATCTCCGCCTCGGTGCCGGCGGGCACCCCCAGGGAGGCCAGGACCCGGCGCAGCGTGTCGTCGCTCGCGTAGTGGTCCTGCTGATCCCACCCCACGTACGTGGTGGCGATCCCGAATCGTTCGGCCAGTTCACGCAGCTTCACCGTCGATGTCACGACACCCGATCATGCCAGGTCGCGGACGGGTCGGCAGACCTGGCGAGATCAGCTGCGGACCGTGGGGCCCAGGTAGCCGAGCACCGCCCGGACACGGTGGTGGTCGTCGGGCTCGGGTGGCAGACCGAGCTTGTCGAAGACGGCACGCACGAGCACGTCCACGGAGCGTTCCCCGAGGGCCAGGGCGGCTCCGATCATCCGGTTCGAACAGCCTTCGACCACGAGGGTGAGGACCTCCCGCTCCCGGGGGGACAGCTCGTCGAGGGCCCCCCGGTCGCGGTGCGGCCGGGAGATCAACCGGCCGGCCACGTCGGGATCGAGTGCCGTTCCGCCCGCCGCGACGCGGTGCAGCGACCCGAGGAACCCGTCGATGTCGGAGAGGCGGTCCTTGAGCAGATATCCCAGGCCGGCGGTCCCGCCGGCGAAGACGTTCATGACGTTCTCGGTTTCGACGTACTGGGACAGCAGCAGCACGGCGGTGCCCGGGAAGCACCGGCGAACGGTGAGGGCGGCGTCGATGCCCTCGGTGGTGTGGGTGGGCGGCATCCGGATGTCGACCACGGCCAGGTCCGGATGGTGCTCTTCCACCAGGTGCAGCAGACCCTGCCCGTCCGCGGCCTGGCCGACCACCTCGATTCCCTCGTCGCGCAGCAGGCCGGCGATGCCCTCGCGGAGCACCGCGGAGTCGTCGGCGAGCACCACCCGCAGGTTCATGACGGCTCCCCGGATGTCCCGGCGGTGAGGGGAAGCGACAGCGTCAGGGTCGTCCCGCCCCCCGGGGGACTGTGCACGCCGAGCACCCCACCGAGGGCCGCGGCGCGGTCGCTCAGTCCGCTCAAACCGCCGCCGGCAGTCAGCGTCGCACCGCCGCACCCGTCGTCGGTGACGACCATCCGCAGCATCCCGCCGTCCCGGCGGAGGTCGATCTCGATGTGCGTGGCGCCGGAGTGCTTGGTGGCATTGGCGACCGCCTCGGCGGCGATGAAGTAGGCGGCGAGTTCGATCGACGCGGGAGCTCGCCCGGTCAGGGTGTCGACGATCTCCACCGGCAGCGGAGCACGCTCGGCCAGAGCGGTCAGCGCGGCGGCGAGACCGTGTTCCTGCAGCACCGGCGGATAGACGCCCCGGGCCAGTTCCCGCAGCTCCACCAGCGCCGAGTCCAGTTCGGCCGTGCCCTCGGTGAGCAACTCCTGCTTGCGCTCCGGCTGGGACGTCCGCTGCGCGCGCCGCAACAGGATCGTCGCAGCGACCAGGCGTTGCTGCGCACCGTCGTGCAGGTTGCGTTCGAGTCGCCGCCGCTGCGCGTCCCCGGCGGCGACGATCCGCTCCCGGGACCGGCGGACCTCGGCGAGCTGAGCCTGCAACTCGAACTGGAGCCGCTGGTTGTCCAGCGCGAGGGTCGCCGCGCTGCGCACCGCCGCGAGCAGTTGCGGCTGATGCCGCAGCGACCGGTCGTACACGAGCGCCCCGACCGGGACGCCGTCGCGTTCCAGGACGGTCGCCGCACGGGGGTCGCCGCCGCCGGGCAGGCGCTGCGGGTCCCCGTGCGCGTCGAGGTAGCTGTTCGACCGCGGCGACCACGACCACAGGACCAGACCGGGGTCGCGCAGCGCCTTGCGCAGCGCGTGGACGAACTCCTCCCCGAGCGGGGCCGCACCGACCTCGACCATCACGTCGCTGACCGCCCCGCGGGCCACCCGGTAACGCCACAACCCCACCAGCACCGCGATCGGAAACAGCGCGGTCGCCAGGTAGCCCACGTAGGCCGTCCACACGTTCCCCACGCCGGACGAGCGCGCCGTGACCAGCCCGGTGCCGATGACCGTGGCGAACCCCAGGATCCCCGCGATCCACAGGGGTGCGAACGCGGCCCGATAGGCCGGAGAGCCCGACCGCCACCGGGCCAGCAGCACGCCGATCACGACCACACTGATGCCGATGGCCACCGCTCCGAACACGAGCTGCAGCGCCGCGAAGATCGTCGGATCGTCCCGGACCAGCAGGAGGTTGGGTGCGGTGAAGCGGTCGGTGCCGATCATCACGGAGGGGTTGTAGAACATCAGGTCGAGCAGCACCGAGACCAGGAAGTACACGTAGCAGCCACCCACGAACCACCGTTCCCACCTGCGGGTCAGTCGTCCCGTCGGAAAGCCGAGCAGTACGTGGATCAACACCGGCAGGTACATCACCGTCAGCGCTGCCCCGACGGTGAAGACCACCGGGTTGCGGGCCGCGGCGCCCCCCTTCACCAGCCACAACAACCCGGCCAGCACCATCAGCCGTCCCGTGTTGTCGTCCGGCCGGCTCTGCCACGCGACGATGCCCGCCGCGACGAAGGCGACGCCCACCGCGAGGAACGCGATCAGCTCCGCCGGTCCCGCGGGCGGACCGCCCGGCCAATCGACCGACACCACCGCCACCCCGACAACCAGCAGGGTGGTCACGGCGACGACCGCCGGCAATGTTCGACGACTCACGACGAGGCCTCCGATCCTCGCTCTCAGCATCCCGCTTCGGGTCCCGGCCGACCACCGTGCTGGCACTGTTCGAACATCTGGGATTCGGCCTCGGTTCCGCCGACGATCCCCGAGGGGTTGAATAGAGGAGACGGGCCGCTTCGGGAGGTGGTGGCGGTGAACGGGAACGGGGCTCCCGGGCCGGGTTCGGTGTTTGCCGGATACACCATCGAACGGCTGCTCGGCGCGGGCGGCATGGGGTCGATCTACCTCGCGCAGCACCCGCACCTGCCACGCAAGGTAGCCCTCAAACTGCTCCACCCGGTCCTGACCGCCGACGACAGCGTCAGGGCCCGCTTCGAACTCGAGGCCGACCACGCCGCGCGGCTCGAACACGCCAACATCGTCCAGGTCTACGACCGCGGCTGCGAGGACGGCCGGCTCTGGATCGCGATGCAGTACGTCCCCGGCACCACCGCCGCCGCGTTGCTCCGGCACGGCCCCGTCCCACCCGAGCGGGCAGTGCACATCGTCTGCGAGATCGGCAAGGCCCTGGACTATGCGCACCAGGCCGGGGTGCTGCACCGCGACGTGAAACCGACGAACATCCTGCTCGCCGAGCCCGCCGGTCCGGGCGAGCCCGAACGGGTCCTGCTCACCGACTTCGGCATCGCCAAGGCCCTCGACGAGGCGAGTGGGCTCACCCGCACGGGGACGTTCGTCGGCAGTCTGCAGAACGCCGCACCCGAGCAGTTCGACACCACCGTCGCGCTCGACCACCGCACCGACATCTACTCGCTCGGCTGCACCCTCTACCACCTGCTCACCGGCCGGCCCCCGTATTCCGGTGACACCCTGCCCAAGCTGTGGCACGGGCACGTCCGCAGCCCGATACCCCGGCCGAGCGAGGCCCGGCCCGACCTGCCGACCGCGTTCGACTCCGTCGTCGCGCGCGCGCTCGCGAAGGACCGCAACGACCGCTACGGCACCTGCCGGGAACTCACCGCCGCCGCCCGCGATGCCCTCGCCTCCGAGGCCACGGCCACCGTCCCCACCCCGGTTCCCGGTGCGGCGGGCGACGACACGCTGGCCCGCACGGTGGCGGTGGACGCCGCGGCACCGACCCAGGTGGCCGCGACGCGGCGCGCCGCACGGCGCGGCGACAGTGCGGCACCCCTGCGGGTGGTGCTCGCCGACGACTCCGTACTCCTGCGCGAGGGCATCTCCCGGCTGCTGTGCGACGAGGGGATCGACGTCGTCGGCGAGGCCGGTGACGCCGCCACCCTGCTCGCTCTCGTCGCCGACGAACGTCCCGACGTCGCCGTCGTCGACATCCGGATGCCCCCGACCCACACCACCGAGGGCATCGGTGCCGCCGCGACCATCCGAGCCGACCACCCCGACACCGCGGTGGTGCTGCTGTCGCAGTACGTGGAAACCGACCACGTCATGAACCTGCTCGCCGACGGGGCCGCCGGCTTGGGCTACCTGCTCAAGGATCGGGTCTCCGACATCGACGAGTTCGTCGACACCCTGCACCGGGTCGCCGGGGGCGGTTCGGCCATCGACCCCAGCGTGGTGAGCCGGCTGGTGGCCCGCCCGCACCGCGACAGCCGTCCCATCGACACGCTGTCCACCCGCGAACGCGAGGTCCTCGCGCTCATGGCCGAGGGCCGCTCGAACCGGGCGATCGGGGCGGCCCTGTTCCTCGGGGAACGCACCGTCGAGGCGCACGTCCGGGCGATCTTCCTCAAGCTGGGTCTGCACCCCGAACCCGAGGACCACCGGCGCGTCCTCGCCGTGCTGAAGCACCTCGAGGCGACCACGCCCTGAGCCGTCCCGGGCACGGCCCGACCCTCGGAAACGGAAGGCCGGCGTGAGGTGCTCAGTCGGAAAGTTCGTCGAACAGGGTCGGCTCGTCCGGATTCTCGAACAGCTCGATCTGCTCGGGCGGGGACGACCGGCGCCGGCGCCGGCGCTTCCCGGTGCTGCCGGCCGGGGGCACGAGCAGCCGCATCGCTGCGGTGAGCGAGTGGCAGGTCGCTTCCCATTCCAGCGCCTTCGCCTCGGCCCGCGCGGTACCGGCGTCGTCCCCGGCCGCGGCGCGTCCCATCGCCTCGGCCTGCCAGCACACCTGCGCGTCCACGCTCATCCGCAGGAAGCGCAGCAGCTGGTCCGGTTCGTCGTCGGCCATGCGGGCCACCGTGCGGGGCTCGACCGCCACCTGTCCGTCGAGATGGAAGTCGCGCAGTGCCAGCAGCGTCAACGGAAGATCCGCCTCGGACTCCGCCGTCCACGGCGGCAGCTCGTCCGCGGGCGGCGGCACACCGTCGTGGTCGATCTCGTGCAGCAGCTCGCCGCCGAGACGGGTGCCGAACCCCTCGTCCAGTCCCTCGAGGAACTGCGCGACCAGGTCGAGCGTGGCCAGCAGGTGGGCCGGCACGAACGGCGACGCGGGCAGGTGTGCCGCCACCGCCACCCGGTCCTCGACCAGCACGAACTTCAGGTGCGGCCACCGCCGATTGAGGTCCGCGACGACCTCGGCGGCGCGGGTACGTCCGGTGATCTGGTGGACGATCGGGGCGAACACGTCGACGGTGCGCTCGTGCGGTCCGACACCGACGAACACGACCATCCCCGCGACCCGCAACGCCAGGTCGCCGTCCTCGTCCCACAGCGGGACGTCGCCGATCCGCTCGCGCAGTGTCGACTCGATCAGCTCGCGTACGTGCTCCTCGCCCGCCGTCTGGACGGCGAGGGGGAGCGCAGCCTGCGGCGGGATCTCCTCGGCCGGCGGGGGCAGCTCGAAGTCGGCCCGGCCGGTGCCGAACGTGTCGGTGCGCAGGAACAGCGGATGCGGCACCCCCCACACCCGCCGCAGCGCCGTCACCGCGACGGCCGCGAGCTGGTCCGCCCACGCCGCGGGCCGGTCCATCCAGTAGGCGGGCGACCCGCCGTCCTCCGGGTCGTCGGGTCCCCGGGACGGTGCGCGCCAGCCGAGCTCGGCGAGCAACGCCTCGTCGCCCGGGCCGAGACGACGATCGGGGTCGAGGTGGGCATTGGACGGCACCTCGCACCGAACCTGGCCCTCACCCCACGCGTAGAACTGCACGCACGGTCCGGCCGGGCCGGTGTCCTCCTCGACGAGTGGCTCGAGGACCAGCCCGTCGCCGTCGCTCATCGCCGCCACGTGGTCGGCGAGACGTGCCCGGAACTCGTTCCAGGACCGGTCGACGTCGCGGTCGAATCGGCTCTCGGTGTCGGTCACGATCCACCCCCTTTTCCGCTGTCGCGGGACCGTGTGACGACACTAGCCGGGGGGACCGACAGTCGCCGGGCGGGCAGCATCACTCGGTGGCGGGCCCGGAACATCCGGCCGCCCGGGTCGCCGTCGGCGCAGGCTGCGGGCAGCCGACCCGTCAGCGCAGGCTGCGGACGAACACCCCGATCGACGCGACGGCCCGTCCCGCCTCGGGCACGATGCCCGCCGCGGCCTGGAACACGTGCACCTGCCGCTCCCACACCTGCAGTTCGCAGTGCACACCCGCGCCCGCGAGACGCGCGGCCATCAGCTCGGCGTCGACGTACGTCATCTCCTCCGAACCGGTCTGGATGAGGGTGGGCGGCATGGCGGTCAGGTCGGCGTCGACCGGGGACACCGCGCGCGGACCAGGCCCGCCGGCGGCGGCGTCGATGCGGGCGATCACGTCGGCCAGGGCCGGAACGGCGCGGCGCGGGAACAGGGCGCACCGATACGAATTGGGATGCGCGAGCTTGCCGCGGGTGTCGAGGTCGGTCAGCGGCGAGAGCGCCACGTTGCCGGCCGGACGGCCGAGGCCCAGCCGCAGCGCCTCGAGCGTGACCTGGAAGGTGAGGAATCCACCCGCCGAGTCGCCGGCCACCACGATCCGCTCGGCCGGGTAGCCGTGCGCGATCAGCCACCGCAGCCCCTCGATGCCGTCCTCGACCGCGCTCTCGATCGGGTGCCCCGGCAGCATGCGGTAGGCGACGCTGAGCACGGGGGCCCCGGCTGCCGACGAGATGCGGGAGACCATCTGCCGGTGGGTGGTCAGCCCGCACACCAGGAACGCCCCGCCGTGCAGGTACAGGATCGCGGTGGAGCCGTCGGCGCCCGGCGCGGCGAGGAACTCGGCGCGGCAGGACGGCAGCCGCACCGCATGCCGGTGCGTGCCGGGGACCGGCTTGAGGGGAAACGCGAGGCGGTCCACCACACCGGTCGGCCAGGGCAGGTGCGGGGCGCGTGCCCACGCGTCGATGACCGGCTTGACGGTGCTGCGCACCGAGAAGGTCAGCGCCTGGGACGGAATGCTCACCCCGGCGATCTCACGTCGCAGCACCGGCCGCGGTACGGGCGGATACGACAACGACGGATGGTTCGACGCGGTGCTCGTCACCGGAACCTCCTCGTCCTCGTCCGCTCGGGCGGAGCTGCGCTCGTCGGCTCCGGCTTGTCCTCCGCGGCCCGTCCGCCGTGGCTTTCGCAACGTTCGTCCGGGTCGGTTGATCGACAGTACGACGACGATCCGCCGGGGCGAAGCACCGTGACTCGATGGAGACCGGGCATCGTGATTTCCGCAGGTCGCGGGCCCTTCTGTTATCTATTCGGTACGGCATGCGCGGGACCGACGTACGATCCATCCCAGCGTGCGACGGCGGACGAAAGGGGGCAGTCCCCGTGGGGTACATGCCGGTGACGGACTCGATGTTCCTGCTCGCCGAGTCGCGGGAGCGCCCGATGCACTTCGGTTCGCTGGAACTGTTCACCCCGCCGCCCGACGCCGGCCCGGGGTACGTCACCGACCTCTACAACCGGCTCGTCGCCGACGCGCACGTCGACGAGCTGTTCCGCAAGCGACCGGCCGATCCGGTGTCGAGCCTCGGCTACACCTGGTGGACCGTCGACGACGAGATCGACCTCGAGTACCACGTCCGGCACTCGGCGCTGCCGGCACCGGGCCGGATCCGCGAGCTGTTCACCCTCGTCTCCCGCCTGCACAGCGGGCTGCTCGACCGGCACCGGCCCCTGTGGGAGGCGTACCTGATCGAAGGACTCGCCGACGGCCGGTTCGCCGTCTACACGAAGATGCACCACGCGCTGCTCGACGGGGTCTCGGGGCTGCGGCTGTTGCGGCGCACCTACACCACCGACCCGAGCGCGCGCGACTTCCCGGCGCCGTGGCACCTGCCGCCCCGCCCCCGATCCGGGAACGGATCCGGGACGCACGCGCGGACGTCGACCGTCGGTACGGTGCGCTCCGTGGCCGGCGACGTGCTCGGCGCGGCGCCCGTGGCGCTGCGGATCGCGCGGACCGTGCTCGGCGGCCGCCGCGTCGCACTGCCGTACGAGGCCCCGCGATCGATGTTCAACGTCCCGATCGACGGGACGCGGCGCTTCGCGGCGCAGTCCTGGAGCCGCGCACGCATCACACGGGTGCGGTGCGCGGCCGGCGTGTCGAGCAACGACGTCGTCGTCGCGATGTGCGCCGGCGCCATCCGCGCCTATCTCCTCGAGCGGCAGGCGCTGCCGGAGACCCCGTTGATCGCGATGGTCCCGGTGTCGCTGCGCGCGAAGGACACCCCCGAGTCGGACTCGGGTGGCAACAGCGTCGGGGTCACGCTGTGCAACCTCGGCACCCATCTCGAGGATCCGCTCACCCGGCTGTCGACGGTCAGCGATTCGATGGCGGAGGGCAAGACCCTGTTCGGCGGGATGACGCCGCTGCAGGCGACGGTGTGGTCGGCGCTCAACATCGCCGGACTCGCGCTGGCGCCGATCTCGGGCGCGGTCGCCCTGGCGCCGCCGCCGTTCAACCTCATCATCTCCAACGTGCCGGGACCGCGGGAACCGGTGTACCGGGGTGGATCCCGGCTCGACGGCATCTATCCCGTGTCGGTCGTGCTCAGCGGTCAGGCGCTCAACATCACGCTGACCAACACCGCGGACACCGTCGACTTCGGCGTGGTCGGGTGCCGCCGCACCGTCCCCGCACTGCAGCGACTGCTGGGACATCTCGAGGACGCCCTCACGGAACTCGAACTCGCACTAGATATTTCGTGAGCGGTGTCAGTCCCGCAGCGACGAGCTGCGCGGGTCCTGGGGTGTCGAACCCCGCGCGCCCGTGCTGTGTAGGACGTCGACGAGTTCGCCTTCGAGCGCCACGAACTCCGGAGACGTCAGCGCGTCCAGGCCCCGGGGGCGCGGCAGCGGCACCGACACCTCGTGGCACACCCGCGCCGGGCGGGGCGTGAGCACCAGCACCCGATCCGACAGCAGCAGCGCCTCCCGCACGTCGTGGGTGATCATCAGCACCGTCCAGCGGTCGCGCTGCCACACCTGCTGCAGCCACAACTGCATCTCGGTGCGGGTCAGCGAATCCAGGGCGCCGAACGGTTCGTCCAGCAGCAGCACGTCGCGGCCCTGCAGGACGGTCCGCGCGAGTGCCGCACGCTGCCGCATCCCACCCGAGAGCTGTCGCGGCGCGGCCTCCTCGAACCCGGCGAGACCGAAGGCGGGGAACAACTTTCGTGCCCGGTCCCGCGCCTCACCGCGGGGCGTGCCCTGGACCTCGAGGCCGAGCGCGCAGTTGTCGAGCACGCTGCGCCACGGGAACAGCAGATCCTTCTGCGGCATCAGCGCGGCGCGTCCCGGTGCGGCCGGCCGACCGGCGACCGTGACGGCGCCGGTGTCGGGCACGTCGAGGCCGGCGACCAGCCCGAACAGGGTGGACTTGCCGCAGCCGCTCGGGCCGATGAGCGAGACGAACTCGCCGTCGGCCACCGCGAACTCGGCGCCGTCGAGGACGGTGCGCCCATCGAACGCCTTGTGCACGCCGGTGACGGCGACGGCGTTCACCGCAGGCTCCTCGTCGCCAGCGCCCACGGCGCGACGACCCGTTCCACGGCGTAGGTGAGCAGGTACAGCGCGAGGGAGAGCACCGCGGTGACGAGCACCGCCGCGAGCACCAGATCGGTCCGGAACGAATTCTTCTGGGTGCTCATGTAGATCCCGAGTCCCGACGTGGCGCCGACGTACTCGGCGAAGACCGCGCCGACCACGGCGTAGGTGACCCCGATGCGCAGCGCCGTGAAGAACCGGGGCAGCGCCGACGGGAGCCGCACGTACCGGAACTCCTGCCGACGCGAGGCGCCCATGCTGCGCAGCAGCGCCCCCGCCTCCCGGTCCGCGGCCGCGAAGCCCTCGATCAGGCCGATCGCCATGGGGAAGAACGTGGCGAGCGCGATCACCAGGATCTTCGGCAGCAGCCCGAAGCCGAACCAGATGATCATCAGTGGCGCGATCGCGATGATCGGCAGGGTCTGCGACACCACGAACAGCGGCACCAGGGCCCGGCGCAGCCACGGCGAGAAGTCCACGACGATCGCCAGGGCCCAGGCGACCGCCAGGGACACCGCGAAGCCGACGAGCGTGACCTGCAGCGTCGACCAGGCGTGACCGGCGATGTCGGTGCGGTGCGCCCACCCCTGCTCGAGGACCCGGGTGGGGGAGGGCAGCACCTGCGGGCGGATGCCGCTGACCGCCACGTACAGCTGCCAGCCGAGGGCCAGCGCGGCGACTGTCAGCGCGGCCGGGGCCACGCGCCGCGCCCAGGAATTGCGGGTCGGGTCAGGGGGTGAGGTAGTCATCGGTGAAGTAGGTCGACCAGTCCGGCTCGGTGGTCAACGGTGCGCCGTCGGGACCGGAGAGCAGGCCTTTCTCGAACAGGAACCGGGAGTACCCGGTCCATCGCTCGAGGGTGAGGGTGCCGACGCGGCCGTTCTCGTCGCGCAGGTAGTCGGCCGACAACATCCGCTGGCTCTCGTAGACGAGGTCCTCATCGGAGAAGGCCCCCGGGTTCGCCTCGATCAGCGCGCGAGCGCCGCGGTCGGGGTCCTGCGCGGCGATCTCGTAGCCCCGCTGGACGGCCTGCACGAACGCCCGGGCCTGGTCCGGGTGTTCGGCCAGCCAGTCCTCGTTGCCGTCGATCACGATCGCGTAGGCGTCGGGGAACCCGTAGTCGGTGTAGCGGAAGTAGCGCATCGGCAGCCCGCGGTGCTCGGCCTCGATGCCCTCCCATGCCAGGTAGGAGACGGTGAAATCGGCGGTGCCGGAGTACACGGCCTCGTACGCGGAGGTGCCGAGGGTGACCGAGGTGAAGTCGCCGCGCCCGCCGTCGTTGCGGATCACCTGGGCGAGCGTCTCCTCGTCGCCCGGGTCGCCGAAGCCCGCATAGGTGCGGGAGTCGAGGTCCGCGGGCCGGGTCAGGTCGGCGCGGTCCGCCTTGACGGCGATGCCGGTCGCCCAGTGCTGCAGCGGCGCGAGCACCGAGACGGTGCGCGAGCCGGCCGCCCGGGAGAACGTCGCCTGCGCCTGCGTGGAGATGCCGAATTCGGCGTTGCCGGCGTCGACGAGGGTGTCCGGGGTGGTGTTGTTGTAGGGCAGGAACTCGACGTCGAGACCGGCGTCGGCGAACAGGCCCTCCTGCTGGGCGACGTACAGGCCGGTGTGGTTGGTGTTCGGCGTCCAGTCCAGGGCGAATCGGATGGTGTCGTCCGAATCGCCGCTGTTCCCGGCGCAGGACGCGGTGAGCAGCAGTGCGGCGGTGACAGCGGCCAGGACGGTGAACCGGCGGCGCAGCCGGGGGAGCGTGATCATGAGGCCGGCCACTCCTGGACGTTGAGCGCGGTGTCCCAGAACAGCAGCTCGTAGCGGGTGGCGACGGTGAACGCCTCGGCCATGGCGTCGCGCTCGGCGTCGGTGGCGGCTGCCGCCGCGGCGTCGACGTGGTCACGGGCGCCGGCGACCGCGGCATGGAACTCGGGCGCGTCGTAGGTGGTGACCCACTGGGCGTAGGGGTGGGCGGGATCCGCGGCGAGCACGTCGGCGGCGCGGACGGCGAGGTCGCGGCCGACCTCGGCGTAGATCCAGAAACAGGGGAGTACCGCGGCGGCGCCCACCGGATACGGGTCGGTGGCGACGGTGGCGGTGAGATAGGAGACGTAGCCGAGGCAGGCGGGCGAGTGCGCGGGGGTGTCCTCGGCGGGCGGCAGGACGCCACCGGTCAGCAGACCCCGGTGCAGGGCGGATTCCTCGGTGGCGGCCGTGGCCGCGCTGTTCGCCCAGAACGCGGCGGTGCCCGGGTCCGGGGCCTTCGCCGCGAGCAGGGCGAGTGCCTTGGCGTACCCGGCGAGATACAGGGCGTCCTGCTCGATGTAGAAGCGGAACGCGTCGAGCGGCAGCGTCCCGTCGCCGAGGCGGCGCAGGAACTCGAGGTCGTCGATGGCCTCGCGCAGGACCTTGGTCCGGTCCCACAGCAGATCGGTGAAGCGGTCGGTCCCTGCCGGGACCGACGCGCGGGCAGGCATGGTCATGCCAGGACATCCCTTCGTCAGCATTACCTGATCAGGTTCGACGGGTGTGATCTCAGCCCCGCGCATGTGCGGAGCACCCCGTGTCTACGGAGCCGACGATAGCACTCGGCGCAGACCGCCTCCGTCGCCCGGGTCGGCGGGGTCCGCATGCAACCTGTCTGTTGTTGGTACCTTGGCCCGAGACCGTTCGTTCGGGAGGGACCGTGGACGCCGAGACGCTCATCGTCGGTTGCAAGTACGGCGACGTACGCGGCTACCGCGACGGCTCCGTCTACACGTGGAAGGGAGTCCCGTACGCCGCGCCGGCGTCCGGCGACCTCCGGTTCCGCGCCCCCGAACCGCCGGAGCCGTGGACCGACGTGCTCGACGCGCGGCGCTTCGGGCCCATCGCGCCGCAGGGACGCAACAACCCGATCCCCATCGATCCGGGGCTGACGATCGGTGAGGACTGCCTCTCGTTGAACATCTGGGCGCCGGAGCCGGACGGGGAGCCCCGGCCGGTGATGGTGTGGATCCACGGCGGCGCCTACGTCCTCGGTTACTCGGGTCAGCGGATCTACGACGGACGGTTGCTCGCCGAGCGCGGCGACGTCGTCGTGGTGACGGTCAACTACCGGCTCGGCGCGCTCGGGTTCCTCGACTTCTCGTCGTTCTCGACCGCCGGGACCACCTTCGAATCCAATGTGGGGCTGCGCGATCAGATCGCCGCGCTCGAGTGGGTCCGCGACTGCATCTCCGCGTTCGGAGGCGACCCCGACCGGGTCACCGTGTTCGGCGAGTCGTCGGGTGGCGGGTCGCTGACCACACTGATGACCGTGCCCCGCGCCGAGGGTTTGTTCCACCGGGCCATCGCGCAGAGCCCGCCGGCGACGTCGGCGTACGGGTCCGAGCGGGCCGCGCGGGTCGCCGAGCGGTTCCTCGAGATCCTCGACCTCACGCCGGCGCGGGTGTGGGCGCTGCGGGACATGCCGCACGAGGCGCTGACCGATGCGGGGGACGTGCTCGTCGGCGAGATCCCCACGAAATTCCCCGGCACGCTCGCGATGGCGCCCGTGGTCGATCGCGACCTGGTGCCGAAGTATCCGGTGGCGGCGTTCCAGAAGGGGCTCGCGCACCGGATCCCCCTGATCATCGGCTCCAACAAGGACGAGCCGTCGATCTTCCGCTTCATGAAGTCGCCGTTGATGCCGGTGAGCGACGCCTCCGTGCAGGCGATGCTCGACGCCCTCGCCGAGGACCACCCGGAGTTGCCGCCCGACCGCATCGCGGAGATCATCTCCGCGTACCCGGATGTCACGAAAACGTCCGGGGCGATGGCTCTTTCGCGGGACGCGGGGTTCCGGATGCCGGTGGTGTGGATCGCCGACGCGCACAGCGCCCACTCGCCGACGTGGGTGTACCGGTTCGACCATGCGACCCCGATGCTCAAGGCGGCACGGATCGGTGCCGGCCACGCCACCGAACTGCCCTACGTCTTCGGCAATTTCGGGACGCTCGATCGCGATCCCACGTTCTGGCTCGGCGGGCGCAAGGCTGCGACGACGATCTCGGGCCGGATCCAGCGTCGCTGGCTGGCCTTCGCGCACCACGGCGTGCCGGCCGCCCTGGACGGATCCCGGCACTGGGCGCCGTACGACACCGACAAGCGCATGACCCTCCTGATCGACAACACCGACACCCTCGTCCCGGACCCCGACAAGATACTGCGCGAGGTGTGGGGCGACCAGGTGATGGGCTTCAGCTGACCGCTCGGGGGGCGGCCGAATGTGACATTCCGTCGGTCTGACCGACGCGATGTGACATTCGGCCACTCCCGACGGTGGTGGGAACTGGTCTTACCACTTGACCTCTGTCCGGATGGGGGCTTACGGTCGGGTCGTGATGTTCGAGCCGATCGCCCGCAAGTCCGCCTCCGGCGAGGTGTACGACCAGATCGCCGCCCGGGTGCTCGGCGGCGACCTCGCCGCCGGGGCGTCGCTGCCGAGCGAACGCCACCTCGCCGAGGCGTTCGGAGTGTCGAGACCCGCTGTGCGAGAAGCCCTCTCTCGGCTCGCGCACGCCGGGCTGGTGGAGGTGCGCCAGGGGGAGGCGACCTCGGTGCGCGATTTCCGCACCCAGGCCGGGCCGGAACTGCTGCCGCGGCTGCTCGTGCGCGACGGTCGGCCCGACTGGGGTGTCGTCCGCAGCGTCCTCGAAGCCAGGCAACTCATCGGCCGTCAGGTCGCCCGCCTCGCGGCCACCCGCGCGACGGACGAGACGCAACCCCGATTGCGCGAGTCCGTGGCACGCCTCGCCGCGGGGGACGACCCCGTCACGCTGCAGGTCGCCGCCCTCGAATTCTGGGAACACGTCGTCGACGCCGCCGACTCCCTCGCGTTCCGGCTGATCTTCAACAGCCTGCGCAACGCGTACGAGCCGGCCATGACCGCGATGGCCGGGGTGCTGATCGTCGAGGTCGGGCGCGCCGACCTCTACGAACGGCTCGCCGACGCGATCGTCGCGCGCGACGAGGACGGCGCCGAGCACGCCGCCGGCGAACTGCTCGACCTGGGCACGTCGGCCCTGACCACCGCCATCGACCAGGCCGAACACGGAGAGGCGAGGAACCGGACATGAGCACGAATCGGACCGAGGGACGGGGCCGTCGCGCCTCGATCGGCCTGCGGGACGCCGCCGTCGAGTTCATGCGGCACCCGTCGCCGTGGATGATCGGCGGGTTGCTCGCTGCTGCGGTCGTCGCACGGATACTCGTCGGCGACTGGCAGGTCACCGACGCGCTGGTCCCGCTGGTCGCCCTGCTGGTGTTCCCGCTGGTGGAGTGGGTCATCCACGTCGGCATCCTGCACTGGCGGCCGCGCCGGATCGGTGGGCTGACGCTCGACTCGCTGCTGGCCCGCAAGCATCGCGAACACCACAGCGATCCGCGCGACGTGCCGCTGGTCTTCATCCCCTGGCAGACCCTGGCGTGGCTGCTGCCGGTGCTCGTCCTCGTCGCGTGGCTGGTCTTCCCCCGGCCCGGACTGGGACTGACATTCCTGGTGACGCTCGGTGTCCTGGGCCTGACCTACGAGTGGATGCACTACCTCATCCACACGGACTACCGCCCCGGCTCGCGGCCCTACCGCGCGGTGTGGCGCCATCACCGGCACCACCATTTCAAGAACGAGCACTACTGGTTCACCGTCACCACCGCCGGCACCGCCGACCGGATTCTCGGCACCGAGCCGGACCCGGCCACGGTCGAGACCTCGCCGACCGTCCGGAACCTGCACGCGACCCGGTGATCCGGTGCGCGAACCGCGCTCGCGGGGAGGTTGCCGGCGAGAGGCGGTGACCTTGTGATGCCGTCGCCGAAACCGTGCACCGGGTAGCATCCCCAGAACCAGCATCCAGACCAGGGAGGGGCTGTGGCGAGCGATTTCTCCGTCGGTGACCATGTCCGGTGGAACTCCGAAGCCGGATACGTCGAGGGCGTCATCGTCAAGAAGCACACCGAGGACGTGGAGTTCAAGGGACGTACTCGGCGGTGCAGTGAAAGTCACCCTCAGTACGAGATCAAGAGCGACAAGACCGAGCACATCGCGATGCACAAGGGCGATGCACTCACCAAGCTGTAGCGCACCCGAATATCGATGAGCATGATCGACGCTGTCCGTGAGGCAGTCCTCGCCATCCCTCCGGGCTCGGTGGCCTCCTACGGAGACATCGGCAGGAGAATCGGGGCAGGTCCACGACAAGTGGGCCGAGCGATGGGCATGCTCGACGACAACATTCCCTGGTGGCGAGTCGTCTACGCCGACGGAACAACGGCCTCGTGTCACGGCGGTCGTGCGTGGGCACTGCTCCTCGAGGAGGGCACCCCCGTCTCGGGGAAGCGGGTAGACATGCAACGTGCTCGGCAGCGAGGGACGGCCTGACGATCGCCCCGACGCTGCCGGTCGGATGTCCGATTCCGGCCCCGCCTCGCGGCTGCAGCGAGCCGGGGTCACTGCTGCTCGGCGGTCTCGCGTCGGGTGCCTGTCGAGGCCGTGTGCCGGTGACTCGGCTCGGGAACGACGCGACGCTCCATGTCGTGCAGGCGCCGACAGTCCGGGCAGGCCACCCTTTCCCGGGTCGGTCGACCCGGCTTCGGTTCGTCCCGGCAGTGGCCGCACCCTCAGGCGCTTTCCGGCCGCGAGGGCATGCGCTGTGCCGTGACGGTCCCGGTGGAGCCGATGGCGGGGGCGAGCCGAAACAGTCCGGCCGCGGCGAGAAGATGCCACAGCGCGTGGCCCTGAAGGATACTGCTCGGCCGGCAGAGCGACGTCCGGTCGCCGAGGGTGCCCAGCACGGCACCGGACGCGAGGAGCAGTGCCGCGACGATCGTCGACCGCCGCAGGTCCGGACGGATGCGGGCGCGGTCGAGCGCGAGTCCGACTGCGACGACGGCCAGCAGCGCCTGCACGCCGGTGGAGACCGACGGCCCGGCGGCCACGACGGGAACCATCAGCAGCGGAACGACGCGCCACCACCACGGCGACAGCCGGGAGCCGAACCGGTCGGAGGCGGCGTCGACGGCGACGTAGGCGAGCAGTGTCGCAAGCGGGAGGTCGTGTGCGTACGCCTGCCACGGTGGGTTCGGTCCGTGCGCGACGAGGGATCCGGCGCCGACCGCGACGACGAGCAGGCCGTAGGTGACGCTCGCCGTGCCCCGGCGTGCGAGGACCGCGAGGCCGGCGACCACGAAGGCCAGGCTGCTGACGGTGGCCGCGGGCTGGCCGACGAGACCTGTGCCCCGATACAGCTCGCAGGCGTTCGCCAGCATCATGGTTCGAGGCTAGCCGCCGCGGGCCGGTCGCAGACGTGCGCAGTGGAACGGGGAATGGGATGCCGCCACCGGTCCGGGACGCGACGCGGTGCCCGTTTCGGGCGGGCTGCGCGGATCGGGAGCGAACGCGTGTGCCCGCCCGGCGGACGGCCGGTCGGACATACAGCCCGCATGCAGTCGGTGGACGGGACCGACCGGGTCTCGGATGAGTAAACAGCATGTCCGCCAGCGCGAGTCGGAGTTGAATGGAGACCCCAGGGGTAGTGGAACTCGACAACGACCAATCCCAAGTCATGGTTCACCGTCGCCCGTCCCGGTTGCGACCTGTACGGGCGGCGCAGCGGTTCGGGGTGCACGATGAGCGAAGCGGTGACAGAGCTCCCGGGGAGAAGGCGTGAGCCTGTCGAACCCCGATGGGACCCGTCCGTCCTCGGCGACGAGACTCGTGGCGACGGTGTGACGCTCCGGCGTCTTCTCGCGGTGGCCGCGCTGACCCGAGCGCAGACCGCACTGCTCGTCGACGATCTGATCTGCCGGGTCGAACGCCGTCAGCGCGGCGGTCCGAGCCGGCTGCGGGACGACGCCGTGACGGTGTCCGAGACCGGACGGCTCACGATCGCATGGAACGGGAGCGCGACGGACGGGCACGCAGCCGACGAGTCGGTGGCGAGGCTGCTCGGCAGCATCGTGACGAGCTGCCGCTGTCCGGAATGGGCCGACCGGGTGAGCGAATCGATCGGCGAAGCAACAGATCTCGAGGACCTGATGCACCGGGTTCGTCGCGTGGTCGCAGCCGACCGCGACCCGGCCGAGGAGTCCCGGGTGCGGAGCCAGCTCGCCGCGCTCGTCGCGGTGGTGGCGGGGCGCCGCGTTCCGGACGATCCGGTGGTGGCGCGGGCGGCTGCACCGCGGGGCCCGGGCAGCGGGGCCGGAACGTCCCTCGCACCGGCCGGCTGGTATCCACCGGCCGGCAGTGGGTGGCATCGCCGGCGGAGACGGCCGTCGCGACGGCAGGGGGTTCTCGGTCTCGTCGCACTCCTGATTCTCGTCGGGACGCTGTGGGCGGCACCGCGGGTGTGGGCGGAGCTGCGCCGCGGCTGGGATGCCGTCCTCAACCCGGTGGATACGGCGGAGCCGAACCGGATCGAGCCGGTCTCGCCTCCGCCGCCCGAACCCGTGGGCGGTCGAGACGAGCCGGCAGCAAGCGCAGGCACGACGGCCCCCGGACCGGTCCAGGTCGGTGCGCCGGCAAGCGCGGGACCGATCAGGCTGGTCACCGCCACCTTCGCCAACGGCGAGTGCGCGCCCGGACGCATGTGCGCCGTCCGCGTCGACGTACACCTCGACTCCGCGGCACGTGTCGGCACCGTGACCTGGGCGCTGAACGTCTACGACAGATGTTCCGGCGCGGTCGGCGCGAGCGCCGAGGTCTCGCTGGCCGCCCAGCCGGGCGATGAGGAGGTGTACGGAATCAGCTGGGCGGATCTGCCACCCGGTGGGGCGCTGGCTGTCGCCGCGGTGACCAGCGCCCCGGCAACAGCCGCCTCGGAGCCGCTGTCGGTGCCCGCCGAGAACGCGACCTGCTGAGGCGGCGGAGGAGGGGACATGGCCGAACGCCGGCGGGAATCCGATCCGTGGCTCGTAACCGCGGCCGTGGTCCTGGTCGTGCTCGGCCTGTTGAATCTGACCGCGATCGGGATGACGTCGCACGCCGTTCGGCACGCACTGTTCGCCGCGGCCGGTCTCGTCCTGATGCGCGTCGTCTCTCGCCTGCGGACGAGTGACCTGCGAGCATTCGGGTGGACGGTGCTCGCCGTGGCGACCGTGCTGTTGGCCGCGGTACCGCTCGCCGGGGTCGCGACGAAAGGCGCCCAGCGCTGGCTGGATTTCGGCGTGTTCACCGTCCAGCCGTCCGAACTCGCCAAACTCGCTGTCGTGCTGGTCCCGGCCGGCATCCTGGCCGGTGGCTTCACCCTCGGCCGGTTCGTGGCGGCCCTGACGGCCACCGGGGTACCGATCGCGCTCGTCGCGCTGCAACCGGACCTGTCGACTGCCCTGGTGCTCGTCGCGACGGTCATGGTCATGCTCATCCTGGCCAGGGTGCCGCTGCTGCCCCTGCTGCCGTTGTTCGCGGTGGGAGTCGCGTCGCTGCCGCTCGCCGTTCTCGTCCTCCGCCCCTACCAACTCGAACGCGTGCACGTGTTCCTGTCGAGCAACGTCGACCCGAGCGGGGCGGGGTGGGCCGCACTGCAGGCGGACATCGCCATCGGCAGCGGCGGCTGGTGGGGTCTGGCGCGAGACCCCCTGTACGAGGTGAGAGCCGACTATCTCCCGGAATCGGAACACGATCTCGCCTTCGCGAGCGTCGTGTACGGATGGGGACTGTTCGCCGGCCTGGCAGTCGTGGTGGCCACCACGGTGATCGTATGGCGGGCCGTCCTCGCCGCCCGCACCGCCCGGACCCGTGAGGCGGCGCTGGTCGCGGCGGGGATCGGCGCGTCGTTCGGGATCCACGCCCTGGTATCGATCGGTGCGAGTCTGTCGCTGATCCCGCACACCGGCATGCCGATCCCCCTGTTCAGCTACGGGGGGACTGCCGCGGTCGTCGCATTCGTGGCAGTCGGACTGGTACTCGCGGTGCGCAGGGACGGCGTCGCGCGGCCGCTGTGGCGTCCGGACCCGCGACGGCACCGTCGACTGCGAGGGGTCTCGGCAGGGGCCGTCGGCCTGACAGCGTCGCTCGTCGCGATGTCGATGGTCACCTGGCAGCTGCAACACGTCCGCGGTGCGGAGCTGCGCACCGCGGGCGAGGCGCAGATGATGCGCTGTATCCGGCTGCCCGCCGAGCGCGGTCTCATCGTCGACCGCAACGGTGTGCCGCTCGCGCTGAACGCCGCGGAGTACGCCGTCGCCGTCCTGCCCGAGGTGTTCGACGAGCACGATGCGGACTCGCGCCCGCGACTCGCTGCGCTGATCGGCCTCTCCCCGGACGAACTGGCCGAGGTGATGGGTGGACGTGCCGAAGGGGAACCGCAGGTCCTCGTCGGCAGGGTCGCGCCCGAACAGGCTCGGCAGGTCGTGAATGCGCGACTTCCCGGGATCCTCGTCGCCCCGTCCGGCCGCAGGACGTACCCGCACGGCGCGACGCTCGCGTCGGTACTCGGCCATGTCGGGGTCGCCGACCAGCAGGACATGCAACGCTGGCCGCATCTCGCGCTCGGATCGCGGGTCGGCAAGGCCGGACTCGAGAAGCAGTACGACGCGTTGCTGCGCGGCAGCGACGGCAAGCAGTGCATGTACGTCGATCCGACGGGACGTCCGGTCGCCCCCGGCACGCGGGTGGACCCGATACGGGGACACGACCTGCGGTTGCACCTCGACATCGGTCTGCAGGACCTGGCGACCACTGCGTTGACCGAGGCCGTCCGCACCAGCGGAGGCGACCTGGGCGCCGCGATCGTGATGGACGCCCGCACCGGAGCGGTACGGGCGATGGCCAGCGTGCCCGGATTCGACAACAACGCCTACGGCCCGCCGGCCGACCTCGTCGCCCTCGCGGCGCAGGCTCAGTCGTCCGGACCGGGGGCGATGGTCAACCACGTCGCCCAGACCGCCGCACCGCCCGGGTCGACGTTCAAGATCGTCACCGCCGCCGCGAACGCCGAGAACCCGGTTCTGGCACCGGAGACCGTGATCGCCACGGGCGCGGCCTACACCTACGGCGGGCACACCTTCCGGAACTGGCAGCCGATGGGTCCGCACGACCTGCTGCAGGCGATCCAGTGGTCCGACAACGTCTACTTCTACCGCCTGGCCGAGCTCCTCGGTCCCGAGCGGATCGCCGCGGTCGCCGGGCAACTCGGCGTGGGGCAGCGATCGGGAATCGACCTGCCGGGCGAGGCCGAAGGTTTCCTCGGCACGCCGGAGTCGGTGGCACGGATCGGGGCCACCTGGTATCCGGGCTCCACCCTGCTGATGGGCATCGGCCAGGGCACCGTCAGCGCGACCCCGCTGCAGGTGGCGCGGTGGACGTCGGGCATCGCCACCGGTGCGATGGTCACCCCTCGGCTCGCGGCGGCGTACGGGTCCGAGGACAACATCCCGATTCCCACGGCGCAGCCGCGCCGGCTGCCCTTCGCCGACCGGCTCGACCCCGTTCGGGCGGGGATGCGGGCGTCGGCGTCGGCCGGTACGGCCGGGCAGCTGGCCGATCTGCCGGTGCAGGCGGGCGCCAAGACCGGCACGGCGGAGGATCCGTCGGCACCCGGGGAGGGTCTGAACGCCTGGTTCTCCGCGGTCGCGCCCCTGGACGCGCCCGAGATCGTGGTGTCGGTGCTGGTGCGCGGCGGCGGGTTCGGGTCGGCGACCGCCGGGCCGGTGGTCGAGAGACTCCTGCGGTGGTACTTCCCGTCACCGCCGGTCGTGGAGTCGAATCGGTGATCAGCTGCTGTACGCCGCCACCACCTCGGGGTGCTCCAAGCAGGCCTTGGCGCCTTCCGCGACGCAGGTGAGGGGACGCTCCGCGGTCTTCACCGGGAACCCGAAGGCCTCCTCGAGCAGCTGCGACAGACCGCGCAGCATCGCCCCGCCACCGATGGTGAGCAGCCCCTCCGACATCACGTCGCCGATCGCCTGGGCGGGCAGGTCCTCGAGGCAGTCGGTCAAGGTCTGCACGATTCCCGCCGTCGTGGGTCGCAACGCATCCACGATCTCCTCGGTCTCGAGCGTGACCAGCCGGGCGCGGCCGGTGACGGCATCGCGTCCCTCCACGACGAGGGCCTGCCCGTCGGGCGTTCCGGGGGTGGCCACCTTCGCCCGCTCGGCGGTGAGCTCGCCGACGACGATCTTGTGCTCCGCGCGCAGGTACTGGTACAGCGCGTTGGTCAGTTCGTCTCCGGCGAGTCGGCAACTGCGATGGGAGAGGATGCCGCCGAAACAGATCGCGGTGACTTCCGAAGTGCCGCCGCCGATGTCCACGACGAGGTGGGCACGTGCCTCGAGCGGGTTGATGCCGCAGCCGAGGGCGCCGGCGACCGGCTCCGGCACCAGACCGACCTTCCGAAGGCCGGCCTCGTGTCCGACCTCGAGCACCGCGCGACGCTCGAGGGGCGTGGCCCCTGCGGGAACCGAGATCACACCCTTCGGTCGCAGACCGTAGGACCGGTGCGGGGCAACCCGTTTGACGACGGCCGTGACGAAGGTGCGGGCCGACTCCAGATCCACGATCACGCCGTCGCGCATCGGGCGAACCGGGGTGATGCCGACGGGGGTGCGACCGACCAGATCACGCGCATCCTGACCGATCGCGAGTGCGCGATGCGGGTCCTTCGTGCGAACCAGCAGGAACGACGGCTCGTTGAAGACGACGCCGTCTTCGGGGGTGGCGACGACTGTGTTGGCAGTGCCGAGATCGATTCCGAGTCCACCCATGTCGGCCTCCGAAGGGTTCGAACCGAGACCGTCTCGATGTTACGCAGCACTGGCTCCGCGGGGGCGGATATGGCGTGTCACCGACGAGGACGTCCGTTCGTCGCCGACCGTGCCCGAGCCCGAGCCCGACGCCGTCGGGAACCCGCGTCCCGGGATCCGCTGCGGGTCAGTTGCGGTATTCGGGGTTCGCGTCGAGGAACTTCGCGACGTACCAGCACGAGGCCGCGATCTTCAGACCCTCCGAGCGGGTCGTGTCGAGAGCGTGGCGGACCACCTCGGCGGCGAGTCCGTGGCCGCGGAACTGGGGCTGGGTGACGGTGTGGTCGAAGTCGCGCACCCCGTCCGAGTCGGTGTAGTCGGCGAACGCGGCGAGGGTGTCCCCGGTGTACAACGCGAACCTGGACTGGCCGGGGTGATGTTCGATGCGGTGCTCGTCGTTGGTCACACCATCGACCCTACCGGCCTGCACGCGGGCCGTGGGATCTGCCCGAGCCGGTAATGGGCCCGGGGTGGGATGCGATGTTCTGGTTGTGGACCCGTGTCGCGGGCGGGCCGGTACGAGTGGTGACGTGGTGGTGACGCGATGCAGGCGACGGCGGCGACGGGGTCAGGCGGGGACCTGGCCGGCCGGGGGGTGGGCCACGCGGACGGCGTCGACGAACGCGGACTTGCGCGCCAGGTAGCGGTCGCGGAACTCGTCGAGATCGTCGGTCCCGTCGCTCGAGACGGCGGTGAGGTAGCCGAAGAGGGCGACCGCGGCGGTGAGCACCGGCTCGGGGGCGGACAGCCGCATCTCGTTGACGATCGCGTCGAGGTCGACGATGCCGCGGGCGACGGAACGCAGGTGCAGGTCGTCGGACTGCAGGGCTTCGGCGAGGTCGGCCTCGGCGAGGGCCGAGTGATCCGCCTCGAACAGATGGTTGTAGACACTGTCGGCGGCGTGCAGGAAGCGGACCTGCAAGGCGCGATCGGCCGCCCGCAGGGGCGCGGCGACGGTGGCGGCCCGCCGCGACGGTCGCGCGCCGATCCGGGTGGCGAAGACGCCGAGCAGGACGCCGGCCGCGAGTCCCACCGGTACGGCCCACCAGGGCGCCGCACCGCTCGTGAGCAGGTCGGTCAGTGTCTCCACCGTAGGAATGCTAACAGCGGAAGTCACATCAGTCGCACCAGTCACTCTGTTACCGAATCGTGCCGCCGGTGCGATCGGGTGGTTGTGGCAGGTCACTAACGTCAACGGTCGTTCGAAGGAGGTGCCGTATGACCGCATCCGTGCTGTCGGACGCACGACTCGTCCGCGCCCTGTCCGACGAATTCCTCTCGCGGCGGGTCGATTACCAGGCTCTGGAGAGCCTTCACCACGGGAACGTGGCGGACTGGGCCGCGGCGGCGAGCCGGGTCGCGGCGCTGTCGGACGAGGAGGAACGGCAACTCGTGCTGCGCTGGCGGGACAATCCCCGGGAACTGCTCGACATCCTGCTCGCCCGCGCCGACGAGGTCACCGCCCGCCGGTGCCGCACGGCCTGGGTCTCCCTCGACCGGTTCGCGCCGTTCGTCCACGCGAGCAGCGGCCCGTGAGCGACCGCGCCGGTACGCCCACTCACGCCTCGTCCACGACGATCACCTCGTCGTCGTCGAGTGCCCGGAACGGCAGCCGCTGCTGCGCGAGATATTCCAGCGTCCGTGCGACGCCCGTGTCGGCCAGGGCCGAGTCCCCGGCGTGCGGGACGATCGCGTAGTCCACCCACCCCAGACCGTCCCAGCGGGCCGGAACCCCGCAGACGACGTCCGCCTCGCCGGGGTCGTCGGAGAATTCGAGACCGCGCAGGGACGGCGTCACCAGGCAGGCCCCCGCGCTGTACCCCGCGTAGGCCGTCCGGCCGGAACGGACCAGGTCCGTGAGGATCTCGTCCCCGCCGCACAGGGCGAGCCGCGTGCGCAGCACGAACGTGTTGCCGCCGCGCACCCACAGCGCCCCGAACCGCGACAGCGCGGCTCGCAGCGACTCGGGCGAGCCGACGTGGTCCCGCAGGTCCACCTCGGCGGGTTCGTATCCCAGTGCGCGCAACGGCGCCAGCTCGCTCGCCACCGCCGAGTCGCGGGCCCGGGGAGGCCACGCGTCGGCCGCGTTGGCGATCACCGCGATCGGGCACGGGCCTCGGGTGACCCCGAGCAGCAACCCGGGGTCCGCGCCGAACCGGTAGGACGACAGGAACAGCCGCACGGAGCTGCCGCTCAGATCACGAAGGCGAGGTTGTCCACGATCCGCCGGCCGACCGTCGTGTCGCCGCCGAGGGTGATCTCGTCGAGGCGTTCGAACGCGTGCACACGGCCGCCGGCGAGCCGCACGAACAGGCGCGAATCCATCGCGACGGTGCTCGTCGCCGGACCGGACAGGGCCGGCACGACCGCGGCCCGGCCGTCCACCTCGACGTGAACGGTGCGGGCGAGCGGGCCGCTCAGCTCGAACGTGATCCGTGACCCGGCGGGAGCCTTGCCGAGCTTGCCGACAGCGAATGCGAGGGCCCCGAAGATCTCCGCGGACGCGAGTTCGGCGCGCGCGCCGCCCTCGTCGCCGGGGACGCCGAGCGCGTCTCGGAGGTCGAGTTCGTGCATCCAGCAGTCGAAGATGCGGATCCGCATGAACCGGCCGTAGGTCGCCTGGCCGACCGGGGTCGTCGCCGGTGCCTCGAAGTCCGCCTGGGTCATGGCCGCGAGCTGCTCCCGGCGACGGGCGACGATCTCCCGGTAGCGGGCCAGGACCTCGTCGCCCGGCGTGCCGCGCAGGGACTCGATCCAGCGTTCGTTGAAGGCGCCGATCTCGTTGCGGACGTGGCCGAGGGCGTGCACGTCGATCGCGACGTGCGGCGTCTCGACGCCGGCGAGCATCGACTCGGTTCCGATCAGGTGCGCCATGATGTCCTTGACGGTCCAGCCGGGCAGGGAGGTGGGCGTGTACCAGGTGTCCCCATGGACGTCGGCGAGCAGCCCGTCGATGGCGTCGAACTGCTCGAGGAGCAGCGTGCGGATCGGTTCGACCGGGAACTCCGGCGTCTCCTTCGTATCCGGCGCAGTGCTTCCGGGAGCCGGGGTGTTTCCGTGTGTCACAGTGCGTCCTCCGCTTCGAGACGGGCCAGACCGGCGCGGATCGCCGCGCCGGTGGCCTCCGGGTCGTGGGGTCGGCGCCGCAGCAGTCCTGCCGCAAGGCGCAGCTTGTCGCCGCGCCGTCGCGGCAGCACGTGCAGATGCGCGTGGAAGACGGTCTGGAAGGCGGACCGACCGTCGTTGAACACCAGGTTGGCACCGTCCGCGGCGAGGTCCGAGCGTTGCATGCCGCGGGCGATGCGCTGCCCGGCGCGGAACAATGCGGCGCCGTGCCCGGGATCGAGATCGTCGAGCCGGGGTGCGTGAACCCGCGGCACCACCAGGGTGTGGCCCCGGGCGATGGGCCGGATGTCGAGGAAGGCCAGCACGTCGTCGTCCTCGTACACGCGCACTGCCGGGCCGTCGCCGCGGACTATGGCGCAGAACACGCAGGAGTTCACCCGCTCACTGTAGGCGGGGCGTCCGATCGGCGGCGACTGCGGCGACGAGTTGCGGCAGGCCCACTGCCGCGGTGGTGCGCCAGACCTCGTCCATCTGATCGGACAGGCCGGTCTCCTCGGGGTTGACCTCCACGACGGGGATGCCGTGCCGGCGAGCCAGCGAGGGCAGGCCGGCCGCGGGGTACACGATCCCCGACGTGCCCACCACGAACACCAGGTCGGCGGCGAGGACGGACGCGGTGGCGGCCTCCCAGGGGCCGGTCGGCAGCGGCTCGCCGAACCACACGACGCCGGGCCGCACGTCGCCGCCGCACGCGCCGCAGTCCGGTGGGTCGAGGCGGGCGACCGGCTCGGTGGGGGCCTCCGGGGGATCGGCGGGCGTGCCGCAGTCGGCACACCGCGGCGAGAACAGGCTGCCGTGCAGGTGCGAGAGCACGGGACTGCCGGCGCGCTCGTGCAGGTCGTCGACGTTCTGGGTGACGATCGACAGTTCCACGGCCTGTCCCCAGTCGGCCAGCGCCCGATGGCCGTCGTTCGGCTGCACTCGCCGGACCAGGGCCACGCGCCACTGGTACCAGGCCCACACGGACGCGCGGTCGCGCTCCCATGCCTCGGGGGTCGCCAGGTCGGCCGGGTCGAAGTGTTCCCACAGACCGGTCTGTGCGTCGCGGAACGTGGGCACGCCGCTCTCGGCGGACATCCCGGCGCCCGTGAGCACGGCGATCCGTCGTGCACGCCGGGCCAGACGGAGGATCCGCGGAGGGGGAATGGTCATCGGTTCAGGGTAGGGGGCCGGGACCGGACTCGTCGGTCCCCTTCTCGTCGTGGAGGAGGACGGCGCCGCAGCGCGGGCACGGGGCCTCCGGTTCCTCGAGGAAGAAACCGCAGTCGGGACAGACGCGATGCATCCAGCAGACGGGGTCGCCGCCGGCGTCCGGCACATCGTTCATCGCGCACCCCGCATCCGTTCCGCGAGGACGGCGGCGCCGCTGTGCTCGACGTCCCGGGTCGCGGTGAGCAGGACGATCGACCGGCCGTCGGCCAGGGCGTCGACGCGCGCCAGCGCGGCCCGCGCGTCCGGGCCGTCCAATTCGGTCAGGTACCGGTCGCGGAACTCGGCGAACTGCGACGCGTCGTGCGAGTACCACTTGCGCAGTCCGGTCGACGGCGCCAGGTCCTTGGCCCAGTCGTCGTGGTGGAACGCGTCCTTGCGCAGGCCGCGCGGCCACAGCCGGTCGACGAACACCCGGAACGCCTCCTCGTCGCCCGGATGGTCGTAGACGCGCTCGACGACGACACTGCGACGTGCCATGGACTCGTGCCTCTTCCCTCACGGCCGATACGGCAGAATTGTGAAGTGAACTACCTCACATTCTGGCACCGACTCACTGTTCGGACTCGATTCAGACGAAACCGAACGGTTGCGCCCCCGACCTGGGCGCGGTACGTCTGACTGGGCTCATCGCCCATAGTGCACGGCCCGAGTCGGCCGCTCGTCGCACATGACCCGCCGCTCATCGCGGTGAGGTGCCGATTCAACGCAGGAGTCGAAAACTTTGGAAACCGAGGATATGGGTACGGGACGTGCGGTGACAGCGCGACCCACCGTCGGCGTCGTTCGGGAAACCAACGACGGCGAGCGGCGGGTCGCGCTGGTGCCGATGATCGTGCCGTCGTTGATCAAGAAAGGGCTCGACGTGGTCGTCGAGTCCGGGGCCGGGCTCGGTGCGCTGATCCCGGACGAGGCCTACGCCGAGGCCGGGGCGCGGATCGGGGATGCCTGGTCGGCGGACGTGGTGCTCAAGGTGGCGCCGCCGTCGGACGCGGAGGTCGCGCGGATGCGGTCGGGGCAGACCCTGATCGGGTTCCTCGCCCCCCGTAACGCCGAGAACCAGATCGGGGCGCTCACCGCGGCCGGGGTGCAGGCGTTCGCCGTCGAGTCGATCCCGCGGATCTCCCGCGCGCAGGTGATGGATGCGCTGTCGTCGCAGGCGAACGTCGCCGGGTACAAGGCGGTGCTGGTCGCCGCGTCGGAGTCCACCCGGTTCTTCCCGATGCTCACCACCGCGGCGGGCACGGTCAAGCCGGCGACGGTGCTGGTGCTCGGTGTCGGGGTGGCCGGGCTGCAGGCGCTGGCCACGGCCAAGCGCCTCGGTGGGCGCACCACCGGGTACGACGTGCGGCCGGAGGTGGCCGACCAGGTCCGCTCGGTCGGGGCGCAGTGGCTCGATCTCGGGATCGCCGCGGCCGGTGAGGGCGGGTACGCCCGCGAGCTCACCGAGGACGAACGCGCGCAGCAGCAGGCGGCGCTCGAGGAGGCCATCAAGGGCTTCGACGTGGTGATCACCACCGCGCTGGTGCCGGGCCGGCCCGCGCCGCGGCTGGTGACCGCCGCCGCCGTGGAGGGCATGAAGCCCGGTTCGGTGGTGGTGGATCTGGCCGGGGAGACCGGCGGCAACTGCGAGCTGACCGAACCGGGGCAGACCGTGGTCAAGCACGCGGTGACGATCTGCTCGCCGCTGAACCTGCCCGCGACCATGCCCGAGCACGCCTCGCAGCTGTATTCGAAGAACGTCGTGGCCCTGCTCGAGCTGATGCTCGACGAGAACGGCGGGCTCGCCCCGGACTTCTCCGACGAGATCCTCGCCGGCGCGTGCGTGACCCGCTCGAAGGAGAACGTCTAGATGTATACGGAACTGTTGGCGAACATCGCGATCCTGGTGCTGGCCGGGTTCGTGGGCTTCGCCGTGATTTCGAAGGTGCCCAACACGCTGCACACCCCGCTGATGTCGGGCACCAACGCCATCCACGGCATCGTGGTGCTCGGTGCGCTGGTGGTCTTCGGCCACCTGCCCGCCGGCGCGCCGTGGAGCATCAAGGTCATCCTGTTCGTGGCGCTGGTGTTCGGCACGCTCAACGTCGTCGGCGGCTTCGTCGTCACCGACCGCATGCTGGGCATGTTCAAACCCAAGAAGCCAGTGACACCGCAGACCGCGCCTGCGGTGGCGGAGAAGGGAGCCGACGCGAAATGAGCTACCTCGTCTCCGTCCTGTACATCGTCGCGTTCGCGATGTTCATCTACGGTCTGATGGGCCTGACCGGCCCGAAGACCGCGGTGCGCGGCAACTACATCGCCGCGGCCGGCATGTTCGTCGCGGTCGTCGCCGTGCTGATCGACATCCGCGAGACCGACAACTGGCTGTGGATCGTCGCCGGCCTGGCCGTGGGTGTGGTCCTGGGTGTGCCGCCGGCGCTGCGCACCAAGATGACCGCGATGCCGCAGCTGGTGGCGCTGTTCAACGGTGTCGGTGGCGGCACCGTCGCGCTGATCGCGTGGGCGGAGTTCCTCGACTCGGACGGGTTCACCACCCTCGCCGAGGAGCCCACGGTGCACGTGGTGGTCGGCTCGCTGTTCGCCGCGATCGTCGGCTCGGTCTCGTTCTGGGGCTCGCTGGTGGCGTTCGCCAAGCTGCAGGAGCTGCTGAACAAGAACCTCGAACGCCGCCTCGTCGGCGCGGCCAAGGCCTTCCAGCTGGCCAACATCGTGCTCGCGCTGGCCTCGATCGCGATCGCCGTGTACATCGGTCTCGCGGCCGATCCGGCCAACGATCCCACCTCGGCGCTGTGGATCGTGGCGCTGCTGGTCGTGGCCGGGCTGATGGGCCTGTTCGTGGTGCTGCCGATCGGCGGCGCCGACATGCCGGTGGTGATCTCGCTGCTCAACGCCCTGACCGGTCTGTCCGCGGCGGCCGCGGGTCTGGCGCTGAACAACCAGGCGATGATCGTCGCCGGCATGATCGTCGGCGCGTCGGGTTCGATCCTGACCAACCTGATGGCCAAGGCGATGAACCGGTCGATCCCGGCGATCGTGTTCGGCTCCTTCGGCGGCGACGGCGGCGCCGGCGCCGGCCCGGCCGGGGCGGGCGGCACCGTCAAGGCCACCTCCGCCTCGGACGCGGCGATCCAGATGGCCTACGCCAACCAGGTCATCGTGGTGCCCGGCTACGGCCTGGCCGTGGCGCAGGCGCAGCACGCGGTCAAGGAGATGGCGGCAATGCTCGAGGACAAGGGGGTGGAGGTCAAGTACGCCATCCACCCGGTCGCCGGCCGGATGCCCGGGCACATGAACGTCCTGCTCGCCGAGGCCGAGGTGCCCTACGAGGCGCTCAAGGAGATGGACGACATCAACGGCGAGTTCTCCCGCACCGACGTCACCATCGTCATCGGCGCCAACGACGTCACCAACCCCGCCGCCCGGCAGGATTCGTCCAGCCCGATCTACGGCATGCCCATCCTCAACGTCGACCAGTCCAAGTCGGTCATCGTGCTCAAGCGCTCGATGTCCTCCGGCTACGCCGGCATCGACAACCCGCTGTTCACCGCCGACCAGACCTCCATGCTGTTCGGCGACGCGAAGAAGATGGTCTCCGAGGTCACCGAGGAACTCAAGGCGCTGTAAGCAGTTCGGCGCGCCCGGGGCGTCCGCACGGAACACCGTGCGGACGCCCCGTTCGTGTGCGACCGTCGAAGGCGGCAGGCGGGCCGCGCCCGGCCCGTCGCACCGACGGAAAGGACGCGTCCCGTGACCGAGCACCCCGCGACCGAGCCTTCGGGGACCGAGCAGCCCCGGACCGGCACCGACAGGACCTACAAGGTCGGATATTTCGTCGGCAGCCTGTCGTCCACCTCGATCAACCGGATCCTGGCGAAGACACTGATCCGGCTCGCGCCGTCCGATCTCGACTTCGTCGAGATCCCCATCCGGGACCTGCCGCTCTACAGCCCCGACTACGACGCGAACTACCCGCCCGAGGGGGCGGCGCTCAAGGACGCGATCGGCGCCGTCGATGCGGTGCTGTTCGTCTCACCCGAGTACAACCGGTCGATTCCCGGCGCCTTGAAGAACGCCATCGACTGGGCGTCGCGGCCGTGGGGGCAGAACTCGTTCGATCACATCCCGGCGGCCGTGATCGGCGCGTCCATCGGCGCGATCGGCACCGCCGTCGGGCAGCAGAGCCTGCGCGCCGTGCTGAGCTTCTGCAACGCCCGGCAGATGACGTCGCCGGAGGCGTACATCCACTACACGCCCGAGGTCTTCGGCGACGACGGCAGCGTGCACAACGCCGGCACCGAGGACTTCCTCCGCAACTACATGCGCGAGTTCCGCGACCACGTCGTGCGGGTGCTGACCGTGCTGCCGCGTTAGCCGACCGATTCGTCCACCCGCTCGAGCGCGCGCCGGCTCCGCTCACCGACGGAGCCGGCGAGGGCGGCGGCGGCGAGCACGCACGCCAGCGGCACCGTCATCGCCACGGTGAGCGACGTCGCCTCCGACAGCCAGCCGATGGTGGCGGGGCCCGCCAGGAACCCGATGTATCCCATGCCGACGACGCGGGACATGTTGCGGCCCGGGGCGCCGGCATCGATGTTCCCGGCGGCGCTGAAGATCTGCGGGACGGCCCCGGACAGGCCCAGCCCGAACAACGCCCACCCGGCGAGCGTCACCGGCAGCCACGGGGAGGCGATGACGGTGCCCATCCCGGCCCCCGCCAGCAGCGTGCCGTACCGGACGACGGCGACGGCGCCGACGCGGGCGCTGACCCGGTCCGCGACGAAGCGCCCGAGCGTCATCGTCGCGGAGAACGCCCCGAAGGCCAACGCCGCGACCGCGTCCGGGCTGCCCAGCTGTTCCTTGACCTGCAGGGCACTCCAGTCGTTGGCGACGCCCTCGCTGAGCATCAGCATGAACGCGAGCCCGCCGAGCAGCAGCACCCGCCGCGAGTATCCGCCGCGCGGGCCGGACCCGTGCCGGTGCTCGACCCGCGGCACCCGCACGAGGTACGGCGCCGCGACCACGACGACGAGCATGCCGACGAGACCGGCCCCGCCGAGGGCCACGGCCGGGGCGAGCCCGGCCGCCAGGGTGCCCGCCCCCACCAGCGACCCGGCCACCCCGCCCACCGAGAACAGCCCGTGGAACGCGGCCATGATCGGCCGCCGGTAGCGTTGCTCGACCGCGACGGCCTGCGAGTTCATCGACACGTCCAGCGCGCCGTTGGCGAACCCGAACACCGCGAGCGCGGCACCCAGCTGCCAGGCCGCGCCGGCCAGACCGGGGCCGACGGTCGCCGCCGCCAGCAGCACTGCCGCGGTGACGGTGGTGCGGTCGCTGCCGAACCGGTCGGCGAGCGGACCGGTGGCCTGCATCCCCGCGATCGCGCCCGCCGCGAGGACCAGCAGCAGGGAACCGAGCGTGGCGTGGTCGATGCCGACGCGCTGCTCGATCGCGGGGATGTGCACCACCCACATCGCGAGCAGGAACCCGTTGACGCCGAAGGTCGCGAACACGGCCGCGCGGGCACGGCGAAGATCGTGAGCGCTCACATGTCCCGACGCTACCGGCCCTCAGATGCCGGCGAGCAGCTCCGGCACCGGGTCGGTGAGGATCGCGCCGATCTCGGCCAGCGCCCGCGCGGCCTGCTCACCGTCGACGAGCCGATGGTCGAACGACAGCGACAGCGTCGTGACCTGCCGGACGGCGAGCTCGCCGTCCACCACCCACGGACGCGGGCCGATCGCACCGAGCGCGAGGATGGCGGTCTCCCCGGGATTGAGGATGGGGGTGCCGGTATCGACCCCGAACACGCCCACGTTGGTGATCGACACCGTGCCGCCGGTCAGCTCCGCCGGGGTGGCCCGGCCCGAGCGGGCCGTCTCCGCCGCCCGGGCGACGGCGTCGGCGAGGTCCGGCAGCGACAGGCGGTCGGCGTCGTGGATCACCGGCACCATCAGTCCCGCGTCGGTGGCGGTCGCGATGCCCAGGTTGACGTAGTGACGGGTGACGATCTCCTGGTGCTCCTCGTCCCACGCCGCGTTGAGGACCGGTTGGTGCGCGAGCACCCGCAGCAGCGCCTTGGCCACCACGGTGAGCGGCGTGGGATGCCGCCCCTCGAAGGCCGCCGCGCCGCGGAGCCGGGAGACGAGCTCGACCGTCGCCGTGACGTCGCAGGTGAGGAACACGGTGACGTGCGGGGCGGTGAAGGCACTGCGCGCCACTGCGGCGGCGGTGCGTCTGCGGATCCCGTGGATCGGGGTGCGGGTCTCGCGCGGCGGTCCGGCTTCCGGCGGCTGCGTGTCGCGGGCCTCCGCGGCCCGGCGCACGTCGGGCACGGTGATCACCCCGCCCGCACCGGTGCCGGTCACCCCGGTGAGATCCACGCCGAGCTCCCGGGCCTCGCGGCGGGCGGACGGCTTGGCGTCCGGCCGGTGCCGCGCCCCGGCCGGCGCCTGCGGGGACGGCGCCGCCGCGGCGCGTGCCGCGCGCTTGCTCGCCGGGGCCGCGCCCGGACCGTAGCCGACGAGCACCTGCACGGGTCCGCCGCCGTCCCCCGCGCCGGGGAGAGTGAACCGGATCAGCGGATTCCCCACGGGCACGCTGTCGCCGGGTTCGGCGAGCAGTTCGGCGACCGTCCCGGCGTACGGGGACGGCAGTTCCACGGTCGCCTTGGCGGTCTCGACCTCCGCGATCACCTGGTTGAGCTCGACCCGGTCCCCGACGGCCACGGTCCACGACACCAGTTCCGCCTCGGTCAGGCCCTCACCGAGGTCCGGCAGCCGGAACACCTCGCTGTGCCCGCCCGCCACGTCGCCGCGCTCGCTCACGCTCTGCTCCATGTCCCGGTCCTCACGCCGCGAGGCTGCGGTCGACGGCGTCGAGGATGCGGTCCGGGTCGGGCAGGTGGTGCGCCTCGAGTTTCGCCGGGGGATAGGGGATGTCGAATCCGCCGACCCGCAGCACCGGCGCCTCGAGCTGGTAGAAGCAGCGTTCCGAGAGGCGGGCGGCGATCTCGGCGCCGATGCCGCAGAACAGCGGTGCCTCCTGCACCACGACCAGGCGTCCGGTGCGCCGCACCGACGCCTCGACGGTGTCGAAGTCGACGGGCGAGACGGACCGCAGATCGATCACCTCCACGGAATGCCCCTCGGTCTCGGCGATCTGCGCGGCCTGCAGGGCGGTCGCGACCATCGAGCCGAACGTCACGACGGTGACGTCCGTGCCCGCGCGGGTGACGCGGGCCCGGTCCAGCGGCAGCTCCGGCTCCGCGTCGAGATCGACCTCGGCGCGGTCCCAGTACCGGCGCTTGGGCTCGAGGAAGATCACCGGATCGTCGAGGGCGACGGCCTGCTGGATCATCGCGTAGGCATCGGCCGGGTTGCTCGGGCTGACCACCCGCAGTCCGGCGGTGTGCGCGAAGTACGCCTCGGGTGACTCGGAATGGTGTTCGACCGCCCCGATCCCGCCGCCGTAGGGGATGCGGATGGTCAGCGGTGCGGTGACCCGCCCGGCGGTGCGGTAGTGGATCTTGGCGACCTGCGAGACGATCTGGTCGAACGCGGGGTAGACGAAGCCGTCGAACTGGATCTCGCACACCGGTCGGTAGCCGCGCAGCGCCATGCCGAAAGCCGTTCCCACGATCCCGGATTCGGCGAGGGGGGTGTCGATGACGCGGTTGTCGCCGAAGTCCTTCTGCAACGTGTCGGTGACGCGGAAGACTCCGCCGAGCCGGCCGACGTCCTCTCCCATGATCACCACCTTGCGGTCGTGTTCGAGGGCCCGGCGCAGGCCGGCGCCGAGGGCGGCGCCGAGGGCCAGGGTGGTGGTGGTCATGACAGCGCCTCCTCGTGGGTCGCGTTCTCGAAACCGGCGAGGTAGTCGCGGTAGCGGGTGCGTTCCTCGGCGATCGCCGGGTGGTCGGTGGCGTAGACGTGGTCGAACATGCTCAGCGGCTCCGGATCCCGGGCGCCGAGGGTGCCGGCGCGCAACCGGGCCGCGGCCTCGTCCGCGGTGGCGCCGACCTCGTCGAAGAACCCGGCATCGGCGTGGCTCTCGCGCTCGAGCAGCCGGTGGAGCCGGTCGATCGGATCCCGCATCCGCCACAGTTCGGCCTCGGCCGGGGTGCGGTAGCGGGTGGGGTCGTCGGAGGTGGTGTGCGGGCCCATCCGGTAGGTGACGGCCTCGACGAACGACGGGCCGCTGCCCTCCCGTGCGTGCCGGGTGGCCTGGCGGGTGACGGCGAGCACCGCGAGCGCGTCGTTGCCGTCGACCTGCACGGCCGGCATTCCGTACCCGGCGGCGCGCTGCGCGATCGGGACGGGACTGTGCGAGTGGACCGGGTTGCTGATCGCCCAGTGGTTGTTCTGGCAGAAGAAGACCACGCCCACCCCCCATGCGACGGCGAAGCCGAGCGCCTCGGCGATGTCGCCCTGACTCGTCGCGCCGTCGCCGAAGTAGACGACGGTGGCGATCTCGGCGCCGTCGAAGTGGGCGCCCATCGCGTAGCCGGTGGCGTGCAGCCCCTGGGAGCCGACGACGATCGCGGGGTTGGTCATGTTCACGGCGGCCGGGTCCCAGCCGGAGTGGGCGCAGCCACGCCACAACCGGGTCATGTCGGCGGGGTCGACGCCGCGGCACCAGGCCACGCCGTGCTCGCGGTAGCTGGTGAAGACGTAGTCGTCGCGGTGCAGGGCGTGCGCGGAGCCGACCTGAGCGGCCTCCTGGCCGAGCAGTGGTGCCCACAGTCCGAGTTCGCCCTGCCGTTGCAGCGCGGTGGCCTCGGCGTCGAGGCGGCGGACGACGACCATGTCGCGGTACAGGGCCCGGAGTTCGTCGGGTCCGACGTCGGCGACGAGCGCGGAGTACTCGGGATTGTGGACCCGTCGACCGTCGGGCTGGATCAGCTGGATCGGGTAGGCAATCTTGTCGACCACCGTGCACCACCTCGCTATGGCGGGACCGGTCGCCCTCGTGAGGCGCCCCGGACAAACCTGTGTTGTACATCACATGATCCACGCGGGGTGCAGGTGCGCAATCGATCGTCGCGTGATTGTGCAGCAAGCACGGTTTCGGGGGGTCCGGCGCTGTCATACTGCGAAACATGACCAGTCTCGATGCCACCGACGCCCGGATGCTGCTCGAGCTCGCGCGCACCCCGCGGGCGACCGGGGTGGAGTTGTCCCAGCGTCTCGGGCTGTCCCGGAACACGGTGCAGGCACGGCTCGCGCGGTGGGATGCGGAGGGGGTTCTCGGCTCGTTCGAGCGCCGGGTGGATCCGCGGGCGCTCGGCTACCCGCTGGCCGCGTTCGTCGCGACCCGGGTCGATCAGCACCGGCTCGACGCCGTCGTCGCGGCCCTCGGGCAGATCCCGGAGGTCACCGAGGTGTACGGCATGACGGGGCAGACGGACCTGTCGGTGAAGGTGGTCGCGCGGGACGCCGACGATCTCTACCGGCTGGCCGGGCAGATCCTCGAGATCCCCGGTGTCGAGCGCACCAACATGGCGCTGGTGATGCGCGAACTGGTGGGTCCGCGCACGGCGCCGCTGCTCGAGCGGCTCGCGCAGCGCTGAGGCGCCTTCCGTGCAGCGCTGAGGCGCCTTCCGGGACCGAACCCGGAAGGCGCCTCGGCGTGCGGGCTAGAGGATTTCGTAGATCGTGGCGTTGGCGGTGCCCCCGCCCTCACACATGGTCTGCAGACCGTAGCGGCCGCCGGTGTGGCGCAGGTGGTGGATCAGGGTCGCGGCGAGACGACCGCCCGAGGCGCCGAGGGGGTGGCCGAGGGCGATCGCGCCGCCCAGGGGGTTCAGCTTCTCGCTCGGTGCGCCGGTCTCGCGCTGCCATGCGAGCGGCACGGAGGCGAAGGCCTCGTTGACCTCGAACGCGTCGATGTCGCCGAGCGAGAGTCCCGACCGCTTCAGCGCCAGGGCGGTGGCCGGGATCGGACCGGTGAGCATCTTGACCGGGTCGTCGCCGGTGACGACGGCGGTGTGCACGCGCGCGAGCGGCGTCAGCCCCAGAGCCTTCGCCTGCTCCGACGTGGTGATCAGCAGCCCGGAGGCGCCGTCGGAGATCTGCGACGCGTTGCCGGCGGTGACCACGCCGTTCTCCCGGAAGGGGGCCTTCAGGCCGGCGAGCTTGTCGACGGTGGAGCCGCGCCGGATGCCCTCGTCGGAGTCGATCACGGTGCCGTCCGCCAGCGTGTAGGGCGCGATCTCGTCCGCGAACCGGCCCTCGTCCTGGGCCCGGGCGGCACGCTCGTGCGAGCGGACGGAGTACTCGTCGAGTTCGGTGCGCGAGATGCCCCACTGCTCGGCGATGATCTCGGCCCCGACGCCCTGGTTGAAGCGGCCGTTGAAGCCGGGCGCGGTGAGCTCGTCGGCGTACCGTTCGCGCGCCGGGCCGCCCATCTGCCCGGTGCCTTCGGGCGCGGAGGAGCCGAGCGGGATCGCGGACATGATCTCCACGCCGCCGGCGACGACGAGGTCGGCCTGGCCGGAGATCACCGCGGCGGCCGCCGTCGAGACGGCCTGCTGGGACGATCCGCACTGCCGGTCGATGGTGAAGCCGGGCACCGACTCCGGCCAGCCCGCACCGAGCACCGCCATGCGGCCGATGTTCCCGGACTGCATGCCCACGGACTGCACGGTGCCCCAGTGCACGTCGTCGACGAGGCTCGGGTCGATGCCGGTGCGCTCGGCGAGGGTGCGCAGGACGTGGGCGGACAGCTCGACGGCGTGAACGCCGGACAGGCCGCCGCCCCGCTTGCCGATGGGGGTGCGGACGGCTTCGACGATGACTGCATCGCGCATCTTCGGATCACTCTCTGTCGGGGACGTGCGGATGCCCCGGAGTGTAATCCGGTAGATGAATATGATGCCAAGCGGATGCTTGGTGGGTGGGAACTACTCCGCCGGGGGCGTCACCAGTTGCGCGACCGCCTTCTTGATCTCCTTGGGGATCGCCACGGGACGTCGCGTGCGGGTGTCGACGTACACGTGCACGAACCGCCCGGTCGCAGCCGCCTGCAGACCCCCCTCGCCGTCCTCCCGGAAGATCGCCAGCGAATAGGTCACGCTGCTGGTTCCCAGCCGCTCCACCGCCAGGCCCACGCGCAGCCGGTCCGGGAACGACAGCTCCGCCAGATACCGGCACGACGTCTCCGCGACCACGCCGATCGCGTCCAGCTCCCGGATGTCGACCCCGGTCGTGGCCATCAGCCACCCGTTGACGGCCGAGTCGAAGTACGAGTAATAGGTGACGTTGTTGACGTGGCCGTAGTGGTCGTTGTCCGCCCACCGGGTCTGCATCGGCCACAGGACCGGAAACCGGGCGGGAACGGGTGGGTCGGCGGCGGGCGTCGTCGGCTGGCGGTTCGTCACCGTCCTGACGATAGTCCCACGCGGACGGCAAGTCCGACCATCAACGCCCAGAATGCCGATCCGATACCGAACATGCTCCAACCGGACGCCGCGACCAGGAACGTCACGACCGCTGCTTCGCGTTCCGGCGCGTCGCGCAGAGCCGAGGCCAGCGCCCCGCCGAGCGTCGCGAGCAGGGCCAACCCGGCCACCGCCTCCACCACACCGTCGGGCGCCGTCGCCACGACCGTCGCGAGCCCGGTCGAGCACACCGCCAGCGCCAGGTAGGACCAGCCCGCGCACCACGCGACCACCCATCGGCGCGCCGGGTCGGGCTCGGCCTCGGGCGCCGCCGCCAGCGCGGCGCTGATCGCGGCGAGATTGATCGCGTGCCCACCGGCCGTCGCTCCCGCGACGGTGCCGAGCCCCGTGACCGTCATCGCCGCCCGCCACGGCGTGGCGTAACCGAACGAGTCGAGCACGGCCGTGCCCGGGATGTTCTGCGACGCCATCGTCACGATGTAGAGGGGGAGGGCGATGCCGAGCAACGCCTGCCACGTCCACGCCGGGGCCGTGAGCTCGAGCGCCGGCACCAGCTCCCGCGCCGCCGGCGCGGTTCCCGAGCGCACCAGATGGATCGCGACGACCACGGCCGCGGCCCCGAACGCCCCCGGCACCGCCCAGCGTGGCCGCAGCCGCTGCAGCACCAGCCACGTCGCCACCACCGGCAGGATCGCGGCGGGCGCGTCCATCACGCCCTCGACCGGGGCGAGGCAGAGCGGCACGAGAATCCCGGCGAGCATGGCCTGCGCCAACGATGCGGGGATCGCCGCGATCAGCGCGCCGAGGCGCGGCCACAGCCCCGTCAGGACGATCGCGGCGCCCACGACGACGAACGCGCCCACCGCCGCCGGCCAGCCGCCCGCCACCACACCGGTGCCCGCGAGCAGCGCGGCGCCCGGCGTGGACCACGCGAGCGTGATCGGCGTGCGGAACCGCCGTGCCAGCCACAGGATGCCGAGACCCTGGGTCAGGCAGAGCGCCGACAACCCCGAGGCCGCCTGCGACGGCGACGCCCCCACCGCCTGCAACCCCGTCAGCACCACCGCGAACGAACTGGTGAACCCGACGAGAGCGGTGACGACGCCCGCCCCGAGCGGCCGGATGAGCGAGTCGGGACGACTGGGCGCGGGGGCATCGGACACGGGCGGCAATTCTGCCGCAGCGGACCGGCACCGCCCGCGCCGCCCGGCACCGCCCGCGCCGACGTGTCAGGATCGGGGGCATGGTTGCCGATCCCGTGCTGATGACCGTGGACGAGCTGGCCGACCTCGTCGAGGCGGGCACGCCTCCGGTGCTGCTCGACGTGCGATGGTCGCTCGACGACCCGGACGGCGAGGACCGCTACCGCGAAGGCCACATCCCCGGAGCGGTGTACGTCGACCTCGCCACCGAACTCGCCGACCCCGGATCTCCCGGCCGCGGCCGGCACCCGCTGCCCGACGTCGCCCGGCTGCAGGACCATGCCCGCCGGTGGGGGATCGACAACGGCGACACCGTCGTCGTCTACGACGACACCGGGGGCCTTGCCGCCGCCCGCGCCTGGTGGCTGCTGCGCTGGGCGGGTCTGAAGGACGTGCGCCTGCTCGACGGCGGGCTGCCGCTGTGGACGGCGACGGGCCGTGCTCTGGCGGCGGGCCCCGGCGAATTCGTCGAGTCCGGCTCGGTGACCCTGCGCGGCGGCTACCTGCCCACGGTCGACATCGACGAGGCCGGGCGATACCCCGCGCGGGGAACCCTGCTCGACGCGCGAGCCGCCGCGCGCTACCGCGGCGACGAGGAGCCGGTCGACCCGCGCGCCGGGCACATCCCCGGCGCGGTCAGCGCCCCCGCCACGGACAACCTCCGGGCGGACGGCACGTTCCGATCCGCCGAGGAACTCGCCGCACGATTCACCGCACTGTGCGGGGACCGTCCCGTCGCCGTGTACTGCGGGTCCGGGATCACCGCGACCCACGACATCGCGGCACTGGCCGTGGCGGGTATCGAGGCCGCGCTGTTCCCGGGGTCGTGGTCGCAGTGGTGCCAGGACCCGGCCCGGGAGGTCGCCACCGGGGCGTGAGGACCCGCGATCACCCCTGCGAGCGGGAGAACTCCGACGCGCGGCGCACCTGCTCGGGCGTCGGGGTCACCCCGGTGTACAGCGCGAACTGCTGCGCCGCCTGCAGGGCGATGACCTCGGCGCCGGTGATCACCGGCAGCCCGTGCGCGCGGGCCGCACGGATCAGCGGTGTCTCCGGGGGCATCGCCACGACGTCGAACACCGTCGACGCGGCGGCCACCGCGGCCGCGGGGAACGGCAGCTGCTCCGATTCGCGACCACCGGTCATCCCGACGGGGGTGGCGTTGACGAGCAATCCCGGCGTGCGTCCGTCGAGCTCGGTGCGCCAGTCGAACCCGTACTGCCGAGCCAGGGCGGCTCCCGTCTCCTCGTTGCGGGCGATCACCGACACGTCGGTGAACCCGCTGTCGCGCAGGGCCGCCACGACGGCCTTGGCCATCCCGCCGCTGCCCGCGACGGCCGCCGGCATCCCCGGGTCGACCTCGTGCTCGCGGAGCAGGTCCGCCACCGCCTGGTAGTCGGTGTTGTAGGCGTGCAGCACGCCGTCCTCGTTGACGATCGTGTTGACCGACTCGATGGCGCGCGCCGAGTCGTGCAGCTCGTCGATCAACGGAATCACGGCCTCCTTGAACGGCATCGACACCCCGCACCCCCGGATGCCGAGGCCGCGGATCCCTGCCACGGCCGACGGCAGATCGGTGGTGGTGAACGCCTTGTACACGTAGTCGAGACCGAGCTCGTCGTAGAGGTAGTTGTGGAAGCGGGTGCCGATGTTGCTCGGCCGTCCCGACAGGGAGATGCACAGACGGGTGTCCTTGGTGATGCGCGAGAGCATGCGTGCCACGCTAGTTCCCGTCGCGAGGACGCGGGGCACGGCGCCCTCAGCACGCGGCGATCGTCGCCGCCAGCGCCTCCCGGTCGGCCGCCGTGATCGGCAGCCCGTACCGCACCGCCACCGACAGGTACTTGCCCGCGAACCAGCAGCGGTACGCCACCGCGGGCGGCAGCCACTCGGCCGGGGTGTGATCGCGCTTGTCCTGATTCGCCGGCCCGTCCACCGCGATCAGGTTGAAGGCGACGTCGTTGGCGAACTGCCGGCGCCGCTCGACCGGCCACTCCGCCGCACCGAGGTCCCACGCCGCCGCCAGGGGATAGATGTGGTCGATCTGCACGGCTCGGCCCTCGGCGCGACGGAACTCGAGCCGGGCACCGGTGTAGGGGTCGGACAGCGTGCCCGACAGCACGATGCAGTCGCCGCTGCCGGGCCGGAACGCCACGTCGCGCAGATCCCGGGCGAGCACGTTGTTGCGGGTGTCGCACCCGTCGCGCCCACCCGGGCCCGGATGATCGTCCGACCACGCCTCCCCGAACACACATCCCTCGCCCGGCCCGCACCCGCGCTCGTACCCCGGCACCTGCGGCCGGTGCGGCACCACCGCCGCCCGCGCCAAGAGTTGTTCGAGCGCGCCGCGTGCGGGGCTGCCCGGTGCCGGTGGCGCGTTCGACTCGATCCGGTCCCACCCCCACGACACGGCGATCGCGACCGCCACCACCAGCCCCCAGAAAACTGCGCCCCCTCGCACGCGGACATTCTCACCGATCGCCCCGACAGCGCCGGCGCCGGCGCCGGCTCAGCCGTCGGTCGTCAACGGAAACCGGACCGCGTGGATGGATTCGATGGTGCGGCCGTCGTGCCCGACGATCCACGACCCGCCGTGCTGCTTGCACTCGGCGACCCGGTCGAACACGGTCAGCAGGAAGAACACCGCCTGCTCCGCGGTCGTGGTGGCGGCGAGCCGATGGGACTCACCGTGTTTCGTTCCGTCGAGCCACACGCCGCACTGTCCGTCGAGTCGCATCGCGGTGACGTGCTCGGAGTCGACGAACGCGTACTTGACCTGCTCCCACGGGGTGTGGGCGCTGTAGGTCTGCTCGAGGACCTGGATCATGATCGACATCGCAGTCTCCTGGTGGGTGCACCTGCAGCCCAGTGTCCTCCGGGGGCCCGGCCCGATCCAGGGTCGATCGTCCCCGGCGCACGCCCGCTCGTCCCGCGCCCCGGCCTGCGCCGGCGGTGTCGGGCACGACTGGCACCATGGTGGGCATGCTGCACGGGTTGTGGTCACCGGGGGCGGGCCTGATGCTGTGGCGCGACGACGAGCACCCGGCCGACGACACACCGGCTGTCCTGCGCCGATGGATCGACCGCCCGTTCCGGCACCGCGTCGAACTGCGACTGCCCGGCGACGACGCACCGCGGCCGCTCCCCGCGGTGGCGATCGCGCCTGCCGACGCCGCGGAGCTGCTGCTGGCGTTGCCCCGGCACGCCGAGACGGTGGCCGGGGACCTGCGGTACCTCGCCCACGTCGCCCGCGGCATCGAGCGGTGGGCACAGGCCGGGCGGGTGGCCCCGGAACTGCACCGCGCCGACGGGCAGTGGTGGGCGCGGTGGCGCCTGCTCGGCGGCGACCGGATCCGAGCCTGGACGGCCGAGCTGTCCGCCGCGATGCCGCCGGTGCAGCGGCAGGCCGGGCGGCCCGCGGCGCTGCTCGACGACCTCGTCACCGAACTCACCGATCCGATCACCCGGTCCCTGATCGGCAACGTCGGTACTTCCCTGCACCCGTTGATCGCGGCCCTGGCCGAGGGGCAACCGCACCACAGTGGCACCCAGCGCATGGCCGACGCACTGGACGAATGGCGGTCCTCGCTCGCCGGAAACGAGCCCGACCTGGTGCTGCGACTCGTCGAGCCGGAAGACGACGAGGACGAGGCCATCGGCGCCGACACCCTGTGGCGGCTCGAGGTGTGTCTGCGCTCGGAGGGACAGGCACCGGCGCCGGTGCCGGTGGACGGCTCCGACGCGCAGCTGCTGCAGATCGGGATCCGCAAGCTCGGCGCCGCCCTGAAGGCGTATCCGCGGTTGCAGGACGTGCCGCGCGACCCGGACAGCCTCGACCTGTTGCTGCCGACCGGGGTGGTGACAGATCTGGTGGAGCACGGCGGCCGCGCACTGGCGGACGCCGGCGTGGCGCTGCTGCTGCCCCGCGCCTGGGCGCGGCTCGAGCCGTCGCTGCGGCTGCAGGTGTCCTCGCCGGTGGCGCCCGTCGCCGCCGAGGACGACACCGTCGGCATGAACGCGCTCGTCTCGTTCGAGTGGCAGCTCGCCGTGGGCGACATGCTGCTCACCCCCGCCGAGATGGAACGGCTGATCGCGGCCAACAGCGACCTGGTCAAGCTGCGCGGCAAGTGGGTGCAGGCGGATCCGCTCGCGCTCGCCCGGGCCGCCCGCTACGTCGCCGGCCAGGGCGCGACGGACGCGACGCTGGCGACGTTGTTCGGCCGGTTCACCGGCGACGAGCCACCACCGGTGGAGGTCACCGACGTCGCCGCGACCGGCTGGGTCGCGACCCTGCTCGACGGGCAGGTCCGGCCCGAGGCGGTGCCGTCCCCGCCCGGCCTGCATGCGACCCTGCGCCCGTACCAGCAGCGCGGCCTCGAGTGGCTGGCGTTCATGAGCGGCCTCGGGCTCGGCGCCGTGCTGGCCGACGACATGGGTCTCGGCAAGACCGTGCAGGTGCTCGCGCTGCTCGCCCACGAACGGGCCGGCGACGTCGCCACCGATCCGACGCTGCTGGTGTGCCCGATGTCGGTGGTGGGCAACTGGCAGCGCGAGGCCCAGCGGTTCGTGCCGGGCCTGCGCGTGCACGTCCACCACGGCCCGGCGCGGCTGCGCGACGCCGCCCTGGCCGCGGCGGTCGCCGACAGCGACCTGGTGATCACGACGTACGCGCTCGTCGCGCGGGACGTGACGCAGTTGCGGTCGCTGCGCTGGGGCCGGGTGGTGCTCGACGAGGCCCAGCACGTGAAGAATGCCGCGACCGCGCAGTCCCGCGCGACGCGCGCGGTCCCCGCGCGGCACCGCATCGCGCTCACCGGCACCCCCGTCGAGAACCGGCTCGAGGAGCTGCGCTCGATCCTCGACTTCGCCAATCCCCGCCTGCTCGGTTCGCCGGCGACGTTCCGCGCCCGGTTCGCCGTTCCGATCGAGCGGGAACGCGACGCGGCGGCCGCCGCGCGGTTGCGGGCGCTCACGTCGCCGTTCGTGCTGCGCCGCGTCAAGACCGACCCGTCGGTGATCTCGGATCTGCCGGAGAAGTTCGAGCAGACGGTGCGGGCCAATCTCACCGCCGAGCAGGCGGCGCTGTACCGGGCGGTGGTCGACGAGATGATGCGGCAGATCCGGGACAAGGAGGGGATGGCCCGCAAGGGCGCGGTGCTCGCCGCGCTGACCCGGCTCAAACAGGTGTGCAACCATCCGGCGCACTACCTGGGCGACGGCTCCGGGGTGCTGCGCCGCGGCCGGCACCGGTCGGGCAAGCTCGGGCTGGTGGAGGACATCGTCGAGTCGATCCTCGCCGACGGCGAGAAGGCCCTGCTGTTCACGCAGTTCCGGGAGTTCGGCGACCTGATCGCGCCGTATCTGGCCGAGCGCTTCGGCACCACGGTGCCGTTCCTGCACGGCGGCGTGTCCAAGGGCCGGCGCGATGCGATGGTCGCCGCGTTCCAGGGCGACGACGGTCCGCCGATGATGCTGCTCTCGCTCAAGGCCGGCGGCACCGGCCTGAATCTGACGGCCGCGAATCACGTGGTGCACCTGGATCGTTGGTGGAACCCGGCGGTGGAGAACCAGGCCACCGACCGGGCGTTCCGCATCGGCCAGCGCCGCGACGTGCAGGTCCGCAAGCTCGTGTGCGTCGGCACCCTGGAGGAGCGGATCGACGAGATGATCTCGGGGAAGCAGGAATTGGCGGAGCTCGCCGTGGGAGCCGGCGAGAACTGGATCACCGAGCTGTCCACCGAGCAACTGCACTCGCTGCTGTCCCTGGGCGACGAGGCGGTGGGCGAATGAGCCCGGCGGGCGGGTTCGATCGCTACGGCAAGCGCCGGCGGGTCGTCGGCGGCATCGAGGCGCGGACCAAACGCGGCTCGATCGGACGCACCTGGTGGTCGAAGGAGCTGGTTGCGGCGATGGAGCAGGTCGCCGACAAGGGCCGGCTCGCGCGGGGCCGGACCTATGCCCGGTCGGGTCAGGTGGTCTCGATGCGGCTCGAGCCCGGCGCGGCGGTGGGGGAGGTGCAGGGCAGCCAGCTGCGCCCGTTCACCTCGACGGTGACCATCCGCACCCTCGACGAGGACGCGGTCACGGACCTGATCGACCGGGTGCGGTCCGCGCCGGGCATGCTGGTCCGGCTCGCGGGGGGTGCGCTGCCGGAGGAGCTGGGTCCGCTGCTGCTCCCGCGGCGTGCCGGTGAGCTGGACTTCGATTGCACCTGCCCGGACGACGGGTGGCCGTGCAAGCACGCGGCGGCGGTGGCCTACCTGCTGGCCGAGCACGTCGACGAGCAGCCGCTGGCGGTGCTCACCCTGCGCGGGGTCGACCTGAGCACGGTGATCGGTGGGGTGGACGGGGCCGAGGCCGGCGACGAGGATTTCTACGGGAACGAGATCCGGTTGCCGGATCTGCCGGCCGAGCCGTACCGGCCCGCGCCCGAGGATCTCGATCCGACGCTGCTGCGCCGGGCGCTGCGAGCGGGCGGCACGGACGAGTCGGTCGTCCTCCGCGGCACGTCGGACCTCAAGGAGATGTACCGGCGGCTGAGGTGACTGTTATGTCCGGAAGATTGGTGAGTCGCGTGATTGTCAGGGTGCTTTCGGAAGCGATGACCTCTCCGCAAGTCCTATGCAGAGCGCACCATCTCCCAGAACTTAGCAACGATCTCGTCCGTCGACAACTTATCTGCAAGTTCTAACGCGTTCACTTGGAGCATTACTTGCGACTTCGCCGTCCCAGAAGCGTTAATCCGCTTCTTAGTTGCTGCACCGCTGTCAAGTAACGCATCCACCAACGTAGCCCAATTAGTGTTTGACGGATCGTGAGTGCCAGCAGGCGCGGTATCTCCGGGCACCCGAGACCGTTCCCCAATCAGAAAGACGCGCTGTTGGCGGACAGCCATTTTCCGAAGAACCTCGTCCACGAATTTCTCGAACTCGCTAATCGCCATACGACTGGTCTCTGCGAGCAATTCTGCCGCATTCTCCCAGCCGTACCGGGAGAGGATGGAGAGCACGTCAGAGCCATTTACCGCAATTTCGTGCACCCTGTGCTCGGTGGCCGTTACTAGGTGCACTTCCACCTCTCCAACGGTGCAACCGGTCCCAAGTTCGACTCGACACGAACCAGCGCGATGCTGATTTTCGTCTCCGACTAGTACAATGCGCTCTGCTCGAAAATTCTCCAAGTGGACGGACCCCACAGCCGACGCATCCAGAGTTAGGGTATCGACTGAAGACCCAATCAAACGAAGCTCGCCAAGCTGCGAGCTGGATAAGTCAAGATCTTTGATCCGTACCTGCACAAGCGCGGAAACCGCTCTAACATCTCGCGTTTGAGACGTCAGCATCGCGAATAATTCTCCGATATTAATCGACAGTGTGCTACCTAAAGTTCCACCACCACCGCCCAAATATGCGACGGCAGTAGTGCAGGCGTCGTGCCAACGGTGTATTAGTCCGCGAAGCACGTTCGCTGAGAGAACCTCTTTTTCGAATGCAGCGCGGGTGATGTTCGGCTCATTCCGCACTGTCAGTGGCTCGAGGTACGTCCGTCCTAGAAAATCTACAAGCAGCGACTCATAGTAGATGCGGTGGTCAAAGGCGAAGCGAACTCCCTGATTGAAGCCGTCGACGCGCTGAACGGAAAGTCCGCATAGTACGGTCATTCTATTGATTAGGTCCCTGTCCCGGGCGGTCGCGGAGGGCCCGAAGTCGCGTCCTAGGGCGACAGAAGCGCAAAGATGGAACTCTTCCTCATCGAGGTCGGCGCTCTCGGAGGCAAATATTGCCCCGCAGCACTCTAGCAGCACCTCGTTCAACTCGTCCCGGTTAACTTCCTGTAGTCTTGCGCTATTCAGCTTATTCATCTCTCGGTCGAGATAGGCGCTGAGAAGCAGCCTGACGAGATCGATCTTACTCGTTGATTGATCGGTTCGGTGGTTCGTGGCCCAGGTGTCAAAGACTCGTGCAAAGAACGGGAGTCCCAGTAGTTCGAGCTCATCGGAATCAAATCGATGCTTAAATGGTGCCCAAGATGCCCGAGCGGCGAAGAGTTCAGATACCTGCAGAGAAGTCCATCGTTCGAGCGACAGCAATTGATGCGCGGCAATGGAGGATACTTCGCCGACGGAATTCATGCTCGACCTGTACTGATTCGCAAGATATGATGACCGGGCCGAGATCAGCATCGTCCCCGATTGCTCCAGTTTTCTGATAACCCCACGAAGTACCTGGAGCGCATCCCGATATCCTGCACCCCCAAGGAGTTCGTCAAATCCATCGATTAGCAATACCATCATCCCATTGCGGCAGAGGGTGAAGACCCGGCCAGCACTTAGAATCATAGTCTCATTTACGGCCGAATCGATTGCCTCTTCGAGGGATCGCAACTGGATCCCCGCGCAGTCGATGTACAGGTATAGCGGAAGGTTAGAGTCGCGTTCGTTTGCGATCACATCGCAGCGGTCGCGCGCGATTGACAATAGAGTGTGAGTTTTCCCAATTCCAGCCTCGCCGGTCAGGAAATATACTTGAGGAATACCAGTTAAGGTATCCACAGATCGGTCGAGTAGGTTGGCAAGTCCGTACGCGCCCTGAATCCTATGATCGCGATCGAGGTCGAAGCCATTGCCGATTGTTTCGTTGACAACAACTCTGCGGTCTATCGGGAAATCTCCACCGGTGGACCCCAAGGTCATGCGAGTCCACTCTAGTTCTCGATTTGCCAAACGAATTGCCCTGTCGTGTAGCCGCGAACACAGGATTGTCCAGTTGGAGATCTCACGGATGAAGTCTCGATAGAGTCGACGGGATCCGTCAGTGTGCATCCAGCGGCGGGATCTGTCGCCGGATGATATGTCGAATACATCTGTGCGTTCTTCGAAACCCTCGCTTGTCTTTCGTCGCCAGCGAAGTACGAACGGCAGTGTGTCGGAATCGACGTCGAAGCGTAGGGGCACGCTTGAGTCCTTGAATGAGTCAAGGTCTGTTGTTATGACGTTCTTGAAGGCGCGAATCTCAGTACTTGTTGGTCCATTGGTTCGGTTCGGGGATAGAAAAATCCTTAGGCTGTCGCGCAACGCAGTGCCGCATACATCGATTTCGGCTTCAGGTCGACTGCTGTCCAGCATGAAGTATGCTGCTAGCTCACCGTCGTCGTCTTCGACAAATGCATGCCAAAAACCCCATGCGTTCGAATCGGCGAATATTAGGGGGTTGCAGCGAGCTCCCCAAGGTGAGCGCACAGTGGGGGGTTTATCCTTTCCGGAAGGAGTGATGTCCCACTCGTCGAATGCGTCATTGAACGCTGAAACAATTTCGATTGTGAGTTGTTCAATTTCGACTTTTCTGAAGCCGCCATCGGAATCCTGTGGAATGATTCCCCCGTGGCTGAAGAAGTTGCGCCAATCCCTAATAGTTTTTGAGCCCACTGTATGGTTAGCGGTTCTTTGATGGAGTTGAAGTAGACCCAGGTGCTTGTCGTACGTAGGTTCGGTCACCTCAGGTAGTTGCTGCAGCAGACGAAGATAGGTGCTGTAGCCTTGCTGACGCGGTATCCGCTGGTCGTCATTCGGCTGCTCTACGAGTGCTGGCAGCAACAAGCAATAGGTGGCGCGTACTGCAAGCTCAAGGGCATTCAGGCAGTCTCGCGGTGACATGGCCTGCCCCGGCATCAGCCCGCAAGCCTCGTAGGGGATGGACACTTGCATGGTTGCCTCCACGGCCCGGCTTCGTAGTATAGGTGCGCAGCGATGCTGAATCTTGTCACGCGGGTCCTCAATGTATGTCCAAAACGCGCCGGAAATCACGGTGACTGTGACTGCACTTCTTGGATTTCGTGCAGCTCAAGTTGGCGTTAATGCGCTGCGCGAGTGTTCATGGTCATGCGGAAGTCCACACGGTAATGTCTGACGGTTGGCTAGGTGAGATCCCTATCTCGTGTTCGTCGTGATTCCCACTGGAACGTTGGTCTGAGCGGTGAAGGTGACCGTGCCACCCAGTCGCCTGTCCCCGCCCAGGGAGTTCCATTGATGTCTGCGAGGGACCATATGGACACGATTTCCGTCTACCGTAAGGTCGGCACCTATCTCGGCGCCGTCGAGATGTGCGGCACCACCCATTAGACCGTTCGCCGGGTCATCTGACGGTTCGAGGCTGGCGTCATCCCCTCCCTGCGAGCGCCGCGTCCCCCAACTACGTCACCGTCGTCCGGATCGTTGCCAAATGTTCCGCCTAGTCGCGGGACCGGATCTGAGCCGAAGGCCGGCTTCTGATCGCGGCGACCACCGGATACAGCGGCTCAAACCGCAGCCTGGTCGCAGACGAGAAAGCCGAGTGGCGCATAGACAGTCACCGCTGTCGCCGTCCCACCATGTGCACACGGGGCCTGTCCAGGACCGGCATATCACACCCTGATCGGGTCAAGGATCGAGGCTGCGCATGCCGGGCACAACGTCCGTCACTTCACCGCCAATCTCGTCGAAACCCTCTACGCGGTCTTGCCGACTTCACCGTCGATGAGATCGTCGACACGATGCTGTACGTTGACTTGATCCTCGTTGATGAGGTCGGTTTGGTGCCGCTGGACAAGACCGGCACCAGAATGCTGTTCCGGTTCGTAGCTGGCGCCTCCGAAGGTCGATCCCTGGCGATTGCCTCCAAGCCGTTCGAGCAGGGGCCGAGCCGTGCTCGAACACGCTGTCGCCAGCATCCTCGATCGGTTCCTGCACTACGCAGCCGTTCTTCTCGGCGATGGCGAGTCCTGCGGCGTGCGTCAAGTCCGACACGAACGAGGTCGTCAACGCGCCTGACCCAGGCTGATACACATCGAGGCGGAGACTACTCCATCGGGCCAAGAACGGGCAGCGTTGTGGCCGTTGATCGTGATCGCTGGGTCGGTCGCGGAGTGCGGTGCGACGACGCGGCCGTCCGCAACACCTTGCCGGAGATACGACACGTAGGTTATGGGGTGATCATGCTGCCAGCTGCGGTGAAACCCGAATCTCCGCAAGGGTAGGTGTCTATAAGGGTATTCGACCCTAGACATACATGGACTTCCAACTATAGGATGAGCACACATTGCTGGGGGTGCCGCCCGCTGCCCCCGATCATCCCACCGAAACACGAGAATTCGACCAGTTAGGACGGATCCGGACATGAGCGTTCGAGAACTCACCCACTTCGTCGGGGGCAAGCACATCCCCGGCGCCTCCGACCGGTTCGCCGACGTCTTCGACCCCAACACCGGTGAGGTGCAGGCCCGCGTTCCCCTCGCCGACGTCGCCGAGACCGAGGCCGTCATCGCGAACGCCGTCGAGGCGCAGAAGGAATGGGCGGCGTTCAACCCGCAGAAGCGCGCCCGGGTGCTGATGAAGTTCCTGCAGCTCGTGCAGGACGACATGGAGAACCTGGCCCGGTTGCTGTCCTCCGAGCACGGCAAGACCGTCGCCGACGCCAAGGGCGACATCCAGCGCGGCCTCGAGGTGATCGAGTTCGCCACCGGCATCCCGCACCTGCTCAAGGGCGAGTTCACCGACTCCGCCGGCACCGGCATCGACGTCTACTCGATGCGCCAGCCGCTCGGCGTCGTCGCCGGCATCACCCCGTTCAACTTCCCCGCGATGATCCCGCTGTGGAAGGCCGGCCCGGCCATCGCGTGCGGAAACGCGTTCGTGCTCAAGCCTTCCGAGCGCGACCCGTCCGTGCCGCTGCGCCTGGCCGAGCTGTTCATCGAGGCCGGGCTGCCCGCCGGCGTGTTCAACGTCGTCAACGGCGACAAGACCGTCGTCGACGTGCTGCTCACCGACGAGCGCATCAAGGCCGTCGGCTTCGTCGGCTCCACCCCGATCGCCCAGTACATCTACGAGACCGCCGCCGCCCACGGCAAGCGCGCCCAGTGCTTCGGCGGCGCCAAGAACCACGCGATCGTCATGCCCGACGCCGACATGGACCAGGTGGCGGACGCCCTCGTCGGCGCCGGCTACGGCTCCGCCGGTGAGCGCTGCATGGCGATCTCCGTCGCCGTGCCGGTCGGCGAGGAGGCCGCCGATGCGCTCGTCGCCAAGCTCACCGAACGCGTCGGAAAGCTGAAGGTCGGCCGCAGTGACGACCCGAACGCCGACTTCGGCCCGCTGGTCACCGCCGAGGCGCGCCAGCGGGTGCACGACTACATCCAGTCCGGCATCGACGAGGGCGCGCAGCTCGTCGTCGACGGGCGCGACTTCGTGCTCGAGGGCCACGAGAACGGCTTCTTCTCCGGCGCCACCCTGTTCGACAACGTCACCCCCGAGATGAAGATCTACCGCGAGGAGATCTTCGGCCCCGTCGTGATCGTCGTCCGCGCGCACGACTACGAGGAGGCCCTGCGACTGCCCTCGGAGCACGAGTACGGCAACGGCGTGGCGATCTTCACCCGCGACGGCGACACCGCCCGCGACTTCACCAACCGTGTCAACGTCGGCATGGTCGGCGTGAACGTGCCCATCCCGGTGCCGATCGCGTACCACACCTTCGGCGGCTGGAAGCGGTCCGGCTTCGGCGACCTCAACCAGCACGGACCGGACTCGATCCGCTTCTACACCAAGACCAAGACGGTCACCCAGCGCTGGTTCTCCGGCGTCAAGGAGCACGCGGATCACTTCGTCATCCCGACGATGGACTAGGCAGAGGTAGCAGATGTTCACCCTCACCGACGACGACCGGGCGATCCGCGACACCGCCCGCGACTTCGCCGCCGAGTTCCTCGCCCCGAACGCGGTCGAATGGGACCAGAACAAGCACTTCCCGGTCGACGTCCTGCGCAAGGCCGCGGCGCTCGGCATGGGCGGCATCTACGTCCGCGAGGACGTCGGCGGGTCGGGCCTGCGCCGTCTCGACTCCGTCCGGATCTTCGAGGAACTCGCCAAGGGCTGCCCGTCGATCGCCGCGTACATCTCCATCCACAACATGGTCACGTGGATGATCGACCGGTTCGGCAACGACGAGCAGCGCCGCCGCTGGGTCCCCGGACTGTGCACGATGGACCAGCTCGCCAGCTACTGCCTGACCGAGCCCGGCGCCGGCTCCGACGCGGCGGCCCTGAGCACCAGGGCCGTCCGCGACGGCGACGAGTACGTCCTGACCGGCGGTAAGCAGTTCATCTCCGGCGCCGGAACGTCGGACGTGTACGTGGTGATGGCCCGCACCGGTGAGCCCGGCCCGCGCGGCATCTCCGCGATCATCGTCCCGAAGGACACCCCCGGGCTGTCCTTCGGTGCCAACGAGAAGAAGATGGGCTGGAACGCCCAGCCCACCCGTCAGGTGATCTTCGACGGCGCCCGCGTGCCCGCCGAGAACCTTCTCGGCGAGGAGGGCAGCGGCTTCCGTATCGCCATGCACGGGCTCAACGGCGGCCGGCTCAACATCGCCGCGTGCTCGGTCGGTGGCGCCCAGGCCGCGCTCGACAAGACCGTCGGATATCTCGCCGAGCGCAAGGCGTTCGGCGAGCGGCTGCTCGACTCGCAGGCCCTGCAGTTCCGGCTCGCCGACATGCGCACCGGCATCGAAGCCTCCCGCACGCTGCTCTGGCGCGCCGCCGACGCCCTCGACCGGGGTGCCGACGACGTCGTCGAGCTGTGCGCGATGGCGAAGCGGTTCGCCACCGACGCCTGCTTCGACGTCGCCAACGACGCGCTGCAACTGCACGGTGGTTACGGCTATCTTGCCGAGTACGGACTCGAGAAGATCGTGCGGGATCTGCGCGTACACCAGATCCTCGAAGGAACCAACGAGATCATGCGGGTGGTCGTCGCGCGCAGCGTGGTGGCCGCGGCGCAGAACGGAGCGAAATGACCGAGACGGAAGACGTCCTCGTCCGGGTCTCCGGCGGCATCGGCCGGATCACCCTCAACCGGCCCAAGGCCATCAACGCCCTGAACTACGACATGGTGAAGGCGATGGCCGCCGCGCTCGACGAGTGGGCCGGGGACGACTCGGTCCGCGCGGTCGTCGTGGACGGGGCGGGGGAGCGCGGCCTGTGCGCCGGCGGCGACATCGTCTCGATCTACCACGACGCCCGCGACGGCGGCACCGGCTCGCAGGACTTCTGGCGCGACGAGTACATCCTCAACGCCGCCATCGGCCGCTACCCGAAGCCGTACGTCGCGATCATGGACGGCATCGTCATGGGCGGCGGCGTCGGGATCGCCGCCCACGGCAACGTCCGGATCGTCACCGAACGCTCCACGATCGCGATGCCCGAGGTGGGCATCGGCTTCGTCCCCGACGTGGGCGGCACCTGGCTGCTCTCGCGCGCCCCGGGCGAGCTCGGCACCCACCTCGCGCTGACCACCGGTCGCATGAAGGCCGGCGACGCCATAGCCCTCGGTTTCGCCGACCATTTCGTGCCGTCCGAGGCGCTCGACAAATTCGTCGCCGCCCTCGAATCCGGCACGGTCGACGAGGCGCTCGCCGAATTCGCCCGACCGGCCCCGGAGTCGCCGCTGCTCGCGCAGCGCTCCTGGATCGACGCCGCCTACTCCGCGCCGACCGTCGAGGAGATCGTCGCCCGCCTGCAGGCCGCCGAGGAGCCCGAGGCCCGCGCGGCCGCCGAGCAGATCCTCGGCAAGTCGCCCGTCGCGCTGAAGGCGACCCTGCGCTCGGTGCGGCACGCCCGCGAACTCGGCAGCCTCGAAGAGGTGCTGAACGAGGAGTACCGGGTCTCGCTGGCGTCACTGCGCTCGCACGATCTCGTCGAGGGCATCCGCGCGCAGGTGGTCGACAAGGACCGCAACCCGGCGTGGTCGCCGGCGACCCTCGCCGACGTCACCGACGCCGACGTCGACGCGTACTTCCAGCCCCTCGGCGAGCTCGAACTCGGCCTCGCCGCACCCGAGAAGGAAACCGCCTGACATGAGCACTCTGCCGAACGTCGCCTTCCTCGGTCTCGGCCACATGGGCGGGCCGATGGCCGCGAACCTCGTCAAGGCCGGCTACCCGGTCACCGGCTACGACCCGGTGCCCGCGGCCCAGGAACAGGGCCGCGCCGACGGCCTCACGATCGTCGAGTCCGCGACCGACGCGGTCCGCGACGCCGACGTCGTGATCACCATGCTGCCCAACGGTGCCCTCGTGCTGAAGCTGTACGACGAGGTCCTGCCGGCCGCTCGGCCGAACACCCTGTTCGTCGACAGCTCCACCATCGACGTCGCCGACGCCCGCGCCGCCCACGAGGAGGCGGTGCAGGCCGGGCACCGCGCGATCGACGCGCCCGTCTCCGGCGGTGTCGCGGGCGCCGCCGCCGGCACCCTGGCCTTCATGGTCGGCGGGTCGGAGGAGGACTTCGAGGCCGCGAAGCCGCTGCTCGAGGTCATGGGCCGCAAGGTCGTGCACTGCGGCGGGTCCGGCGTCGGCCAGGCCGCCAAGATCTGCAACAACATGATCCTCGGCGTGTCGATGATCGCGATCAGCGAGGCCTTCGTCCTCGGTGAGAAGCTCGGCCTGACCAACCAGGCCCTCTTCGACGTCGCGTCCAACGCCTCCGGCCAGTGCTGGGCGCTGACCAGCAACTGCCCGGTGCCCGGCCCGGTGCCCACCACCCCCGCCAACAACGACTACCAGCCCGGGTTCGCCGCCGCGCTCATGGACAAGGACCTCGGCCTGGCCGCGAATGCGTTGCGCACCAACAACGTCGACGCCGAACTGGGTCTGCGGGCCGCGGAGATCTACCACCGGTTCAACACCTCGGGTGGCGGCGGGCTGGACTTCTCGGCCATCATCACCGAGATCCGCAACCGCTCGACAGAACAGGAAACCCAGTGACGGACTTCGAGACGATCCTGCTCGACCGCAAGGACCGCGTCGGCATCATCACGCTCAACCGGCCCAAGGCGCTCAACGCCCTCAACAGCCAGCTGATGCGCGAGGTGGTGGCGGCCGTCGAGGAACTCGACGCCGACGCCGGCATCGGTGCGATCCTGCTCACCGGATCCGAGAGGGCGTTCGCCGCGGGCGCGGACATCAAGGAGATGGCGCCGAAGACGTTCTCCGAGGTGTACGCGGAAGATCTGTTCTCCCAGTGGGATCGGCTCTCGTCGATCCGGAAGCCGATCGTCGCCGCCGTCTCCGGGTACGCCCTCGGCGGCGGCTGCGAACTGGCGATGCTGTGCGACTTCATCATCGCCTCGGACACCGCCAAGTTCGGCCAGCCCGAGATCAAGCTCGGCGTCATCCCCGGCATCGGCGGCTCGCAGCGGCTCACCCGCGCCGTGGGCAAGGCCAAGGCGATGGACATGTGCCTGACCGGCCGGAACATGGACGCCGAGGAGGCCGAGCGGGCGGGCCTGGTCTCGCGCGTCGTGCCGGCCGCGGAACTGTTCGACGTGGCGCTCGAGGCCGCGACCACGATCGCGTCGATGTCGCTGCCCGTCGCGATGATGGCCAAGGAAGCGGTGAACCGGTCCTTCGAGACCACCCTCGCCGAGGGCGTGAAGTTCGAACGCCGGGTGTTCCACTCGACGTTCGCCACCGCCGACCAGAAGGAAGGCATGGCCGCGTTCGTCGAGAAGCGTGCACCGAAGTTCGAGCACGCCTGATCGTCCGAAACACACCGGGGCCGTTCCGCACTCGTGCGGAACGGCCCCGGTGTGTTTCACCAGCGGCTGGGCTCGCCGCCGGTGTCGAAGTCGCCGGCGTCGTGGCGCAGGCCCGCCAGGATGCGCAGCAGCGTCTCGAGCTGATCGTCGGGCACGCCGGGGCGCGCGAACACCTCGGCGTTGAGCTTCTCGGTGGTCGCGACGGCCAGCGCGCGTCCCTCGTCGGTCAGTTCCACCAACGTCGCGCGACGGTCGCTCGGGTGCGGGGTGCGGCGCACCAGACCGGCGGTCTCGAGCCGGTCCACGGCGTTCGTGACGCTGGTCGGGTGGACCTGCAGGCGGGCGCTGGCCTTCGCCATCGGCAGCGCCCCGGTCCGGGTGAAATGCAGCAGCGTCAGCAGCTCGTACCGGGCGAAGGTGAGCCCGAACGGTTTGAGGACCTCCTCGACCCGCGCCATCATGATCTGCTGCGCGCGCATCACCGAGGTCACCGCGGCCATGCCGTCCGCGACCTCGCCCCAGCCGTGGGCCGTCCACTGGCGGTGGGCCTCGGCGATCGGATCGAGCGGTAGCGGTGCGGGCATACGTCGATCATCCCACGTGGTGCCGCGTGGAGGTGACGCGGACACAGCTTCCGCGCCCCGCGCGGCCGGCCGCCGAGGGTGAACGACACGCAACGGCCGGAACAACGTCGCATGAACCCGCGAGGACATCCAAATGTGGCCGCCCGCCGCTCGATTCGCGACGGCTAGAGTGCGCGCGTGCACATCCTGTTCGTCTGCAGCGGCAACGTCTGCCGGTCCGTGATCGCGGAGCGGCTGACGCGGGCGTACGCGTGCGAGTCCGGGTGGGCCGACCTGACCGCCGAGAGCGCCGGCACCCGGGCCCTCGTCGGGTATCCCGTCGAGCCGCGGGCGGCCGCGGTCATCGCCGGACTCGGTGCGGATGCGAGCGATTTCCGCGCCCGCCGGGTGACCGCCGCGATGGTCGACGGCGCCGACCTGGTCCTGACCATGAGCGAGGAGCAGCGCGACCGCGTGTCCGGCCTGGTCGCCGGCGCCGCGGCGAAGTCGTTCACCCTCACCGAGGCGCACCGCATCGCGACCGTCACCGGCGCGGCGACGGTCGCGCGGCTCGATGCCTGCCGGGATCCGAGCGGCGCGGCCCGGACCCCGAACATTCCCGACCCGATCGGCCTGTCCGCGCCGGTGTTCGTCGAGACCGGGGACCTGATCGCCGCGGCGCTGTTCCCGCTGCTCGACGTCCTCGCCGGCGCGGCGGTCGCCGTCGGTCAGCGGCAGGCGTAGTCCCCGAATCGTTCGTCCACCTCGGCCGCGCTCAACCCGAAGTCCTCGAGCCGGTAGCGGTGCGCCGGCCGGCGATCCCCGCTGCGGCTCTCGGCGTGCAGCGCGGCCATCGCCTGCTCGGCGCCGGCGGTGAGCCGGATGCCGAGCCGGTCGTAGACCGCGCCCACCGTGCCGAGGGGATCGGCGACGAAGTCGCGGTAGTCCACGTCGACGAACCGGTCCGGGTCGTGCCGGCGCCGGGCCGCCTCGAAGGTGTCGAACCCGCGCGCCCACAGCTCGAGCTGGCTGCGCCCGATGCGCTCGCCGCGGAAGGTGTGCGACCAGCCGTCGGTGGCGTGCGCGGCCAGGCTGCACACCGACGGGATCACGGTGCGCGGGTCGCGGTGGGTGACGACGATCAGCGCGTCGGGGTAGACGGTGAGCAGTTCGTCGAGGGCGAACAGGTGGCTCGGGTTCTTCAGGACCCAGCGCTTGTCGGCGTCCGGCAGCCCGATCAGCTGCAGGTTCCTGCGGTGCCGGGCGTACGCGCCGGTCCAGTCCTGCTGCGCGAGCCACCGCGAGTAGGTGGGCAGATGCGCGAGGCATTCGTACGACACCGACCGGAAGGACTGTCGCAGCAGCTGCCAGCACTCCTCGACCTCGCCCGCGGACATGTAGTGCACGCCCATGAACTCGGGGTGCTCGACGTGATGCTGCGCGAATCCCGCTTCGAGCGCGGCGAACGCCGGGTTCTGGGGCCACGTCTCGCGCGGGGGCCGGGGCTGCGGCATCTCCGTCAGCCACATCTCGAGTCCCTGGTGGGCGGGGTCGGCGGTGAGCAGGCGGTGCAGGGCAGTGGTGCCGGTGCGGGGCAGCCCGGTGACGAAGATCGGGCGCTCGATCGTCACGTCGGCGTGTTCGGGGTGGGCACGCCAGGCCGCCTCGCTCAGCAGGCGGGCGACGAGGGCGCCGCGCAGGAACACCCGCGACATCTTGCTGCCCAGCGGGGTGAGCTGCTCGTCGCGCGCATACGAGTCGAGCAGGACGCCGAGGGCGTCGGTGTAGTCGTCGTCGCCGAAGTCGGTCAGGCCGGTCAGCCGGGTCGCGGAGGCGTGCAGGTCCTCGACGGTGCCGACGCTGGTGCGCTCGGTCATGGATCTCCGATCCCCGTGCGCGGTTTCAGTAGCAGTGGCTACCGAAACCGCGCACGGCTTCAGTGGTGGTATTCGCCGCAGTTCACGTCCAGGCACTGGCCGGTGACGGCCCGGGCCAGGGGGGAGGCGAGGAAGATCACGGTGTCGGCCACCTCCTCGGTGGTGGGCAGACGCCCGAGATCGGTGCCGGCCGCGGTGTGCTGATAGATCTGCTCGACGGTGGTGCCGTACTTGTCCGCCTGGTGCTCGAAGTAGCCCTTCAGCGTCTCACCCCAGATATAACCGGGGGCAACGGAATTGACGCGGATGCCCTGGGGGCCCAGTTCGGTGGCGAGGGACTGCGACATCGCCAGCAGGGCGGACTTGGCGAGCTTGTAACTGCCGTAGCGCTCCTGTGAATGCCGCAGCACCATCGAATTGATGTTCACCACCGAGCCCTTCGTCCCGGCCAGGGCCTCGGTGAACAACTGCGTCAGGCGCAGCGCCCCGAGGACGGTGAGTTCGATGCTGTCGCGGATCTGCTGGAAGTCGGTGCGGGCCAGCGGCTTCATCGAGGGCACCGAGAATGCGTTGTTGACCAGCGTGTCCACCCGGCCGAACTCGCGGAGGGTCGTCTCGACGAGCCGGGACGCGGAGTCGGTGTCGGCGATGTCGGTCGGGACCGCCAGGGCCCGTCGGCCCCGGGCCGTGACCTCGGCCGCGACGTCCTCGAGGCGGGCGGTCGTTCGGGCGGCGAGGACGACGTCGGCCCCGTGCTCGGCGCACCGCACCGCGAGAGTGCGGCCGAGTCCCGGCCCGACACCGCTGACCACGACGACCTGTCCGGCGAGCAGGGGGTTCGGGGTGGTCACGGCGCTCACCCGAGCATCCGGTCGGCGATCGCGGTCTGGCGGGCGGCAATCCGCCCGGACCACTGCTCCGGCGTGACGCGGCTGTGGTCGAGGAACGGCAGTGCGGCCGGCACGTCGTCGAACGGGACCACCTCGGCGGTGGGGCCGTCCGCGGCCGTGAGTTCGCGGGCGAGCCGTTGCCAGCGGAACTGCAGGAACCCGCGGCTGCGGCCCAGGGTCTCGACCCAGTTGGCGACGCCGGGGTTGCGGGCGGAGACGACCATGCGGATCATCCCGTCCGGATCCACTTGGGCCTGCGCGTTGTTCAGCGACGTCTGGTGGTGGACGTAGTCCAGGGAGATGTACCAGAGGCTGCCCAGCTGGAAGCCCTGGTAGGGCGCGTCGGAGGCGGGGACGGTGAGGATCATCGCCTCGTCGTCGCCCAGGTCGAAGTGCCCGACGGACGAGTACTGCGTGGCCAGGCCACCAGGCGTCGGCCGCGGAGCGGTGACCGTGTTGACCGGCAGGTCGAGGTAGAACCACTGCGGGAACTGCAGCCACGTCTGCACCCGCGACACCAGCGCTTTCCCGGCGCGCCGGTAGCGGGCGGCGGCATCGTCGTGCGTCGGTTCGGGCGGCGGGGTGCCGAGCGCATCGACCCGGTCGATGCGCAGGGTGCCGCGCCGCTGGGACCAGTCGCTGTAGACCTCTCGCACGACGAGCTGCGACGAACCGGGGGTGAGGGTGAAGTAGTTGTTCCCGGGGTCGGCGGGCCCGGGGCCGAACCGCGCCTCGAAGGTGCCGTCGTCGGCGACGTGCAGTTCGCGGTCGTCGAATGCGGTGACGTTGCCGGGCACCTGGGCGTCGGTGTAGTTGCCGGCGAGCACCTGGAAGCTCAGGTCGCAGGTCGTGCCGCGACGGCCGGTGACGACGTACTCGGCGTCGTCGCGGATGCGCGCACCCCAGTAGAGGGTGTCGGGGTTGTCGAGCCCCATCTTCGTGTAGGGGCCCGTGCCGGTGACGAACGTGGGATGGGGCGCCTCGACGGCCCACGCCGAGTGCACGCATGCGGCGATCCCGCCGGCGAGGTAGCGGTACCCCTCGATCAGGTCCTGCTCGGTGCGGATGTGCGGCGCCGTCGCGACGAGCTTCTCGGCCTCGGTGATGGCGGACGTGAGCGGATCGGTGAGCACACGATCTCCTTGCGGTTCAAATATGTACCGGTGCGGTAGGCTCCTGGTGCAGCGACGATAGAACGTGTTCCAAGGAGGCGTCAATGACCGAGGCCCCCGCGCCGTCGACCGCGCGACGTTCGCCACCGACCGAGCGGGTCGTGCAGGTCCTGGACCACCTGGTGGCGCATCCGGAGGCCCGGTTCGGGCTCTCCGAGCTGGCGCGCCGGCTGGGCATGAGCAAGCCGACGTGCCTGGGCATCCTGACCGCCCTGACGGACGCCGGCTACCTGATGCGTCATCCCGCAGACCGGTCGTACGGGCTCGGTCCCGCGCTGATCGTCGCGGGCCGGGCTGCGCAGCGCGGCTTCGCCGTCGGTCCCGTCACCCACCGGCACCTGGCCGCGCTCGGCGCCGAGTTCGGCGCCACCTGCGCCGCGTCGGCCGTCGTGGGCGACCGCATCGCCGTCCTCGACGTCGCCGGGCCCGATCCGGCCGGCGCCGGGGCGAGGGTGGGGGAGGTGTATCCGTTCGCGCCGCCGGTCGGGTTGATGTACGTGCTGTGGGACTCCGACGAGCGGCTCGAGCAGTGGCTCGCACGGGAACCGACGCTTCCGGTGCGGCTGGACCGGGACCGCCTGCGTGACGTGGTCGACGAGTGCCGCGCCGCCGGGTACCTGGTCGAGTCGCTCACGGCCGGTGGCCGGCGGTTGCATGCGCTGATGGCGGGGGTGGCGGCGCACGACCTGCCGGCGGAGCTGCGCGAACTGCTGGGGGAGATGGTGTCCAGCTTGGGGGAGCGCGTGCTGCTGGCCGGGGCGGAACCGGACGATGCCGAGCACCCGGTGAACCTGCTCGCCGCCCCCGTCCACGACGCGGACGGGCGGCAGTCGGTGGTGCTCACCCTCCACGTGGGTGCGACGCTGACCAATCGGGAGATCGCCCGGCGCGGGGTGGCGCTCGTGGCCACCGCCGAAGCCGTCACGCGCGAACTCGGCGGGCGTCGCCCGCCCCGATGACGGCCGAGGCCGCCGCCGGTGCGTCCTTTGGGCTGTCCCCGCAGCCCAAACGACACACCGGCGGCGCAGCCGCCCAGCGGGGGCGTTGACCCGGAACTGAAACTCGTTCTATCGTTCGGGGCGAACCTTTCGACCGAGCCGGTACATATTTGGACCGGCGCTCGTGAGCTGGAGCCCCGATGACCCTCACGCCGTCGTACGAACTGCCCCTGCTGCGCGCCCTCGAGGCCGAGTCCGTGCACATCTTCCGGGAGGTCGCGGCCACCTTCGAGCGTCCCGTGGTGCTCTTCTCCGGCGGCAAGGACTCGGCGGTGATGCTGCACGTGGCGGCCAAGGCGTTCTGGCCGGCGCCGATCCCGTTCCCCGTGCTGCACATCGACACCGGCCACAACTTCCCCGAGGTCCTCGCCTACCGCGACGCCGAGGCGGCCCGGCGCCGGGTGCGGCTGCTGGTCGCGTCGGTGCAGGACGACATCGACGCCGGCCGGGTCGTCGAGGACGTCGGTCCGCATGCGAGCCGTAACCGGCTGCAGACCCGGACGTTGCTGCGTGCCCTCCGCGAAGGCGGATTCGACGCGGTGTTCGGCGGCGCCCGCCGCGACGAGGAGAAGGCCCGCGCCAAGGAGCGCGTGTTCTCCTTCCGCGACGAGTTCGGGCAGTGGGACCCGAAGGCGCAGCGCCCCGAGCTGTGGCAGCTGTACAACGGCCGGCACCGTCGCGGCGAGCACATCCGCGTGTTCCCGCTGTCCAACTGGACCGAGCTCGATGTCTGGAACTACATCCGCGACGAACGCGTCGAGCTGCCGCCGCTCTACTACGCCCATCGGCGACCCGTCGTCGAGCGCGACGGAATGCTGCTGGCGCTCAACGAGTTCCTCACCCTCCTGTCGGGCGACGAGCCGCGTGAGGCGCTGGTGCGGTTCCGCACGGTCGGCGACGCCACCTGCACGGGCTGCGTCGAATCCACCGCCGCCACCCCCGACGAGGTCGTCGCCGAGGTCGCGGTCAGCCGCGTCACCGAGCGCGGCGCCACCCGCGCCGACGACCGCATCTCCGAGGCCGGGATGGAAGACCGCAAGAAGGAGGGCTACTTCTGATGACCCGGTTGCTGCGCATCGCCACCGCCGGCAGCGTCGACGACGGCAAGTCCACGCTGATCGGCCGGCTGCTCCACGACTGCAAGGCCGTGCCCGAGGATCAGCTCGACGCCGTCGCCCGCACCAGCCGCGAGCGCGGCATGGACACCCCCGACCTGGCGCTGCTCACCGACGGGCTGCGGGCGGAGCGGGAACAGGGCATCACCATCGACGTCGCCCACCGCTACTTCTGCACCCCGCACCGCGCCTTCGTCGTCGCCGACACTCCCGGCCACGAGCAGTACACCCGGAACATGGTCACCGGCGCCTCGACCGCCGACCTCGCCCTCATCCTCGTCGACGCCCGCAAGGGGGTCGTCGAGCAGACCCGCAGGCACGCCTTCCTCGCCAGCCTGCTCGGCGTCCCCCATCTGGTGCTGTGCGTCAACAAGATGGACCTGGTCGACTGGTCGCAACAGCGCTTCGACGCGATCTGTGCCGAATTCTCCACGTTCGCAGCCAAACTCGACATCCACGACCTGACCTTCGTGCCGGTCTCGGCGCTGCTCGGCGACAACGTCGTCCACCGCACCACCGTCATGACCTGGTACGAGGGCGCCTCGCTGCTGCACCGTCTCGAGCAGGTGCACGTCGACTCCGATCGCAACCTCATCGACGCGCGCTTCCCCGTCCAGTACGTGATCCGTCCCGGTCACGGCGAGCACCGCGACTTCCGTGGTTACGCGGGCACCGTCGCGAGCGGGGTGTTCGCCCCCGGCGACGAGGTGCTGGTGCTGCCCTCGGGCTACGGCACGCGGGTGCGCGCCGTCCACGGCCCGGGCGGCGACCCGGTGCCGAGCGCCTTCGCGGGCAGCGCCGTGTGCCTCGAGCTCGAGGACGACCTCGACGTGGGACGCGGCGACATGCTGTGCCGCCCCGGGAACCGGCCGCTCGTCGGGCACGAGCTCGACGCGATGGTGTGCTGGCTCGCCGAGGGCCCCGGCCTCGTGCCCGACGCCACCTACACCCTGCTGCACACCACCAACGCCACCGCCGCGCAGGTGGTCCGGCTCGACTACCGGCTCGACGTGACCACCCTGCACCGCGACGGGACGGCACGGTCGTTGACGCTCAACGAGATCGGACGGGTCCAGTTGCGGACTCGCCGCCCCGTCCTGTTCGACCCCTACCGGCGCAACCGGACCACCGGAAGCTTCGTGCTCGTCGACGACGCGACCGGCAGCACCGTCGCGGCCGGGATGATCACCGGCCCCACCCTCGCCGCGGCCCCCGTCGTGTGGCACGCGGCGGAGGCGACCCGCGCCGAACGTCTCTCGCGGGGGGCGACGGTGTGGCTGACCGGCCTGTCGGCGTCGGGCAAGTCCAGCGTCGCCGCGGCGCTCGAGCGGCGTCTGCTCGCGGCCGGAGTGCCGGCCTACCGGCTCGACGGGGACAACCTGCGGCACGGCCTCAACTCCGATCTGGGTTTCGGTCCGCAGGACCGCGCGGAGAACGTCCGTCGGGTGGGTGCGGTGGCACAGCTGATGGCCGACGCGGGGCTGGTGACGATCTGCGCGCTCATCAGCCCGTACCGGTCCGACCGCGACCGGATCCGCGAGCAGCACCGGCAGGCCGGGCTGCCGTTCCTCGAGGTGTTCGTCGACACCCCCCTCGCCGACTGCGAAGCCCGGGACCCGAAGGGCATGTACGCGCGGGCCCGGGCCGGGGAGATCACCGGATTCACCGGCGTCGACGACCCCTACGAGCCGCCCACCGGTCCCGAGCTGGTGCTGCGGCCCCAGGACGGCGATCCGGTCGCGCAGGCCGGACTGATCATGGAATTGTTGGCCCCATGACCGATGACGCCGTCCTCGCCACCGAGATCGCCACCGCTGCAGGAGAACTGTTGCTGACCGTCCGCGCGGCCGAGGCCGACGCGCTCACCGGTCGCGAACTCGGCCGCCACGGCGACCGCGCCGCCGACGCCTTCATCCTCGGCCGGCTCGCCGCCGAACGCCCCGCCGACGCGGTGCTGTCGGAGGAATCCGCCGACGACCCGGCTCGGGTGCATGCGAAGCGGGTGTGGATCGTCGACCCCCTCGACGGATCCAAGGAGTACGGCATGCCGGACCACGAGGACTGGGCCGTGCACATCGCCCTGTGGGAGGCCGGTCGCGGCATCACCGCCGCCGCGGTCGCGCAGCCGGCGGTGGGCGCCGTCTACGGCACCGCGGACGTCGGGCGTGCCGAACTGCGGCCGCTGGGCGGCCGACGGCCCCGCATCGTCGTCAGCGGGAGCCGGCCGCCGGTGTTCGTCGCGGACGTCGCCCGCGCCCTCGGCGCCGACGTGGTGCGGATGGGTTCCGCCGGGGCCAAGGCCATGGCCGTGGTGCGCGGCGACGTCGACGCGTACGTGCACGCCGGCGGGCAGTGGGAGTGGGACTCCGCGGCACCGGTGGGGGTCGCGCAGGCGGCGGGGCTGTACTGCGCCCGCATCGACGGCAGCGAACTCGAGTACAACCGCCCCCACCCCTACATGCCGGATCTGGTGATCTGCCGACCGGACTGGGCGCCGGCCCTGATGGCGGCGATCGCCGAGCATGCCGGCGCCCCCACCGACAGTGCCCGGGTCGCGATGGCCCGCTCCTACATCCGTTCCCTCGTCAGTCACGACGCGTCGCATGTCCGGCTTGCGGCCGACGCGTGGCGGGTCGAGAACGGCGTGCGCACCGGCGACACCGGCGTCGAGATCCGGGACCGTCTCGAGCACGGCCCCGAGTACCGCCCGATCCGGCGGGTGCGGGAGCTGACGTTCCGCGAATGGGACGACAACGTCGTCGCGCGGTTCCTGCTCGACCTCGACGCCGGGGACACCGCCCTCACGGTGGTGGTCACCGAGCACTTCGCCATCCCCGCGGGGGAGATCCGCTCGATCGTGGCGATCATCGAGCCGCACGAACACAAATAGTTTACTGTTTGTGTTCATAGACGAGCTAACGATCTAGTGCCTGGAGGACCCATGGACCACGCCCGCGACATCGGCGACGGCATCTTCCGCATCCCCGTGCCGGTCGGCGACCTGCCGGTCGGCGACACCCAGGTGTACGCGATGGAGTCGCCGCGCGGACTGGTCCTCGTCGACGTCGGCTGGAACGACGACACATCCTGGACCGCGCTGCAGGACGGTCTCGCTTCCGTCGGTGCCTCCGTCGCGGACGTCGAGGGAGTGGTCGTCACGCACTTCCACCCCGACCACGTCGGCCTGACCGGCCGGATCCGGGAGGCGTCGGGCTGCTGGGTCGGCATGCACGAGGACGACTTCGGCCAGCTCGCCCTCATGACCTCCGACGACGGCAACGCCGAGTGGGAGGCCGAGCAGTGGCGCCGCGCCGGCGCCCCGGACGAGCAGATCGTCACCTATCTCGAGCGGGCGAGCGGGGAACGCGCGACCGGCAAGCCCGACGTCCACCCCGACCGCAAGCTCGCCACCGACGAGCGGATCGCGCTCGCCGGCCGCACCCTGCGCACGGTGTTCACCCCCGGGCACACGCCCGGCCACGCCTGCTTCTACCTCGAGGAGCACGACATCCTCTTCAGCGGCGACCACGTCCTCGCCACCACGACCCCGCACGTGGGCGACTTCGACTTCCCGCTTGCCGAACGCGACGCCCTCGGCGAGTTCATCGACTCGCTGCGCGCCGTCGGCACGCTCCCGGCGCGGCGCACCCTGCCCGCGCACCGGCAACCGATCGACGACCTCGCGGCCCGCACCGGCGCTCTTGTCGAGCACCACGAACGACGCCTCGACGACCTGTACGCCGCCTTCGGCGACGAGGAGCTGACGCTGTGGCAGGCTGCCGAGCGGATGACGTGGTACCGCCCCTGGGACCAGACTCCGCCCACGGGCAAGCAGATGGCGCTGTCCGAGGCGTCGGCGCACGTGCGGCACCTCATCGAGCGAGGCCGCGCGCGCCGGGTCCCGGGCACCGACCCGGCGCGTTTCGCCCGGGCCTGACGGAAGGAACCGTATGACCCCCGACGAGCTCGTCACCGAATTCTGCCGCCGCTGGGCCGATCCCGACCCGGCCGTGCTCGCGTCCTACTTCACCGACGACGCCGTGTACCACAACATTCCGATGGAACCGGTGCGTGGGCGCGCGGCGATCGAGGAGTTCATCGCCGGGTTCGTCGCCTCGTTCGGCGGCATCGATTTCCGCATCCGGCACCAGGCCGTCCACGGCGGTGTGGTGCTCAACGAGCGGGTCGACGTGTTCACGCTCGGGGGGCGGACCGTGGAACTGCCGGTGATGGGGGCCTTCGAGGTCGTCGACGGCAAGATCGCCGGCTGGCGCGACTACTTCGACCTGGCGCCGATCACCGCGGCGGCGCAGCAGGATCCGGCGGGCTGATACCCGGTCTCGCGGTCGTCGGCCGCAGGTGACTGAGGTTGATCCGGCCGTGGGAGAGTCGGTGCATGCACGCAGTGATCGTCGACGCTCCCGGGAGTCAGCCGAAGGTCCGTGACGTAGCCCGGGCCCACGGCATGCGGGGGAATTCATGACGCTCTCCCCAGGCGGGCGGATCGGCCTGGCCGGAGCGGCGGTGGTCGGGGTCGCCTTCGGCATGGCCCGCTACGCCTACGGCCTGACGCTGCCCGACATCCGGGAAGACCTGCGGCTCTCCGAGCTGGCCCTCGGCCTCATCGCCAGCGCAACGTTTGCGGGCTACCTGGCCGGCCTGTTGCTCGCGGGACGGCTCGCCGCTCGCCGCGGGTCGCGCGCGCCGACGACCGTGGGCGGGGTGTGCGGCGCCGCGGGGGCGGTGATCGTGACCCTCGCGCAGTCCCCGGGGCTGCTCGCCGCCGGTGTCGTCCTGGCCGGCAGCGCCGGCGGCTGGGTCTGGGCGCCCTACTCCGACATCGTGACCCGATCGGTGCCCGCGCGGCAGCAACCCCGAGCGTTGGCGATCATCACCACCGGCACCAGCGGCGGACTGGTACTGCTCGGTGGGCTGGCCGTCCTGGCCGCGGTGGGCTCGTGGCGCCTGGTGTGGGCCGGCATCGCCCTCGCCGCCGTGGCCGCGGCCCTGGCGAACCTGCGCCTGGTGCCGCGGACCGGGCCGGCCCCGCGCCCGGAGGCACGACCCGGTGCCTCCTCGCTGGTGGCAGCGCTGCGGGTCCCGGCAGCCTACTCCGTGGTCTACTTCGCGGTCGTGGTCGTCTACTTCACCTATGCCGCCGACGTCCTGGACCGCGGCACCCTCCCGGCGGCCGCCGTCCCGGCTCTCTACGCGGCCGTCGGCCTCACCGGCATGGTGGGGGTGGCGACCGGGGCCCTCGCGCAGCGAGTGGGCAGCGTCCGGGTCGCCGCGCTGTGCCTCGCGACGGTCGGTGCGGCGCTGGCGCTGCTCGGGCTGGCCGACGGCTCCGTGGCCGCGACCGCGGCCTCGGCGTGCATCTTCGGCATGGGGTACATGACGGGATCCGCGGTGCTCGCGGTCTGGACCGCCGAGTTGGTACCCGAGCGCGCGGGCGCGGCGTTCACGGCCTGTCTCGTCGTGGGAGCGCTCAGCTCGGTCGCAGCACCGGCCCTCGCCGGTGCCGTGATACCCGGCCTGGGGCTGGGGCCGGTGCTCGTGGTCACCGCCGCGGTGTCACTGTTCAGCGCGGCGGCGCTGGTGCTGTGCGGGTCCTCGCGAGGGGCAGCCGTCGGTGACACCGGACCGTGAACACGAGAGCTCCGCTCGTGGCCGGCGCGCACACCCTGCGTTGTGAGGAGCCTGTGTTTCGTGACGCATGGTCTCACGCCGCTCTGCGGCAGTCCGGACCGCAGGAAACGGAACGGCCCCGCGTCGCACTGCGACGCGGGGCCGTTCCGTGGTGCCCTCGGCAGGATTCGAACCTGCGACTTCTTGCTCCGGAGGCAAGCGCTCTATCCCCTGAGCTACGAGGGCGTTCCGGACTCCACCGGTTGCGCGGTGGGGCGGGAGTTAGCGTAGCGCATTGTCGGCGATACGCCACATCGCCTGGTCGGAGCGGGTTTCTCCGGGGCCTCGCCGGGCATCCGGCAGGCGCGGATGCGCCGTCCGGAGACGAACTCTTCGGCGAGTGTTTCCCGGAACGGCCGGCGCGGGCCATCCGCGCGGGGCAGGCTCGACACGAGACCGGACACACACCTGCAGGAGAGGACCGTACGTGGACGCAGGACCCGACACGGCAACCCGCACCGGACCGCTGAGCCGCGAGGAGCTCGCCGCGCTCGACACCTGGTGGCGAGCCGCGAACTACCTGTCGGTGGGACAGATCTACCTGATGGGCAACCCCCTCTTGCGCGAGCCGTTGCGTCCCGAGCACATCAAGCCCCGGCTGCTCGGACACTGGGGCACCACCCCGGGACTGAACTTCGTCTACGCCCACCTCAACCGCGCGATCACCGCCCGCGACCTCGAGATGATGTATGTGATGGGTCCCGGGCACGGCGGGCCCGGACCGGTCGCCGCGGCCTGGCTCGAGGGCACCTACAGCGAGGTCTATCCGGACATCTCCCGGGATGCGGACGGCATGGCGCGGCTGTTCACCCAGTTCTCGTTCCCCGGGGGGATTCCCAGCCACGTCGCCCCCGAGACACCCGGATCCATCCACGAGGGCGGGGAGCTCGGGTACGCCCTGTCGCACGCCTACGGGGCCGCTTTCGACAACCCGGACCTCATCGTCGCTGCCGTGGTGGGCGACGGCGAGGCCGAGACCGGGCCCCTCGCCACCAGCTGGCACTCCACGAAGTTCGTCGACCCGCGCCGGGACGGCGCCGTGCTGCCGATCCTGCACCTGAACGGGTACAAGATCGCCAACCCGACCGTCCTCGCCCGCATCGACCACGACGAGCTCGAGCACCTGCTCCGCGGCTACGGCCACGATCCGGTGTTCGTCGAGGGCTCCGACCCCGAGCACATGCACCAGGCGTTCGCGGCGGCCCTGGACCGCTGCCTCGATGCGATCCTCGAGATCCGGCGCCGCGCACGCCGCGACGGTGTCTCCGAGCGACCGCGCTGGCCGATGATCGTGCTGCGTTCTCCCAAGGGCTGGACCGGACCGAAGGAGGTCGACGGTCTGCCGGTCGAAGGGTACTGGCGCTCGCACCAGGTGCCCTTCGCCAATGCCCGCGACGACGACGGCCACCGCAAGATCCTCGAGGAGTGGCTGCGTAGTTACCGGCCCGAGGAACTGTTCGACGACAGCGGTGCCCCCGTGCCCGCAATCCGCGATCTGCACCCGGCGGGCGAGCGGCGGATGAGCGCGTCCCCCCATGCCAACGGCGGGCCGCTCGTGCGGGACCTGGCGTTACCGGACTTCCGCGACTACGCCGTGCCGGTCCCGGCGCCCGGCACCGGCAGCGTCGAATCGACCCGCGTGCTCGGCACCTTCCTGCGCGACGTCATGCGCGAGAACACGAGCACCTTCCGGGTGTTCTCCCCGGACGAGAACAACTCCAACCGGCTCGGTCCGGTCCTCGAGGCCACCGCACGCACCTGGAACGCCCGCATCCTGCCCGACGACGACCGTCTCGCCCCCGACGGGCGGGTCATGGAGATCCTGTCCGAGCACACCTGCCAGGGCTGGCTCGAGGGCTATCTGCTCACCGGCCGGCACGGCTTCTTCTCCTGCTACGAGGCCTTCGTCCACATCGTCGACTCGATGTTCAACCAGCACGCCAAGTGGCTGCGCACCACCAACGGCATCGACTGGCGCCGGCCGATACCGTCGCTGAACTACCTGCTCACCTCGCACGTGTGGCGGCAGGACCACAACGGCTTCTCGCACCAGGACCCGGGCTTCATCGACCACGTCGTCAACAAGAAGGCCGACGTGATCCGCGTGTACCTGCCGCCGGACGCGAACACCCTGCTGTCGGTGGCCGACCACTGCCTGCGCACCCGGCAGTACGTCAACGTGATCGTCGCCGGCAAGCAACCACAGCTGCAGTACCTCGACATGGATGCGGCAATCATCCATTGCACCAAGGGAATCGGGATCTGGGACTGGGCCGGCACCGACCAGGGGGTCGAGCCCGACGTGGTGCTCGGCTGCGCGGGCGACGTGCCCACCATGGAAACCCTCGCCGCCGTCGAGATCCTGCTCGAATGGTTCCCCGATCTGAGGATCCGCGTCGTGAACGTCGTCGACCTGATGCGGTTGCAGGACCACACCGAACACCCGCACGGGCTGTCCGACCGCGAATTCGACTCGCTGTTCACCACCGACAAGCCGGTGATCTTCGCCTACCACGGCTATCCGTGGCTGATCCACCGCCTGACCTACCGGCGTACCAACCACGACAACATCCACGTGCGCGGGTACAAGGAGGAGGGCACCACCACCACCCCGTTCGACATGTGCGTGCTCAACCAGATCGACCGGTTCGACCTCGCCATGGACGTCGTCGACCGGGTGCCGCGCCTGCACCCGATCTCCGCGTATGCGCGCGAGTACCTGAAGAACCGGCTCGTCGAGCATCACCAGTACATCCGCACCCACGGTGAGGACATGCCCGACATCCGCGACTGGGAGTGGGGCCGGTCCGGCCGGTAGACGCGGAGGGGGACGGCCCGGACGGGCCGTCCCCCTCGTGCGGGTCCGATCGGTCAGTTCACGGGCAGCGGCTGCGCACCGCGCTCCGCGAGCATCGCCGTCATGAGCTCCGACTCGCTGGTCTGGGTGTCGACCATCGTCTGCGCCAGGGTGCGCACCGCCGGCTGGCCCGCGTACTGCGCGCCGTACTCCATCATCGGCAGCCCGCCCTCGTGGTGGCGCAGCATCAACTGCAGGAACAGCACGTCGAGTTCCGGACCCGTGGCGCCACGCAGGCTCGCCAGGTCCTCGGACGTCGCCATACCGGGCATCCGGGCGGTCCCCGCCCCGTCCGTGTGCGCGGCGCCGTCCGCGTGGCCCACGTCGCCGTGGCTGTGGCCGGAGTCCTCGGTCATCCACGTCATGTAGTCCCCGGCCGGCAGCAGCGGCTGCCCCCACAGCGACAGCCAGCCCTGCATCTGGCCGACCTGGTTCTGCTGGGTGGTGAGAATGTCGTACGCCAGGTTGCGGACCCGCTGGTCGTCCGACGTCGTCAGCGCCACGGCGGACATCTCGACGGCCTGGTTGTGGTGGACGGTCATGTCCTGTGCGAACCCGACGTCGACGGAGCCGGCGCCCGGCGTCGCCGGCTGCGAGTCCTCGAGCGGGATGCGGGCCAGGAATCCGAGCAGGAACCCGATCGCGACGGCGGCGACCAGGCCCAGGATCAAACCGGTCGTGCGCCGGCCCGTGCCGGCGGTGGCGGTGTCGCTCGTCACGTCAGCTCCCCGCCGGGGCCTGCATGTCGGCGGGCAGCTGCTCGGTGCCGTCCACCGTGCCGCCGTCCATCGGCACCGCGTCCGGGCCCGGCGCCGAAGGATCGAACGGCGGGGGGCTGCTCGGGTCGAACGAGCCGGGCAGGGTGGAGCAGCTCGCGCCGACCTCCGGGTAGGTGTAGCGGTTGAGCCGCAGCGACGCGATGAAGTGATCGATCCGCTCGTCGTCGGCGGCGTCCACCTTCAGCTGATGCCCCCACGACTGCAGGGCGATGGGGGAGTCGAGCCCAGGGTACGGCGACATCATCAGGTAGGACTTGCCGTCCACCTTCGCCGCGAGCGCATCGACGCCGGCCTGATCGACCAGGTCGGGGTTGTAGGTGATCCACACCGCGCCGTGCTCGAGGGAGTGCACGGCGTTCTCGGTGCGGATCGCCTCCGGGTACACGGTGCCGGTGCACGTGGCCCAGATCGCGTCGTGCGGCCCACCGAACGGCGGGGTCTGGTCGTACGCCACGCGCTGCGTGGACCCGATGTGCTGGCCCGCGGGGTAGTCGACCGTCACGACCCCCTCGATCGCGGTCGACGGATCCTGATTCGACTCGGACGGCGTCCACGCCGCCAGCGCCTGGGAGTCCTGGTACTTCGGGATGATGCTGGCGGCGATCACCGCGACCAGCGCGATCACCGCGACCACCCCACCGATCAGCAGCCACGGGATCTGCCGCTGCTTGGGCAGGCCGCGACCGCCGCTCTTCTTCTGGGCGGCCTTGATCGCCTTCGCAGACTTGGCACCGGACTTCTTGCCGGGACCGCCACTTACCGAACCGCTGGGCATCGTTGGGTGCTCTTTCGACGGATGGACAACGAGGGGCGCACGACGCTCGGTCCGCGCGTGCTCTGTCAACTCTACGGGCGGACGGTGGGCGGACGTCCCCGCGGCGGCCGGGCGGTGACCGCGACAACAGGCCGGACCGGCGTCACGGCGGGGGAGGCGGAGCCAATAGGATAGAGACCCGTGACTCCTGCCGACCTTGCCGAACTGCTCCACGGAACCGCTGCGAGGGTGCTCGCCGAGCGTGACCTCGACGTGTCCGTCCTGCCCGCGACCCTGACGGTCGAGCGGCCCCGCAACCCGGAGCACGGCGACTACGCGACCAACGTCGCGATGCAGGTCGCGAAGAAGGCCGGCGTGAATCCGCGGGAACTCGCGGGCTGGCTGGCCGAGGCCCTCACCGCCGCCGACGGCATCGAGTCGGCCGAGGTGGCCGGACCGGGCTTCCTGAACATCCGTCTCGCCGCCGACGCCCAGGGCGCGATCGTCGCCCAGGTGCTCACCCAGGCGGCCGCGTACGGCAACGCGGACACGCTGGCCGGAACCCGCATCAACCTCGAGTTCGTCTCCGCGAACCCCACGGGCCCGATCCACCTCGGCGGCACCCGCTGGGCCGCGGTCGGGGACGCGCTCGGCCGGATCCTCACCACCCAGGGCGGCGACGTCACCCGCGAGTACTACTTCAACGACCACGGCGCCCAGATCGACCGGTTCACCCGCTCGCTCATCGCCGCGGCGCAGGGGCAGCCCGCGCCGGAGGACGGGTACGCCGGTGCGTACATCGTCGACATCGCGCAGGCCGTGCTGCAGCAGCGCCCGGACGCGCTCGCGCTGCCCGAGGCCGAACGGCACGAGGTGTTCCGCTCGATCGGGGTGGACCTGATGTTCGTCCACATCAAGCGCACCCTGCACGAGTTCGGTGTCGACTTCGACGTGTACTTCCACGAGAACTCCCTGTTCGAGTCGGGTGCCGTGGAGAAGGCCGTCGAGACGCTCAAGACCTCCGGGAGCCTCTACCACCAGGACGGCGCCTGGTGGCTCAAGAGCACCGACTTCGGCGACGACAAGGACCGCGTCGTCATCAAGAGCGACGGCAACGCCGCCTACATCGCCGGGGACATCGCCTACTTCCAGGACAAGCGGGCGCGCGGCTTCGACCTGTGCATCTACATGCTCGGCGCGGACCACCACGGCTACATCGGCCGCCTCAAGGCCGCCGCCGCCGCATTCGGCGACGACCCGGACACCGTCGAGGTGATGATCGGGCAGATGGTCAACCTCGTGCGCGGCGGCGTCGCCGTGAAGATGAGCAAACGCGCCGGCACGGTCATCACCCTCGACGACCTGGTCGAGGCGATCGGCGTCGACGCGGCCCGCTACGCGCTGGTGCGCTCGTCGGTGGATCAGAGCATCGACATCGACCTCGAGCTGTGGGCCAGCACCACCAACGAGAACCCGGTCTACTACGTCCAATACGCGCACGCCCGGCTCTCGTCCATCGGGCGCGGCGCCGCGGAGCTCGGTCTCGGCGCCGAGGGCGCCGACCTGTCGCTGCTCGACCACGAGCGCGAGGGTGAGCTGATCCGCACGATCGGCGAGTACCCGCGCATCCTCGCCAAGGCCGCCGAACTGCGGGAACCGCACCGCGTCGCGCGGTACCTCGAAGAACTCGCCGGCGCCTACCACCGCTTCTACGACTCGTGCCGCATCCTGCCGCAGGGCGACGAGGAGCCGGGACCGCTGCACACGGCGCGGCTCGCGCTGTGCGCGGCGACCCGCCAGGTGCTCGCCAACGGACTCGGACTGCTCGGCGTCAGCGCCCCGGAGCGGATGTGAACGCGCACCCCGCCGGTCCCCGGCACGCCGAGATCCCGCACGCACCGGGCCTGACCGAGCGGCCTGCGAACGCCGCCGAACTGAACCTGCTGCACCCGAACGTGTGGCCCCGCAACGCCCGGCGCGGCGACGACGGTGTCATGACGATCGCCGGTGTGCCCGTGACCGAGCTCGCCGAGCGGTACGGCACCCCGCTCTTCGTCGTCGACGAGGACGACTTCCGCTCCCGGTGCCGGGAGATCGCGGCCGCGTTCGGGCCGGGCGCGAAGGTCCACTACGCGTCGAAGGCGTTCCTGTGCACCGAGATCGCGCGCTGGGTCGACCAGGAGGGCCTGTCGCTCGACGTCTCGACCGGCGGTGAGCTCGCCGTCGCGCTGCGCTCCGGCTTCCCGGCCGGAAAGATCGCCATGCACGGCAACAACAAGTCCGTGGCCGAGCTGCGGACCGCGGTCGCCGCGGGCGTCGGGCACATCGTGCTGGACTCCATGTCGGAGATCGACCTGCTCGACGCGGTCGCCGGCGAACTCGACGTGGTGCAGGACGTGCTGATCCGCGTCACCGTCGGCGTCGAGGCGCACACCCACGAGTTCATCTCCACCGCGCACGAGGACCAGAAGTTCGGCCTGTCCCTGGCCGGCGGAGTGGCCGTGGCCGCCGTCCGCAAGGTGTTCGCGAGCGATCACCTGCGCCTGGTCGGCCTGCACAGCCACATCGGCTCGCAGATCTTCGACGTCGACGGATTCGAACTCGCGGCGCACCGGGTCATCGGCCTGCTGCGCGACGTCGTCGACGAATTCGGCGTCGACAAGACCGCGCAGATGAACATCGTGGACCTCGGCGGCGGCCTCGGCATCTCCTACGTGCCCAGCGACGACCCGCCGCCCGTGGAGGAACTCGCCGCCAAGCTGCGGCACATCGTGCAGACCGAGTCCACCCTCGCCGGCCTGCCCGAGCCGACCCTCGCCGTCGAGCCCGGACGCGCCATCGCCGGCCCCGGCACCGTGACCCTCTACGAGGTGGGCACCATCAAGGACGTCGCGGTGGGCGCGCACCAGGTGCGCCGCTACATCAGCGTCGACGGCGGCATGAGCGACAACATCCGCACCTCGCTGTACCAGGCCGAGTACGAGGCCCGCCTGGTGTCGCGGGCCGGCGACGGGGAGCCGGTCGTGTCCCGCGTCGTCGGCAAGCACTGTGAGAGCGGCGACATCGTCATCCGCGATGCCTGGATGCCCGCCGACCTCGAAGCCGGCGACCTGTTGGCTGTCGCCGCGACCGGTGCATACTGCTACTCGATGTCCAGCAGGTACAACCTGCTGCCCCGTCCCGCCGTCGTGGCGGTCAAGGACGGCGCCGCTCGCGTCGTCCTGCGTCGGGAAACCGTGGAAGATCTGCTCAGCTTGGAGGTTACGGAGTGACGACCGAAGCGGTGACCAGCGAACCGGGGCAGCGCCCGATCGGTGTGGCTGTGCTCGGGCACGGCACCGTCGGAGCCGAGGTCGTGCGCATCATCCGCGACGATGCCACCGATCTCGAGGCGCGCATCGGTGCGCCGCTCGAGCTGCGGGGGGTGGCCGTGCGCACCGTCCGCGACGACCGCGGCATCCCGCAGGACCTGCTCACCACGGACGCCGAGGGTCTGATCACCCGCGACGACGTGGACATCGTGGTGGAGGTCATCGGCGGCATCGAGCTGCCGCGCAAGCTCGTGCGCGCGGCTCTCGACTCGGGCAAGTCCGTGGTCACCGCCAACAAGGCGCTGCTCGCGGAGTACACCGGCGAACTCGCCGAGGCCGCCGAGGCCAAGCGCGTGGACCTGTACTTCGAGGCGGCCGTCGCCGGCGCCATCCCGGTCATCCGGCCCCTGACCCAGTCCCTCGCCGGTGACAGGGTGAACCGGGTGCTCGGCATCGTCAACGGCACCACCAACTACATCCTCTCGGCCATGGACGAGACCGGTGCCGACTACGCCGAGACGCTCGCCGAGGCGGTCCGGCTCGGGTACGCCGAGGCAGACCCGACCGCGGACGTGGAGGGCTTCGACGCCGCGTCCAAGGCCGCGATCCTGGCCTCGATCGCGTTCCACACCCGCGTCACCGCCGGCGACGTCTACCGCGAGGGCATCTCGAAGATCACCGCCGCCGACCTGACCACCGCGCGGGCACTGAACTGCACCGTCAAGCTGCTGGCCATCTGTGAGCGGATCACCACCGACGGCCGGGACCGGGTCTCGGCGCGCGTCTACCCGGCGCTGGTGCCGCGTGAGCATCCCCTCGCCGCCGTCAACGGTGCCTTCAACGCGGTCGTCGTCGAGGCCGAGGCGTCGGGCCGCCTGATGTTCTACGGCCAGGGCGCCGGCGGCTCGCCCACCGCGTCCGCCGTGATGGGCGACCTGGTGATGGCTGCCCGCAACCGGGTGCACGGGGGCCGGGGACCGCGGGAATCACGGTACGCGGACCTCGAGATCGCCCCGATGAGCGACATCGTCACCCGCTACTACGTCAACCTGCAGGTCGCGGACCGGGCGGGTGTGCTCTCGGCGGTGGCCGCCGAGTTCGCCAAGCGGGACGTGAGTATCGCCGCCGTGCGCCAGGAGGGCGCCGGCGAGGGGGCCCGCCTCGTGGTGCTGACGCACTGCGCCACCGACAAGGCGCTGTCGGACACCGTCGCAGCGCTCGACCAACTCGAATCCGTGATCGCTGTGACCAGCGTCCTGAGACTGGAGGGATCCGCCGAATGAGCGCGCCCGAGAAGAACACCGCCACCCCCGTGCACACCCCGTGGCCGGGTCTGATCGAGGCGTACCGCGACCGGCTCCCGATCGGTGACAACTGGAAGACCGTCACCCTCCGCGAGGGCGGCACCCCGCTGCTGCCGGCCGCTCACCTGTCGGAACTGACCGGGTGCGAGGTCCATCTGAAGGTCGAGGGCCTGAACCCGACCGGTTCGTTCAAGGACCGCGGCATGACGATGGCCGTCACCGACGCCCTCGCCCGCGGCCAGCAGGCCGTGCTGTGTGCCTCCACCGGCAACACCTCCGCGTCCGCGGCCGCGTACGCCGTCAAGGCCGGCATGGGCTGCGCGGTGCTGGTCCCGGACGGCAAGATCGCGATGGGCAAGCTGGCCCAGGCGGTCATGTACGGCGCAAAGATCATCCAGGTCCAGGGCAACTTCGACGACTGCCTCGAGCTCGCCCGCAAGACCACCGCCGAGTTCCCCACGATCGGCCTGGTGAACTCCGTCAACCCCGTGCGCATCGAGGGGCAGAAGACCGCGGCGTTCGAGATCGCCGACGCGCTCGGCGACGCACCCGACGTGCACGTGCTGCCGGTCGGCAACGCCGGCAACATCACCGCCTACTGGCGTGGCTACACCGAGTACTTCGCGGACGGTCTCACGACCCGCAAGCCCCGCATGCTCGGTGTCCAGGCCGCGGGCGCGGCGCCGCTGGTGCACGGTGCCCCCGTCAAGGACCCGGAGACGATCGCCACCGCCATCCGGATCGGCGCCCCGGCGTCGTGGAACGGCGCCGTGACCGCCAAGGAGGAGTCGGGGGGTGCGTTCCGGGCGGCCACCGACGAGGAGATCCTCGAGGCGTACCGGCTCGTCGCCGCCACCGAGGGCGTGTTCGTCGAACCGGCGTCCGCCGCCTCGATCGCCGGACTGCTCGCCGCCCGCAAGGAGGGCTGGCTCGATTCCGGGCTGAAGGTGGTGTGCACCGTCACCGGCAACGGTCTGAAGGACCCCGACACGGCACTGCTCGGGATGCCGCAGGTGGAGCCGATCCCGGTCGATCCGGTCGCGGTGGCCGCAGCGCTCGAGCTGGCCTAGTGACCGCCTCGCCCTCCTCCGTTGGGAAAGACGACATGACGCAGACGTTGCCCGTCGGGATCTCCGTGACCGCCCGGGTCCCGGCCTCGAGTGCGAATCTGGGACCGGGTTTCGATTCGCTCGGGCTGGCCGTCGGGTTGTACGACGAGATCACCGTCACCACAACCGCATCGGGCCTCGAGGTGCGCGTCGAGGGCGAGGGCGCCGAAGAGGTGCCGTGGGGGCCGTCGCACCTGGTGGTGCGGGCGGTCGAACGTGGCCTCGAAGCCGCCGGCGTGTGGGCGGACGGCCTGGATGTGTTGTGCCGCAACGTAATTCCGCATTCGCGGGGGCTGGGCTCGTCGGCGTCGGCCGCCGTCGGGGGTCTGGCGGCCGCCAACGGGCTCGTGCGCAAGGTGGCGCCCGAGCGCGTGCTCGACGAGTCGCAGCTCGTCCAGCTCGCCTCCGAATTCGAGGGCCACCCGGACAATGCCTCCGCCAGCATTCTCGGGGGCGCGGTCGTGTCGTGGAGCGAGTCGGTCGTCGGCGACGAACAACGCACCTACCGCGCGGTGCCGCTCGCGGTCCACCCGGCGATACGGGTCGTCGTGCTGGTGCCGTCCTCGCGCTCGTCCACCGCCCACACCCGCGGCCTGCTCCCGGATCTCGTGCCGCACCGCGACGCGGCGTTCAACGTCAGTCGCGCGGCACTCGCCGTCGTCGCCCTCACCGATCGGCCGGACCTGCTGATGCCGGCGACCGAGGACCTGCTGCACCAGGCGCAGCGCGCGCCGGCGCTGCCGCTGACCACCAAGTGGATCGCCACCCTGCGTGCCGCGGGCATTCCCGCCGCGGTCTCCGGTGCCGGTCCCACGGTGCTCGCCCTGACGACCGAGCCGCTCCCCGCGGACCTGCGGGCGGCCGCGGAGGCGGACGACATGACCGTGCTCGAACTCGACGTCGCGGACGGCGTGCAGGTCGTATGACCGAGCCCCAGGGCCTGTCGAGTCGGGAGCCGACCCCCGGCGACACGGCCGGGGGTTCTCCTTGCTCAACGTACAGTTCGTCGCTATTCTGTGCTTAGTCCGCACGTCGTGCGTTTCCGTCGCTGGCTTTCCAGGGCATTCACTCCAGATTCATCGGGGCGATCGATCCTGGATCGATCCTCTCCTGACATCGTTTCGGGGAGACGGACCGACCGCATCTGCCGGAGGATGGCGTGATGGCGGACGTGCCGACCGTTCGATCCGTGAACACGTACGGCAATCCCAGATCGATGCCAGATCTGCGGAACGAACCCTCGACTCTGCGTGGCGCGAGTGAGGGAAGGAAAGGATCTCCGTGACAGATACGGACCTGATCGCTACGCCTGTTCTCGATACCACGGATTCGTCCGCGGGAGCGCAGGCCACCGATCCTGCACAGACTGCACCGCGTGCCGGCCGGCGTGGTGCCGGTCTCTCCGGCATGGTGCTGGCCGAGCTGCGGACCCTCGCGGCCGAACTCGGCATCAAGGGAACCTCCGGGATGCGTAAGGGCGATCTCATCGCCGCGATCAAGGAGCGGCAGAGCGGCGGAGCCGCCGAGCCGGCTCCTGCGCCGGAACAGCCCGCCCGGACCGCCCGGACTCGTCGCGCCCGTGGTGCCGCCCAGGACGCGGCCGGCGCCGACACCGCCGCCTCTGCGGACACTGCCGCCCCCGCCGCCGAGTCGGCGCAGGCGCAGCCCGCTGCGACGACGTCGCCCGAACGGCCTGCCGCGGCGGAACAGCCCGCCGAGGGCGAGGCCGAGGGTGGCCGCCGGGGTCGTCAGCGTCGCGGTCGCCGAGGTGGCGACCAGGCCGCCGAGACGGCCACCACCGAGGCCCCCAAGGACGCCGCCGAGGCACGAGCCGACGAGAAGCCGCGCGCCGAGGAGAAGACCGAGGAGAAGGCCGAACCGTCCGACGGCGGTCGCCGCGAGCGCGGTCAGCGCGACGGCCAGCGTGACCAGCGCGACGGCCAGCGTGACCAGCGCGACGGCCAGCGTGACCAGGGCGAACGCCGCCGCGAGGACCGTGGTCAGGGTCCCCGTCAGGACGGCCGCGACGGCCGGGGTGGCGACGACGACGAGGACGGCCGCGGACGCCGCGGCCGGCGCTTCCGGGAGCGTCGTCGCGGACGCGACCGCGGCGAGGCCGGGGGGGACACCCGCGAGCCCGAGATCCGCGAGGACGACGTCCTGCAGCCGGTCGCCGGAATCCTCGACGTCCTGGACAACTACGCGTTCGTCCGGACCTCCGGGTACCTGGCCGGTCCCAACGACGTGTACGTCTCGATGAACATGGTGCGCAAGAACGGCCTGCGCCGCGGCGACGCCATCACCGGCGCGGTCCGCGTGCCGCGTGAGGGGGAGCAGGGCAACCAGCGGCAGAAGTTCAACCCGCTGGTCCGGCTCGACACGGTCAACGGCGGCGACGTCGAGGCCGCCAAGCGCCGCCCGGAGTTCAACAAGCTCACCCCGCTGTACCCGAACCAGCGGCTGCGGCTCGAGACCACCCCGAACATCCTCACCACCCGCGTGATCGACCTGATCATGCCGATCGGCAAGGGCCAGCGTGCCCTGATCGTCTCGCCGCCGAAGGCCGGCAAGACGACGGTGATGCAGGACATCGCGAACGCGATCACGACCAACAACCCCGAGTGCTACCTGATGGTCGTGCTGGTGGACGAGCGGCCCGAAGAGGTCACCGACATGCAGCGTTCGGTCAAGGGCGAGGTCATCGCCTCGACCTTCGACCGGCCGCCGTCGGACCACACGTCGGTCGCCGAGCTGGCCATCGAGCGTGCCAAGCGGCTCGTCGAGCAGGGCCGCGACGTCGTCGTCCTGCTCGACTCGATCACCCGCCTCGGCCGCGCGTACAACAACTCGTCGCCGGCGTCGGGCCGCATCCTCTCCGGTGGTGTCGACTCGACCGCCCTGTACCCGCCGAAGCGGTTCCTGGGCGCGGCTCGCAACATCGAGAACGGCGGCTCGCTCACCATCATCGCCACGGCCATGGTGGAGACGGGTTCGACGGGCGACACGGTGATCTTCGAGGAGTTCAAGGGCACCGGCAACGCCGAGCTCAAGCTCGATCGCAAGATCGCCGAGCGACGCGTGTTCCCGGCGGTGGACGTCAACCCCTCCGGCACGCGCAAGGACGAGCTGCTGATGAGCCCCGACGAGTTCGCGGTGGTGCACAAGCTGCGCCGCGTGCTCTCCGGCCTGGACTCGCACCAGGCCATCGATCTGCTCATCGACCGGCTCAAGAAGAGCAAGAGCAACATCGAGTTCCTCCTGCAGGTGTCGAAGACGGCGCCGGGAGCACTCGACGACTGATCGCCGCGGCCGCGGCGGCGCATGCCCGGGACGGAATTTCTCGTCCCGGGCCTGCGTTTGGCATAATCGAACAGCTCAGTCCGGTCCCGGTTCACGTCTCCGATCCGCGGAGGCGACCCGGCGGCCACGAAAGGGACACCATGAAGGCAGGAATCCACCCCAACTACGGGACGACCACGGTCGTCTGCGGTTGCGGGAACACGTTCGAGACGCGCAGCACCGCGGAGTCGGGACGGATCACCGTCGAGGTCTGCTCGCAGTGCCACCCGTTCTACACGGGCAAGCAGAAGATCCTCGACACCGGCGGACGCGTCGCCCGCTTCGAGGCTCGCTACGGCAAGCGCGCCTCCAAGAAGGCCGCTGCCGACCAGTAGCTGTCTCGCCGACGCCCGGTTCTGTCTCAGTCACAGGCCGGGCGTCGGCTTTTTTTCTCCGGATCCGTGCGCGGCACGGGCCGCCACGACGGACGAGTGGAGCGAATCACATGGCGGGGCAGACCAAGCCGTCGGCCATCGACGACATCCTGGCCGAACACGCCGGACTCGAGCAGCAGCTGTCCGACCCGGCGCTGCACAACGACCCGGCGGCGGCGCGCAGGGTCGGCAAGCGGTTCGCCGAGCTCGCTCCCGTCATGGCCACCTACACCAAGCTGCGGGCCGCGCGCGACGATCTCGAGGCCGCGCGGGAACTGGCCGCGGACGACGCCGCGTTCGCCGCCGAGGTGCCGGCTCTCGAAGAACGCGTCGGCGAGCTCGACAAGGCCCTCACCGACCTGCTCGCCCCCCGCGACCCGCACGACGGGGACGACGTCGTGCTCGAGGTCAAGTCGGGGGAGGGCGGGGAGGAATCCGCGCTGTTCGCCGCCGACCTCGCCCGCATGTACATCCGGTACGCGGAACGCGCCGGCTGGCGCGTGGAGGTCCTCGGCGCGACCATCTCCGATCTCGGCGGCTACAAGGACGCGACGCTGTCGATCAAGTCGAAGAGCGATGTGCGTGACGGTGTCTGGTCCCGCCTGAAGTTCGAGGGCGGGGTGCATCGTGTCCAGCGCGTCCCCGTCACCGAGTCCCAGGGCCGCGTGCACACCTCCGCGGCCGGCGTGTTCATCTATCCCGAGCCGGACGAGGTGGAGCAAGTCCAGATCGACGAGTCGGATCTGCGCATCGACGTGTACCGCTCCTCCGGCAAGGGCGGTCAGGGCGTCAACACCACCGACTCGGCGGTGCGCATCACGCACCTGCCCACGGGCATCGTCGTCACCTGCCAGAACGAGCGGTCCCAGCTGCAGAACAAGGCGCGGGCGATGCAGGTCCTCGCCGCGCGGCTGCAGGCGGCGGCGGAGGAGGCCGCCGAGGCGGAGGCGTCTGCGGGACGGGCCAGCCAGGTGCGCACGGTGGACCGCTCCGAACGCATCCGCACCTACAACTTCCCCGAGAACCGGATCACCGATCACCGCATCGGCTTCAAGGCCCACAACCTCGACGCGGTGCTCGACGGCGACATGGACGCCCTGCTCGATGCACTGGGCACGGCCGACCGGGAGGCCCGGCTCACGGCGGAATGACGCGTGAGCCGGGTACCGGTCCGTTACGGAGCGGGCTCGCCGGGCTCGTCACCCGGGTCGTCGTCCCCGGGCACCTGCGAGATGTCGATGCCGGGAAGCAGGAAGCAGTTCTCACCCTTCGCGTTCCGGTGCGGTCCCCACACGGCGGACACGACCGTGCCGGGTCCCGTGTTCAGGAGCGCGACCGGAACCTCGCTGCTCTGCGGCGACGCGGTCAACGAGGCGCCCCCGGTCTGCCAGGTGGCCGTGTTGACCCAGTTGAGCTGCCCGTTCTGCGCCTTCTGCTCGCCGACCGCGAAGAACAGCTGACCCTCCTCGAGGGCCTCGCTGTCCGTCTCGGTCACGCTGTGGACCGGCGCGACGTAGCTGCAGAGCAGCGGGGTGGGTTGGACGTCGATCGGCGACGCGGACGCGAGTCCGGGTGCCGCGAGGGCGCCGGCGGCACCGAATGCGACGACGGACGCTGCCCGAACCGTGAATTTCGACTTCGTCACAGGAAGATCCTCTCCGTAGTTCCGTAGTCCTGGTCCGAATCGGACGATTCCGATCATGCCGTACACCGACCCGATGAGTGACCTGTCCGTTTCCGTCGCGTGACCGGCATGGCAGTCTGTACGCCGTGACTCGTCAACCCCTGCGCCTGGCGATCCTCGAAGCGGTGTCGGTGCTCGAGGAAGCCGGTGTCCCCAGTCCGCGTGTGGACGCCGAACTGCTCGCCGCGCACCTGCTCGGCATCGAGCGCACCCGTCTCGGGCTCGTGCCGCTCGTCGACCCGGCCATGGTCGACGCGTACCGGGCGATGATCGCGCAGCGCGCCAAGCGGATCCCGTTGCAGTACATCACCGGCAGCACGGGAATGGGGGAGATCGACATCGAGGTGGGTCCCGGCGTCTTCGTCCCGCGACCCGAAACCGAACTACTGCTGGCCTGGGCCCTGGCGCACCTCGAGGGCCTGCAGGAAAATCCGCCGGTCGTGCTCGACCTGTGCACCGGCTCGGGCGCCCTCGCGCTGGCGATCGCGCACGCCCGGCCCGACGCGATCGTGCACGCGGTCGAACTCGAGCCCCATGCCCTCGCCTGGGCGCGGCGGAACGCGGAACGCTGCGCGGCGGCAGGAGACACGCCGATCCTCCTGCATCAGGGAGACGTGACGGACCGCAACCTGCTCACCGCCCTCGAGGGCCGGGTCGACGTCGTGGTGTCGAACCCGCCCTACATCCCCGAGGGCACCGACCTCCCGCCCGAGGTGATCGAGCACGATCCGCACTCGGCGCTGTTCGGCGGCCCGGACGGGCTGTCGGTGATCAAACCGATGGTCGCGAACATCGCCCGGTGGCTGCGCATCGGCGGTGCGGTCGGCATCGAGCACGACGACACCAACGGGCCCCTGGTCGCGGAGCTGTTCGCGCAGCGCCGCGTGTTCGGTGAGGTGACCGAGCACCCGGATCTGGCGGGGCGGCCGCGGTTCGTCGTCGCCCGCCGGGTCCCGACCGACGTGGAGGCGCGACGTGCCCGAGCGCAGGGGGAGTCCGGTGTGTGATGCCGGACTCGTTCGCCGCAGTGGAAGGATGAACCCGTGAGCACCGTCTACGACTGCAACAGCCCCGATTCCCGGGCCGCCGGCCTGACGGCCGCCAAGGGCGCGCTGAAGGCCGGCAGGCTCGTCGTCGTCCCCACCGACACGGTGTACGGGCTCGCGGCGGATGCCTTCGACAGCGATGCGGTGACCGGCCTGCTGCGTGCCAAGGGCCGGGGCCGGGACATGCCGGTGCCGGTGCTCGTCGGGTCGTGGAACACGATCGACGGCCTGGTGAACACCGTCCGCCCGCAGGCGCGGGAACTGATCCGCGCGTTCTGGCCCGGCGGTCTGAGTCTTGTTGTGCACCAAGCTCCCTCGCTCGCGTGGGACCTGGGGGATACGCGCGGCACCGTGATGCTGCGCATGCCACTGCACCCCGTGGTGCTCGAGCTGCTGCGCGAGGTGGGCCCCCTGGCGGTGTCGAGCGCGAACGTCTCCGGCCGGCCGCCGGCCACCACGGTGGACGAGGCGCGCGCCCAGCTCGGCGGATCGGCCAGCGTGTACCTCGACGGCGGCCCGGCCGAACACGCCGTCGCCTCCACCATCGTCGACCTGACCGCCGATCGTCCGCGCGTGCTGCGCGAGGGGGCCGTGGCGGTCGAGGACATCGCGGAGGTGCTGGGCGAGGATCCGGCGCAGCTGCGTACCGGCGGGGAGTGACGGCGGGGACCGGACGAAGTGACTGTCGCCGACACGGCATCCCTGGTGCTGGCCCAATCGGGCCGCGGCGCCGGCGTGCCCATCCGCGAGCTGCTGCTCGTGCTCCTCACCGCCGCGGTCGTCACCTTCCTCTCGACGGGGGCCGTGCGGATCGCCGCGATCCGGTTCGGCGCCGTCGCGGTGCCCCGGGACCGGGACGTGCATGTGCAGCCGACACCGCGGCTGGGCGGCGTCGGAATGTACTTCGGCTTGGTGGCGGGCCTGCTGTTCGCCCAGCAACTGCCCGCCCTGACCCGAGGGTTCGAGTACACCCCCGACATGGGAGCGGCGCTGGTCTCGGGCACCATCATCGTGATCGTCGGGATCATCGACGACCGTTGGGGACTCGACGCGCTGACCAAGTTCGTCGGGCAGGTCACGGCGGCGGGCGTGCTCGTCGTCATGGGCGTGAGCTGGATCGTCATCTACGAGCCCTTCGGTGGCAGCACCCTCATCCTCGACCAGCTGCAGGCGGGACTGTTCACCGTCCTGGTTGCGGTGGTGATGATCAACGCGATGAACTTCGTCGACGGTCTCGACGGTCTCGCGGCCGGTCTCGGGCTGATCGCGGCCGTCGCGATCTGTGTGTTCTCCGTCGGGCTGCTGCACGATCAGGGCGGGGATGTGGGGGCGTATCCGCCCGCCCTGATCGCCGCGGCCCTCGCGGGAGCCTGCCTCGGCTTCCTGCCGCACAACTTCCAGCCGGCCCGGATCTTCATGGGCGACTCCGGATCGATGCTGATCGGCCTGATGCTGGCGGCGATCTCGACGAGCGCGTCGGGACGCATCCCCTTGGCGGCCTACGGCACCCGCGACCTGCTCGGCCTGCTCTCCCCGCTGATCCTCGTGGGGGCGGTCATGTTCATCCCCATCCTCGACCTGCTGCTGGCGGTCGTCCGGCGCACCCGGGCCGGGGTCAGCCCGTTCAGCCCGGACAAGATGCACCTGCACCATCGACTGCTGCAGATCGGGCACTCGCACCGCCGGGTGGTGCTGTTGATCTACCTGTGGGTCGGGGTGCTCGCGTTCGGGGCCGTCGGTTCCTCGCTGCTCGACCGGCGGGCCGTCGTACTGCTCATGGCGGGTGGACTGGTGTTCGCGCTGGTCGTCACGGCGGTGCCGTCGCTGCGTCACGACGACGCCGGCCGTCCCCGGCGACGCCGGCGCCGGGGACGGGTCCGTTAGGCTTGACTCCCGTGACCTCCCCGGATCAGCCCTTGCCCGCCCTGCCCGATTCCTCCGCGCCGATGCGCGCCGCCGTCCGGTACGGCGTGCTCGGGCTCATCGTGCTGACGGTCGTCGCCACCGTGATCGGTGGCCTCGTCGCCGGTCTGCCGGGCGTGTGGGGTGCGCTGATCGGCGCTGCCGTGGGCGGCGGCTTCATCCTCTTCACCGCGCTCGGCGTGCTGCTCACCGCCCGTCTTCCGGCGACGACGGCGGGTGCGGTGCTGCTGGGCACCTGGCTGCTCAAGCTGATCCTCGCGATCGTGGTGATGATGCTGCTCAGGCCGCTCGACTTCTACGACAAGGGCGTGCTCGTGCTCACGATCGTCTTCGCGCTGCTCGTCGTCCTGGGCGCCGAGACCTACGGCGTGCTGTCGCAGCGCGCGCTCTACGTGGAGCCTGCCGGTAGCGCTGAGCAGGGGAACAACGACGAACGGTAGTACCGTCGTTGTCAATGACCTCGCGGTACGGGCACCCGCCTACACAACGTCGTAGAAGTGTTGATAAGGTCGTCCCAAGCGAGTGCGACTGCCTGCGATTCCCGAGGAGTCGAGTGCGGTTGTGTCCTCGCAGGCGGTCGTGTTCGAATGGCCGCCGAGTCGACGAGAGTCGCCGACACCGACAGACGCTGGCCCCGATCGGGAGCCGACAGCAGCTGGCGAATACGCGAGCCGACCTGGTCGACTTGTTGGATCGTCAATGTCCGATCGAACCGCAGACGGCAATGCCTGCGGCCGACTACGGGAGAGAGCGCTGAGCGTCACCACCTTGGCTGCCGGAGAATTCCACGCGCCGTCACTAGCCGATTTCTTCCCCCCAGCAGTTCTGTTCGAAGGCACCCCCTTCGAAATGGACCGCCTGATGCTCATCCGCGTCGTCGTGGCCGTGCTCGTGGCGCTGTTCTTCGCGCTCGCGATGCGCAGCCCGAAGATCGTGCCCCGCGGTGTGCAGAACGTCGCCGAGATCATGATCGACTTCGTGCGGATCAACATCGCCGAGGACATCCTCGGCAAGCAGCAGGGCCGCCGATTCCTTCCGGTTCTCGTGACCATCTTCTTCCTCGTGGTCGGTCTCAACCTGACGTCGGTCATCCCGTTCCTGAACATCTCGTCGAACGCGCGTATCGGCATGCCGATCGTCCTGGCCGCGCTCGCCTACGTCGTCTTCAACTACGTGGGCATCAAGAAGTACGGGTTCTTCCGCTACGTCAAGAGCAGCATCGTCGTGCCGAACCTGCCGCCCGCGCTGCACGTGCTGGTCATCCCGATCGAGTTCATCTCGACGTTCCTGCTGCGCCCGTTCACGCTCACCATCCGTCTCATGGCGAACATGCTGGCCGGCCACATCATGCTGGTGCTGTTCTTCAGCGCAACCCAGTTCTTCTTCTTCAGCGCCGACGGCGCGATGAAGATCTTCGGTATCGGCTCGCTGATCGGTGGCATCGCGTTCACCTTCTTCGAGCTGCTGGTGATCGTCCTGCAGGCGTACATCTTCGCGCTGTTGACTGCGGTGTACATCGACCTCGCGCTGCACGCCGAAGAGCACTAGCACGCCGACCGGCACTACCCACACAACACACAGACTGACTCGGTTGCCGATCCCCGGGGCCGAGCCACAAGAAAGGGAATGGAACACCAATGAGCGTTGCGCTTCAGGCAGTTGACGTCCTCGCCCAGACGGAGAGCACCATCAGCGGTCTCGGTGCGGTCGGCTACGGCCTCGCGGCCATCGGCCCCGGCATCGGCATCGGCATCGTCGTCGGCAAGGCGATCGAGGGCATGGCCCGCCAGCCCGAGATGGCCGGCCAGCTGCGCACCACCATGTTCCTCGGTATCGCGTTCACCGAGGCCCTGGCGCTGATCGGTATCGTCGCCGGCTTCATCTTCTGATCTGACGACCATGGCTGACAGCATCCTGTTGCTCGCGGCGGAGGCAGAGGACCAGAACCCTCTGCTTCCCGCGACGTACGACATCGTCTGGTCGCTGGTCGCCCTGATCATCGTCGGGCTCGTCTTCTGGAAGTACGTGCTTCCGCTGTTCCAGAAGGTGCTCGACGAGCGTTCGGAGCTGATCGAAGGCGGCATCAAGAAGGCCGAGGAAGCTCAGGCCGAGGCAAAGGCCGCGCTCGAGCAGTACCGCGCGCAGCTCGCCGAGGCCCGCACCGAGGCGGCGCAGATCCGTGAGGAGGCCCGCGCCCAGGGCCAGCAGATCATCGCGGACATGAAGGCTCAGGCCCAGGAGGAGAGCGACCGCATCGTCGCCGCCGGTCACAACCAGCTGCAGGCCCAGCGCCAGCAGATCGTGACCGAGCTGCGCGGTGATCTCGGCCGCACCGCCGTGGATCTGGCCGAGAAGGTCATCGGGGAGTCCCTCTCCGACGACGTCAAGCGTGCCGGCTCGATCGACCGCTTCCTCAGCGAGCTCGACTCCCTCAGCGCTGACTCTGCATCCCGAAAGTGAGCACCATGTACGCAGCAAGCCGTGAGGCACTCGCTCAGACGCGTTCCGCGCTGCAGGGCGCGTTGGCGTCGAGCACCGCATCCGCTGCCGCGGGTGCCGCAACTGCAGCTGCGGCGCAGGCCGGCTCCGAGCTGTTCTCGGTGGTCGAGGTGCTCGACGATCAGCGCACCCTGCGGAGTGCGCTGGCCGACGCCTCGGCCCCGGCAGCCGGCCGGCAGGCGCTGGCCGAGCGGGTCTTCGGGAGCAAGGTCTCGCCCGTCACCCTCGCGACCCTGAAGGCGGCGGCAGGGCAGGACTGGTCGACCCAGTCCGACCTGACCAACTCCCTCGTTCAGCTGGGTCGCGAAGCCCTCCTGACGGCAGCGGCCGACCAGAACCAGCTCGACACCGTCGAGGACGAGCTGTTCCGGCTCGGTCGCATCGTGGCCGGCAACGCCGAGCTCGAGCAGGCCCTCTCCGATCGCACCAAGCCGCTGGCGGCCAAGCGCGAGTTCCTCTCGCGGTTGCTCTACGGCAAGTCCACCGCGATCACCGAGGCCCTGGCCGTGCAGGCCGTCGGACGGCTGAAGAGCAAGGCCCCGGCCGATGCGTTCGACGAACTGTCGAACCTCGCCGCCACCCAGCGGGACCGCGCCGTCGCCCATGTGCGCAGTGCGGCACCCCTCAGCGCGGCGCAGACCGAACGGCTCACCGGTATCCTGACCAGAACGTACGGCAAGCCGGTCACGGTGCACGTCGAGGTGGTTCCCGAGCTTCTCAGTGGATTGGTCGTCCGGGTGGGCGACGAGGTCATCGACGGCACCGCCGCGGGTCGACTCGCCGCAGTGCGCAAGAGCCTCACGTAGTCCACTACCGAACACACACACATTGCGATCTTTTCGAAGACCAGATACCGAGAGCAGGAAGAACATGGCGGAGCTGACGATCTCCTCCGACGAGATCCGTAGCGCGATCGACAACTACACCGCGAGCTACTCCCCGGAGGCCTCCCGCGAGGAGGTCGGCGTGGTCGCCGACACCAGTGACGGCATCGCGCACATCAGCGGTCTGCCGTCGGCGATGGCCAACGAGCTGCTGGAGTTCCCCGGCGGTGTGCTGGGCGTGGCCCTGAACCTCGACGCCACCGAGATCGGTGCTGTCATCCTCGGCGACTACCAGGACCTCGAAGAGGGCCAGGAAGTCAAGCGGACCGGCGACGTTCTGTCGGTGCCGGTCGGCGACGGCTACCTCGGCCGCGTCGTGAACCCCCTGGGTCAGCCGATCGACGGCCTCGGCGACATCGAGGCGACCGAGAACCGGGCCCTGGAGCTGCAGGCCGCGACCGTGCTGCAGCGCCAGCCGGTCGAGGAGCCGCTGCAGACCGGCATCAAGGCCATCGACGCGATGACCCCGATCGGCCGCGGCCAGCGCCAGCTGGTCATCGGTGACCGCAAGACGGGCAAGACCGCCGTCTGCGTCGACGCGATCCTGAACCAGAAGGCCAACTGGGCCACCGGCGACCCGAAGCAGCAGGTCCGCTGCATCTACGTCGCGATCGGCCAGAAGGGCTCCACCATCGCGGGCGTCAAGGCTGCCCTCGAGGAGCACGGCGCGATGGAGTACACCACCATCGTCGCGGCCCCCGCGTCCGACTCCGCCGGCTTCAAGTGGCTCGCCCCCTACACCGGTTCGGCCATCGGCCAGCACTGGATGTACCAGGGCAAGCACGTGCTCATCGTGTTCGACGACCTCACCAAGCAGGCCGAGGCGTACCGCGCCATCTCCCTGCTGCTGCGCCGCCCGCCGGGACGTGAGGCCTACCCGGGCGACGTGTTCTACCTGCACTCGCGTCTGCTGGAGCGCTCGGCCAAGCTGTCCGACGAGCTCGGCGGCGGTTCTCTGACCGCCCTGCCGATCATCGAGACCAAGGCCAACGACGTCTCGGCCTACATTCCGACCAACGTCATCTCCATCACCGACGGCCAGGTCTTCCTCGAGTCCGACCTGTTCAACAAGGGCATCCGTCCCGCCATCAACGTCGGTATCTCGGTTTCCCGAGTCGGTGGCGCCGCGCAGACCAAGGGCATGAAGAAGGTCTCCGGCTCGCTGCGTCTCGAGCTTGCGCAGTTCCGCGAGCTCGAAGCGTTCGCCGCCTTCGCCTCCGACCTCGACGCGGCGTCGAAGGCGCAGCTCGAGCGCGGCCAGCGTCTGGTCGAGCTCCTCAAGCAGGACCAGTACGCCCCGGTCGCCGTCGAGGACCAGATCGTGTCGATCTACCTCGCCGGTCAGGGTGTCTACGACTCGGTGCCCGTCGGTGACGTGCGCCGCTTCGAGACCGAGCTGCTCGAGGACCTGCACCACAGCGCGTCGGGTGTCTACGAGCAGATCGCCGGCGGCAAGGCGCTGACCGACGAGTCCGCCTCCGCGCTGCTCGCCGCGACCAACAAGTTCAAGGAGGGCTTCATCGCCTCCGACGGAACCCGCGTCGTGAACGAGGCCGAGGCCGAGGCCCTGGGCGCCGACGAGGTCGAGCAGGAGCAGGTTTCCGTCAAGCGCACCACTGTTCGCAAGTGAGCGTGGAGACCATGACCCAGCGTCCTGTGAAGGGAGTGTGATCGACGAATGGCAAGCCTGCGCGAGCTCCGCTCGCGGATCAAGTCGGTCAACTCGACCAAGAAGATCACCAAGGCGCAGGAGCTGATCGCGACGTCGCGGATCACGAAGGCTCAGGCCCGAGTGGCAGCGTCCAAGCCGTACGCCGAGGAGATCACCAAGGTGCTCTCCGAGCTGGCGAGTGCGTCCGCGTCGCTGGATCACCCCCTGCTCAACGAGCGGCCCAACCCGAGGCGTGCTGCGGTCCTGGTCGTCACCAGCGACCGCGGTATGGCCGGTGGCTACAACGCCAACGTCCTCAAGGAGGCCGAGGAACTGCGTCAGCTGCTGGTCAGCGAGGGCAAGGAGCCGGTGCTCTACGTGCTCGGTGCCAAGGGCCTGAGCTACTACACCTTCCGCGGCCGGCCGGTCGCGGGGGCGTGGACCGGGTTCTCCCAGGAGCCGCGCTACACCGATGCGGCCAAGGCGAGCCGTCACCTGGTGGAGCTGTTCATGGCGGGCTCCGGCAACGAGGTTCCCGCGCCGAACGGTGAGGGCACGATCGAGGGCGTCGACGAACTGCACATCGTCTACACCCGCTTCGTCTCGATGCTGACCCAGAGCCCCGAGGTGCGCCGCATGGCGCCGCTCGAGGTGACCGTCACCGAGGACGAGATCGACCTCGGTGAGGACATGCTCACCGACGGCCGGCACGTCGGCAGCAACGGCGGTCCGCGGCCCGGCTACAACTTCGAGCCGGAGGCCTCGACGCTGCTCGCGGCCCTGCTGCCGAAGTACATCAGCACCCGCATCTTCGCGTCGCTGCTCGATGCCGCGGCGTCGGAGTCGGCCGCACGGCGTACCGCCATGAAGGCGGCCACCGACAACGCCACGGAACTGGTGAACACCCTCAGCCGTCAGGCCAACCAGGCCCGCCAGGCCCAGATCACCCAGGAAATCAGCGAGATCGTCGGCGGTGCCAACGCGCTCGCCTCGAGTGCAGGAAGTGACTAAGCACATGACCGCAGCAGCAACCGATAACTACGGGGCGGGGGCGGCCTCGGCCACTGCCGGCCGCGTCGTTCGGGTCATCGGGCCCGTCGTGGACGTCGAGTTCCCGCGTGGTGCCGTTCCCGATCTGTTCAACGCCCTGCACGCAGAGGTCACTCTGCCGTCCGTGGCGAAGACCCTGACCTTCGAGGTCGCGCAGCACCTGGGTGACAACCTGGTGCGCACGATCTCCATGCAGCCCACCGACGGCCTGGTGCGCGGCACCACGGTCGTCGACACGGGCCGCCCGATCTCGGTGCCGGTCGGCGACGTCGTCAAGGGCCACGTGTTCAACGCCCTCGGTGACTGCCTGGACGCCCCGGGCACCGGACGCGACGGCGAGCAGTGGGGCATCCACCGCAAGCCGCCGGCCTTCGACCAGCTCGAGGGCAAGACCGAGATCCTCGAGACCGGCATCAAGGTCATCGACCTGCTGACCCCGTACGTCAAGGGCGGCAAGATCGGTCTGTTCGGTGGTGCCGGCGTCGGCAAGACCGTTCTGATCCAGGAGATGATCACCCGTATCGCGCGTGAGTTCTCCGGCACGTCGGTGTTCGCCGGCGTCGGCGAGCGCACCCGTGAGGGCACCGACCTCCACCTCGAGATGGAGGAGATGGGCGTCCTCCAGGACACCGCCCTCGTCTTCGGCCAGATGGACGAGCCGCCGGGAACGCGTATGCGCGTCGCCCTGTCCGCGCTGACCATGGCGGAGTACTTCCGCGATGTCCAGGGCCAGGACGTGCTGCTGTTCATCGACAACATCTTCCGCTTCACCCAGGCCGGCTCCGAGGTCTCGACGCTGCTCGGCCGCATGCCGTCGGCCGTGGGTTACCAGCCGACCCTCGCGGACGAGATGGGTGAGCTCCAGGAGCGCATCACCTCGACCCGTGGTCGTTCGATCACCTCGCTGCAGGCGATCTACGTGCCCGCCGACGACTACACCGACCCGGCGCCGGCCACGACGTTCGCGCACCTCGATGCGACCACCGAGCTCTCGCGTCCGATCTCGCAGATGGGTATCTACCCCGCTGTGGACCCGCTGACGTCGACCTCGCGCATCCTCGAGCCCGGCATCGTCGGTGCCGAGCACTTCCGGGTCGCCAACGAGGTCAAGCGGATCCTGCAGAAGTACAAGGAGCTGCAGGACATCATCGCCATCCTCGGCATGGACGAGCTCTCCGAGGAGGACAAGGTCCTCGTCGGCCGCGCCCGTCGTATCCAGAAGTTCCTCGGCCAGAACTTCATCGTCGCCGAGAAGTTCACCGGCGAGCCCGGCTCCGTGGTGCCGCTGCGTGACACCATCGAGGCGTTCGACCGCGTCACCAAGGGTGAGTTCGACCACCTGCCCGAGCAGGCGTTCAACAGCTGCGGTGGACTCGACGACGTCGAGGCCGCTGCCAAGAAGATCGCCGGGAAGTAGTCCGCGATGGCTGAAATGACCGTGGACCTCGTTGCCGTCGAGGAGCGCCTCTGGTCGGGCACCGCCCGGCTGGTCAGCGCCCAGACGACCGAGGGCGAGATCGGTGTCATGCCGGGCCACGAGCCGGTCCTCGGCCAGCTCGTGGAAGGCGGTGTCGTCTCCATCACCACCGCCGACGGCGATCGGGTCGTCGCGGCCGTGCACGGCGGTTTCCTCTCGGTGACCGCCACGACGGTGACGATCCTCGCGGAGGCTGCGGAGCTGACGGAGAACATCGACGTCGAGTCCGCGCGCGCCGTGCTGAGCGACAGCCAGGACGAGGCCGAGATCGCGGCAGCCCGGGGCCGACTCCGGGCCGTCGAGCGGGCCTGACGGATACGACAAGCCGCGACGGAGCCGACGAGCAGTGTCAGTTGGAATGATTGTTCTCATCGTTCTGGTGATACTGCTCGCGGTTGCCGTCGCGGCTTTTCTGTATCGCCTCCTCACCCTGCGGGGCGGGGGTACCGCAGCGATACTGCGCCGGCTGCCCAACGGCGCCGGCGCCGGGTGGCGGCACGGCGTCATCCGTTACGGCGAGCGCACGCTCGTCTTCTACAAGCTCTCGAGCCTGCGTCCGGGTCCGGACTCGCGGCTGGCCCGGCAGGGCGTCGAGGTACGCAATCGTCGAGCGCCCGAGGGCAGCGAGTACGACATCATGACCGAGGACATCGTGATCCTCGAAGTCCAGGATGGCGCAAGCAGTTTCGAGATTGCACTCGACAGCGGCGCGCTGACCGCCTTCCTGTCCTGGATCGAATCCCGTCCGTCGGACCGGTCCGTGCGCGGTCGGCCGAACTGACGCCCGGCCGACCGTTCTTCACGCGCCCGCGCCCGGCTTCCAGAGCACATCCCCGCCCGGGTTCGCGACCCGGCCGAGGATGAAGAGCAGATCCGACAGCCGGTTGAGGTACTTCGCCGGCAGCACATTCGTATCGTCCGGGTGAGCGGCCACCGCCGCCCACGCCGAGCGCTCCGCCCGCCGTGCCACCGTCCGCGCCGTGTGCAGCTGGGCCGCCAGGACGGTACCGCCGGGAAGAATGAAGGAATCGAGCGGCGCCAGACCCTCGTTGAACTCGTCGCACCAGCGTTCGAGCCGATCGATGTACGCCTGGGTGATCCGCAGCGGCGGGTACTTCGGCTCCGGTACCACCGGCGTCGACAGGTCCGCTCCGGCGTCGAACAGGTCGTTCTGGATCTGGCGCAGGACAGGCGCCATCCGCTCCGGTACCTCGGCCGACGCGAGCGCCACCCCGAGTGCCGCGTTCGTCTCGTCGCAGTCCGCGTACGCGACCAGTCTCGGGTCGTTCTTCGACACCCGGGAGAAGTCGCTGAGGCCCGTCGTACCGTCGTCGCCGGTGCGGGTGTAGATCCGTGTGAGATGGACAGCCATGCAGGTCACGGTACCGCTCCCGTATTCCCGCAGTGTGGTCGATAGGCTGTGGCGTTGTGAGTGATCGCTTTCTTGTCTCCGGTGGTAACCGGCTTGTCGGTGAGGTTGTCGTCGGGGGCGCCAAGAACAGCGTGCTCAAGCTGATGGCGGCCGCTCTGTTGGCGGAGGGGACGAGCGTCATCACCAACTGCCCCGACATTCTCGACGTCCCGCTGATGGCCGAGGTCCTGCGCGGGCTCGGATGCGACGTCGAGCTCGAGGGCGACGAGGCGCGCATCACGACTCCCGCGCAGCCGAAGTATCAGGCCGATTTCGCCGCCGTCCGGCAGTTCCGGGCGTCGGTGTGTGTCCTCGGGCCGTTGGTGGCCCGGTGCCGGAAAGCCGTCGTCGCGCTGCCGGGCGGTGACGCCATCGGTTCACGCCCCCTCGACATGCACCAGACGGGGCTCCGACTGCTGGGGGCGCACAGCACCATCGAGCACGGCTGCGTGGTGGCCGAGGCCGACGCCCTGCACGGCAACGCGATCCGGCTGGCCTTTCCGTCGGTCGGGGCCACCGAGAACATCCTGATGGCCGCCGTCCTGGCGAACGGCGAGACCACGATCGACAACGCGGCCCGCGAGCCGGAGATCGTGGACCTGTGCAACATGCTCGTTCAGATGGGGGCCCGCATCTCCGGTGCCGGCACCTCGACACTGACGATCACGGGCGTTCCGCGTCTCGAACCCACCACCCACCGTGTCATCGGAGATCGCATCGTCGCGGCGACATGGGGGATCGCGGCGGCGATGACGCGCGGCGACGTGCGCGTGCGTGGCGTCAACCCGAAGCACCTGAGCCTCGTGCTCGACAAGCTCCGTGCCGCCGGTGCGGAGGTGACCCCCGAAGTCGACGGCTTCCGGGTCGTCCAGCACGACCGTCCCCGAGCGATCAACTTCGCGACCCTGCCGTATCCGGGATTCCCCACCGACCTCCAGCCCATGGCGATCGGTCTCGCGGCAGTCGCCGACGGAACGTCGATGATCACGGAGAATGTCTTCGAGGCGCGGTTCCGGTTCGTCGAGGAGATGATCCGCCTCGGGGCCGACGCTCGCACCGACGGACATCACGCCGTGGTCCGCGGAGTCGAGGAACTGTCGAGCGCGCCGGTGTGGTCGTCGGACATCCGGGCCGGCGCCGGATTGGTCCTGGCCGGACTGTGCGCCGACGGCGTGACCGAGGTGCACGACGTGTACCACATCGATCGCGGCTACCCGAGGTTCGTGGAGATCATCGAGGAACTCGGGGGCGTCATCGAACGGGTGAACTCCGAATCCTGATCTCGATGCCTCGAAAGTGGTTGTGCGCCAAGGCATTTCATGCATCGCAACGAGCGAGCTCCGCCTCCGGAGTCGAGTGTGCCGCGCATCACTGGGAACGGGCAACGCGGCGAGGGTGCCGGAGGCGGTCTGCCACCTGGGGAAACGGCACCGCCTACGAGCTTGACCAGCGGATTTGGTGTCCAGTTATTCGTCCCGTAACTTATTGCAGGTCAGAGCGACACGGACACCGACCCGGCCCGCAGGGACTCGGGACAACGAGGTTGGACGCAGGCGCCTGATTGTTCGGTTCGGAATCTTCTGGTAGGATTCTGGGCCGTTGCCGATCCCACCGAGTGCGTCGGGTTTGTTCCCGGCGGGTGGTGTGGGTAGGCTGGAACGGTTGCCCCGGAGCGCCGCGGACGTTGGTTCGCGGGGTGAT
>NZ_BCXE01000002.1 GCF_001894945.1 Rhodococcus ruber NBRC 15591
TGCGGGCGCCTGATCCTGCCTCCCACACGCGGCCCCACCCCGGATACCGGGGTGGGGCCGTGCCTTTCGTGGCCGTGATCTACCGGGCGGCGACGCGGGTGGGGGCCTCGCCGAGTGCTCGCAGCGCCGGAACTCCCACCGGCTCGGTCGCGAGCAGCGGCACGACCGCGTAGCGCTCGGCGAGTTCGGTGCGGACCTTGTCGATCTGCCCGAGTTCGGCGGCGGCGCGGCGGCGCAGCAGCGGTGCGGTGGGCGCGGCGGCGGCCACGGAGTTGTCGATCACCCACGCCCAGGGGTGAATGCCGGCACGTTCGAGGTCGCCCTGGAGACCCGCGGCCTCGAGCACGGGAGTGGTCTCGGCGAGGGTGATCAACAGGACCTTCGTCGAAGCCGGATCCTGCAGGCGCATCATCGGGGTGACGGCGTGCAGGCCCGGGCCCAGCTGCCGGGTGACGTCGCGGTGGTAGGACCCGGTGGCGTCGAGCAGCAGCAGGGTGTGGCCGGTGGGCGCGGTGTCGACGACGACGAACTTGCGCCGGGACTCCTGGATCACCCGCGAGAATGCTTGGAACACCGCCACTTCCTCGGTGCACGGGGAGCGCAGGTCCTCGGCGAGGGTCGCCCGGCCCTGCTCGTCGAGGTGCGCACCCTTGGTGGCCATCACCCGCTCGTGGTAGGCGCGAGTGGCCTCGGCGGGATCGATGCGCGAGACATGGAGGTGTTCGACGTCGCCGTGCAGGGTGTCGGTCAGGTGTGCGGCAGGGTCGGTGGTGGTCAGGCGGACCTCGTGCCCGCGTTCGGCCAGGGCCACGGCGACGGCCGCGGCGACCGTGGTCTTCCCGACCCCGCCCTTGCCCATGCACATCACGAGACCGTGCCCGTCCCGCTCGATGTCGTCGATCAGGGCGCGCAGCGGTGCATCCGCGACGTCCGGCACCGCACCGATCTCCGGAGGGAGGTCCGTGCCGACGTCGGCCGTCTCGAACAGCGTCCCGAGGGCATCGAGACCGATCATGTTCGCGGCCTTGAGCTCGATCAGGTCCAGCGGCAAGGGTTTCAGCGCCGCCGGCATGCCCGCCAACGCGGCCTGTTCGCGGCGGTGGATCGCGAGGGCGAGGGGGTCCGTGTCGCCGGACGGCGCCGGCAGGACGCCGTTGACGACGACGTGCTGGCGGCTCAGCCCGAGCGCGGCGAGTTCGCCGTGGGTACGGTCGATCTCGGCGAGAGCGGAGCGGGTGGCGCGGGCGACGAGCACGAGCCGGGTGCGCTGCGGGTCCGCCAGGGCGGCGACCGCGGCGGCGTACATGGTCTTCTGCTTGTCGAGCCCGGCGAGCGGTCCGAGGCACGATGCGTCGCCCTTGCCCGCCGCGAGGAACTCGGTCCAGTTCCCGGGCAGCTGCAGCAGCCGGATGGTGTGTCCGGTGGGGGCGGTGTCGAACAGCACATGGTCGAACGACGCGATCTCGCCGTCGGTGTCGGTCAGCAGCGAGGTGAACTCGTCGAACGAGGCGACCTCGGTGGTGCAGGAACCCGAGAGCTGCTCGGTGATCGAGGCGATCTCGGCGTCGGGCAGCAATCCCCGCACCGGCCCGACGATGCGTTCACGGTAGGCGTCGGCGGCCTGCTCGGGATCGATCTCGAGCGCCGACAGGCCGGGCACCGCGGGAATCGCGGTGAGGGCGTTGCCGATCGTGAGGCCGAAGACCTGACCGACGTTCGAGGCGGGGTCCGTCGAGACCAGCAGCACCTTCTTCCCGGCGCGGGCGAGACGCAGTGCGCTCGCACAGGCGATGGAGGTCTTGCCGACGCCGCCCTTGCCGGTGAAGAACACGAACCTCGGCGGGTCGGTCAGAAACGTGGGGGTGGTCATCCGGTGATCTCCTCGTCCTCGACGGCTCAGCAGCAGGTGGCGTCGCCGGGTGTACAGCAGGCATCGTCCGCGACATTCAGCATCGTCGCGCCGACGGGTGCCTGGGCGACGTCGAGTCCCGCCCACGCGGCGAGCTGGGTCCGATCGGGGTAGCGCCCGGTGAGCACGGTGACGTCGTCGACGAGCACGAGCGGCAGACCGGCGGAGCCGGCGACCTCGAGGAAGCGCTTGACGGCGGGAGTGTGCGCGAAGGCCAGCGGATCGTTGGCCAGGTTGTGGCGGGTGATGGTGGCACCCTGATCCTTCAGCCACTGCATGTCGGCCGTGAAGGTGACGAGGTTGCGGTCCACGTCGTCGCCGCACACGCCGGTGTTGCAGCACAGGGCCGGTTCGAAGACTGCGATGGTGCTCATGGTTTCTCCTGGTCGGATCAGCGGGTAGGGGAAGCGGAGTCGAGCAGCCGGGCGGCGAGGGCGTCGACTCGGGCGGCGATGTCGTCGCGCACGAGGCGCATCCGTTCGATGCCGTCGATGCCACGCTCGGACGGCTCGTCGGTGTCCCAGTTCTCCACGTGCGCCGCGTCGACGCGGGCGTCGCGGCCGAGGGTGACGACGAGGTCGACCTCGCTCAGTAGCTGCGGATCGATCGGCTTGGGGTACTCGCCGACCACCGGTGCGCCGACCTCCTCGAGCGCCTGCACCGAGAGGGCGTTGAGCGCCGCACCCGGTGCCGTTCCGGCGGAGTGCACGACGATGCGGTCACCCGCCGCCTTGCGCATCAGCGCGGCGGCCATCTGGGACTTGCCGCCGTTCTTCACGCAGACGAACAGCACCGAGGGTGTGTGCACGGGAGGGTTTCCTTTCGACCGGGCCGGCTGTCCGTTTGACGCCGTGTTTCGACAACCGTCAATATAGACGCATGCCGAATCAACCGCCGCGCGGGGACGAGCCCTGCTGCCCGCCGCTCAGCCGCGAGCCGCTCACCTCCGATTGGGCCGGTGACCTGGCCCGCATGTTCAAGGCCCTGGGCGATCCGGTGCGCCTGCGGATGCTGAGCCTGATCGCCAGCCACGAGGGTGGCGAGTGCTGCGTGTGCGACATCTCACCGTCCTTCGACCTGTCGCAACCGACCATCTCGCATCATCTGAAGGTGCTGCGGGAGGCCGGCCTCCTCGACTGCGAACGTCGCGGCACCTGGGTGCACTACCGGGTCGTCCCCGCCGCTCTGGCACAGCTGTCCGCGGTGCTGTCCGTCGAATCCGGGCTCGTCGCGACCTCGTCGTGCGCGCCCGCCGGCACCCTCGAGGAGGTCGCCTCGTGACCACCACCAGCGACCACCCGGCCGTGGTCGGCAAGCTGTCCACCCTCGACCGGTTCCTGCCGGTGTGGATCGGCGTCGCCATGGTCGCCGGCCTGTTGCTCGGCCGCCTGATCCCGGGCCTCGGCGACATCATCTCCACCGTCGAGATCGACGGCATCTCGCTGCCGATCGCCCTCGGCCTGCTGATCATGATGTACCCGGTGCTGGCCAAGGTGCGCTACGACCGGCTCGACACCGTCACCGGCGACCGGCGGATGCTGATCGGCTCGCTGGTCCTCAACTGGATCGTCGGGCCGGCGCTGATGTTCGCCCTGGCCTGGCTGATGCTGCCCGACCTGCCCGAGTACCGCACGGGGCTGATCATCGTCGGTCTGGCCCGCTGCATCGCCATGGTCATCATCTGGAACGACCTCGCCTGCGGCGACCGCGAAGCCGCCGCCGTGCTCGTCGCACTCAACTCCGTCTTCCAGGTGATCATGTTCGCCGGCCTCGGTTGGTTCTACCTCTCGGTGCTGCCGGGCTGGCTCGGACTCGAACAGACCACCCTCGACGTCTCGCCCTGGCAGATCGCCAAGTCGGTGCTCATCTTCCTCGGCATCCCGCTGCTCGCCGGCTTCCTCACCCGCCACTTCGGCGAGAAGGCCAAGGGCCGGACCTGGTACGAGCAGAAGTTCCTGCCCAGGATCGGGCCGTGGGCCCTGTACGGCCTGCTGTTCACCATCGTGATGCTCTTCGCGCTGCAGGGCGAGCAGATCACCTCCCACCCGTGGGACGTCGCCCGCATCGCCCTGCCGCTGCTGGCGTACTTCGCGATCATGTGGGGCGGTGGCTACCTCCTGGGCGCGGCGATGGGCCTGGGCTACGAGCGCACCACCACCCTCGCGTTCACCGCGGCCGGCAACAACTTCGAACTCGCCATCGCCGTGGCCATCGCCACCTTCGGCGTCACCTCCGGCCAGGCCCTCGCGGGAGTGGTCGGACCGCTCATCGAGGTGCCCGTGCTCGTCGGCCTCGTCTACGTCTCGCTCGCCCTGCGTAAGCGCTTCGCCCCCTCCACCACCCCCGCCGCTTCGTGAAGCCCGAGAGCCAGGGAGCCGACATGTCCGACCACTCCGACCGCCACCAGCCCGAACTGCTCATGCCGCAGGCGGTACTCCAGCGTGCCGCCGAGCACCTCGCCGACAAGTACGACGGGATCTTCTCCCCGCAGACCGTCGAACGGGTGGTGTTCGAGTCCTATGCGGCACTGCGCCGCACCGCCACCGTCTACACCCACCTGACCGCGCTCGCCCCGCGCTTCGCCGCCGAACGCCTGACCGCACTGGCCCAGGCCGAAGGCGCCGTCGCCAAGGACGTTCCGGAGGTGCTGTTCGTCTGTGTGCACAACGCCGGCCGCTCCCAGATGGCCGCCGCCCTGCTGGATCACCACGCGGGTGGCCGCGTCCACGTCCGCTCCGCGGGCTCCGCGCCGATCGCGGCGATCAACCCGGTGGTGGTCGAGGCCATGGCCGAGCTCGGCCTCGATCTCGGCGCCGAGTTCCCCAAACCGCTCACCGACGACGTCGTCGCCGCCGCGGACGTGGTCGTCACCATGGGCTGCGGCGACGCCTGCGCGGTCTATCCCGGCAAGCGCTACCTCGACTGGACCGTCCCCGACCCGGACGGGCAATCCCTCGAGGTCGTCCGCACCATCCGTGACGACGTCGACGCCCGGGTCCGCGCTCTGCTCGCCGACCTCACCGCCGTTCCCACCGCCTGACACCCGAAAGGTTCCCTCGATGACCACCAAGCCGTCCGTGCTGTTCGTGTGCGTGCACAACGCCGGCCGCTCCCAGATGGCCGCCGGATTCCTCACCGCCCTCGCCGGCGACGCCGTCGAGGTCCGTTCCGCCGGCAGCGCCCCCGCCGATCAGGTCAACCCCGCCGCCGTCGAGGCCATGGCCGAGCTCGGCATCGACATCTCCACCCAATCCCCGAAGATCCTCACCACCGACGCCGTCGAAGCCTCCGACGTGGTGATCACCATGGGCTGCGGCGACACCTGCCCGGTCTTCCCCGGCAAGAGCTACCGCGACTGGGTGCTCGAGGACCCGGCCGGCAAGGGCGTCGAGTCGGTCCGCCCCATCCGCGACGAGATCAAGACGCGGGTCGAGGCACTGATCGCCGAACTCGTCCCCGGCGCCGTCCGCAGCTGACCGAGCGCAGGGCGTGTCCGGCCGGATCCACCGGGACACGCCCTGCGGCCCGGCCGGGTCGGCCACACTGGAGCCGGGTCGACTCCCACCTTCCCCGCGAACCGAGAAGGGGTGCGCGATGACGGCACTGCCCATCGTCTGGCAACGCCTGGTCAGCCAGGGACAGACGTGCCGCCGCTGCGCCGGCACCGGTGAGCAGGTCCAGGACGCGATCGGCACGCTCGAGCAGGTCCTGCGCCCGCTCGGCATCGCACCGCACCTCGAGGTCCGCGAACTCGACGACGCCGCCTTCGCCGCGGACCCGGCCGAATCCAACCGCATCTGGATCGCCGGCCGCCCGCTCGAGGACTGGCTCGACGCCGACGTCGGCAGCAGCCGCTGCTGCTCGGTGTGCGGCGACTCCCCGTGCCGGACAGTGGCACTCGGACCGGTCACCTTCGAAGAGATCCCCGAACGACTGATCGTCAAGGCCGCCCTGATCGCCGCGGCGAGCCTGCTCGACGCCCCCGGTCACCCCTGACGGCCGGGATCGACGATCTGCGCACGCGATGCCGAGGGAGACGATGAGCACGGTCGAGGTGGACGTCGTGGTGATCGGGGGTGGGCAGGCCGGCCTGGCCGCCGGGTACTACCTGCGCCGGGCCGGGCTCGAGTTCGTCGTCCTCGATGATCAGCCCACACCGGGCGGCGCGTGGCCGCACACCTGGCCGTCGCTGCGGTTGTTCTCCCCCGCGGAGTACGCGTCGCTGCCGGGATGGCCGATGCCGCCGTGGCGGGACGGGTTCCCACCCGCCCGGCACGTGATCGAGTATCTGACCGCGTACGAGCGCCGCTACGGCCTGCCGGTGCGGCGGCCGGTGCGGGTGCGGGCGGTCACCCGCGACGACGACGGGGAGCGGCTGCGGGTGGACACCGCGGAGCGGGTGTGGCGGGCACGGCGGGTGATCAGCGCCACCGGCACCTGGCAGCAGCCGTTCTGGCCCGCTTGTCCCGGAGCCCGCGGCTTCGCGGGCAGACAGTTGCACACCGTGCAGTACCGCACCCCGGGTGAATTCGCCGGTAAGGCGGTCGTGGTGGTCGGCGGCGGCAACTCCGGCGCCCAGCTGGTCGCCGAGATCTCGGAGGTCACCGACAGCACCTGGGTGACCACCCGGCCGCCGCGGTTCCTGCCGGACGACGTCGACGGACGCGTGTTGTTCGAGATGGCCTCGCGGCGCGCGCTGGCGCTGGCTGCCGGGCGCCCCGATCCGGGCGGTATCACCGACCTCGGTGACATCGTGATGGTTCCGGAGATCCTCGCGGCCCGGGACCGCGGCGCGCTGGATCCGCTGCCGATGTTCGACCGGCTGACCCGGGACGGCATCTCGTGGGACGACACCGGGGAGAGCCGGCGCGCGGACGTGATCGTCTGGGCCACCGGATTCCGCCCCGCCCTGGCGCCGCTGCGGCCGCTGCACCTGCGCGGGCCCGACGGTTCGATCGATGTGGCGGGCACCCAGGCGTTGAAGGAACCCAAGCTGCATCTGCTCGGCTACGGGGATTGGACCGGCCCCGGCTCGGCCACGTTGATCGGGGTCGGGCGCACCGCCAAGGCCACCGTCGCCGGCCTGGCGCTGGACCTCTGAGCCGGCACCGTGGCCGGAACGCCCCTATGAGCACCCCCGGGGCTCGAGCGGGACCGGAAGCCTCACACGATGCCGTAGGCGCGGTGGTCGGCCTCGCGGAGCGCGCCGACGTAGTCACCGCGTCCGCGGCCGGTCCCGTCCGCGCCGGACGACACGGCGAGCACGCCGCGGAACTCGTCGACACTGTGATATCCCTTGCGGCGCATCCACTCACGCACACCGTCGAGCAGGACGGCGGCGTACTCGGGTCCGTGGCGCAGCAATGCCGAGGCGGACTGCACGACGTCCGCACCGGCGAGCAGATACTCGATCACGTCGGTGGCGTCCTCGACGCCGGTGGTCGCGGCCAGGTCGGCGCGCACCCGTCCCCGCAGCAACGCGATCCAGGTCTGCGGCAACCGGGTCTCCGCGCGGGTCGACAGGGTCACGGCCGGGACCACCGTGAGGGTTTCGGAATCGATGCCGGGCTGCAGGAACCGGTTGAACAGCACCAGTCCGTCGGCCCCGGCCTCGTCGAGACGGAGCGCCATCTCGCCGATCGAACTGAACTGGGGGCTCATCTTGACCGCCACCGGCACGGTGACGGCGTCCGCGACCCGGGCCAGGACGTCGAGGTGTCGTTGCTCGACGTCCCGGCCACTGATGTGCGGATCACCGGGCAGGTAGTAGATGTTCAGCTCGATGGCGGCCGCACCGGCGTCCTGCATCGAGCGTGCGTAGCCCGCCCACGCGCCCGGGGTGACGCCGTTCAGGCTGCCGATCACCGGGACGGCGACCGCCTGCGCGGCGCGTTCGAGCAGGCTCAGGTAGCGGCGCGGTCCATGGTCCTCGACGGCGTCGTCCGGAAAGTACGACGAGGACTCGGCGTAGCTCTGCGAACCGTGCTCGGTCAGTGCCGCATTGCGTTCCGCCTCACGCAGCAGCTGCTCCTCGAACAGCGAACACAGCACCACCGCACCGACGCCCGCGTCGGCGAGCCGGCGGACCCCACCGACCGTGCGGGACAGTGGGGATGCCGCCGCCATCAGGGGATTCGGCAGGTCCAGGCCCAGGTAGCGCGTCGACAGGTCCATCAGCGATCCTTGCGGGCGTCGGCGGTGAAGTGGTGCGACCCTTGCGATGCCATGTCCTCGTACCGGTCCCAGCGCTGAGCGATCGCCTCCTCGGCGAGTCCGAGAAGCCGGTCGTATTCCGCCGGGTCGGTGTTGGCGAGCGCGCGGTACCGCAGCTCGCGGCTGCGGTAGTCCTCGAGCGAAATCCTCGGCCGGTGCGAATCGAGCAGGAACGGATTCTCCCCGGCCGCCCGCAACACCGGGTCGTAGCGGATCAGCGGCCAGTGCCCGCTGGCCACCGCGCGGTACTGCTGGTCCATCCCGTGACGCATGTCGATACCGTGCGCGATGCACTGACTGTAGGCGATGACGAGCGACGGGCCCTCGTAGGCTTCGGCTTCCCGCATCGCCTGCAAGGTGTGCTGCGGATCGGCACCCATCGCGACCCGGGCTACGTAGACGTTGCCGTAGGCGATGGCCTGCAACGCAAGGTCTTTCATCGGAACCGTCTTGCCGGCTGCGGCGAACTTCGCGATCGCGCCGAGCGGGGTGGCCTTGGACATCTGTCCCCCGGTGTTGGAATACACCTCGGTGTCGAGGACCAGGACGTTGACGTTGCGACCGCTGGCCAGGACGTGGTCGAGACCCCCGGCACCGATGTCGTAGGCCCAGCCGTCGCCGCCGACGATCCACACGCTGCGCCGCACCAGGTGGTCGAGCACACTGCGCAGGTCGGCGGTCGTGGTCGGATCCAGCTCTGCGAGACGGGTTTCGAGTTCGGCGACTCGTTCCCGCTGGGCGCGCAGCTCGGACTCGCGCAGTTGCGGCGCCGTCAGGATGCTGTCGACGAGGTCGGCACCGACCGCCTCCCGTAGTTCGGTCAGGCGCCGCCGGGCGAGCCGGGTGTGCTCGTCGGCGGCCAGCCGGAACCCCAGCCCGAATTCGGCGTTGTCCTCGAACAGCGAGTTGGACCAGGCGGGGCCGCGGCCGTCCGCATTGGTCGCCCAGGGGGTGGTGGGCAGATTGCCGCCGTAGATCGACGAGCAGCCCGTGGCGTTCGCGATCATCAACCGGTCGCCGAACAGTTGGGAGAGCAGCTTGAGGTACGGGGTCTCCCCGCAGCCCGCGCAGGCGCCGGGAAACTCGAACAGCGGCTCGAGGAACTGGGTTCCGCGGACGGTGCCGAAGTCCACCCGGGCTCGGTCGGCCGTCGGCAGCGTCTCGAAGAAGGCGATGTTCTCGCGTTCGGCGACCACTCGCGGTTCACGAGGTGCGAGGTTGATGGCCTTGGTGACCGTCGCGCCGGGAGTCACGGCGGGACAGGCCTCGACGCACAGCCCGCACCCGGTGCAGTCCTCGGTGTAGACCTGCAGGGTGTACCGGGCGTCCGGCAGACCCACGGCCCCCAGTGCCGCCGAGCCGAACTGCTCCGGGGCACCGTCCAGGTGGGACCTGTCGTAGAACTTGGTGCGGATCACGCTGTGCGGACAGACGAAACTGCAGTTTCCGCACTGGATGCAGGTGTCCGGGTCCCATGCTGCGACCAGTTCCGAAATGTTGCGCTTCTCGTAGGCTGTGGTGCCACTCGGGTAGGTACCGTCGACAGGAAACGCGCTGACCGGCAGGGCATCCCCGCGCCCGGCCATCATCTCCGCGGTGACGGTGCGGACGAACTCGGGCGCGTGCTCCGGCACGATCGGCGCCGGCACTCGCGTGGTGGTCACCCGGCCGGGCACCTCGATCCGGTGCAGCTCGTCCAATGCCCGGTCCACCGCGGCCAGTTCGCGCCGCAGCACGTCGGCTCCGCGGTTGCCGTAGGTCTTCTCCACCGACTTCTTGATCCGGGCGACGGCCTGCTCGCGCGGCAGCACATCCGAGATCGCGAAGAAGCAGGTCTGCAGCACGACGTTGATCCGCCCGGCGAGCCCGACCTCGCGAGCGATCCGGCCCGCGTCGACGGCGTACAGCGTGATCCCCTTGTCGAGGATCTGTTCCTGGACCCGGCGGGGCAGCGCGTCCCAGACCTTGTCCGGCCGGTGTCTGCAGTTCAGCAGCAGGGTCGCTCCCGGTGCGGCCGGTCCCAGGACGTCGATCTTGTCGAGGAATCGGAACTGATGGCAGCCGACGAGGTCCGCGCGGCTCACCAGATACGGTGCGCGGATGGGCCGCGGTCCGAAACGCAGATGCGAGACGGTCTGCGAGCCGGACTTCTTCGAGTCGTAGACGAAGTAGCCCTGCGCGTGCAGGTGTTCCTCGTCGCCGAGGATCTTGATGGTGTTCTTGTTGGCCCCGACGGTCCCGTCCGAGCCCAGGCCGTAGAAGATCGCCCGCACGGTGTCGGGGGATTCGATGTCGAAGGACGGGTCGTAGGTGATGCTGGTGCCGGACACGTCGTCGTCGATGCCGACGGTGAACCGGCGTCGGGGCCGCTCACGGGCGAGCTCGGCGAAGACGCCGGCCACCATCCCGGGTGTGAACTCCTTCGACGACAGGCCGTAGCGGCCGCCGCAGATCCGGGGCATGACGGCTCGCTCACCGTCGGCATGTGCCTCCGCGAGGGCCGCGACGACGTCGAGATACAGCGGCTCGCCGTGCGACCCGGGCTCTTTGGTGCGGTCCAGCACGCCGATCGTGCGCACCGTCGCCGGCAGCGCCGCCAGCAGCGCCTCGGCGGGAAAGGGTCGGTACAGCCGCACCTGCACCACCCCGACGCGCTCACCGCGGGCGGCGAGCGCGGCAGCGGTGTCGGATGCGGTCTGCGCCCCGGATCCCATCAAGACCAGCACCCGTTCCGCCTCGGGGTGCCCGGCGTACTGGACGATGCGCAGGCCGCGGCCGGTGCGCTCACCCAACTGCGCCATCAGCTCGTCCACCACCGCCGGAACCCGGGCGTAGAACGGGTTGACCGTCTCCCGTGCCTGGAAGTAGGTGTCCGGGTTCTGCGCGGTGCCCCGGATGAACGGCCGCTCCGGCGACAACGCGCGTCCGCGATGCTCGTGGATCAGTTCCTCGGGCACCAGTGCCCGCAGGTCGTCGTCGGTCAGCGTCTCGATGGTGTTGAGCTCGTGCGAGGTGCGGAAGCCGTCGAAGAAGTGGACGAACGGCACCCGCGTCCGCAGGGTCGCGGCCTGCGCCACCAGCGCCAGGTCGTGTGCTTCCTGCACCGAGGCCGAGGCGAGCAACGCGAACCCGGTCTGGCGCACCGCCATCACGTCCGAATGGTCCCCGAAGATCGACAGTCCCTGCGCGGCCAGGGACCGGGCCGCAACATGCATGACCGCCGAGGTCAGCTCGCCGGCGATCTTGTACATGTTCGGGATCATCAGCAGCAGGCCCTGCGACGCGGTGAACGTCGTCGCCAGTGCCCCGCCCTGCAGCGCGCCGTGCAGCGCGCCCGCCGCGCCGCCCTCGCTCTGCATCTCCACCACACTCGGCACGGTGCCCCACAGGTTCGGCCGGTGCCGGCTGGACCATTCGTCGGCCAGCTCGGCCATCGCCGACGACGGGGTGATCGGATAGATGCAGCACACTTCGTTGAGCCGGTAGGCGACCGACACGGCCGCCTCGTTACCGTCCACCGTGGCACGCGTCATGTCGGCTCCGGAAACATCTCGATGGCGTGCACCGGGCACTGCTCGAAGCACTCCGCGCAGCCGGTGCACTTGCCGTAGTCGTACCGGTAGCCGTGGCCGGGACCCAGCTTGACGATCGCGTCCTCCGGGCACGCGCCGAGACAGCCGTCGCACTCGAAGCAGTTGCCGCACGACAGGCACCGGCCCGCCTCGAAGGTCGCCGCCTCGGCCGACACTCCGCCGACCACCTCGTCGAATCCGGAAAGACGTTCCTCGACAGGTAATTCCGGCTGGACCCGCCGATCCGCGTCGGCGAAGTACCACAGGTGCAGCTGGTCGAACGTCGCGATCGGATGCTTGGCGGGTCGCTTGCCGGACACTCGACTCAGCCAGGCGTCGATGTGGTGCGCCGCCTTCTTCCCGTGGCCCACCCCCACCGTGACGGTGCGCTCGCCGGGCACCATGTCGCCGCCTGCGAACACCCCGGGGCAGCCGGTCATCAGCGACTCGTCCACCCGCACGCTGCCGTCCCGCTCGAACTCGACCCCGGGCAGCGTGCGCATGAACGCCGACTCGGTCTCCTGGCCGATCGCCATGATCAGGGTGTCCGCGGCCAGCGTCTCGAAACGGCCGGTGGGCCGTGGACGACCGGACTCGTCGAGTTCCATGACCTCGACCTGCAGTTCGGGCCCGTCGAAGGCGGTGACCGTGCGTAGCCAGTTGATCCGCACGCCTTCGCGTTCGGCGTCCTCGGCCTCCCCCACGTGGGCGGGCATCTGCTCGCGGGTGCGGCGATAGACGATGACCGCGTCCTCGGCCCCGAGCCGGCGGGCCACCCGGGCCGCGTCCATCGCCGTGTTGCCGGCGCCGTAGACGGCCACGTGCCGCCCGACGGGCGGGTTCTCCCCGGAGGCGACACCGCGCAGGAACGACACCGCGTCGATCATCGTGCCCGCGTCGCAGGCCGGGATGTCGACCCGTTTGGCCAGATGCGCGCCGACCGCGACGAACACCGCGTCGAAACCGCCCTCCGCGCGTTCCGCCGCGAGATCCTCGACCCGGTGGTTGCAGGTCAGCCGCACCCCCAGTGCCGCGACCCGCTCCAGCTCCGCCTCGAGCACGTCGCGCGGAAGCCGGTAGTTCGGGATGCCGTAGCGCATCATCCCGCCGGGCGCGGCGCCGGCGTCGCGGATCTCGACGTCGTGGCCGCGGCGGGCGAGGTGACAGGCGGCGGACAGCCCGCTCGGCCCGGCACCGATCACCAGTACCCGCTTGCCGGTGCGGGTGGGGGGCGGCTCGAACATCCAGCCCTGCTCGCGTGCCCGGTCGCCGAGAAAGCGCTCCACCGAATGGATGGACACGGCGCTGTCCAGAGTGGCGCGGTTGCAGACGGATTCGCAGGGGTGGTAGCACACCCGGCCGTGGACGGCGGCGAACGGATTGTCGGCGACGAGCTGCCGCCAGGCCTGCTCGTACCGGCCGGCCTTCGCGTGCGCGAGCCAGGCCTGGATGTTCTCCCCGGCGGGGCACCGTGCGTTGCACGGCGGCAGCAGATCCACATACACGGGCCGACGCCGGCGCACCGGCCCCGCGCGGGGACGGCCGTGCACCAGATCCGGCAGCGGCGTGAGCTCCTCCGACGGCCGGGCCGGACGCCCGCCCGTCGCCCCGCCACTGCGCTCGTCGGCAGTCATCCCCTCACGATAGGGCTCCGGCCGGGTGTCCGGCACCGGATTGCGGCGGCGCCGGCATGCCGACGACGCGCCGGCTCGGGCCCGCCTACGGGCGGGGGCCCGGAGCGGGGCCGTGGGTGTCGCTCAGCAGCACGTCGTCGCGGCCGGCGCCTTCTCGGTGCCGGTCGCCGATTCCTGCTCCCGTTCGGCGGCGGAGCCGCAGCACACGCCCTCCGCGTTCTCGTCCTGGTCGAGCAGCTTCGGGCTCGTGCCGAAGGTCTCGCTGTCGGCGAGGACGGTGTAGACCTCCCACTTCTCCCCCGCCGGGCCGGTGACCCACACCTTGTCCTGGGTGGCGAAGCAGCAGGTGGTGCCGATCTCCTCGTCGGTGAACAGTCCTTCGTCCGTGAGGCGGGCGATCTCGGAGTGCACCTTCTCGCTCGAGTCGACCTCCACCCCGAGATGGTTGATCGAGCCGCCCTTGCCCGCGTTCTCGATCAGGACGAGCTTCAGCGGCGGCTCGGCGATCGCGAAGTTCGCGTAGCCGGGCTTCAGCTTGGCCGGCTCGGTGCCGAACAGCTTGGTGTAGAACGTCACGGCCTCCTGCAGGTCGTCGACGTTGAGGGCGAGCTGGACGCGGGACATGATGACCTCCACCTGTGAGACATACGTCGAATTACTGGTTCCACTGTCGCCACCTTTTTGACATATGTCAAGAGGGGTGGATGATGGGAGCATGCCCAAGGCGCTCCCGGTCATCGACGTCTCCGCCCCCATCTGCTGTGCGCCGGTCTCGGCGGCACCGATGAGCGAGGCAGCCGCCCTCGAGGTGGCGCTGCGGCTCAAGGCGCTCGCCGACCCGACCCGCATCCAGCTGATGTCGATCCTGCTCACCACGCGGGAGGACGACGTGTGCACGTGCGACCTGGCGTCGGCCGTCGGGCTGACGGAGTCGACCGTCAGTCACCATCTCGGCCAGCTCCGCAAGGCCGGGATGGTGCAGTCCACGCGCCGCGGCATGAACGTCCACCACCGTGCCTGCAGCGACGCACTGCAGGCACTCCGCCTCGTCCTCGACCCCCACTGCTGCACCTGAGTGGCCGAATGTCACACCGGTTCGATCACATCGAACCGGTGTGACATTCGGCCGGACGGCCCCCGCTCACACCGCGCCGAACAGTGCCTCCGCGTTGTCCCAGCACACCGCGCGGACCCATTCGCTGCCGAGATCGAGCCGTTCGACCGCCTCGAGCTGATGGATGTACGGGTACGGGATGTTCGGGAAGTCGCTGCCGAACAGCACCTTCGAGCCCAGTGCCCGCAGCCGCGGCAGCTCGTCCTCCGGGAACGGCATCGACTCCTGGGTGAAGTCGGTGAACGCCATGGTCGTGTCGAGGTGCACCCGCGGATACTTCTCGGCCAGTTCGAGGAACTCGCGATACTCGGGCATGCCCATGTGCGCGACGATCAGCGCCAGCCGCGGGAACCGGTCCAGCAGCGCGGCGATCGGCCCGGGCCCGGTGTGCGCGCCCGGCGCCGGCCCCGAGCCGCAGTGGATGACGATCGGCACCCCGGCGTCTTCGAGCAGGCCCCACACCGGATCGAGCAGCGGATCGTTGGGGTCGTAGTCCCCGACCTGGATGTGCGACTTGAACACCCGTGCGCCGTGCTCGAGCGCCGCGGCGACATAGTCACCCGCCTCGGGCTCGGGGTAGAACGTCGCGGTGTGCAGGCAGTCGGGGGTGCGGGCCGCGAAGTCCACCGCCCAGGAATTCAGCCACGCGGCCATCGCGAGCTTGTGCGGGTAGAGCATCGCCGTGAATCGACGGACCTCGAAACGCCGCAGCCGCTCGACGCGTTCCTCCTCGGCGTGCCGATAGGTGATGGGCCATTCGCGTCCCACGAGCGGTCCGGCGGAATCGAAGTATCCCCACACCTTGTCCATGACGCTCTTGGGCATGAAGTGGGTGTGCACGTCGATCAGACCGTCGAGGCCGTGCCGGTCCCGGAAGTCGGCTACCTGCTGCGCTTCGTCCATCCCCCGAAGGTAGCGACCCCACCGCCGGTGCGCCTTTTGGGCTGCCCCAGCCGCCCGAAGGACACACCGGCGCCGAAGGCGCCTCAGAAGTACACGGCGATGCGACGGCCGTCGATCTCGTGCACGGCGATGTCCATGTCGTAGACCTTGCGCAGCACCTCGGGCCGGAGGATCTCGTCGACGTCCCCGTCGGCGACGACGGCACCGTCGCGCATCGCGACGATGCGATCGGAGTGGCACGACGCGAAGTTGATGTCGTGGATCACCAGGATCACGGTCTTGCCCATCTCGTGGGCCATCCGTCGCAGCAGCTGCATCATGTGCTGCGAGTGCTTCATGTCCAGGTTGTTCAGCGGTTCGTCGAGCAGCACGTAGTCGGTGTCCTGCGCGAGCACCATCGCGACGAACGCCCGCTGCCGCTGCCCGCCGGAGAGCTGGTCGAGGAAGCGGTGCTCGAACCCGCCCAGGCCGGTGTACTCGATGGCGCGGTCGACCGCGTCGTGGCAGGACGCCGACAGCCGGCCCTTCGAATGCGGGAAGCGCCCGAACTCGACGAGTTCACGCACCGACAACCGCACCGCGGTGGTGTTGTCCTGGCGCAGCACCGACAGTTTCTTCGCCAGCGCGTCCGAGGGGGTGGCCCGCAGGTCGAGCCCGTCGATGCTGACCGATCCGGCGTCGGAGTCGAGCAGCCGCGCGACGATGGTCAGCAGTGTCGACTTGCCGGCGCCGTTGGCACCGATGATCGACGTGAGCCCGCCGCGCGGGACGTCGATATCGACGGGCCCGAGCACGGTGGTGCCGGCGTAGTTCTTGGCGAGATCCCGGACGGTGATCACAGGCGTGCACCCCTCACGAGCAGGGAGATGAAGTAGATGCCGCCGACGAAGTTGACGACGACGATGAGGCTCGAGTTGTAGTCGAGCAGCCGGGCGAGGACGAACTGCCCGCCGACCAGCGCGACGATCGCGACGAGCGTCGCGGCGGGCACCGTCCAGCGGTGCCGGAACGTGCCGACGAGTTCCCGGGCCAGGTTGGCCACCAACAGCCCGAGGAACGTGATGGGCCCGACGAGCGCGGTGGACACCGAGACCAGCACCGCGACGACGATCAGCGCGCGAGTGACGACGCGCCGATGGTCGACGCCGAGGCCGACCGCGTGCTCGCGGCCCAGCGCGACGACGTCGAGCTGACGCAGCAGCGGCACCGAGAACGCCGTCGCCGCGACGACGAGCAGGGCCGACACGGCGAGCAGGTCGACCTGCACGTTGTTGAAGCTGGCGAACAGCACGTCCTGCAGGGTCATGAAGTCGTTGGGGTCGATCAGCCGTGACACCAGCGACGACAGCCCCCCGAACAGGGCGCCGAGCACGATACCCACGAGCACCAGCACGTACAGGTCGCGGGATCCGCGGTCGAAGAGCCATCGGAACAGCACGAGCGCGAAGGCGACCATGGCGAGCACCTCGACCCCGAACTTCAGGCGCGGATCCAGTGTCGCGAGGGCGCTCGCGCCGAACAGGAACACCACGAGGGTCTGCAGCAGCATGAACAGGCTGTCGAAGCCCATCACGCCCGGGGTGAGGATGCGGTTGTTGGTGACGGTCTGGAAGATCACCGCGGCGAAGGCGGTGGCGTAGCCGACGAGCACCATCGACAGCACCTGCCGGCTGCGGATCTTCATGGCGAAGTCCCACGAGCCGGTGACGAAGAGGAACAGGTAGGCGCACACCGCCAGTGCGGCGACGACGCCGAGCACGACGAGCACGCGGGCAGGGTTCCGGCGACGGGTCGCGGGGGGTGCGGCGAGGACCTGGCTCATCGCGCACCTCGCCGGGTGCGCAGGATCAGCGCGATGAACACGACGGCGCCGACGACGCTCGCGACGGTGCCGACCGGGATCTCGTACGGGTAGCGGATGACACGGCCGACGACGTCGCAGGCGAGCACGAATCCGGCGCCGGCGAGCGCGGTGATCGGCAGGACGCGGCGCAGGTTGTCGCCGAGCGCCATGGTGACCAGGTTGGGCACGACGAGGCCGAGGAACGGGATGGCGCCGACGACGACGGTGACGACGGCGGTGGTGACGGCGACGACGACCATCCCGATGTTGATCACCAGCTGGTACGGGACGCCGAGGTTCTTCGCGAAGCCCTCGCCGAGGCCGGCCACGGTGAAGCGGTCGGCGTACAGATAGGCGACGGCCATGACGGCGACGACGACCCAGATGATCTCGTAGCGGCCGCGCAGGATGCCGGAGAAGTCGCCGCTGGTCCACGTGTTCAGGGCCTGCATCAGTTCGAGCCGGTAGGCGAAGAACGTGGTGACGGCCATGACGACGCCGCCGAACATGAGGCCGACGAGCGGCACGACGATCATGTCGGTGAACCGGACACGGCGCAGCAGCCGCAGGAACAGGAAGGTGCCGACGAGGGAGAAGGCGACGGCGACGAGCATCTTGCCGAGCACGGACTGGCCGCCGAGGAACAGGGTCGCGACGAGGATGCCGAGCAGGGCCCATTCGACGGTGCCGGCGGTGTCCGGCGCCACGAACCGGTTGCGGGTCAGGTGCTGCATGATCAGGCCGGACACGCTCAGGGCGGCGCCGGCGAGCAGGATCGCGATCAGTCGGGGCACGCGCGAGACGAAGAACACCTCGAGGGTCGCGGTGTCGCCGCGCAGCAGGTCTGCGGGCGTGACGTCGGCGACGCCGACGAACAGGGACGCGAAGGCGGCGACGGCGAGCAGCACGGCGCCCAGCAGGACGGGACGCAGACGCACGGCCGGGCCGGCGGCCGCACGCGGGGTGCGGTCGCCGGCCCTGCCGGTCGTTACCGGGGCGCTCACGGGCGGGAGGAGGTCATGCCGCCGCGGCCGTGCCGACGGCCTGCCCGACGACGTCGATCTGGGACTGGACGGAGCTCAGCGCGCTCGGCGCCATGTACCAGGTGTACAGGTCGAGGTAGGTGATCCGGCCTTCCTTCGCGGCCGTGGTGCCGCCGACGAGGGGGTTGTCGAGGACTCGGGACGCGTTGGGGCCGGTGGTGTCGCCGAGGGGTGCCTCGCGGTCCTGGACGAACATCATGTCGGGATCGGCCTGGGCGATGTACTCGAAGGACACGGCGTCCCCGTGGGCGACGTCGTCGGCGAAGGTCTCCGACACGGGCTTGACGCCGAGGTCGTGGATGATGCCGTACCGGGAGCCGGGTCCGTACGCGGTGACCTCGGCGGCCTCGACGCGCGCGATGAGCCCGCGCAGATTCGCCTGTGCGGCCGCCGCGGACACGGCGTCGAACGACTCCTCGATGCCGGCGAACTTCTTCTCGAACGCGTCCTCGGCTCCGAAGATGGTGGCGAGGTTGCGGTTCTGCGTCTCGACGCTGTTCAGGAAGTCCTTGGAGTCGACGGAGAGGTCGACGGTCGGGGCGATCTCGCTGAGCGCGTCGTAGCTGGTGGCCGACCGGGCGGCGACGATGATGAGGTCGGGCTCGAGGGCGTTGACGGCCTCGAAGTCGGGCTCGAACAGCGATCCGACCTTGGCGACGTCGTCGCCCCGGTAGCGTGCGAACGATTCGGGCCAGTTCGTGAGGGCGGGGACGCCGACGGCATCGGGCAGGTCGAGGTCGATCATGGACTGCAGGACGCTCTGGTCGAAGACCACGACCCGTTCGGGATCGACGGGCACCTCGGTCTCGCCCTGGGCATGACTGATGACCACGGTCGCGCCGGTGTCCGCCGCGGTGTCGGAGGAGGTGTCGGAGGAGCAGGCGGAAAGCCCGAGCGAGGCGGCCGCGATTAACGCGACGGCGGCGGACAACCGGATACGCATGGGCAATCTCCTTGAAAATTGAACTTCCGGGGTAGGCGAAGCCGCTCGTGCGGTCCCGCCGCCACCCCGAACTCAGCGAAGCGTTGCCTAACTTAGCATGCCTTTACTTACCGTTGGCAAGAGTCGTGTCTCCACACGGACGAGCGCGCCGCCACTACGGTCGGATCATGACCTCAACCACGTTCTCCGCCTGGGTCGCGCGCGAGCACGACGGCGCGATCGACTTCGCCCCCGAGACCGTCGACGAGACGATGCTGCCCGACGACGGCATCACCGTCCGCGTCCTGCACTCGAGCGTCAACTACAAGGACGCCCTCGCCGTCGTCCCGCGCGGCGGCGTGGTCCGCAACTACCCGATCATTCCCGGCATCGACCTCGCCGGTGAGGTCGTCACCTCGGATCACCCCGACTTCGCGCCGGGCGACCGGGTCCTCGCGCACGGCTACGAGATCGGCACCGGCCGCCACGGCGGCTACGCCGAGTACGCCCGCGTCCCCGCCGACCAGCTCGTCCGGCTCGGCGAGCTCTCCACGGCCGACGCCGCCGCCATCGGCACCGCCGGCTTCACCGCGGCGCTCAGCGTGCAGGCGCTGCTGCGGCACGGCCTGACCCCGGACGACGGACCCATCGTCGTCACCGGCGCCTCCGGCGGCGTGGGCACCGTCAGCGTCGACCTGCTCGCCGCCGCCGGATTCGAGGTGGTCGCCTCGACCGGCAAGCCCGAAGCCCACGACCTGCTCACCGAGCTGGGCGCCGCCTCTGTGATCGGGCGGCTGCCCGAGGACCCCGACGCGAAGCCGCGACCGCTCGGCAACGCGCACTGGGCGGGGGCCGTGGACTGCGTCGGCGGCGCGACCCTCGCCCATGTCCTCAGCACCGTGCAGTGGGGCGGCGCGGTCGCCGCGAGCGGGCTCACCGGCGGCGCCGCCTTGCAGACCACGGTGATGCCGTTCATCCTGCGCAGCGTCGCGCTACTGGGAATCGACTCGGTGCAGCTGCCCATCGTCCCGCGGCGCGAGCTGTGGGAGCGCCTCGCGGGCGACCTGCGTCCCCGGCACCTGGCCGACATCATGCGCCGCATCCCCGCCCGGGAGCTGGTGTCCGTGCTCGATCTCGTGCGGGCCGGCAAGTTCACCGGCCGGGCGGTGATCGAGGTCGCCGACGGATTCTGACGGCTCGTCAGAAGAGGGTGAGCTCGACCTCCTCGACCACCTTCACCGTCCGGCGCACCGCCTTCTTCGCCCGCGCGGGCGCGGGGGTCGGCTCGGGCCGCGCGGGCGCGGGGGTCGGCTCGGGCCCGGCCGGTTCGGAGACGGGCGCCTTCGGAGCGGGCGGGGCCGCCCCCAGGGCGCGTGCCGCCTCGCCCGCCAGTTTGTCGGCGAGTTCGTTGAAGTGGTTGCCGACGTGCCCGCGCACCCACCGGAACCGCACCGGCCCGGACCGCTCGGCGAGGACGCGATCGATGGCCTGGACCAGGTCGAGGTTCTTCACCGGCGCGCCCGTCGCCGTCTTCCAGCCCTTGCGCTTCCATCCGGGCAGCCACTCCGAGGCGCACTTGATGGCGTATTGCGAGTCGGATTCGATGATCATCGGTTCCGGACCGGGGTGGGCCTTCAGCGCCTCGAGCAGCGCCCGCAGCTCGGCGATCTGATTGGTGCCGGAGCGTTCCCCGCCGGCCCGGCTCGGCCCTTCGTGATTGACCCACGCCCATCCGATGGCGCCGCCCGGGTTTCGAAGGCACGAACCGTCGGTGCTCACGATGATCATGTGCCAGACCATATCCCGTGGCAGAGGCGACGTCGCGCCCGAGGCACCGACGCGCCGCGGCTGTGCAGAAATCGCGGCCCTCCTCGGCGTGTCGGCACGAGAAGCGCACACTCGGCGGGTCGCCGCCTTCGATCCGCACCTCGTCGCCCGGTACGGCGGCACGGTACGGCGGCACAGTACGGTGGACCGGTGCCCGTCCCCGCTCCACCCAGCACCGGCGCGCTCGTCGTCCGCGCCGAGCTGCCCCGGCCGGTGGACGTCGCGCTGACGTTGCAGCCGCTCCAGCGCGGCCCCTACGACCCCTGCCACCGCCGCGACGGGCACGCGGTGTGGCGCACGTCCCGGTTGGCGTCGGGGCCGGTCACCTACCGGCTCGTGCAGGACGGTCCACGTGGCGTGCGCTGCCAGGCGTGGGGTCCCGGAGCCGCGGAACTGGCGGACCGTCTTCCCACCCTGCTCGGCGCCGACGACGATCCGACCGGGTTCCGGCCCGAGCATCCGCGCCTGGCCGAGGCCCATCGACGTCTCCCGGCCCTGCGGATCCCACGCACCGGCCGCGTGCTCGAGGCGCTGGTCCCGGCGATCCTCGAACAGCGGGTGCACGCCGTCGCGGCGTTCGCGTCGTGGCGGCGGCTCGTCACCTGGTTCGGCGACGACCCTCCCGGCCCGGCACCGGAGGGGATGCGGGTGCCGCCGGCCGCCGAGACGTGGCGCCGCGTTCCGTCGTGGGAGTTCCACCGGGCGAACGTCGACCCCGGCCGGGCCCGCACCGTCGTGCGCTGCGCCCAGCTGGCCGACCGGCTCGAGCGGCTCGTCGACCTCGATCCCGTCGAGGCACAGCGCAGACTGCACTCGATCCCGGGCGTGGGGATCTGGACCGCCGCCGAGGTCGCGCAGCGCGCCTTCGGAGACGCGGACGCGCTGTCGGTGGGCGACTACCACCTCGCGAAGATCGTCGGCTGGTCGCTGCTCGGCGCGCCACTGGACGACGCCGGCATGGTGGAGTACCTGGAACCCCTTCGGCCACATCGTTACCGGGCCGTGCGGCTGATCATGGCGACCGGCGGGGCTGGGCGGGTCCCGCGGCGGGGGCCGCGCACGCCGATCACCGATCATCGTCGGCACTGAGCAGGTCCCCGCGCCGGTCGCGCCGCCGGGGCCGGAGTCGTCGGCCCGGTACCGCCGGGCTGCGCTGCCGCGGCGCCGACGGCTGACCGTCGGATTTCGGCCGCCGGACCGTACCCTGGTGGCATGTCCGACCCAGACATTTCGACCGCGCCCACGAGACTCGCGCGGCTCCCGAGCTGGCTGCTGACCCAGTCCGCGCGCCATGTGCACCGAGTGGTGTCCGGCCGGCTCGGCCTGGCCGACGCCCGCGGCTACCACTACCGCGCGCTGGCGGCGCTCGAGGAGTACGGCTCGCTGTGTCAGGCGGATCTGGGCCGACGGGCGGGGATGGACCGCAGCGACATCGTCGCCACCGTCAACGAGCTGGCCGATCGGCGGTTCGTCGATCGCAGTCCCGATCCCACCGATCGGCGCCGCAACATCATCAGCGTCACGCGCCGTGGGCGGCAACACCTGCGCACCCTCGACGACGTCCTCGTCGCGGCGCAGGACGAGGCGTTCGCGTCGCTGGACCCGGCCGAGCGGGACCAGCTCGCCGTCCTGCTCACGAAGGTGCTCGCGCACCACACCCGGCAGGCGAAGGGCTCCTCGCGGGAGCCCTCCACCTCCGACGGACTCAGAGGGAGCGGGCGATGATCTGCTTCATCACCTCGTTCGCGCCGGCGTAGATCCGCTGCACGCGGGCGTCCTCGTACATCCGGGCGATGAGGTACTCGCGCATGTAGCCGTAGCCGCCGTGCAGCTGCACGCAGCGGTCGATGACCTCGCACTGCTTGTCGGTCAGCCAGTACTTGACCATCGCGGCGTCCGCGGCGTCGAGTTCGCCCTTCAGGTGCTGCTCGATGCAGTGATCGAGGAACACCTGGCAGGTGCGGGCGATGGTTCGGCACTCCGCCAGCTCGAACGCGGTGTTCTGGAACTCGAACAGGCTGTGCCCGAACGCCTGCCGCTCCTTCGTGTAGCGCACCGTCTCCTCGACCGCGCGGTCCATCGCCCCGGCCGCCTGCGCGCCGATGATGAGCCGTTCCTGCACCAGCTGCGCCATCAGCTGCGCGAAGCCCTGCCCCTCGCTCTCGCCGAGCAGGTTCGACACCGGCACCCGCACGTCGGTGAACGACAGCTCGGAGGTGTCGGCGCCGTGCTGGCCGACCTTGTCCAGCACCCGCCCGACCGCGAAGCCGGGGCAGTCCCGCAGGTCGACGATCAGCAGGGAGACGCCCTTGGCGCCGGCCTTCGGGTCGGTCTTGACGGCGAGCACGATGACGTCGGCCGACGAACCGTTGGTGATGAAGGTCTTCGAGCCGTTGACCACGTACTCGTCGCCGTCGCGGAGCGCGGTGGTCTTGATGGCCTTGAGGTCCGACCCGGCGCCCGGCTCGGTCATGCCGATCGCGCCGAGGATCTCGCCGGTTGCCATGCCGGGCAACCAGGTTCGCTTCTGCTCCTCGCTGCCGTACTCGAGGATGTAGTGGGCGACGATGCCGCTGTGCACCGAGATGCCCAGGGCGAGGTCACCCGAGTAGCCCTGCGCCTCGAAGACCGCGAGGTCGTGCGCGAAGGTGCCGCCCCCGCCGCCGTACTCCTCCGGGATCGAGCACAGCAGCAGTCCCAGTTTGCCGGCCGCGAGCCACACCTCGCGGTCGATGCGCCGCTGGCTGTCCCACTTCTCGGCATGGGCCATGACCTCGCGCTCGAAGAAGTCGCGGGCCAGTTCCGACACGGCCTGTACCTCGTCGTCGTGCCAGGACGGCACGTGCTTCGTCACCATCGGTGTCCTTCAACCTTCCGTCCGGCGTGACCGAATGTCACATCGCGTCGATTCGATCGAACCCATGTGACATTCGGTCACCGGGTGCGCAGCTCGCGCTTGAGAAGCTTGCCGCTCTGGTTGCGCGGGAGGGTGTCCACGAACCGGACGAGCTTCGGAACCTTGAACGGCGCCAGGCGCTGCTTGACGTGGTCGATCAGCTCGTTCTCGTCGGTGTCCGCGCCGGCGCGCAGCACGACGACGGCGGTGACGGCTTCGATCCACTTCTCGTCGGGGGTGCCGATGACCGCGACCTCGGCGACGGCCTCGTGGGTGTAGAGGGCGTCCTCCACCTCCCGGGACGCGACGAGGATGCCGCCGGTGTTGATGACGTCCTTGATCCGGTCGACGACGGTGATGTAGCCCTCGGCGTCGCGCGTGACGAGATCGCCGGAGTGGAACCACCCGTCGCGGAACGCCTCCGCGGTGGCGTCCGGGTTGTCCCAGTAGCCCAGGCACAGCTGCGGCGACCGGTACAGCACCTCGCCGGGTTCGCCGTCGGGCACGTCGTTGCCGTCGGCGTCGACGACGCGGGTCTCGACGAACAGCACCGCCTTCCCGCACGACGACGGCCGGTCCGCGTGCTCCTCTGGGCGCAGAACCGTTGCCAGCGGCCCGATCTCGGATTGACCGAAGCAGTTGTAGAACCCGAGGTCCGGGTAGCGCTCGCGGAGCCGGTTCAGCACGGTGACGGGCATGATCGACGCGCCGTACTGCGCCTTCCGCAGCGACGACAGGTCGCGGGTCTCGAGGTCGGGGTGGCTCGCCAGCGGCACCCACACCGTCGGGGCGAGGAAGAGCGAGCCGATCCGCTCGGACTCGACGAGCCGCAGGATCTCCGGGATGTCGGGGGCGGGCAGCAGCGTGACCGTGGCGCCGACGGCCAGGTACGGCAGCATGAACACGTGCATGCCGGCGGAGTGGTACAGCGGCATGCAGATCAGCGGATTGTCGTCCGCCGCCAGGTCCAGGGCGACGATCGACGAGGTGTACTCGTGCACCAGCGCCCGGTGGGGCATCATGGCGCCCTTGGGTTTCGAGGTGGTGCCGGAGGTGTAGAGCAGCTGCACGAGGTCGGCGTCGGAGACGGTCACGTCGAGTTCCGGCACGTCGCCCGTGCACGCGACGGCGAGGAGCGAGTCGTCGGCGTCGCGCAGGGGCACCACATGCTCGGCCGGGACGTCGCCGAGGACCGCGTCGAGGTTCTCGCGCAACGCGGGGTCGACGAGGACGGCGCGCGCCCCGGACTGGCCGAGCAGGTAGCTCAGTTCCTCGCCGCGCAGGGCGTAGTTGATCGGCACGTGCACGAGGCCGGCCCGGGCGGCCGCGAGGTACCCGACGACGTAGGCGTCGGAGTTGGTGCCGTACGCGGCGACGCGATCGCCCTGGTCCAGGCCCAGCGCGCGCAACCGTCCGGCCGCCCGGGTGACCGCGTCGTCGAGCTCGCGGTAGCTGAGGGTGCGGTCGCCGAACCGCAGGGCGGTGCGGTCGGGGAAGCGGACGGCGCTGCGGTGCAGCACGCCGTCGACGGTGTTCGCGCGCGGGTCGAGGCTCATGGCCGACAGGTTATAGGACGTCCAACCAATTGACCAGACCGATCGATCGATAGCGTCAGCGACCCTGCCACACCGGCCGGCGCTTCTCCACGAACGCCGTCATGCCCTCCTGGGCGTCGCAGATCATCGCGTTGGTCGCCATGGTCTCGGCCATCGCCTCGTAGGCCTGCTCCTGCGGCAGCTCGATCTGCCGGTAGAAGGCTTCCTTCCCGATCCGCACCGTCGCCGGGGACGCCGAGACGATCTTCGCGGCCAGCGCCGCGGTCTCGGATTCCAGGGCCGCCGGGTCGACGACGAAGTTGATCAGCCCCCAGTCCGCCGCCGTCGCCGCGTCGATCGTCTCGCCCGTGAGCAGCATCTGCATGGCCCGCTTGCGCCCCACGGCCCGGCTGAGCGCGACCATCGGCGTGGAACAGAACAGGCCGATCTTCACCCCCGGGGTGCCGAACACCGCGTCCGACGACGCGACCGCCAGGTCGCACGACGCCACCAGCTGGCAGCCGGCCGCGACGGCCGCCCCCTGCACCGACGCGATCACCGGCTGCGGCACCGACTGCACGGTCTGCATCATCTCGGTACAGGTGTCGAAGATGACCCGCTCGTCCTCGAGGGTCCGGCCGATCATCTCGCGCAGGTCGTGGCCCGCCGAGAACACCGGGCCCTCGGCGCGGATCACGATCACCCGGGTCGCGGACTCCGCGGACAGCGCGTGCAGCCCCATCGTGACCTCGCGCATCGCCGACGCGGACAACGGGTTTCGCTGATCGGGACGGTTCAGGGTGAGCAGGCCGATCCCGGACGCCTCGTCGACGGCGATGAGTACGGCGGCGGGCTGGTCGGTGCGCGTGTCGGTCATGCGCTCCTGCCTACACCACCGCGACGGGGGCGGCCACCCCCCGAACGTGGGTGAGCAGTCGCAGCAGCGCGGCCGCCACCTCGTCGGCGCGCTCGACGATCACCGAGTGCCCCGCCCCGTCGACCCGCACCAGTTCGGCGGCGGGCAGCCGCGCGGCGATGGCCCGCGAGTGCGCGAACGGCGTCAGCTCGTCCGCCGAGCCGCCGAGCACCAGGACCGGGATCGCAGCCAGCACGGCGAGGGCCGCCGACTCGTCGAGCACGGCGAACGCCGCCAGGAAGCGCGAGAGCGTCACGACCGACGTCTCGGTGGCCAGGGCCGTCGCCAGCGACCGTGCCCACGAGTCCGCGGCGCCGCGACGGACCACAGGACCGCACATGCGCCCGCCGACCCGCATCGATCCCTGCATCACCCGCGGCGCGCGTCGCACCGCGCGGTGCAGCACGGACACCGCCGGGTGCCGCAGATAACGGCCGAGCCCCGACTCGGCCAGGCCACTCGCCGCGGTCGCGACGAGGGCGGCACCGACGACGCGGCTGCCGATCCGCTCCGGGTACAGCCGCGCGTAGGCCATCGCCACCATGCCGCCCATCGAGTGCCCCGCCAGCACCACCGGCCCGGGGGGCACGACGGTGCGCAGGACGACGTCGAGGTCGTGGGCGAGTTGCTCGATGGTGTACGTCTCCGGCGCGCCGATCCCCGACCGGCCGTGCCCGCGCTGGTCGTAGGCGACGATGCGGACCCCCGCGCCGGCCTGCCCGGCCAGGCGCTCGCGTACCGCCGACCAGCTGCCGGTGTGCAGGCAGTGGCCGTGCACCAGCACGACGGTGACGAGCGCGTCGACGGGTCCGTGCACCCGCACCGACAGGGGCACACCGTCGTCGGCGGCGACGGTCACCCGGCGCGGATCCGGTCCAGGCATCGCGGCCTCCCAGCGGTCGATCTGCCGGGAATGTCGTCGATGCCCGAGCCGCGCGTTACGGCCGCGACCGAATCGTGACCGATGGTCAGCGCGGGGCGAGGGCCCGGATCATCTCCGTCGGGTCGCCGGCGGTGGTCATCGCGATCACGGGAGTGGTCACGCCCGCCTCGACGTACCGTTCGATGTGCTCGCGGCACGCCTCCGGCGGCCCGTGCACGACGAGCTGGTCCACCACGTGGTCAGGGATCGCAGCGAGGGCCGCCGACCGCTCCCCCTCCGCCCACAACCGCCACATACTCTCGAAATCGTCGCTGCGTCCGAGGAATTCGTGGAAGGCACGGTAGACGGGGACGTTCATGTAGGCGGCGACCATGCGACGACCGATGCTGCGGGCGGTTTCGGCGTCGAAACCGGGCAGCACGAAGATGCGGGCGACGATCTCCTTGCCCGCTCCTCCCTCGTGCACGTACGGCGCGACGGTGCGCACGTCGTCGGCCGAGAGCCAGTTGACGATCGCGCCGTCGGCCTCGCGTCCGGCGAGGCGCAACATCCCCGGGCGCAGGGCGGCGAGCAGCAGCGGCGGGGCGGGATCGGGGACGAGTCCGGCGCGGAACCCGCCGACCTCGAACGTGTCGTACTTGTGGCTGATCTTCTCGCCGGCGAGCGCGGCACGCAGGAACTGCAGGGTGTCGCGGGCTCTCTTGAACGGCTCCTCGAACGGGGTGCTGTTCCACTTCTCGACGATCACGTTGGACGAGGTGCCCACGCCGAGGACGAAACGGCCCGGGGCGGCGGCGGCGAGGGTGGCCGCGGAGATCGCCAGGGTGGCGGGACCGCGCGTGAAGACCGGCACGATCGCGGTGCCCAGCCGCAGCGTCGGGGCCCACACGCTCGCCAGCGCCAGGGGCGTGAAGGCGTCGGCCACGCTGCTCTCGGACGACCACACGTCGGTGTAGCCGAGGTCGGGCAGTTCGGCGATCAGATCTCGCTGGTCGGGCAGGGCAATGCCGTCGAGGGGGATCGTCAGGCCCCAACGGCGAGGCGTCGCATCATCGCTCATACGCCACACCTTAGGCTGCGCCGGTGCGTCCTTTGGGCTGCCAGGACCGCCCAAAGGGCACACCGGTCCGTATGCTGGCCCGTTGTGCAGGTCTCTCAGCTCTGGCGTTACCCGGTCAAGTCGTTCGGCGGCGAGCAACTGCCGTCGGCGACGATCGAGCCGGACGGACTGCGCGGCGACCACCTGTGGGCGGTGATCGACGCCGAGACCGGCGCCGTCGCGACGGCGAAGAAGGTGCGCGCCTGGTCGCGACTGCTCGAATGCCGCGCCCGGCTGCTCGACGACGCCGACCCGTCGGATCCCGCCGTCCTCGAGATCACCCTGCCCGACGGCCGGTGCACCCGCGGCGACGACCCGCGCACCCCCGCGCTGCTGTCGGAACTGACCGGGCGGGCACTGACGTTGGAGGCCCGCCCGCGCACCTACGACGAGGCGCCGCTGCACCTGCTCACGACGGCAGCCGTGGACGCGCTCGGCACGGGCGACCCCGCCGACGTCGCGCTGCGCCGCTTCCGCCCCAACGTCGTGGTCTCGGCGGACGGCACCGGGTTCGTCGAGGACGACTGGCTGGGCCGCCAGCTCGAGGTGGGGACGGCGGCGCTCGTGCCGACGCAGCGCACGGCGCGGTGCGTGATGGTGACGTTGCCGCACCAGGAGGTGCCGGCGCGGCGCGACATGCTGCGCACCGTCACCGGCCGCAACCGCGTCCCGAACCGTCCCGAGGCCAGGCCGGCACCGTGCATCGGGGTGTACGCCGATGTCGCATCGGAAGGCGTTCTCTCGCTGGGTGACTCACTGACCGTTCGCTGAAACGGATCCGGGTCGGTCAGCGGCCCGAGTCCTTCGCGGGCAGGATGCGGGTGCGGACCTCACCGAACCCGATGCGGGTGCCGTCCGGCCCGGGCGCGGTGGCGGAGATCGAGATCTCGTCACCGTCCTCGAGGAAGGTCCGGGTCTCGTCGCCGACCTGCACTGGTTCCATACCGCCCCAGGTGAGTTCGATGAACGCCCCGCGCTGGTCCTTCTCGGGACCGGAGATGGTGCCCGAGCCGAACAAGTCGCCGGTGCGGGTGGCGGCACCGTTGACGGAGGTGTGCGCGAGCATCTGCGCCGGCGACCAGTACATCTGGGCGTACGGCGGACGCGAGACGACGTGACCGTTCCACTCGACCTCGAGATCGATGTCCAGGCCCCACTTCTCGGTGCCCTTCAGGTACGGCAGCGGTTCCGGGTCCTGCACCGGGGTGTCGACGCGGGCAGCCTCGAGCGCGGCCAGCGGCACGACCCACGGGGAGATCGAGGTCGCGAACGACTTGCCGAGGTTCGGACCGAGCGGCACGTACTCCCACGCCTGGATGTCGCGGGCCGACCAGTCGTTGAGGATGACGGCCCCGAAGCAGTGGTCGGCGAACTCGTCCGGGGAGATCGACGATCCCATCGGCGACCCGACGCCGACGACGAAGCCCATCTCGGCCTCGATGTCGAGGCGGATCGAGGGGCCGAACACGGGCGCCGGATCGTTCGGGCCCTTGCGCTGTCCGCACGGACGCACGATGTCCACTCCCGACACGACCACGGTGCTCGACCGGCCGTGGTAGCCGACCGGCAGGTGCTTCCAGTTCGGCATCAGCGGCGACGGATTGTCGGGCCGGAACAGGCGCCCGAGGTTCGACGCATGGTTCTCCGAGGCGTAGAAGTCGACGTAGTCGGCGACGTCGATCGGCAGATGCAGGGTCACGTCCGCGACGGCGTGCACGGCCTCGGCGGGCACGTCCCCGGCGACGAGATCCTGCAGCGCGGCCCGCACCTCGTCCCAGCGGGCGCGGCCCTGCGCCATGAAGGCGTTGAGGGTCGGGGCGGCGAACGCGGGATCGTCGAACACGACGGACAGGTCGAGAACGGAGTCACCGACACGCACGCCGACGCGCGGCTGCGTTCCGGCCGTGGAGAACACGCCGTAGGGCAGGTTGTTCGCGCCGAAGAGCGAACCTTCCGGGATGTCGATGACGGTCATGCGAGAGATCCTTCGGTGATCGGGGACATCGTCGGCGGAGCCAGGCCGACCTCGACGAGATCGGCGAGCGGCTCCACGATGCTGCAGGTGCCGAACGAGCGGAAGCTGTTGCGCAGCTCCTCGATTCGAGCAGGCGACAGGTCGCGCAGCCGGGCGGCCAGGCCGGCGCCGTCCCGGTCGGCGAGCACCGCCGCGACGGCCGCGGTGTCCGCACCGTCGAGCACGGCGTCGACGGCGGCGAGCACGTTGAGGAATCCGTGCTGTTCGAACCCGGTGTGCGGGTCGGTGTTGCGGACCGCGTGGTGCAGGCCCGCCGTGGCCTTGAACGGGACCTTCGTGCGGACCACGGTCGAGAGGGCGTCGGCGAGTTCCCGTTCGTCGGGGTACGCCTCCGCGACCACCCCGCCCGTGCGGAACTTCGCCGCGTAACGCGATCCCACGAGTCCCTGGAGGATCTCGGCGCGGCGCTCGTCGCGCGGAACCTCCACGAACAGTGCGACTCCGGGGTACTCTGCGGCGATCAGGTCGAGGGCGACGAGCACACCGGCGGGGCTCTCCCCGGCGGGCACGGCGATCTCGAGGGCGGCCACGGTGACGCCGTCGACGTCGCGCAGGCTCTCCATTGCGGGAACGACCGCGGACGGCCCGCCCGGAACGGTCAGGCTCAGGGTGAGGTCGCCCCCGAACGGGCGCTGTCCGAGTGCCTCGAGCAACTCCGGGATCCGCGGCGCCGGGAACACGAACGTGCCCACCAGCCCGGCATGGTCGGCGATGCGGTGCGCGGCGTGGGCCGGCAGGGCGCGATCGAGCGGGGCGTTACCGGGCGGGAACAGCGCGGCGTCGTCGCACAGTTCCGTCAGCAGGGCTCCGAGAGTGCTCACTTCTGCAGCCCCCGGTTCCAGCTTCCGGCGTAGGCCGCGTCCTCGCACGCGAGCGCACCCTCACCGAGTTCGAGCGGCCGGAACGTGTCCACCATGACGGCGAGCTCGTCGAAGAAGTCGACGCCGATGCTGCGCTCGTAGGCGCCGGGCTGCGGGCCGTGGGCGTGGCCGCCGGGATGGACGGAGATCGATCCCTGGCCGATGCCGGAGCCCTTGCGGGCCTCGTAGTCTCCGCCGCAGTAGAACATGATCTCGTCGGAGTCGACGTTGGAGTGGTAGTAGGGCACCGGGATCGCCAGCGGGTGGTAGTCCACCTTGCGGGGCACGAAGTTGCAGATGACGAAGTTGTTGCCCTCGAACGCCTGGTGCGCCGGCGGCGGCTGGTGGACCCGGCCGGTGATGGGCTCGTAGTCGTGGATGCTGAAGGTGTACGGGTACAGGCAGCCGTCCCAGCCGACGACGTCGAACGGGTGGTTGGGCACGAGGTAGCGGGTGCCGACGATGCCGTGCGAGGTGCGGTGCTTGACCAGGACCTCGACGTTGCTGTCCTCGACCTGGATCAGCTCGGTCGGGCCGTGCAGGTCGCGTTCGCAGAACGGCGCGTGCTCCAGGAACTGGCCGAACCGCGACAGGAAGCGCTTCGGCGGGACGATGTGGCTGTTGGCCTCGATGACGTAGGCGCGCAGCGGCTCGTCGCCGGTGGGGATCCAGCGGTGGGTGGTGGCCATCGGCAGCAGCACGTAGTCGCCGGCCTTCGCGTCGAGCACACCGAAGACGGTCTCGACGCGGGCGGTTCCCGACTCGACGTAGACCATCTCGTCGCCGACGACGTTGCGGTAGAGCGGCGACTCCTTCGCCGACACGACGTACGACAGGCGCACGTCCGCGTTGCCCAGGATCAGCCGGCGGCCGGTGACGACGTCGGTCTCGGCCCAGACGGTCTGCGGGAACAGATCGTGCAGCTTCAGATGGCGCGGCTTGAGCGGGTGGTTCGGGGTGGTGGCCTGGTCGGGCAGCTTCCACTCGGTGGCGTCGACGATGGCCGACGGGATGTGCCGGTGGTAGAGCAGCGCCGAGTCCGAGGAGAAGCCCTCCTCGCCCATCAGCTCCTCGTAGAACAGCCCGCCGTCTTCGTTGCGGTGCTGGGTGTGGCGCTTCGGCGGGATGACGCCGAGCTGTCGGTAGAACGCCATGAGATTCAGCTCCTCGGGCTCTTCGTGGCGGATCCGCGGGAGGCCGCGGTGTTGATAAACACCTTAACTACTTTTCGGGCGTGAGCGCAACCACATCGGCCCGATCGGTCGTCAGTTGCGGTCGCGCATGTCGAACTGGCTGCGCTTGGTGATGAGCTTGTTGAGGAGCATGACGAGAATCTGCTGCTCCGCCTCGCTCAGCACGTCCACCCATGCCGCTTCCCGCTCGTTCTGGGCACGGAACGTCTCCACGATCTCCCGCTCGCCGGCCTCGGTGAGCGACAAGCGGACCGACCGGCCGTCCTCCGGATCCGGGGTTCGCGTCAACAGACCCGCCTCGACCAGCGGTTTCGCCAGATTGGAGACGGCGGCACGGCTCATGCCGGTGAGCTTGGCGGCCATCTTCGGCTCGATCGGACCGGCCAGCCAGGTGACGAACATCAGCCGATAGGCCGACCACGACCGCCCCCGCGGGCGGTGCACGGCCGCCTCGAGGTCGTACGTGACGATGTCGGAGGCGCGGTTGAGAGTCAGCAGCACCTCGGTGGCCTGCTCGTGGTAGTCGCCGTATCGGTTGCTCAGGCGCCGGTTCGCGAGTTCGACGAAGGACCAGTAGTCGAGGTCGCGGGCGTCCGCTTCGGTCATGGCCTTCACCTTATCCGAGCTCGACAATTTAGTACACGTATTAATTACATGGGTGTGCCCCCCGACCCGGCAGAGCATCGGAGGGCACCGGCGGCCGAACGACCACGGCTCACGCGCGGGTCGGCCGGACCATCCCGATCGACCGCCCGCCTACGCTCCTACCTCGCCCCTCGTTCGGACCCCGGCCGGTGCCCCGCTCCGGACGCGTCGGACCCGAACAGCGCCCCCAGCCGCTGCAACAGACCCCGGCGCGGTCGCCGGTCGAGGTCCCGGACGATGACTGTGCTGCCACCCTCGGCCGCGGCCTCGACGATCACGACGTCACCGGGGAATCGCAGCTCCCACCGGCCGCGATCGACCGTCTGCGCGGTCGGCTCCTGCCTGCGCACGATCGCGTCGACCGTCGCCTGCACCGGATCCGGCGAGTGGTAGACCTCGGTGTTTCTCCTCGTCTCCCGATGCTCGTAGGTCTCGGCGATGTGGTCCCGGCTCTCGCCGCCGCAGCCCACGAGCAGCAGCGACGACACGAGCACCGGCACCGCCCGTTTCGCGACGGACGCCCGGCCCGCGCGCACGATTTCCCCCATGAAATCCCCCCGTATCGAATTGTTCCGCGGGGCACCATACAGTCCGGGAGTGAGCCACCTCGCGGGCGTGCACGTTTCGTGTCTCGTACCACGAGGCGGCGGGGAAGCATCCGCATCTGACTACGGGTGTGCACAATTGAAGGGCACCGCACCGACTCGACGCATCACGGAAGGCCTGGAATGAGTTCGACGGAGATCAGCGCCGACCCGCACGCCGGCACCCTGCGCAGCCCCCGCTTCTGGCTGGCGCCGGTCGTCGTGGTGACCGCCGTGATGGCGGCCCTGGCAGCCCTCTACATCGGCAGCATGATCAATCCGGCCGACAATCTGCACAGGTTCCCGGTCGCCATCGTCAACCAGGACGTCGGCGACGTGCTGCCCGGTTCGGACCAGCAGCGCAATCTCGGCGCCGAGATCACCGCCGCCGTCGCCGACGGGGTCGATCCGGCGGAGATCGACCTGCAGCAGGTCGGGATCTCCGGGGCGATCTCCGGTCTCGACTCGGGCCGGCTCTACGGCGCGATCGTGATTCCGAGCGACTTCACCAAACGCACGTCCATCCTGGCGCAGGGCAGCGTGATCCCCGGCGACATCGAGAAGCCGATCATCACCGTCTACACCAACCCCCGCACCGGCACCTTCGGCAAGGGCATCGTCGAATCGATCGCCGACCGCGCCCTGACCACCGTGAACGCCACCGTGGGGGAACAACTCACCACCACGGTCACCGACACCCTCGCCGCCAGCGCCCCGGATCTGCAGCTGTCCGGCGGCAGCCGGTTGACGCTGGCGGATCCGATCGATGTCCGCTTCGTCGAGCACAAGCCGCTGCCCGACGGCACCGGGCTGGGCCTGTCCGCGTTCTACTACACACTGCTGCTCATCCTCGCGGGCTTCACCGGCGCCACCATCGTCAACTCGCTCGTCGACAGCGCCCTCGGTTTCGTCCCCACCGAGTACGGGCCGTGGTACGTCGACCGGAAGACGGCGCATCTGTCGCGGTTCCGGGTGCTGCTCGTGAAGTGGGCGATCATGGTAATCCTGGGGCTGATCGTGTCGGCGCTCTACCTGTGGATCGCCACCCTGCTCGGCATGCCCGTGACGCGCGCCCTGCTGCTGTGGGAGTACGGGGCCCTCGCGATCACGGCCGTGGGCGTCACGTCGATCTCGGTGATGGCCGTGTTCGGTTCCGCCGGACTGCTGGTGAACCTGTTGATCTTCATCATCCTGGGCCTGCCGTCGTCGGGCGGGACCGTGCCGCTCGAGGCGATGCCCCCGCTGTACACGTGGCTGTCGACCTTCGAACCGATGCATCAGGTGTACATCGCGACCCGGGCCATCCTGTACTTCGACGGCAGTGGCCCCGCGGGGCTGACCCGCGGCGCCCTGATGACCCTGCTGGGTCTCGGGATCGGCCTCGCGCTCGGGGCGGTGGTGACTCGGATCTACGACGTGCGCGGGTTCCACCGCCGCAGCGACGCCGACCCCGCACTCGTTCCGGCGCAGGACACGTGAGACAGGACCCCGCTGCTCCTCGAGGGCAGAGCAGCGGGGTCCCGGGTCTCGAAGGTAGCGTTCCGATTCCGCCCGGCCCAGCCGCGCCGGGGTGAAACGGGGGATGAAACTGTCCCCGGCTGCGGCGTCGCCGGCAGCAGCGTGACCGAGCGGGCCAGCGGATGCCCGCGGACCGATAGCGGAGTATGCTCATTAATGAGTCCACTCATTCCGGGAGGCGCGAAATGGTCGAATCGGCGGGAGCGCCGGGTCGCCGAGACCGGAACATGCGTGACAAGCAGAGCCGAATCTTCGCTGCCGCCTCATCGTTGTTCGCGGAGAAGGGCTTCGCGGGGGTCACGACACAGCAGATCTCCGAACGCGCGGACGTCGCGGCCGGAACGTTGTTCCGCTACGCGACGTCCAAGGGCGAACTGCTGATGATGGTCTACAACCAGCAGTTCCGGGCGGCCCTGAGCATCGGCGAGCGCGAGTCACGCTCGCGGCGCGACCCGGTGGACGCCGTACTGGCCCTCGTCCGGCCCATTCTCGAGGCGGCCGACAGCAACGTCGAGAACACGGTGAATTACCAACGCGAGCTGCTGTTCGGCTCCGCAAGCGAGAAATACCGTTCCGAGGGACTCGATCTCGTCGCCCTCTTCGAGGAGACGGTCGCGTGCCGGCTCGTCGAGGCCGCGCGCAACCGCGGGCTGGACGAGAGGCAGGCGGAGGACCGGGCCCGGCACGCCGGCCGGAGCATCTTCGCGATCCTGCACCTGATCCTTGCGCGCGCGTTCACCGGTGCGCATCCACACAACGACCCCGAAGCCGACCTGCACGCCCAGATCGACCAGATCGTCACGGGCTTCTTCGCAGCACTCGACGACGACCGCCCGGCCCGCGGCACGCCGCAACCGGGCACGTCCTCACCCCAACGAAAGAAGGAATCATGACCAGCCGGATCAGCAAGGTGACGGTCCTCGGGACCGGTGTCCTCGGTGCGCAGATCGCGTTCCAGTCCGCCTACAGCGGGTTCGACGTCACCGCCTACGACATCAGCGACGACGCCCTGACCAACGCGCAGAAGCGCTTCGGCGAGCTCGCCGAGACGTACAAGCGTGAGGTTCCCGGTGCCGGCGACGGGAAGGCGGAGGCGGCTGCGACCGGCATCCGCCTGTCCTCCGACCTCGCGGACGCCGTCCGGGACGCAGACCTCGTCGTCGAGGCCGTACCCGAGGTCCTCGACATCAAGCGGGACACCTACACGAAGCTGGGCGCCGTCGCACCCGCGGAGACGATCTTCGCCACCAACTCCTCCACGCTCCTGCCCAGCGACATCAAGGACTTCACCGGCCGTCCCGACAAGTTCCTCGCGCTGCACTTCGCCAACCAGGTGTGGAAGTTCAACACGGCCGAGGTCATGGGCACCGACGACACCGACCCCGCGGTGTTCGACCGGGTCGTCGACTTCGCCGCGGCCATCGGCATGGTCCCCATCCCGATCCACAAGGAGAAGGCCGGCTACGTCCTGAACTCGCTGCTGGTGCCGTTCCTCAACGCCGCCGGTGAGCTCGCCGCGGGCGGCTTCGCCGCCCCCGAGGACGTCGACAAGGTGTGGCGGATCGCCACCGGGGCACCCATGGGCCCCTTCCAGATCTACGACGTCATCGGACTCACCACGCCGTACAACATCCTGTCCCACGGCGACGAGAAGGACCGGAAGATCGCCGCGTGGTTGAAGGCGAACTACATCGACGCCGGCAAGCTCGGCGTGGCGACCGGCGAAGGGTTCTACTCCTACTCCGACGGCCGGTAGAGGCAGATGCCGCGACAGGGCGGCGACTCGGGTACGACGGCAGTGGAACCACGAAGCATGCGCACGGCCCCGTAAGCCCCCACGGGTGGACGAGAACAGCGCATGGTTCCCCGGGCCGGGCTCGCCTCCCCGTCCGGAGCCGCCTTCCCGATCACGGACTTCCCCGAGAGCGACGTCCGGCTCCGCCGTGCGGGTGCGGAGCCGGACGTGGACGGGACCGTCCGCCGGCGGTGTCGGCACCGAGGTGCAGACTGGACCGGTGCGCACCGTGCTGGTTCCCGACACCGCCGGCGGGCAGTCGCCCGGCGGGTGGACCGTTCCGGTCGACCCCGACGGACGACCGCTCGCCGCTGCCGAGCACCACGACGACCTGACGACATTCGTGCGGACGTGCGAGGCGACGAACCCGCCGCGCTGGATCTGGACCGGCACCGCCTCCGTCTACCCCGCACTGCTGCGCGGCGGGGCCCGCGTGCGCCGATGCCACGACCTCGCCTCCACCCGCGCAATCCTCAACGTACGCGCCGGGATTCCCGCGCCACCGGAACAGCCGATCGACCAGCGACCGGGACTGTTCGACGTCGCTCCCACCGCCGACCTCGACTCGGTGCTCGCCGAGTTCGCCCGGCAGCGGGCCGAACTCGGTGGCCGCGCCCGGCTCGAACTGCTCGTCGCCGCCGAATCGGCGGGCACGCTGGCCGCCGCCGAGATGAGCTTCGACGGGCTGCCCTTCTCCGCCGACGCCCACCGGCGGGTGCTCGAGCGCACCCTCGGCCCGCGCCCCACCGACGACGGATTGCCGCCTCGGATAACCGAACTGAACGCCCGGATCGGTGCGGTTTTCGGTCGTGCGCTCAACCCGGCCTCGCACACCGAGGTGCTCGACGCGTTCCGGCGGGAAGGCATCGAGGTGCCGTCCACCCGCAAATGGGTACTGCGCGAACTCGACCATCCGGCGGTGCCGCTGCTCCTGCAGCACCGCGATCTGTCGAAGCTGCACAGCACCAACGGCTGGCACTGGCTCGACACCTGGGTGCGCGACGGCCGGTTCCGCCCGGTCTATGTGCCCGGTGCCGTGGTGTCCGGGCGCTGGGCGAGCCGCGGCGGTGGGGCCCTGCAGATTCCGAAGGCGTTGCGGTCGAGCGTGATCGCCGAGCCCGGCCACGTTTTCGTGATCGCCGATGCCGGCCAGCTCGAACCGCGCATCCTCGCCGCGATGTCCGGCGACCCGCGGATGACGACGGCGGCGGGGGCCGAGGACCTGTACGCGCCGGTGGCGGCGGCGACGTTCGGCGGCGACCGCGCGAAGGCGAAGGTGGCCGTGCTCGGCGTGCTCTACGGTGCGACGTCCGGTGAGTCGCGGGCGTTGCTCACGATGCTGAGGCGTAGTTTTCCCGAGGCGGTGGAGTTCGTCGAGCACGCCGCGCGGGCCGGGGAACGCGGCGAGGTGGTGCATTCGTGGCTGGGCCGCGCGTGCCCGCCGCCCGACGCCGGCTTCTTCGTGCACGGCGACGCGCGGGCCCGGGGACGGTTCACCCGCAACTTCGTCGTCCAGGCGACGGCCGCCGAGTGGGCGCTGTGCGTGCTGGCCGACCTGCGTCTGCGCCTGGCCGCCGGCGACGCCGGTGAGCTCGTCTTCTTCCAGCACGACGAGATCGTGGTGCACACCCGCACGCCGGAGACCGCGACGGCACACCTGTCCGCCGCGGTGGAGTCGGCCACCCGGTTGCTGTTCGGAGCCACCGAAGTGCGTTTCCCCATGCAGGTCTCGGTGCGCGACTGCTACGGCGCGGACGAGTCGTAGGCGGCGTGCGTCCACAGGTGGAATGAGGCGTAGGCCCGCCACGGACTCCACCGCCGCGTCCGGACCGTCACCTCGCGGGCGGTATCCACGCCGAGGGCCCTGCGCAGCACCAGATCTCCGACGGGACACGCGTCGCGGTCCCCGAGCACGCGCACGGCGAGGTAGTCCACGGTCCACGGCCCGATTCCCGGCAGTCCGAGAAGGTCCCGGCGGAACCGCACGGGGTCGGACGGATCGAGACCGTCGGCCGCGGCGCGGGCGAGCGCGAGCACGGTACGCACCCGGGCGCCGGTCAGCCCCACGGCCGCCTGCAGTTCGTGCGGGTCCGCACCGACGAGCCCGGTCGGCAACGGGAAGCAGAGCAGGCCGTCGCGTCCCGGATCGCCGTAGCGGGCGACGAGGCGGCCGGCGAACGTGGCGGCCGCCGCGACGCTGACCTGCTGTCCCAGCACCGTCTGGACGGCGGTGTCGAACCAGTCCGTCGTCCCGAGCACGCGCAGTCCCGGCCGGGCCGCCACCATCGGCGCGAGGTACGGATCGGCGCCGAGCGCCGCGTCGATCACGGCCGGGTCGGCATCGAGGTCCAGCCACCGCCGGACCGTCTGCTCCACCTCGGGTAGGTCGCGACGATCCGCGTCGATCCGGACGGACACGTGCTCGGAGCCGGGACGGATCGCGACCACCGTGGGACCGTACCGCCCCCGCACCGACCGGACGTGCGTGCCCGTGTCCGCGTCGTGCCGTTCGAGACCGGCGACGGTGTGGCTGCGCAGCGCGGCGAGCATCGGCGCCGCGGCCAGCGGCGGCGTCACGGTCGGCCGCAGGACGACGCTCACGCCGCGGTCTCGAGCCGGAGCAGGGCACGCTTGGCTTCCACCCCGCCCACGTACCGGCCGAGGTCGCCGTCGCCGCGCACCACGCGATGGCACGGCAGGACGACGGGCAGCGGATTCCTCGCGCACGCCGTGCCCACCGCCCGGACGGCGCGGGGGCTGCCCGCTACGGCCGCCACCTCGGCGTAGCTCGCGGTCCGGCCGTAGCCGGGCAGGTGCGTGATCACCTCGCGCCGGAAACCCCGCGCCAGGCTCAGGTCGAGCGGCAGGTCGAAGGTGGTGCGCGTGCCGCGGAAGTACTCGTCGAGCTGGCGAGCGGCGGTGTCGAGCCGGGCGGGTGCGGCAAGGATGCGGGGGCTGATGTCGGCGGCGAGCCGATCGAGGACCGCGTCGTGGTTCTCGACGGCGTACGCGACCCGCACGAGTCCGGCGGGGGTGGCGGCGAGCAGCAGCGGCCCGACCGGGGTGTCCACGATGCGGTAGGCGACGTCGAGCAGGTCGGCGGCGCCGGCAGCGACGGTCAGCCGGGCGTGCAGGCGGGTCAGATCGGCGGTGGCGACAGGGGACGGTTCGAGCGTCATGACGGTTCCTCCGTCGGATAGCGGCGGCGCAGCGCGGCCCGGCCGTCGGCGGCGGCGCGGCGCGCGGCGTCGGTGGAGTTGCCGAGAATCGTGGCGATCTCGGCGTAGGGCAGGCCGACCACGTGGTGGTAGACGATGGCGGCGCGTTGGGTGAACGGCAGCGCGGCGACCGCGGACCACAGGTCGTCGTCGGGTGCGGGGATGCCCGCGTCGGCCGGGCGCTCCGGGAGGACGGCGACGGGTACCGGCGTGCGAGCCCGGGACCGGTGGACGTCGACGGCCTTGCGATGGGCGATCGTCACGAGCCACGCCTCGACGTTGCTGCCCGGACGCAGCGCCGGGTAGGCGCGCAGCGCGGCGAGGAACGTCTCGGACCAGGCGTCGTCGGCGTCGACGGGACCGAGCAGCGCGCGGCACACCCGCAGGACGGTGCCGCCGTGCTCGGCGACGACCCGCTCGAACGGGGGCAGCGGGTCACGGGACGGCACGGGTCACCTGCGCCTCCCGGTCGAGCAGGTAACGCTTGCGGTCGAGACCGCCGGCGTACCCGGTGAGGGTGCCGTCGCGGCCGATCACGCGGTGGCACGGCACCACGATGCTCACCGGGTTGCGGCCGTTGGCGGCGGCCACCGCGCGCACGGCGGTGGGTTGGCCGACCGCGGCGGCGAGCTCGGTGTACGTGCACACCGTGCCGTACGGGACGGCCTGCAGCGCCTGCCACACCCGGCGCTGGAACGGGGTTCCGTGCAGCCCGAGCGGCACGGTGAACTCGGTGCGCCGGCCCGCGAAGTATTCGTCGAGCTGCTCGGTGATCTCCTCGAAACCGGTCGCCGCGAGATCCCCGAAGGTGTGCGGGCCGGGTCGGTGCCGATGTTCGGCGAGGTACAGGCCGCTGAGGGCCCCGTCGGTCCGCACCAGAGTCAGCGGTCCGATCGGTGAGTCGACGACCGTGTGGGTTCGCGTCGCGTTCACGGGTTCGATCCTTCCATCCGGTGTATACGGGGTAGACGCCTCCACGGGCGGAAACGTGAGATCGATCCGTGACGCAGTTCACCGGGCCGTGGCCGGAATACCCGGGAACGGGTCGGTGTTGAAGAGTTCGGATCGGCACGCTCCGTGTCCCCCGGGCTCAATATTTCTGCCTTTGCAGAGTTCCGTCCGGCTGGAGCTGCATTGCGCCTTTCGCCGTGAGGCGACCGAGCGTGCCGGTCCTTCATCTTTCGTCGGGGGGCGTGGCCCCGCCCCGGCCGGGGAACCCGGACTCATGGCCAGGCGAACCGAACCCGCGGTCGCGTCGTCGAGCCAGTGGATCGACGACGACGACGGAATCCGATACCCGCGCGGCGATACGCACGCCTGGACGCCCGGCACCAATCAGACCCTGTGCGGACTCCCGCTCTCCCGCACCCGCCTCGCCCGCTTCCCGCACGTGCCGTGGAGCGAGGCGCTGTACCTGGCGGACACCGGCGAACACGGTGTCGTACCGTGCCGCCGCTGCACCGCGGCCACGCGCCACGATCGGCCCCGGTGGACCCGCACGGACCCGCGGCCGTGACCGCCGTTCGGCTCCGCGCCGGGACGCGCGATGCCATGCTGTGAAGCCATGGCGGAACCGAGAGAGCGGGACCGGAGCTTCGAACGGTATCTGACGTTCCTCGACGCGATCGTGGCCATCGCGATCACCCTGCTGGTGCTGCCGCTCGTCGATCGAGCCTCCGATCACGAGGGGACGACGATCGAATTGCTGCACGACGCCACCGGAGCGATCGGGGCGTTCGCCCTGAGCTTCGTCGTCATCTTCCGGTTCTGGTGGGGGCAGCACCGGCTGGTCCGCGACATCGTCGCCGACGATCCCTGGGTCGATCGGGCGCTGTTCCTGTGGGCACTCACCATCGTCTTCCTGCCCTTCCCCTCCGCGCTGGTGGCGACGAACTCCGACGAGACCGCGACCCGTGCGCTGTACATCGGCACCATGGCGGCCAGCGGGGCGGCGCTGATGTTGTCGGCGTGGGCCGCCGGCCGGCACCCGGCCGTCACGGCGGGCGCCGAGCCACCGGATCTGGCGGGGACTGTCGTGCTGACGGCGCTCATGGTGGTGGCACTGGTCCTGAGCGTGACCGTCCCGCCGCTGTCGTACTACCCCCTGCTGTTGTTGCTGCTGTCGGGTCCGTTGACCGGGCTCGTGCGGCGCGGCCGTCACCCGTCCGGCGCTCGAGTCAGGTCACCGATGGGAGCCGCTCGCCGCCCAGTCATCCGCGGCGACGATCGTCAGAGCGGATGACCGGCCGGAGAGCGGGTACCCGCTCGGACAGCACCCGCTCGAGCTTCCCGGCCGCGCCCCGCAGTACCTCGGTCGCGTTCCTCGGCAGCATCCCGTAGTTCGGTGCCGCGGCGAGCACCGCAAACCCTCCGCCCGTGCAGAATCCGATCACGCCGACCTTGCCGGTGCAGTCGCCTGTCCACCGGCAACAGCCGCGCGCCGGCCGGTCATCCGCGGCGACGATTGTCGACGCGGACGACCGGGCGGCACGCGGATGTGGGAACGCAACCCCTCCGAAGTGGACTTATTTTTTCTTTTGGGTATGGTCGAGCCGAGTTCGCGATTGCCGATTCGGAAAGGATTGACAATGGCTGCCAAGTCCGCCGTCAAAAGTTCCAAACAGTCCGCCCGCGCTTTGAAGGAGCGCCGCGCGGAAAAACGAGCCAAGGCTCAGGATGCGGGTCAGCTCATCCGCAAGCGCAAGAGCTGACCACTCGATCAAAGCCGGGACACACACTCGAATGCACTCCACGACAACGACTCTGGAGACCCTCTACCGGAACATCGGCGAAATGATGACGCGAGACCGGAATCTCGAAATCGACTTTCCGGGATACCGCCAAGGGCTGGAAACCGCCCGGCTGTACGTACTCGACGAACTGGCCCGATACTCCGCTTTTTCGATGGCGAGAAAGGACAGCGCAGAGAAGAAGGCACGAGCCGCATGAAAATCACCAGGCATGCGCTGCAGAATATTCGCAGCAATCTGGAAAACGAACTGGCGACCGTCGGATCGTCCACCCACACCCGGGGCTACCGCCGCGGGCTCCACGACGCCCTGGCGCACGTGGTCGCCCTGCAGGACACCACCGACGCGCGCACACCGCACTGAAAACCTCTCCCCTCGCTCCGTCCCGGCCGATGCACCCGGGACGGAGCGTCGTCTCGGCCCGGTGTGGCCGGTGTCGAAAGCGATGACCGAACCATGATGCGCATCCCTGTGAGCGCGCCCGGCGCCCGGCTCGAGTCGGGCAGCACACCCGTGCGGGCCGCCGTGCTGAAGGTGATGTTCCTACCCCTGGACATCGGCGAACGGCCCGTACCACCCCCGGTACCCGCCGTGCCCTACGCCGAGCCGTTCCTGCCGGCCCGGATCGCCGGCCGCACCGGCTACCTCGAACGCCCCGCTGCCCTGCTGGCCTTCCGGCACCGCGCCGAACCCGGCACTCGGCTGACCTTCGGGGCGCCGACCCCCGCCGCGCACCCACGCCCGTACGACGGACCGGCGGGGGCATGTGCGTCACTGTGGGAGGTGCCGGGGGCCGGACCGGTACTGGTCTGCGAGATCCTGTCCGCCGATCCACCGGGTGCCGTGCTCACCTGGCACAGCGACCCCCTGTTCGACGGCGCCGAGACGGGCTTCCGGCGGACCCTCGACACCTTCCTCGCCCCGTTCGGGATCACCGCCGACGCCAGCCTGGTCGACCTGTTCCCGCGACTGGACACCCGGCTGCCCGACACGGAGGTGTACCGCCCCCTCGCGCAGGTCGCCGTCCGCACCGCGCCTCCCCTTACCGACGAACCGTCGATCGAGGGACTGGTGGTCGAGGTCGCCGGCGACGCACGCGAGGCGGCGCGCCGTCTGGTCGACGGCCCACCCGCCGGCGTACTGGCCGAGGCAGCGGCGCGCTCGTGCGGACGGTTGCAGGCCTGGCACCGGCCGGCCGCGACGGACGTGGCCGTGCGCAAGGACGGCCGGGCGTTGCTGCTCGACCTCGGGGGCGGATATGTCGGCGCGGACAGCCGGGAGACGCTGTACCACCTGCTCGGCTGGACGGGCCTGCGCGCACAGCTGCATGCCGATCACCGTCGCCTGCTGACCGCGCTCCGGCGGCACGAGACGCTCGACCCCGACGAGATCCGCACCGCCCTCGGCGATGTCGCGCGGGCACGGGTGCGACTCGTCGAACTCGCCGTGCTGTCCGCCGAGGCTCGGCCGGCGCACGACGACCCGAAGTGGGCACGCACCCTGCTCGTGTCGTCCGGCGCCGGGGAGGTCACCGCGGTGCGGGCGGCGGTGGAGGAGTTGTGCGCCGCCGCCGAGCGGGTGCTGTGGCAGCGCCTGCACCTGCGCTCGACTCGCCGGTCGTGGTGGGCCGACCCGAAGGCGATGGCGGCCGCCGCGACCTGGGTGGTGTTCGTCGTTGCGGTCACCGCGTTCGCGGCGTCGACGCAGGTGCTGGCCGGTGCGGCGATCGTCGCCGTGGCCGCCGGTGCGGCCCTGGGGTTCGCCGAGTCCCTCGAACGCCGACGGGCGCCGAAGCGACGACGTCGCGACCGCCGGTGAGTGCCACCCTCCAGCACGCGCGCGCAGAACGCACCCTCACGCCGCCATCGTCGGAGCGATCGCCTCCATCTGTTCGAGTACCAGCTTGATCGCGCCTGCCTGCCGATCCGGCGGGTATTTGTACCGCGTGAGCAGCCGCTTGATCTGCGAGCGCAACTTGGCCTTGACGTCTGCCCGCACGCGCCAGTCGGTCCTGACGTCGCGACGCATGACGGCGACGAGTTCCCGGGCGATCTGGGCGAGCACATCGTCGCCCTGCTCGGTGACGGCGGATTCGTTCTGGGCCACGGCGTCGTAGAAGGCGAGTTCGTGCCAGTCCAGCGGCGGATCGAAGCGGCGGCCGCGGTCGCTCTCGGCCTGCACCTCCTGCGCGACCTCGACCAGCGCGGCGATCACCTCCGCCGAGGTGAGCTGCGAATTGGTGTACTTGTTCATCAGCTCCTGCAGGCGTTGTGAGAACGCTCGCTGACGTACCAGATTGTGCCGTGCGACCTTTCGCGCCTCCTCGTTGATGAGCTTGCGAAGCGCCTCGATCGCGAGGTTCGGGTTCTTCGCGTGTTCGGCCCGTGCCAGGAACTCCGCATTGAGTTCGGTGAGCGAGGGCCGCGGAATGCCGGCGGCGTCGTAGATGTCGAGTACCTCGCCCGATTCGACCGAGGCGGCCATGAGCTGACGCAAGGCGCGCCGCACGTCCTCCGGAACAGCGAGCCCCCGCGCCTGCCGATCCTCGGCGTCGAACTTCGCCATGTAGACGCGGACTTCCTCGAAGAACTTCGCGTCGGCGGCCAGCCCTCCCAGATCGGGATGGGTGCCGCAGATCGCCCAGGAACGGGACAGTTGGGAGGAGAATTTCCGGAAGCGGGCCGCAAGAGTCTCGTCCCCTTCCGGCACCCGGTTCTCCGGAAGCTTCGGGTCGCGCAGGTAGTTCACGGTGGCGAGCACAGCTTCGATATAGCCACGCGGTCCGGTGGCGGACCGGAGGCGCGACCGCCAGTCGAAACCGTGCAGCATGTTCGCGAGCACCGTGAGCAGATTCTTGACGGCGTCGACGGACTCCTCGATCGGCCGGCCCAGCGGTTTGGTCTCCTGATCCGTCGCCGTGTACTCGGCCAGCGCCTCGGCGAGGTTGTCGGCGACGGGCGCGTAAGCCACGAGCAGCCCGTCGCGCTTGCCGCGGAAGGTGCGGTTGACCCGGGCGAGGGCCTGCATGAGCAGCGCACCCTTCAACGGCCGGTCGAGGTAGAGGGTGTGCAGCGGCGGCGCATCGAAGCCGGTGAGCAGCATGTCCTTGACGATGACGATTTCGAGCTCGTCGTCGATGTCCTTGAGCCGCTTCTTGATCGCGGCGTTAGCCGAGTCGCGGCGCACATGCCTGTCGATCGGCGGCTGATCGGCCGCGGTTCCCGAGTAGACGACTTTGATTCGCCCACTGGAGATCTCGTCCGAATGCCAATCCGGGCGCAGCGCGACGATCTCGTCGTAGAGATTGGCGCAGATCTCGCGGGTCGCGCACACGATCAGGGCCTTGCCGGGCGCGGTGGGGTTGTCGTCGGACCCGACGAATTTGGCCATCTGCTCGCGGCGACTCTCCCAGTGCTCGACGAGGTCGGCGGCGAGCTTGTGCAGCCGGGCCGGCGCGCCGTAGACGGCGTTGACGACCGCGACGGACTTCTCGATGCGGTCGCGGTCGGTGTCGTCGAGTCCGACGGTGAGTTCGTCGGCGGACGCGTCGATCTGCTCCTCGGTCACGTCGCCGGCGAACGCGACCTTGACCAGCCGGCTTTCGAAGTGGACCGGGACGGTGGCGCCGTCCTCGACCGCACGGGTGAGGTCGTAGACGTCGATGTAGTCGCCGAACACCGCCCGGGTGTCCCGGTCCTCGAACGAGACGGGCGTGCCGGTGAAGGCGATGAGGGTCGCGTGCGGCAGCGCGTCGCGCAGGTGGCGCGCGTAGCCGTCGAGGTTGTCGTAGTGGCTGCGGTGCGCCTCGTCGACGATGACGATGACGTTGCGCCGGGCCGAGAGGAGGGGGTGGCTGTGGCCGGATTCGCGTTCGTCACGGCTGCGCCCGAATTTCTGCAGGGTCGTGAAGTAGATCCCGCCGGTTGTCCGGCCGGACAGTTCCTGTCGGAGTTCGTCACGGCGCCGAATCTGCCGCGGCTTTTCGGGGAGCAGCTGGGAGCGCAGAAACGTCTCGTAGAGTTGGCCGTCGAGTTCGTTGCGGTCGGTGATGACGACGACGGTCGGGTTGGCGAGCCGGGGGTGGCGGATCACCTGGTTCGCGTACAGCTCCATTTCCATCGACTTACCGGAGCCCTGGGTATGCCAGACGACGCCGGCCTTGCCCTCGGAGTCGACGGCGTGCACGGTCGACGCGACGGCTTTGGTGACGGCGAAGTACTGGTGCGGCTTGGCGATGCGCTTGATCAGCCCGCCCTCGCTCTGATCGAACGCCGTGAAGTCGCGTACGAGCTGCAGGAACCGTTCGAGGTTGAACAGCCCGTACAGGGCGACGTCTAGGGCTGTGTGGTCGCCGGTGGGTTCGATCGGGCGGCCGTCGTCATCGACGTTCCAGGGGGAGAAGTGTTCGTACGGGGTGAAGGGCGTCCCGTACTTGGCGGTGATGCCGTCGGAGACGAGCGCGACGACGACAAAGCGGAACGCGAGCGGGAACTCTCGTAGGTAGGTGTGCAGCTGGGCGTGGGCACCGTTGAGCCCGGCATGCTCGCTGCCGGCGTTCTTCAGTTCGATCACCGCGACGGGCATCCCGTTGAGGTACAGAACCACGTCGAAGCGGCGCTCATGGTCGCCGCGGATTACGGTCACCTGACGCGCGGCGAGCCAGTCGTTGTCGTCCGGGTCCACGGAAATCAGGCGGATCGTGGGTGTGACCTCCACGCCGCTGTCGTCGACATAGTTGATCTTGCGCAAGCCTTCGGTGAGGTATGCGTGCACGGCGCGATTCTCCGAGATCGCGTCGGTGGATCCGGCGGTGGTGACCACGTCCACGGCCTGCTCGATCACCTGGGGCGGCAGGTCGGGGTTCAGCCGGGCGAGCGCCGTGCGCAGGCGCGGCTCGATCACCAAGTCGTCCCACGACGAGCGTTCCCCGCTGCCAGGGGCGATGTCCACTCCGGACACGGGACGCCAGCCCAGTTCGCCGAGGGTGTCGAGCGCGAGCTGCTCCCACACCGACTCGTTCAGGCTGTGGCCCGTGAAATCCAGGATGTCTGCCATGGCACCAACTTAAGAGGTCGGCTCGCGTCGAGCGAGCAGGCGGGCGGTGATCTGTCGAGACTTGTCGTCGATTGCACGGGGCGCTATCAGTCGATTGATAACCCGCGTTATCGCGTTCAAGGTACTGCGATTGAGCTACTCGGGTCGAAGCTGGGAGCGTCCCGCACCGCTCGATCGAGGAGATCTTGTGACGTACCCGAGCCTTCATCCCGCCCCTGCGGCCGAGGTCGATTCGTCCCGGCGCGCCTTCCGTCGGGGTTTCACCGTCGGCGTCGCCGCCGCCCTCGCCGTCGGTGCGCTGGTGACGGGGGTCGTGCTCGTGGTGCGGAACATCGCCGGCCCGGACTCGTTCACGGTGGGCGGCACGATGACGCTGCAGGACGGATTCACCCCCAGTTCCGCGACGCAGTTCGACTGCGAGGGCGAGGGTGGCTACTCCGACATGTCCCCCGCGGCGGCGGTGACTGTCTCGGACCAGTCCGGCACCCTCCTCGCCAAAGGCCGGCTCGACGGCAGCATCGACATGGGCGACAGCTGCATCTTCACGTTCGCCGTCGCGGACGTCCCGCGCGGGGCCGCCTTCTACGAGGTGGAGATCTCCCACCGCGGAGGCATTTCGTTCACCGAGTCCGAAGCCGAGGACGGCATCTCCCTCAGCCTCGGCGACTGATCACCCATCTTCCATTCGAAAGCAGGTTTGTCGTGAACCAGAACGATCCGCGTATCCAGCCGCCGCAGGGCTTCCCGGCCCCGCAGTACCCGGGCTGGCAGAACTCGGCCGTCCAGCCGCAGCCGCCGCAGAAGAAGCGCAAGAAGTGGCCGTGGGTCGTCGGAGCCGTCGTCGCGCTGTTCGTGATTGCCGGTGTGTCCGGCGGTGACGAAGAGGACTCCTCCACGGCGACCGCGCCGTCGGCCGGGCAGACCCGAGAAGATCGGGAGTCGGCACCGTCCCGCCCCACCCAGGCCGAGCAGCCGGCCGCAGGGCTCGACACCCCGGTGCGCGACGGCAAGTTCGAGTTCGTCGTCACCGAGGTGCAGACCGGGCTGACCACGTTGGGCGACAACCAGTTCCTGGCCGAGGAAGCCCAGGGCCAGTTCGTCATCGTGACGATGACGGTCTCCAACATCTCCGATCAGCCGAAGGGTCTGAGCCCGAGCGATCAGAAGTTGATCGACTCCCAGGGCCGCACGTTCAGCCCGGACACGTCCGCCGCGCTGAACCTGGAGACCGACGTCGCGTTCTGGGACGAGATCAACCCCGGCAACACCGTCACGATGCCGGTCGTGTTCGACATGCCGGTCGATGCGGTTCCCGCCTCGATCGAACTGCACGACTCCATGTTCTCCGGCGGAGTCACCGTCTCCCTGCGGTGACGTCCCCGGGGCCGGTGCGCCCGCGAGGGGTCGGGCGCACCGGCACTTCCCCGCCTCGGGGAGCGAGCGAATGTATCGCTCGTCCGACCCCCTCCCATCCCGAGCGAATGCCTCGCTCACCACCTCAGAACGGCGCCCGCTCCTGGGGTCGATTCTCAGACGAAGGGCAAGACGATGTCGGACGACAAGACGCCCGCACCCGCCGGCTGGTACCCCGATCCGAACGGGGGCCAGCGTTACTGGGACGGCACCCGGTGGCTGGACTTCCCCGGCTCCGGCGCCGTCGACGGCAAGAAGCGCCGAATCAGGAAGAAGCCGCTCCTGATCATGCTGGCAGTCCTGCTGCTCGCCGTGGGTGGTGGGGCGCTCACCTGGAAGCTGAATCACGACGCCCAGGTTGCGGCGCAGGTCGCGGCGGCAGAGGAAGCTGCACAGCGCGAAGCGGAACGCCTGGCCGCCGAGAAGGCGGCGCAGCAGCAACGCGACAACGCCGAGCGCGCCTCCCGCGCGCGATCCGTCTCTGAGATCGAGTCGAGTGTGGAGCAGATGGCGAACAAGCACATCGACAACGGAATGTTCGACGGGCCGGTGATCGAGGTGACCTGCTCACCCGTCAACGGCGGGTCCACCGACAACCTCACCGAGACGACGACGGTGTTCGAGTGCTTCGTCGCGACCGAGGACAACGGCGACGGCACGATGAGCGGGTACAAGTACCACGCGACGATGAACTGGACGACGGGCAGCTTCACCTACGGGTTCGGGGCGCCGTAGCGACGACGACAGCCGCACGCTTCGGCGTCCTGTCGCACCTCAGGACGTTACGCCCGTCCCTCCACACCTGCGCCGTACATCGACAACGAAAGCGACGGTTGTCGATGTACGGCGCCGTCCAGACTGCGAGGCGAGCGGCAGAGGGCCGAGCTCAGTGGCGCAGTCCCAGCGTGGCGCTCAGCTCGGGAATCCGCGTCGCCAGGGCCGAGTACACGAGACGGTCGTTCACCTTGTCGTAGTGGTGTGCGATCAGGTTTCGCATCCGTCCGATCGCAACCCAGTCGACGCCGGGGAACTCGGACTTGAACGTCTCCGGCAACTTCTCGACGACCGTGGCCACCTGGATCAGGATGTGCCGACCGTTGTTCCGCAGCACGCGCCCGTGGGGACTGTCCTCCAGGTAGGCCTCCAAGCCGAGTCCCACCGTGTAGGACGCGTCTGCCGCGAAATCGGCGAGGTCCTGCAAACGACGGCGAACGCGCTCATCCGCATATTTCTCCGGCGTCACAAGTTCTCCGACGTCACAGCGCCACGGCTTCCTTTCGGGCGCGGTCCCCCACGCGCCCCCCGGCTCGCCCGTCGACGATCTCGACCCGCACGGTGAGCAGGTCTTCCAAAGCTTGCTGCAACTCGAGCAGATCGACGATGTCGTGGCGATCGCTGAAATCCACGATGAGGTCGATATCCGAGGCGAAGTCGTCGTCGCCGCGCGCCACAGATCCGAACACCCTCGGGTTCGGCAGCCCTGCCTCGGCGAAGAGCTCGCACACTTCTCCACGTCGGGCTGCCAGAGCCTCGGAGGGACGAACGGGCAGGGCTGCCGTCAGCGCCGAACGAGCCGGCTCGGACGGCTGCCGTCGTCCTGTCTCGATCGCGGCGATCAGGGGTTGCTTGATGCCGGAGCGCTCGGCGAGCTCCCGCTGCGAGAGACCCAGAATCCCCCGCCGGATGCGAACGAAGTCACCGAAGCCGACAGCCACGACATCACGATAACAGGTGTTGTTATCGCTTGAAGCGATGTGGGCCGGATGCGGCCCATGCCCCCCGGGGAGTCACGGGTTCGCTCGAATGTGCAGTTCTCGTGACGACTCGCCGGGCAACCACCACGAGAACTGCACGCTCGGCACAGTGCCGCTCAACCGAAGTTCACCTGACGACGAGCGTTCGCCAGGCACGTGACGGCGCCCGTCCCGAACGGGCCGAGCCGGTCGAACAGCACCGAGGTGCCCACCGCGACGCCGTCGGCGCTGAGGTGGTGGTCGGCTTCGACGCCGACCTCGGTGCCGACGGGCAGCCGCGAGAGGGTCAGGGTGAGATCGCCGTTGATGAAGCCGACGCCCTCGTCGCTCCAGTTGGCCATGAAACTGGTGCCCTCGCCGACGACCGCGGTCCGCACGAACGGCGACATCTCCTCCCCCACGAGCACCGGAATCTGCCGGGACCACATGCGTTTCCGGCTCGCGTTCTGGTGCTCGGCCCGCACCTGCGACCAGCCCTCGGGGTGCGCGTCGCTGCCGAACCAGGTGCGCGCGAATCCGGTCTCCGGGCCGTCGAACGCCTCGGCGGGCGGCGTCGGGTGCTCGTCCCGGGTCCACACCGTGCCCGGCGGCTGCTCGGACGGGCGCAGGTAGACGACGGTTCCGCGGGCGGTGACGTCGTCGCCCTGGATGAGGTAGGCGTCGGCGACGCGGATGCGGTTGCCGTCGCGCACGCGGGTCGTCTCGAACCGCACGGGCGCGTTCTGCACCGGCCGGAACAGGTCGACGGTGAGCCGGGCGGGGACGAACCCGTCGGGACCGTGGTCCTTGTCGAGCTCCCGGGCGAGCAGGCCGGTCACGCACGGCCCGGCCAGCATGGTCGACGACCAGGGGCTGACGGCGTACTTCGTGGGAAGGTACGTGCCGTCGGATTCGGTGAAGTATCCGCGCGTGGAGTCAGGCATGCTCGGATTCTCGCAGTGTCCGTTTCCGCGGCTCCCGGTCAGGTTCCGACGTCCTCGCTCGCGCTGCGGTATCGAAGCCATGCCATCGCCGCACCGCAGGCCAGGACGGCGGCGGTCGTCGCACCCACCGACGTCCACGTCCACGCACTCGGGGCTCCACCCGGCCGGGTCGTCGGTGAGCGGGGTGTAGGCCGTCCACCCGAACTGCGCGAGCAGCGGCAGCGCCAGCACCGCCAGCAGGGTCAGCGAGGTGGCGGTCACGGGCGCCGTCGACGGCAGTGACGCGACGATCGAGTACGCGGCGGCGAACGGCACCACAAGGATCGTCGCCACAAAATTCGCGTTGTCCCACGGGGGACGATCGAAGATCCCGGCAGCCGCGGCGAGCGCGAGCAGACCGACACCGATCAGCGGGATCGGCCTGCGGCGACCCAGCCACACACCGACGGCCACAAGAGCCGGCGCGATCAGCAGCGCCGGCCACGCCGCCGGCGACCACGAGACGGTACCGCCCACGGCGACGACCACCGCCGTCGCCGCCAGGAGCACCGCCCCCGTCCGTCCCCGCAGCCACAGCGCCGCGGCGATGAGCACCGGCACCGCCACCAGGCCCAGCAACCATCGCCCTTCCCCGGCATCGTCCAGAGAGAACAGCGCGTGGTGGAACGACCAGTACAGCCCCACCCCGAGGATCGGCACACCGATACCGACGGCCACCTCCCGCCCGCGCGCCCGGGCGACCGGCGCCGTGTCGTTTGCGGCGGTCAGCGCCACCACCCCCGCCGCGACGGCGGTGACGATCGCCAGCGGCAGCCACACGGCATTGACCGGCTGAACGCTCGCTGCGAGATAGGACGCGTACCGCTGAGGCGCCGAGTCCAGCTCCCGGAACTGCGCGAGCGGCTCGGCCGTCAGCAGCCCGGCGACCACCGCTCCGGCCAGCGCGGTATGCAGCTTCTCGGTGCCCAGCACGACGAGCGCGCCGAGCAGCAGGCCCGCGCCGATCGTCGCGGCGTACATGTCGAACCGCCACCCTCCCGGCAGCGCGACGACGGCCACGACCATCGCCCCGACCAGGGCGGGCGCAAGCGCGCGCCGACGAATCGATGCCGCCACCGCCAGCGCCGCGAGCCCCCCGGCTGCGGCGGCGGCGACGTCGGAGGTGAACACCGGGCCGGGCAGAAACCCGTCGGCCAAGGGATAGGTGTCGACGCTCGGGGCGGCCAGCACCAGCCCCGCGGTGAAGCCGCCGACGACGAGAAGGACATACCGGACCGAAGACGCCACTGTGTCACCTTCCCAGGGAGGTCCGCTCCGGATGGGTTCGACGCACCGGTGCCTTCGAAATGCCCCCGTCGCGCATCGAAAACTATCCGATCACCGGCACAGTCCCCGGTGCGGCCGGATCGAAGCGGGTCGACATCGAATCCCCGAGGGGGCTCGGCGCCAGGGTGACGTGACGTCGATCCAACTTCGCCACCGCGTCGACGCCGAGAAGCCGAAGGTGGTGGTCGAGGCCGTGACGGAAGATCTCGATCGCGTGCCCGACCCCGCGCTCCCCGGCCGCCATGAGGCCGTAGAGGTAGGGGCGGCCGACGAAAACTGCGGTCGCGCCGAGAGCAACGGCTGCGGCGATGTCCGCGCCCTCGCGTACGCCGCCGTCGAGAAAAACCGATGCGTCGGCGCCTACGGCGTCCACGATCGGCTCGAGCGCGTCCAGCGGGGCGACGGTCCGATCGAGTTGGCGGCCGCCGTGGTTCGAAACGACGACGCCGTCGGCACCGAGGTCGACGGCCCGACGGGCCAACTGCGGGTCGAGTATTCCCTTGACGACAAGCGGTCCGTCCCATGCTGCACGTACCCACGAGATTTCGTCGAAACCGAAGTTCGAGTCCGTGACAGCCTGGAGCCGCGACCACATGTCGCCCTTCCCTGCCAGCGGGAACGACGCCAAGTCGAGCGGTTCCGACGTCGCTGCTCCTGTGAGCCACCCCGGGTGCCGTGCCATCCGCACCATGCTCCCGAATCCGACCTTCGCCGGGATGGAGAATCCGTTTCGGCTGTCGCGGCGTCGGTCCCCGGCGACCGGCGTATCGACGGTCAGTACGAGAACGCGGTATCCCTCAGTTTCGGCTCGACGCACCAGGTCGAGCGTCAAGACTCGATCCCGCAACACATAGAGCTGGAACCACAGATCGGGCCGCGGATCGATTCGAGCGATGTCTTCGATGGAACACGTGGCCGGAGTCGACAGCGTGTACGGGATGCCGGCGGCTCCTGCGGCCTTGGCCACAGCCGATTCCCCCGCCGTGTGCGCGAGCCTGGTGAACCCGGTCGGTCCGAGCACGAGCGGCACGGCCTGGCGCTTTCCGAACACCTCGACCGAGAGATCGATATCGATACCGGCTGTGGCGCCGACCGGGCCGGGATGGTTGTACACGCGATCGAATGCTTCCAGCGCCCGCACCTTACCGCTCTCGGTACCGGCAGCACCGTCGACGAAGTCGAACACCGGACGAGGGGTGCGCACGCGTGCCGCTTCCCTGAGGTCTTCGATGGTCGGACACCGGTCGAGTACGCGTTCGGCGGGATCGGACTTGGGAAAGCGGAGGTCGAGCATGCTCCACAAGTAGGGAAGGTTTCGAAGTGCAGTGCGTACCCGTGTCGTCACCATGTCCGAAGTGAACTTCTTTCTCGCCGATGATGCGAAGCCGATGCCGAGTCGCCGAAGCGACCCGCGTGATGCGTCTCGATTGCGACGGGTCACTCGTTTTCGGGTGTTTCGATCTCCCACTTCAGGTTTCCGCTGTGAGTGACTGCTCCCCTGTCCGCAGACCCCACCAGACGAGCGTACTTCTCGGAGGCTCCGGCCAACGGTGTTTCCCGGTGCCGGGGCGTCAGCTCGCGGCGCCGGCGTTCGAGTTCGCTGTGGGCGACCAGCAACTCGATCGTTCCTGCCACTGCGTCGATACGAATTCGGTCACCGTTCTCCACGAGTGCGATCGGTCCGCCGTCCGCAGCCTCCGGGCACACGTGGCCCACACACAGCCCACGGGTGCCACCGGAGAACCGCCCGTCGGTCACCAGCGCCGTCTTCTCCGCCATACCCTGACCGACGATCGCGGATGTCACGCTCAGCATCTCCCGCATGCCAGGACCGCCCTTGGGACCTTCGTTACGGATGACGACGACATCTCCCTCGGTGTACTCGCGCCGCCGGACGGCTCGGTACGCGTCCTGCTCGGATTCGAAGACACGTGCTGTTCCCTCGAACGAGAGTTTCGGTGCCGCCGACACCTTGATCACGGCTCCGTCCGGGGCCAGACTTCCGGTCAGAACGACCAGACCGCCGGAAGCGCGGATCGGATCGTCGGTGCTCCGCACCACATCACCGTCGGGCTCGGCGACGTCGGCGAGCGCGGTGGCAAGCGACCGGCCGTCGAACGTCAGTGCGTCACCGTGGAGGTACCCCCCGTCCAGCAGCGCCTTGAGCACCACGGGGACTCCCCCGATCCGGTGCAGGTCGTGCGGCACGTACGGGCCACCGGGCGTGAGTGCCGCGATGTGCGGCGTGCGTCGGAAGACCTCCGCGAGATCCTTCATCCGGAAGTCGATTCCGGCTTCGTGGGCGATCGCCGGCAGGTGCAGTGCCGCGTTCGTCGTGCCGCCGGTCGCAGCCACCACCGCTGCCGCGTTCTCGAGGCTCCGCCGGGTCACCACTTCACGGGGCAGCGGGCCGCCCCGGCGCAGGTTTTCCATCAGCTGCTCACCGGCACGGCGGGCCACCGCCTGACGTTCGGTGTATGCCGCGGGAATGGTCGTGGTTCCCAGCGGTGCCAGACCCAGGGTCTCCGCATAGGCACCACCTGTTCCGGACGAGAATTGACCGGGGCACGAGCCGACGGTCGACTGGACGTCGTGCGCCATGCGCTCCAACTCGTCGGCAGCCATCAGGCCCGCCTGTACCTTTCCGATGCCTTCGAGGACCGACAGAGGATTGGTCGGCTTACCGTCGACGAATCCGAGCAGCATCGTGCCGCCGTGCAGGAACAGACTCGGCACGTTCAACCGCACCATCGCCATCAGCATGCCGGGGATGGTCTTGTCACACGCCCCCACGCCGACCAGCGCGTCGTACTGCTGGGCGCGCATCACGATCTCCACGGAGTCGGCGATGGCTTCCCGCGACATCAGTGAATATCGCATGCCCTCGTGATTCTGCGTGAGCACATCGGACACCGAGATCGTGGAGAACTCCCGCGCGGTGCCTCCACCGACCTCGACACCTAGCTTGGCGGCGTCGACCTGGGACTTCAGTGACTGTGAGCACGGGCTGACCTCGCCCAACGTATGAGCGACACCGATGAACGGCTGATCGATGGCCCGGTCGTCGAGGCCGGTCGCCCGCAACTGATAACGGTGCAGGGTCCGCTCCACACCGCGAGTGACGATCCGAGATCTGTAGTCAGGCATGTTTTTCCAATCCAGTGACGAAGATGTGATTCGACGGGCTGTGCAGCCCACCGTTCACCGGTCGATCGGCGACGGTTCGAACTGTGCGGTCGCACCGCCGCGGGGCGCGACGACCGGTGTGACGAACGTGCCGTCGGTGAGGAACTGCCGAAGGTTGTCGAGGAACAGTTCGCCCATCGCGGCGCGGGTTCGCTCCGTTGCGCTTCCGACGTGCGGCAGCAACACGGTGTTGTCGAGCCGGCGCAGCGGTTCCGGCACGTTCGGTTCGTCGACGTACACGTCGAGGCCGGCACCTGCCAACCCGCCGGTGCCGAGTAGGTCGACGAGAGCTTGCTCGTCGACGAGATGTCCTCGGGCTATGTTGATCAGGTATCCGTTCGGGCCGAGGGCCTGCAGCACTGCGCGGTCGATCATCCCGGTGTTGTCGGGGCTGCCGGACGCGGCGACGATCAACGCATCCGACCGGGACGCCAGCTCGATCGGATCGTCGACGTACGGGTACGCCACGTCGGGATCGGGACGACGATTGTGGTAGGCGACCGGACACCCGAACGCCGACAGTCGTGTGGCGACGGCACGACCGATGCGGCCGAGTCCCACGATGCCGATGTGCATTCCGCTGACGTTGCGGGTTGTCGGGAACAGGCCTTCTGCCCACCGCCCGGCCCGAACGTACCGGTCCGCCGCGGGGAATCGGCGCACAACGTTGATCAGCAGTCCGACCGCGGTGTCTGCGACGCATTCGTCGAGCACGCCCGGGGTATTGCTCACCCCGATACCCCGCTGCGCCGCGTGGTCGACGTCGATGTTGTCGATGCCGACACCGAGGTTCACCACGGCCTGCAAACGTGGCAGCCGGTCCATCAGAGGCGCGTCGACCGTTCCGAGCGAGGAGCACGCGACGATGTCGGCGTCGTCGACGCGTGCGGCACCGTCGGACAGTACGGCCACGTCGAACCGTGCGGACAGTGCGGCCGCGACTTCTGCCGGGAAGGGCTCGACCACCAGCACCCGAACCGGGCGTGCAACGGGTGTCACGATGCGACCCCCTCGAAGAACCCGCTGCGCAACGAGGTGAGCCGGGCGTTGTACTCGTCGACGTTGGCGAGCTTGACGTGTTCGTAGCCGCGCACCACGTCCGGTGCAGAAGCGACCTCCACGGCCGCTGCGTGGTTGTCGGTGCGGAGTGCATTGCCGAGTTCGTCGATCACGCGAATGTAGTCGTCGACCAGTTCACGTTCCAGCCGTCGCATCCGGGTGTAGCCGAACAGGTCGAGGCGTGTACCGCGCACCTTTCTCGCCGCGCGAAGCGCGACGTACACGACCGAGAACCACGGTCCGAGAGAAATCTTGTTCTTCATGCCCATCGCCCGCAGGATCGGCGGATGCAGCTTCCAGGTGATCTTCGCCTTGGGGCCGTAGTCTCGCGTGATCCTGCTGCGTTCGACTGCATCGAGCGCAAGGCGCGCCACCTCGTACTCGTCCTTGTATGCCATCAGCCGATACAGGTTCGCTGCGACGGCCGCGGTGAAGTCGTTCACGCCCGGAGTGGCGTCGCGCTCCGCGGTATGGGCTCGGGCCACCACGTCGACGTAGCGACGCGCGTATTCGGCGTTCTGGTAGTCGATGAGATCCTCGGAGAAGCGCGCGATGGTGTGCCACAGTTCGGTGTCGCGCTCCACACCGGTCGAGTCCGCCAGTCGCACCGCGGTAGCGCTCGGCGTCTTCCGATTCTCGGTGGCGGGGTCCAGCTGCACGAGGGCGTCGTCGAGTCCGGCCGGATCGCTGACCGACTGACGCCCCCGCCGGAACGCTTGCAGATTCGTCTCGACCGAGACACCGTTGATTTCGATCGCTCGTTCGATCGCTGCAGCCGACAGCGGTAAGGCGCCCGCCTGGTACGCCACTCCGACGAGCATCATGTTCGCGTACTGGTCACTGCCGAACAGCTCGAGCGACAACCGCTGAACGTCGACGTAGGTGTTGCGGTCGGCGCGGGTGCGGGCATCGATCCGCCCGGTGAGAGGACCCTGATCGACGAATGCTGTCTCCGGGTTACGAATCATCGCGCCGCTCGGCACCTCGGCTGTGGACACCACCGCAACGGTGCGCTGCGAATCCGCGACGGCCAGATTGTCCGGGTGGCCCGCGACCAGGATGTCGCAGCCCAGATACAGGTCGCATGTCGCGGTCGAGACCTTGGGCGAGAGCGAATGCGCGGCGCGTGTGAACTTCACGTCGCTGACCACCGGACCGGCCTTCTGCGACAGCCCTACCTGGTCGAGGCTGCGCGGCATCAACCCGTCCATGTATCCGGCGACAGCCAGCGTCTGCGCGACCGTCACGATGCCGGTACCGCCGATCCCCGTGATGCGGATGTTGAACTCCTCCGGCGCGTCGGTGGAACCGGCCGGGTCGGGCAGCGCATCGTGGCTCAGGGGCGCGGCGGCCGGGCGTTGCGGCCCCGCATAGTCCTTGTCGGGCACGATCTCCATGAACGACGGGCAGTCACCGGTCATGCAGGTGAGGTCGGAATTGCACGAGGCCTGGTGAATCTGTGTCTTGCGGCCGAACTCGGTGTCGACCGGGACGACGGACAGGCAGTTCGATTTGCGGCCGCAGTCACCGCATCCTTCGCAGATCCGCTCGTTGATCACCACCCGCACCGCCGGTTGCGGCGCCTTGCCGCGTTTGCGATGCCGGCGCAGTTCTGCAGCACAGGGCTGGTCATGGATGAGCACGGTGGTACCGGGGACTGTTCGCAGTTCTTCCTGCAGGGTCAGCAGTTCGGTTCGGTCGTGGACGGTGGTCCTGGCCGGAAGCCGCACACCCTTGTAGTTCTCCGGATGATCGGTCGTGATGCAGATCCGCTCGACCCCCTCCGACGCCAAGGTGCCGGCGAGCTTCGGCACGGTGTACTCCCCGACAGCATCCTGGCCGCCGGTCATCGCCACCGTCGAGTTGTACAGCACCTTGTACGTGATGTTGGTCCTGGCGGCGACCGAGGCCCGGACCGCCATCAATCCCGAGTGCGACAACGTCCCGTCACCGAGGTTCTGGAAGATGTGATCTGCGTGGACGTACGCCTGCTGTCCGATCCACTGGGCACCTTCGCCTCCCATCTGTGTGAGCCCGGTGACATTGCCGACTTGTTCGGGGTCCATGAACGTCGTCATACCGTGGCAACCGATCCCGGCGCCCATCAGCGACCCTTCGGGCGCCTTCGTCGAACTGTTGTGCGGGCATCCCGAGCAGAAGTACGGGGTGCGGGAGGCGATCGTGAGAGGAAGAAGAAGCTTCGACGGCGGAGCCAGCCGACGAAGCCGATCGCGCACCGAAGCGACATCCTTGTTCGCAAGGATCATCGGGGCGAGCGCCCCGGTGATCGCGTCCGCGTCGACACCGCCGTGGCTCGGCAGCACGGCATGCCCGTGCTGGTCGGTCTTGCCGATCACGATCGGGCCGGCCCCGGCACCGTACAGCGCCTCCTTGACCAGAGTCTCGAGGAACGGACCTTTGTCTTCGACCACCAGGATCTTGTTCAACCCATCGGCGAACTGACGCACGATCTGCTCGTCCAGAGGCCAGATCATACCGATCTTGAGGAGGCGGATGCCGGCCGCGGCCAACGCTTCGTCGTCGCCGAGACCCATGTCGGACAACGCCTGCCGTACTTCGAGGTACGGCTGCCCCGCAACGGCGATGCCCAGTACGTCATCGCGTCCAGAGGCCACGATCCGGTTCAAGCCGTTGAGTCGTGCGTATTCGAGGGCGAGGGGCAGTCGAACTTCCAGAAGGTTACGTTCCGCGGCCACCGCGGCCGCTGCCACCGGCTTGGTCATCACCTCGTGGACGTAGCGACGACCGTCGACGAGGGGAAACACAGGGTCGAATCCGTCCGTGTCCGCCTCGACACACGCCAACGAATCTGCGACGTGGGTGGCGACTTTCATGGCCACCCACGCACCACTCGCCCGCGACATCGACACACCGTGCAGGCCCCAGTGCAGCACCTCCTGCGCATCGGCCGGCATCAAGGTCGGAACGAGAGCCGACCGCAGAACCGTTTCCGAACCGCACGGTACCGTCGAGGATTTCGCCGTCGCATCGTCACCGCAGAAGGCCAGGACCCCGCCGTCCGCACTCGTCCCCATCAGGTTTCCGTGCCGGATCGCGTCGAGCGCCTGGTCGACCCCAGGTGCCTTGCCGTACCAGTAGCCCGAGACTCCGGCATACGGCGAACCCAACTGCCCCACCGACTGAGTTCCCTGCACCGCAGTCGCAGCGAGAAACTCGTTCATCCCCGGCACGAAGTCGACGCCGTGCTCCGCCAGCAGCCCCGAAATGGGTCGCATGGTGAAATCGAGCGTCCCCAGTGGCGATCCCTGGTAGCCGCTGACGAAGGCTCGGGTGCGCAGTTCGTTGCGCGCGTCGATCCGGCGCATGTCGAGCGGCACCCGACACACTGCCTGCACCCCGGTCAGCAGAATTGGGCCGTTGGCGGCCGCGAATCGATCGGCGAGATCGACTCGGCGGGCAAGAGCCTCGGCGGCGGGCATCGACGACATCGGTGTAGCACTCTCCTAAGACTGGACGTGAACACGAAGTTAAAGTGGTCTGATCCGGAATTCCATGACGAAATCCCGCAGAAGGAGACCTCGGATTTGGGCAAAACGCAGAAGAGCCAGGTGCACCTCGTTGCGCTGCTCGCGCAGATCACCGACAAAGGCTCGCAGCTCTCCGACCTCGTGGTGAACCGCATCCGATCCGAGGTACCGCAATACTCGGTGGTGCCACCGGCTTCTCACCGCGAAGTGGTGGCAGGTCAGGTGGCAGGAATCCTTGCCGGATTGCAGGAGCAGAGGACCCCGAGTCCGTCCCAAATTTCCGGGGCCCGAGAACTGGGACGCCGACGTGCCGCACAGGGTATCGCGCTCGGCAATGTGATCGAAGCGTATCACATTGCCTACCGGGAGATCTGGAACGAACTGCTCGAGCTGTCGCGCGCGGAGAATGCCGGCACCAGCGAACCGCTGCTGTCCGTCGTGGCACTGCTGTGGAACTGGTTCCACCGCTTGAGTGCTGCTGTGGCGGAGGGTCATTCCGACGAACTGCGCTCGAACTCGACAACCCGCGCGGTGATTCAGCGGGAGTTTCTCCATGCCCTGATTTCGGGAACAGCGTTGCAGCATCGCGCGCTCGCCACCTCCCTCGGATTCGACCCGGACGGACCCTTTCAAGTCGCCTGTATCGAAGGTTTCCCCCGGCACCTGTCTGCTCGCCTCGACGAGGAACTCGCCGGCAATGGTGGCGCGGTACTGTTCGACGACGAACGCACGGTGGTGGTCCTGCAGAATGTTGCGGCACCGGAGTTCCTGGAGCGGTTGCACGCGCTCGCCTCCACCGCGATCGCCGGAGTCGGTCATACCCGTACCGGACTGTCGGGGGCGACGGACAGCGTGAAGGACGCGCAGCTTGTCCTGACCCGGGCCTGCAAGCTCGGCCGCAGCATCACGCTGGCCGAGGATTGGCTCATGGCGATTCTCGACAACTCGGCTGCTCACCTGCGTCCGCTCCTGCGACACGGCACCGAGGTGGCGGCCCGCAACGATCGGCTCGCCGAAACGTTGCGGGCATTCGCCACCAGCGGATTCTCCCTGTCGGCGTGCGCGCGGGAACTACGCGTGCATCCGAACACGGTGAAGTATCGACTCGACCGGTGGCGGGAGCTGACCGGATGGGACGTGCACGACGTCGAAGGTCTCGTGGCGTCGCTGCGCTGCCTCGAAGGCTGAGGACTGCGGGCACCACACACTCATCGTCCTGACACGACCTCGTCCGGTTTCGCCGCTTCGGCGACCGCAGGCGCGTCGTCGAGCCCACGGCGCATCGCGAGCAGAACGATCGCGGCCCCGACGAGGACGGCACCGATGATGTACATCGGAGTGTCGAAGCTTCCGGTCACATCCTTCATGTAACCGGCGACGTACGGTCCGATGAATCCGCTCAGGTTCGCGAACGAGTTCATCAATCCGATCCCCGCGGCGAGGGCCATGCCGGTGAGGAATCGTGGGGGAATGGACCACGCTGTCGATGTTGCGCTGAGCACTCCCGAAAGCAGCAGCGCAATCCCCACCAGCATGATGTACGGCGACCAGTTACCCACTACCGCGATCGTGATGCCGGCCGCGGCGACGAGCATGGAGATCCCGGTGTGCCAGATGCGCTCGCCGGTGCGGTCGGAGTGCCGGCTCATGAGGATCATCGCGACAGTGCCCACAACGAACGGCAACGCCGTGATCAGCCCCACTTGGACGAGGGAGAATTCCAGTCCCCAACTCTCGGACATTCCCGAGATCATCTGCGGCAGGAAGAACGACACGCCGTAGAACCCGTAGAAGATGCCGAAGAGCACCACACTCATGCTCACCACACGAACGTCCTTGAGCGAGCGCAGACTCCCCTGGTGCCCCTCGACCCTCTCCGGACCGTCGGCAGCCAGTTCGTTTTCCAACCAACGTCGTTGGTCTTCGGTCAGCCACTCGGCTTGTGAGGGCCGGCTGGTCAGGTAGAAGAAGGTGACGACACCGAGTACGACCGTCGGCAACCCTTCGATCAGGAACATGGCTCGCCAACCCGCGAGCCCGAGGAATCCGTCGAAATGTTGCATGATCGCGGTCGACAGGGGTCCGCCGATCACGGACGACAAGGGAACGGCCACGTACAGCAGGGCAACGATCCGTGCCCTGTGGCGCTCCGGATACCAGTAGGTCAGGTACAGGATGAGTCCGGGCAGTAGGCCCGCTTCGGCGAAGCCGAGCAGAAACCGCGCAACGAAGAACTGAATCTCGTTCTGAACGAACGCCGTTGCAGCAGAGACCAGTCCCCACGAGACGGCGATGCGAGCAATCCAGATCCGCGCTCCGACCTTGTGGAGGATCATGTTGCTGGGCACTTCGAACACAAAGTACCCTACGAAGAACAGGCCTGCCCCGAAACCGAAAGCGGCCTGACTCATGCCGAGGTCCGAGTTCATCTGCAAGGCAGCGAAACTGACGTTCACTCGATCGAGGAAGTTGAGGAAGTAGAGCAGGATCAGGAACGGAAGCAGACGCCGGGTGATACGCCCGATGGTCGCTTTCTCGATTGCCTCACCCTGAGCGGCGTCGATGTGATGGGTCACTACCCACCCTCCTGTTGTGTGGACGGCACTGAAGCCTTACGAAAAGCAGACAGGCGCCCGACCGGCTGTTCGCGGGCGCCGCGCACCGCACCGCACGCCTCGAGATCGCAGCGTCCGGTGTGTGTTGGGTTTTACGATCCGGCTCGGCCGGGCCGGTTCAGTCGCGCGGAGAGGCAGGTGCCACGGACGCTGCGAAATCCGCGACCAGTTCCACTACCTGCTCGGGGAACTCGTCGACGAGGAAATGACCGGCGTCGGCGAGCTCACGGCCCACCACCAGTTCCGGACGGCGGGAACGTTCACGCCAGACCTCGAGCGGCGAGCGTCCGGACCGGGCGACCATGCCCTTCGCCCCCCACATGACGTAGCACGGACAGTCGATGAGGTGGCCGGCTTCGCGACTCTGTGCGTCGTGCTGCAGATCGATCGTGGCTGCTGCTCGATAGTCCTCGATCGTGCCGAGACGGCGCGCAGGGTCACCGAACAGCCTCTCGTACTCGGCCAGCGCTGCCGGGTGATACACGTCCCCCTTGGCCCCGACCGCGCTCGATCCGGAGACCCCCAGCACCGAATGCAGATAGGCGGTGGGATCATGAGCGAGGAAACTCTCCGGCAGTCCGTTGAGCTGCGGGAACATGAACCAGTGGTAGTAGGCGAGAGCGAGCTCGAAGTCGACGTTCGCATACACCCATTCGGTCGGCATGATGTCCAGCAAGACGATCCCGGACACCACATCGCTGTAGTCGACAGCCATCCGATGCGCGGTGCGAGCACCCCGGTCGTGCCCGACGACGGTGAACGCGTCGAACCCGAGGGCCTGCATCACCGCGACCTGATCTGACGCCATGGCACGGAAGGAGTGCGGCGCGTGGCTGTCGTCGGGGTCGGGAAGGGTCGAGTCACCGTACCCCCGCAGATCCGTCGCCACGACGGTAAACCGCTCCGCAAGAACGGGTGCGACCCGGTGCCACATGACATGCGACTGCGGGAACCCGTGCAACAGCAGAATCGGCGCTCCGGTTCCTGCCTTCACCCCGTGGATGCTGATGCCGTCGCCGGTCACCACATCGAAAGACTCGAAACCCGGAAAGAGTTCCAGTGTCACCATGCTCACTTGCATCTCCTCTGTCCCACGCTCCGACTTCCTGAGCGTGATCTGCACCACGAGCCTGCCATGCAGCCCCTCCGGAGCAGTTTGAGAAATACGAAGAGTCGGCACAGAAACTCTGCGGTTTCCCAGAAGGGCTCGGGACCTCCGATCCTGCGCGTGGACTTCTCCATGCCCGGCCCATGACGCAGAAACACCGCTCGAGGTACGGCATACGTTCCGTCGAATGTGCTCATCCGCCGGCGGCAGCAATCCGAAGGATCCCGGTCGGATCGAGACATCCGCCCGGACGTCGTCACCTCATCGAGTTGTCCTGCGCGCCCGATATTTACGCAGCATCAGAACCGATGCGCACGCTCTATCGGGTGGGAACATCGGCACCAAGGAAGTCCTCGATCGCCTGTACGACCTCGGCAGTCTGCTCGTCCTGGGGACTGTGCCCGGCCCGGTCCACGATCCGAAGGCGCGCATGGGGAATGCCGGCGGCCAGCTCCAGTTGGCACTGCGGCGGGAACACGAAGTCGTCGCGCCCGGCCACGACGAGCGTGGGGGCGGTGATCTCGCCGAGCCGATCCACGACCGTCCAGTCCTTCATCAGGTGCCGGCCCGCGAAGATCAGCGGCTCCGCCCGCGGCCTCGAGCGCCACGACCCGCTGCTCAGTTCGCGCGCCAGCATGGCGAGGCCAGAGCCGTGGAAGTACGCGTCCCCGATCTGCGAGAAGATCGAAAAGTACTCGCGGGGCGTGAATTCTCCGTTGAACCACCGCCGCGCCAGCTCCGCCTTCTCCCGGCCGTAGCCGCGTGCGAGCAGTACCTCGGACGCGTTCTGCCGCTCCCAGTGACTGTCGGCGCCCGTGTCGAGCAGCACGAGGTGCGTGACCCGCTCGGGGTAGCGCAGAGCGTACTCGAGCGCGACCTGCCCGCCGAACGAGTGGCCGAGCACCGCCCACCGCTCGAACCCGAGCCGCTCGCGCAGGGCGTCGGCATCCGCAGTGAGGTTCTCCCACGTCATCGTTTCGACGGGTGGCCCGATCGAGCGTCCGTTGCAACGGTGGTCGTAGAACACCAGGGTGAACCGGTCCGCGCACTGCCGGAAGGCCTGCATCGTCCACAGGTCCGCCGACGGTCCGCCGTGCATGACCACCAACGGAGGTCCCTGCCCGACCACGTCGACATAGAGGGAGGTGTCCCGGATCGGGACCCGGCCGGGCCGGACGCGGTGCAGGCTGCCGCGCCACTTCACCGCTGCCGACGAAAGACCACGAGAGTCGCGTCGTCGTACCTCGCCGGTCGCCGTGTTCGAACCCGTTGCCCACGAGTAATTTTCGATGTTGCGTTTGAGGACTGCCAGCATGCGTGCCTGCATGATCCACACGACCGGCGGGAAGATTCCGGAGTAGACGAGGCGCGCGACCCATCGCGGTCGGCCCGCCTGATACCCGCTGACGACGAGGCGGGTGCGCCCGCCGGGCAGCTCCTTCAGCTGGAAACCCCACAGTCCTTCCAGATAGGCGGACGGGCGCGACTGACCGGGGCCGGGGGTGCCGCCCCGCAGATCGATCAGCCCGTGCAGTCCGAGGAAACGGTTCGGCTCGATCCGCGCGACCTTGTACGCGTCCATGGTTCCCGCCCCGGGCGCCCAGTACTTCAGTTGGTCGCCGGGCCGGATGTCCTGCCATTCCGGGTGCACCTCCCGGGCGCTCGGGCGACCGGCGTTGTCCAGGTGATCCCACGAGTACCAGCCGCCCCGGTCCCAGCCCATCTGCACCAGCCACGGCCACACTTCCTCCGGTGACGCGTCGATGGTGACGGCCATGGCGCCCGACCTCTCCCCGTCGGGCACCAGATCGGCGCCGGGGAACGGCCCGCTGACCTCCTCGTCGGTGGCGCCCCACCGCACGAGCCGCGGGCGCACGAAGCGTCCGTAGACCACGGCTGCCGCCGCGCCTGCTACCGCCACCTTCGGTGCGACTGCCATGTGTCCAGCGTGCGCCGAGTGCCTGGTGCTTCACAAGGGACCACCGGCCCTCGTCAGCGCAACTCAGCCGCCGACCACCCGGCAGCCTCGCGTGTCTCGAAGGACTGGGCTCGGCGATCTCGCCGAGCCCTCGTACCGGCCGCAGCGATACCGGCACGTGGCGATGCAGGCATCGACGTCCCAGACCAGCCGCACGGTCAGTCATCACCGTCGATCAGTTCGTGCACCTGCCCTTCGCCTGCTTCGAACCGTTCCATCGCATCGAGCAGACGTCGAGCGTTCGCCGGTGAACGCGTCAGGTAGGCCGTTTCACGCAGCGACTCGAAGTCCGCCAAGGAGACGATCACGACCGGTTCGTGGCCCGAGCGGGTAATCACGATCTCCTCCCGGTCGTTGACGACTGAGTCCAAAACCTCGGCGTACCGGGCGCGCGATTCGCTGTAACTCATGGTTCGCATGACGACCTCTGTCCTTTACAGAAAATCGTACGTCCCAGCCGAGATGGGTGGTCTGTCCGAAGCGGTCGACGAATCCACGTTGCTCCCAGCAACGCCACGAATCCGTCGTCAGGAGCAGTCGCCCGGCTCCCCGTCCTTGACGACGGACAGCACTACGTCGCCTTCACCGATGAGCACGCCCGAAGCCGGCGCTTGGGATACCACCACCCAGTTCCGGTCGAGGATCTGTGCCCGTCCCCGTCCGGTGGCATCGATGCTGCGGGAGTAGAAGACCCCGGCGGCTTGGATGGTGTCCTGCGCGGCTTGCAGGTCCATGCACGTCACGTCCGGCATGACGGCGGTCGGGGCGGTGTCGGCGACGTTCGTCGTCGGTGCCGCCGTAGACGTGGTCGGAGACGTCACGGGCGTCGTTGTTGTTGTGGCCGCCGCCGCGACTGTGGTCGACGGGGCGGGCGGGGTCGTCGACGTGGTGCGCGGCGCCGGTGCACCGGCAGACGGGACGGCCGACGTCGTGGGGTCCGGCTCGCCGGGGTCTTCGAGTCCATCCTGGATGTCGGTGACGATCCCGAAGACCACGAACAGCGCGCCGACCGCGGCGGCGATGACCACTCCCCTGCGGACCGGCGGTCGGGACGTCGGGTCGGGCGGCGGCGCGAAGGCTGCCGGATCCCCGGCAAGGTAGGCCCGGTGGCCGGCCTCGGCCCTGGCCGCCAAGGCGGCCCGTTCGGCCTCGAGCCGGGCGCGCCGGTCGCGGATCAACTTCCCGACAGCCAAGTAGCCGAGCCCCAACCCGATGCCGAGCATCAGGAGGAAGCCGGCGACGTCGCCGTGGATGACGTACAGAAACGCCATCCACACGAAGATGGCGGCGAACATGCCTGCGACGACACGCAGGTAGGGCGCGATGCGTTTCATGGGTGACCTCTCTCGGATCGCACCGGTGTCCATGTGCACGCTGCACGAGTCCCACCGCACGAATCGGTGTGCGCGTATCCGCGCGATGGGACTCGACCGTATGACAGCTTCGGTCAGACGGCGTCGGCGACGACTGCCTCGGCGTCCCTGACGCGGAGCTCACCGGACATGAGGCGCGGGAGGAGGGTGTCGCGGAGCGCGGCGAGAGTTTTCGATTCCGCCTCAGCCGAGGCGACGCCCTTGTCCAGTTCTGCAAGTTTCGGCTCGAGCGATTGCCCGTCGTCAATTCGAGGAATTGGTAACGAGTTCAGTTCCTTGCCGTTGATCGACCCGAAAACCGTTCCTCCGCTCTCGAACCGATCCCACAATCCGGGCGCAACTTTGAGTCGATGGAATAGCAGCGACGGCGAATCATCTTTCGAGCGAAGCGACGCCAAACCTCGACCTATGCAGGTCTTCTCATTCGCAACATTCAGCTCCCCGACGGGCGCGCGGACACTCAACAGGGTGTCGCCAGCCTCCGCTACTCGCTTCGGGTCAACGGTCCACAACCGGTTAGTCGGTGACCGAAATCCAAAGTCCCGATTGCCTTGATAAAACACCATCCCATTGCCATCCTCGTTGTACGAGTCGCCGGGGGGCGAAGATCCCATCGTCACCGATGCAACATCAGCAACGAGGATCACCTCGTCCTCGACGACTCGTTGACGAACGAGGGCAGCCGCCATTCGGTCGGATGTCTGCGCAAGATTGCGGTTTGCAGTGATCTTGTCGTCGAGGGCGCCGAGGACCTCGAATATGGCACGTTGCTCATCGAGATCAGGGATGTGCGCTACATAGTCGCAAATCTTCGAGGGGCTTGTGTGACGGACAGTGCTTCCTGAAGCAGTACCGAGAATATATGAGCGATATTCGGCACCCCGCAAGAAATAAATCAGAAATTGGGGAAAGATCGCAGACTTATCAGTTACTTCGACCAAGCCAATACGCTGGTTATGAAGGTAAATTTTCCCCGACGGAATGGCTGCGAGATTCCCAAGCGTATCGCCCTCTTTGCTCAAATCCGTCATGGTGACCACAATATCGCCGGGCTTCAATCTATAGGCGTCGTCATAGGGGCCAGAAAACGTCTTCGTCTTTGCCTCCTTGAAACCTCCGCCAATCGCAAAGTTGCCGGGCGTCAACAGAGTAGGAAAAATGGGTTCATCCGAGAATCCTGATCCAGGAAATGCATAACCGTGCTTGATTCTTATCGCGTCACCCAAGCGCAGTCGTCGCCGGGGGATTCCTCGAGGATTCACTCCACCCTCCCCAACTGCTCCCGCACCACAGCCGCCAACCGCGCCGACTCGTCGAACTGCTCGTACAGTTCCTTCGTCAGCCGCGCGATCTTCTCCGCGATCGGCTCGCCGTCGTCCTCGATCGGGGCCGCACCGACGTACCGACCCGGCGTGAGTGCGTAATCGGCTTCCTTGATCTCCGCGAGCGTCGCCGAGTAGCAGAAGCCCGGCTCATCCGCGTACTCCTCACCGGATGCGGATTCCGTTCCGCGCCAAGCGTGGTAGGTGCCGGCAATCTTGGCGATGTCGTCGTCCGACAGCGCGCGCTCGGCGCGATCCACCATGTAGCCGAGGTTGCGGGCGTCGAGGAAGAGCACCTGGCCGCGACGATCGACCTTGCCCTTCACACCGGCCGACTTGTCCTTCGCGAAGAACCACACGCACACCGGAATGCCGGTGCTACGGAACAACTGCGTCGGCAACGCCACCATGCACGAGACCAGGTCGGCCTCGACGAGCCGCGCCCGGATCTCGCCCTCGCCTCCGGAGTTGGACGACATCGACCCGTTCGCCATCACCACACCCGCGCTGCCCTTCTCGGCGAGCTTGGAGATAATGTGCTGGATCCACGCATAGTTCGCGTTACCGGCCGGCGGAACGCCGTACTTCCAGCGCTTGTCGTCGTCCTTACGCGTCCAGTCCTTGATGTTGAACGGCGGATTCGCCATCACGTAGTCGGCGAGCAGATCCGGGTGCTTGTCCTGGGCGAACGTATCCTCCCAGCGGTCGGCGAGATTCGCGGTGATGCCGTGGATTGCGAGGTTCATCTTCGCCATCCGCCACGTACGCTCGTTGAGTTCCTGCCCGTACACCGCGACGTCGGTCGGGTTGCCGCCGTGGTGCTCGATGAACTTCTCGGTCTGCACGAACATGCCGCCCGACCCGCAGCACGGGTCGTACACCCGCCCGTTGTACGGCTCGAGCACTTCCACCAGCACCCGCACCACGCCGGCCGGCGTGTAGAACTCGCCGCCGCGCTTACCCTCGGCGCGGGCGAACTTCTCCAGGAAGTACTCGTACACCTCCCCCAGCAGGTCGCGTGCCTTACGAGCGCCCTCACCGGTGAAGCGGGTGTCGCCGAGCAGGTCCATCAGCTCGCCGAGGCGCCGCTGGTCCACGCTGTCGCGGTTGAAGATCACCGGCAAGGTGCCCACGAGGGTCTCGTTGGCGTTCATCAGTTCCCGCATCGCCGCGTCGACCAGCTGGCCGATGGTGCGGGCCTCGACACCGGCCGCCTCCTGGATGCCCTTGGCGTTCTGCGCCAGGTACGACCACCGCGCCGGCTCCGGCACCCAGAACACACCCGACCCCAGGTACTCGTCCTGGTCGTCGATGAGCGAAGCGATGCCGTCCTCGTCGAGACCGTCGGCGACGAGCTCGGCGCGGATCTGCTCACGGCGCTCGTCGAACGCGTCGGAGACGTACTTGAGGAACACCAGCCCGAGGATCACGTCCTTGTACTGGGAGGCGTCCATGGAGCCGCGTAGCTTGTCTGCGGCCTTCCACAGCGTGTCCTTCAGCTCCTTCATCGTCGACGGCGCGGTGGGCGCCGTCTTCTTCCTCGGTGGCATGGTCAACCTTCCTCCCGGCCGGGCCGGGCTCCTGCGGTGACGGTGAGAACGCCGTGGCCCACACCGTCGGTCAAGGTATCGGTGAGTCGGTCGAGGGTGTCGAGCAGCTGCCGTGCGGCCTCGCGTCGCGCGCGCAGCTCCTCCAGTGCGGCGCTCACCGCGGGAATCCGGTCGGCCTCCACGACCGGGATCGGCCAGTCCCGCCACACCTGCCCGGACCGGATGGCCCCGGCGGGCTTAGGTGCGACGGGCATGCGACGCAGCGTGCGCGCCACGAGTTCCGGCAGGACTCCCGAGGCGTGCGGGTCGGCGACCCGCAGCACGCGCGCCGGTGCCAGCACGACCGCGGCGCCCTCCTGGTCGACGACGACGCCGAATTCCGGTGCCGTGCAGAAGACGATGTCGCCCGGCTCGGTGTAGCGTCCGCTCGGGTAGCGAGTCGCCAGGACGAGGCGGTCGATGCCGCGGTCGCCGATGCGCGCGCGGCCGAGCAGCTCGTCGGTGCCGATGACGCGCACGTCGCCGCCGACTTCGACATCGTCGTCATCGATGCGGTTACCGGGCATCACCTTCAGCACTCCGGCATCGGCGAGCCGGCCGGCGGTCGGCGCCGGGCGCGGGGCCTGCCGGTATTCGACGCCCAGGTGCAGGTCGTCCCGCACCGCACGCGCCGCCCGGTTCGCCGCGCCCACCAGCTCGGCCGCCTCGGCCGCGGTCTCGTTGCCCGCGACGCGGCGACGCCGGCGCCGGGGCGCGGGTAGCAGCAGGCCGCGACGGTCCTCGGCGAGCAGCGTGGAGGTGCGGTGCACCGAGGCGAACTCGAATGCGTGGGCTCGCAGGTGCTCGCGCGACCCCAGCGCGGCGGTCACGTCGGAGACGATCCCGTCGGTCACCGCTTCGTCGAGCGCCCTGGTCCGCAGGTCCGCCAGCACCGTCCACCGGTCCGTGGGTGCGACGGAGTCGTCGGGCGCTCCGAGCACCCACAACGCCATCGACGACCCCGGTTTCGTGACGAGCAGTCCCTCCGGGAGGCGGAATACGGCGCGCAACCGGTCCGACCGCAGCAGGTCGGCCCGGACGGCGGCAGCCTCCCGGTCGCGCAAGGGATCGGTCAACGCGGATGCCGGCCCAACGATCACCGCGAGATGCTCAGAGCCCATCTGCACGGTGATGTTGTCGATCTCCGCGAGGATTCGGGCATCGGAGTAGCCGAGGGTGGACGGCGACGGGTACTGGGTGAGGAACACGGCGGGCCCGTCAATCGAGAAGTCCTCGTCGAATCCCGTTGCCGGCGTGGGGCGGCGACGCCATCGGTGCACAGACAGCCGGCGCCGCGCCAGGCGCGCCGTCGGGGTGTCGGCGTGGCCGGTCATCGCGATCGGCTCGACGAACTCCGGCAGGCGCTGCCGCAGGGCGACGAACAGATCGCTGCCGTCCGGCGACGGATCGACGAAGACGGCCCGGTCGTCGGGCGCCAGCGCGCCGACGACTCGCGCGCACATCTCGAGCGCGGCAGGGCTGAGCGCCGTATCGGCCAGCGCGTCGAGGGGCAGGCGGAACCGCTGCGCCATGAGGGTCTCGAAGGCGTGCTCGACGGTGTAGGCGGCGTCGGCCATGCGGTCGGCGTGCGCGGCGTAAGTGGGTAGCCGCCCGCCGAGCGCCTCGATCTCGCGGTAGAGGTACGCGTCGTCGGGGTCGAGGTCGTCGGCCTCGTCGAGCAGGTCGTCGCCGTCGAGGTCCGCGAGTTGCTCCCCGGTGCGGGCCTTGACGCACAGCAGGGCGGTCAGCGCCGCGAACGCTGTGGCCGCGTCCGCACCGGCGGGATCCTCGAAGGCTGCGTGCGCGGCGAGGTCCTCGGCGACGGACGCATTGTTGCCGAGTCCGCGGCTCGACAGCCAGGCGACTACGTCGTCCGCACGGTAACGGTGTTGTCGGCCGTCGGCGCGCACCGGCTCGGGAAACGGCCGATCCGGGCCGCGATACCGCTTCGCCCACATGGTGACGACGGGCCGCTGCACGCGGGCGAGTGCCGCGATGTCCGCCTTGGACAGCAGGAGCGCAGAACCGGTACTCACGTGTCGGCCCTCCCCTCTACTCTTGCCTCGACGCCCGCGATCGGCGCGGTTTCCCCAATCTAGACGACGTTTCCGACACGCCCTTCACAAAGATCGATAACCCCGGTTATCAATATGCACTTGGCGAATGGCGGCTCAGTCGCGGCATTCTCGTCCGTACCCGATTCGGACGAGGAGGACGTCATGCTCGCAGCGATCCACATCAGGCAGACCACCACCGCTACTGGCTCGCTCAGCTGCGCGGCCCTGGCCACGGACGCGGGCATCGCGCTGTTCGTCCGCCCGGAGCACAGCGCCGAGGCCCGCTTCGCCGTCGGCCTCGACGCCTTCGCCGAACTGTGCGCCCGTACCGCCGACACGTCCGTGCGGCTGCACCTGACCGACGCGGACCTGCGCCGGGAACTGCACGCCGTCGCGGGCTCCTTCCCCTCGATCACCCTGATCGACATCGGTTACGGCCCCTTGGGGGAGCTGGCCCGCGCCGCCGCCGAGGCGATCGGCCGCCACGTCGCCGAGCGGTTGGCCGCCGAGGACGCCGCCCGCGAGGCAGAGACCAACCCTCTGGTCGAGCAGACGGTGGCCACCGACGCGTCGAAGGGTTCGCGTCGCGGCGTGGGAGTGGCGTGTGTGCGGGCCGACGGCAACTTCCGGCAGAAGATCTTCCCCGACACGCGCTCGATCCTGGCCGGTGAGCTCCTCGCCATCGAACTGGCCGTCACCACCTACCGGAACCGGCCCCTGCACATCCTCAGTGACAGTCGGCACGCGCTCGCGGGATTGCGCGGCGAAGCCCCGCTCACCACCGAAGCGACGGTGATCGCCGACCGCATCCGGCACCGCACCCGCGGCCTGCCGATCCGTTACTCGTGGGTGCGCGGCCACAGCGGGCACCCGCTCAACGAGGTCGCCGATCGCCTCGCCGTGGCCGCCCGGCGCGCTCACGAGGCCCAGGTTCCTTCCGCGGCCCGGCAGACGATTGCCACGAACATCGTCGCCTCGCTGCTCACCCCTACGTCCGCAGCAGCCTGAGCCGCCCTCGCCTATACGCGCGAAATCGGCCGAACCGGGAAATGGTCGAGGCCGGCCGGAACGGGACCGCCTTAGGATCGATGGTGGAAGCCTGGAGTGCGTCCGATGGCGCACAGCTCACGAAAGAGATGGCCATGGCCGACGAACAGTCCTTCTGGCAGTCCCACCGCACCCTTGCCGGTGTGGCCCGCGACGCCGAACGCTTCGCGGTGCGCCTGCCCCTGGTGGGCCGGCTCGACATCCCGCGGCCCGAACAACTCGCCTACTTCGCCGGCCTCGGCCTGCTCGTGGCGTTGGATCTGATCGAGTGGCCCGTGGCGGTGGCAATCGGCGTGGGCCAGGTCCTGGTCACCGAGCATGCCAAGTCCGCCGCCGAACGTCCTGGCTCGCCGGGAGCGGCGACGGACGGCAACGCGGGCGCCGCGGTCGTCCCTGCGACGTAGTCGAGCGCACCGGACGCCGGCCTCGCGGCGGTGCACTCGAGCCTCCGATCACCGCTTCCGTGCCGGGGCCTTCTGTGCCGGCGGCTCCCCCGTCGTCGACTTCCCCGCCGACGGCTTCGCCGCTGCCGCGATCGGGGGCGCACCGGGGCTCGTGGGTGTGGTGTCCGGGGTCGGCGCCGGAGCACGCTCGGTCGTGGGAGCACCGGGTGTGGGGGTGGGACGAGGCGTGAGCAGCCGGATGGCCAGGGCCGTGGCGCCGAGTCCGGCCAGCACGGGCGCGGCGGCGATACCGGTTGCCAGGCCGGTAGCGCCCAGCACGACGATCGTTGCCGCTGCCGTCGGCGTCGACTCGGCTCCGCTGCCGAGACCGGAGCGAGCTCCTTCGGCGGCGCCACGCACGCTGCCTGTCAGTGCGCCCAGCGCGGCGCCGCCGACGGCGCCGGCGGCGCGGGTGGTGGCGTCTGCCACGCCGACGACCGCCTGCGCGGTCTTGTCGAGGACATTCATCACTGCTACCTCCCGATCCGAGCGAAATGCGTCGCGGGTTGCCCCCGACCGCGGTGTCGCGCGACCGCAGCGGCCGGGCTCGGAATCGGCAGGTTCGAATGCCACTTGCGGAGACACGCTCCCGGATCTCCGGTCGACACGGCCGATGCTCGCCCGGAGACCTGGTGACGCAAACGATACGGCGTCCGCCACCGCGATGTCACACCCCGACGATCGGCGTTCCCCCAGGATGCCGGCGAGGCTCGACCGCGCCCTGAACTCTCGCCGGTCCCCGCGCGGCCCACGTACCTCGGTCCGGCAGGATGAGCACATGATGTCGCTTCTCGCCGCGCCCGTCGGAGCCGCCCGCCTCGTCCTGGACCGGACCGTGGAGGTCGCCGAGTTCGCGGTGTCCGTCCCCGGCCGGGTCGTCAACCTGCTCGAGACGACCGAGGCCCTGGTGGGGCGCATCGACGGCGTCGTCACCGATGCCCGCGAGATCGTCGCGCGGATCGACGACGTGGTCACCGAGGCCCGCGCGACCGTCGGGCGGGTCGGCGAGGTCGTCGACAGCAGTTCGGCGGTGGTCGGCGAGGCGGCGACCGTCGCCCGCCGCGCACAGGACGTGGTGGCGTCGGCCGGCCGCACGTCCGACTCGGCGGGCGAACTGCTCGACACGTACGCCCCGATGGCGACTCGGGCGGCGCCGCTCGCCGGCCAGTTCATCGACGAGCTCAGCGCCGAGGAGGTGCACGCGGCGGTCGTGCTGCTCGATCAGCTGCCCGAGCTCGCGGACCGGATGACGGCGCTGATGCCGATCCTCGGCACGCTCGAGACCGTCGCCCCGGAGATCCACGAGCTGCTCGGAGTGGCGAAGGATGTGCGGCAGGCGATCGTCGGCGTGCCGGGGTTCAATTTCCTGCGCCGTCGCGGCGAGGACAAGGAGAACGGCGACGACGACTGAACCCGGATCCGCCACTCATCGGCTGGTCCGGCGCTCTGCTCGGTGGAAGACTGGCCATCTGACCGAGCGTCATCGGAACTGACAGCTAACGGGGTCCGGACGCGCAGGTCGTGATTCCTTCTACGCCAGCCCGAGCGAAAGATCGGCCGCCCGACGACAAGGAATCGGACGCGCTTCAGATCGTGTCGATGTACTGGCCCAGGTCGTCGAGATCGGACATGGTGTCGAGGAGCTTCTTGCTGCGGAGAACGGTTCGCGCGGTGTCGAGGTAGCGACGGATGAGTGGGCCGATGGTGTCTTCGCGGTAGGCCAATGCCAGCGGCACGGAGACCGTCGGAGACCTCAGCGATCGGTAGGTGACACCGTTCATACGCAGGTGCCGCACCGACTCAGGCGCGAGAGCGACCCCGAGGCCGGCGGCGACGAGGGCGACCAGGGTGGCGGTCTCCGCCACCTGCTGCCGGACGGCGGGAACGAAGCCTGCCTGCCTGCACGCGGTGACCAGGGTGTCGTGCATGGTCGACGGGGAACAGTAGCCGATGAACGCCTCGTCGGCGAGATCGTGGAGGTCGATCGCGGTGGCAACGGCCAGAGGGTGCTGGACGGGCAGGACCACCAGCAGGGGTTCGTTGCGCAGCAGTTCGACGACGACGCCGGGGGCGTTCACCGGGGGTCGGAGCAACCCGACGGAGAGGGTGCCGTCGAGCAGGGCCTGAACCTGGGCCGGGGTGAGCATCTCACTACGAAGAGTGAGCTCCACCAGCGGGTTACGGTCGCGGTAGGCACGGACCAGGTTGGGCATCAGGTCGTAGGTGGCCGAACCGGTGAACCCCAAGGAGAGCGACCCTACCTCTCCGCGGTCGGCCTTGCGGGCAGAGTCCACCGCGTCTTCGGCGGCGGCGAGAAGGGCGACGCAGCGGTCGTAGAACACGCGGCCGGCCTCGGTGAGCGAGATCGAACGGGTGGTGCGTTCGAGCAGTCGCACGCCGAGTTCGCGTTCGAGCTTGCGGATCTGGTGGGAGACCGGTGACTGCGCGACGGACAGTCGCTCGGCTGCCCGGGTGAAACTGCCCTCGTCGACGACGGTGACGAAGTACTTCATGTGGCGCAGTTCCATACTTCCCAGTCTGACATCCAGATGGAAAACATCTCAATCAATGAAGAAAAAGGTGTTAGACATCTAGATATCCGCTCCCTAGGCTCGATTCGAGAGCTGGATCACACCGACCCGGACTGTGAAGGGCTTCTCGCTCCGGTGGGACCCGCGGGCTGGTCGTTTCCCACCTCGTCGCACTCGTGGAGGAGAACACGTGAAGATCAACCTGTTCCTGCAGGCGCCGTACCGGTACCTGCCCGACGACTTCGAAACCAAGCACGAGTCGGTGTGCAGCATCCCGTACTCGCTGGTCACCCGCGACGGGATGTACTCCTCGATCCGGGACTTCATGGACGAGCTCATGCTCGGCGCCCGCAGCGGCTACGACGGCGTCGCCGTCACCGAACACGGTCAGAGCAGCTACGACATGGTGCCCAACCCGGATCTGATCTCGAGCGCCCTGGCCTACATGACCGAAGCCGAAGGACTCGACGTCGCGATCTATCCGATGGGTCGCTCGCTCGGTAAGGCCCGCGAACCCCTCAGGGCCGCCGAGGAATACGCGATGATCGACGTGATGAGCGGCGGCCGCCTGGTCGCCGGACTGACCGTGGGACTGAGCTACGACGCCAACATCAACAACGGCGTTCCACCCATCGAGGTCCGTCCCAGATTCGACGAGAATCTGGAACTGGTGCTGCGCGCCTGGCGCGAGCAGGAACCGTTCGCCTGGAATGGTCGCTACACCCAGTACCCGATGGTGAACATGTGGCCGCGCCCGCTGCAGGAGAACGTGCCGGTGTGGATCACCGGCATCGGTAACCCGCGCACCATGCGGATGTGCTTCGACCGGGGTTTCGGATTCAACTATCTGAGTTGGTTCGGCGCCAAGCTGACCGGCAAACGAATCTTCGATCGCATGTGGGAACAGGCAGACGAATCCGGTGTCGCCCGCAATCCCTACCGCATCGGATTCCTGCAGACCATCGCCGTCGCCGAGACCGACGAACGCGCGGAGGTCGAATACGGCCCCCATGCGGAGTATGCCTTCCGCAAGGGATTGGGCTCGATCCCGATCGAAAAGCTCGGCCTGCCCGGGGCCATCGACATCAACGGCGTCAAGGCCCTCATCAAGGATCCCGGTGACTTCGGCCTGTACCACCGCATGCGCACCGCCACCTTCCGCGACCTGGTCGACGCGGGTGTCGTCGTGGTCGGCAGCCCCGACACCGTAGCCGAACAGCTGCTCGCCTTCTGCCGCGAATACGGCATCGGAAATCTGCACGCCATGCTCGGATTCGGCTCGCTGCCTCGGAACCTGGTGATGAAGAACATCCAACTGTTCGCCGAAGAGGTGCTGCCGCGGCTGCGCACGCTGTGGTCCGACACCGACCACGAACATCACTGGTGGCCGAGCCGACTCGGCGGCACCCCCATCGCCTACGACACCATCGCCACCACGAAGGCAGGAGCGAACGCACGATGAGCACCACCCCCACCATCACCGAGCAGACCGTCGACGTCTGGGGCGGCCGACTGACCCTCACCGTCAAGGTCGCCGGCGCCGGCGCACCGCTGCTGTATCTGCATCCGGCCGCCGGCCTGGCGTGGGATCCGTTCCTGACCCATCTGGCCTCCCGGTATACCGTCTACGCCCCCGAATTCCCCGGCACCAGCGAGGGCAACCCGTACGCGATCCACACCATCGACACCCTCAGCGACATGGTGCTGGCCTACGAGGAACTGATCCGCACCCTCGGGCTCGAGCGCCCCGTGGTGGTCGGGCAGTCCTTCGGCGGCATGCTCGCCGCCGAACTCGCCGCCGCCTTCCCCACCCTGCCCGACAAGCTGGTCCTGCTCGACCCGATCGGATTGTGGACCGAACAAGCCCCGGTCGCGAACTGGATCGCCACACCCCCCGACCAACTACCGGCCCTGCTGTTCCACGATCCGGCAAGCCCGGCCGCCCAGGCGATGCTCGCGCCGACCGAGGACATCGAACAGCAGCAGGCTGCCGCCGCCGCGATGGTGTGGGCGTTCGGTTGCACCGGCAAATTCGCCTGGCCGATCCCCGACCGCGGACTGCGTCACCGCCTGCACCGCATCACCGCGCCCACCCTGATCGTGTGGGGCCGCAACGACAGGCTCGTCTCGGTGACCTACGCCGAACAGTTCCGCAAGCTCGTCGCCGACAGCACCGTCACCATCATCGACGACTGCGGCCACATCCCCCAGGTGGAAAAGCTCGACGAGACCGTCGAAGCCGTCGACAAATTCCTCCTCTGACCCGAGCAGGCACCGATGCCCTTCCGACCGGGTCCCCGACACACCAGGAGACCGACCATGCCCACTACGCTGCAACACACCCCACTCGATACCCGGCCGCACGACGAGCACGCCCTCGAAGTCGATGCGGCCACGATCCGGCGGGCTATGGGCCGCGTGCCCACCTCGGTTGCCGTCGTCACCGCCCTGTGCGACGGGGAACCGGTCGGCATGACCATCGGCTCGCTGACCTCGGTCTCCCTCGATCCTCCTCTGGTGGCGTTCTTCGCCTTCTCCGGCTCGTCGACATTCGCCGAACTCCGGCGGTGCCGACAATTCTGTGTCAACGTCCTCGCCGAGGACCAGGCCGAGATCTGTCACGGTTTCGCCCGGCTCGACGGCGCGAAGTTCGACCTCGGACAGTGGGAGTATCACCACGGGATCCCCACCATCCACGGCGCCGTCGCCACGGTGCTGTGCGAACAAGACCACGTCTTCGAAGCCGGCGACCATCTCGGCATGATCGGCCGCGTCACCGAGGTCGAATTCAGCGACAACCGGCCTTTGGTGTACTACCGCGGACAAACCTCGCACCTGCACGACCACGGCCACCGGTGCAACCCTTGAAGTGAAGGTACATCCGACACGCCCACAGTCGGTGACGGAAGTAGGTGAACGGGAACAGATGAACTCCTGGTGGGTCGGACAGTGCAACTGTCAGGGCCCGCCACGAGTTTCACATGCCGTCCTCGTTCATTGCGCTGCGCCCGCGTGACGTCACGAAGAGGCCGAGGGCCTTCGCAGTCCCCTGCGAAGGCCCTCAGCCTCACGTCGCCTATCGTCGTCGACTCACCACGTCACGGAACGCTGATGAAGTTCGTGAAACCGCCGTGCCGTGCAGGCAGGTCGGCGAGGGCTTCGTTGATCTTCTCGAGCGGGAAGGTGTGATGCTCGAAGAAGGACAGGTCGAGCACGCCGGCGCCGGCGAGGTCAGCCATCTCCTGCGCTTCCGCAGTCGAGAACCACAGGCTTCCCAGAACGCTGATCTGTTGGCACATCAACGAGAACATATCCAGGCCAGGGCGTTCCATCATACCGCCGATATCGACCGCGACGCCGCCGCGGCGCAGCGTGGCGAGCGCATCGAGGAAGGACTCGGCGGGCGCACCGGGTCCGAGGGCGTCGATCACGGCGTCGACACCTTCCCCGTTGTTGTGTTCGCGGGTCCAGGCGCGTAGATCACCGGAGCCGGCGGCGAATACGTGGATGCGGTCGGGCGCGATCGCGCGGACGTCGTCGAGGAGGTCGGCGTTGCGCCCGGTGCCGAAGATTCGGGTGGCCCCCAGGGCCAGAGCGCTCAGGCAGGTCCCGAGCCCGAGGGTGCCCGAGATCCCGTCGATGAGAACCGTCGATCCCGGTCCGACTCCGGCTTTGCGGAGCGCAGCGTATCCGGTGCCGAGGTAGCCGAAGCGAGCGGCTTCCTCGAAGCTCACGGTGTCGGGCAACGCGACAAGGTTGCGCTGAGGCGCGGTGAGATACTCCCCGAGACCGCCGTACGGGTAGGCATCGAAGAGTTTCTGGCCGTCCGGACCGAACGCGAAATATCCCATGAACGTGTAGGAGTCGCAGTTCTGGTCCCGTCCTTGCCGGCATGCACGGCAGGCACCGCAGGACAATCCGGGGTTGACGTAGACCCGATCCCCGACGGCGACATCGGTGACGTGGCTGCCGACCGCAGCGACCACACCGGCGGAGTCGAGACCGAAGACGGCGGGCAGCTTCGGCAGCGGCAGGTACGGGAACCACTCGCTGTAGGTGGCGAGGACGTTGCCGAGGTTCGGGACGACGTTGCATGCCTTGACCTGGACAAGCACGTCGGTCGGCCGCGGCTCCGGGACGGGGAGCTCCTCGATCCTCATAGGCTGGTTGATCTCGTGCAAGCGGGCAACGCGCATGGTCGACGTCATGTCGGAGAACTCCTGTAGATCGAATGCTGATGGATGGAAGACACGGCATGCCGCTGTCCCGTGCGAGGGAAGGCGCGGTAGCCGTCGGAGTCGGATCGTCAGACGGACTCGCCGACGGCGACCTCGAGCGCGTCCTGCACGTCGTCGGCGGTCGCGATCTCACCGAGCAGGCTGAGCGAGTTGATGCTGGCTTCGTGCGCTTCGGGTGTTGCCGCGGAGCAGGTGTCGGCAACGATGACAACGCGGTAGCCGAGATCACTTGCGACGCGCGCGGTTCCCTCGACGGAGACATTCGTGGCCACACCGGTGAAGAGCAGGGTGGTGATTCCCCGGTCCCGCAGGACCGCGTCGAGGTCGGAGTCGGCGAACCCACCGATCCGCTGGTGCGTGACGACCACGTCCTGATCGTGAGGGGCGAGTGGTTCGACAATGTCGGCGAGTTCACTCCCGTCCTTCAGACAGCCGGACTGGACGACGAGACCGAGCAGGGGAGAGTTGACGTGCAGGTCGGAGTAGTCGGGTTTCCACGCCACGCGGGTATAGACGACGGTGCCGCCGGCGCGGCGCACGGCGTCGTTGACGCCGGCCACACGGTCGATGATCTGTCGTTCGGTGACCTGCTGGTGGAAGAAGTCGGCGAAGGCACCGTGTGGACCGACGACGTCGCCTTGACAGTGGACTGCCACGACGGCGGTGGTGCGGGGATCGAGTTCCATTGAAATCTCCTCTTGAGCATCGGGTGTTACGCGGGCTCGAGGCCACGCAGGTACTTGGCCCACACGTCGAGGTAGTGCGGTTGTTCGGCGGCGTGCGGGTCGCCGAGATGCTGCGGGGCGGCGGCGAGAGAAGCGTCGACGGTGGCGTCGCCGAGTTCGTCGCGGTGGGCGTTCATCAGGCCGGCGTCGGCGGCCGCCTTGTCGAGCTCGCGCCGGATCACGCCGATCATGTCGGTCTCGGGACCGAGGAAGTCGACAACGGTGTCGGCGTACTCGGCTGCCTGGGCCAGTCCTCGGGGCCCACCGGCGGCCACCCAGATGGGGATCTGTTCGGCGACGTTGTAGAAGCCGCTCTCCTTGTCGAGGAATTCGACGTCGCAGGACTGCCCGAGCCAGTGGTGGGTGACGCGACGGCCGGCCGTCGAGTCGCGTGAGACCTCGACGGCATGGGTGAACTCGGAAATCTTGGCGGGGCGGTCGCCCATCGACCGCAGTGCGTTGTCGGCGGTGCCGATACAGAGTTCCATGCGCTTCTCCTTGCTGCGGCCCGCGACGCGGCGGAAACCCCTTCGCCGGTTGCCGTCACGCTCCTGGCGGCGCGATGCCGAAGGGTCGAGCGGCGGTTGCGTCGGCCGTATATCACCGCTGCATGCTCGGAAGTCCCGTTCCGAGACGGCCCATACGGTTCCAGGGAGCTCGCGTATGGAGGTGGCTACCTGCGAAAACATGGTCACACCTCAAATTGGAATGCTAGCGTGCCAGACCAATGTAACGCACAGTGACTCACGCCACAAGTACTAGAATGCGAGTGGCGTGAGTAGCTTGTTGACGAGGAGATCCATGACCGGACCACTGAGGGAGCGTGACCGATGAGTATCGCCTCTTCGAGAACCCACGAGGGAAGCGAGTCCGCCGCGCTGCTTGCCAGTGCCCGCACCTCCGGCGCCCGGCTGTCCGCCGCCCTGTACGACGTCATCAAGACTCGTCTGATGGAAGGGCACTACGCGGCCGGGGAGAAGATCGTCGTCGAGGCGATCCGCCAGGAATTCGGGGTCAGCAAGCAACCGATCATGGACGCCCTGCGGCGACTGTCGAGCGAGAAGCTCGTGCACATCGTGCCGCAAGTCGGCTGCGAGGTCGTCTCCTACAGCCCCCGCGAAGTCGAAGATTTCTACATGCTCTTCGGCGGGTTCGAGGGGGCGATCGCCGCGGTGGCCGCCACTCGCCGTACCGAGGCCCAACTGTTGGAGCTGGATCTGATCTCGAGCCGGGTCGACGCACTGATCACCTCGTCCGATCCTGAGGTGCGCGCTCGCGGCTACCGGGCACACAACCGGGAGTTCCATGCCACCATCCACGCGATGGCCCACTCCCGGATCATGGCCGAGACGAGTCAACGGATGTGGGACCTGTCGGATTTCCTCATCAACACCACCGGAATCACCAACCCCCTGGCGAGCGCGCTGTCCGAACGGCAACACGACCACCGTGAGATCACAGAAGCGATCCGCGATCGGGACGCGAGCGCGGCGCGGGCAGCGATGGAACGTCACATCGTCGGGACGATCTCGGTCATCCGCGACGAGGCCGGCACCGGGCACTGAGCCCGCGCCCGCCGCTGCAGGCGGCGAGGACCGTGCGCATGAGCGCGGACGACGTCGCCCGCCGAGAACCCTGCCCTCCCCCGGTGCCCCCGCCTCGGGCAGGTACGTGCGGCAGGAGTAGGCGTCGTCGCCGGCGATCCCGAGCCTGCGCAGCCGCTCCGTAGGGGTCCGACGCGCGTGCAGAACGGCCGGATCCCGCTTCTCCCCCCTGCATGGACGGAGCCGCGCCGAGCCCGGCATCGCCCATCGCACAACCGAATTCGACTCTCCTGTCGACGAGGTTCGTCGTGCGGCACGGTTGATCGAGGTCAAGACCTCGCAGTCGCCTTCCCGACCCTCCCCCGGATCGACCGGCCCGATCGTCGCGAGCGACCGGCCGGGACGGAGTCCCTACCACCCCCGATACTCCGCGCCCGAATCGAGACTTGCGTCACTCCTCGTCGAGAGGCTACCTTGACTGCTAGACGACTAGCATTCCAGTTGCGGCACGCCGCAGCCTCACCGGAAAGGAGCGGCCATGTCGACCGTCTCTTCCTCGACCCGCCCGACTCCCGCGGCGCTCCGCTGGACGGGAGCGATCCTGCCGTGACAACCTCACCCTCCATCCCGGCGAAGCACACCAGTCCGATGCGCGTCGCGCTGGCAAGCTTCATCGGCACCACCGTCGAGTACTACGACTTCTTCATCTACGGCACCGCGGCCGCGTTGGTGTTTCCGAAACTGTTCTTCCCCGACGTCTCCCCTGCGATCGGGATCCTGTTGTCGTTCGCCACTTTCGGTGTCGGATTCTTCGCACGCCCCCTCGGCGGCATAGTCTTCGGTCACTTCGGTGACCGAGTCGGCCGCAAGAAGATGCTGGTGATCTCCCTGGTCGGCATGGGCGCAGCGACCATGCTCATGGGCATGATGCCGACGTACGCGCAGATCGGTGTCGCCGCCCCGATCCTGCTGACAGTCCTGCGGTTGGTGCAGGGCTTCGCGGTCGGTGGCGAATGGGGCGGCGCCACCTTGATGGCGGTCGAGCACGCTCCGAGCAGGAGGAAGGGGTTCTTCGGCTCGTTCTCCCAGATGGGGGCACCTGCCGGTACCAGCATCGCCACGCTGGCGTTCTTCGTGGTGTCCCAGCTCCCCGATGAGCAGTTCCTGTCCTGGGGATGGCGACTGCCCTTTCTTTTCAGCGCGGTCCTGATCGTCGTCGGGTTGTTCATCCGCCTGTCGCTGTCCGAGAGTCCCGATTTCGCGGCGGTCAGAGAACGCAGCGCGGTGGTGCGGATGCCGATCGCCGAGGCATTCCGTAAGCACTGGAAGGAGATCCTGCTCGTCGCGGGCACCTATCTGTCCCAGGGCGTGTTCGCCTATATCTGCATGGCGTACCTGGTCTCGTACGGCACCACCGTCGCCGGGATCAGCAGGACCTCGGCTCTCGCCGGCGTCTTCGTCGCAGGCCTGGTCGCGGTGGTGCTCTATCCCGTGTTCGGGGCGCTGTCGGACACGTTCGGCCGCAAGACGTTGTACCTCACCGGCGCCGTGCTGATGGGTGTGACGATCGGTCCCGCGTTCGCGCTGATCAACACCGGCAATCCGTGGTTGTTCCTGCTCGCCCAGGTGCTGGTGTTCGGCATCGCCATGGCGCCGGCCGCCGGTGTCACCGGGTCGCTGTTCACCATGATCTTCGACGCGGACGTCCGCTACAGCGGGGTCTCCGTCGGCTACACCCTGTCACAGATCCTGGGCTCCGCGTTCGCCCCGACCATCGCCGCCGCCCTCTACACCGCTACCGGATCGAGCGATGCGATCGTCACGTACCTGCTGATCGTCTCCGCCGTCTCGATCTTCTCGGTAGTCCTCCTGCCGGGCGGATGGGGACGCAACGGTGCTGCACGACAACTGGTTCGAGATCGAGCAACCTCCACCCCGAATACCCGCCCGGACACCGCAACGGCTACGGCCCCGACGGCTGCGGACACGGATTCCGCAGAACCGCTGCGCGTCCTCGACAAGTGAAGTGATGACAGACATGAGTGACCACGCCCCCACCTCCTACGACACCGACGTCGTCATCGTCGGACTCGGACCCGCCGGCGGCACAGCGGCGCTCGCCCTCGCCACCTACGGCATCCGAGTCCACGCCGTGTCGATGTTCCCCTGGGTGGCGAACTCGCCGCGCGCGCACATCACCAATCAGCGCGCCGTCGAAGTGCTGCGCGACCTGGGCGTCGAAGACGAGGCACGCAAGTACGCGACGCCGTGGGACCAGATGGGAGACACGCTGTTCACCACAAGCCTGGCCGGCGAGGAAATCGTCCGGATGCAGACCTGGGGAACCGGCGATCTCCGTCACGGCGACTACCTGTCCGGCAGCCCGTGCACGATGCTCGACATTCCGCAGCCCCTGATGGAGCCGGTGCTGATCAAGAACGCCGCCGAACGCGGTGCGGTCATCAGCTTCCACACCGAGTACCTCGACCACACCCAGGACGAGGACGGAGTGACCGTCCGCTTCCGCGACGTCCGCTCCGGCACCGAATTCGAGCAGCGAGCGCGGTACCTGCTCGGCTTCGACGGTGCACGATCGAAGATCGCCGAACAGATCGGACTGCCTTTCGAGGGCGAACTCGCCCGCGCCGGCACCGCGTACATCCTGTTCAATGCGGACCTGAGCAAGTATGTCGCTCATCGACCGAGCATCCTGCACTGGATCGTCAACTCCAAGGCCGGTTTCGGTGAGATCGGCATGGGTCTGCTGCGCGCGATCCGGCCGTGGGACCAGTGGATCGCCGGCTGGGGCTTCGACATGGCACAGGGCGAGCCCGACGTGTCCGATGATGTTGTGCTCGAACAGATCCGGACCCTCGTCGGCGACCCGCACCTGGACATCGAGATCGTGACGCGGTCGTTCTGGTACGTCAATCAACAGTGGGCCGAGCATTATCAGGCCGGTCGGGTCTTCTGCGGGGGCGACGCCGTGCACCGGCACCCGCCGAGCAGCGGGCTGGGATCGAACACGTCCATGCAGGACGCATTCAATCTCGCATGGAAGATCGCCTATGCCGTCAAGGGATACGCGGGTCCGGGTCTGCTCGAGTCGTACTCCCCGGAGCGCGTTCCGGTCGGCAAACAGATCGTCACTCGTGCCAACCAGTCCCGCAAGGACTACGCCGGGCTGCGCGAGTGGTTCGAGCACGACAGCGACGACCCGGTCACCGCCGGGCTGGCAAAGTTGAAGGAACCCTCGCCCGAAGGTGTGGCGCTGCGTGAGCGGCTGTACGAGGCACTCGAGGTCAAGAACAGCGAGTTCAATGCCCAGGGCGTCGAACTCAACCAGCGTTACGCCTCCTGCGCGGTCGTTCCCGACACCGTGGCCGGCGAGGAAGTGTGGGCACGCGATCGAGAGCTGTATCTGCAGGCCACCACCCGGCCCGGCGCCAAGCTGCCGCACGCGTGGCTGGTCGGCGCCGACGACACCAGAGTCTCCACCCTCGATGTCACCGGCAAGGGACAGATGACCCTGCTGACCGGGATCGGCGGCCAGGCATGGAAGCGTGCTGCTGCCAAGCTGGACCTACCGTTCCTGCGGACCGTCGTCGTCGGCGAACCCGGCGCCATCGATCCCTACGGCTACTGGCGACAGGTCCGCGACATCGACGAGGCCGGTGCCCTGCTCGTACGGCCCGACGGCTACATCGCGTGGCGACACAGCGCCCCGGTGTGGGACGACACCGAAGCGCTCACCAGCCTCGAGAACGCACTGACCGCGATCCTCGACCGCGCCCCGGGCGAGGAGCAGAACGCGAGCGGCACCAATGAGCCGCAATACAGCACCCGGGCAGTGCCGATCATCGTCCCACACGTCACCGCCGAAGACGCAGCACCGGCGGCCACCACCACAGTCGAAGGAGAAAATTCATGAGCCGCCCCTACACCAGCGTCTGGGACGACCTGAACCAGGTCGAGTTCAGCCAGGGCTTCATCCAGGCCGGCCCCTACCGCACCCGCTACCTGCACGCCGGCGACACTGCCAAGCCCGCACTGATCCTGCTGCACGGCATCACCGGCCACGCCGAAGCCTATGTCCGCAATCTGCGGTCGCACGCCGAGCACTTCAACGTCTGGGCGATCGACTTCATCGGCCACGGCTACTCGTCCAAGCCGGATCACCCGCTCGAGATCAAGCACTACATCGATCACGTGCTGCAGTTCATGGACGCCATCGGCGTCGAGAAGGCGTCCTTCTCGGGCGAGTCGCTCGGAGGGTGGGTCACCGCCCAGTTCGCGCACGACCATCCCGAGAAGGTCGAGCGGATCGTGCTCAACACCATGGGCGGCACCATGGCCAACCCGAAGGTGATGGAGCGGCTCTACACCCTGTCGATGGAAGCCGCGAAGGACCCGAGTTGGGAACGGGTCAAGGCCCGCCTCGAATGGCTCATGGCCGACCCGACCATGGTCACCGACGACCTCATCCGCACCCGGCAGGCCATCTTCCAGCAACCGGACTGGCTCGAGGCGTGCGAGATGAACATGGCACTACAGGACCTCGAAACCCGCAAGCGGAACATGATCACGGACGCCACCCTCGAAGGCATCACCGTGCCCGCACTGGTGCTGTGGACCACCAAGGACCCCTCCGGTCCGGTCGACGAAGCCGAGCGCATCGCCTCCCACATCCCCGGCGCCACGCTGGCGATCATGGAGAACTGCGGTCACTGGCCCCAGTACGAGGACCCCGACACCTTCAACAAGCTGCACCTGGACTTCCTCCTCGACCGCAGCTGACCCGGACCCGGCCGGTGCCGCCAACCTCCTGCAACCGAGGCGGCGCCGGCCGGATCCCACCCACCCGACCCATTGCGCTCTCGCCCGGGCCGTCCGGAAAGGAAGCGCCGAACCAGCTGCAAGGAGACCGCCGCGATGCCCGTAGCGCTGTGCGCGATGTCGCACTCCCCCCTGATGGGACGCAACGACCCCGACCAGGAAGTCATCGACGCCGTCGACGCCGCGTTCGACCACGCGCGCCGGTTCATCGCCGATTTCGCCCCCGACCTCATCGTCATCTTCGCCCCCGACCACTACAACGGCGTCTTCTACGATCTGCTGCCGCCGTTCTGTATCGGCGCCGCCGCGCAGTCCGTCGGCGACTACGGCACCGAAGCCGGCCCTCTCGACGTCGACCGTGACGCCGCCTACGCCGTCGCCCGCGAAGTCCTCGACAGCGGCATCGACGTCGCATTCTCCGAACGCATGCACGTCGACCACGGATTCGCCCAGGCACTCCAACTGCTGGTCGGCTCGATCACCGCCGTGCCGACCGTGCCGATCTTCATCAATTCGGTCGCCGAACCGCTCGGCCCGGTCAGCCGGGTACGGCTGCTCGGCGAGGCGGTCGGGCGGGCCGCTGCCAAGCTGGACAAGCGTGTGCTCTTCGTCGGTTCCGGCGGCCTGTCCCATGACCCGCCGGTCCCGCAGTTCACCACCGCGCCAGAGGAAGTGCGCGAGCGGTTGATCGACGGCCGCAACCCCACCGCCGCCGAACGCGACGCCCGCGAACAGCGCGTCATCACCGCCGGGCGGGACTTCGCCGCCGGCACCGCCACGATCCAGCCACTGAATCCCGAATGGGACCGGCACCTGCTCGACGTCCTCGCCTCCGGCGACCTCGAGCAGATCGACGAGTGGACCAACGACTGGTTCGTCGAACAGGCCGGGCACTCCTCCCACGAGGTACGCACGTGGATCGCTGCCTACGCCGCCCTCGCAGCCTGCGGCCCGTATCGGGTCACATCGACGTTCTACCGGGAAATCCCGGAGTGGATCGCCGGATTCGGAATCACCACCGCCGTCTTGTCGTAGCGGAGGCCTCCCCGAGGCCGGGCGCCCGAGCCCGCTCGAAGGGCCACCCTCAGAGGGTGTCGCAGTGGCGACACAGCCTCGTCGACGGCTGCGTCGCCTCTCACTCGACCGGCCACTCCGTTGCCGATGCAGCGGGGCGGCCGGCCTCGTAGGTGGTGCCGATGGTCATCACGTCGCCGGGTGGCACGGTGACGACGTAGGAGGTGGCCTACGAGTACGAGGAATCGACCGCCGATCGACCTCGACATCCGGTTGTGATTCGTCGCGGAGACCCACCCACGGCGGACGCGCGAGCACCACGATCCCGGCGTCGATGCCGACACCGCGGCAGCCGGCTCCCGGCCCCTCAGGGCGGTGCCTCACGGCCGGACGAGGATCTTGACGTTCTCCTCCTTGTTGGAGATCAGTTCCTCGAACCCGTGGGCGACGATGTCGTCGAGGTCGATGCGGCCGGTGATGAACTGGTAGGGGTCGACCTTGCCGGAGGCGATCATCTCGATCGTCGCGGGATGGTCGTTCGCGTAGGCCAGGCTGCCGAGCAGGTTGACCTCGCGGAAGACCAGATCGTTCATCGCGACGGACGCCTCGTGGCCCCAGATCGCGACGTTGACGCACGTGCCGCCCGCCCGGGTGGACAGGATCGCGGACTTCAGCACCGCGTCGATGCCGGCGCATTCGAAGGAGACGTCGGCGCCGCGTCCGCCGGTCAGCTCGAGGACCTGCTCGGTGACGTCGCCGTCGCGCGGGTCGATGATGTGGTCCGCGCCGGCCGGTTCGGCCTTCTTCTTCCGCACGTCGGCGGGTTCGACGACGATGATCTGGTCGACACCGGCGGCGCGCAGGGCCGACGTGGTGACGAGCCCGATCGGCCCGGCGCCGAACACGAGCGCCGAGTGGCTCGGTCGCGCTCCGGACAGGCGTACGGCGTGGTAGGCCACGGCGAGGGGTTCGACGAGTGCGCCGACGTCGGTGCCGAGTTCGCCGAGTGGGTGGATCCAGCGCCGCTCGGCCACGACGTACTGGGAGAACCCGCCGCCGTAGCCGGACAGTCCCACGAATCCCAGTGTGCCGCAGACGTTGTAGCGTCCGTTGCGGCAGGCGTCGCAGCGTCCGCAGATGATGTACGGCTCGACCGCGACCCGGTCGCCGACGCGCAGATCGTCGACGCCCTCGCCGACTTCCGCGACGACGCCGGCGAACTCGTGCCCGAGGGTGATCGGCACGGTCTCGCCGGTGATGGGGTGCGGTGCGTCGGCGGGCGGGGCGAAGATCGGGCCCTCGAGGTACTCGTGCAGGTCGGTGCCGCAGATGCCGCACCACTCCACCTCGACCTTGACGGTGCCGGGGCGGGTGGCCGGTTCGGGAATGTCCTCGACCCGGATGTCCCCGGGGCCGTGGAAGCGGGCTGCCTTCATGGGTCGATCTCCTCGCTGTACGGGCGTCGGATCTTGGTCGGCCGAGTCCGACGCGGGATCATCCGGGTGCGCCGCTGCCGAGGTCGGCGCGTGATCCAGCACACATCGAGCGCGCCGCCGCGGCAAACGTTGCAGCGCGTTGCGCGTACCGCCGGGTGTGGTGCCGGACACACCCGAGGGCATATGCTCGCGACAACTCGACCGACGAGAGACGGAGACCGTGGGCAACTTCAGCGCCATCGAACCGGGCACCGACCTGCACCGATACGCGCGCGAGCTGGCGCGTATGCACGACGCGGTGATCGGTGGCGGCCGCTCGCCGCTGCGGCCGCGGTCGGTGGTCGCGCGGTCGTGGACGCGGGTGCTCGGCGCCGGTCTCGCCCCCGACGGCAGCAACGCCCGCGCCCTGCTGCCGCTCGCCGAGGTGGAACGCCGGCGCCGCGCCTCGCCCCTGTCGGGGGTGATCGGCGACCTCGAGCAGGTGGTGTGCTCGGTGGCCGAGGCGTCGCACATGCTGATGGTGGTGACCGACGCGGACGGGATCGTGCTGTGGCGGGCCGGGTCGGCGAAGGTCCGCAGCCGGGCGGACAGCCTGGGGTTCAGCGAGGGCGCCCGGTGGACGGAGTCGACCGTGGGCACCAACGCGATCGGCACGGCGCTCGCCGAGGCCGCCCCGGTGCAGCTGTTCTCCGCCGAACACTTCGAGCAGTCTTCGAGCAGTCCCAGCATCCCTGGTACTGCACGGCCGCCCCGATCCACGATCCCCGCACCGGGGAGCTGCTCGGCGTGGTCGACGTCAGCGGCCCGGCGCTGACGATCCATCCCACGATCAGCGCGCTGGTGGAGACGGCGGTGCGGCTGGCCGAGGCGCAGCTGTGGCGGCTGCACGAGAACCGGCTCGAGCGGCTGCGCACGGTCGCGGCGCCGGTGCTCGCCTCGATGAGCGGTCCGCTGCTGCTCGTCGACGAACACGGATGGGTGGCGCACGCGTCGGGCGTCGCGGCCACCAAGCGGGTCGCGGCACCGACCGCCGACCGCACCCTGAGCGTCCCGGGCCTGGGGATGTGCGTCCCGGAGCAGCTCGCGCACGGCTGGTTGATCCGGCCCGCCGGCGGCCCGGCGCGGATCACGATGGAGCTCGACCTGTCCGGCGCGCCGACGGTGGTCGTCAGCGGCGCGGACTCGACGTGGCGCAGCGCGCTGTCCGCGCGGCACGCGGAGATCATGCTGATGCTGCACCTGCGGGGCCGCGAGGGGATGACGGTCACCGAGCTCAGCAACGGCATCTACGGCGACCCGGACCACGCCGTCGCGGTGCGGGCGGAGGTGTCCCGGCTGCGCCGCGCGCTCGGCTCCGTCGTCGAGAGCCGCCCCTACCGGCTCGCCGACTCGGTCGACCTGACGCTCACCCTCGGTGCGGCCGAGCGGCTCTCGGACTGTGCGTTCGTCCGGCACAGCGCGAGCCCGGCCGTCCGCGCGCTGGCGGACGGCCGGTGAGTGCTCACGCCCGGTAGGCGTCCGTCCCGGCGCGGCTGAGCACCAGGCGCGGCAGCACCGCGCGCGACGACAGCCGCAGCACCGCGTCGACGAGTTCGACGACGTCGTTCACCTCGAGCATCTCCTCGGCGGGGATGCGGTCCTTGATCCAGTCGGACATGTCGGTGTCGACGTAGGCGGGCGCGATCGCGGACGCGCTGATGCCGTTGCCGGACTCCTCGGCGTTGAGCGTCTCCACGAGCGAGATCAGCGCCGCCTTCGTCGCCCCGTACACGGCCAGACCCGCCTCGGCATAGACACCGGTGATCGACGACAGCGCAACCACTTTCGCCCCGCGGCGCGGAACAGCGGCCGCGGCCTTGCGCAGCAGCGGCAGCGCCGACTGGGCGAACGCGAACGGGGTCTCGAAGTTCACCGACACGGTCTTGCCGAACCGCCGCATCGGGAACTCGGCGATGGTGCCGGCGGTGCCGACGCCCGCGTTGAGGACGAGCGCCCGCATGCTGCCGAACGTCTCCTCGTGTGCCGCGACGACGCGGCTCGCGGTCTCGGGATCGCCGAGGTCGGCAGCGACGACGCGCACCTCGGGCGCACCCGCGTCGCGCAGGTCGGCGGCGACCGCGCCGAGCCGCGCCTCGTCGCGCGCGGTGAGGGTCAGACCGTAGCCCTGCTGCGCGAGGCGGGTGGCGACACCGAGCCCGATGCCGCGGGACGCACCCGTGACGAGCGCACTGGGGTTGGCGAGATCGGTTGTCATGCGCCACCTCCCCGCAGCGCGTCGAGTCCGGCGGCCGCGAAGACCGGCACGGCCTCCCCCGCCTTGTCGAAACCGTCGCCGACGGTCGCGCCGACGCGCCAGCGGTGGTTGATGCCCTCGGCGATGACGGCGAGCTTGAAGTTCGCCAGTCCCATGTAGAAGTCCCAGTGGGCGAGCTCGCGGCCCGTCGCGACCGCGTAGCGCTGGGCGAGGTCGTCGGCCGACGGCAGGCGCGGGCTGGTCCACGCGGCGGACTCGCCGAGCACCTGGTCGAGCGCGGGGTTGCGGTACACGCACATCAGGGCGACGTCGGTGAGCGGGTCGCCGAGCGTCGACAGCTCCCAATCCACCACCGCCGCAATCTTTCCGGCGTCGCCGGGATCGAGGATCGTGTTGTCGATGCGGTAGTCGCCGTGCACGATCGACGCCGCGGACGATTCCGGAATCGAGTCGGCGAGGGCGGCGTGCAGGCGGTCGAGGTCGTCGAGGTCGCGGGTCTTGACCCGGCCCCACTGACCGGCCCACAGCTTGACCTGACGCGCGACGTACCCGTCGGGGCGACCGAGGTTCCCGAGACCGACGGCTTCGTAGTCCACCGAGTGCAGGGTGGCGAGCACACGGACGAGTTCGCCGGTGCACGCTTCGATCTCGGTGTCACTCAGGGTGGCGAGGTCGTCGGTCGTGCGGATCACCCGCCCGGTGACGTGCTCGACGACGGTGAACGGGGCGCCCATCACGGAGTCGTCCTCGCAGAGGGCGACCGTCTGGGCGACCGGCACACCGCAGCCCTGGAGCGCCGAGGTGATGCGGAATTCGCGGGCGACGTCGTGGGCGGACGGGGTGAGTCCCGCCGTCGGCGGCCGCCGCAGCACCCACCGCGACGTGCCGTCGGAGATCGCGTACGTCAGGTTCGACTTGCCACCGGAGATGAGATCGGCGCGCAGTTCGCCGTCGAGGGCGATGCCCGAGTCCTCCAGGTAGCGCTGCAGGGCGGTCAGGTCGAGCCCCTCGTGCTGTGCGGTCTTCATGCCCGGCTCTCCTTCGCGGCGGCGGCCTTCTTCGCGGCGCCGACGGCTCGCTTGGCGATGGCCCAGCGGTGCACTTCGGAAGGCCCGTCGTAGATGCGGAACGGGCGGACCTCGCGGGCCAGGCGCGCGACGGGCAGGTCGGCGGAGACGCCGAGCCCGCCGCACATCTGCATCGAGCGGTCGACGATCCGGAACACCGCCTCGGCGGCGAAGGTCTTGGCGATGGACGTGGAGTTGGACGCGTGGGAGCCCTGGTCGAGTTCCCAGCACGCCTGCGTCAGCAGGGCGCGGGTGGCGGCGATGTCGATCTCGTTGTCGGCGACCATCTTCTGGATCATGCCGAGGTCGCCGAGCTTGCTCCCGAATCCTTCGCGTTCGGCGACGCGGGCGACGGCGATGTCGTGGCCGCGGCGGGCGGCGCCGAGCCAGCGCATCACGTGCGTCATGCGGGCGGGCCCGAGCCGCACCTGCGCGTAGGCGAAGCCCTGGTCGACCTCGCCGAGGACGGCGGAGTCGGGCACGAACAGGTCCTCGAAGAAGACCTCGCAGTGGCCGCCGATCATGGCGCGGTCGATGGTGTCGATGTGCCGGCCGACGGTCAGGCCGGGAGTGTCGGCGGGCGCGAGGAACATCGTCGCCCCGCCGCGCTGGCCGGGTTCGCCGGAGGTGCGGGCCATGATGATGAAGAAGCCCGCGCCGTCGGCACCGGTGATGAAGTACTTGCGGCCGTTGATCTTCCAACCGCCGGGGGCCTTCTCGGCGCGGGTGGTCAGGGCGTTGGGATCGGATCCGGCACCGGGGGCCGGTTCGGTCATCGCGAAGCCGGACCGCACGTCGCCGTGGGCGAGCGGCGCGAGGAACTGCTCCTTCTGCTCCGCGCTGGCGATGTGCGCGAGCATGTGCACGTTGCCCTCGTCGGGCGCGGCGATGTTGAGCGCGATCGGTCCGAACAGCGAGTACCCGGCCGCCTCGAACACCGGGGCGCGGTCGACCATGCCGAGACCGTGGCCGCCGTACTCGACGGGCGCGTGCGGCGCGAAGACCCCGGCTTCCTTGGCCGCCTGCTGCAGCTTCACCCGCAGGTCGTCGCCGCCCGCGGCAGTGATGTCACCGTTGTGGGCGTCCTCGACGGGCAGCACGTGCTCCCGGACGAACTCCTCGGTCTTCGCCACCAGCGCCTGGACGTGTTCCGGGTACGACAGATCGACAGCCATCGCGATTCCTCCTCCTCACCCCGACCGATCGATCGCTCGGTTGCTTCAACCGTGACATACCCCACCCCGCCGGGTCAACCCAGGGCGCCCTACCGGGCGCCCACCGCGCCGGGCCTACCGGGCGTCTGCCGCGCCGTGCCTACCGGGCGTCTGCCGCGCCGTGCCTACCGGGCGTCTGCGGCGCCGGGCCTACCGAGCGCCTACCGCGCAGCGTGCGATCGCGAGGTAGCGGCGGACAACCTCGTCGGGGGACAGCGGTCCGTCCGGCCGGTACCACGAGGCGACGGCCACGCACATGGTGGTCACCGCCCGGCTCGCATCCTCCGGAAACGCGGTGCCGAACTCCCCCTTCGCCACCCCGTCCCGGACGATCTCGTCCAGCATCCGCTGCTGCTCGTCACGCAACGCGATGTACGCCTTCCGGTTACCCGGTTCCATGCTGCGCATCTCGGTGGAGGCGACGAACGCCTGGTTGCGCCGGAACATGTGGAACCGCAGCAGCGACTCGACAACGGCGTCGAACCGCTCGGACGGTGTCGGTCCGGCCTCCGCCAGGGCCTGCTTGCTCCGGTCGAGCAGGTCGCGCATCACCAGCGTCGTCAACGACACCAGCAGTGCCTGCTTGGATGGGTAGTGGTGGTACAGACCCGGAACCGACAGCCCGGCCCGGGCGGCGACCTCCCGTATCGAGGTGCCGTCGTACCCCCGCTCGGCGAACGCCTCGAGGGCGGCCTCGAGGGGCTTCGGCAGGGTCGACGGCCCGTACTGCCGCCACGTCCCCGGTTCGACGGCTTCCTCACGCGTTTCCATGGCATCACCGTAGGCGACCCCCCGGCGCCGTCGTCACCAGTCGTGCTCTCGCACTTCCGCTGCCGGTCCGAACTTCCCACCCCTCCCGCCGACCACAGGAGAAAGTCTATTATCTGCGTATGCATGCAGACAATGGACCATGTCGGCGGAGACTCGACGACGACCAGGTCGGGTTGGTCGTCGAGGTGTTCCGCATGCTTGCCGACGGGACCCGGGTTCGACTGTTGTGGGCCCTCGTCGACCGGGAGTTGTCGGTGACCGAACTGGCCGAGCATGTCGGTAAGGCCGCCCCGTCGGTGTCGCAGCATCTGGCCAAGCTGCGGATGGCGCGACTGGTGCGGACCAGGCGCGAGGGCACGACCATCTACTACAGCCTCGAGAACGAGCACATCAAGCAGTTGGTGACCGATGCCGTGTTCAACGCGGAACACGCCGGCCCGGGTGTGCCGGGGCACCACCGCGCCGACGCCGGACTGCGCACCCTGCACGAAGGCTCCGGTCGAGCCGGCCTGCAGCAGGAGGCCACATGACCTCCCGGCGTGGCCACGGCCACGGCGACCACGGGCACGGCCACGGCGACCCCGGGCACGGCAGCCACGAGCACAGCAGCCACGAGCACAGCAGCCACAGGCGTTCGGGGCTCGTCGGCGCCCTGAGGGATGTGTTCGCGCCGCACAGCCACGACTCGGCCGACAGGGTCGATTCCGCCCTGGAATCAAGCAACATCGGCATCCGTGCCGTGAAGATCAGCCTGGTCGCCCTGGCCGTGACGGCGGCACTACAGGTCGTCATCGTCGCCGCGTCCGGTTCCGTCGCGCTCGCCGCAGACACCGTGCACAACTTCTCCGACGCACTGACCGCCGTGCCCCTGTGGATCGCGTTCGTGCTCGGACGTCGGGCCGCCACCAGGCGATTCACCTACGGGTACGGCCGGGCCGAAGACCTCGCCGGGTTGTTCGTGCTGGCAATGATCGCCCTGTCCGCGGGGATCGCCGGCACCGAATCGATTCGGCGCCTGATCGATCCCGTCCCCATCGAACACCTCGGCTGGGTCGCACTGGCCGGGCTTGTCGGGTTCATCGGCAACGAACTCGTCGCGGTCTACCGGATCCGGGTGGGCCGGCGCATCGGCTCGGCGGCCCTCGTCGCGGACGGCCTACATGCCCGGACGGACGGATTCACTTCTCTGGCAGTTCTTTTCAGCGCCGGCGGGGTCGCACTGGGTCACCCTGTCGCCGATCCCGTGATCGGAATCCTCATCACCGTCGCCATCGTGCTGGTTCTGCGCACCGCCGCCCGGGACGTCTTCCGCCGGTTGATGGACGGCGTCGATCCGGAGCTCGTCACCACAGCCGAACGCGTCCTGTCGGGCCGGGTCGGCGTCGACCGAGTTCGCAGCCTCCAGATGCGCTGGATCGGTCACCGTCTGCACGCCGATGTCGAGCTCGACGTCGATCCGGGGCTCAGTCTGAGCGCTGCGCACTCCGTCGCTCACGAAGCCGAGCAGGCACTGATCTCCGCGGTCCCGCACCTCACCACGGCACTGGTGCACGCCTATCCTCCTCACGAAACGGAACTGCACGCCACCTGAGGTCAGTTGCTCGACCTGCGTCGTGCAGTACGGACCGAACCCCGGTCAGGACACGCCGGTTCCGGGTTGCCCGTGGACGCAGGGGGTCGCACAGGTCGAGGGTGCGGTTCGCGTGCGGCCCCTCCGGGACGTTCCGGCCGCGCGTCGGCGACGTCCGCTCGACAGTCCGGACCGGTGGCATGCGACGACGCCGGAAGACCGAACGAGCGGCGGATCCGTCGTGGGATCCGCCGCTCGTTCGCCCGCTCACTCAGTAGTCGTCGTCGCCGTAGAGCACCATGCCACGCAGGTTCCGGCCCTCGTGCATGTCGGCGTAGCCGTCGTTGATGTCCTCGAGCCGGTACGTCTTGGTGACCAGCTTGTCGAGTTCGAGCTGCCCGCTGCGGTAGAGGTCGAGCAGCTTCGGGATCTGCGAGCGCGGTCCGACACCACCGAAGATCGCACCCTGCAGCCGCTTCTGCAGCAGGGTCAGCTCGAACAGGCTCAGCGTCACCTGGGTGTCGGCGGCGCTGCCCATCCCCACCACGACCACCTGACCGCCCTTGCCCGTCAGCGCCATGGACGGGGCGATGATGTCGCCGTGGATCTCGCCGACGGTGATGATCGTGACGTCGGCCATCGCCCCCCAGGTGATCTCGCCGATCACCGGCAGCGCCTCCTCGATCGAGGCGAAGGTATGGGTCGCCCCGAACTTCTTGGCCTGATCGCGCTTGAACTCCACCGGGTCGATCGCCACGACATGCCGGGCACCCGCGTGTGCGGCACCCTGTACCGCGTTGATGCCCACGCCGCCGATGCCGATCACGACGACGGAGTCACCCACCTTGGTGCCGCCGATCGCCGTCGCGGAGCCCCAGCCCGTGGCGACGCCGCAGCCGAGCAGGGCGGCCTTGTCGAGCGGGATGTCGTCCTCGATCTTGATGACCGACGCTTCGTGCACGGTGACGTACGGCGCGAACGTGCCGAGCAGGCACATCTGGATCACCGGGTCACCGTTGAGCGTCACCCGGTGGGTCTTGTCGGCGATCGCCTGCCCGGTGAGGAGGTTCGCCCCCTCGTCGCAGATGTTCTGAAGGCCCTTCGCGCACGCGCGGCACCGCCCGCAGGCCGGGATGAAGGCGAGTACCACATGGTCGCCCTCCCGGATGTTGGTGACTCCGGGCCCGACCTTGGTGACCACGCCGGCGCCCTCGTGCCCGCCGAGGACGGGGAAGGACGGCATCGGCGTCGCGCCGGTGCGCAGATGTTCGTCGGAATGGCACAGCCCGGACGCAGCCAGACGTACCTGCACTTCGCCGGCGACCGGATCGCCCAGGTCGATCTCCTCGATCTCCCACGGTTGATTGAGCCCTTTGATCACCGCAGCCTTGGTCTTCACGAACCCTCCCACCGGATCCACTGTGAACTGTGTCACCATGAGTAGAGCAGGACGAGCGTCCGAACGGACGACTTTGAGGATCTCCCCAGGACGCGAGTTACCTGATACCTTGGGTAACAGAAATGTCCCCACGGAGGTACAGATGATCCACATCCGCCACAGCGCCGTCGCGGAGGTCCCCCTCGACGTGGCGTTCGCCTACCTCGACGACCACCGCACGGTCCCCGAATGGATGTACGGCGTCCACCGCTTCGAACCGGTGGGATCACAGGTCAACGGCATCGGCGCGATCTTCGACGCCACCATGCAGATCGGGCCGAAGGGCCTCGATTCGCGCCTGGCGATCGTCGACTGGGAACTCGACCGCAGGATCGTCCTCGACTCCATCGCCGGATTCCGCACCTCCTCGTGGTGGGAACTCGCCGACCTCGGCGACGGCCGGGTCCGTCTCGACGTCGACTTCGCCTACCAGCTCCCCGGCGGGCTGGCCGGGCGGGCACTGGGCAAGCTCATCGAACCGGTGGTGAGTACCGCGATCCGCCAGACGGAACAGGCGCTGCGCTCGAATCTCGGCCACGTCGCCTGAGCGCGCGCCGGCCTCGGGCGGGGCAATTCGCGCGCTCGTCCGGAATCCGCCCGCACTGCTGCCTGGGCGGATTCCGAAGGTGCGAGCAAGTCCGCTAGGTTCCCGGCGGAGGTTCCGCCGTATGACTGACGATCGCCGCATGATCCACGTGCGCCACGACGGGGTGGCCCACGTCGAACTCGACACCGCCTTCGCATACGTCGCCGACCACCGCACGGTCCCGGAGTGGATGTACGGCGTGACCCGCTTCGAGCCCGTGGGCGAGCAGGTCCGCGGCGTGGGCGCGGTGTTCGACGCGTGCATGCGGATCGGTCCGGCCGCCTTCACCTCCCGGCTCGAGATCGTCGAGTGGGAGGACAACCACCGGATCGTGCTGAGCTCGATCTCCGGCTTCCGCACCCGCTCGGCGTGGCAGTTCGACGACCTGGGCGACGGCGACATGCGGCTCGCCGTCGACTTCGGCTACCAGCTGCCCGGCGGCCCGGCCGGGCGTGCGGCCGGGCTGCTCATCGAGCCCCTGGTGGGCACGATCGTGCGGCGGACCGAGAACGCGCTGCGGGACCAGGTCGTCCGGAACGCCTGATCCCGCAGCCCTGATCCCGCAGCCCTGATCCCGCAGCGCGGAAGAGATCAGAAATTGCCGCGCGCTTCCTGCTCCCGCTCGATCGCCTCGAACAGGGCCTTGAAGTTGCCCTTGCCGAAGCCGAGCGAACCGTGCCGTTCGATCAGTTCGAAGAAGACGGTCGGCCGGTCGGTGATCGGCTTGGTGAAGATCTGCAGCAGGTAGCCGTCCTCGTCGCGGTCGACGAGGATGCCGCGCTTCTGCAGCTCCTCGATCGGCACCCGCACCTCGCCGATCCGGGCCCGCAGCTCGGGGTCCTCGTAGTAGGCGTCCGGGGTGGCGAGGAACTCCACGCCCTCCTCGCGGAGCCGGTCGACGGCGGTGAGGATGTCGTTGGTGGCCAGCGCCAGGTGCTGTGCGCCGGGACCGCGGTAGAAGTCGAGGTACTCGTCGATCTGCGAGCGCTTCTTCGCCACGGCCGGCTCGTTGAGCGGGAACTTGACGCGGTGGTTGCCGTTGCAGACCACCTTGCTCATCAGGGCCGAGTAGTCGGTGGCGATGTCGTCGCCGATGAACTCGGCCATGTTGGTGAATCCCATGACGCGGTTGTAGAAGTCGACCCACTCGTCCATGTGGCCGAGCTCGACGTTGCCGACCACGTGGTCGAGCGCCTGGAAGATCCGTTTGGGAGCGCCGTCGCGCTTGCGGTAGGTCGACGACTTGTCCACGTAGCCGGGCAGATACGTGCCGGAGTACCGCGAGCGGTCGACGAGGGTGTGCCGGGTCTCGCCGTAGGTGGCGATCGCGGCGAGACGCACCGTGCCGTGCTCGTCGCTGATCTCGTACGGCTCCTCGAGCACCGTCGCGCCCTGGGCCCGGGCGTGCGCGACGCACTTGTCGACGTCGGGCACCTGCAGCGCGATGTCGACGACGCCGTCGCCGTGCCGGCGGTGGTGGTCGACGAGCGGGCTGTCCGGATCCACCGCACCCTTGACGACGAACCGCACCGCACCGCTCCGCAGGACGTAGGCGTGGTGGTCGCGGTTGCCGGTGGTGGGACCGGAGTAGGCGATCAGTTCCATTCCGAACGCGGACTGGTAGTAGTGCGCGGCCTGCGTGGCGTTACCCACCACCCACACCACCGCGTCCCAGCCGCTGACGGGGAACGGGTCCCGATCGGCGTCGTACTCGACGAGGCCGACGAGCTGCCGCAGTTCCTCGGCGTTCAGCTGGGCGAGCTTCTCGCTGTCGGTAAGGGTGAACTCGAGAGTCATGGCGATTCCTCCTGCCGCCGGACGCGGCGCCATCGGTGTGTCGTGTGTCACCAGGAAAAACCTGTCGCGAGGACGGCGCAATCTCCCCCTTTTCAGCTGGCCCACCTGACTGGAAAACGAGGGATGCCGGGCGCACCGCTATACAATCGGTACAGTTTCCGCCGCCTCTTCGGAAGGAACGGCCATGCGTGACGCCGTGCAGCTGGACGAGTTGGATTTCGCGCTCCTGGAAACGCTGCACACGGATCCGAAGATCGGTGCGCTGGAGTTGTCCCGGCGGTTGCGGGTGGCGCGCGCGACGGTCTCGGCACGGGTGCGCCGGCTCGAGGAGTCCGGCGTCATCGCCGGCTACGAACCGCGCCTGAACCTGGCGGCGGCCGGATTCGAGGTCCAGGCCTTCGTGACGATGGAGATCGTCCAGGGTGCGCTCGAAGCCATCACCGATGTCCTCGAAGCGATTCCCGGGGTGCTCGAGGCGTTCGCGACGACCGGCGCCGGCGACATCCTGTGCCGGATCGCCGCGGACTCCCACCTCGGGCTGCAACAGACGCTGATCGAACTGAACCGCTCGTCGATCGTCGCCCGGTCGACCAGCGTCATGGTGTTGTCGGAGGTGGTCCGCTACCGGGCCATGCCCCTGCTGCGCACCCTCCAGCCGGGCAGAACCGCCAAAGCGCCCGCCTACCGCCGGTAGAGCTGACGACCGGCCCACCGGCCCTCCCCCGCAGAAAACGGCGGCACAGCTCTGCACACTGCACAGAAAATCGGCAGCCCGCTGCGCTACAGCTCTTCAGGCTGATCAGTAGCGCAGGCCGCACTTGCGCGGCGTTTGTAATCACGGTCACAGTCTTCTTCATTCGCCCGCACCCGGGCACCGCACCGTCCCGACTCCCGAGAGAAGACATGAAGAACCTGCTGACCCGTTTCGAGGACAAGGCCCCCGAGATCGTCTTCGAGTGGCACGACACCGAGACCACTGCCCGCGGCTGGGTCGTCATCAACTCCCTGCGCGGTGGAGCGGCCGGCGGCGGCACCCGCATGCGCCGCGGCCTCGACCGCCGCGAGGTCGAGTCCCTGGCCAAGACCATGGAGGTCAAGTTCACCGTCTCCGGTCCGGCCATCGGTGGCGCCAAGTCCGGCATCGACTTCGACCCGTCCGACCCGCGCAAGGACGGGGTGCTGCGCCGCTGGTTCGCGGCCGTCGCGCCGCTGCTGCGCGCCTACTACGGCACCGGCGGCGACCTCAACGTCGACGAGATGACCGAGGTCGTGCCGCTCACCGAGAGCAACGGTCTGTGGCATCCCCAGGAGGGCGTCGTCAACGGGCACTTCGCCGCGGACGAGCGCGAGCGCATCCAGCGGGTCGGGCAGCTGCGGCTCGGTGTGGCCAAGGTCGTCGAGGACACCCGCTTCACCCCCGCCCCGGACGCGAAGTACACGGTGGCCGATCTCATCACCGGCTGGGGCGTCGCCGAGTCGGTGCGGCACCACTACCGCATCTACGGGGACGCGGCCGGCAACCGCGAGCTCACCGGCAAGCGCGTGCTCGTCCAGGGCTGGGGCAACGTCGGGGCGGCCGCGGCCTACTACCTGGCACAGGCCGGCGCCCGCGTCGTCGGCATCATCGACCGCGACGGCGGCATCCTCGACACGGACGGACTCGACTTCGACGAGGTGCGCACCCTGCTGCTGACCAAGAACGGCAACGCGCTCCGCAGCGACCGGATGCGTCCCTTCACCGAGGTGCACGACGCGATCTGGGATCTCGGCGCCGAGGTCTTCCTCCCGTGCGCCGCGTCCCGGCTGGTCACCCGCGAGCAGGTCGACCGTATGGTCGCGGCGGGCCTCGAGGTGATCGCCAGCGGCGCGAACGTCCCCTTCGCCGACGACGAGATCTTCTACGGTCCCACCTACGAGCACGCCGACAAGTCCGTCTCGGTGATCCCCGACTTCATCGCCAACAGCGGCATGGCCCGCGCCTTCGCGCAGCTCATGGAGGGCGACGTCGAGGTCTCCGACGCCGCGATCTTCGGTGACGTCTCGGACACGGTTGCCGGGGCGCTGCAGCGCTGCCACGAGCGCAGCGCCGACCATACGGGCGTCGCGGCCACGGCGTTCGAGATCGCCCTCGACCAGCTGGTGCCGGCGGGGGAGCGCATCGATGACTGACACCTTGGCCACCCCACCGGCCACCACGGCCGCGCCCGCCCCACGGGCGATGCTGCATCAGGCGATGCGACCGCGGCAACTGGTGATGATGAGCCTCGGCGGCGCGATCGGCGCGGGCCTGTTCGTCGGCTCCGGCGCCGGCATCGCGGTCGCCGGCCCGGCCATCCTCGTCTCGTTCCTCGCCGCTGCAGCCCTCGTGGTCCTCATCATGCGGATGATGGGCGAAATGGCGGCCGCGAACCCCGCCAGCGGTGCGTTCTCGGTGCACGCGGAGAACGCCCTCGGTTCCGTCGCCGGTCGCACCATCGGCTGGCTGTACTGGATCCAGGTGGTCATCGTGATCGCGGCGGAGGCCACCGGCGCCGCCGCCATCACCGCCGCCTCGATCCCCGGGATCCCGCAGTGGGCCGCGGCCCTGTTCTTCATGGTCGTCCTCACCGGCGTGAACCTCGTCGGCGTGCGCCGGTTCGGTGAGGTCGAATTCTGGTTCGCGGCACTGAAGATCGTCGCCATCGTCGCCTTCCTCGCGATCGGCGTCGCGATGATCGCCGGCTGGGTGCCGGCCTTCGACAGCACCGGGTTCGCGAACCTGACCGCACACGGAGGCTTCGCCCCCACCGGTATCGCCGGCATCGCCGCCGGACTGCTCATCGTGGTGTTCGCGTTCGGCGGCACCGAGATCATCGCGATCGCAGCCGCCGAGACCTCGGATCCGCGCCGCAACGTCGGCCGCGCGGTGCGCACGCTGATCTGGCGCATCCTGGTCTTCTACATCGGCTCGGTGCTGATCATGGTGACGGTGCTGCCGTGGACGTCCGAGGATCTGGTCACGGGGCCGTTCGTCGCGGTGCTGAACGCCGGCTCGGTGCCGGGGGCCGCCGCCGTGATGACCGTGATCGTCGTGGTGGCGTTGCTGTCCTCGCTCAACGCGATGCTCTTCAGCGCCTCACGGATGATCTACTCGCTCTCGCAACGCGGTTCGGCGTACCCGGTGTTCGGCCGGGTGGCCGCCAACGGCGTGCCCCGCAACGCCGTCCTGGCCTCGGTGGCGTTCGGATTCGTCACCGTCGCCCTCAACTACGTGCGACCCGACAAGGTCCTGCCGCTGCTTCTCAACGCGGTCGGCTCGACCATCCTCGTGCTGTGGACGTTCGTGGCGGTCTCACACCTCGTGCTGCGTAAGCGGGCGCGTCGCGACGGCACCGAAGATGCTCTGCCGCTGAAGATGTGGGGCTTCCCGTACCTGTCGTACGCGACGCTCGGCCTGCTCGCCGGCATCGCCGTGCTCGCACTGTTCGACTCGGCCGCGCGCACCCAGCTCGTCGCGACCGGCGCCCTCACCGCGACGATCGCGGGCGCGTGCTGGCTCCTGCACCGCCGGCAGGCGGTCCGGCAGCCGTAACCGACCGTACAGACGACGACGCCGTGCGTCCTCCCGCAGGGGGGAAGGACGCACGGCGTCGTCGTGGTTCGGTCTCCGCCGTCAGTCCTTCGGACCACCGGCGACGTAGATGACCTGGCCGGAGACGAAGCCCGCGCCCTCGCTCGCGAGGAACGACGCGGTGTGCGCGATGTCCTCGGGCTTTCCGGTGCGGGCGACGGGGATCTGCGACGCCGCGGCGGCCTTGAAGTCCTCGAACGACATCCCGACCCGCTCGGCCGTCGCCGCGGTCATCTCGGTCTCGATGAAACCGGGGGCGATCGCGTTGGCGGTCACGCCGTACTTGCCGAGCTCGATCGCGAGGGTCTTGGTGAAGCCCTGCATGCCGGCCTTGGCCGCGGAGTAGTTGACCTGGCCGCGGTTGCCCAGCGCGGAGGTGCTCGACAGGTTGACGATGCGACCGAACTTGGCCTCCACCATGTACTTCTGCGTCGCACGGGACATGAGGAACGCGCCCCGCAGGTGCACGTTCATCACGGCGTCCCAGTCGTCGACGGTCATCTTGAACAGCAGGTTGTCGCGGGTGATGCCGGCGTTGTTGATCAGCACCGTGGGATCGCCCAGTTCGCTCGAGACCTTCTCCACGGCCGCGGCGACGGACTGCTCGTCGACGACGTTCGCACCGACGGCGAGGGCCTTGCCGCCGGCCGACTCGATGGCCGAGACGGTGTCGGCGCATGCGGACTCGTCGAGGTCCAGAACCGCGACCTGGAATCCGTCCTCGGCGAGACGCTTGGCCACTGCGGCGCCGATACCGCGCGCGGCGCCGGTGACGATGGCGGTACGGGTGCTTGCTTCGCTCACTGCTTACCTCCGGTGTGGTTGGAAACTTCAGTTGATGGTGAGGCCGCCGTCGACCGCGATCGTCTGTCCGGTGACGTAACCGGCGGCCGCCGAGGTGAGCCACACGGCGGTGGCGGCGATCTCGGCGGGATCACCGGTGCGGCCCAGGACGATTCGCGGCTTCATGCTGTCGAGATAGCCGGGCTGGTATTCGTCGGTCATCTCCGTCTCGAAGAATCCCGGCGCGATGGCATTGACGCGGATGCCCTTGCGAGCCCCCCACTGCTGGGCCAGGTCGCGGGTCAGACCGATCACGCCGGCCTTGCTCGCGGCGTAGGCGGCTTGCGGCAGTCCCGCGGTGGTGAGGCCCAGGACGGAGGAGATGTTGACGATGGCGCTGCCCGGCTGCATGACGCGCCCGGCGGCCTGCGCTGCCCAGTACGAACCGTTCAGGTTGATGTCGATGACGCGCCGGAACTGCTCCGGAGTCTCCTTGGTGGCCGGGACGGCCGTGCCGATACCGGCGTTGTTGACGAGGATGTCGACCTTGCCGAAGTGCTCGACCGCGGCGTCGACCATCCGCTGCGCCTGCTCGGGCTCGGCGATGTCGGTCTCGACACTCAGCGCGCGGCGACCTGCCGCACGGACGAGTTCGGCGGTCTGTTCGAGCCGGTCCGCGCGACGGGCCGCGAGCACGACGTCGGCTCCGGCCTCGGCGAGGGCCTGGGCGAAGGCGACGCCGAGGCCGGAGGACGCGCCGGTGACGATCGCGACGCGGTCGTCGAGTCGGAACTTGTCGAGTACGGACATGGGGGTAGTCTCCTCCGAAAATTGGTACCTACGCGACTTGTATAGTTGAATTCGCGCTCGAGTTCAAGATTGTTTTTTCGAAAAAGGCGCGGTCACAAGCCCTTTCGGGCCCGCGACCGCGCCTCGTTCGCGTTCCGGTCGAGAGGGGTCAGCTCAGGCGCTCGAGCACCATCGCCATGCCCTGACCACCGCCGACGCACATCGTCTCCACGCCGAACTGCTTGTCGTGGGTCTGCAAGTTGTTGAGCAGCGTGGCGGTGATCCGCGCCCCGGTCATGCCGAACGGGTGGCCGAGGGCGATCGCGCCACCGGAGACGTTGAGCTTGTCCTCGTCGATGCCGAGCTCACGGGCGGAGCCGAGCACCTGCACGGCGAACGCCTCGTTGATCTCGAACAGGTCGATGTCGGAGATGGTCTTGCCGGCGTTCGCGAGGGCCTTCTTGACCGCCTCGATCGGGCCCAGGCCCATGATCTCCGGCGACAGGCCGGACACGCCGGTCGAGACGATCCGTGCCAGCGGGGTCAGGCCCAGCTCCTCGGCCTTGGTGTCGGACATGATCACCAGGGCCGCGGCGCCGTCGTTGAGCGGGCAGGCGTTGCCCGCGGTGATGGTGCCGTCGGGGCGGAAGACCGGCTTGAGCTGGCTCACGGCCTCGTACGTGGTGCCGGGCCGGGGGCCGTCGTCGGTGGTCACGACGGTGCCGTCGGCCAGGGTGACGGGGCTGATCTCGCGCTCGAAGAAGCCGGACTTGATGGCTTCCTCGGCCCGGTTCTGCGACCGCACGCCCCACCGGTCCTGGTCCTCGCGGGAGATGCCGGTCATCGACGCGACGTTCTCCGCGGTCTGACCCATCGCGATGTACACGTCGGGCAGCAGACCCTCGCTGCGCGGGTCCGTCCACGCCGTGCCGCCCTCGGCGAGCGTGGCGGTGCGGGCCTCGGCGTCGGCGAACAGCGGGTTCTTGGTGTTCGGCAGGCCGTCGGCGTTGCCGGTGACGAAGCTCGAGACGGACTCGACACCGGCGGAGACGAACACGTCGCCCTCGCCGGCCTTGATCGCGTGCAGCGCCATGCGGGTGGTCTGCAGCGACGACGAGCAGTAGCGGTTGACGGTCACGCCGGGCAGGAAGTCGTAGCCCAACTGCACCGCGACGACGCGGGCGATGTTGAACCCGGACTGGCCGGCGGGCTGGCCGCAGCCGAGCAACAGGTCGTCGATCTGGGTCGGGTCCAGCTCCGGCACCTTCGCCAGGGCGGCGGCGACCATCTGGGTGGCCAGATCGTCCGGGCGCACGGTCTTGAGCGACCCCTTCATTGCCCGCCCGATGGGCGAACGGGCGGCGGAGACAATCACAGCTTCGGGCATCACGCGCTCCTTGTTCGGTGTTGACGCTTCGAGTCTCTACAGGCCCAGATCGCGGCCGATGAGTTCTTTCATGATCTCGTTGGTGCCGGCCCAGATCTTGGTGACGCGGGCGTCCTTCCATGCACGAGCCACACGGTACTCGTTCATGAACCCGTAGCCACCGTGGATCTGCACGCACGCGTCCAGGACCTCGGACTGCGTCTGCGCGCTCCACCACTTCGCCTTGGCCGCGTCCACGGCGGTGAGCTTGCCGTCGGCATGCGCCTCGACGGCCTGGTCGACGTACGCCTCGGCGACCTCGATCTTGGTGACCAGCTCGGCCAGCAGGAACTTGTTGTACTGCATGGCGCCGATGGCCTGGCCGAACGCCTTGCGCTCCTTCGCGTACTCGATGGTCTCGAGCAGGATGTGCTTGGCGTGGTGCACATTGTTGACCGCGGAGCCGAGTCGCTCCTGCGGCAGCATCTTCATCATCGAGATGAAGCCCATGCCCTCCTCGCCGATGAGGTTGGCGTGCGGGACGCGAACGTCCTTGAAGAACAGCTCTGCGGTGTCGGCCTCGGGCTGACCGACCTTGTCCAGCTTGCGGCCGTTCTCGAAGCCCTCCATCCCGCGCTCGACGGCGAACAGGGAGATGCCCTTCGCGCCCTTCGACGGGTCGGTGCGGGCCGCGACGACGACGAGGTCGCAGTTGTAGCCGTTGGTGATGAACGTCTTGGCGCCGTTGAGGATCCAGTCGTCACCGTCGCGCACGGCGGTGGTCTTCAGGTTGGCGAGGTCGGAGCCGCCGGACGGCTCGGTCATGCCGATGGCGCAGATGAGCTCGCCGGTGGCGCAGCGCGGCAGCCAGCGCTCGCGCTGTTCCTCGTTGCCCAGGTGGACGATGTAGGGGACGGTGATGTCCGAGTGGATACCCATCGACGAGGACAGCGCCATGTTGGCCCGGGCGAACTCCTCGCCGAGGATGGCGTTGAAACGGTAGTCGTTCGCTTCCATGCCACCGAAGCGCTCCGGGATCTCGAGCCCCAGGAAGCCGGCCTTACCGGCCTCGATCCAGATGTCACGCGGGATCTCGTGACGTTCGATGAGCTCCTCCGCACGGGGCATGACGAACCGGTTCACGAACTCGCGCGCCGACTCGCGGAACGCCTCGTGATCGGGGCCGTACAGGGTGCGTCGCATCAACCGCTCCTCAAATCTGTAAGCATCTGCTTATTTTCTAAGCGTGCGCTTATGGTGAACCGCGGCCGCTATCTTGTCAACCAGGCCGCAGCAGGAACGGGAGCACGACGTGAGCACATCCAGGGACGCGGTGATCAGCGGATCGAAGGCCGCGGCCCGGCTACGCGAGGCAGCCGTCGAGGTGTTCGCCGAGAACGGCTACGGCGGCACCACCACCCGCCAGATCGCCGCCCGCCTCGACATGAGCCCGGCCGCGATGTACCCGCACTACAAGTCCAAGGAAGAACTGCTCTACGCGATCAGCTACGAGGGCCACGATCTCGCCCTCGAGGTGGTGCGCACCGCCGACCTGCCCGACGAGGACGCCACCACGCGTCTGTCCACCGTCATCGCCCGGTTCGCCGAGTGGCAGGCCGAGCACCATCGCCGCGCCCGCGTCGTCCAGTACGAACTGACCGCCCTCACCCCGGAGCACTACCGCGTCATCACCGGCCTGCGCCGACGCACCACCCAGGTCGTCCGCACCATCGTCGACGCCGGGGTCGCCTCCGGCGAGTTCACCGTCCCCGACACCGAGGGCGTCACCCTGGCCCTGATGTCGCTGTGCGTCGACATCTGCCGTTGGTACCCCTCCGGCCGCTACAACGAGCCCCATGCCATCGCGAACCTCTACTCCGATCTGGCCCTGCGCCTCGTCGGCGCCGTCCGTTAGGATCTGCCCCACACGACGGATCGGGGGGTCCATGATCGGGGGGACGTCTTCGCGCGGCGATCGGCCGACTGCGCACGCAACGGATGTCGCGGGTGACCGGAGAGCGCGTCGGCCACACGCTCGCGCCGCGACCTACCGAGAACGACGACGGGTACGCACGCGTGGGTGGATCGTCGCCGTCGCGGCGGCGACGGCCGGCGCGTGCACCTCCGTCGCACCCCCGGAACCCACAGCACCCGCGGAGCCGCCGGCCACGTCGACCACCCGTGTGCCGCGCATCGTCGACGAATCCGACCGGCCCCCGGTCACGTTCGACCCCTGCCTCGACATCCCCGACCAGGTACTCCGCGACGCCGGCTACGACCCGAAGTCGGAGGAGATCAGCGACTTCGCCGCGACGCACTACACATTCCTCGGGTGCAGCTATCAGGGCACGTTACGCATCCCCGGAGTTCTCCGCCGTTACGGACTCAATCTCAATTCCGGCAACATCACCTTCGCCGAAGTGCAGGAGAAGGTCGGCGGGTACGCGACCCCCATCGAAGTCGACGGCCGACGCGCCCTCCTCGAGGTCGACCCGAGCCTGCGCCACGCGTGTGCCGTCAACGTGGAGACGTCGTTCGGGGTCCTCATCATCTCGCGCGTCTACCACCCCGACCACGGCAACGGCGTCCCGCAAGGGGAATGGTGCGCCGGACTCGAGGACACCGCCGCGCGGATCTCCGTACTCATCGGCAACTGATCGGAAGGAACAAGGTGAGCAGACCGCTGCGACTCGACCCCCACACGATCGACGAGATCGTCGCACTATGCGACACCATGCTCGCGACACTGTCCCACGCGATCGACCGATCCGAGGACCTGACCCGAGCCGTGAGCTTCGGCGGATTCGAGTCCGCGGAACAACTTCGCCGAGGCTTCCTCATCAAGGCCAGAGGCACCCCGGAGTCCGCCTACGAGCGGCTCACCCAGTTCCACGAGGTCCTCACCCGCATGCGCGAGACCTTCGCCGCCGGCGGGCAGGGATTCCTCGACGCCGAGTACGACTGGGTCCGGCGTCTCGGCACGACCGACTCCACGTGAACGCCAGCACTTTTGCACCGCTCGACGAGTCACGCGATATCCGCGCGGGCGCCAGTCATCCGCGAACGCAATCGAGGGCGCGGACGACTGGGGACCGCGCGGATGCGACGAGGGCGATCGCGGCACCACCTGCACGGCCCGGCACGACTCGCCACAGGACTGTCCGGTCCGCTACGATCCTGCGCACTACCACGGAATCGGGGGGACTCCATGGGCATGTCAGTCGAGGCTTCACACGGCACCGGAAGACGCGCGGCGCGACACGTCGCGGTCGTGAGCGGAAGTGCCGAATAAATTGTCGTACAACGAGAATCCGATCCGGTCGATGCTCGATCCGCTGCTCGATCCCGCGGTGCCGGAGCGGGTCGACGCCCTGACGAACTGGCACACCAGCCTGGTTGCACGGCTCGACGGCAGCTTCGATCCGGACTATGCCAGCGTGTTCGAGAACTTCCACAGCATGGAGCACGACGCCATCTACCGGGACGTCCAGAGAATGGACCCGGGTGCGATGAGGAGCCTGGCGGAGAGCTGGCGCGCGATCGCGACCGACATGAGCATCGGCTTCATCTTCGGAACCCAGATGATCTGCAACAAGATTGCCGAGGGATGGGACGGCGAGGCGGCACAGCAGGCCGTGGCGGCGACCCGCTCCTTCGCGACGTCGGCCGAACAACTGGTCGCCGCCCTGCTGGCGGTGTCGACGAAGCTGGCTGCGGCATCGGAGATCGCCACCGCCGTCCGAACCAATGTGCAACCACCGCCGATACGGATCCCGATGCCGTCGGGTGTGGTGGTGCCACAGGACACGGCGGAGTTCGCGCGGGCGGCGGAGGCTGCACGCACCGAGGCCGTGCGCGTCATGGAGTCGCTCTACGTCCCGCACTACCGCGAATCCGGCACGGCGGTCCCGATCCTGCCGTCCCCGCACGAGGCGACGGCAGGATCGGGACCGCTCGGACCGAGCCCAGCGGAGCGCCCCGCGGATAGTGCGAACGGCCGAGGTGGCGGTTCCGGGCCCGCGGGAGCCGGCAGCGACGGCCGACCGGTCACGGACACCGCGTCCCCCGACGCCCCAGCCCCCGACGCCCCAGCCCCAGACGCCCCTGCCCCAGACCGTCACGCGGCACCGGGCGACCCGACGACGGGTGCTGCCGAGCCCTCGACGACCGTCCCGGCCGCGACGACGGCGGCCGGCGCGACCACGACCCCGGAGCGCTCCCCTGGGGGATTCCCGGGCGGAACCGGCGGAGCGACGTCGGGGGGCGGTGGCGCGGGAGGCGCCGGCGCGGGGACCGGCGCCGGCGCTCCGGGACTCGGCGGACCCGGTCCCGTCGGCGGCGTGCCGATGGCGAACGGAACGACCGGTTCGGCGACGTCGGGTCCCGGCGCGCGCGCCGGCTCCGGCCGCGCGGGCGGCATGTACCCGGGCATGCTGGGCGCCCCCGCACGCCCGGCACGGGACGACGACGCCGCCCGCACGGTGCCCAGCTACCTCGTGGGCATCGACAACGGGAACGAGCTGATCGGTCCGATGCCGCTCACCGCGCCGCCGGTACTGGGGGTCGATCCGGCATGACGTGGCGGCTCACACCCGACCGGTTCCTCGCGCTGTGGACCGCGACAGGACTCGACGAGGTCCCGTTTCCCCTGCGCTACCGCTCGACCGCGCTGTGGGAGGACGAACACGCCGCGAACGTGGAGGCGGCCCACCGGTGGCGGCGCATGAATCCCGACGAGCAGCTCGCGGCGGCGATGGCGACGATGCGGCACGCGGAGGTCACCGTCGAGGCGTACGGGCAGACCTCGGCCGACTCCGAGCTGCGGCTGCGGGGCTGCATCAGGCACGACTCCGCGGTCCTGGTGCGACAGGAACCGGGGCGTGCCGGCGACTTCGTCGTCACGACCACGTCGGCGTACACCTTGGCGGACGCCGTCGTGCAGTGTCTGCCCGACGCACCCGCAGGCACGGCGCCGGCGCTGTCCGCGCCCACCGCGGAGGTGGCGGAGTTCTCGACCCCGACGCAGGTACTGCGGACCGCGCAGGCGCCGCCCGCAGTCCGATTGCGACGGCTGCTGACCGATCCCCGGTCCGGGACGGGCAACCTGCGGGTACTGTCCTCACCGGACGGTCTGACCTTCACGCCGGTCACCGATCTCGGTTGGTTCGACGTCGTCGGGGACGGCCGGTACCTGTTCCGGACGGGCCGCCACACCCACGTCTGTCCCGCGTCGCCGGAGCTGCTGCGCGACGAGCTGGCCCGCGCCGTCGACGGGGCTCGCGAGAAGCGCGGTCGGGTCGGCGATACCGGTTTACGCTGGGTTCATGGTTGAACGGGATCGAACCGTCGACGGTAGGCCGCAGAATGCCCGTCCGCGCGACGCGCTGGGGCGTCCTCTCCCCTACGGCGAGGAGGGTGTCGAGCGGGTCCCGGAGGACCTGGACCTCGAGCCCGACGAGGCGATCACCGAGGCCCAGCGGCTGCTCGACCACGGCCATCCGTTTCATGCGCACGAGGTGCTGGAGAGCACGTGGAAATCGGCGCCGGTCGAGGAGCGGCCCCTGTGGCAGGGGCTGGCGCAGCTCGCCGTGGGGCTGACGCATCTGCTGCGGGACAATCCGGCGGGTGCGGCGTCGTTGTTGCGGCAGGGGGAGGCGCGGATCCGGCACTACGAGGACGAGCCGCCGCACGGGCTGGACATCGACGGTCTGGCGGCGTGGGCCGAGCACCTGCTGACCGAGATCGAACGCGGCGAGCCGATTCCGGAACCGCCGATTCCCCGGCTGCGGCTGCCCTGATGCCCGTGCTCCCGATGTTCCCGCTGGGAACCGTGCTGCTGCCGGGCGACGCGCTTCCGCTCCATGTGTTCGAGCCGCGCTACCGCCGCCTGGTCCGGGACTGCCTCGCAGATCCGGACGGGCCACGATTCGGCGTCGTGCTCATCGAGCGAGGGCACGAGGTGGGGGGCGGGGAGACCCGCCACGACGTCGGCACGATCGCGCGGATCGTGATGGACACCGAACTCGACGACGGTCGATACGTCCTGGAGTGCATCGGGGAAGAGCGGATCCGGGTGAAGAACTGGCTTCCGGACGACCCGTACCCGCGCGCGGAGGTCGAGCCGTGGCCGGACACGGTTTCCGGCCCGGTGGATTTCGCCGAACTGAGCGTGGGGCTCGGCCGGATCTACGGTCTGCTCGACCGGCTGTCGAACGGTCGGATCGAACCGCCGAGCATCACCGAACTGCCCGACGAGCCGGGCGCGCGGCTGTTCGCACTGGCGCGGTTCGTTCCGATCGGCGAGGCGGACCGATTGCAGGTGCTCACGGCGCCCGGACCCGCCGAACGATCGGCGGTGGTGACCGAATGCGTCTCGAACGCAGTCCAGCTCGCCCAGTGGCGCCTCGACAGCATGTGAGATCGACCGATCCCGCGGACCGCGCAGAACCCCGTTCTCCCACGTCCCGGCGGCCGTTGCTCGTTCGGCGGTCCCGGTTCTCCACACCCTCGGGGCGCGGAAAACCCTGTGGACCAGATCAACTGGTATGGTTCCGCTGTCGACAAGGGGGGTCGAGAAATGTCGAAGTGGGGCGTCGTCGTCTTCGAGCTGGGCAAAGTGGTGTTGTGGTGCGTGGGGGGCGCGCTCGCCATCGGCGGGATATCGGCAGCAGGGAGCCTGCTGGCGCCGGATGTTCCGGATGCGGCGCCGGAGTGGGCCCCACCGGTCACGACGTCACGTGCCGAGTCACCTACTGCCACAACACCACGACGTGAACTGCCACCGGGATTCCCAACGATGGAGCGGGCTCCGAAACTGCCCGACGTTCCCGAGGGCGCACCGCAACCGGTACCGACGAAGTTCGGGCTCACGTACACCACGCCACCCGGCTGGTTCGGGGGAGAGTCCATTATGGGGTGGAACGGCCGTGGCGGTGAAATGATGGTGATCGGTTCGGCATCCTCCTTCGGGAATGGGTACTGCGCCGCGGAAGACACGTCCACGCTGGCGTCCGTGGGTATCACGGGGCGGCCCGCCGGTGACCTGCTGACCGTGGCTGCTCACGAGGTTCGAGCAGTCGAGTGGATGTACTCCGGCCGGGAACAGTCGCCGACGGTCGAGTATTCGGCCCCGGTCCATTTCGACATCGACGGAAATCCGGCGGTCCGGATCACGGCGCGTGTAGCCGACATCCCGCACATCCACGAATGTGCCCCGCCGGCAGCACGGTGGGACTTCGTGGCCACCACCGGCCTGGCCTCAGCGGAGGTCGCGGTCTTCGTCGTGCAGGCGGATCGCGGTGTGGCCGGCCAGCTCGACGACGATTCCATCGACGGCCTCGTCGAGTCGCTGAGGAGGTCGTGATGTCCGAGACATACGAGAGGTTCAGCGCCACCGCGAATCAGATCGCCGGCGCTGCCGTCGCTGCGCAGGAGATCGGCAACGATGTGTTGTGGGCCAACCGGTACCTCGCCGTCCACGGTGAGCCGGCCGGCACACTGGACGGTGCACTGTTGCGGACGATCCAGGACGGGTTCCGGGCAGTTCTGCCGTCGGCACAGTCTCGATACTTCGTCCTTGCCGATCTCTGCCTGAAGACCGGCATCGAATTGAACCGCTGCGCGTGGATCTACTACGACACGGAGGAACGCAACTACGAACGGCTCAATGCCAACCTCCTCTTTCCGGAGTCGATCGACGCATACGATCCGGAGACACCGGCCGCCGGCCCGGCGCGACCGTACCCCGATCCCGTCCGGACCGGGGTTGCGGGCAGGACCGAACTCCCTCACCCCGAAGCCCCCGACGAGGACGTCCGTGAGATCGTCGCGGAGGCGGCCGGCTGGCTCGGCGACGTCGACAAGACAATCGAGATGCTGACCGAGTGGAGCCCGATCGCCCAGGTGATCGAACCGCTGGACGGAAACTGGAACGAACTGCGGCGACTCGGCAACGCGTACCGCATCGCCGGGGAGGCGGTGGAGGCCGGCGGGGAGAATCTCGACGCCGTGGTGCGAGCTCTGGATCCCCACTGGAACGGGCAGGCTGCCCGGGCGTTCACGGACTACGCCGGCCGGATCGTCGACGCGCTCCGGTGGGAGGGACCGGTCGGACGCGTGGTCGAGGAGACGTGCAACCTGGTTGCGGAGAAGATCCGGGAAGCGATCGTCACCGCGGTTCGGTCGCTGAAGGAGATGCTCGAGGAAGAGGTGGCGTTCGACGACGGGATGCAGACGCTGAAGTTCGCGCTGAAGAAGGTCCCGTTCGCCGGCACGGCCGTACAGATCCTCACCCTCGCCAGGATCGTTCGGGACACGATCGCATTCGTCGACGACGTCGTGACGCGGATCCGCGCGCTCACGGACGCACTGAGGGCGTTCCTCGATGCTCTGGCGTCGCCGGCGAACGCCCTGCAGGAGCAGGTCGATCACACGCTGGCGCCGTTGACCGAGGCGTACGAGCGCACCGAGCACCGGGCGGCGGTGGCCGTCGATCTCGCCGGCGTCGCAGACGTCCGCGGCCCCGTGAACAAGCCCTCCGAACCGTACTCGGTCGGCGAGAACCCCTGGGCGGACGCGCCGTGAGGGACGTGCCCTCGCACCTCGACGGTCCACTGGACCGCATCCACCGAGCCGTGACCGACCTCGACACCGCCGTGATCCGCGCACAGCGGTTCGCCGGCGCGAACCGGTGCATTCAGGTCGACGATGCGGTGATGGAACAACTCGCGGCGAGCAGCGACGCCTCTCCCGCACTGCGGCAGTACGCGTCGAGAGTTGCTGCCGGACAGTGCCGCTGGTCCGAGATCGAGGCGGTGGCACATCCGGTTCCACCGGAGGTCGCCGAACTGAAGGCGAATCCGCGGTTCCGGTGGTTCCCGGCCTCGCCGCGTACCACGCCTGCGGCCGGGCAGGACCAGGAGCCGTACCGGATCCCCTGGCAGTCGTAACGCCCCCAGCGGTGTGCCCTTTGGGCTGCCAGGGCAACCCAAAGGACACACCGGCCGCGTCAGCGGCCGATGAGGGCCAGGCGCTCGATTTCGCTGAAGTCGGTGCCGGCCGCCACCGGCCGGACTGCGACACCGCTCGCGGCCGTGGGGTGAAGCTGCCGCGGGGCGCTCCTCGTCCGAGCGGACCGGGAGCGCCTCGCCGTCAGCACCGGGCGCGGCGCTCCCGCTCCGACAGCCCGCCCCACACCCCGTGCCGCTCGCGGCCGAGCATCGCGTGGGTCCGGCACTCCGTCAGCACCGGGCAGCTCGCGCAGATCCGTTTCGCAGCTGCCTCCCGCCGTCGCCGCACGACCGGTTCCTCGCCGTCCGGGGCGAAGAAGTAGAACTCGCCGAGGGAGCGGCAACTGCCGCGGAACTGCCACCCGAACCCGGACCGGGTGCGGGTGGCGGTCATCCGACGATCACCACGATCAGGGTTCGTGGCCCGTGCACGCCCTCGACCCGCTCGAGTTCGATGTCGGACGTCGCGGAGGGGCCGCTGATCATGGTGGTGGGGCGTTCCGGCACCAGCCGCATCAGCGCCTCGGGCACCCCGACTTCGACGTCGGCGAGGGGCACGACGCACACGTGCAGGTCCGGCACGAGGGTCAGCGCGCGCCGGCCCTGGTCGGGGCCGCCGTCGAGGAAGATGGTGCCCGTCTCGGCACACGTGACCGCGGAGGCGGTGACGACGCCGTCGAGGTCGCCGAGGTCCGGGGCGGGGATCTCGGACGAGTCCACCACCACGTCGCCGTCGAACCGTGCGAGCCACGACCGGTCCAATCCCGCGGGGACCCCCACGCGGCGCACGCCGTGCTCGGTCAGCACCCGTGCGAGCACGTCGGGAAGGTCGGCCGGCGCGCACTCGTGCACGTGCGCCTTGTAGTCGACGAGCCGGTCCACGAGCAGTTCCCGCCGCTGTGCGTCCGGCAGGGTGCGCCCGGTGCGGTACTCGCGGGGTACCTGCACCGGTACCGGTGGGGCAAGTGTCCGGGCGTCGCGGATCCGGCCGAGGATCACGTCGCGGGTGCTCACTGCTGCCGTCCCTTCTCGCGCGCCTGTGCCAGCGCGGCACGTCCCTCGTCGGAGTTCCACCATTGCCGGAAGGTCTGTCTCGGCGGCGCCGGGATGTCGCGGGCTTCCGTCCAGCCGGCGAGCGGACGCGGCAGCGAGGTGATCTTCCCCTTCTTCCCGGCGAGGAGCCGGCCGAGTCCGGCCGCCTTCTGCGCGGTCGTCCAGCGACGCGACGACGACATCGCCAGTGATGCCGCCTTCATCGCGGCCGCCTCGATCCCGAACGACGCGTGCTCGACCTTCTGGTGCCGCAGTTCGACGAGCAGCGAGGGGATGTCGATCTTGACGGGGCATGCGTCGTAGCACGCCCCGCACAGGCTCGAGGCGAAGGGCAGGGTCGCGTTCGGATCCCCCGGGGCATCCATGCCGGCGAGTTGTGGGCTGAGCACGGCGCCGATCGGGCCGGGGTACGTCGAGCCGTAGGCGTGGCCGCCGGTGCGCTCGTACACCGGGCACACATTCAGGCACGCCGAACATCGGATGCAGTGCAGCGCTTCGCGTCCCATTTCGTCGGCGAGCGCCGCGGTGCGTCCGTTGTCGAGCAGCACGAGATGGAACTCCTGCGGACCGTCGCCGGGGGTGACGCCGGTCCACATCGACGTGTACGGGTTCATCCGCTCGCCCGTGGACGAGCGCGGCAGCAACTGCAGGAACACCTCGAGATCCCGGTAGGTGGGCAGCAGCTTCTCGATGCCCATCACGGTGATCAGGGTCTGCGGCAGCGTCAGGCACATGCGACCGTTGCCCTCGGATTCGACGACCGCGAGCGTGCCGGTGTCGGCGATTCCGAAGTTCGCGCCCGACACCGCGACCGGCACGGTCATGAACTTGTGACGCAGGAACTTCCGCGCCGCAGCCGCGAGATGCCGGGGATTGTCGTCCAGATCGGGGTCGACGCCCGGCATCTCGCGCAGGAAGATTTCACGGATCTCGGCCCGGTTGCGGTGGATGGCGGGAACGAGGATGTGCGAGGGCTTGTCGTGGCCCAGTTGGACGATCAGCTCGGCGAGGTCGGTCTCGTAGGCCGTGATGCCCTGCTCCTCGAGGTGCTCGTTGAGCCCGATCTCCTGGGTGGCCATCGATTTGACCTTGATGACCTCGTCGGAGCCCGTCGCGCGGATCAGGTCGGTGACGATGGCATCGGCCTCGGCGGCGTCGGCCGCCCAGTGCACGACGCCGCCACGGGCGGTCACCGCGGCCTCGAACTGGGTGAGCAGCTCCGGGAGCCGGTTCAGCACGTCGGTCTTGACGGCGGCACCAGCGTCGCGCAACTGCTCCCAGTCGGGCAGCTCGCCGGTCACGCTCAGGCGCTTGGCCCGGATGGTGTGGGTGGCCTTGCCGATGTTGCGGCGCAGCTGGGTGTTTGCCAGTTCCTGGTGCGCCGCGGCGGGAAACGCCGCGACACCCCGCAGATTTCCGGAGCCGCGCGGTGGGACGGGCGGCATGCCGAGAGCGGTCACGCGGGCACCTCCTTGGGAGAGACGGCCGGTTCTACCGAGGCGAGGATCTCGGCGAGGTGGATGGTGCGGGTTCCGGTGCGCAGACGTGACAGTCCGCCGCCGATGTGCATGAGGCACGACGAGTCGCCGGCGCTGCAGTATTCGGCACCGGTTGCGGTGATGTTGCACAGTTTGTCCGCGAGCATCGCGGTGGAGGTCTCGGCGTTCTTGAGCGCGAAGGTGCCGCCGAATCCGCAGCAGGAGTCGGCCTCCGGCAGCTCCACGAGGTCGATCTCGCGGACGGCGCGCAGCAGCTGCAGCGGCTTGTCCCCCACGCGCAGCATGCGCAGCGAATGGCAGGTGGGATGGTAGGTCACGCGGTGCGGGAAGTAGGCCCCGACGTCGGTGACCCCGAGGACGTCGACGAGGAACTCGGACAGCTCGTACGTCTTGGCCTTCACCTCGTCGACGCGGCTGCACAGCGCCGGCGAACCGTAGCGACCGGCGACGATCTCGTGCTGGTGCCGCACGGACCCGACGCAGGATCCGGAGGGTGCGACGACCGCGTCGATGCCGTTGTCGCCGAAGGCGTCGGCGTAGTTCTCGACGAGTGGCAACGCGTCGGGCTGGTAGCCGGTGTTGACGTGCATCTGGCCGCAGCAGGTCTGGCCGTCGGGGAAGACGACGTCGTGGCCGAGCCGCGCGAGGAGGAGGGCGGTGGCCGAGACGGCGCCGGGGAACATCGTGTCCCCGAGGCACGTCGCGAACAGGGCGATTCGCATGTGGATCTCCGCATCGGGTCTATGTGGTCAGACCACAGTAACCCATGGTCGGTGCCCTGCGTCACCCCCTGTCCGGATTTTCTGCGAATTCCCTCCGGTTCTGGATTGTGACCGAGGTCATGGTGTACGGTCCTGTGGTCTGACCACAGATCCCGTCGCGGTCCGCGACGCAAACCTGGAGTTTCATGTGGAAACCGAACTGCTCGCGGTGACGTACACACCGTCGACCACCGCCGTCGCCGGCAACCTCACCGCGACGGCCCTGCTGGGCCTGGTCCCCCTCCTGACCTTCTTCGTGCTCCTCGCCGGCCTCAAACTCAAGGCCTGGTACTCCGGGCTCGGCGCGCTCGCCGTGGCCCTCGTCGTCGCCGTCGTCGGCTTCGGGATGCCGGCGCCGCTGGCCGGACTGTCCGCCCTGCAGGGCTTCACGTTCGGCCTGTTCCCGGTCATGTGGATCGTCGTCACCGCGATCTGGTTCTACGAACTCACCGTCGTCAGTGGACGTTTCGAAGACCTGCGGCACGTGTTCAACTCCGTCGGTCACGGCGACATGCGCATCCAGGCGATGCTCATCGCCTTCTGCTTCGGCGGAATGCTCGAGGCGCTCGCCGGTTTCGGGGCACCGGTCGCGATCACCGGCGCGATGCTCATCGCGATCGGCATGCCCCCGATCCGCGCCGCCGTCACCGTACTCGTCGCGAACACCGCACCGGTCGCGTTCGGCGCCATGGCAATTCCGATCACCACCGCCGGAAACCTCACCGGTATCCCGGCGACCGAGATCGCCGCCGTCGTCGGCCGGCAGACACCGGTGCTCGCCTGGTTCGTGCCGATCCTGTTGCTGCTGCTGGTCGACGGCCGGCGCGGCGTCCGCCAGGTGTGGCCGATCGCGCTGGTCACCGGCTTCGCGTTCGCGATCGCGCAGTACTGGTGCTCGAGCCACTTCTCGTACGAGCTCACGGACGTCGTCGCCTCCCTCGTCGGCCTCGCCGCGGCCGTGGTCATGCTGCGGTTCTGGCGTCCGAGCACCCCCGACGACCAGCACTCGCACGTCACCGCGGAACCGATCGGTGCCGCACGCACGGCGATGGCGCTGTTCCCGTACCTGCTCGTCATCGTCGTGTTCGGCATCGCCAAGCTGTGGACGCTCGGCGTGGACGTGCCGAAGTGGCTGGCGGGCACCGATATCAAGGTCGAATGGCCGGGCCTGTACGGGAATCTGCTCACCGCGAGCGGAGATCCTTCGACGGGCGCGATCTACACGCTGCCGTGGCTGTCGAATCCCGGTACCCTCCTGCTGTTCTCGGGCATCGTCGTCGGCCTCGTGTACACGGTGTTCAGCGGCGGCGGCCGGTTCCCGATGACCGTGCGCCTGACCCTCAGCACCTTCCCCGGGACACTGTGGAAGATGCGGCTTTCCGTCGCCACCGTGGCCACGGTGCTCGGCCTGGCCTACGTGATGAACCATTCCGGGCAGACCGTCGCCATCGGCACGTGGCTCGCCGGAACCGGCGCGATCTTCGCGTTGCTGTCGCCGATCCTGGGCTGGCTGGGCACCGCGGTGACCGGCTCGGAAACCTCGGCGAACGCGTTGTTCGCGCGGCTGCAGCAGACCGCGGGGCAGGCCGCGGGCATCGATCCGACGCTGCTGGTCGCGGCGAACACCTCGGGCGGTGTCGTGGGCAAGCTCATCAGCCCGCAGAACCTCACCATCGCGGCGACCGCTGTCGGCCGGCCGGGCAGCGAGCCGCTGCTGCTGCGCAAGGTCGTCGGCTACAGCGTCGGCATGCTGGCCCTGCTGTGCGTGCTGGTCTACCTCCAGTCGACGCCGGTGCTGTCGTGGATGCTGCCGTGAGCCGTCCCCCGGGCGGACGCGGCACGGGATCTCCTCTGCCGCACCCGGAACGTCGCGCCCGGCCGCCGAGCGTCCGGCCCGTCCGGCGACCGGCATAGGCTCACACCATGCCGCACTCCGAGCCCCGCGCATGGGAGACCGTGTTGAACCACCTCGAGCAGCAACTGGTCTCGGGACAACTCGCGCCCGGCCAGCGGTTGCCCGGGGAGCGCGTCCTGGCCGCCGATCTCGGCGTGGGCCGCTCGTCGGTGCGGGAGGCCCTGCGCGTCATGGAGGCGCTCGGGTTGCTCAGCGCACAGACCGGATCCGGGCCGACGGCGGGCGCGATGATCGTCTCGCGCCCCACCGGGGGCATGTCGATGCTCATGCGCATGCAGGTGGCGGCGCAGAGCTTCCCGGTGGCGGACGTGGTCCGGACCCGGCTCGTCCTCGAGACGGAGGTGATGCGCGCCCTGGCCGAGAGTGATCCGGCGCCCGACCTTGCCCACGCGGAGCAACTGCTCGACGCGATGGACGACGCCGGGCTCGCGGCCCACGAGTTCCTGGTGCTCGACGCCCGGTTCCACATCGCGATGGCGGACGCAGCCGGGAACCAGGTGATCGCGGCGATGATGACCGGACTGCGCGACTCCATCGAGAGCTACGTGCTCGCCGGCGCTCCGCTGGGTACCTGGCCCACCACGTGTGCCCGGCTGCGGTGCGAGCACCGGGGACTGCTCGAGGCGGTCCGCGCCGGCGACGCCGACCTCGCCCGTTCCCGCATCGTCGATCACATTCGCGGCTACTACGCGGAGAGCCTCGGGCGTGACCACACCCGTCCGGACGACCCCGGAACGGAGCACTCTCCGCCTCGTGTATAGTCGGTGATGCAACGCGGGGTGGAGCAGCTCGGTAGCTCGCTGGGCTCATAACCCAGAGGTCGCAGGTTCAAATCCTGTCCCCGCTACCACCGCCGGCCCGGACTCTCACGAGTCCGGGCCGGTTTCGTCGTATCGGCCTCGTCCGGCTCGCCTCGCGCTCGTCCCGGCCTCGTCGAGCGAAGGCATCGTCCGTCTCGATAGTGGTGGCGACCGATACATTCGCTCTGCCCGGGCGGCGCGGACGGGTAGATTCCGGCTGTGAACGGATCTGTCGGGCGACCGCGGAGAGTGCCATGAGCGAGGACGGGCCGGCCCCGCTGCCGGCACACCGCAAACGCAACGGACCCCGGGCTCCACAGTGGCTTCGCCCGGCGATCCTGTACGTCCTCCTTGCCGTCGCCGCCTACCAGCTGTCCGGTTGGCTGTTCCACAACCTGCGCGGCTTCCTCGGATTGCTGTTTCTCGCATGGTTGCTGAGCATCACGCTCGAGCCCGTCGTCGACTGGCTCGAGCGTCACGGGCTGCGCCGGGGAGCGGCCACCGGGTTGGTGCTGTTCGGACTGCTGGCGTTCGCCGTCGGATTCGTCGCACTGTTCGGGACGTTGCTCGCCGAACAGTTGGGCCAGTTGCTGAAAGCCTTACCGGACGCGCTGACCGCAGTCACCGAATGGGCCAATCGTGTCTTCGACACGAACTTCACCACGGGTCCGGAACTGCTGCGACTGACCCCCGAGACGGTCCGCGAGCTGGTCCAGCGGTTCACCCCCGGCGTGCTGGGGGTGGTGTCGTCGGTGGTGGGCGTGGTCTTCCAGGCCATGACGATGCTGCTGTTCGTGTTCTACATGTCGGCCGAGGGCCCGGCGATGCGCCGCACGATCTCGAGCTGGTTCCCGGCCCGGCAGCAACTAGTCATCTCGACCGTGTGGGAGATTTCCGTCGAGAAGGCCGGTGGCTACGTCGTCTCCCGCCTCATCCTCGGTGCGGTCAGCGCCGTGGGCACCGGCATCTTCCTCATGATCATCGGTGTGCCGTACTGGCTGCCGCTCGCGTTGTGGACCGGGATCGTCTCGCAGTTCGTGCCCACCCTCGGGACGTACCTGGCGATCGCGCTGCCCGCGATCATCGCCGCGGCCAACCAGCCGATCGACGGGTTGTGGGTGGTGCTGTTCGGCACGGCCTACCAGCAGGTCGAGAACTACGTCCTGCACCCGCGCATCACGTCGAAGACCGTGTCGATCCATCCGGCCGTCGCGTTCGGGTCGGTGATCGTCGGGGCGTCGCTGTTCGGTGCGATCGGCGCGCTGGTGTCGGTCCCGGTCGTCGCCGTCCTCCAGGCTCTCGTGGAAACGTACGGCCGGCGCTACGAGCTCGTCATCGACACCGGCGACACGGACGCCGCCGCCGTGCCCGGCCCCGAACCGGGCGACGGCTGAGCGGCTACGCGCGGGGGATCCGGCCCATCAGGTAGAACTCCGGATTGGGCATCATGCCGGCGACGCCGGCCATCCTGTTGCTCAGACCGAAGAAGGCGGTGACGGAGGCGATGTCCCAGGCGTCCTCGTCCGTGAAGCCGTGTGCGTGCAGAGCCTCGAAGTCCGCGTCGTCGATCTCGTATGCCCGCTCGTTGACCTTGGTGGCGAAGTCGAGCATCGCGCGCTGGCGCGCGGTGATGTCGGCGGTGCGGTAGTTGATCGCGACCTGATCGGCCACCGTCGGCTTCTTCTCGTAGATCCGCAGGATCGCCCCGTGCGCGACGACGCAGTACAGGCAGTTGTTGGCGGCGGAGATCGTCGTCACGATCATCTCGCGGTCGCCCTTGGTGAGGCCGGAGTCCTCGCGCAGCATGATCGCGTCGTGGTAGGCGAAGAAGGCCCGCCACTCGGCGGGACGTCGCGCGAAGGTGAGGAACACGTTGGGCACGAAGCCCGACTTCTCCTGCACCTCGAGCACGCGCGCGGCGATGTCCTCGGGCAGATCCTTCAGTTCCATGGCGGGAAAGCGCGTACTCACGGGGGCTCCTGGTCCGTCGGCAACGAGTCTCGAAGTTAATCGTTGTTAACCGAGTTGTCCAGATCCCCCAGCCGCCCCGGCTACCGGTCGAACCACGCCTGCGCGTCGAGCCGGACGTCCTGACCGTGCGTGACGGCGCGCAGGTCGACCTCGAGGCGCTCGAGCCGGTCCGCACCGAGCGTCCGCCCCCACTCCGCCCGCAGGTCGTCGAAGATCACCGCCGACCGCCGCAGGCAGTCGAGGCCCCGGTCGGTGAGCACGACGATCCGCGCCCGCGCGTCCGACGGATCCGGCTCGCGCCGAACGTAACCGAGACGCTCGAGCCGGTCGACGGTCTTGCCGGCGGCCTGCTTGGAGACGCCGAGGCGGCGTCCGATCTCGCTCGCCGACGCGCCGGTCGCTCCGACGGCCTGCATCGCGAACCCGTGGGCCGGACGCACGTCCGGGTGACCCTCCTCGGCCAGCCGGCGATGCAGCGCGTCGACGAGCGAGCGGAATCCGGCGAACAGGAGCAGGGGCAGCTCGTAGCCCGGGGTCGGGTCTTGCACATTTTCGACAACTCGGTTTACTATTTCGTCAACCACATTGTCTATCTTATCGGAGGCCGTCCCGTGTCCACAGCATTCCTCCACCATCGACCCGAGACTGCACCCCCGGCGTCGCGGGCCACCATGGAAGCGATCCGGCAGAAGTTCGGCTACGTGCCGGCAGCCGTGGCGCTCATGGCGGAATCCCCCGAACTGTTGTCCGCCTTCACCCGCGCCGGTGCGCTGTTCGAGCGCAGCAGCCTCGACGAACTCGAACGCGAGGTGCTCGTGCTGACGATCGCCACGCGCAACGAATGCCACGTCTGCGTCGCACTGCACACCGCCGTGCTGACGCGGATGGGTGCGCCGGGCAACCTCGTCGACGCCCTGCGGGCCGGCCGACCGCTCACCGATCCCCGACTCGAGGCCCTGCGGACATTCACCGTCGCCGTGCTCGACTCGGCGGGCGCGGTCCCGGCCGACCGGTGGGCCGCGTTCACCGCCGCCGGCTTCACCACCCGCCATGCACTCGACGTCGTCCTCGGCGTCGGCACCTTCACCCTCTCGACGCTCGCCAACCGCCTCACCGGTGCCGAACTGGACCCGCCGCTCGCTTCGTTCGCGTGGCACCCCGCACCGGCTCCGACGCCGACGGGCCGAATGTCACATTCGGTCGGTCAGATCGACGCGGTGTGACATTCGGCCCGTAAGTGTTCGGCCCGTGAGCCTTTCGGAGACGGTGAGATCAGACGAGAAGGGTCGCGGCCGTCGCGGCGACGACGTCGTCGACGCTCACGCCGGGCGCGGTCTCGACGAGCTTCAGGCCCTCGTCGGTGACGTCGATGACGGCCATGTCGGTGATGATCCGCTGGACGCAGCGCTTGCCGGTCAGCGGCAGGGTGCACTCGTCGAAGATCTTCGGTTCACCCTTCTTCGTGACGTGTTCCATCATCACGATGACGCGCTTGGCACCGTGGACGAGGTCCATCGCGCCGCCCATGCCCTTGACCATCGCGCCGGGGATCATCCAGTTGGCGATGTCGCCCTTCGCGGAGACCTGCATCGCGCCCAGGACGGCGACGTCGATCTGGCCGCCGCGGATCATCCCGAACGACTGCGCCGAATCGAAGAACGACGCGCCCGCAATGGTGGTGATGGTTTCCTTACCGGCGTTGATCAGTTCGGGATCGAGTTCGTCCTCGGTCGGGTACGGGCCGACGCCGAGCACGCCGTTCTCCGAGTGCAGGATGACCTCGACGCCCGGATCGAGGTAGTTGGGCACCAGGGTCGGCATGCCGATGCCGAGGTTGACGTACTGCCCGTCCGAGAGTTCCCGGGCCACACGCGCGGCCATCTGCTCGCGGGTCAGCTTCTTCACGGTGGTGGCGGTCTGGGTCATGAACGAACCGTCCGATTCTCGATGCCGACAGCGACAGGTCCGACGGGCACGACGCGCTGGACGTGGATGCCGGGGGTGTGGATCTCGTTGGGGTCGAGCTCGCCCGGTTCGACGAGGTGCTCGACCTGCGCGATGGTGATGCGGCCCGACGTGGCGGCGGGCGGGTTGAAGTTGCGGGCGCTCGCGCGATAGACGAGGTTGCCGTGCCGGTCGCCCTTCCAGGCGTGCACCAGGGCGTAGTCGGCGACGATTCCGCGCTCCATGACGTAGGTCTCGCCGTCGAACTCGCGGACCTCCTTCGGGGGCGACGCGACCGCGATGCCGCCGTTGCCGTCGTAGCGCAGCGGAAGCCCGCCCTCCTCGACCTGGGTGCCCACGCCGGCCGGGGTGAAGAACGCGGGGATGCCCGCGCCGCCGGCGCGCAGCCGCTCGGCGAGGGTGCCCTGCGGGGTCAGTTCCACCTCGAGCTCGCCGGAGAGGTACTGGCGGGCGAACTCCTTGTTGGAGCCGACGTAGGAGGAGATGGTGCGTCGGATGCGCCCCTTCTCCAGCAGTACGCCGAGGCCGAAGCCGTCGGTGCCGCAGTTGTTGCTGACCGTCTCGAGGTCGGTGGCGCCCTGGTCGAGCAGCGCAGTGATGAGGATTTCCGGGACGCCGACCAGGCCGAATCCGCCCACGGCGATGGTGACGCCGTTCGGGATGTCGGCTACGGCCTCGGCGGCGGTGGCAACGACTTTGTCCATGCCCTTACGATAGCGCCAGTCGTACGTAATGTGAACCCTCGTCCGTCATGCGAACCATTTCGATACTGTTTCAGTTTCGAATATTGATTCGTGCCGGGTGACCCACTAGCCTTGTACGCATAGCGTCCCTCCGTCCATATCGCGAACACGCGCCGAACACCGAGGTCTCATGCTTCATCTGCCGCCCCGCTTTGCGCGCCCCGACGGCGCACACCCGCCGCTGGACTTCCCCGACTACCGGACCACCGCGCTGCGCCGCCCGGCCCAGCCGCTGACGCTGATCCCGCAGCGCCTCGGCGAACTCACCGGACCCGTCTTCGGCGAGGACCGCGTGCAGGAGGGCGACGCCGACCTGACCCTCGCCCACGGCGGCGAGGCCGCCGGGCAGCGCATCATCGTGCACGGCCGGGTGCTCGACGGCGACGGCAAGCCCGTCCCGCACACGCTGCTCGAGGTGTGGCAGGCCAACGCCGCCGGCCGGTACCGGCACGTGAACGACAACTGGCCCGCCCCGCTCGACCCGCACTTCGACGGCGTCGGCCGGTGCGTCACCGACGCCCAGGGCAACTACCGGTTCACCACGATCAAGCCCGGCGCCTACCCGTGGCGCAACCACCACAACGCGTGGCGCCCCGCCCACATCCACTTCTCGCTGTTCGGCACGGCGTTCACCCAGCGGCTCGTCACCCAGATGTACTTCCCCGACGACCCGATGTTCTTCCAGGACCCGATCTACAACTCGGTGCCCGCCGAGGCACGGCACCGCATGGTCAGCGTCTTCGACTACGACGCCACCGTCGACAACTGGGCCCTCGGATTCCGTTTCGACATCGTCCTGCGCGGCCGCGAGGCCACCCCCTTCGAGAACGAGGAGGACGACGATGAGTGAGTTCGCTCCTCGTTACCCCGTCACCCCCGGCGACCAGAGCACGGCCACCTTCGGCCCCACGCCGTCGCAGACCGTCGGCCCGTACTGGAAGATCGGCCTCGACTGGGGCGCCGACGGTGAGAACGTCGTCCCCGCCGACACGCCCGGCCGGATCACCGTGCGGATCACCGTGATCGACGGTGACCGTACGCCGATCGCCGACGCGATGGTCGAGACCTGGCAGGCCGACGCCGACGGCCGGTTCGGCACCGACGGTTTCCGCGGCTTCGCCCGCAGCGCCGCCGACGAGACCGGCACCGCCACCGTCTACACGATCAAGCCCGGCGCCCACGAGTCCGACACGGACGCCGACGAGGCGCCGCACCTGAACGTCGGGATCTTCGCCCGCGGCATGCTCGATCGTCTCTGCACCCGCCTGTACTTCCCGGAGGATCTCGCCGCGCACGCGACCGACCCGGTGCTCGCCGCGCTGCCGGAAACGCAGCGGCGCAAGCTGATCGCCGAGAAGTCCGACGACGGGTACGTCTGGACCGTGTACGTTCAGGACCTCGATCCGAACGGTGTGGAGACGCCGTTCTTCGCGATCTAGACGGGAGCGTGTCTTGACCGTGCCGGCGCAGTCCGACCCCACCCGCGGTGCCCTCTTCGACCCCGTGTTCGGCGCCGCCGACCTCGCGCCGCTGCTGTCCGACCGCGCGTGGATCACCGCCCTGCTCGAGGTGGAGGTGGCGATCACCCGCGCCGCCGAGAAGCACGGTCGGGCGACCCCCGCCGATGTCGTCGCCGTCGCCGCCGCGGCCGACGACCTCGGCCGCGACCTGGACCCGGCCGAACTGGGCCGGCTCTCGGCGGCCGGGGGCAATCCGGTGATCCCGCTGGTGAAGATCCTGCGGGCGCGCGCGGACGCCCCCGCCGCCGCGGTGCACGTCGGGGCCACCAGCCAGGACGTCCTCGACTCCGCGCTGATGCTGCTCGCCCGCGAGGCCGGCCGGCGCGTCGTCGCCGAGCTGCGCGACGCCGCCGACGCCGCGGCGCACCTGGCCCGCCGGCACCGTGACACCCCGACGGTCGCCCGCACCCTCGGCCAGCAGGCGCTGCCCACCACGTTCGGCGCCCTCGCCGCGACGTGGCTCGTCGCACTCGACGACGCCACCTCCGAACTGGACCGCGCCCTCGGCGATCTGCCGGCCCAATACGGCGGAGCAGCAGGAACTCTCGCGGCCGTGCACCCCGACGGACTCGCGTTCGCGGACACCCTCGCCGACCTGCTCGGCCTCGCCCGGCCCCTCGTGCCGTGGCACACCGCCCGCACCCCGGTCACCCGGCTCGCGACGGCGCTCGGCGTCGCCGCCGGTGCTGTCGCCAAACCCGCCACCGACGTCGTGCTCATGGCCGCCACCGAAGTCGGCGAGGTGAGCGAGGACGCGCCCGGCGGTTCGTCGGCGATGCCGCACAAGCGCAACCCGGTCGCCGCGATCACCGCCCGTGCCGCCGCCCGCCGGGTACCCGGCCTGGTCGCGACCGTGCTCGCATCGACCGACCACGAATTCGCCCGCGCCGCGGGCGCGTGGCACGCCGAATGGGAGCCGCTCACCGACCTGTTGCGCCTGACCGGCGGTGCGGCACATCAGCTTTCGACCAGCCTCGGCGGACTGCACGTCCACCCGGACGCACTCGCCCGCAACCTCGACCGCACGGGCGGCGCGATCCTCGCCGAGAAGGTCACCGCCGCCCTGGCCCAGCACACCGACGAGGCCCGCGACATCGTCACCGCCGCCGCGCAGACCGGCACCCCCCTCGACCGCGACCCGGCGATCACCGGACACCTCGGTGCCGACCGGGTCCGCGCCCTGCTGGACCCCACCCGCTACCTCGGCCACGCCGGCGATCTCGTCGACCGTGCCCTCGCCCACCACGACCGGCTCCTCGGAGGACAAGCATGACAGTCACGCTCGACTACGAACAGTACGGCGACCCCGCGGCCCCGCCGGTCGTGCTGCTCGGCTCCCTCGGCTCCGACCGGTCGATGTGGACGCCGCAGATCACCGCGCTGTCCCCGATCGCGAACGTCGTCGCCGTCGACCACCGCGGGCACGGCAAGTCACCCGTCGTCGACGGGCCCTACACGGTGGCCGATCTCGGTGGCGACGTCGTCGCGCTCCTCGATTCCCTCGGCCTCGACTCGGTGCACTTCGTGGGCCTGTCGCTCGGCGGTGCCGTCGGCCAGTGGCTCGCCGCGCACCGTCCCGAGCGCATCCGCACCCTGACGCTGCTGTGCACGTCCGCCGCGTTCGCCCCGGCCCAGCCGTGGCTCGACCGCGCCGCGACCGTCCGCGCCGACGGGCTGGCATCGATCGCCGAGTCGATCGTCGGCCGCTGGTTCACCCCCGAACTCGCCGAACGCGACCCCGAACTCGTCGCACGGCACGTGCAGATGGTCTCCGGCACGAGCGACGAGGGATACGCCGCCTGCTGCGAGGCGCTCGCGACGTGGGACGGGCGCCCCGACCTGGCCCGCATCGTCGCGCCCACCCTCGTCGTCGCCGGCGAGCAGGATCCGGCCACCCCGCCGGCCACCATGCAGCTCATCGCCGACGGCATCGCCGGCGCCGACTTCCACGTCGTCGGCCCGGGCGCGCACCTGGCCAACGTCGAGCAGGCCGGCCGGATCACCGCCCTCATCCGCGAACACATCACCCGTGCGACGCCCGCCGGTGCGCAGCGCACCGCCGCGTTCGAGCAGGGCATGCGGGTGCGGCGCACGGTCCTCGGCGACGCCCACGTCGACCGGGCCGTGGCGTCGGCCACCGAGTTCACCCGGCCGTTCCAGGATTTCATCACCCGCACCGCGTGGGGCGATGTGTGGTCGCGGCCGGGCCTGGACCACCACACCCGCCGGCTGCTGACCCTGGCGATCCTCACCGCCGTCGGCAACGAACACGAACTCGACATGCACATCCGGGCCGCGCTGCGCGCCGGAGCCGACCCCGACGAGCTCGTGGAAGTATTCCTGCACACCGCGATCTACGCGGGAGTGCCGAACAGCAACCGGGCCTTCGCGCTCGGCCGGCAGGCACTCGCAGACGGCGAGGGGAGCACCACATGACGATGACCCACGGCGAACCGATCGCGGCGTCGCCGGACTACGTGCAGTCCCTCGCCCGCGGACTGTCCGTCATCAAGGCATTCGACGCCGAGCATCCGCGCCGCACCCTGAGCGAGGTCGCCAAGGCCACCGACCTGACCCGGGCCACCGCGCGACGGTTCCTGCTCACCCTGGTCGAGCTCGGATACGTACGTACGGACGGCTCCCAGTTCTGGCTGACGCCGCGCGTGCTCGAACTCGGCTACAGCTACCTGTCGAGTCTGACGCTGCCGGACGTCGCCCGCCCGCACCTCGAGGCGCTCGCCCAGAAGGTGCACGAGTCGACGTCGGTGTCCGTGCTCGACGGCGGCGACGTCGTGTACGTCGCGCGGGTGCCGGTCAGCCGCATCATGACCGTCTCCATCACCATCGGCACCCGCTTCCCGGCGCACGCCACGTCGATGGGCCGGGTGCTGCTGGCCGGCCTGTCCCCCGCCGACCTCGACGCCTACCTCGCCACCGCGACGCTCGAGCCCCTCACGTCGCGGACCCTCGTCACTCCCGCCGACCTGCGCGCCGAGCTCGACCGGATCCGGCGGGACGGCTACTGCATCGTCGACCAGGAGCTCGAGGAGGGCCTGCGGTCGCTGGCCGCACCCATCCGCGACGCCTCGGGTGCCGTCGTCGCGGCCGTGAACATCTCCACCCAGGCCGCCCGCTACAGCCTCGACGCCGTCCACAGCGACCTCGTGCCCGCTGTGGTCGACACCGCGGCGGCGATCTCGTCCGACCTCGCCCGGACCCAGAACCACTGACCCCGATTCCCCGACAAGGAAGTGCCATGCGCGACGTCGTGATCTGCGAACCCCTCCGTACCCCCGTCGGCCGCTTCGGCGGCGTCCTGAAGGACGTCGCGCCGGAAGACTTGGCCGCCACCGTGATCCGCGAGCTCGTCACCCGCACCGGCCTCGCCGGCACGGACGTCGACGACGTGATCCTCGGTCAGGCCTCGCCCAACGGCGAAGCTCCCGCGCTGGGCCGCGTCGCCGCATTGAACGCCGGTCTGGGCGTCGAGGTTCCGGGACTGCAGGTCGACCGGCGCTGCGGCTCCGGGCTGCAGGCGATCCTGCAGGCCGTCATGCAGGTCCAGTCCGGCGGCAGCGACCTGATCCTCGCCGGTGGCGCCGAGTCGATGAGCCAGGCCGAGTTCTACGCCACCGGCATGCGGTGGGGCGTCAAGGGCGAGGCCGTGGCCCTGTCCGACCGGCTGGCCCGCGCGCGGGTCACCGCCGGCGGCCGCGACTTCCCGGTGCCCGGCGGCATGATCGAGACGGCGGAGAACCTGCGCGCCGAGTTCTCCCTCAGCCGGGCGGACCAGGACGCCCTGGCGGTGCAGTCGCACCAGCGGGCCGTCGCCGCGCAGAAGAACGGCGTCTTCGCGCAGGAGATCGTTCCCGTGTCGGTGCCGCAGCGCAAGGGTGAACCGCTCGTCGTCGACACCGACGAGCACCCCCGCGCCGACACCAGCATCGAATCGCTCGCCACGCTGCGCCCGATCCGGGCCAGGATCGACCCGGAGTCGACCGTCACCGCCGGCAACGCCAGCGGCCAGAACGACGGTGCGGCCGTCGCGATCGTCACCACCGCCGAGAAGGCGGCCCAGCTGGGACTGCGTCCGCTGGCCCGGCTCGCGAGCTGGGCGGTGGCGGGAGTGCCGCCGCGCACCATGGGCATCGGCCCGGTGCCGGCCACCGAGAAGGCCCTCGGCCGGCTCGGCCTGACCCTGGCCGACATGGACGTGATCGAGCTCAACGAGGCGTTCGCCGCGCAGACCCTCGCCGTGACCCGCAGCTGGGGCCTCGAGCCCGACGACACCCGCCTGAACCCCAACGGCTCCGGCATCTCCCTCGGCCATCCGGTCGGCGCGACCGGCGGCCGCATCCTCGCGACCCTGCTGCGCGAACTGGACCGTCGCGGGGGGCGCTACGGCCTCGAGACGATGTGCATCGGCGGCGGCCAGGGCCTGGCCGCGGTGTTCGAGAAGGCGGCGTAGCCGCCGGTGTGTCCTTTGGGCTGCCAGGGCAGCCCAAAGGACACACCGGCCGCGTCAGCGGCGGGCGGGCACGACGGCGGGTTCCGTCTTCGAGAGCGTGTTCGGCGCGGTGATCCGGCCGAGCACCGCGATGAGGACCAGGGCGGCCAGGACCGGGACGCAGGCGACGAGGACGATGGTGCCGGTGGGGACGCCGAGGCCGATCAGTGCGCCGCCCAGGACGGGCCCGACCACGGAGCCGAGCCGGCCCATCGACGCCGACCAGCCCACCGCCGTCGTCGCGGTGGCCTGCGGATACATCGAGACCGACAGTGCGGTCTGGCCGATCATGCCCGCCTGGACGCCGAGCCCCACTCCACCGAAGACGATCAGCAGCAGCACCTTGTCGGCGCCGAGGAACGCGGACACGACGAGGAAGACGATCGCCAGCGACGTCGTGACCACGAGCACCGACGACATCCGGAACCGCAGCGCGCCGATCATCAGGACCGCCGCGCCGACGATGCTGCCGATACCGAGCGCCGCCGACCCCAGCGGCGCGAGGCTCGCCGAGAACCCGTAGCTCGTCAGCAGCGTCGGCAGCCACGACGAGAAGACGTAGTACACGGTGAACATCAGGAACGAGAAGCCCCACAGCAGCAGCGTGCGGCTGCGCAGACCGGGGTCGAACAGGCGCGCGACGGAGGCCTGCCGCACCGCCGACGTCGTGGCCTCCGGTGCGGGCCCACCGGCGGCGGCGCGGCCGTCGGGCAGTCCGATCCACAGCAGCGGCAGCAGGACGGCGGATGCGGCGGCGCCGGCGAGGAACACCGACTCCCAGCCGAACGCGGCGATCAGGCGCGTGCCGACCAGGCCGGCGAGCAGCGCACCGAGCGAGATGCCCATCGTGACGAACACCGCGATGGACTGCCGCAGCCGGGGCGGGTTGAGCACCGTCGCATGCGACACGGCGGCGGGCAGCACCGCGCCGAGACCGAGTCCGGTGAGCACCCGCAGGGCCGTCAGTTCGGTGATCGTCGACGCGAACGCGGTCAGCAGCGAACCGACGGTGAACACCACCACGGCCGTCAGCACGACGCGGCGGGCACCGAACCGGGCGACGAGCCGGCCGCAGGCGAGGTAGCCGAGCGCGACGCCGGCGCTGGTCAGCGACAGCGCGGGAGTGAAGTGGGACGGGGCGACGCCCCAGTCCCTCGCGAGTGCCGGGACCGACAGGCCCAGGGCGATCGTGTCGTAGCCGTCGAGGACGACGGCGACGAAGGTCAGGACGAGGACCAGCCAGTTGGGCGAGTCCTCGTCGGTTCGGGTGAGGGACGGTGTGCTGTCGGTTCCGCGCATGATGGCGTCCTCGGGTCGGTCGATGCCCTGCCACGGGCGTCGAAACGGAAGATTACGCGTCCGCCGTCGCGGGCGCTGAGATGATGCCCTGTGCCTCGACCTCGACGCCGAGGCCGGCCTCGACCAGGGCCGACACCTCGACCAGGGTCGAGCACGGGAAGTCGCCGTGGAACACCTCGGCCCGGGCCCGCCCGACGGCGGCCTTGTCCGCGATGTCCGTGACGTAGATGCGCAGGGCGAGGATGTCGTCGACCTGCGCGCCGCAGGCTTCGACCAGGACGCGGGTGCGCCGGAACGCCTCCCGCGCCTGCCGGTAGACGTCGCCGCCGCCGACGGGACCGTCGGGGGTGCCGGCGTGCATGCCGGAGACGAAGAAGTGCCGGCCGACGACGCGGGCGTTGCTGAACATGCCCGGCCGCGGGGGTTCCGGGACGGACGGGTGGCCGACGCGGCTCATCGGACCACCCGTGCGTCGGATTCGCGGGTCAACCGCTCGCGTACCGGCACGAAGTCGTAGGTCGGGTAGCACTCGGTGCGGAACACGCCCCACGCGCGACGCTCGAGTTCGACGTTGACGGCGGCCAGCCGCTCGGCGGGCAGCCGCAGGGTCACGATCTGGCCGATCCCCATCGCGACGACCCACGAGACGACCTCGCACCCCTCGGGCGGGAACCCGTGCCACCAGTCCGCGTCGTCGAGCCGGCCCTGCAACTGTTCGAGGTTCCGGCTCTGGTCGTGCCGCAGGACGACGGTGAGCATCAGGGTCCCGCCGCTCATGCCGGCACACCCGCGAGCACGGCCGCCTGCTGCTTCGCGTCGGCCCGGTAGATCCGGCGGATCCGGGAGACACCGAGGTCGTGCTGGTAGAGGTGTTCCTCGACGTCGGCGTCCGCAGCCAGCGCCTCGAGGACGGCGCGGTCCTGTTCGAGGACCTCCCAGTGCCGTTCCTCGAGCCGGGTCCGGTACAGGAATCGCCACGCCTCCCGTTCCCAGCCCGATACCCGCCGGGTGCGCCAGTGGAAGATGGCGGAGTGGTCCCGGTCGATCGGGGTGCACATCCCGACGATGCCGAAGACCCCGCCGGGACCGGCGTTGGGGGCGTACGGGATCTCGAGGTCCACGTAGTCCATCGATCCGCGCACGAATTCCACCCAGTCGAAGTTCACGCCGCGCTGGTCGGTCTTCTCGAAGAAGAACCCGCGGCCGGTCTCGCGGATCCGGAACCGCGCCGACGTGTCGCCGCCGAACATCGAGTGCGAATTGCGGTGCAGGAACGCCCCGTGCATCGGATCGAGCACGTTGTCCATGTAGAACCGCCACGGCCCGGCCCACTCCGCGTAGTTCGGGAACCACGACACCTCGTCGTCCGCGAGCCGGTCCGGCAGCACGAACGGGGTGGGCACGGAGTCGTGGGTCAGGGGCACGAACGCGAAGATCGTGTCGGCGGCTTCGACCACCGACAGCGACGCGGTCGCGCGTTTGCCCTCGAGCGCGCATCCGGGCATGCCGGGCACGGAGACGACGGTGCCGGTGCCGTCGACCTGCACGCCGTGGTACAGGCAGGCGACGCGGTCACCGAGGTGCTGGCCGACGGACAGCGGCGCGCTGCGGTGCGGGCACCGGTCCTCGAGCATGTGGACTGCGCCCCGCGCGTCGCGGAACAGCAGCCAGTCCACGCCGAGGCGGGTGACCTTGATCATGGCGCCCGGTTCGACCATGCGCGACGGGAGGATCGGGTACCAGCGGTCGCGCAGGCCGGTCGCGGCGATCTCGTCGGCGTCCATCGGCCGGCGGGTGCCGACGGCGAATCGGGGTCCGGTCGGGCGCGAGCCCCCGGTGGTGGTGTGTGTGGTCTCGAAGGTGGTCATGTCATCTCCCCAGTCGTCGCATCTCGGCGCGGAAGGTGTCCTCGGTCCAGGGCCGGCCGTCGGGGCCGTGCAGCCCCAGGCCGTTGAGTCCCTCGACGACACCGGGCAGGTCGTGGGTGCCGGTCCCGAAGATCTCCATCAGGGAACCGGCGAGCTTGTCCTCGTAGGGGGTCAGCGGATCGGGATGGGTCTGTCGGGGTTCCAGGTACGGTTCGGCGGATCGTGCCGTCGCGGTGCGGTTCACGCGAGAACTCCTTCGATGTGGGGGGTGGGGGCGGCGAGCCCGGAGCGGTAGCGGGCGGCGAGTCCCTCGGCGATGGCGGCGAAGGCGCTCGCCCATTCGGCGAACGACTCGGGCCGCGTGAGGTGGACGGGCGCCGGACATCCGTCGACGACGACGAAGACTCCGTTGTCGATCTCGCCGGCGAGGCGCTGCGGTACGGACAAATCGGTGTCGTCGCCGAGCGCGGAGGCCACCACCAGGGTGGGGACGGTGATCCGGCCGAGGACGCCGGCGACGGTGTCGACGTCGAGCACGGGATCGGCGAGGATCAGGCTGCGCAGCAGGGATTCGTGACGGCCCGCCGCGCGCAGGGCGGGTTCGGCATCGGCACCCGCGGCGCACAGGTGCACCGCGCGGCCGTCGCGCAACGCCGTCTCGGCCTGCCCGCCGGCCCACCAGAGCGCCTCGGCCGGCGAGTTCATCGCGCACCTCCCGTCGGCACGTGCACCGGTGGGACGAACGGTCCGGGCGGGGGGTCGAGGGCGGTCACGTCGACCTCGACGAGGGCGGGCCGGCGCGCCGCGACCGCCTCGGCCAATGCGGCCTCGAAGACGCCGGGCCGCTGCACGAGGGTGTACGGCATGCCCATCGACGCGGCGAGCAGATCGAACCGCGGCGTGTGCAGGTCCACCCCGGACCGACAGAAACCGTTGGCCTCCTGCATGTTCCGGAGAACGCCGTAGCCGCCGTCGTTGAACACCAGCACGACGCACCACGCGTCGGTGCCGGCGAGCGAGGCGAGCTCGCCGAGGTGCACGGCCAGACCGCCGTCCCCGGCCATCACGACCGTCGGCACGTCCCGGCGGGCCTGGGCCGCACCGAGTCCCATGGCCAGGCCCTGCCCGATGCCGCCGCCGAGCGGGAAGATGTTGGTCTCCCGCTCGTAGAACGGCAGCAGACGGTTGCCCCACTGGCTGGACGGGATCGTCACGTCGCGGGCGACCACGGACCGACGGGGCAGCACGCGGCGCATGCCCTCGCAGATCTCGGCGTAGCCGCCGATGTACTCGGTGAGTGCGGCCCGGCTGCGCTCGCGCACCGTTCGGACCCGGGCCGCCCAGTCGTCGCGCCGGCCGGCGCCGTCGAGCGCGTCGAGGATGCCGCGCAGTGCCGTGCGGGCGTCGGCGACGATGCCGACCGTGGCCGGATACACCCGGCCGATCGCGGCGGGATCGACGTCGATCTGCACCTGGGTCGCCGGCAGTGCGAGGTGGTAGCTCTTGGTCTCGTTGGACCGGAAGTGGGTTCCGACGGCGAGCAGGACGTCGGCGTCGGCGAGGAGCCCCGCGACCTCGGGGGAGGCCGCGAAGTTCCCGACGACGAGGTCGTCGTCCTCGGACACGATGCCCCGTCCGGAGTTGCTGGTGAGAATCCCGGCCCCGAGCCGGTGCGCGAGGGCACGCAGTTCGTCGCCGGCGCCGGCGGCACCCCCACCGAGCCACAGCAGCGGCCGCTCGGCGGAGGCGAGCACCGCGGCGGCGCGGTCCAGCGCAGCGGCGTTGGGGGCCGGTGGCCGTGCGATCCGGGTATCGGCCGCCCGCTGCTCGTCCGGCGACGCCAGATACTGCAGGTCGGTGGGCCATTCGACACTCGCCGGCCCCTGCGGTGCCGACAGGATGCGGCCGATCGCGGCCTCGAGTTCCGCCTCGGCGTCCTTGGCGTCGGTGATCGTCGCCGCGTAGGCGGACACGGCGTCGAGCATCTGCCGTTGCCGGGGGAATTCGTGGATCACGCCGCGGCTCGACGAGGCCGGTTCGGGCGTGAGGAATTCGCTTTCGATCTGGCCGGTCACGTGCAGGACGCGGCTGCCGGCGGTGAGCGCCTCTATCATCGATCCGGCGGCGTTGCCGGCGCCGGTTCCGGTGCTCGTCAGTGCCACGCCGATGCGGCCCGAGGCGCGGGCGTACCCGTCCGCGGCGTTGACCGCCGCGGCCTCGTGCCGCACCTCGACGAAGTTCAGGTCGCGGGCGACGGCCTCGACGAGGGGCAGGTTGTGGATGCTGACGACGCCGAACGCGGTGTCGATGCCGTGCCGGCGCATGACCGACACGAGGACGTCGCCGCCGGTGGCGCGCCGACCCGGCGCGGATGAGGGAGTGTCCATGTTTCCTCCGATGCAGATGACCACTGGCGGGTCAGACGTAGCGTCCGACTCCGCCGCCGACGTCGACGGTCGCGCCGGTCACGTAGCTGTTGCGGGGTGAGAGCAGGGTGGTGACGGGGAAGGCGACCTCGTCCGCAGTTCCGAAGCGGCCCAGTCCGATTCCGCGGGCGGCGGCGATCTCGGCGCTCCACTCGTCGAAGTCGCGGCCGGCGCCGGATTCGGCGTGCCGGCGCTGCCACTGGCCGGTGTCGACGAGGCCGAGCAGCACCGAGTTGACGCGGATGCCGTCGGGGGCGAGTTCCCCGGACAGGGACTGCGCCAGGTTGAGCAGTCCGGCACGGGCGGCCGAGGTGACGGCGAGCCGCAGTTCGGGTTGCCGCGCGAGGATCGCGTTGACGATCACCACGGAGGCCGCATCGGACTTCGCGAGCGCCGGCCGGGCCACGCGGATCAGATGCAGCGCGCCGAAGATCTTGAGCTCGAACTCGTCCCGGATCTGCTCGTCGGTGGTGTCGGTGAGTGTCGACATCAGCGAGCGCCCGGCGTTGCACACCACTCCGTCGATGCCGCCGAACCGGTCGACGACCGCATCGGCGAAGGCCTGCACGGAGTTCCGGTCGGTGACATCGCACGCGGCGGTCAGGACGTCGGCCGGGTCGGCCGCCAGGGTGGCGGCGGCGCGGCGCAGGCGTGCGAGGTCGCGGGCGCAGAGTGCGACGCGGGCGCCTTCGGCGGCGAGCATCCGGGCGGTGGCGAGGCCGACCCCGGAACTCGCGCCGGTGACGATCACCGTGCGTCCGGTGAGGTGCAGGTCCATGGGTTCTCCGTGGGTTCGGGTGCTCGCCGGGCGAGCAGGTCAGTTCAGGACGAATCCGCCGTCGACGACGACGGTCTGGCCGGTGACGAAGGCGGCGTCCTCCGAGAGGAGGAACCGGACGACCCCGGCGACGTCCTCGGGGGTCTGGTCGCGCGGGAGGGCGCGGCCCTGCGCGTAGGTGGCGTAGCGGGCGGCGGGAACGGACTCGGTGGCCTCGACCCGGACGAGCCCGGGGGCGACGGCGTTGACCCGCACCCCGTGGGGGCCGGCGTCCCGGGCCATCGAACGGGTCATCGCGACGACTGCGCCCTTGGAGGCGACGTAGTGGACGAGCCGCGGTGATCCGTAGAACGCCACGTCGGATGCCATGTTCACGATCGCGCCGCCGGCGGCGGCGAGCAGCGGCCACAGGTGTTTGGTCACGAGCCAGGTGCCGCGCACGTTGACCGAGGTGATCCGGTCGAACTCGGGTTCGGGCAGTTCCCAGAAGGCGTCCCCGCCGACACCGTCGGCGACGGCGGCGTTGTTGACCAGGCCCACCAGCGGCCCCTCCTCGGCGACGCGCACCGCCAGAGCGCGCACGGACGCGGCGTCCGCGATGTCCGTGACCACCGCGATCGCCTCGCCGCCGCGGTCGCGCAGGGCGGTGGCGGCGGCTTCGGCGTTCGCCGCGTTGCGCTCGGCGATCACCACGCGCCGTCCCTCGGCGCACAGCCGTTCGGCGATGCAGTAGCCGAGTCCGCGCCCGGCACCGGTCACCACGACGGTTCCGCTCATCACGCCACCTCTTCCCAGAATCGGACGAGTGCGCCGGCGACCAAACGGGGCTGCTCCTGGATCGCGGCGTGACCCGCACCGGTGACGACGGTGAGCCGCGCCCCGGGAATGGCGTCCGCCAGGAGTTGCGACTCGGCGACGCCGGTGACGCGGTCGTGCTCACCGACCACCACGAGGGTGGGGACGGCCAGCGTGTGCAGGATCGGCCCGTGGTCGGTCGACGCCATGCATTCGGCGGCGGCCGCGTACCCGGCGGGGCGGACGGCCGCCATGTCGGCGGCGACGCGAGCCCGCACGTGCTCGGCCGCGTCCGGTGCGGTCAGTTTCGGTGCGCGTTCGGCCGCGAAGCGCTCGGGGCCGGCGGCGCGCAGCGCCGGGACGCGGTCGCGCATGGCGGCGGCGCGGGCGGGTGACGTGCCCGAGCCCCGGGTGCTGTCGGCGAGGACGAGCGTGCGGACCCGGCCGGGCCGGCGGCGCGCGACCTCGAGCGCGACGACACCACCCCAGGACGTTCCGACGAGGTGAACGGGCCGGTCCGGGTCGATGTCGTCGAGGACGGTCAGGACGTCCCCCGCGTGGTCGTGGTGGACGCCGGCCGGGTCGGCGGAGCGACCGTACCCCGCGGCATCGAGCCGGTAGGTCGCATGTCCGCGGGCCGCGAGTTCCGCCGCGAGCGGTGCACAGGAGTTCGCGTTCCCGCCGATGCCGTGCAGCATCAGCACCGGATCTCCCGTCCCGAGACGCTCGACGTGCAGGTGCGCGGGGGTCACGACAGCGCCCCGGCCGCGACGGCGGCCCCGTAGAAGTAGCCGGCGTCGCGGGCCTCGACACGGTCGCGGTGCCCCGGGTCGGGGCTGCCCGCCATGGCGGAACGCACGGTCGTGGTGGGCGGTCCGGCCGTCCCCCACTGGTCGGACAGTTCCGGGGTGCGCTTCCAGGTGCGGCACAGCCAGGCGTCCTCGTCGATCTGGGCGACCTCGGAGGTGTACTCGCACACCAGGCCTGCCGGGTCGGTGAAGTAGGAGAAGGTGTTGTCGCCGGGACCGTGCCGGCCCGGGCCCCACTGCGGCGCGATGCCGTGGGCCTTCAGGCTGCCGATGCCGCGCATGAAGTGATCGAGGCTCTGCATCTCGTACGCCACGTGGTTGAGTGAGGGCCACGGCGCCCGGTTGAGCGCGATGACGTGGTGGTCGGAGTTGCAGCGGAGGAAGGACATCTGCCGCTCCGACCAGTCGGAGACCCGCATGCCGAGCACCTGGGTGTAGAAGGCGGTGGTGCGTTCGATGTCGGTCGTGTTGAGCACGACGTGGGCGATCTTGCGGGGAACGGCGCGGCGTCCCGCCGGTTCCTGCTCGGTGACGGCGTGGGTATCGGCCGACAGCTCGAGGCAGCGTCCCTCCGGATCGACCAGTTGCAGCCCGTAGCCGCCGCCGGAGTCGTCGAGGGGGCCCGGTGTGCGCAGCATCGGGATGCCGAGCCGGTCGAGGGCCAGTGCGGCGTCGTCGATCTCACGCGGGGTGGCGACGGCGAGGCTGATGCGCCCGAGGGCGTTGGTCTCCCCCCGTTCGACCGTCAGCACGTGGTGCTCGGGGCCGGTGGCGCGCAACCAGAATCGATCCCCGTCGGCCTCGACGGTCGTCAGCCCCCAGGCCTCGTGGTAGAAGTCCCGCGAGGCGGCCGGATCCGGCACCGACAGGGTGACCGAGCGCAGGGCGCGCAGCCGGCAGACGGGCGAGTCGCTGTAGCGCGGAAGTTGGTGGTGATACATGCGTTCCGGTTCCCTTCTCACAGATCCAGCACGAGTTCGGCAGAGCGGCACCGGGACACGCACGGAAACATCGTCGATCCGGCGGCGTGCTCGGACTCGGTGAGCAGGAAGTCGCGGTGGTCCACGTCGCCTTTGATCACCCCGACTTCGCACGTCCCGCAGATACCTTCGGTGCACGAGTTCGGCACGGGCACACCGGCGGCGGTGAGGGCGTCGAGCACCGACACGGTCGGCGGCACCGGGATGCGCCGGCCGGTGCTCTCGACGATCACGTCGAAGGCGGTGTCCTCCCCCGTGCACGGCGCCGGTTCCGGGGCCGCGAACCGCTCGGTGCGGACCTGACCGGGGTCCGGGACCGCGGCGGTGACCGCATCGATGAGCGGTGCCGGTCCGCAGCAGTAGACGACGGCGGTCGGGGCGAGACCCGACAGCGTCCCCGCGAGGTCCGGCAGACCACCGGCCTCGTCGTCGGCGTGGACGGTCACCTGCCCGGCGGGTCCGGCGGCGATCTCGTCGACGAACGCCATCGCCGCCCGGGAGCGTCCGGCGTAGAGCAGGCGCCACGGCCGTCCCTCGGCCCGCAGCCGCCGCATCATCGCGACGATCGGGGTGATGCCGATACCGCCGGCCACGAGGACGTGTTCGGTCGCGGCGTCGTCGAGGGCGAAGGCGCTGCGCGGTCCGTCGACGTCGATCTCCGCGCCGATCTGCAACGATTCGTGCACGTAGGCGCTGCCGCCGCGGGAACGCTCGGCGCGCAGCACCGCGACCGTCCAGCGCGTGGTGTCCTGCGGATCCGAGCACAGCGAGTACTCGCGCACCACCCCGTTCGGCAGGTGCAGGGCGAGATGCGCACCCGGCTGCCACTGCGGCAACGCGGCGCCGGTCGGATCGACGAACGTCACGCTGGTGACTCCGTCTGCCTCCCAAGTTTTCTGGTGGACGCGGAGGCGACGTCGGACGGACTGCTCCATCGGGGATCTCCCTGTCGGCGGGTCTTCTCGGTGGCGTCAGCGGGTGACGCCGTACATCTCCGAGCTCGGCGGGTAGGTGGGCAGCTGCGGCTTGGCGGCGCCGATGATCACGCAGAACAGCGCGTCGGTGTCGCCGACGTTCGCGAGGCTGCGCGGCACTCCGGCGGGCACGCGGATCATGTCGCGGTAACCGAGCCGGCGGACGGCCTTGCGGGTGCCGTCCTCGACGTCGTGGACCGCGACCTCGAGCTCGCCCTCGAGCACGAAGAACACCTCTTCGACGTCGTGGTGGGTGTGCTCGGGCCCGACCGCGCCGGCGGGCAGCCGCATGTTGGACAGGGTGAAGTGCTCGGCGGGCAGCGTGCGGGCGTCGCCCTCGTGGTTGCCGGTGGCACCGGACCCGATGTAGCGGATCTGGGCGCGCTTGAAGCGGTCTCCGCCCTTGGCGGCCTGGAAGCCGAGGGTGTCCCAGTCCTCGTAGCGGCTGTCACGGCCTGCGATGCAGGAGTCGATGAGGGTTTCGAGATCGGTCTTCTCGGGTGCGGCCATGTCGGTGGTCCTTTCGTGCGGTGGGTGGTTCAGGCGCGGTACGCGACGGCTTCGATCTCGACGGTGGCGCCGTAGGGCAGGGCGGCGACCTCGACGAACGAGCGGGCTGGGCGGGGAGCGGCGAAGATCTTCTCGTAGTGGCGGTTCGCCTGGTCGCGGAGCGTCACGTCGGTCACGAAGTACGTCGTCTTGACGACGTCGGACAGGGTCATGCCGATGGTCGCCAGGCGCTCGCCGAGGCGGGCGATCGCGGCGTCGAGGGCGGCGGTCGTGCCGTCGACGGCGATGCCGTGTTCGTCGACCGACAGGGCGCCGGAGACGAACCCGAAGCCGGCGGCGGCGTAGGCGGGACTGTACGGGTGAGCGGTGCGGTCGTGGGTCGCGGTCGTCGAATCGGTCACCGGGAGGGGTCCTTTCGGGTTTCTGTCGGGTCGGGGGTGGCCCAGGCGATCGGTTCGCCGGACAGGTCGAGGTAGATGCTCTTCTGGTCGCAGTACTGACGGATGCCCTCGCGTCCCTTCTCGGTGCCGAGACCGCTGTCGCCGAGACCGGTGAAGGGAGTCGAGATGCTGAACTGCTTGTAGGTGTTGATCCAGACGGTGCCCGCCTTCACCGCGCCGGCCACGCGCCACGCCCGTCGGTAGTCCGCGGTCCAGATGCCGCAGGCCAGCCCGTACACCGAGTCGTTCGCCTGCGCGATCAGGTCCTCCTCGTCGTCGAAAGGCAGCACGACGGCCACCGGGCCGAAGACCTCCTCGCGGCAGATCGTCGCGGCGTTGTCGACCCCGGTGAGCACCGTGGGCGGGTAGTACGCACCGCAGGTGAGCCGTTCGTCGGTCGGGATCGCGCCCCCGCACAGCACCCGGGCCCCGTCGGCGACGGCGTCGTCGACCATGGCGGCCACCCGATCCCGGTGGGCGAAGGTGACCAGCGGGGCCACCCGGGTGCGCGGGTCGGTGCCGGGTCCGAGGCGCAGCGCCGCTGCGCGCCGGACGAGTTCGGCGGTGAAGGTCTCGGCGATGCTGCGGTGCACGAAGATCCGTGAGCCGGCGATGCAGCTCTGCCCGGCCGAGGAGAAGATGCCGTAGAGCACGCCGGCGAGGGCCTGTTCGGGGTCGGCGTCCTCGAACACGATCGTCGGGGACTTGCCGCCGAGTTCGAGCGTGATCGGCATGAGCTTGTCGGCGGCCAGGTGCGCGAGGTGGCGACCGGTGTCGGTGCCGCCGGTGAAACTGACCTTGGCGACATCGGGATGCCGGACCAGCGCCTCGCCGACCGTGCGCCCCGAACCTGGCAGGACCGAGAGGACGCCGGCGGGCAGACCGGCCGACTCGCAGATGCGGGCGAGGAGCAGGGTCACCCACGGGGCCCACACCGGCGGCTTGCTCACGACGGCGTTGCCGGCGGCGAGCGCGGGGGCGATCTTCTGTGCGTCGGACGCGATCGGGGAGTTCCACGGCGTGATCGCGGCGACGACACCCATCGGCTGGTACGTCGACATGGTCAGCCACGGCCCCCGGGGCGTGGTCACGGCCGAGTCCATCGTCTCGAGGGCGGCCGCCGTGTAGCGAAAGGTGTTGGCGGCGCTGGCAACCAGTGCCCGGGTCTCGGCCAGGGTCTTGCCCGTGTCGAGGGTCTGCAACCGGGCGACGCGATCGGCCTCGTCGTCGAGGGCGTTGCCGATGCGGTGCAGCACCCGGGCCCGTTCGTGCGGGAGCAGCGACGACCATCCGCCGTGCGCGGCCCGCAGTCCCTCGGTGACAGCCCGGTCGACGTCGTCGACGGTCGCCGTGTGCAAGCCGGCGAAGACCCGTCCCGTCGCGGGGTCGACGGAGTCGAGGCGCTCTCCGAGGCCTCGTCGCCAGCGGCCGGCGACGAGGATCTCGTCGACCGTGTCGACGGACTCGGCGTGCTCGGCGGTTCCCGCCTGGAGGGGGGACGCGTACGCAATGGGCATGAGGGAGGTCCGTTCGGTGGGAGGGACGCGGACCACGGTGCTCGCGGTGGGTGGTGCGCGCCGAATCGATATCTTTGCACTAAGAGATTTGTAGCGTCTTAGCGCAAAGAGGTCAAGGCTCGAACGCCCAGATCAGCCGGTCGTTACGCCGCATTCACGGCCTCGAAACGAAGGAGACGCAGGTCACAGCGGTGTGGCGGGCGTCATAGCCCTTCTCGAAATTTTTTGTCGGCCGGACCGTCAGACCCGACGATCGGCACCCGAATCGGCAGGAGCATCGAACTCGGCCGCGCGGGCAGAGCGCTCCAGACGGGCGAGCAGACGCGCCAGCGTCTCGCGCTCGCTCGCGTCGAGGTCGCCGAGCATCGCGCGCAGTTTGGCGAAGTGCGCGTCGGCCACCGAGTCGACGAGCGCGGCGCCGGCAGAGGTGAGCTCGACGTACACGACGCGGGCGTCCTGGCTGTCCTTCGATCGGGTCACCAGGCCCGCCTCCTCGAGCCGGTTCACCCGCAGCGACAGCCCACCGGTGGTGACCAGCGTCTGCTCGGCGAGCTCCCCCGCGGTGAGCCGATGATGGGGCACTGCGCGGCGCAGGCAGGCGAGGACGTCGAATCCCGAATCGTTGATCCCGTGCTCCTCGAAGGTGGGCGCGATCCGGGCCTTGTAGACGAGGAAGCTCCGATGCAGACGCCCGAAGACCTTCAGCCCCGAGACGTCGAGTTCGGGACGGGCCACCGCCCAGTGCGCGACGATGGCGTCCACGGCGTCGCGTTCTCCAGGCTCTCCCACAATGCCGGGAGTCTACCCGCGGCGCGGCCGGTGAACGCGCGCTGCGGAACCGGTCAGCGCCACCGCCCCAGCAGCTCGCCCGCCCGCTCGGCCAGGGTGGCCTGCAGCAACGGCCCGAAGCTGATCCGGCCGACGCCGAGAGCAGCGAACGACGCGAGCTCGTTCTTCGCCGGGTGGGCGATCGCATTGACCGGCAACGGCAGTTCCGACGTCAGGCGCCGCTGTGTCTCGTCGCTGTGGAAGCCGACCGGATAGAGCACATCGGCGCCTGCGTCGGCGGCCAGCTTCAGACGGTCGATCGCCCGGTCCACCCGGTCCGACTCGGCCCCGACCTTCTTGACGAACAGATCGGTGCGGGCATTGACCACCAGGTGCACCCCCGCGGCGTCGGCGGCGGCACGCAACCCGGCCACGTACTCGGCGTGCTCGGCCGGCTCGCGCAGCCGGCCGCCCTCACTGTGCACGGTGTCCTCGATGTTCAACCCGACAGCACCCGCACCCAGCAGCCCCTCGACGATGCGAGCAGGGACCTCACCGTAGCCGGCCTCCACGTCCACCGAGATCGGGACGTCGACCGCCGCAGTGACCTGCCGGACCCGGGTCAGCAGCTCCTCGAACGTCATCCCCTCGTTGTCCGGCTTGCCGACCGAGTCGGCGACCGGATGACTGCCCATCGTCAACGCGGAAAAACCGGCCTGCACGGCCAGATTCGCCGACCAGGCGTCCCACACGGTCGGCAGCACCACCGGGTCACCCGGGACGTGCAGGGACTTCAGCGCTACGGCCTGCTCGGCGAGAGTCGTCATGCCGCATCCAACCACACCCGTCCGCCGCCGTTCCGGCGAACGGACCACTCCCGGGCGCGAGACGACCGGGCCCCGTGCCGTTCGTGGTGAACGGCACGGGGCCCGGTGTCTCGTCGAGTCGTCCTACCGGACGCTGACCTTCTCGGGTTCCGGCTTCTTCTCGGCAGCGCGGTCCGCCCGGGGCGGTACAGCGGAGACGGTCATGTCGTCGGGGACGTCCGCGTCGAGCCTCACCGCTTCCTGCGCGTAGTGGAAGTGGGGGCGACGGTGACCGAGGAAGGATCCGAACCACGACATCACTGCGACGTAGCGGTTGCGGAAGCCCACCATGTAGACCAGGTGCACGGCCAGCCACAGCACCCAGGCGACGAAGCCGCTCAGCTCGATCTTTCCGACGCGGGTGATCGCGCGGAAGCGGTTGATGATGGCCATGCTGCCCTTGTCCCGGTACTTGAACGGGGTGCCCTTGCCCTGCTTGCCGAGGATCGTGCGGGCGACGTGGCGGCCGCCCTGCATCGCGACGGGCGACTGCCCCGGCAGATTGTTCAGCGACGTCATGTCGCCGATGGCGTACACGTCGGCGTAGCCGCCCACGGTGAGATCCGGGTTGACCAGCAGCCGGCCCGCGCGGTCGGTGGCGCAGCCGGTGCGCTCGGCGAGGACGCCGGCGAAGTCGTTGGCACGCACCCCGGCCGACCAGATGATGGTCTCGGCGGTGATCCGGCGCTCCTCGTCGTTCTTCGCCTTCAGGGTGGCACCGTGCTCGTCGATGTCGGTGACGAACGTGTCGAGCACGACGTCGACGCCCGACTTCTGCAGCGACTGCTTGGTGTACTCGCTGAGCTTGCCACCGAAGGCCGGGAGGGCCTCGCCCGCGCCCTCGACGAGGGTGACGGACACGTCGTCGGCGCTGATGTCGTGGAACGACTGCTCGAAGTAGCGGCCCGCGAGTTCCTTGATCTGGCCGGCGAGCTCGACGCCCGTCGCGCCGGCACCGATGACCACGAAGCTCAGCAGGTTGCGGCGGCGCTCCGGGTCGGTGGTGGTGTGCGCCTCCTCGAAGCACCGCAGGATCTGCCGGCGGAGCCGCTCGGCGTCCTCCACGGTCTTGAGGGCGTAGGTGACCTTCTCGAACTCGTCGCGGCCGAAGTACGCCTGCCGGGCGCCCGTCGCTGCGACGAGCGACCGGTAGCCGACCGTGTGCACGGTGCCACCGGCGACGTAGTCGACCTCGTGCTCGTCGGGCCGTACGTCGACGACGCGGCCGAGCCGCACGTCCGCGTTCGGGTACTTCGCGAGAATGGAGCGGATCGACGGAGCGATCTCCCCGGCCGAGAGGACACCGGTGGCGACCTGGTACAGCAGGGGCTGGAAGAGATGTTCGGTGGTCTCGGAGATCAGGACGAACGGCGTCCCGGCCTTGGCGAGCTTCTTCGCCGTCGCCAGCGCGCCGAAGCCCGAACCGACGACGACGACCTCGGTCCGGTCGGTCACTGCTGTGCTACTCACGATTACCTCTACCTCCACACTGAAGTCGATGTATGACACCCACCGTATGGACGGGGGGCCGTCGAGGCCACCAACCTGCCGAATTCGGGGAGCTCTTATCTCGATCGCTCATAAGTAGGATGGGGGTATGGATTTCCGGCAGCTGCGGTACTTCCTCGCCGTCAGCGAGGAGCTGAGCTTCAGCAAGGCCGCCCAGAAGTGCTTCATCTCCCAGTCCGCGATCAGCCATCAGATCACTCGGCTCGAGAAGGAACTCGGTGCGTCGCTGTTCGAGCGGTCGACGCGGATGGTGCGGCTGACCCCGGCCGGCTCGCGCCTGGTCCCCATCGCCCAGCAGGTGCTGAGCCTCGAAGCGCAGGCGTTCTCGGTGGCGCGCGAGCCGCGCAACCGCATCCGGATCGCCGCGAACATGACCTTCGCATCCCAGAGCCTCGACGCCATCGCGCATGTCCGGGAGCAGTACCCGGCGGTCGACATCGAGTTCGTCATCAAGAGCTTCGCCGACCGGATCGACGCCGTCGCCGGCGGCGACGCCGACATCGCCCTGATCCGGGGCGGCGTCGACCGCCCCGGACTCGAGACCGTGGACCTGGGCATCGAGGATCTGGTCATCGTCACGTCGAGCCGGCACCCGCTCTCCGCGTTCTCCACCGTCGACCTCGGCGATCTCGCGCCCTACCCGCTGCTCCTGCCGCCCCGGCACAGCCAGGTGCTCATCCACACGGTGATCGAGGACGCCTTCCGGGCGGTGGGACGCCGGGTGCAGCTCGGGCCGTCGATCGCGAGCGACCACACCGCCACCCTCGACGTCATCACCAATCCGCGGGCGTGGACGGTTCTGTACCCGAGCACCGCCGCGGAGACCCCCCGGACCGGCCTGGCCTACATGCGCGAGGCGCGCAACCGGCTCAGCATCCCCGTGTGCGGGGTACTCCGCAACGACGCGCCCCGATCGGCGGCCATGTCGAGCCTGATCCTCGCGCTGCACCAGTCGATGACCAGCCGGACACCACCGGGACCGGAGAGCTGAACACCGCCGCGCGGTCGTCGCAATGCGTACCGATCCGGTGCCGTTTCGTGGAAGGATGGCCCGAGCCGGCGGCGGACCCACGCGGTGAGGAGCGATCATGCAGCGAACCGAGACCTCGTTCACCAGTGCCGACGGCACCCGCGTCGTGTACGACGTGTGGTCGCCCGACGGCGACCCCGCGGGCGTGCTGGTGCTCTGCCACGGCTTCGGTGAGCACGCCCGCCGGTACGACCACGTGGTCGAGCGCCTCGGCGAGCTGGGTCTCGTCGTCTACGCCCTCGACCACCGCGGGCACGGCCGCTCGGGCGGCCGACGAGTGTTCGTGCGGGACATGGACCAGTTCACCGGCGACGTGCATCGCCTGGTCGGCATCGCCGCGTTCGATCAGCCCGGCCTGCCGCGGGTCCTGCTGGGCCATTCGATGGGCGGAGCCATCGCCCTGGCCTATGCGCTCGAGCACCCCGACGAGCTCACGGCCCTCGCACTGTCCGGTCCCGCCGTCGACGTCACCTCCGGCACGCCGCGGCCCGTCGTCGCACTCGGCAAGGTGATCGGGCGCGTCCTACCGCAGCTGCCGGTGCAGAAGCTCGACTCGGCGGGCATCTCGCGCGACCCCGACGTCGTCGCCGCGTACGAAGCCGATCCGCTCGTGCACCACGGTCTCGTACCCGCCGGCATCGCCCGCGCACTGGTCACCACGGGAGAGAGCCTGCCGGCCCGGCTCCCCGCGCTGGATCTGCCGATCCTGCTGCAGCACGGCACCGAGGACCGGCTCACCGCGCCGTCCGGCAGCCGGCTCGTCGCCGACCTGGTCGGGTCGCAGGACGTGACGCTCAAGTTGTACGAGGGCCTCTACCACGAGGTGTTCAACGAGCCGGAGAAGAAGCAGGTACTCGACGACCTGGTGGAATGGCTCCGACCGAGGCTCGGCTGAGGTGACAGCCGCTCCGTCCGCGCGCATGCCGGCCGCGTTCGTCGGCCACGGCAGCCCGATGAACGCGCTCGAGTCGAATCGCTACACCAGGGCGTGGCGGGCGTTCGGTTCCGCGGTGCCGACGCCCCGGGCGATACTCGCGATCTCGGCGCACTGGTACATCAACGCCACCGCGGTGACCGCGATGCCGAACCCGCGCACCATCCACGACTTCTACGGATTCCCGCAGGAGCTGTTCGACGTCGACTACCCCGCGGCCGGGCTGCCGGAGCTGGCCGAGGAGATCGCCGACGTCGTCCATCCGACGTGGGTGGGTGCGGACGTCGACTCGTGGGGTGTCGACCACGGTACCTGGTCGGTGCTCACCCACGCCTTCCCCGAGGCGGACGTGCCGGTGGTGCAGTTGAGCCTGAACGCCTACCGCGACTTCGACTACCACCTCGAGCTCGGCGCGAAGCTCGCCCCACTGCGCGACCGCGGCGTGCTGATCGTCGGCAGCGGGAACATCGTGCACAACCTGGCCGGCATGGATCGTCGCCGCCCGGACGAGGGGTTCGACTGGGCGCACCGGTTCGACGCCGCCGCGCGGGTCATGGTCATGGACCGCCCCGAGGGAGTCGCAGCCCTCGACGGGCACGCGGACTTCGACCACGCGGTTCCCACCCCGGACCACTTCCTGCCGCTGCTGTACTTCGCGGGCCTGGCGGGCGTGGGCGAGGACCTCGTCGAACCGCTGATCGACGGCTTCGCGTACGGGTCGCTGTCGATGAGCGCCTACACCCTCGGTCTCACGTGCGCGGCCGGTGACGACGGTCCCCCGTCCGCTGGGTTCCCCACAACCCCGGACCCGGTGAACACCAATGCGTGATTGTGGTTGTGGTTGTGGATGTGGCCGAATGTCACATCGCGTCGATGCAGTCGACCGAATGTGACATTCGGCCACCCAGGGGTCGGCCACCCAGGGGGTCGGCCACCCAGGGGGTCGGCCACCCAGGATCACGCCGTGTGGCGACGCTCCTCCGCAACGACGGTGCGCCGCGCGAAGTCGATGCTGTGCTGCAGCAGTGTCCGCGCCTCGGGCAGCACCTGCCCGATGACGGGGAAGGCGTGCACCTGACCGGCCCACAGGTGCGTCTCGACCGTCGTGCCCACCTCGTCGAACGCCTCGGTCATGATCTCGACGTCGGGGCGGGTGATCTCGTATTCGGCGACGGAGAAGAACGCGGGCGGGAACAGTGCCGGATCGGCGCGGACCGGGGACTGGGCGCCTTCGATGTGATCGGGGCCGGCGAGCCAGCGGTCGCGCAGCTTCTCCACCTGCCGCATCGGCAGGTACGCGTCGCGCTTCATGAAGTCGGGATCGTGCTCCTCGAGGTCGAGGTTGAGCAGCGGCGAGTAGCCGATCACCGCGGCCGGCCGGATCATGCCGCGCAGCGCGGCGATCTCGGCGACCTTCATCGCCAGGTAACCCCCGGCCGAGTCGCCGGCGACGACGATGCGCGTGGGGTCCTCGGCCGTCTCGAGCAGCCCGGTGTACGCGGCCATCGCGTCGATGACGGACGTCCCGATCGAACCGACAGGTAGCTGCCGGTAGGCGACGGAGTACACCGGCACCCCCGATTCGGTGGCGAGCAGCGAACACACCGTGCGGTGCGTGGCGAGCCCGCAGAAGACGAAAGCGCCACCGTGGAAGTAGAGGATCGTCGCGCCGGCGAGGGAGTCCGCGGCGGGACGCGGCGGTTCGATGCGTTCACTGGGCACCCCGCCGAGGGTGAGGGGATCGATGTCGACGTTGCGCGGGCGGGGCAGCATCTTGTCCACGCGACGGTCGAGCCGGCTGAGGGCCTCGATCCCGCGGTCGGTGGCCGGCCAGTAGGCGAACAGCGGCTTGACGAAGATCCGCACGAACCAGAAGACGAGGATGGCCCGCAGGCTCACCGTCCAGTGCCAGATCGTCGATCCGTGGGTGCGCATGTACGCCACGATAGGACGGGTCCGGCACCCGGTCGAGGTACTCTCCGTCACACGTATCCGCCGCCTCAGACCTGCAGCAACGGCACCAGGAGCTCCTCGTCGGTCAGCGCACCGTGCTGTCCGGGCAGCTGCGACATGACCAGCTCGCCGTCGGTGCGGATCACCGTGGACTCGCCGAGCCCGATCGCGACGACGTCACCGATGCGCCGGCACGCGGCGGGCGAGGGGTCCGGGCCGAACAGTCCGCCGGCGATCACGTCGTCGCGGGTGCCGACCCACAGGTCGTCCCCGAGTTCGTTGCGCCACCGCTCGAGCACCGCGCCGGGTCGCCGGGTGTGCACGTGCCGGCAGCGGGGTTCGCCCGCGATCACGTCGACGTCCTCCGAGAGGGCGGGGAGGTGGTCGAAGTCGGCGCGCCGGCCCCGGGAGGCGTCGATCATGCCGTGATCGGCGGTGATCAGCAGCCGCGTCCCGGTGGGCAGGGCGGCGACGAGCTGCTCGACGAACCGGTCGACGACGGTCAGCTGCGCGGTCCAGGAGGGGGACTCGGGTCCGTACAGGTGCCCGACCGTGTCGACCTCGCCGAGGTAGCAGTAGACGAGGGTGCGGTCGTCGGCGGTGACGGCGGCGACGACGTGGGCGAGCAGGTCACCGTAGGCGGAGACACCGACGAAGTTGCCGCCGCGCAGCACGGCCCGGGTGAGGCCGCTGCCGTCGAAACTGCGGGGCACGACGGTGGTCACCGTCAGCCCGGCCGCGTCGGCGCGTTCGAACACCGTCGGGTGGGGCTGTATCCATTCGGGGACGAATCGCTCGCGCTGATCGACGGCGGTCCCCGCGAGGGTCCAGCGCAGCCAGTTGAACGGGGCGTCGATCTCCTCGACGTAGGACTGGTAGCCGGTCACGGCGTGAGCGCCGGAGGCCAGGCCGGTGCCGAGCGAGGCGATGCTCACCGCGGTGGTGGTGGGAAATCCGGCGCGGATCGGCCGGCCGTCGAGGCCGGTGAGAAAGGGGGCGGCGGCCGCATTTCGTCGCAGGAGGTTCCACCCCATGCCGTCGACGAGCAGCACGACGGTGCGGGACTGCTCGGGGAGGGCGAGACGGTTGGCCTCACCGGGCACCCCCGCGGACGCGAGGACGGACGGCATCAGATCCGCGAGGGTGGGTTCGGCGTAGACGTCGTGCAGCGGCAGGTCCATTACCCGAGTATGGCCTGCCGGGCGTCACTGGTCCTTGATGTCGGACCCGTGCTTGGTCAGCGGCATGATCTCGATGTTCATGTACGGGAACAGCGGCAGGTTCCACAGGATCTCGTGGAGTTCGTCGGCGGAGTCGACGTCGAAGATGCTGATGTTGCTGTACTTGCCGACGATGCGCCAGATCTCCCGCCACTTGCCCTCGCGCTGCAGTTCCTGGCTGTACGCCTTCTCCCGCGCGACGGTCTCGGCGCGCACCTCGGGGTCGAGGTCGCGGGGGATGTCGACGTCCATGCGAACGTGGAACAGTGCCATGGTCGGTACTCCTTTCGGGCCGTGCGCGGTTCCGGTAGCGGGTGCTACCGGAACCGCGCACGGGGGGTGGTCAGTCGCGGGCGAGGTGCTTGACGACGTCCATGTCGAGTTCGACGCCGAGGCCGGGTCCCTGGGGCAGGTGCACCTGACCCTCGGAGTAGTCCAGCGGGGTCTGCAGGAGTTCGACGGCGAACAGCTGCGGCCCGAACAGTTCGGTGCCGTAGTTGATTCCCGGCTCGGCGCAGGCGAAGTGGACGGATGCCGCGGTGCCGATGGGTCCTTCGATCGAAGTGGCGCCGTGGCAGCGGATTCCGGCAGCCTTCGCGACCGCCACGACCTCCTTGCTGCGCTGCAGACCACCGCACTTGGTGGTCTTGAGGGCGATGACGTCGGCGGCCCCGAGCTTGGCGATCTCGAGGGCGTCGTGCGGGGTCTGCACGGACTCGTCGGCCATCACCGGGGCGGACACGAGCCGGTTGATCTCGGCGAGCACTTCACGCTGCTCGCCGGGGGTGGGCTGCTCGATGAGCTCGACACCGCCGTCGACGAGTTGCGGAACGTATCGCAGCGCGGTGAACCGGTCCCAGCGGGCGTTGACGTCGATGCTCACGCCGGCCTTGCCCTCGAGGGCCTGAGCGATCGTGACGACGCGTTCGGTGTCGACCTTCGGGTCGAGCGCGCCCATCTTGAGCTTGAACGCGAAGTTCAGCCGTGCCGCCATCTTCTCCTCGACCTCCTCGAGGATTTCTTCGACCGGTGCCGCACCGAGCGCCCACCGCACGTCGACGCCGGTGCGGAAGGCGCCACCGAGCAGGGTGTGCACCCCGACGCCGAGGGCGCGGGCCCACGCGTCGTGCAGGGCGACATCGACGGCCGCCTTGGCGAAACGGGCGCCGGAGACGACGCGTTCGATGTCGACCATGATGCCGCTGATCTCGTCGACGCCGCGGCCGGTGATGTAGGGGGCGATGTAGCGGTCGACGATCGCCTTCATGGTCTCGACGGATTCGCCGCCCCACCACGGACCGCCGGGGACGACGCCCTCTCCGTGGCCGGTGACCCCGCCCGCGGTGGTGATCGCCACGAGCAGGATGGGTTGCTTCTCGGCGGTGGTGGTGGCGAACTTGTGGGGACGCACGAGCGGTACGTCGACGATCGTCGTATCGATCGAGACGATCTTCAGGTCGGGGTCGGACATCGAACAGCTCACAATCGGATTTCGGCGGTGATGCGGGCAACAGCCGGGCCTCCGCGACGACGAATGCCGGTGCCCTTGGCGGACACCGGCATTCGTCACCACTCGTGGACCCGGTTCACAGGAGTGCTCAGGCCTCGGGGTCGAGCGCGAAGTTGTAGGTCACCTCGTCGACGCCGTCGGCGTTCGGCTGCGGGTCCAGGATCAGCTCGGGCTTGGTCGCGGTCGCGACGTCGTCCTCGACCCACTCGCCGCCCTGGAAGTAGAGCTGGGTGGTGATGGCGCGCTTGCCCGGCGCCTTCACCATGAGGTGCAGGTGGGCGGGACGCCACGGGTGGCCGCCGTAGGAGTCGATGAACCAGCCGGTCGGGCCGTCGGCCGGGATCTTGTAGGGCGCGGGCTTGAGCGTGGTGATCTCGAAGTTGCCCTCGTCGTCGCACTCGATGGTGCCGCGCAGGTTCCACTCGGGGATGCCGGGGGCGAACTGCGAGTAGTAGCCCTCCTCGTCGGCGTGCCACAGCTCGACGGTGGCGCCCTGCAGGCCCTTGCCCTCGAGGTCGGTGACCTGGCCCTTGAAGATCAGCGCCTCGGCGGCCTTGTCCTGCTCGCGCATCGGCATGGTGCACTTGGCCGGCAGCTTCGGCGAGTCCGGCACGTAGTAGGGGCCCTCGATGCTGCCCTTGGTGCCGGAGAAGTGCTTGCGGTTGTAGTGCACTTCCTCGATCTCGTGCTCGACGAAGACGTCCAGCCACAGCGGCCACTCGCCGTACTCGCCGACGTCGATCATCCACTGCTTGAGCACCCGGTACTCGTCGTAGGTGACCTGGTGCTTGTGGATGATCTCGGCGAACGCACCGAGCACGTCCTTGTAGATGGCAGCGGCGCGCTCGACCGACGTGTCCGACGAGACCCGCTCGCTCTTGAACTTGTCGGTGGCGGCGTTGCCCGAGGCGTGGGCGGTGGGGTTTTCGGTGGTGGTCATGTGTCCTCCTCGGCGAGGCTCGAACGGTGGTCGCGAAAGCTGTGGGTGGTGATCGCGGGGCTGGCGCTCTCGCCACTCGGGTTGTACGCTGTGCGTACTTCCGTATCGCAGTGCGTACACACACTGTGCGTCCAGTCACAGGTGATTGTCAACACCCGGGCGCCCGGATTGCCCGAAACCGCAGGTAGGAGACCACAATGCCTAGTCAGGACCGGGATTTCGTCCAGAGCATCGAACGGGGCTTCGCGGTGCTGCTCGCGTTCGACGAGCGGCATCCCACCCCGTCCCTCGCCGAACTGGCAGCGAAGACCGACCTGTCCCGCCCTGCGGTGCGCCGCATCCTGCTCACCCTGCAGAAGCTCGGCTACGTGACCAGCACCGGCAGCCGCTGGTCGCTGACCCCGCGCGTGCTCAGCATCGGCCAGCACTACTCCGCCTCCCACGCCCTGGTCGAGGCGGCCATGCCGCGACTGGTGGAGATCGCCGAGTACACCGGCGAATCCGCCTCCCTCGGGGTGCTCGACGGCGCGGAGGTCGTCTACGCCGCCCGCGTCCCCGTGCGCCGCATCATGAGCATCAACGTCTCGGTCGGCACCCGGGTCCCGGCGTACGCCACGTCGATGGGCCGGGCGCTGCTGGCGTGGGCACCCGAGGAACTCGTCGAGCAGGTCGTCGCCGCGACCCGCTTCGAGAAGCTCGCCACCGCCACCGTGCGCAACGCCGACGAATTGCGCGCCGAGCTCGCGCGCGTGCGTGCCCAGGGCTACGCGCTCACCTCCGCCGAGCTCGAGGAGGGGCTGATCTCGGCCGCGGCGCCGGTCCGGGACGCGACCGGCACCGTGGTCGGCGTGCTCGCCTGCTCGACATCGACGGCCCGGCACACACCCGGGGAGTTCCGCGAGCTCGCCGCGGAATGCCTGATGAAGTCCGCGCACGCCCTCGGCGCCGACCTCGGATACCGCGGATAGGGCGCGTCAACCCCGCAGGGTCGCCGACGGCGCCACCCCGTACTTGCGGCGGTAGGCGGCCGCGAATCGGCCGGTGTGGGTCATCCCCCAGCGCAGGGCCACGTCCGTGACCGACGTCGTCGCCGGGTCGCCGGCCGCGAGTTCCTCGTGGATCCGCTCGAGCCGCAGATCGAGCAGGTAGTCGCGGGGACAGACACCGAGGTACTCGCGGAAGCCCTCCTGCAGCCGGCGCACACTCACACCCGCCAGCTCGGCCATGTCCGCGGTGGTCCACGGCTGCGCCGGGTCCTCGTGGATGCGGTCGAGAACGCGCTTGACGATCCGTGGCCGCGCCGCCGTGCCGGCACCCGCGTTCGGCATCACGGCGAGCACGAATGCCGAGGTCAGCGCCCCGGAAAGCTGGTCGGCGACGAGGGGGTTGCGCCACAGCCCCTCGTCCGCCCGCAGCTGCTCGACCACCGACTGCAGCAGGGCCATCCAGCTCCGCCCCGCCTCGCTCGTCAGGTCCACCTGGTCGGGCAGCCCGAGGTCGGGACGACCGAGGATCCGGTGCATCTCGCGGTCGAGGTAGTCACGGTCGAGCTTGACTCCGACGATCTCGCAGTCCTCGGTCCACCGGGTGATCCGCGCCGCCGTGTCGGGCCGGAACACCGAGGCCTGCCCCTGGGCGGAACTCACTTCCAGTCCCGCCGCCACCGACTCGATGTGGCCGGACAGCGGGATGTTGACCGCGTACGCACCCGGATGATCCGAATCCACCGCGACCTCGGCCCCCCAGCCGATACGCGCGAGCCGCAGCGGACCGAGCTGCAGCGACCGCACGTTGACATGGGGTTCCGAACCTCGTGCGAGCGGGGTCAGGGTGTGCGGGAAATACGCGTCGGACACCACATGCTCGGCCTCGTCCCAGTCGACCGGCTCCGGCGTCGACACCACGTGTGCACCTCCCGTGTGCATTCTCGGGACCTTCGGCCCTGCATCCTCGGGGCATTTCAGCCCGTGTCGTCCGAGGGCTTTCAGCCCGTGTCGTCCGAGGGCTTTCAGCCCGTGTCGTCCGAGGGCTTTCAGCCCGTGTCGTCCGAGGGCTTTCAGCCCGTGTCCGCGAACACTACTACCCAGTGTGATGAGCAACACGTCCCCGGGCAAACAGCGTCGTTCGTCATGACGACCGCGTCGAACGGATAGCGACCGCGCTCAGCGGATCGCGAAGGCCGTCCGACCGCTCCTATGGTCTACATCACATCACGACGGAACGACCGGCAAGGAGCGCCGAAATGGATCAGCGTCGGCTCCGAAACATCTTCGGACAGTTCGCAAGTGGCGTCACCGTGATCACCTGCGCCAACCACGAGGGCACCCCGCACGGCGCAACGGTCACCGCGTTCACCGCGGTCTCCCTCGAGCCCCGCCTGTGCCAGGTCACCCTGACCCGGACGTCCAAGGCGTGCGCCTTCCTCTCCGGCGCGCCGTTCGCAGTGAACATCCTCGCCGCCGACCAGGTCGACACCGCCCTGCACTTCGCCGGCCGGCCGCAGACCCCCGGCCCGGTGTTCGAGGACGGCCCCACCGCACCGGTGCTCACCGGAGCAGCGGCAACCCTGTCCTGCGTTCCGTGGCGCGAGTACGACGGCGGCGACCACGTCATCTACATCGGCGAGATCGTCGACGCGCAGTGCCGCGACACCGAGCCGCTGCTGTTCTACCGCAGCACCTTCCACGAACTCGGCGCACCGAGCGCCTCCGCGGCGTGGAACGGGTCGATGGACGACCCGCACAGCGGCTGGTTCGACGCCCGGACCCGGTTCACCCCGCTGCACGTCGACACCGCCGTCCGCTGACCCCGCATCTTCCATCCCAGTCACGTCCCATTCGCAAGGAGACAGCCATGACCACCCTCGAGTCCCGTCCCGACGAGAACGCGATCGACCGTTCCGAGGTCAACGTCGCCGCCGACGCCCCGGCGAACCGGCAGCAGAACTTCGCCACGCGACCGATGACCGGCGACGAGTACATCGAGTCGATCAAGGACGGCCGCGAGATCTGGCTGCACGGCGAGCGCGTCAAGGACTTCACCAACCACCCGGCGTTCCGCAACTCCATCCGCATGACCGCCCGGCTGTACGACGCGCTGCACACCGGTGAGCACGTCGGCACCCTCACCTGCCCCACCGACACCGGCAACGGCGGGGTGACCATGCCGTTCTTCCGCACCCCGAAGACCTCCGACGACCTGCTGAAAGAGCGCGACGCCATCGCCACCTGGGCGCGGATGACCTACGGCTGGATGGGCCGGTCCCCCGACTACAAGGCGTCCTTCCTCGGCACGCTCAACGCCAACAGCGAGCTCTACGCCCCGTTCCAGGACAACGCCGAGCGCTGGTACCGCGAATCGCAGGAGAAGGTCCTGTACTGGAACCACGCCATCATCAACCCCCCGGTGGATCGTCAGCTCCCGCCCGACCAGGTGGGTGACGTGTTCATGAAGGTCGAGAAGGAAACGGATGCCGGCCTGATCGTCTCCGGCGCGAAGGTCGTCGCCACCGGCTCGGCGATCACCAACTACAACTTCATCGCCCACTACGGCCTGCCGATCAAGAAGAAGGAATTCGCCCTGATCTGCACGGTGCCGATGGACGCGCCGGGCATCAAGCTCATCTCCCGGGCCTCCTACAGCCAGAACGCCGCCGTCGTCGGCTCGCCGTTCGACTACCCGCTCTCCTCGCGCATGGACGAGAACGACGCCATCTTCATCTTCGACAAGGTGCTGGTGCCGTGGGAGAACGTC
>NZ_BCXE01000003.1 GCF_001894945.1 Rhodococcus ruber NBRC 15591
TCCGCGGACGACCTGCGAGCCGACCGCGACGCCATCGCCACCTGGGCGCGGATGACGTACGGCTGGATGGGCCGGTCCCCCGACTACAAGGCCTCCTTCCTCGGCACGCTCGGCGCCAACGACGAGTTCTACTCGCCGTTCCAGGACAACGCCAAGCGCTGGTACCGCGAATCGCAGGAGAAGGTCCTGTACTGGAACCACGCCATCATCAATCCGCCGGTGGACCGGTCGCTGCCCCCGGACGAGGTGGGCGACGTGTTCATGAAGGTCGAGAAGGAGACCGACGCCGGCCTGATCGTCTCCGGCGCCAAGGTCGTCGCCACCGGCTCGGCGATCACCAACTACAACTTCATCGCCCACTACGGCCTGCCGATCAAGAAGAAGGAATTCGCCCTGATCTGCACGGTGCCGATGGACGCTCCCGGCATCAAGCTCATCTCGCGGGCCTCCTACAGCCAGAACGCCAATGTCGTCGGCTCGCCGTTCGACTACCCGCTCTCGTCGCGCATGGACGAGAACGACGCCATCTTCATCTTCGACAAGGTGCTGGTGCCGTGGGAGAACGTGTTCATGTACGGCGACGTGGAGAAGATCAACGCGTTCTTCCCGCAGTCCGGCTTCCTGCCCCGGTTCACCTTCCAGGGCTGCACCCGTCTGGCGGTCAAGCTCGACTTCATCGCCGGCCTGCTGATGAAGGCCCTCGACGCGACCGGCGCCGGCGGGTTCCGCGGCGTGCAGACCCGCGTCGGCGAGGTCATCGGCTGGCGCAACCTGTTCTGGTCGCTGACCGAGTCGATGGCCCGCGACCCCGAGCCCTGGATCGGGGACACCGTCATCCCGAAGCTCGAATACGGCCTGACCTACCGGATGTTCATGATCCAGGGCTACCCGCGCATCAAGGAGATCATCGAGCAGGACGTCGCGTCGGGCCTGATCTACCTGCCCTCCTCCGCCGCGGACTTCAAGAGCCCCGAGGTGCGCCCGTACCTGGACAAGTACGTCCGCGGCTCGGACGGCATCACCGCGGTGGACCGGGTCAAGGTCATGAAGGCGCTGTGGGACTCGATCGGCTCCGAATTCGGCGGCCGCCACGAACTCTACGAGCGCAACTACTCCGGCAACCACGAGAACGTCAAGGCCGAGCTGCTCTTCGCGGCGGAAGGCCGCGGGGACGTGTCCTCGATGAAGGGCCTGGCCGAGCAGTTCATGAGCGAGTACGACCTCGACGGCTGGACCGTGCCCGACCTGATCGGCAACGACGACGTCAGCGCCTACTACCGCAAGTAACCCCAGCTGCCGCGCGCGGGCGATCCCCTGCCGCCCGCGCGCGGCGTTCCACCCGCGAAGGAGTGCCGCGATGACCACCGCATCGACGTTCGTCGTCCCCGCCCCGGTCCCGGAGTTCGACGCCGTGGTCCTCGGGCACTCCTTCGCCTCCCGGCGGGCGGCCACCCGCCTGCGCGACGAGGTGCGCTTGGCCGTGCTGGAGGCGGACGAGGCCACCGCCGCCCGCTACGACGAGGTCGACCACCGCTGGGAGATCGTCGACGGAGCGACCGTCGTCGCGCGCGCCAAGTTCGTCGTCGACGGGGACGGCACCCTCCCACTGCACGGCCGCGACGGTGCGCGGTGCACGGCAACCACGTTGACGGAGAATGGTTTTCCCAATCTCTTCCGGCCGGCCACCACCGCCCACCCCGATCCCGTGGGATACACCGTCGCGTGCCTCGGTCACATGCGCGACTACGGCCACGACTACGTCGAGCGCCGCGCCCGGGTACCGATCTGCGACGACGACTTCCCGGAGTTGTCGTTCGACCGGCCCACCCCGCAGTTCTGGGTCGGGTAGGCCCACAGCGACACCGGTCCCGGACATCGACAGCCTTCGCGACGGTTGTCGACGTCCGGGACTGCTGTGTCACCGGCCGCGCAGCACCTGCGCCGGCGTCGTCCCGTAGCGCCGCTTGAACGCCGTGGCGAACCGTCCGGGGTGACCGAAACCCCACCGGTAGGCCACGTCGGCGACCGTGACCGCCCCGGCGCCGGCAACCAGGTCGTCGTGCGCGCGGCTGAGCCGGATGTCGAGCAGGCACGCCGACGGGCTGGCCCCGACGTAGTCGGCGAACGCCTCCTGCAGGCGCCGGACGCTGGTCCCGGCCAGCTCGGCCATGTCGGCCGCGGTCCACGCCCGGGCGGGATCGTCGTTCAGGGCGTCGAGGACGCGGCGGACCATGCCCGGCCGCGGCGGAGCGGCCGGCCCGTCCTGCGGGGAGACGGCGAGGACGAACGCCGCGGTGACCGCCCCGGCGAGCTGGGCACCGACGATCGGGTTGCTCACCATCTCCAGGCCGCCGTCGAGCTGTTCGGACAGCGCCCGTACCAGCCCGTGCCATTCGCTCGCCGGGCCGGTCAGGTCCAGCTGGTCGGGCAGCACCAGCTTCGTGCGCACCGGCGAACCGAGGATCCGGTCGGCCTCCCGCTCCAGGTGGTCCCGGTCGAACTTGACACCGAGAACGGAACACGTTGCGCCCCATCGGGTGATCATGCTCGGCGTGTCGGCCCGGAACACGGTGGCCTGACCGGGCGCCGACACGACCTCGCCGTGGCTGCCGCGCGACTCGAGCCGGCCGGTGAGCGGGATGTTCACCTCGTACGCGCCGGGATAGTCGCACGCGATCGCGACGTCGGCACCCCAGTGCAGGCGTCCGAGGGTCACCCCACCCAGGTCGACGGTCCGCAACGACAGCGCGGGCCGGTCCGTACCCGACAGATCGGTCAGCTCGTGCGGGAAGTACGCGTCCGCCACCGCCCGGGACGCGGCGTCCCAGTCTCCGATCTCGGCCGTGCTCACACCCCGAGAGTACGGATCGGAGACCCCGATCACACAAAGTCGCGCGATGTGTCCAGCCGCCGCGCACATCGTCTCGGCGCCGGCGTGACCCCCGTCATATGTTCCCGGTCACACGACGACGACCCACCCGGGCGTGCGTCGCGGCCGACGACACATCCAGGAGCAGAACCCATGACGAGCACCCTTTCGTGGATCGACGAGATCACCATGACCCAGCTCGAACGCAACCCGTACCCCGTGTACGAGCGGCTGCGCGCCGAGGCACCCGTCGCCTACGTGCCGGTGCTCGGCGCCTACGTCGCCTCGACCACCGAGGCCTGCCACGCCATTGCGACCAGCGGCGACTTCGAGGCCGTCATCACGCCCGCCGGTGGCCGCACCTTCGGGCATCCCGCGATCATCGGCGTCAACGGCGACATCCACGAGGATCTGCGCTCGATGGTCGAGCCGGCGCTGCAGCCGGCCGAGGTGGACCGGTGGATCGACGACCTGGTCCGGCCGATCGCCCGCCGGTACGTCGAGGCCTTCGAGTCCGACGGCAGGGCCGACCTCATGGCCCAGTTCTGCGAGCCGGTCAGCGTCCGCGCGCTCGGCGACCTGCTCGGCCTGAAGGACGTCTCCTCCGACACGCTGCGCGACTGGTTCCACCGGCTGTCGCTGTCGTTCACCAATGCCGCGGTCGACGAGAACGGCGAGTTCACCAACCAGGAGCGGTTCGCGGACGGCGACCGTGCGAAGGCCGAGATCCAGGCCGTCGTGGACCCGCTGATCGACCATTGGATCGAGCACCCGGACGACAGTGCGATCTCGCACTGGCTGCACGACGGCATGCCGGAAGGACAGACCCGCGGCCGGGACTACATCTACCCGACGCTGTACGTGTTCCTGCTCGGCGCCATGCAGGAGCCGGGCCACGCGATGGGCTCGACCCTCGCCGGCCTGTTCACCCGGCCCGAGCAGTTCGAGGCCGTCGTCGACGACCCGGATCTGATTCCCCGCGCGATCGCCGAGGGCATGCGCTGGACGTCGCCGATCTGGTCCGCGACCGCGCGCATCGCGACCCGCGACACGACGGTGGCCGGAATCGACATCGCCGAGGGCACCGTGGTGATCCTGTCGTACGGCTCGGCCAACCACGACACCGGCAAGTACGACGCCCCCACCGCGTACGACCTGACCCGTCCCCCGCTGCCGCACCTGGCGTTCGGCGCCGGCAAGCACGCGTGCGCAGGCATCTACTTCGCCAACCACGTGTGCCGCATCGGGCTCGAGGAGCTGCTCGAGACCATCCCCAACCTGGAGCGGGACACCGACGCCGACGTCGAGTTCTGGGGCTGGGGTTTCCGCGGCCCCACCGCGCTGCACGTCACGTGGGAAATCTGACCTCGTCGAGCGATCAGGAAACTGCCATGACCCAGCACACCGTCACCGTCGGCACCACCACCGTGCCGTGCGGACCCGATCAGACCGTCCTCGACGCCCTCCTCCGCGGCGGCGTGTGGATGCCCAACTCCTGCAACCAGGGCACGTGCGGCACGTGCAAGATCCGCGTCCGTTCCGGCTCGGTCGAGCACAACGCCTCGCCCGAGGACACCCTGCCGCCGACCGAGCGGGCCGACGGATTCGCCCTGGCCTGCCAGGCGACCGTCGGTGCGGACACCGTCGTCGAACCTCCCGCGGGCGAGCAGACCGCGGCCACGCACGTGCTGCGGGATCTCGTCGCCACGGTGACCGAGGTCCGCGACATCGCACGCGACACCCGGCGCGTCCTGCTCACCCTGGACACACCGCTCGAGTTCTCGGCGGGGCAGTACGTCGAGGTGACGGTGCCCGGCACGGATGTCCGGCGGCAGTACTCCCTCGCGAACCCGCCGAGCGAGCCGAAGCTGCTCGAACTGCACATCCGGCGCCGGCCGGGCGGGGTGGCCAGCGACGGATGGATCTTCGGGACCGTCTCGGTCGGGGACCGGGTCGACGTCACGGGACCGTTCGGCGACTTCACCTTCGACGCCGAGTCGACGGGACCGATGGTTCTGCTCGCGGGCGGGACTGGACTCGCACCGATGAAGAGCATCGTGCGGCACGCACTGGCGCTCGAACCGCACCGGGAGATCACCGTCTACCACGGGGTGCGTACGGCCGAGGACCTGTACGACGTCGCACTGCTGCGGGAATGGGAAGGCCAGTACCCGGGCTTCCGGCTGGTCACGTGCCTGAGTCGCGAGACCGGCGGCGACCGCGAGGGCTACGCGACCGACGCGTTCGTCGAGGATGTGGCGTCGGCGAAGGAGTACACCGGCTACATCTGCGGCTCCGAGGCGTTCGTCGACAGCGCCGTCAAGGCGTTCAAGCGGCGACGGATGTCGCCGCGGCGGATCCACCGGGAGAAGTTCGTCTCGGCGGCGTAGTCGACCGGTGCGTCCTTTGGGCTGCCCCGGCAGCCCAAAGGACGCACCGGTCGATTGAGGACCTCTTACCCTCCTGCCGAGGGTCCTAGGTAGGCCTAGGCATTTGCCTGGTGTGACTACGGCCACATGCTGGCAGTCTGAATGGCAACGCGGAGACAGCCCCGCTCGCCATCCGGGGCCGACCGACACCCTTTCTGGAGGATCCCCATGACCGAGACCCTGGACCACGTGCGCGCCGAACTCGACGGCGCCCTCGTCGAAGACGCGGAGACCGGCCGATACCAGGTGCGCCGCAACATCTTCACCGACGAAGAGATCTTCGAGCTGGAGATGAAGCACATCTTCGAAGGCAACTGGGTCTACCTCGCGCACGAGAGCCAGATCCCGAACAACGGGGACTACTTCACCACCTACATCGGCCGCCAGCCCATCGTGATCAGCCGCGACAAGGAGGGCGAGCTGCACTGCCTGATCAACGCGTGCAGCCACCGCGGCGCCATGCTGTGCCGCCGCAAGACCGACAACCGCACGACGTTCACGTGCCCCTTCCACGGCTGGACCTTCCGCAACAACGGCAAGCTGCTCAAGGTCAAGGACCCGCGCGACGCCGGCTACCCGGAACAGTTCAACAAGGACGGCAGCCACGACCTGACCAAGGTCGCCCGCTTCGAAAGCTACCGCGGGTTCCTCTTCGGCAGCCTGAACGCCGACGTCAAGTCGCTCGAGGAACACCTCGGCGACACCACCAAGATCATCGACATGATCGTCGACCAGTCCCCCGAGGGCCTCGAGGTGCTGCGCGGCTCCTCGACCTACACCTACGACGGTAACTGGAAGCTGCAGGCCGAGAACGGCGCCGACGGCTACCACGTGTCGGCCACGCACTGGAACTACGCGGCCACCACCGCCCGCCGCACCGCCGGCGAGTCGGCCAACGAGACCAAGGCGATGGACGCCGGCACCTGGGGCAAGCAGGGCGGCGGCTACCACTCGTTCGACAACGGCCACCTGCTGCTGTGGATGTGGTGGGGCAACCCGCAGGACCGTCCGCTCTACCCGCGCCGGGCGGAACTCGCCGCCGAGTTCGGCGAGAAGAAGGCCGAGTTCATGGTCGGGGCGTCGCGCAACCTGTGCCTGTACCCGAATGTGTACCTGATGGACCAGTTCTCGTCGCAGATCCGGCATTTCCGGCCGATCTCGGTGGACAAGACCGAGGTCACCATCTACTGCATCGCCCCGAAGGGGGAGAGCGCCGAGTCCCGCGCCAACCGCATCCGGCAGTACGAGGACTTCTTCAACGCCACCGGCATGGCCACCCCGGACGATCTCGAGGAGTTCCGGTCCTGCCAGAAGACCTACCTGGCCAGCGCCGCACCGTGGAACGACCTGAGCCGCGGCGCGACCCACCAGCTGAACGGACCGGACCAGGTCGCGCTCGACCTCGGCATGAAGAACGTGCTGTCCAGCGGGGTGAAGACCGAGGACGAGGGCCTGTACCCGATCCAGCACGGCTTCTGGCTCGACAGCATGCGCAAGGCCGTCACGGCCGAGGCCGGCGCCGAGTCCACCGCCGCGAACGAGCGCTGAGGAAGACGAGAACATGACCACCGCAATGGAATTGACCCAGACCGACATCGAGCAGTTCCTCTACCGCGAGGCCCGTCTCCTCGACGACCGCGAGTTCGAGAAGTGGCTCGAGTGCTACCACCCGCAGGCCGAGTACTGGATGCCGGCGTGGGACGACAACGGTGAGCTCACCACGGACCCGCAGCGCGAGATCTCGCTCATCTACTACCCCAACCGGGGCGGCCTCGAGGACCGGGTGTTCCGCATCCGCACCGACCGCTCGTCCGCGACGTCGCTGCCGGAACCGCGCACCGGCCACAACATCACCAACGTCGAGATCCTCGAGCGCCGCGGCACGGAGATCGACCTGCGCCACAACTGGTTCTCGCTGTACTACCGGTACAACACCACCGACACCTATTTCGGCACGACGTTCGTCACGCTCGACGTCTCGGGCGCCCAGCCGGTGATCAAGAAGAAGAAGATCGTGCTCAAGAACGACTACATCCACCACATCGTGGACGTCTACGTCGTCTGATCCACCCCCGATTCACGAAAGGAGGCCCGTGCCGTGAGTTTCCAGGTGGCATTGAGCTTCGAGGACGGGGTGACCCGCTTCGTCAAGTGCGGACCGAACGAGACGGTCGCCGACGCGTCGTACAAGGCGCGCATCAACATTCCTCTCGACTGCCGTGACGGCGCGTGCGGTACCTGCAAGGCGCTGTGCGAGTCCGGCACCTACGACGGCGGCGACTACATCGAGGAGGCGCTGACCGACGACGAGGCCGAGCAGGGTTACTGCCTGCCGTGCCAGATGACGCCCGAGTCGGACCTCGTGCTGCAGATCGCCACGACCTCGGACGTCGCGAAGACCGCCGCCGCGACCTACACGGCGACGATCACCGACATCCGCCGCTTCTCCGACAGCACCGTCGGGTTCACCGTCGAGATCCCGAACCGCGACGAGCTGGTGTTCCTGCCGGGCCAGTACGTCAACATCACGGTGCCCGGCACCGGGCAGACCCGGTCGTACTCGTTCAGCACCGGCCCCAACGATCCGCACCTGTCGTTCCTGGTGAAGATCACCGAGGGTGGCCTGATGTCGGAGTACCTGCGCGACGGCGCCCAGGTCGGCGACACGCTCGAGTTCACCGGTCCGTTCGGCAGCTTCTTCCTGCGCGAGCGCACGCGGCCCGCGCTGCTGCTCGCCGGCGGCACCGGGCTCGCCCCGATCCTGGCCATCCTCGCCAGGATGCAGGAGCAGGACAGCGGCCTGCCGGTGCATCTGATCTACGGCGCCTCGTTCGATCAGGACGTCGTCGAACTCGACAAGCTCGAGGAGTACACGCGGTCGCTGCCGAACTTCACGTTCGAGTACTGCGTCTCCGACCCGGCCACTTCGGCCGCGAACAAGGGTTACGTCACGTCGCTGTTCGAGCCGAAGCACCTGAACGACGGCGATGTCGACGTGTACCTGTGCGGGCCGCCGCCGATGGTCGAGGCGGTGCGCACGCACTTCGACAGCGAGGGTCTCACCCCCGCCAACTTCTTCTTCGAGAAGTTCAACAACTCCGCGACGGGCGCCACCGGGCAGGCACCCGAGCCCACCGAGGCGGAGCGCGTCGCGGCCGAGAAGGCCGCCGCCGAAACCGGACTGCCGGTCTCGCTCGGGCCCGCGAACACCGTGGCACAGGACAACTACGAGATCGGCGAGGAGCACCCGCCCGTCACCGAGTCCGACGCCCAGTTCGACGCGCGCATGGCGCTCGAGCTCGGCGCGCTGGAGCTGACCATCGGCCGGCTCACCGACGCGCAACTCGTGGAGTTCCGGATTCTCGCCGAGGCGTCGACCGCGTCGATCGACCACGACCGCTTCACCGATGCGGGCGCGTTCACCGACACCAACGCCGCCTTCCACGAGTTCCTGTTCCGCTGCTGCGGCAACCCGGTGCTGCTCGAGGCGTACAACCGGCTCGAGGTGACGCAGCTGATGCGCAAGGTGCTGCGCACCGCGCAGTGGGTGGACGAGCAGGTTCCGCACGACCACCTGCAGATCGTGCGGGCGTTCGAACGCAAGGACCGCGCGGCGGCCCGCGATCTCATCGTCAGCCATGCCGAGCACGCCAAGGCGACGATGCGCCGCGCCATCGAGGACTCCGCGAAGGCGGAGATCGCGTGAGCGTCCTCCTGCCCGTAGGCACCGTGTATCCGGGCCGCTTCGACGGTCGGGTCGTCACCGTCACCGGCGCCGCGCAGGGCATCGGCCTCGTGGTCGCGACCCGCATCGCGGCCGAAGGGGGATCCGTGATCCTCGTCGACCGCTCCGAGCTGGTACACGAGGTGGCGAAGGAATTGCGCGAGAAGGGTTTCCAGGCGCACTCCGTCACCGCCGACCTCGAGGTGTTCGAGGGAGCGCAGTCCGCGATCGACGAGGCCCGGCAGCAGCACGGCCGCATCGATGTGCTCGTCAACAACGTCGGCGGGACGATCTGGGCGAAGCCGTACGAGCAGTACACGCCGGAGCAGATCCAGGCGGAGGTGCAGCGGTCGCTGTTCCCGACGCTGTGGACGTGCCGCGCGGTGCTGCCGCATCTGATCGAGCAACGGTCGGGCACGATCGTCAACGTGTCCTCCGTCGCGACCCGCGGCGTCAACCGTGTCCCGTACGCCGCGGCCAAGGGCGGGGTCAACGCGATCACCTCCGCGCTCGCCCTCGAGGCCGCCCCGCACGGGATCCGGGTCGTCGCCACCGCCCCCGGCGGCACCGACGCCCCCGCCCGCCGGGTGGCGCGCGGCCCCGCCGCGCAGAGCGAGCAGGAAAAGGTCTGGTACCAGCAGATCGTGGACCAGACCGTCGACTCGTCACTGCTCAAGCGGTACGGCACGCTCGACGAGCAGGCCGCCGCGATCACCTTCCTGGCCTCGGACGAGGCCTCCTACATCACCGGCACGGTTCTTCCCGTCGCCGGCGGCGACCCGGGGTAGCCACCCCGGTACCGCGACGGGCCTCACCGGCAGGCCAGGGATCCCCTGCTGGTGAGGCCCTCTTTCTGCCCTGTTTTCCTTGTGACCGCACTCACAGACCGGAGCCGACATGGCCGACAACACAACAGCCTGGGCGAGTCCCCGGCACCGCAGCACCGTCATCTGGGTCGTCGCCCTCGCCACGCTGGCGATCATCTTCGACGGCTACGACCTCGTCGTCTACGGGACGATCCTGCCCACACTGATGGCCGACCCCACCCAGATCGGAGCGATCTCCGCGCAGCAGGGCGGCGCGCTGGGCTCGTACGCCCTCATCGGCGTCATGGTCGGCGCCCTGCTCAGCGGCGCGTTCGGCGACCGGATCGGGCGCCGGAAGATGATGCTGATCAACATCGTCTGGTTCTCCGTCGGCATGGGCGCTACCGCGATGGCCACCAGCATCACCTCCTTCGGCATCCTGCGCTTCTTCACCGGCATCGGCGTCGGCGGTCTCGTCGCCACCGCGGGCGCCGTGGTGGCCGAGTTCGCCCCGCCCGGAAAGCGGAACCTGTTCAACGCGATCGTCTACAGCGGCGTCCCCGCCGGCGGCGTCCTCGCCTCCCTGCTCGCCATCGTGCTGCGCGACGCCATCGGCTGGCGGGGCCTGTTCTGGATCGGCGCACTGCCCCTGGTGATCCTGCTGCCCCTGGCCCTGGTCAAGCTCCCCGAATCCCCGATGTGGCTGCAGGCGCGCGGACGGACGGACGAGGCCGCCGCGGTCTGCGACAAGTTCGGCCTCCCGCGGCCCACGACCGTTCCGGCCCCGGCCGAGAAGGTCGGCTTCGCCGCCCTGGCCACCCGCCGCTACGCGTGGGGCACGACCCTGCTCGGACTGATGAGCTTCGCCGGGCTGCTGCTGACCTACGGGCTGAACACGTGGCTGCCGAAGATCATGGCCGACGCCGGCTACGACGCGAAGGGTTCGCTCGCATTCCTGCTGGTCCTCAACGGCGGCGCGATCATCGGCGGCCTCCTGGCCTCCCGGATCGCCGACGGCCGCGGCCCCCAGCCGGTCATCGCCACCACGTTCGGTCTCGCCGGACTGGCACTGATCCTGCTCACCTTCGGATTCCCGCTGCCGGTCCTGCTGACCGCGGTGGCGATCGCCGGGGTCGGCACGATCGGCACCCAGGTGCTCATCTACGGGTTCGTCTCCAACTACTACGAGACGGCCGCGCGCGGTGCCGGCGTCGCCTGGTGCGCCGGATTCGGCCGGCTCGGCGGCATCTTCGGTCCCATCATCGGCGGCCTGCTCATCGGCGCCGGGCTGAGCAACGACGTGAGCTTCTACATCTTCGCCGGCATCGCCGTGGCCGGCGCCCTGGTGACGGTGTTCGTCCCCGTCCGGCAGGGTGCGCAGTACGTTGCCAGAACCCCGGAGGCCGCGGCGGCGAGCCCCACTACCGTGGAAGTGTGACTCAACCCACCATGTTGGTCGGACGTACCCGGGAGCTCTCCGAGCTCGACCGTCACCTCGGCGAGGCGCGAGCCGGTTCACCCGTGCTCGCCCTCGTCGAGGGTCCGCCGGGTATCGGCAAGTCCGCTCTGGTGCAACGATTCACCGAGCTGCTCGACGACTGGCAGGTGCGCACGTCCGCGGGTGTCCCGTGGGAGGCGCGGCGCGCGTGGAGCACCGTCGAGCAACTGCTGCAGGCCCCCGCCACCGGACGTGATCCGGTGGAGGTGGCGCACGAGTTGTTGTCCCTGGTGAACGATCCCACCGTCCTCGTCGTCGACGACGCCCACTGGTCCGATTCCGAGTCGCTGCAAGCCCTGTCGTCGGCCGTCCGCCGGGCGCACGGCAGGCAGTTGCTCGTCCTGCTGGTGATCGTGGACCCGCTGCCGGACACGATCCCGGACAGCACCCGGCAGGTGCTCGACCATCACCGTGCCGTCTCCGTGCACGTGGGACCGCTCGGGCCGCAGGACATCGCCCAGCTCGCCCTCGCCCGCATCGGGGTGGACCTGTCACCGTGGACCGCGCGGCGGCTGTTCGAGCACACCCACGGCACCCCCCGTCCGGTTCTGCAGTTGCTCGACGAGATCCCCCGTGACCAGTGGCAGCACTGGCAGGCCCGGTTCCCGGCCCCGCAGGAACGAGCGGGTGCCGTGCGCCGCACGCTGGACCGCTGCCCCGCCGAGACCCGGGCCCTCGTGGAGGCGGCGGCCGTCCTCGGCCCGGAATGCACCCTGACCCAGGCGGCGGCACTGGCCGGGCTGGCGGACCCGACCGCGGCGCTCGACGCCGCACACACCGCCGGAGTGCTGCGCCGGCGCGAACAGCGCGGCACGGTCACCCTCGTCTTCCCGGATCCGATGACCCGCGCCGCCGTCGCCGACGACATCGGTCCCGCCCGCTGGCGCGACCTCAACGCCCGCGCCGCCGAACTGGTCGACGACGAGGGGGCCGCGCTCACCCATCTGGTGTCCGCCACCGCCACCGCCGACGCGGACCTCGCAGACCGCCTCGACCGGTACGGCCGGCGCCGCGCCGCCGTCGGCGCCTGGTCGGATGCCGCCGAGGCGCTGATCGTCGCGAGCGGCATCAGCCCCGACCGCGACCAGCGCGCGCAGCGGCTGATCCGCGGTGTCGACGCGCTCACCGGCGCGGCGGACCTGCCCCAGGCGCTGACGTTCGTTCCGGCCGTCGAGACCGCGCCCGACGGTTCCATGCGCGACGTGGTGCTCGGCTATCTCGCCATTCAGCGTGGGCGGCAGGACGAGGCCGCCCAACTCCTCGGCCGCGCATGGCAACTGCTCCCGGACCCGGCCCGGGACCCGGACCTGGGGGCGATGATCTGCCAGCGCATGGTGCTGCACTCGCTGGCCCGGCTCGACGGGGCAGGCCTCGTCGAATGGGCCGACCGTGCGTCGTCCCTCGTCGCCGCGGACACGCCCGCCGCCGTCGAGTCGGCCGCGATCCGGGGGCTCGGCCTGGCCATGACCGGCCACGTCGACGAGGCCCGCGCCTCGTACGCCGCGCTGCCGGAGAGCGTGCGGCTGGGCGCCCAGGGCCAGCGCATCCGCATGGCGGAGGGCTGGCTGGCGCTCGCGCTCGACGAGCCGGAGCGGGCCCGAGCGGAACTGGAGAGTGCGGAACCGACGGTCTTCCGCGGGGGATCGATCCGGATCTCGCTGTGGGCGCAGGCGTGGCTGGCCCGCACCGAGTTCGCGCTCGGCGCCTGGGACGACGCCGTCCGCACGGTCGACCGCGCCGCCGCACAGCTCGACACCGCGGGCCTGGATCTGCTTCGGCCACTGGTGCATTGGACGGGTGCCCAGGTGCATGCCCTGCGGGGCGACTGGACTCTGGCCCGCGAGCACCTGCGACGTGGCCGCGCGGGCGCCACCGACTACGCCGTCATGGTAGTCCCGGCCTGCCTCGCGGCCGCCCAGTGCGCCGAGGTCGCCGCCGACTACGACGGCGTCCTGCGGCACCTCGCGCCGCTCACCGCGCATCGACGACAGGCGTTGGTGGAGCCGGGTTTCTGGCCGTGGCCGGACCTGTATGCGAATGCCCTCGTGATGACCGGACGCGTCGACGAGGCCGACGAATTCCTCCGTCCGTTCGAGGACCTGGCCGGCTCGCGGGGGCACCTGTCCGCCCGGGCGCGGCTCGGATACGTGCGCGGACGGATCCACGGGGCGCGCGGGGACATCGACGCCGCACGCGAGACCTTCGAAGCGGCGCTCGAGAACCTGGCGACGTTGTCGTTGCCGTACGACCGGGCACGGGTGAACTTCGCGTACGGCCAGACGCTGCGGCGGGCCGGGCGGCGACGGGAGGCGGACGCGGTGATGCGCACCGCCCGGGAACTGTATGCGACGCTCGGCGCGACGGCGTACGTGCAGCGCTGCGACCGCGAGCTCAAGGCCGGTGGGTTGAAGGCGAGCGGCGACGGTACGCGCCGGTCGCACATGGATCTGGCGGCGTTGACGCCGCAGGAGAAGGCGGTCGCCGCGCTGGTGGCCGCGGGCAACACCAACAAAGACGTGGCGGGTGAGCTGTTCCTGTCGGTGAAGACGGTGCAGTACCACCTGACCCGGGTCTACGCGAAGCTCGGCATCCGTTCGCGCAGCGAGCTCGCCGCCCGGTTCCGTGAGGAGGAGTGAGGAAGCGAATGACAGCAGTCGACGAGAAGACCACTGCCCCCGGCGATACCGATCTGCTCGAGCGGCCTGCCCGGCCCCTCACCCGGCCGCGCCGGGTGCTGCGGGATCTCGGCGTCGAGTACGCGGCGAACGGCGTGATCGGCCTGGTGTTCTCGTCGACGGGCCCGGTCGCGGTCGTCCTCGCGGCGGGAGCGGCCGGTGGGCTCGGCGCGGCCGAACTCGCGTCGTGGATCTTCGGGATCTTCGTTCTCAACGGGGTGCTGACGATCGCAATGAGCGTCGCCTACCGGCAGCCTCTCGGCTTCGCCTGGACGATTCCGGGCACGATCCTCGTCGGCGGATCGCTGGGGCACCTGTCCTGGCCGGAGGTGATCGGCGCGTTCCTGGTCACCGGCCTGCTGGTGCTGGTGCTGGGGGCGTCCGGACTGGTGCGACGGGTGATGGAGGCGCTGCCGATGCCGATCGTCATGGCGATGGTGGCGGGCGTCTTCCTGAAGTTCGGCGTGGACCTGGTGGCCGCGCTCGGCGCGGACGTCGCGATCGCGGCGCCCATGGTGCTGACGTTCCTGGCGTTGAGCGCGTTCGGGCGGATCGGCCGGTGGTTGCCACCGATCCTGGGGGCGCTGATCGCCGGGGCGGTGGCGGTGTCCGCGTCGGGGCGCTTCTCGCCCGCCCCGGGCGGATCGGGCATCTTCGCGTCGCCAGTCTTCACCGCACCGGTGTTCACCTGGACGGCGTTGCTGGAGTTGGTGATTCCCCTGGCGATCACCGTGCTGGTGGTGCAGAACGGGCAGGGCATCGCCGTGCTCACGGCGGCCGGGCACCGGCCTCCGATCAACGTCACCACGATCGCGTGCGGGGTGTGGTCGCTGGGCGCGGCCTGCGTGGGTGCGGTGTCGACGTGCCTGACCGGCCCGACGAACGCGCTGCTCACCGCGTCCGGGGAGCGGAGCCGCCAGTACACGGCGGCCGTGTGCTTCGGGCTGTACTCGATCGTGTTCGGGTTGTTCGCGCCGCTGTTCGTGCGGTGGATGACGGCCGCGCCGGCAGCGTTCGTCGCGACCCTCGGGGGTCTGGCGATGCTGCGGGCGTTGCAGGGCGCGTTCGTGACGGCGTTCGCCTCGAAGTACACGATGGGGGCGCTGGTGGCGTTCGTCGTCACGGCCGCGAACGTGACGTTCTGGAACATCGGTGCGGCGTTCTGGGGGCTGGTGGCCGGGGTGCTCGTGTCGCGGCTGCTCGAGCGGGACGACTGGACCCGGTGACACCGGCGGGTGCGCGAACGCACCCGCCGGCCCTCAGCGACCGAACAGCGAGGAGAGGAAGCCGGACTTCGCCTCGGGAGCGGAGTCCTGGTCGCAGGTGCACCGCTCGGTGACCGCTACGGACTTCATCACGCTGTCGACGTGCTGGCCGCAGCCGCCCCAGCCGGTCTTTCCGCACTTGGAGCAGGTGACGGGGTAACACATGGGCGTCCTCCTCGGGGGATGATCGGAATCTGCCGTCAATATACCCCCTGGGGTATGAATCATGCCAGTGTGCGCATGCGCACATGCGGGACGACGGCGACAGAGGACGGGCAAACCGCGAAAATCCGGCGCCGGGACGGGCGAACTGACACCCTGAGGCCGTACCGTCCCTCCGCGCAGACAGGATCCACAACCCATGGCACGTCCGGTTCGCGTCGTCGTCCTCGGTTCCGGTTCGTGGGGTACCACCGTCGCAGGACTGTCGGCTCGCAACACCCCGACCCTGCTCTGGTCCCGCAACCCGGACACCGCCCGGGAGATCGACGAGGAGCACCGCAACACCCGGTACCTCGGCGAGCGAACCCTGCCGGCCAACCTTCGCGCCACCTCGGACCTCCTCGAGGCCGCGCACGAGGCCGACGTGCTGGTGGTCGGGGTGCCGTCCCACGCCGTCCGCACCACCCTCGCCGAGATCTCGAACGAGGTGCGGGCCTGGGTGCCGATCCTCTCGCTGGCGAAGGGACTCGAACCGGGCACCCGCCTGCGACCGACCGAGGTGATCGGCGAATGCCTGCCCGGTCACCCGGTGGGACTGCTGGCCGGGCCGAACATCGCCGGAGAGGTTGCCGACGGGATGGCGGCGGCCGCCGTGGTGGCCACCGCGGACGAACGCGTCGCGGCGGCCCTGCAACCGCTGTTCGCCTCGAAGGTCTTCCGCGTGTACCGCAACACCGACGTCCTCGGCTGCGAACTGGGCGGGGTCCTCAAGAACATCGTCGCGATCGCGGCAGGCATGGCCGAGGGGCTGCGGGTCGGCGACAACACCCGGGCGATGGTGCTCACCCGGGGGCTCGCCGAGATGACCCGGCTCGGCGAGGTGATGGGAGCCAACCCGCGGACGTTCGCAGGCCTGACCGGGATGGGCGACCTGATCGCGACGTGCACGAGCCCCGCGTCGCGCAACCGCCGGATCGGCGAGGCCCTCGCGAGCGGACTCACCCTCGACGAGGCGGTGGCCCGGCTGGGCCAGGTCGCGGAGGGCGTGAAGACCGCCCCGACGGTGATGGAACTCGCGCGCGAGTACGACGTGGAGATGCCCATCGCCGCCGAGGTCGAGGCCGTCGTGGCCGGCCGCCGCTCCCCCGCCGACGCGTACCGGGGACTGCGCCGCGTCACCCCGGGCAACGAGGAGGACGTGGTCTGATCGGGAAATATCCGGCACTCTCGGACACGAGCAAGAAGGCGAAATACTTCCCGATTTGCCTGGTGAACCCGCAACTTGCACACTGTTCAAGTGATCGAAGCCGAAGCACTCGTGGTCGGAGCCGGCTTCGCCGGGCTCGGTGCCGCCGCACACCTGCGGCAACGCGGACGCGACGTCCTCGTCCTCGAACGCGACGGCGCCCTCGGCGGGACTTGGCGCGACAACACCTACCCGGGGTGCGAGTGCGACATCCATCCCGCCCTGTACTCGTACTCGTCCGCACCCCAGGCCGCCTGGGCCCGCGGCCGCGCGACCCAGCCCGAGATCCTCGCGCACCTGCACGCGTTCGCCGCAGAGAACGGACTCGCCGACGGGATCGTGTACCGCACGGCCGCCGTCGGATGCCGGTGGGACGAGACGACGGGCCGCTGGCACGTGCGCACCGACCGCGGCCCGGACTACGCGGCCCGATTCCTCGTCCTGGCCACCGGCGCCCTGAACGTCCCGCAGGTCCCCCGCCTCGACGGCTCCTTCGGCGGCCCCGCCTTCCACACCGCCCGGTGGGACCACGACGCCCACCTCCCCGGGCGGCGCGTGGGCGTGATCGGGACCGGCGCGAGCGCCGCCCAGGTGATTCCGCATCTCGCGGACGTCGCCGACCACCTCACCCTGTTCCAGCGCACGCCCGCCTGGGTGCTGCCGCGCCGCGAACAGCGCCTGCCGCTGCCGCACCGGGCGCGCCGGACGGTCGAGTACTGGCGCGGCGAAGCGCTCGTCCCCGCGCTCACCGGGTCCGGCCGTCGGCTCACCCGCCTCGAGTCCCGGGCGCTGCGGCACCTGCACCGGCAGGTGCCCGACCCGGACCTGCGTCGCGTCCTGACCCCGCGGCACCGGATCGGCTGCAAGCGAATCCTGTTCTCCGACAGCTACTATCCCGCACTCGCCCGGGACTCCAGCACGGTGGTCACCAGCTCGATCGCGGAACTGCGCCCGCACGGCGTGCGCACCGCCGACGGCCGGGACCACGCGGTCGACGTCCTGGTGTACGCGACCGGATTCCGGGTCTCCGCCGCCCTCGCGGGCCTGCCGGTGGTCGGTCGCGACGGCCGCACCCTGCTCGAGCGGTGGGGCCGCGACGGCGCGTCGGCGCACCTGGGCACGACCGTGGCCGGGTTCCCCAACGCGTTCCTGCTCGGCGGTCCCAACACCGGGATCGGCCACACCTCGCTGCTGTTCATGATCGAGAGCCAGCTCCGCTACGTCGCCGCCGCGATGGACGCCGCCGACCGGGAGGGCGCCGCTCTCGAGGTGCGGGCCGCCGCGCAGCGGGAGTTCGCCGACGAGATGCGCCGACGCTCGTCGGGCACCGTGTGGACCAGCGGGTGCCGGAGCTGGTACCTGGACCGCGGCGAGGTCAACCGGTCGCTGTGGCCGGCCTCGTCCTGGGGATACCGGCTCCGGACCCGGCGGTTCGACCGGGAGAACTACCTCACCGCCGGTCCCGCACGACGGGCCTGAACGAGCGCTATACAGGTGCCTGTGCGACCCTGGTCACATGACGATCGACCACGGCGCCTCGCTCTCGGCACTGCTCGACACCCGCTATTCCTGCCGGGCGTTCCTGTCCAAACCGGTACCCCGCGAGGACATCGAGACGATGCTGCGCATGGCGCAGCGCACCCCGTCCTGGTGCAACTCCCAGCCGTGGGAGGTCGTCCTGGTCGGCGGGGACGCCGTCGAGCGGCTACGGAGCGCGGTGTACGAGCAGGCGGCCTCCGGTCGGCTCGACCCGGACATCCCCGGCCCCGCCGAGTACCGCGGGGTGTACGCCGAGCGTCGCCGCGGCGCCGGTTACGCCCTCTACAACAGCCTCGGCATCGCCCGCGACGACTACGCCCGCCGCACCGAGCAGATGCTCGAGAACTACCGCTTCTTCGGAGCCCCGCACGTCGCGATCGTCACGACCGACAAGGCCCTCGGCACCTACGGCGCGGTCGACTGCGGTGGGTACGTCGCCACCCTGCTCCTCGCCGCGCAGGCCCTCGGCATCGCCGCCGTCCCGCAGGCCGCCGTCGCGATGACCGCCGGCGCCGTCCGCCGCGAACTCGGCATTTCCACCGAGCGCGACATCGTGTGCGCGATCTCCTTCGGATACGCCGACGAGAGCCACCCCGCCAACACCTGCCGCACCGACCGGGCGAGCCTGGACGACACCGTGCGGTGGGTGGAGGAGTAACCACCCCAGGGGTCCTGGCCCGGGGCGCCCGGGCGACGGATGGTGGAACTCCCCACCTTCCACCGCCCGAGAGGACACCCCGTGCACCGCATCGAAACCGAGGAACTGCTCCGCCGATGGGTACCGCGCGCCGTCGCCGGTGAACCGCACGCCGTCGGCGTGGTGGTGAGTTCCGTTCGCCCCCATGTGCTGAACTTCTGCGCCGCACGCATGGACGAGGGGACCCGCGCGCACACCCCCGCCGAGGACGTCGCCCAGGAGGTGTGCCTCGCCCTGACCCGGGCGCTCCCGCGCTACCAGGATCGCGGTGCGTCGCTGCTGCGCTTCGCCTTCGGCATCGCCACGCACAAGGTCGCGGACGTCCGGCGCAAGGCCGCGCGCACCGTGACACCGCTGCACGACGTCGCCGGCCCCGGACCGGAGGAGGGCGTCCTCGACGAGGAACTGCGGTCCGCGGTCCGCCGGCAACTCGCACTGCTGCCGGAGCAGCAGCGCCGCGTGGTGCAGCTGCGGATCCTGCAGGGCTACAGCGCCGAACGCACCGCCGCGCTGCTCGGCACGTCGGTCGGCGCGGTCCGCATCGCCCAGCACCGGGCCCTGCAGCGAATCCGACTGCAGCTCAGTCGTGCTGAGCGCGCAGATACCGTCCGAAGTGCGGCACGGTGAATCCGATGAAGCCCCGCTCGGCGGAATAGATGAGCCCCTTCTTGATGAGTCCGTCGCGCGCGGGCGACAGCGACGCCGGCTTGCGACCGAGTTCGGCTGCGATCTTGGACGTCGCGACGGGACCGTCGTCGCCGGAGAGGTCGGCCATCGCGCGCATGTACTCGCGCTCGGCGGGCGTGGCGCGTTCGTACCGGGAGCCGAAGAACCCGACGGCCAGTTCCTCCTCGGCGGCGGGCGCGCCGACCCGCACGTCGTCGGCAGTGATGGGGGTCGTCGCCGCGACGTCCCACGTCGCCTTGCCGTAGGCCTGGACGAAGTAGGGGTATCCGTCGGCGGTCTCGTAGAGCGCGTCGAGCGCTTCGGCCGTGAAGGTCACGCCCTCGCGCTCGGCCGGCGCGAGGAGCGCGACGTCGGCGGAGCCGCGGTCGAGCCGGTCGATCCGGTGGTAGCTGAACAGCCGCTCCGAGTAGCTCTTCGACGCGGACAGCACCGCCGGGAGGTGGGGCAGGCCGGCGCCGACCACGATGAGGGGCGCGGCGTCCTGGCTCAGTTCGTGACACGCCCCGCAGATCGCGGAGATGTCCCCCGCGCCGAGGTCCTGCATCTCGTCGACGAACAGCGCGATGCCCACCCCCACGTCGCGGGCGAGCCCGGAGGCGTCGATCAGCAGCTCGACGAGATCGATCTCGAGGTCCCCGGTGTCGGCGCGCCCCTTGACGGCGGGGGCGTCGATGCCGGGCTGCCACCGTTCGCGCATGCCCTTGTCCGCGGTCGCCCGCAACGCGAACGACTTCAGCACGCCGAGGAAGTACTCGACCGATTCGGGGTGCGGGTGGGCCGGAGCGATCTCACGCACGGCCATGTGCAGCGCCGACGACAGCGGCCTGCGCAGGTCCTGATCGGGCCGGGCCTCGATCTTGCCGGTGCCCCAGCTCCGCGAGATCGCCGCGGAGCGAAGCTGATTGAGCAGGACCGTCTTGCCGACGCCGCGCAGCCCGGTGAGCACGACGCTGCGTTCGGGTCGGCCGCGGGCGATCCGTTCGAGCACCACGTCGAAGGCGTCGAGCTGCTTCGCCCGGCCGGCGAGCTCGGGCGGACGCTGCCCCGCGCCGGGAGCGTACGGGTTGCGGACCGGGTCCATCGGTCGATGGTAACGGCGTCGCGTACGGACGCCTCCCTCCTGCCGCCGCGTGTCGCGGATGCAGGCATTCGCATAATAGACTTTGACATTCGTTTGCAATAAGGCGTAGATGTTCCGGCATGACGTCCTCCCGAAGCCTCGCGCTCACCGCAGGGCTGGCCACCGTGCTCCTGGCCGGCTGCGCCACCGCGCTCCTGGCCGGCTGCGCCACCTCCACCGCCGACGACACCGCCGCGCCCGCCACCACCTCGGCCGCGCCCGCCGAAGTCGCCGCCGCCGAGCCCCGGCTCGCCCTCACCTACGACGGGGGCGTCCTCGTCCTCGACGCGAACGACCTCGACGTCGTCGCCGATCTGCCGCTCGACGGATTCAACCGACTCAATCCCGCCGGCGACGGCCGGCACGTGTTCGTCTCCACCGCCGGCGGCTTCCGCGTCCTCGACACCGGCAGCTGGTCCGAACCCCACGGCGACCACGCGCACCACTACGCGGGCACTCCGGCACTCACCGACGTCGAGTTCGCCGCCACCAAGCCCGGGCACGTCGTCCGGCACGCGGGCCGGACCGTGCTCTTCGACGACGGCACCGGCCGCATCGACATCCTCGACCCCGCGGGGCTCGCCGACGGCAAGCCCCGGACCGACACGTACACCACTCCGGAAGCGCACCACGGCGTGGCGGTCGCGCTGGCCGACGGCAGCCTGATCGTCACCCTCGGCGACAGCGAGTCCCGCACCGGCATCGCCGTGCTCGACGCCGAACGCCGGGAGGTCACCCGCAACGAGCAGTGCCCCGGCGTGCACGGCGAGGCCGTCGCCGCCGACGAGACCGTCGTGCTGGGCTGCGAGGACGGCCTGCTCGTCTACCGTGACGGCACGATCACCAAGGTCACCTCGCCGGACCCGTACGGCCGGATCGGCAACCAGGCCGGATCCGAGGAATCCCCCGTCGTTCTCGGCGACTACAAGAGCGATCCGGACGCAGAACTCGAACGACCCCAGCGTATTTCGCTCACCGATACGCGCACCGGCGAGCTGCGGCTCGTCGATCTCGGCACCAGCTACACGTTCCGCTCGCTCGGGCGCGGCCCCCACGGTGAGGCACTCGTCCTGGGCACCGACGGCGCGCTGCACGTGATCGACCAGAACAGCGGCGCGGCGGTCCGGCGCATCGACGTCCTCGCCCCGTGGACCGAACCCGACGAGTGGCAGTCGCCGCGCCCGGCCCTGTACGTGCAGGGTCACACCGCCTACGTCACGGACCCGGCGAGCAACGCGCTGCACGCGGTCGATCTCGACTCCGCCCAGGTGCGGACCGCGTCCCTGCCGCAGACCCCCGACGAGATCACCGGCACCTAGCCTCGCGGCTCTGGCCGAATGTCACACCGGTTCGATGACATCGAACCGGTGTGACATTCGGTCCGGGAATCAGGAGGGTTCAGGGTGACCGGGCGCGGCTCGGCGGGTCACCCGGATCCCGCCGTCGCCGGCGGTGACCGACAAGGTCAGTCGGGTGGAACCGTGCGGCCGATGCTCGAGCACCGCCGCTGCTATCGGTTCGGTCACCAGGTTTCGGATGGTGCGCCGAAGTCCTCGTGCTCCGTAGACCGGGTCGAATCCACGGGCGCAGACGAGGGCGACGACGTCGGATCCGATGTCGACCGCGATCGCTCGGCGGGCGAGCCGGCGTGTGACGATCTCGATCTCCCGGCGCGTCAGTTCCTCAGCCGTCCGGTCGTCGAACTCGTTCAGCACCACCGTGTCGTCGAGGCGGTTGAAGAACTCGGGATCGAAGAACCGTTCCACCGCGTTCCGAACGACGACGCGGCTGCGCTCCGACCGTGGCCCCCATCCGGCGCGGCGAGCCAACCGCGCCCACGGGGCGCGTCGTCTTCGTGCCACCTCGCGGGATCCGAGGTTCGACGTGAGGAACACGTAGCTGTTGCGGAACGAGATCGTCTGCTGGCCGTTGGCGAGCCGCAGTTCCCCGTGGTCGAGGATCTGCAGGAGCGCCCTCAGAACGGTGGTATCCGCCTTCTCCACCTCGTCGAAGAGCACGATTCCCGGGGTGTACGGGTCGCCTTCGATCCTGCTCCTGTCGAACAGCGTGAACGACTCCTTGCTGCCTGCGTACCCGGGTGGCGCTCCGGAGAATGAGGCGGCGTAGTGCTCTTGGGCGAGCGTGTTCATGTCGATCCGGCACATGTCGTCGGGTCCGGACCGCAGCTCCGCCGCGACTCGACGGACGAGTTCGGTCTTGCCGACGCCGGTGGGTCCGACGAGGAGGATGTTGGCGAGGGGACGTGTCGGGTCGTGCGCGCCGACCCGTGCCAGCGACACGGCGCGGACGACCGCGTCGATCGCGGGCCGTTGCCCGACGATGCAGGCGTTGAGCCTGTGCGACAGCATCGTCGGATCCCCCTCGTCCGCTGGGGCGTCGGCCGGTTCCGCGACCTTCACCCGGGTGCGATTCTGGTCGTGGAACATGTCGGTGAGATAGGGCATCTGGGCTCCCGGCATCCGCGGCTACGCCTCGGCGGTCTCTTCGACGGGCAGCGAACCGACTCGGCAGTCGGCCACTCCCACTGTATCTCTCGTGATGGCCTCGACACGTTCCTGCGCCTTCCGAGCATCGGTCACCCACAGCTTGTAGAACTCGAACGGGCAGTCCGCGACCCCCTTGTCTCCGTCGCCGGCCGCGTGGACACCGGAGTAGCCGCGGTGCAGCAGCTTGAAGAGGTGGTTCTGCGACTGGTCGTTCTCGCGAGCGTCGCGGATGGCCGAGACCGACAGCTGGGCATACTGGATGCCGTACTCCTCTTCCCCGGTCTCCCCGAGGGTGCGTCCGTCGAATCCGATGATCGCCGAGTGCCCGAAATAGGAGTAGACACCGTCGAACCCGGCGGCGTTCGCGACGGCGACGTAGCAGTTGTTCGCCCACGCCATCGCCTTCGACATCAGCACCTGCTGGTCTTTCGCGGGGTACATGTAGCCCTGGCAACGCACGATCAGTTCGGCGCCCTTCATCGCGCAGTCACGCCAGATCTCCGGGTAGTTGCCGTCGTCGCAGATGATCAGGGAGATCTTCAGTCCCTTGGGACCGTCGGTGACGTGCGTGGTGTCCCCCGGGTACCAGCCCTCGATCGGGCACCAGGGCAGGATCTTGCGGTACTTCTGGACGATGTCGCCCCGATTGTTCACCAGGATCAGGGTGTTGTACGGCGGCTTGGCCGGGTGGTCTTCGTGCTGCTCACCGGTGATCGAGAAGACGCCCCACGTGTCGGCCTCCCGGCACGCCGCCGAGAAGATCGCCGTTTCGTCGCCGGGGATGGTCGCTGCAGTCGCGTACATCTCCTGCTCGTCGTACATGATTCCTTGCGTCGAGTACTCGGGGAACACCACCAGGTCGAGTCCGGGCAGACCCGACTTCATCCCGATCATCATGTCGGCGATGCGTCGTGCGTTGTCGAGCACCCCGGCCTTGTCGTGCAGGCGCGGCATCTTGTAGTTGACCACCGCCACGCCGACGGTGTCGCTGCTGGAGGAGATGTCTCCGTGTCGCATATCGTGCTCCTTCTTCGAGTTCGCCCGGCGCGGTCGCCGGGCTCAGTTGTGGACGGGACCGTATTGGGGGGAAGGCTTTTCGTCGGGACGAGCGGATGCAGGGAAGCCGAGCGCAGCGGCGATCCCCACGAGGACGGCGAGGACCGACGCCCACCCGGCCGCGGTGAACGCGGTGGCGTGGAGGCTGCCGGTCAAGGCGAGGAACGCCGGGACGGTACATGTCGGCTGGCTGAGGAGGATCGCGACCCATCCCGTGAATCGGGTGAGTCCGTCGAACCCGAGAGCGAGGACCAGGAAGAACAACGCCCACAGGAACGCCCACGAGAGCCAGATGACCCCGAAGACGGGGTCGCCGACGACGGTGAACGACAACGCCGAGTAGACGAGGGCGGCGACCGCGACGAAGCCGGAGAACCATCCGATGCCCTGCGGCTCGAGTCCGGCCAGGTTCACGATTCCCACGTACAGATAGGTGAACCCGAACAGGTATAGGCCGGATGCGGCCAGAACGTCCGCCGTGTCCCCCTGGGCCTGGATCAGCAGGGCGGTAGGTATGACGCACTGCAGTGCGCCGACGAACAGGTTCAACACTGCAGCCGACCTGACAGGTACGACGGAGAGGAGCGTCAACCCGTTGACGAGGAGGACCGCTCCCACGTACAGCAAACCGACATTGCCCACCGGACACCTCGCCTTACTTCCAAATGAAACTGTTTCGAATGAAAGTAGTGGCCCGCGCCACACATGTCAACGAGTGTTCGTCAGAACGACGTGAGGATCTCGAAGTCGACGCCGTCAGCGATGGACAGGTGAATCCTCTGTCGAGCCACTCCGTTTCGGAACTCGACCGGGCCTCGCGGTCCGTCGAACGCAGTCCCGTCCACCACGTCGTCGAGATCGGCCGTATCCGCCGTTCCGGCGCGGGCCACGAGACTGGCCAAGGTGTTCATGCCTTCGTAGCAGGACTCGGCGGCATTGTTCAGCGCGGGCGCGTGCGGTCCGTGCATCGCTACGTACCCGGTGAGCAGATCCATCGAGTCGGCGCCGACCAGGGAACGGAAGTAGGCGGCGGCGACGTAGAGGTTCTTCGTCGCCGCCGGCCCACTCGCAAGCAGCATGTTCTCTTCCATGAGAGGGCTGAATCGGACGACCCGGTCGGCGAGTCCTCGCCGCGCGAAGGCCCGGTTGAACTCGACGGCATCCTGGCCGACGAGGAGCATCACCACCCCGTCGCACCGGGAAGCCGCGACCGCGTCCACGACATGTCTCATGTCGGCGCGCCCGAGGTCGACGAACGACTCGCCGACGATCTGCAGGTCGAACTCGTGCGCGTACATGCGTATCGCGCCGAGGGAACCGCGGGGCCATACGTAGTCGTCCCCGACGACGAACCAGCGCCGCGTCCCTACGTTCTCCCGCAGCCATTTCAGCGCAGGCGCGATCTGCTGCGCGGGGGTTTCGCCGCAGCAGTAGACGCCGCCTCGGCTCTCACCTCCCTCGTAGAGGGAGGTGTAGGCGTACGGAACGCGGCCGGTCACCACCGGGGCGATGGCATGACGCACGGACGAGATGTGCCAGCCGCTGACCGCATCGATCGCACGAGTGGACACGAGACGACGAATCTCGGTGGCGATCCGCCGGGGGTCGCCGCCTCCGTCCACGATCTGGACACAGACCTCGCGACCGAGGACGCCGCCCGACGAATTCAGGTCGCGCGCCGCCAACTCGCTCACCGCTTCGCAGGACGGGCCGAACAGACCGGCCGGCCCCTGCAGCGGCACGACCATGGCCACGCGCCACTGTGACGCGCGTGCACGATCGAGCACCGCGCTCACGTCGATGCCCTCACGGCACCGCGGGCCACGACCCGCACGTAGGCTATCATTTCACTTGGAAGTATTATTGGCGAGGCGCGAACTATGCAATAGCTCGGGGGCTGTCATGTCGGACAAGGGTGTTGCCACCTCGATGGAAGCATCTGCGACGACCGCGCTCGTCCTCGCCGCACGCCTCGCCGCACAGTCGATCGAGACCGTCCTCTCGTCCGACGAGCTCAACATGGACCACTTCCTCGTACTCGAGGCACTCGCGGTCCGGCCGGGACTGACGATGGCCGAACTGCGCGATCGGACCCGGACCCCGGCGCCGACACTCACTCGGGTCGTCGACCGCCTGGTCTCCGTTGCGGCGGTATACCGCGAGGTCGATGCCCACGATCGCCGGAAGACCCGGGTCTATCTGAGCGTGCGGGGCAAGAAGCTCTTCGACCGCCTCTCCGCGTCCGTTCGCGACGTCGAGCAGGCATGGCCGGGACCGCTCCCCGACGGCCTGCCCGATCACGTGCACCCGGTCCTCGCCGCGTTGGAGGAGGCCGCCGGCCGCTAACCTCGTGGCCGAATGTCACATGGGTTCGATGACATCGAACCGGTGTGACATTCGGTCCGGGCGCATGTGCGCGTGGTTCAACGGTCGAGTCTCGCCCGCAGCAGGAAGGTGTTGTAGTCCGACCACGTCGAGAGCATGAAGTACAGGTCCTCGTCCGTCGACCACGGATGCATGAACCCGCCGTACAGCTCGGGGTGCTGCTCCACCCCGACCAGCCGCGCGCTCTCCGACCACACCCCCTGGGGCGACTCCGCCTCCCGCACGACGATCGCGGCCTCGGCGGTGTCGAGGTACGTCATCTGCCAGCGGTCCGCGACGGCGTCGTAGCGCACGGACAACTCCCCGGCGGGGCCGTGCACGACGGGCGTCGCCGCGGTGTATCCGCCGACGGGGGTCCAGTTCCCGTCGCGCCAGTACTGGTAAGCGCGCGGCTCGAGCACCCGGCCCTCGGGCACCCGGGCCAGCGCCACCGCGCCGAGCCGGGTGTTGGGGGTGCCGAACAGGTACACGTAGCCGTGCGCCGGCACCGCCGCGGCCACCTGAAAGTTGGTGACGCCGAAGATGTTGTCCCACTTCGCATGCGGATCCTCGACCCAGGTGGAACCACCGTCGTCCGAGTACGCGACGCCCCCGTGGTTGGTCCACCACGTGCCGGGGATGCTGTTCCACGTCCGGATGGACATGTACGTCAGGTACTGGCGGCCGCCGATCGCGAATCCCGACGTCGGGATCGTGGTGATCTCGACGTTGTCGAGCTTGCGGCTGCCGAGGATCTCCGCGGCGTGGCATCGCGAGTCCTGGATCATCGAGTCGAAGTTCATCCCGTCCGTCAGGTCCCGGTCGGTGGAGAAGGCCAGCACGTTGCTGCGCCAGTCGCCGCCCTGCCCGCCCGGCGGATGGAAGCCCCGGCCGACGGTGTCGCCGAACGCGACGGCGATCCGGCCTGGCTCCGACTCCCACATGAGGCCGAGATCGGTGCCGTACACCTGCCAGCGCTTGTCCGTCCGGTTGACGGACCCGGCACCGGTCTGCTTCGCCACGGTGGCGACCTCGACGACGCGCGGAGCCGGAGGGGCGGGGACCCGCGGGGCGGGCTCGATCGGCGGGGTCTCGGGCGCCGGCGGTGGCGGCGGCGCGGCACCCTCCCCGGGCACCGGAATGCCGAGGTGGAAGGGGCTGGGCTTCAGGGCGATCCGGGGGAAGACCGGATCCGGATGGGCCGGCTCGTCGGTCAGGTCCGGGCACGGATCGGTGCACGGATCGACCGGCAACGGCGGTGGATCGATCCGTACCGGGTCCGGTTCCGGCGCCGGATACGGCACGGTGGTGATCACCGGATACGGCACCGGAATGTCGAGATCCTTCGGGACCAGCGACTCGTGCCGCCACGTGTCGCCGGCACACGGTCCGCTCCCCGGTACCCCGTCCGTCGCGGGCTCGTCGGCGCGGGCCGGCGTCGCCGCCAGCACCGCCACGAGCAGGGCGATCGCCGACGCCTGCCACCTCATGGGTTCCCCTCCCGTGCGTCACGGCGCCGGACGGACCGGCGCCGCACAGGAGGGTACCGCCGGCGCGGCGCGGTGGCGTCGCACGCGGATCTGCGGCTTTATATCCCTGTCTCGGAAAATCCCGAGAGAAGCGAAGAATTCCGAATCAACGGAAGTCGCCGGGCGTGTACTCACGGGGTTCCACCAGCACGAGCCAGTTGCCCGAGTTGTCCCGGAACACCGCCTCGACCCCGTAGGGACGCTCGGACGGCGGCTGGGTGAACTCGACGCCCCTGGCCGTGAGCTCCTCGTACGCTGCGCGGCAGTCCGTGGTGCGGAGCCCGAAGCCGCCCATGGTGCCGTCGGCCAGCGCGCGACGAACGGCCCCGGCCATCTCCGGGTTCAGGGGTGGGCCGGGCACCATCAGCGTCACCTCGAGTTCCGGGTGGTCCGGGTGCGCGACGGTCACCCAGCGGAAGCCCTCACCCATCGCCACGTCGGCGGTTTCCACGAACCCCAGCGTGTCGAGGTAGAACTTCTTCGCCGCGTCCTGATCGGTGACATAGAGGGTCACCAGGGAGATGTTCGCGATCATGGCGTGTCCTCCGGATCGGTGATGTGGCACGTCTCGACCGTAGAGCGACGGGCACGGTGCGAGCTTCTCCGAAATTGCGCAGTTCAGCGGAGGTCGCTCAGGCCGTGCATGAACACCCAGCAGCCCGGGATGCGCGGCGCCCCGGACTCGGCGAAGGCGGCCTGGTACTCGCTGGGGGTGACCCCGACCAGCTGACGGAACCTGGTGCTGAACGACCCGAGGCTGCTGTACCCGACGAGGTGACAGATCTCCGTCACGGTCAGATTCGTCGCGCGCAGCAGGTCCTGCGCCCGCTCGATGCGGCGTTCGGTGAGGTGGACGCCGGGCGTCTTGCCGTACACGGCGGTGAAGCAACGCAGGAAGTGGTACTTCGAGACCCCCGCGGCGGCGGCGAGCCCGGTGAGGTCGAGAGGTCGCGCGTACTCCCGGTCCGCGAGATCACGGGCGCGGCGCAGATGCGGCAGGAGCTCCTCGGGCACGCGGCGCGGCATGCGGCCAGTGTCGCAGCGCCCCACGACAGGAATTTCTGTCCGTGTCTAGGCGACGGGGTAGAGACCGCGATTTCGTCACGACGTCGTGATACACGACACACGCCGAAACTGCCCGAACAGGACAAAGCGGCCGGAAACGTGCTGGGAGACCGGGCAACCCGCGTATCCGGCCCCGAAGGCAACGATTGTGTAACGTATCCGGGAGGTTCCTGTCCCGACAAGCGGAGGTGATCGTCCGTGCTGCTGTCCGAAGTTCGAGCCCGGCCCGGGTACTCGCTGCTCGTGGGGGCAGGGCTGCTCGTGTCGGCCGTGGTCGCAGGCATCCACCTCGAGAACGCTGTCACCGGATACCTGATGGACCTGTCGGTCTTCCGCGACGCGGGGTGGGCGTTCCTGCACCACACCCCCCTCTACACCGAGGGCTTCCACACCAGTTCGGGCTTCCGCTTCATCTATCCGCCGTTCGCGGCGTTCCTCTTCGCCCCGCTGCCCCTGCTGAACGCGACATTGATGCAGGTGCTGTGGACCGCAGGCCTGATCGGCCTGGTGTGGTGGGTGCTGAAGGTCTCGCTCGAGCACATGGACGTCCGTCGCGCGAACCTGGTCGCGACCGCCGGACTGGGCGTGGCGCTCTGGCTCGAGCCCATCCGCTCCAACTTCCTGTTCGGGCAGATCAACATCCTCCTCATGGCCCTCGTCGTCGCCGACGTCCTCGGCGTGATCCCGCAGCGGTTCCGCGGCGTCGGGATCGCCCTCGCCGCCGCGATCAAGGTGACCCCGGCCGCGTTCGGTGTGCTGTTCCTGCTCCGGCGGGACATGCCGTCGGCGGCGCGCGCCTTCGGTGCGTTCCTCGCCGTGGCGGGCTTCGCGTACTGGCTCCGCCCGGAGTCCTCCGTGTACTTCTGGACCACCGAGGCCTGGGCCACCGACCGGGCCGGGGACCAGGACTTCTTCCGCAATCAGGCGCTCAGCGGCCTGCTTGCCCGGCTGGGCGTCGAGGGGCACGCCTACACCGCCGCCTGGCTCGCGGGCGTCGCACTCGTCGTCCTCGGGGCGCTGTGGGCCGCCCACCGCTTCACCCGATCGGGCGAGCACGTCGTCGCGCTCGGGGTGATCGCGCTCGCGACCCTGCTCGCGGCGCCCATCGCGGTGACGCATCACTGGGCCTACAGCGTGCTGCTCGTCGCGGTCGCGCTGGCTCCGCGGTACCGCTCGTGGTGGCCCGTGCTGCTGCCGGCCGCGCTGGTCTTCCTCGTCGGGCCCAACTACCTGCTCGAGGACACCTCCACGCACGGCTGGGTCGAGTCGGCCATCCAGCAGACTCTCGGCAACGCCCAGTGCGTCACCGGACTCGTGGTGCTCGTCGCGGTGGCCGTCGCGGCCCGGTCCCGCCGTCCCGGCACGGTTCCGGCACCGGCCGGCGCTCGCGCCGCTCAGCTCCAGAACGCCCCGGCCAGGACGTAGATCGCGGTTCCGGCGACGGTGCTCAGCGCCGCGCTCCGCCGCCACAGGTGCACCGCGACGGTTCCGGCGAGGCCCAGCACCGCCGGTAGCCACGTCGCCGGACCGACGTCGCGCAGCGTGTACATCACCAGGATGACCATCACCCCGGCCGGCATCGCGCCGCCGAGGTAGCCCACCACGTCCGACTCCCGCAGCCGGGCGAGCGCGGCGAACGGGACCGCCCGCAGACCCACGGTGACGACGAACATCGCGATCAGGGCACCGACGACGTAGCCGGCGCCCGGTACCGACTCAGGCACGGGCCACCTTGTTGCGGTAGACGAACCGCAGCAGCAGATACGCGACGAACAGGCCCAGCGAGATCACCAGCATGCCGTCCTTCGACACGGTCACCCCGACGAGGCCGCACACCAGCGCGGCGGCCGACGCCGGCAGGTCGCGCCCGAGACGGAATGCGTCGAGCGCGAGCACGGCGAACAACGCCGTGAGGGCGAACTCCAGACCCGACAATCCCGCGGGCAGCGCCGCACCGACCAGGGCGCCCGCGGTCCCGGACGCGACCCACAGCAACTGGCACGTCGCCGCGACCGCGAGCATCCGCGCGCCGGTCAGCTCGTCGCGACGCTTGGTGGCGACGATGGCGTAGGTCTCGTCCGTGAGGGCGTAGACGCCGTACGCCCGCCCGAGCCGGCTGCGGATCTTCTCCAGCGGAAAGGACAGTCCGTAGAACACGTGCCGGAAGTTCACCAGCAGGGTCGCCGCCGCGATCGACGCCACCGGGGTCACCGCACCGATCAGGCCGACGGCGAGGAACTCCATCGAGCCCGCGTAGATCACCGTCGAAAAGACGGGCGCCCACCACCAGTCGAAACCTGCCTGCGTGAGCACGACCCCGAACGCGAGGCCGAGCGGGATCAGGCCGAGACCGACTGCCCAGGAGTCGCGGACACCCGTGCGGATCTCGGAGAGACGGCCATCTGCCATGGCTCCAGGCTATGGGGTGACCTGCTCGCCCGGCGCAGCAGGATGCGGCGCTCCTCTTCCGACATCCCGCCCCAGATGCCGTGCCGCTCCCCGGCCTCGAGGGCGTGCCGGAGACACTGGGTCAGCACGGGACAGGACTGGCAGATTCGCTTCGCGGCGCGGACGCGGTCGGTGCGTGCCTCCCCGCGCTCGTTCTCCGGATGGAAGAACGTCGCGGCGTCGGCGTCCCGGCAGGCGGCCTGCAGCTGCCAGTCCCAGGACTCCGTGATCGCCGGGGGCAGGGTCAACAGCTTGGGCGCGGGCATAGGTTCTCCCTTCGTCAGGCGGCTCCGCCGCCGGTATGCCTTTTGGGCGGTCAGGGCAGCCCAAAAGGCACACCGGCGGCGTCAGCCGCGTCAGGCCAACGCACGCAGGCGCGGCGCCAGATCACGCTCGAACAACTCCAGAAACCGCCGCTGATCGTGCCCCGGCGCATGGAACACCAGATGATTGAGCCCGGCCTTCACATACGCCCCGACCTGCTCGACCGCCTCGTCCGGATCCGACGCCACGATCCACCGCCTGGCCACCTGCTCGATCGGCAACGCATCGGCAGCCGCCTCCATCTCGATCGGATCGTCGATCGAATGCTTCTGCTCCGGCGTGAGCGAGAGCGGCGCCCAGAACCGGCAGTTCTCCAACGCCCGCTCCGGATCGGTGTCGTAGGAAATCTTGATCTCGATCATCTTGTCGATCCCCGCCACGTCCCGGTCGGCCTTCGCGGCGCCCTCCGCCACCGCCGGCAACAGCTTCTCGGTGTAGAGCTCCATGCCCTTGCCCGAGGTGCAGATGAACCCGTCCCCCGCCCGGCCCGCATACCGCGCCACCACCGGACCGCCCGCCGCGATGTACACCGGAACCCCGCCCTCGGGCACGTCGTAGATCGACGCCCCCTTCGCGGCGTAGAACTCGCCCTCGAAATCGACCCGCTCCCCCGTCCACAACGCCCGCATCAGCCGCACCGACTCGCGCAACCGCGCGAAGCGTTCCTTGAACTCCGGCCACTGGCCTTCGTACCCGGTGGCGATCTCGTTGAGCGCCTCCCCCGTGCCCACCCCCAGCATGACCCGCCCCGGATACAGACACCCCATCGTCGCGAACGCCTGCGCGATCACCGCCGGGTTGTACCGGAACGTCGGCGTCAACACACTCGTGCCCAGCTGCAACCGCGACGTGCGCTCGCCCACCGCGGTCATCCACGCCAACGAGAACGGCGCATGCCCCCCGCTGTGCCGCCACGGCTGGAAATGATCCGACACCGTCGCCGAATCCATCCCCCGCTCCTCCGCCAGCACCGCCAGCTCCACCAGCTCCCGCGGCCCGAACTGCTCCGCCGACGCCTTGTACCCCAACTTCAGACCCTGCGACACCACGAACTCCTCGTCGTCGGAACCTCGGAAACGGCGGCAGGACGCGCCGCGGCGTGCAGCCGCGAATGCACGTCCTGCCGTTGTCGTTTCCCGTTACTTGATGGCGAAACCGCGATAGCCGTCGGCTGCGACGTCGTCGCAGATGTCACGGTAGGTGTTGAGCCCACCGACGTAGGACATGATCACCTGCGGCTTGCCCGGCACGTTGGCGCCCGTGTACCACGAGTTGCCTTCGGGGTAGAGCGTGCCCTTCGCCAGTTCGTTGTTCAGGTCGGTCCAGTCGTGCGTGTACGGTTCGAGCGCCTCGAACCGGCGGGCGCCGCGCTGCTCGAGTCGTTCGATGCAGTCGGCGGTCCACTCCACGTGCTGTTCGATCGCGCACACCACGTTGGTGAGCACGTTCGGACTGCCGGGGCCGGTGAGCATGAACATGTTCGGGAACCCGTCGACGGCGATTCCGAGGTACGTGACGGGGCCGTCCTGCCACTTCTCCTGCAGCGTCTGCCCGCCCACGCCGGAGATGTCCATCTTCAGCAGCGGACCGGTGATCGCGTCGAACCCGGTGGCGAGGACCACCGCGTCGAGCTCGTGCTCCACGCCCCCGGCCCGGATTCCCTTGTCCGTGAACTCCTCGAGCGGCGCCTCGCGCAGCGACACGAGCTCGACATTGTCCCTGTTGTAGGTCTGGAAGTAGTTGGTGTCCAGCGTGATCCGCTTGGCGCCGAGTGGATGGGTCCGCGGCGACAAGCGTTCGGCGAGCTCGGGGTCCTGCACCACAGCACGGATCTTGCTGCGGAAGAACTCCGCGATGGTCTCGTTGGCCTCCCGATTGGTGAACAGGTCGGGGTAGGCGGCGATGAGGTCGATCGCCCGGTGCCGGTTCCACCGCTCCTCGTAGGTCGCCCACCGCTCCTCCGGGGAGTGATCGAGCGCGCTGACCTCGAGGGTGTCGGTGTACTGGCCCGACGGTGTGGTCTTCGAGGTCGCCTTGAAGGTCTCGATGTTCTCCTTGAACTCCCGCTTCTCGTCCTCGGTGAGGGGACGGTTGCCACAGTCGAGGCTGAACGCCGGCGTCCGCTGGAACACGGTCAGCTTCTCGGCCTGCTCGGCGACGAGCGGGATCACCTGGACGCCGGACGAACCGGTGCCGATCACCCCGACGCGCTTGCCGGTGAAGTCGACGCCCTCACTGGGCCAGTCGGCCGTGTGGTACGTCGCGCCGCGGAAGTTCGCCAGGCCCGGGAAATCCGGCGTCTGCGACGTGGACAGACAGCCGACCGCGGTGACGAAGTACTTGGCGACGGCGACGTCTCCGGAGTCGGTGGTGATCGTCCACCGGTCGGTGTGGTCGTCGAACCGAGCCGAGTCGACCCGCGTCCGGAACCGGAAGTGCTTCTTCACATCCAGCCGGTCCGCGGCGAAGTTCAGGTAGCGCAGGATCTCCGGCTGCGCGGGATAGCGCTCGGTCCACTCCCACTCGTCGATGAGCTCGGGCGAGAACGTGTAGGCGTATTCCATGCTGATGCAGTCGCATCGAGCCCCGGGGTACCGGTTCCAGAACCAGGTGCCGCCGACGCCCTCGGCCGCCTCGAAGGCGCGGACCGTCAGTCCCATCTCCCGCAGCCGATGCACCATGTAGATGCCGGAGAATCCGGCACCCACCACGATCGCGTCGAATTCCTCTGCCGCCTTCTCGAATCCCATGCCGGCCTCCGTCCTCATCGGGCGATGTCCGCGCCGGCGAGCACGTCCTCGACCGCTTCGACGACGTAGTCCATGCCGTCCTTGGCGCCCGGCAGGACGTTCACGAACTGGAAGAAGCCGTGCATCTGTCCGGTGAACACCTTCTCGCGCACAGGGATCCCCGCCGAGCGGAGCGCCTCGGCGTACTTGCGGCCCTCGTCGTGCAGAACGTCGTGCTCGGCGAGCAGCACCGCGGCCGGCGCGACACCGGTCAGCGATTCGGCGTTGATCGGGGCGACCTCCCAGCGGGTGCGGTCCTCCGCCTCGGGCACGTACAGGTCCCAGAACCACACCATCGCGTCGCGGGTGAGCATGAGCTCGTTCGCGGGATCGAGGTAGCTGGGTGTGTCGAAGTCGCAGTCGATGACGGGGTAGGCGAGGAACTGCAGGGCGAGTTCGGGACCGTTCTCCCGGACGGCGCGCTGCGCGACCACCGCTGCGAGGTTGCCGCCGGCGCTGTCACCGCCCACGATCAGCGGGGCGTCCGCGGCCGCGTAGGTGGCCCGGTTCGCCGCGAGCCACTGCAACGCGGCCCAGGCGTCGTCGGCGGCGGCGGGGAACAGATGCTCGGGGGCCAGGCGGTAGTCGACGAGGGCGACGGCGCAACCGGTGCGTTCGGCGAGCTGCCGTCCCAGCGTGTCGTAGCCGTCGAGGCTGCCGACCACCCAGCCGCCGCCGTGCAGGTAGACGATCACGCCGCGGGCGTCGCCGGTCGGGACCAGCACGCGAACCGGCACCTCGTGTCCGTCGGCACCGGGGACGGTGATGTCGTCGACTCGGGCCATCTCCGGTCCGGGGCCGCACAGCTCGATGAAGCCGTCGCTCAGCGTGCGCGCCTCCTGCGGGCTCATCTCGTGCAGCGGAGGGCCGCCTGCCTCGGCCATCTGGGTGAGGAACGCGGTGGTGGCGGAATCGAGGGCCATGGCATCTCCTTCGTGTGCGGCATGGGTTTCGACAGACGTCGACAACTCCCGATCGGATGCGCAGAGTCGGCGCCCAGCGAGTGATGCACATCACCATAACCATACGCATGATTATTTGCAATACCGCGCGGCAGAGCCCTTTATCTATGCGCATGATTGGGCTAGCTTGGAAGAGAGTTCCGGGGGGCGTCTCCCCGCATCTGCCGTCTCCCCGCATCTACTACGGAAGGCCACCGACCATGACTGCCGGAAACCAGGACACCGCGCTGCAGAGCCCCATCGACACCGTCGTCTCCGACCGTGCCTTCCTCGAGTGCCCGCGCTGGCACGACGGACGGGTGTGGGTCTCGGATCTCTACCGGCACGAGGTGATCTCGATCGGTTCCGACGGTGCGGTCACCGTCGAGGCCACCCTCCCCGGCGACGAGCCGTCCGGGCTCGGCTGGCTGCCCGACGGGCGCCTGCTCATCACCGCGATGGAGTCCGGGCGGATCATGCGCCGCGAGCACGACGGCGAGATCGTCGTCCACGCCGATCTCTCCTCGGTCGCGACCGGCAAGCTCAACGACATGGTGGTCGCCGAGGACGGCACCGCCTACGTGGGCAGCTTCGGCTTCGAATTCAAACGCGACACCCCGATCGCGCCGGCCAACCTGATCCGCGTCGCGCCGGACGGCTCCTTCACCGTCGAGGCCTCCGACCTCCGCTTCCCCAACGGCATGGTGATCACCCCCGCCGGCACGCTGGTCGTCGCGGAGAGCATGGGCAACAAGCTGACCGCCTTCGACATCGGGGCCGACGGCCGGCTCGATGGGCAGCGCACCTGGGCCGCGTTCGGACCGGACCTGCCCACCGAGTCGGTCAAGGCCGCGATGAGCGCCGCGGCCGTCGCGCCGGACGGCATCTGCCTCGACAGCGACGGTGCGGTGTGGGTCGCCGACGCTCTCCACCGGCGGGTCATCCGCGTCGAGGAAGGTGGCACGATCACCGCCGAGGTCGTGTTCCCGACCGGGGTGTTCGCGTGCATGCTCGGCGGGCCGGAAGGCAACACCCTCTACGCCTGCGCGGCGCCGAACTCCTCGGAGGCCGCCCGTCGTCATACGCGCGACGCGAGCCTGCTCGCCACCCGCGTCGGCGCCACCCACGGCGGTCGCCCGTAGGACGGCCCTCAGGACGTGCGAAAGGGCGGCGATTCGACGAATCGCCGCCCTTTCCCGTTCGATCAGTAGGGCGCGTACGCCGCCGCGGAGGCCGGCTGGTCGAGCACGCGGTCCACCGTGATGTCCTTGCGCTCGATGAGCAGCGCACCGTCGCGCTCGGCGAACGTGTCGGCGTAGCGACCGTACAGCCGCTGCGTGCCCTCGGGCCCGGCCACCGTCGCCTCGAAGTACGCGTCGACCCGCACCCGGCCGTCGCCCTCGCCGGTCACGCGGACGTTGGTGATCGCGTGACGGGAGAACTCCGCGCCGGACTCGGCGAAGGCGCGGTAGACCCCGAGGAACTCCTCCGGCCCCACATCCTCCTTGCCGTTCTGGATGATCGAAACGTCGTCCGTGATCAGGGCGCGCAGGGCGTCGAGGTCACCCTCGTCCACGGCGGATGCATACGCGTACATCAGGTCTTCCGCGCGGCGGGCGAGGTCGGGGGATACCGCAGTCATGTCGGGTCCTTCGCTTTCGTCGGTGCCGGATACCGGGGTGCGCCCTCGTCGCGGACGCACCCCGCACCCGTCGTGGATCAGGGAAGCTGGATCAGCTTGGTCTCGAAGAACGCATCGAACCCTTCGATGCCGCCCTCACGGCCGAGACCGGACTGCTTGTAGCCGCCGAAGGGCTGCACGACGCACATCGCGTAGCCGTTGACGGAGATCTGCCCGGTGCGCACCCGTCGCGCGATGCTCTGGGCCAGCTCCTCGTCCTTCGCGTAGACGGAGCCGGACAGGCCGTAGTCCGAGTCGTTGGCGATGGCGACGGCCTCGTCGATCGAATCGAACGGGATCACCACCAGCACCGGTCCGAAGATCTCCTCCTGCGCGATGCGCATGTCGTTGGAGACGTCCGCGAACAGGGTCGGTTCGACGTACCAGCCGCGGTCGAGGTGGGCCGGCTTGCCGCCGCCGGTCACCAGCCGGGCGCCTTCCTTCTTCCCGACCTCGATGTAGTCGAGCACCCGCGTCTGCTGACGTTCGGCGGCGAGGGGTCCGAGGACCGTGTCCTCGTCCCGCGGGTCACCGACCTTCACGCTCTCCATCACCGCCTTGATCGCCTCGACGACCTCCTCCTGGCGCTCACGCGGGACGATGATGCGGGTGAGGGCGGCGCAGACCTGCCCCGAATGACCGATGCCGCCGAACACCATGCCGGGCAGGAAGGTATCGAGGTCGATGTCGTCGGCGATGATCGCGGCCGACTTGCCGCCGAGTTCGAGGGTGACCCGCTTGATCCGCTCTGCGGCCCGGCTCATGACCACACGACCGGCCGCCGTGCTGCCGGTGAAACTGATCTTGTCGACGTCCGGGTGGCTGACGAGGTAGTCACCCACCTCCCGTCCTGCCGGGACGACGCTGATGACGCCCTCGGGCAGGCCCGCCGCGTCGAGCGCCTCGGCCAGCATCATCATGGTGACGGGTCCCTCCGGGGCCGGCTTGAGCACCACCGTGCAGCCCGCGGCGAGCGCAGGCGAGATCTTCAGCGAGCCGGTCGCGACGGGACCGTTCCACGGGACCACGACCGCGACGACGCCGATGGGCTCCCGCACGATCTTGCCGTGCCCGCCCTTCCAGGTGCGCTCCTCCTCGAACGCGAAACGCTCGTGGAACGTGGCCGCGTCGTCCCACATGTCGACGGCGTTCTGGTGGAACAGCGTGGACACCGCTGCGGGAGCGCCCAATTCGAGGGTGAAGGCCTCGGCCATCTCCGGGATCCGCTTCTTCACCTCGTTCCCGACGCGCACGAGGATCTCCGCGCGCTCGGCGGGCGTCATCCGCGGCCAGGGGCCTTCGTCGAACGCCTTGCGCGCCGCCGCGACGGCGCGGTCCATGTCGGCCTCGCGCGCCTCGGGCACGGTCGCGATGACCTCACCGTTGATCGGGGAGATCACCTCGATCACCGCGTCGCTGGACGGCTCGACCCACGATCCGCCGATGAACAGCTTGTCGTAGCTCTTCAACTGGATGGGAGTGGCTGTGGTCATGCTGTGTTCCTCCACTCGACCGCGGACTCTCGCCACGGCGACTCGCTGGATGGGATGGGAGTACTACTTCACTGCCGGCGCCGGCGCCTGCAGGGGCGCCGACAGATCCCGGATCGCGTCCGGATCCACGACGGCACGACGATCGATCGCCATGCGGGCTTGCACCATGTGCCGGGGGGAATCGACGCTCAGGTGCGCGGTGAGCTGCTCGGCGGCATCGAACCAGGCCGCACCCCACTTGCCGTCCGCACCCTCCCGGAACACCATATCGTCGGATTCGCTTCTGTGTCCGACGAATTGGATCTTGTGCCCGAACTGGTCGCTCCAGAAGTACGGGATCGGGTCGAAGACGGGCGGCGACTGCGGCCGCAGGAGTGCACCGGCGACCGTCGCCGGTCCGGTGCGCGCCTCGTCCCAGTGCTCACCACCGAGTCGTGTCCCGAACCGGGGCGACCAGCGCATCGCGACGTCGCCGACGGCGAACACCGACGGGTCGGAGGTACGCAGCGACTCGTCGACGACGACCCCGCGATCGATCTCGAGACCGGAGCCGGTCAGCCAGCCCACGTCGGGCCGCACTCCGATACCGGTGACGACGACGTCCGCCGGGAGCGCGGTGCCGTCGTCCAGCGTCAGTCCGCCGGGCGTGATCTCGCCGACGCCGGTGCCGCAGCGCAGATCGACCCCGTCCCACCACGCGTGCAGCCGCTCGGCCACCTGCGCGCCCAGCGGTCCCGCGAGCGGCCGGGGCCCGGCTTCCACGCAGGTCACCGAGCAGCCCAGAGCCAGTGCGGTCGTGGCGATCTCGGCGTTGATCCAGCCGGCACCGACGAGGACGACACGGGCTCCCGGGCGTAGCTCGGCGCGAAGACGCTCGGCGTCCGCGGCGGTGCGCAGCACGAGTTGCCGGCCGGTCCCGGGCAGGGTGACCGGGGCCGCGCCGGTCGCGACGACCAGCGCATCGTAGGAGTGCTCGCCGGCATCGGTGCGCACCACCCGGGCGGCGGTGTCGAGCGACCGGGCCCGGACCCCGAGGCGCAGTTCGACACCGAGCGCCGCGTAGTCGACGTCGAACGTGGTGTCCTGCGGCTCGGCGAGTGCGGACTTGCTCAGCGGCGGCCGGTCGTACGGCGGGGTGGGCTCGGCGCAGAGCAGTTCGAGCTCACCGTCGAAGCCTTCGGCGCGCAGCGCCTCACACGTGCGGAGCCCGGCGAGGCCGCCGCCGACGACGACGATTCTTCGGCCGTTGAACACGGCGTTCCCCTGTCCTGTCGATGAATCGGATGATGCGGTGGACGTGCTCGGCACCCCTCAGTACAGGGTGTAGTCCGACAGCACCCGCGGGCCCGGCGTGTAGGTGGCCGGGATCCGCTGCCAGCCCATGTTGGTGCCCTGGTGCGGGTACCGCTCGAGCGCGGAGAAGTCCACCTCGTAGTCGGGCATCCGCTCGAGAATCTGGCTGATGAGCGTCTTGGACATGTAGCGACCGAGATGCGATCCGGCGCAACGATGTACACCGATCCCGAAGGCGGTGTGCCGGTTCGGCCACCGTTCGATGTCGATCTCGTCCGGGTTCTCGAAGAGCTTCTCGTCGCGGTTGGCCGACGACCACGACAGCAGCACCCGGTCGCCCTTCTTCATGGGGCAGCCCTGGAAGTCGGTGTCCTTGGTGACGGTCCGGGCGAGCGCCTGGGTGGGCGAGAAGTACCGCAGGAACTCCTCGACGGCGTGGTCCATCAGACTCGGGTCGTCGATCAACCGCTGACGCACGGCCGGGTGCTCCGCGAGCCACACGAGGGCCTGGCTCACCAGGGACGCGGTGGTTCCGACACCGCCGGCGAGCAGCAGATCGACGATCGAGTACATCTCGAAGTCGTTGAGCGGGCGGCCGTCGATCTCCTGCTGCACGAGGTAGCTGATGATGTCGTCGGTGGGGTTCTCGCGTCGTGCCCGGATGGTCTCGCGCATGCGATCACCCAGGTAGGGGAACTCGACCTCCATCGCGTGGCGGTAGTCGTCGCTTCCCGGGATGCCGGCGAGCGCCTGGTGGTGCGCATGGGAGTAGCGCTTCCAGTCGGCCAGGTCGAGGCCGAGCCAGTCCACCGTCACGATGGAGGGAACCGCGATGACCGAGGTGAGGTCGCATTGCCCGTCCTCGATCACGCTGTCGATGAACCCGGCGGTGTGGCGGTCGACGAGTGCCTTCATCCGCTCGACGGCCGCGGGCGCGGTGATCGGGTTGACGATCTTGCGGTACTTGCGGAACTCCGGGGGATCGAGCTCGATGGGGATGTGGAAGTGCATCGGAGTCTTCGGGATGACAACCGAAAGGCCTTCTCCCCCATATTCGTTACGCGCCGACGAGAACGTCTCGTCGTCACGGGCGGCCTCGAAGACCGAGTCGTAGTCGCTGAGCACCCAGTACCCGCCGTGCGCCTCCGTCCAGGCGACTCGCTCGTTCTGGCGAACCTTGCGGTACGAGGCGACCGGATCGGCAGAGTGCTCCTGCGAATTGTGGTCGAAGTTGATGACGGGGCAACGATTGCGGCTGTCCATCGCGTGGACCCTCCTGCGTCGGATCGGGCATCTCCTGCTAATGGTTATAACAGATGATATAGTAGTGTAGATCACACCGCCAGCCCGGCCATCAAATCAAATGTTCAACGAGCTGGCATCCTCGATATCCGGATGACGGAAGGAGCGACCGATGAAGGTTGTTGTCGACGAGAACCACTGCCAGGGCCACGGGCTGTGCTTCATGACCTCCCCCCAGGTCTTCGCGCTGCGCGAGGAGGACGGCCACGCGTACGTCCTGCCCGGGGGCGACGACCCGGCCAACGAGCACGCCGCACGCGAGGCAGCCGCGTCCTGCCCCGAGCGTGCGATCTCCGTCGTCACCGAGTGACGACGCCTTTCGATCGGCCGGCACACGACGCAGGAAGGGGCCCCGGATACGTATCCGGGGCCCCTTCCTGCGCCTGCGGTGGGCCTCAGCCTTGCGCCTGCGGTGCGCGTCAGCCCTGCGCCCGCGGTGGGCCTCAGCCCAGTGCGCGGTCCCACTGGATGACCTGATCGAGCAGGTCGGGGTACTTGCGCTGGGCATACCGCCGGTAGGCGTTGATGTGGTCGCGCATGCGTTCCTCGGAGCCGATCTCGTCCCCCTGGGAGAGCGACTCGTAGATCCGGGTGTGCGCGACGATGATCGCCTCGCGCCGGTGCGGTGGGTAGTCGATGCCGACCGCCGTGCCGTCCATGATGCCGAGCAGGGAATCGACCATGTACCCGAACAGCGGATTGCCCGAGGACCAGGCGATCAGGTCGTGGAAGCTCTTGTTCGCCTCGAGGAACTCGTGCTGGTCACCGAGCGATCCGTGCATCCGGTCGATGGTTTCCTTCAGATCGACGAGCGTCTCGCCGCTGATGCGCTGGGCGGCCAGCCGGCTGATCATCGGCTCGAGGGCGGTGCGCGCCTCGATGATGACGCTGAACGGGGCGTCCTTGAGCTGCATGAGGAGGATGAGCGAACTCGCAAGATGGGACGCGTCGGGGTCCAGCATCACCGGCCCGCCTCTCGGTCCCGGCTTGAGAGCGATGACCCCCTGGAATTCCAGCAATCGCAGGGCTTCCCGCAGTGTGCCACGACCGATCTCGTACTTCTCGAGCATGATCCGCTCCGACGGCAGCAGATCGCCCGCCGCCAGATTCTGCCTGGTCGCGTCCCTGATGATGTGCTGCGCCACCACCATGGCCGCTTTGGGCGCCCGTCCTGTGATCATCGCGCCTTCTCCTCCCCGGAGCGCCCGCCGGCTCGGGAACGCCGTCCGGAGCGGACACTCCCCACTTCCCGCCGAGCCAAAATAATGCTAACGATTATAACGTACAGTTCGTGTGTCGGGCCGGAAAAGATGCGCCGAGCGAGCCGCATCTCCCAGGTACCCAGCCCAGCCGAACCGTGAACCTCGATCGAAGGAGTTCCGATGAGCAGCCCCGCCTCCACCACCACGAGCGTCGTTCTCGACTCGGTCGACTCGAGCCTGTGGATCCGGCTCAACCGGCCCGAGCGCCGCAACGCGTTCGACGCCGAGATGTGCGCGGTCATGGTCGACGCGCTCCACAACGCCACCGAATACCGCTCGGTGGTCATCACCGGATCCGGTGGAAGCTTCTGCGCCGGCGGGTCGCTCGGACAGCTCAGTCAGCCGACCGTCAAGGAACTGCGCGGTCTCTACCGGTCCTCGCTCGAACTGTTCGACGCGATCCGCACCTGCCCCCGGCCGGTCGTCGCGGCCGTCAACGGTGCCGCGGCGGGCGGCGGCAACGAGCTGGTGGTGGCCTGCGACCTCGCCGTCGCCGCCCGCTCGGCGACCTTCGGGCAGACCGGCCCCCGCGTCGGTAGTTCTCCGGTCAGCGGCGCCACGAACGTGATGGGCGTTCAGATCGGCGAGAAGCGCGCCAAGGAACTGTCGCTGCTGTGCCGGCGCTACCCGGCCGAGCGCGCGTACGAGATGGGACTGGTGAACGAGGTGGTCGACGACGAACTCCTCGAGGAATCCGTCCGTTCGCTGTGCCGCGAGTTCGAGGCACTGAGCCCGCGGTACCTCGAGATCACGAAGGTCAGTTCGAACATCTGGTGGAACTCCGCCCGGGACTCCTTCAGCAACGGCCTCGGCATGCTCGTCCAGGCGATCGGCAGCGCCGACATGGTCGAGGGCGCGCAGGCATTCCTGGAGAAGCGCAAGCCGCAGTTCCCGCCCGCCGAATAGACACACGTTCGATAATGGTGCACATCAATGTGCACAATCGCGTGCACAATGAGTACAGTGCACATTTCGGATCGACCGGGGACGTCGCCCAGCCGATCCGCCGACACGGCGAGCACCCGCTCCGCCGTGAGAGCCTCCGCTTCCCGGAAGTCAGGAGGCCGAGAGGCTGAGGAGGCTTTCGTGGCTGCAATGTCGAGAGGCCCGAAGACGTCGCTGGTGGTAGCCCAGCAGATCGTCCGGGATACGGCGCGAAAAGGTCTGCAGCCCGGGGACCTGCTGCCCCCGGAGAAGGCGATGCTCGAGGAGTACCAGATCGGCCGCGGGACCCTGCGCGAGGGACTGCGGCTGCTCGAGTTCCAGGGCATGATCGCCCTCAAGCCGGGACCCAAGGGCGGTCCCGTCCTCCTCGACCCCGACGCGTCCCACCTGGCGAGCACCATCATCCTGCTGATGCAGCTCCAGAACGCCTCCCTCAACACCATCGTGGAGGCGCGCACCGCCCTCGAGCCCGTCATCTGCCGCCTGGCCGCCGAGCGGATCAGCGACGAGAACCTGCAGGAGCTGAAGCAGTCCGTCGACCGGATGCAGCAGTCGTTCGACACCGCGGACATCGACACGTTCCTCGAGACGAACAAGCAGTTCCACGACGTCATCGCCTGGTCCACCGGCAACGCGCTCTTCGGCTACCTGACGGACGCGCTGCTCCGGATCACCGGCGGCACGGTGATGGGCGTCGACCATCCCGCCCCGCTGCGGGAGACGACGCTCAAGGCGCACACGCAGATCTACGAGGCGCTGAATTCGCACGACGCGGACCTGTCCGAGGACCGGATGCGCGACCACATCAACGAGTACGTCCGCTACGCCGAGCGCAAGTTCCCCGAACTCCTGAGCCAGGTCCTGCCCTGGAACCAGGCGCTCGGCGGCTGACCACGACCGTCGGCGACGTCCGGCGACACGGACCCCAGCGGGCCCGCACCGAGCACCGGCTCGGCGCGGGCCCGCCGTCGTTGCGGGCCGTCCCGCCGCCCGCCCGGCCTCCCGCGCCCCCGCTTCCCTCGCGCTATTGCTTATATCCATGCGTATGGTTATGGTGATAGCGATCACATGCACACATCGCGATCACATCCGTCGAGCCCGCGCCGGAGCCCTGCCCCGGCCGCCGCTCGCGCCTTCACCCCGTCACGAGGAGAAGCCATGAAGACCATCGGAGCGCTGCTGTGGGAGCCGGGAACCCGGTCCGGTTGGAGCGTCGAGGAAATCGAGATCGATCCCCCCAAGAGCCGGGAGGTGCGGGTCAAGCTCGCCGCCTCCGGCATCTGCCACAGTGACGACCACGTCGACACCGGCGACATCCCCCTCGACTGGGCGCCGATCATCGGTGGCCACGAAGGCGCCGGCGTGATCGAGGAACTCGGCCCGGACGTCACCGGTTTCGAGGTCGGCGACCACGTCGTCCTGTCCTTCCTGCCGTCCTGCGGCCACTGCAAGATGTGCACCATCGGCCGTTCCAACATGTGCGAGATGGGTGCCGGCGTGCTCGCGGGCTACGCACCCGACGGCACGCACCGCGTCCACGCCCGCGGCCAGGGCGTCGGCCCGTTCTCCTACCTCGGCACCTTCTCGCCGTACGTCGTGGTCAACATCGACTCGTGCGTGAAGATCGGCAAGGACATCCCGCTCGACAAGGCCGCGCTCATCGGCTGCGGCGTGCCCACCGGCTGGGGATCGTCCGTCTACGCGGCCGACATCCAGCTCGGTGACACCGTGGTCGTCATCGGCACCGGCGGTGTGGGCATGAACGCCGTCCAGGGCGCCCGGCACAAGGGCGCCAAGAACATCGTCACGATCGACCCGGTCGAGTTCAAGCGCGACCAGGCGAAGATCTTCGGTGCCACCCACACCACCGAGAACTTCGACCAGTGCCGCGAGGTCGTCGATCAGCTCACCGACGGCCAGGGCGCCGACGTCGTCATCATCACGGTCGACATCGCCTACGGGCACCTGCTGAACCCCGCCCAGGAGATGACCCGTCGCGGCGGCACCCTGGTGCTCACCTCGGCGGCGCCGGTCACCCAGCGCGACGTGCCGTTCGACCTGTTCACCTTCGCGATGTCGGGCAAGCGCCTGCAGGGCACCCTGTACGGCACCACGACGGCGCGCCGCGACATCCCGCTCATCGCCGACATGTACCGCCGCGGCGAGTTCAAGCTGGACGAGCTGGTCACCAAGACCTACAAGCTCGAGGACATCAACACCGCGTTCAAGGATCTCCGCGACGGCAAGAACATCCGCGGCGTCATCATGTACGACGACTAGATCGGCACGCGCGACTGCGCGGGTGATCCGCGCCCGGCACCCGGGCCGGGACGGAGTCGACACTCCGTCCCGGCCCGTCCGTGTACCTCCGACAGGAACAGAGCCGATGACTGCCTCGAACCTCGCGGACCTCGATTCCGCCGCCCTGAGCCGCCTCGTCGCCAAGGACGAGATCCGGGATCTCGCAGGGCGTTACGCCCTGGCCGTCGACGACCACGACATCGACGCCGTCCTGTCGATGTTCACCGAGGACGGTGTCTTCGAGGTCGCCGGCACCGAACTGTGCGGCCGTGAGCAGATCCGCCCCTTCTACGTCTCCAGCATGGACCGTTACCACACCATGCTGCACACCCCCGAGATCCACCTCGTCACGATCGAAGACGACTCGCACGCAAGCGGAATCATGACCGGCCACGCCGAACTGGCCGTCCACGACACGCTGATGATGACCGCCTTCCGCTATCGGGACCGGTACGTGCGGCGGGACAGCACATGGCTTTTCGAAAGACGCACCGTATCGTTCATGTACGCGGTACCGTTCGAGTCGATGGGCTCGAGTTTCCGTACCACCAAACGGATTCGGTGGCCCCAGACCCGATACACCGAAGCCGACTATCCGGAGTCGGCTCCCACCTGGAACACCTACCGCTGACGGCGGATCGGGCCCGTCGGCGGCCCCGAAGGAGCAGCTATGACAGGACGGGTAGCAGGTAAGGTCGCGTTCATCACGGGGGCGGCCCGCGGCCAGGGACGCAGTCACGCGATCCGCCTCGCCGAGGAGGGCGCCGACATCGTCGCTCTCGATGTCGCCGAGGAGATCGAGAGCGTCACCCGCTTCTACCCCGGCGCCACCGAGGAGGACCTGGCCGAGACGGTGCGCGCCGTCGAGGCCCTCGACCGCCGGATCATCGCCCGCAAGGCCGACGTCCGCAACTTCGACGCCGTGAAGGCCGTCGTCGACGAGGGCATCGCCGAACTCGGCCGGATCGACATCGTCGCCGCCAACGCGGGGATCTTCCTCTTCGGCGACGAGACGCACCTCGTCACCGAACGCGACTGGGACGACGTCCTCGACATCAACCTCAAGGGCGTGTGGCACACCTGCAAGGCCGTCACCCCGCACCTGATCGAGCAGGGCACCGGTGGCTCGATCGTCATCACCAGCTCCACCGCAGGCCTGAAGGGCACGCCGAACGTGGCGCCCTACACCGCGAGCAAGCACGCCGTGGTCGGCCTGATGCGCACGCTGGCACTGGAATTGGGGCCGCACGGCATCCGCGTCAACACCGTGCATCCCACCGGCGTCGCCACGGACATGATCCTGAACGAATCCTGCTTCCGGCTGTTCCTCCCGGACGTGGAACATCCCACGCAGGAACAGGCCGCACCGGTCTTCGCCACCACCAACGTCCTGCCCGTGCCGTGGATCGAACCGATCGACATCTCCAACGCGGTGCTCTACCTCGCCTCCGACGAGGCCCGGTACGTCACCGGCACCGAACTCAAGGTCGACGCCGGCTACACCCTGCGCTGATCCGGCCGGACGAACGGGAGACCTCATGACCGCAAGACTCGACACCCCGCGTCTCGATCCCGCCCGCCCCGCCGAGGTCGCCGAGCGCTGGCTCGCGGATTTCGCCGATGCACTCCGGTCGGGCGGTACCGGCGACTATCCGGATGCTCTCGCCACCGACGCATGGTGGCGCGACCTGCTCGCCTTCACCGGTGATCTGCGCAGCCTGCACGGCGAATCGGCGATCCGCCCGCTGCTCACCGGCGCGGCGGACCTCGAGGTCCGCGACGAGGCACTCGATTCCGCCGCCCCGCCGGTTCTGCTGCCCACCGGCGACGGTCCGCCGGTGATACAGCTGCTCTTCCGCCTCACCGTCCGCTTCGGACAGGTCCGTGGCGTCGCGCGCCTGACCCCGGACGAGACGGACCGCTGGCGAGCGATCGCCGTGCTGACGGCCCTCGACAGTCTCGCCGGGGCCGAACCGGCTGTCGGAGAACGTCGTCCGATCGGCGCCCCGGAACCCGGGGAACGCGTCACCGCCCACTGGGGCGACCGCCGCCGTCTCGCGAACGAGTGCGCCGACCGGGATCCGGACGTCCTCGTGATCGGTGCCGGGCATTCCGGCCTCGGACTCGCCGCCTACCTGGGCGCGATGAACGTGCACACGCTCGTCGTCGAACGCAACGAGCGCGTGGGCGACAACTGGCGCAACCGGTACGACTCGCTGGTGCTGCACGACCCCGTGTGGTCGAACCATCTGCCGATGATGCCGTTCCCACCCACCTGGCCCGTGTTCACCCCGAAGGACAAGATGGGTGACTGGCTCGACATCTACGCCCGGGCCCTGGAACTGAACGTGTGGACGCGCACGGAACTGGTGAGTGCCTCGTACGATCCGGCGACGAGGCGCTGGGAGGTGCTCCTCGACCGCGGCGGCGAACGGCGCGTACTGCATCCACAGCACGTGGTCCTGGCCACCGGACTGAGCGGCACCGAGCCGCTCGTCCCGGACATCCCCGGGACCGGAGAATTCGCGGGCGAACTGCTCCATTCCGGCCGGTACGCGACGGACCCCCGACGGAGCGGCCGGAACGTCGTCGTCATCGGCACCGGGAACAGCGGCCACGACATCGCGCAGGACCTCTACAACACCGGCGCGAACGTGACCCTCGTCCAGCGGGGTCCGACCTACGTCGTCGGCGGCACCACCGTGGTCGACGTCATGCTGAAGCCGGCCTACGGCGAGGACACCGCACCCACCGAGATCGCCGACCTCGTCGGGGCGTCGTTCGCGCGACGGGACGAGGGATTCGTCGACGGTCTGCGTACCGCGGTCGCGGCGATGGCCGACATCGATCGTGATCTGCTCGATGCCCTGAGCGCCCGGGGATTCCGCCATCACCTGGGCGACGGCGGGACCGGAGCGATGAACCTCTTCCTCACCCGCAACGGCGGCTACTACATCGACGTCGGCGCCTCGCGGCTCGTCGCGGACGGGTCGATCGGGCTGGTCGCCGGGAAGACCGTCGAACGATTCGTCCCCGAGGGTGTCATGATGTCGGACGGCACCGTCCTGCCCGCCGACACCGTCGTGTTCGCCACCGGATTCCGGGGCATTCTCGACACTGCCCGCCGCGTCCTGGGCGACGCGGTCGCCGACCGGTGCGGACCGGTCTGGGGCCTCGACGACGAGGGCGAGATCCGGTCGGTGTGGCGACGTTCCGGCCACGACCGGTTCTGGTTCAGCGGCGGCAATCTCACGTTCGCCCGGATCTACAACAAGTACCTCGCACTGCAGATCAGAGCCGACCTGGACGGCATCGACCTGCCGTCCGTTCCCTGACCCATCCCCTCGAGTACACGGAGACCGACACATGCGCGCCGACGACATCAACGAGATCATCCGCGTCACCCACCTCTACGCCCGGGGTCTCGACCGGTTCGACCCCAAGGAAGCCCTGTCCGCCTTCGCACCCGACGGGGTGTGGGACGCCAGCGCCGTGGGCCTGACCCGGTACGAGGGCCACGAGCAGATCCTCGACTTCTTCGAGCGGGACGCACAGGCGGTGGACAAGCAGTTCCACATCATCACCAATCACGTGATCGACTTCGAGGACGACGACCACGCCACCGGTACGAATTACGTCTTCTCCGAAGCGGAGATGAAGAACGGCGCCGCCATCAAGGCGATCGCACTCAACGAGGACCGCTACGTCCGCACCGCCGACGGCTGGAAGATCGCCGAGCGGATCATCACGGGTCTCACCACGCCGCAGATGGACGGCTTCGACGCCTGACCACGACGGCGAGATACGCGGCCGGGGTGGGGACTTCGCAGTCCCCACCCCGGTCGCGTGTCCCGGTCGGGTATCCCCGATCAGATGTCCTTGGTGATCTCGTAGAAGTCGAACGAGACGCCGGCCTGCGCGAAGTTCTCGAGGTCGGCTGCGCCCTGCTGTCCTTCCGGCGACGCCATGTCCGCGAGCATGGCTTCCTTGCTGTCCCAGTCGCAGACCGCGACCAGGAAGTGCGGCGGGGTGCTGCCGTCGGGAGTGGAGCACACACCCCATTCGTAGTTCCGGATGCCCTGCTGCTTCAGTGCGAGCTTGGAGTGCACGTTGCGGTAGTGGTCGAGGAACTTCTCGGGATCCTCGGGGTGGTTGTAGGCGGCGACGAGTCGGTACATGTGGACCTCTTTCGATGATGGGTTCGGACATTCTCCGGGCGGCGGACCCGCACGCGGGATGGTGGAGTGGTCCCGCACGCAGCAAGAAGGCAGGAAAGCCCGCCACATATATTCGCTTTCCGTCTTTGATTATATCCATTCGCATTGATAGAGTGATACCCGTCACAGACTTTTTTTCCGCGCCGGCCGATCAGCCGGGCGGATCACGCTCCCGCCGGACCCACCGAATCCGCGAGTCCGGCGGCAACATCGGCACATCCGATCGAATCCCCAGTCAGAGAGGCCATCCGATGACTGCAACTCCCACCCCCACCGCCGCTACCGAGGTCGATGCCGTCGTCGTCGGCGCGGGCTTCGCAGGCCTGTACCTGCTGTGGAAGCTGCGCCGCCACGGTTACACCGCCGTCGCCCTCGACAAGGGCAAGGAGGTCGGCGGCACCTGGCACTGGAACCGCTACCCCGGCGCCCGCTGCGACGTGGACAGCCACGACTACTCCTTCGGGTTCGACGAGGATCTCGAGCAGGAGTGGGAGTGGAGCGAGCGTTACCCGTCGCAGCCCGAACTGCAGGCGTACCTCTCGCACGTCGCCGACCGGTTCGACCTGCGCCGCGACATCCGGCTCGAAACCGCCGTCACCGAAGCCCGATTCGACGATGGCGAGCAGAAGTGGCACGTCCGCACCGACCGGGGCGACGAGTACGTCGCTCGGTTCTGTCTCATGGCCGTCGGCTGCCTGTCGGTACCGAAGGACGTCGACGTCCCCGGCCTCGACAAGTTCCAGGGACCGATCTACCGCACCAGCGCGTGGCCGGAGGAGGGGGTGGACTTCACCGGTCTGCGGGTCGCCGCGGTCGGTACGGGTTCCTCCGGGGTGCAGGCCATCCCGGAGATCGCCAAGCAGGCCGGCACGCTGACCGTCCTCCAGCGCACCGCCAACTTCGTCATTCCCGCCCGCAACCACAAGCTCGACCCGGAGTTCGTCGCGAACGTCAAGGCGAACTACCGCGCGCGGCGCCAGGCCTGCCGGACCGCCGCCGCCGGCTGCATCCGCGACGACAACCCGAAGGCCGCGTACGACGTCAGCGACGACGAGCGGTGGGCCGAGTACGAGAAGCGCTGGCAGGGCGGCGGCATCGCCTTCCTCGGCGCGTTCGCGGACCTGATGGTGGATCAGCGGGCCAACGACTCGGTGTGCGACTTCGTCCGGGCCAAGGTCGACGAGATCGTCGACGATCCGGACGTCGCGGACAGCCTCAAGCCGTTCGGCTACCCGATGGGCGCGAAGCGGCCCGTCATCGGCACGGACTGGTACGAGACGTTCAACCGCGACAACGTCGAACTGGTCGACCTGCGGAAGAAGCCCCTCGACAGCTTCACCGAGCACGGCATGCATCTCGCCGACGGCACCGAGTACGAGTTCGACGCCGTCGTGCTCGCCACCGGGTTCGACGCCTTCACCGGCGCGTTCACGCAGATCGACATCCGCGGCCGCGGCGGTCTGCCGTTGCGGGAGGCGTGGCAGGAGGGCCCGAAGACACACCTGGGCCTGGGCACCGCGGGCTTCCCCAACATGTTCATCATCGCCAACGTCGGCAGCCCGTCGGTGCTGTCGAACATGGTGACCGCCATCGAGCAGCACGTCGAGTGGACGGTCGAGACCATGGATCACATGCGCGAGCACGGACTGACCACGATCGAGGCCACCGAGGAGGCGCAGAACGCGTGGGTCGAGACCGTGGAGGAGATCGCGAACATGACCCTGTGGCCGCAGGGTGAGTCGGGATCCTGGTACCGCGGGCAGAACATCCCCGGCAAGCCGCAGATCTTCATGCCCTACGCCGGCGGCATCGTGCTCTACGAGCAGACGTGGAACGAGGTCCGCGACGCGGACTTCAAGGGATTCGTCCTGGCCTGATGTCGGGGCCTCGCGCCGGGCGATCGCAACCAGCGATCGCCCGGCGCCTTTCGCTGCGTCGCTCGTATCGCGCGGGTGGATCTCGCACCGAGCGGGAGGATCTCGCGCCGAAACGCGAGACGCGACGACGACAACCTCCCGCTCGACGCAGCAACATCCCGCTCATCGCCGACGGACACCGAAACGGGGGTGCAGGCCCGAAGCCCGCACCCCCGTCTCGGTGTCCGTCAGATCAGCTTCGCGAGCGCGTACGCCTGACGGGTGGCGAACACCAGCCGCCGCGGCGCGTAGGCGTCACCGAGAATGTGCACCTCCCGCTCGCCCTCGGCCGCCGGGCCGTCCTCGAGACTCTCGTACAAGTCGGCGTCCCCGATGCCACCGCAGGCGAGCACCACCGAGTCGAAGCCGTCCACCTGGTAGGTGCGCCCCGAATAGACGTTGCGGGTGACGACCCCGGTCGGGGTGATCTCGACGACGTCCTCCATGAACCGGTACTGCACGCCCTTCTCGTCGAGGCGCCCGAGGATCGCGCCCACGATGTAGCGGCCGAGCAGCTGCCCCGCGACCTGGGTCGCGTAGACGACGGTGACGTCGTGCCCGCGATCGGTGAGGAAGTCGGCGAGCGACAGCGGCGGCATGTGGTCGTCCTGCGCGACGATCAGGACCCGCTTGCCGACCGCGGCGTCGCCGTTGAGGACGTCGCGGATGTCGGCGACATTGTCGCCGTAGACACCCGGGATGTCCGGGATCCGGCGGGTGGAGCCGGTGGCGACCGCCACCACGTCGAATCCCGCGGACTCGATCTCCGCCTTCGTCGCCGCGTGCCGGTAGGCGACCTTCACGCCCGCCCGCTCGAGCCGGCGCTGCTGCCAGTCCAGGTACTTCTCGAACATGTCGTACGTGGGGGCGTTGATCGCGGTGCGCAGTTGGCCGCCGAGCACGTCGGACGCCTCCCACAGCTCCACGTCGTGGCCCTTCTCCCGGGCCAGGGCCGCGAACTCCATGCCGGCCGGACCACCGCCGACGACGAGCACGCGCCTGGGGTCGGTCACGGTGGGCCACGGCCCGTCGACCTCGTTGCTGGTGACGGGGTTGACCGCGCAGCCGAACGGCAGCCCCTCGACGTAGCGGCGGCTGATGCACTCGTTGCCGCCGACGCAGGGCCGGATCTCGTCGACGCGGCCGGTGCGGACCTTCTCGACGATCGACGGCTCGGCGATGTGCGCACGAGCCATGCCGACGACGTCGGCGTCGCCGGCCGCGAGGATCCGTTCGGCGACATCGGGGTGATTGATCCGGCCCGTGTGCACGACGGGCAGCGACACCGCCCGCTTGAGCTGCCCGGCGAGATCGCTCCACTGACCGGCCTCGTAGAAGTGCGGCTGGATGTAGGACGGGTTGCCCCACGGGCTGCCCACCACGCCGTGGAAGTAGTCGACGAGTCCGGTGCTCTCGAGGTACTGCGCGATCTCGACGGCGCCGTGGATGTCGTATCCGCCCGGCACCTCCTCACGCAGATTCAGGCGGATGCCGATGACCATGGACGATCCGATCACGTCACGGATGGCCCGCAGCACCTCGACCGGGAACCGGCAACGGTTCTCGATCGAGCCCCCGTACTCGTCGTCGCGCTTGTTGGTCAGCGGCGACAGGAAGTACTCCAGCAGATCGTCGTGGTTCATGTGGAGTTCGACGCCGTCGAGACGTGCCTTCTGGGCCTGCTCTGCACAGAACTTGTACTGACCGACGAAGTAGGCGATCTCGTCCCGGTTCAGCTTGTGCGGAACGTTGTTGATCACCGGGGCGCTCAGGACCGACGACGCGCCGTGCGGCATACCGCCCTGGTGCACCATCTGCCCCGTCGCCACCGCACCCTCGGCGTGCAGGGCATCGGAGTACGCCTGCACCCGTTCGACGAAGAATGGCAGGCTGTAGTGGCCTTCGACCGTGGCACCCACACCGGTGGGTTCGAACCCCGGGATCACCCCCGTGTTCGGCACCCACGCGCTGAGGCTGTCGAACCATGCGGCTCCGCCCCGGGCCCGGGACACGTAGTAGGCGAGGTTGCGTTCGGCGTCGGCCTCGGACCCGAAGATGTTGCCGATCGCCGACGCGTGCGGCGGCAGCACCACGCGGTTGCGCAGCTTCATCGGGCCGATCTGGAACGGCGAGAGCAGATGGGCGTAGGCGGAGTCCGGATCCGCGGTCATTTCGTTCACCCCTTGTTCGGTCGGGGCCCGAGCGAGCCGCCGCGTCCGTCGCCCGGCATCCTGGTCGAGTCGTGACTGACCGCGATTCGGACGGGACGGACTTCCAGGACGACTCGGTTCGGGCTGTCCAGCAGGCGCTGGAAGGCTTCGGGATCGTTCGGAGCATGGCGCGCCGCGAACGCCGGGTAGAACCAGCGTCTGGTCTCCGCGTCGGCGTGGACGGTGACACGGCCGCGGACGGCGAGCATCCTCCTGCCGGGCAGTCCGGTACCGGCATTTGAGATCACCAGCGTCACGCGGGGTTCGCGCGTCGCTGCCCGGACGTGGGCGCGGTCCTTCGCGGCGGTGAGCCAGAACCGGTCGCCGTGGTGCAGGTAGCTCATCACCACCCCGGCCGGCCACCCGGCCGCGGTGGTGAAGGCGAAGGTGCATTCGGTCTGCGCCGCTACGAGTTCGGCGATGCCGTCCTCGTCGACCCGTAGCGTGCGCAGGTCCTCGTTGTCGTCGATGCCGACGGCCATCTCACATCACTTCACGTATGCGCCGGCGTCGACCGGGAAGGTGACTCCGGTGACGTACCGCGCCTCGTCGCTGCCGAGGAACAGCACCGCGTTGCTGATGTCGATCGATTCGACCCACGGCACCGGCAGCGTGTTCAGCGACATGAACCCCGGCATCGCCTTCTCCTGCGACGGCTCCGGATCCCCGGGCGAGAACATCCCGTACGTCCCGGGGTTCTGGATCATGATGGTGTCGACGTTCGTCGGGTGGATGGTGTTGACCCGGATGCTGTAGGGGCCCAGTTCGTTCGCCATGGTGCGCATGAGTCCGACGATGCCGTGCTTGGCCGAGACGTAGTGGGCGACCTGCTGGATGCCCTTGAGTCCGCCGATCGAACTGGTGAACATGATCGAACCCCCGCGGCCCTGCTCGATCATCGTGGGGATCGCGACGACGGCGGTGTTGTAGACGCCGGTGAGGTTGACGTCGATCATGTCCCGCCACTGCTCGGCGGTGAGCTCCCACGAGCGGCCGTAGGTGGCGATGCCGGCGTTGGCGACCACGATGTCGACGCCGCCGAGGTGCGCCACCCCGTCGTCGAAGGCCCGCTGCAGCGCCGCGCGGTCCCGGACGTCGGCGCGGTGGGCCACGATCCGGCGGTCGAGGGCCTCGACGAGCCGGACGGTCTCCTTCAGCTCGTCCTCGGTAGCCAGCGGGTAGTACGGGGTCACCGTGTCGATGTTCTCGCAGATGTCGACCGCGATGATGTCGGCGCCCTCCTCGGCGAGCCGCAGCGCGTGGCTGCGGCCCTGGCCGCGGGCGGCCCCGGTGATGAACGCGACCTTGCCTTCTACTCGTCCTGCCATGGTTGACGCTCCTCTCGTGGAAAACGATGTCTAGTGATCGGCGGGGACCAGGACGGTCCCGGTGCCTTCGAGAACGCGCGCGCCGCCCAGGACGTCGAGCGTGAGATCGCAGCGCACCAGGAGGCCGTCGGCGGTGTCCTCGACGTCGGTCACCACCCCTGCGGCCCGCAGCCGGTCCCCCTCGAACACGTTGCCGAGGAATCGGAACCGGTATCCGGTGACCCGGTCCACGCCGCCGGCCCAGGACCCGAGCATGGACACGACGTAGGCGATGTTGCTCGGCCCCTGATTGACCGTGCGCTCCCCGAGGCCCAGCGCAGCCGCGGCGTTCCGATCGAAATGGATCGGGTTCGGGTCGCGCATGAGCGCCGAGAGGGTCTTCATCCGGGCCGGATCCACCGCATCGACGGTACGTTCGGGAATCTGCTGCCCGACAGCCGGTTTCATGAGATTTCTCCTCGGCGGGGGAACACGATCGAGTTGGTGGTGGAGGCGCACAGCGCCCCGTCCTCACCGTGCAGGTCGAGGCGGTAGCCGACGATGTCGAAGACGCCGGTGCGCCGGCCCACCTTGCGCGTCGCGGAGACGATCTCGCCCGAGACGCGGTAGGTGCCGCCGACGCGCAGCGGCCGGTGCACGACCGTCTCGGTCTCGCCGGCCATCGGTCCGTCGGCCTCGGTGGCCCCGAACACGGCGAACAACTCGTCCCAGCTCCAGCCCATCGCGCCGGTGGCGACGAGGAACACCAGCACCGGGTGCGCGCCGCCGTCGGCGGGGTCGGCGAGCATGCTGTCGAGGACGAGGTGCACCCACCACGGCTCGAGCGTGGCCTGCCCGCCCGGGAAGCGGGTGCCGACGAGGTCGGCGAGCTCGGCTTCGGTCGGCACCCGGCGTCCGGTGTCCACGGTCATCGGGCCGCCGTCGTCTCGAGGTACGGGGCCCGCAGGTCCCGCTTCATGATCTTTCCGGTCGGCGCCTTCGGCAGGGCGTCGACGAAGTCCACCGAACGGGGCTTCTGGTAGGAGGCCAGATTCCGCTTGGCGGTGTCGATGATCTCCTGTTCGGTGGCGGTCTGCCCGGGCTTGAGGACCACGACGGCCTTGACGACCTCGCCCCACTCGTCGTCGGGGATGCCGATGACGGCGCATTCGAGGACGGCGGGGTGGGCGCCGATGGCCTCCTCGACCTGGATGCTGTAGATGTTCTCGCCGCCGGAGATGATCATGTCCTTGGCCCGGTCGACGATGTAGACGTAGTGGTCTTCGTCCCAGACCGCGACGTCGCCGGTCCACATCCAGCCGTCCCGCAGGGTCTGTGCGGTCAGTTCCGGCTTGTTCCAGTAGCCGAGCATGTTGGCTTCGGAGCGGACCACGATCTCGCCGGGGGTCTTGCCGTCCTTGGGGACCTCGTTGCCGTCGAAGTCGACGACCCGGATGGTGGTGCCGAAGCCTTCCCGGCCACAGGACTTGAGCCGGTGCTCGTTGATGCCGTTGACCGCGTCGAGGTGGTCCTCCTGGGACAGGAACGACATGGTCGTGCCCTCGGTCTGGCCGTACCCCTGGATGAGGGTGCAGGGGAACGCCTCGAGCGCGCTGCGGACGATCGCGGACGGCATCGGGCCGCCGCCGTACTGGATGTTGCGCAGGCTCGACAGGTCGTAGGAGTCGAAGTTCTCCACGGCCATCATCCAGTTCAGCATCGTGGTGATGCCGAGGAACGCCGAGACCCGCTCCGACTCGATGATCTCGAGCGCCTGCTTGGCCTCGAAATTGACCAGCACGACCGGACATCCGTGCTTCATGTAGTTCATCGAGAGGACCACCGGGATGTGGTACATCTGGCCGGTGAGCATGTAGACGTCGGTCGGCACGACCCGCTCGGCGACGGTCTGGTTGAGCATGCCGGCGGCGGCGCTGGTGTGCGAGTGCAGCGCACCCTTGGATTCTCCCGTGGTGCCGCCGGTGTAGAGGATGAAGAACGGGTCGTCTCCCCCGACGCTCGGCGTCCAGATCGGTTCGGCCGGGCTGGAACTCGCGAGCAGCTCCTCGTACGTCCCGTTACCCCCCGGACCGAACTCGAGCCAGTGGCCGACCGAGGCGGATCGGCTCAGTTCCTCGCCCACGGGACGGAATTCGGACGCGGTGATGAGCACCTTCGGGGTGGCGTCGGCGACGAGCCCGAGCAGGGACGGGGTCGCGAGCCGCCAGTTCAGCGGCTGCAGGATCAGTCCCGCGCGACCGACGGCGAAGAACAGCTCCTGGAACTCGATGCTGTTCTTGGTCAGGACGGCGACCCGGTCGCCCTTCTCGAGGCCGAGACCGCGCAGTCCGTTCGCCAGGCGCCGGACGCGCTCGTCGAGGGCGGCGAAGGTGATGCGCCGGTCGTTGGGGACGTCGTACAACGCCATGCGGTTCGGGGTGAGGGCGGCCCACTTGGCGGGGATGAGGCCCTGGTTCATCGTCATGGTGGCTCCGGAGGCTCAGTACGGGAGGTCGAGGGCGATGTGCCGCTTGGTGAGCACCCAGTCGCCTCCGCTCCTGGTCCATTCGTCCTCGTACTTGCCGGTGGACAGGGCCCGGAGGGCACCGTTCTCCGCGGAGGTGATGAGCAGGTACGACACGGTGCGGACGTTCTTCTCGTCGATCTCGTCGATCAGCAGATTGGTGGTGATGTGACGCCGCTGGTCGGTCTGGGACTCGTGGGCTCCGCGGAACAGGCCCATGATCTCCTCGCGTCCGTTGAGCGGCCCGATGAGGTCGCCGTCGCCGATCTTCATGGTGAACACGGCGGTTTCACCGAAGACCCGCTCGACACCGTCCATGTCGCCGTCGTCGTAGGCGAGAGCGTAGCGGGCGAGGGCGTTTTCGATTTCGTTCCTGAGCGACATTACGACTACTCCTGCCGAAGGGAGGGGAGGGAGATGTGATGACAGTCACTTTATACTAATCATGCGCATTGTCTAGGGGTACGAAGACCCCGGTTTCCGCGCCGGGAGACGACGCTCAGCGTGATTCGGACACGGTCCAGGTGTCGTGCCCGGTCAGCAAGGACTGCAAGGAGTCTCGTCGACGGGACTCGCCGGTGCGGGCGCTCTCGTTCTGCTCGCGCACGAGGTCGTCGTAGGTCGGGCGGGCGACGCTGCGGAACACGCCGAACACCGTGTGGTCGAGGTTCTGATCGGACAGTCGCGACAACGCGAACGCGTACTCCGGGTCGTCGGCGTGCGCATCGTGCACGACGATCGATCCCGGATCGGCCGACGCCGTGTCCACCACACGCAGACCGAATCCGTCACGGACGACGCACTTCTGCCCCTCCGCACCGAAGACGATCGGCTCACCGTGGCGCAGCGGGATCACCCTCTGCTCCGCGTCCTCCTTGCGCAGCACGTCGAACGACCCGTCGTTGAAGATCGGGCAGTCCTGGTAGATCTCGACGAACGCGGTGCCCCGGTGCTCGGCCGCGCGGCGCAGCACGTCGGTGAGCCCCTTGCGGTCGGAGTCGAGCGCCCGGGCCGCGAAGGTGGCCTCGGCACCGAGTGCGAGGGAGAGCGTGTTGAAGGGGTGGTCCACCGAACCCATCGGGGTGGACTTGGTGACCTTCCCGACCTCGGACGTGGGCGAGTACTGCCCCTTCGTCAGCCCGTAGATCCGGTTGTTGAACAACAGGATCGTGAGGTTCACGTTGCGGCGCAGCGCGTGGATCAGATGGTTCCCCCCGATCGAGAGGGCATCGCCGTCACCGGTGACCACCCACACCGACAGGTCGGGCCGCGTGACGGCCAGGCCGGTCGCGATCGCCGGCGCGCGGCCGTGGATGGAGTGCAGCCCGTAGGTGTCGAGGTAGTACGGGAACCGGCTCGAGCAGCCGATGCCCGAGACGAACATCAAGTTCTCGCGGCGCAGCCCGAGTTCGGGCAGGAAGTTGCGGATCGCGGCCAGGATGACGTAGTCACCGCAACCCGGGCACCAGCGCACCTCCTGGTCGCTCGTGAAGTCCTTGGCCTTCTGCGGGGTGTCGGTCGTCGGGACGAGCGCGGTCGCGCTGAGTCCGAGATCGGTGCCCACCCGGCTGATCAACTCGGTCATGCCGATTCCTCCTCGCGGTCCGGCGCCGGCCGGTACTCGGCCGCAGCCAGCGCCGCGGTGGTCTTGGCGTCTTCGAACTCGCGTAGGGTGCCGGCGAGCGCGGCATCGATCGCGTCGACGATCTCGTCGGCGAGAAAGGCCAGACCCTCGACCTTCGTCACCGGCTGGACGTCGACCAGGTAGCGCGCCCGCAGCACACTCGTCAGCTGCCCCAGATTCATCTCCGGCGCGATGACCGTGCGATACCGGCCGAGCACCTCACCGAGGTTGCGGGGCAACGGGTTCAGGTGCCGCAGGTGCAGGTGGGCGACCGCGGTGCCGCGGCGCCGGGCGCGGCGGCACGCCTCGCCGATCGGGCCGTAGGAACTGCCCCAGCCCACGATCAGCAGTTCGGCCTGCCCCGACGGATCGTCGACCTCGGCGTCCGGGACGGAGATCCCGTCGATCTTCGCCTGCCGCAGGCGCACCATCAGATCGTGGTTGGCGGGATCGTAGGAGATGTTGCCGCTGCCGTTCGCCTTCTCGAGGCCACCGAGCCGGTGCTCGAGGCCGGGAGTCCCGGGTATCGCCACGGCACGGGCGAGGGTCTCGCGGTCCCGCGCGTAGGGACGCAGGGGTGTGCCGGCGGCGTCCGGGCCGGTCTCGTAGTTCGGATCGATCGGGGCGAGCTCGTCGACCTGCGGGATCTGCCAGGGCTCCGAGCCGTTGGCGATGGCGCCGTCGGACAGCAGCAGGACCGGCGTCCGGTACGTCAGGGCGATGTGGGCCGCCTCGACGGCCGTGGCGAAGCAGTCGGCCGGTGAGCGCGGCGCGAGCACGGCGACGGGCGACTCGCCGTTGCGTCCGTACAGTGCCTGCAGCAGATCGGACTGCTCGGTCTTGGTCGGCAGGCCCGTCGACGGTCCGCCGCGCTGCACGTCGATCACGACGAGCGGGAGTTCGGTCATGACGGCCAGGCCGATGGCCTCGCTCTTGAGGGCCAGACCCGGGCCGGAGGTGCTGGTGACACCGAGTGCGCCACCTAGAGAGGCGCCGACCGCGGCGCCGATCGCGGCGATCTCGTCCTCCGCCTGGAAGGTGGTCACGCCGAGACCGCGGTGCTTGGTCAGCTCGTGCAGGATGTCGGAGGCGGGGGTGATCGGGTACGTCCCGAGGAACACCTCGAGCCCGGACAGCTCACCGGCGGTCACCAGACCGTAGGCCAGTGCGGTGTTGCCGGTGATCTGCCGGTACGTGCCGGCCGGCAGGTCCGCCTTGGCCACCTCGAACGTCGTCGCGAACGTCTCGGTGGTCTCGCCGTAGTTCCACCCGGCCTGGAACGCGAGCAGGTTGCCCTGGGCGACCTGCGGTTTCTTGGCGAACTTGGTGCGCAGGAACTCCTCGATCCGCTCCACCGGCCGGTTGTACATCCACGACAGCAACCCGAGCGCGAACATGTTCTTCGCGCGCTCGCCGTCCTTGCGGCTCAGGCCGGCGGGTTCCACCGCCCCCACCGACAGGCTCGACATCGGAACCTGATGGATCACGAACTCGTCGAGACTGCCGTCGTCGAGCGGGTTGGCGGCGTAGCCGACCTTGGAAAGGTTGCGCTTGGTGAACTCGTCGGTGTTGACGATGACGGTGCCGCCGCGCGGCAGGTCGTCGATGTTCGCCTTCAGTGCCGCCGGGTTCATCGCGACGAGGACGTCCGGTCGATCACCCGCGGTGAGGATGTCGTGGTCCGCGATCTGGATCTGGAACGACGACACGCCCGGCAGGGTGCCCTGGGGCGCCCGGATCTCGGCGGGGAAGTTGGGCTGCGTCGCGAGGTCGTTGCCGAACGCGGCCGCCTCGGAGGTGAAGCGGTCACCGGTCAGCTGCATGCCGTCGCCCGAGTCGCCCGCAAAGCGGATGACGACTCGCTCCAGCTTGGTGGTGTTCGCGTCCGTTGTCATGGGTTCCTGCCTCTGGTCCGCATTCTGCCCCTACGGGGCTTCCTTCACGAGCTGCTTGGCCAGCGAATCGAAGATCACCTCGGTGGAGCCCTCGTAGATCCGCATGGGACGCGCCTCCCGGTAGAGACGTTCGAGCTTGCCGCCGCGTACGAGCCCGAAACGGCCCATGATCTGCACCGACCGGTCGACGACGCGGGCCGCCGCCTCGGTCGCTCCGACCTTCGCCATCGACGACAGGTGCAGGTTGGCGCGGGCATCGCGGGCCGAGGCGGCGGCCGCGCGGTAGGTCAGCGAGCGCGCCATCTCGATGTCGGTCCAGCAGGAGGCGAGGTGCTCGGGCACCGACCCCAGGCGCGCGAGGCTGACCCCGAAGCCCTCCCGGGACTTGGCATGGGCGACGGCCTCGTCCAGCGCGGCCTGGGCCACGCCGACCGCGGCGCCGGCCACGGACACGCGGAACGTCGCGAGGGTGGCGAGGACGAGCCCGAAGCCCTTGCCCGGCTCCCCGATGCGGTTGCCCACCGGAACCTCGACGTTCTCGAGGATGACGTCGCTGAGCACGTGCGGCGCGATGATCTGGTGCGGGTGCTCGATGCGCAGGCCCGGCGCGTCGGCCGGGACCAGTACGAGGGAGTATCCGTCGCCCTCGCGGGCGAGGATGCTGTAGAAGTCCGCGTCGCCGCCGTTGGTGATGAAGGACTTGTGGCCGTCGACGACGAGCTTGCCGTCGCGCTCGACGACCGTGGTGCTGAGGGCCTTGAGATCGGATCCGACGTGCGGCTCGGTCAGGCCGAGCGCGGCCACCGCCTCGAGCCGGGCCACCTTGGGCAGCCACTCCGCCTTGAGTTCCTCGGACCCGCCGACGCTGATGCAGTAGCTGCCGATGCCCTGCATACCGAACATGGAGTCGAGGTGAGCGGACTCGGCGGCGAGGGCCTCGCGCACAATGGTCACCGCGAGGGAGTCGACCTTCTCGAAGCGGCCACCGTAGGCGGCCGGCACGACGACCTCGGTGAGACGGGACGCGGTCAGCCGCTTGCGGACGTCCGGGTCGAAACTGTCCGCCTCGTCGGCACGCGCGGCGACGTCGGCACACTCGGCCGCGAGGTCGCGGCCTTCCCGCTGGAGGTCGAGGTATCGCTGCGGCAGGGCGAACAGGTCCTGCTGGTCGTCACTCACCTTGTACTCCGTTCTGGCGATGCGTCCGCTCACCGGGGGCGCCACGGTGCTGTGACTCGGTGCGGTCTCGGCCATTGTCGTGAACTGGATCACTATCCGCTAATCTATGATCACAATAGCAAGGAATTGGGTACCGTCAACCAGGACCAGCGGAGGAATTCGATGACCGATTCAACGACCGGCCGGACCCGCCCGGGATTCGACCCCACGCGCGCGTTCGATCTCACCGACCGCACCGCGATCGTCACCGGCGGCAGCCGGGGCCTCGGCCGCGCCATGGCGTTCGGGCTGGCCCGGGCCGGCTGCGACGTCGTCATCGCCAGCCGTGACCTGGCCTCGTGCCAGGCCACCGCCGACGAGATCACCGAGGAGACGGGCCGCAAGACCCTCGCGCACTCGTTCCACGTCGGCAGGTGGGAGTCGATCGAGGAACTCGTCGACGCGGCCTACGACCACTTCGGGAAGATCGACGTCCTGATCAACAATGCAGGTATGTCCCCGCTGTACGACAGCCTCGACACCGTCAGCGAAACACTGTTCGACAAGGTGGTCGGAGTGAATCTCAAGGGCCCGTTCCGGCTCGCCGCACTCGTGGGAACGCGCATGGCGCAGGGCGACGGCGGATCCATTATCAACATTTCCAGCGCCGGGTCCGTCCACCCGCGGCCCGACATCCTGCCCTACGCCGCCGCCAAGGCCGGACTCAACGCCGTTACCATCGGCATGGCGCACGCGTTCGGACCCACGGTGCGCAGCAACGCGATCATGGCCGGCACCTTCCTCACCGACGTGAGCAACTCCTGGGACATGGAGGCCTTCTCACGGCGGGCGCAGAGCTTCGCCGCCAAGCGCGGCGGACAGCCCGACGAGATCGTCGGCGCGGCGCTGTACCTCGCGAGCGATGCGTCGAGTTTCACCACCGGTTCCATCGTCACCGTCGACGGCGGCCACCCCTGATCCGCCCGGAAGGACAAGACATGACCACCGCCACCACCGCCGTCACCCAGCAGCGCTTCCAGCTCGCCTACGGCGACTGCGACGCCGTCGGCATCTCGTACTTCGCGATCAACTACCCGTGGATGGAACGGACCTACAGCGTCTGGCTGCACTCGTTCGGTCTCGACAGCCACACGATGCTCGACACCCTCGGCGTCTACACCGTGGGCCTGAAGTCCGAGTGCCAGTACCTCACCAGCTGCGAGGTGTTCGACGAACTGACCTGCACGGTGGTCCTCGACCACCTCGGCACCACGTCGTACGCGCTCGGATTCGACTTCGAGCGCGGCGACGAACTCGTCGCCCACGGCAAGATCACGTTCGCCGTGCGCGGTGCGGACGGGAAGAAGGCGCAGATTCCGGAGCGACTGCTCGCCGCCCTCCGCACGTTGGAGCCGCCGAAATCGGCTTGATCACCGTCGTTTCCGGAAACGGGCGTCCATCCTTCAGGGTGGACGCCCGTTCTCGTCGAGAACCCGTTTCACCGAAATCCATTGACATCATTCAAATCGTATTTATAGTTATCAGCACTTAGTGATCCGGATCACTTCCACCTCCGGCCCCAGACCCTCGGCGGAGCGGCACGACCCCGACCGGTGCCTGCCGGCACCGATCCTGCTCGACCCCTCGATTCGACGATCAGGAGATTCCAGAGTGACCGCAGTCGAACCCCGCCCCACCGCCCCCGACATCCTCTCCCCCGAGTTCCTCACCGATCCCTACCCGTTCCACCGCGTACTGCGCGACCACTACCCCGCCCTGCGCCACGAAGCCACGGAGAGCTACCTCATCAGCCGGTACGCCGACTGCGCCGAGGCCTTCCGCAGCCCGAAGTTCTCCAGCCGCAACTACGAATGGCAGCTCGAGCCCATCCACGGGCGCACCATTCTGCAGATGGAAGGTCGCGAGCACTCCACGCACCGCGCGCTGCTCAACCCGTTCTTCCGCGGCAACGGACTCGAGAAGTTCATGCCGGCCATCACGCACAACGCGGCCGACCTGATCGGCGGCATCGTCGCCCGCAACGCCGGCGAGCTGCTCGGCGAGGTGGCCGGACAGGGCGAGGCCGAACTCGTCTCCCAGTTCACCAGCCGGTTCCCCATCAACGTGATGGTCGACATGCTCGGCCTGCCCAAGAGCGATCACGAGCGGTTCCGCACCTGGTACTTCTCGATCATGGCCTACCTCAACAACCTGGCCGGAGACCCCGAGATCAACGCCGCCGCCGAACGCACCCACGTCGAGCTGCGCGAGTACATGCTGCCGATCATCCGCGAACGACGCTCCGGCGACGGCGACGACCTGCTCTCCCGCCTGTGCCGCGCGGAAGTCGACGGTGAGCAGATGTCCGACGAGGAGATCAAGGCCTTCGTCAGCCTGCTCCTCGTCGCCGGTGGTGAGACGACGGACAAGGCCATCGCCAGCATGATCCGCAATCTCATCGACCACCCCGACCAGATGCGGGCCGTCCGCGAGGACCGCAGTCTCGCCGACCGCGTCATCGCCGAGACACTGCGCTATTCCGGACCCGTCCACATGATCATGCGCCAGACCGAGGACGAGGTGCAGATCGAGGACTCGACCATTCCCGCGGGGGCGACGTGCATCATGATGCTCGCGGCCGCCAACCGCGACGAGCGCCACTTCTCGAATCCGGACGAGTTCGACATCTTCCGCACCGATCTCAACGTCGATCGGGCCTTCAGCGGCGCGGCCAACCACGTGCAGTTCATTCTCGGCCGGCACTTCTGCGTGGGTTCGATGCTCGCGAAGACGGAGATGACCATCGCGCTGAACCTCGTGCTCGACACGATGGACTCGATCGAGTACCAGGACGGCTTCGTCCCGCACGAGGAGGGCCTGTACACGCGCAGCATCCCGGAGCTCCGCGTGAAGTTCGAACCGACCGGGAAGCTCGGCTGACATCCCGCCGGATCGCCGGCCGTCCGCGTATGGGATCCGCATGCGCGGACGGCCGGCACTGCCGCGTCGGCAAAAGTCGGCACTGCCGCGTCGGCAAAAGTCGGCACTGCCGCGTCGGCAAAAGTCGGCACTGCCGCGTCGGCAAGAGTCGGCACTGCCGCGTCGGCAAGAGTCGGCACTGCCGCGTCGACGAAAGCCGTTACTGCAGCGTGTAGTCCGTCAGAACCCGTCGGCCCGGCGTGAAGGTGGCCGGGATGCGCTGGTAGCCGGTGTTCACGCCCTGCCGTGGGTAGGGCTGCAGCGCGTCGTAGTCGACCTCGTAGTCCGGCATCCGTTCGAGCACCTGGCTGATCAGCGCGTGCGACATGTACCGGCCGAGATGCGAACCGGCACAGCGGTGCACACCGATACCGAAGGCGGTGTGCCGGTTGGGCCAGCGCTCGATGTCGATCTCGTCGGGCTTGTCGAACAGCTCCGTGTCCCGATTGGCGGAAGCCCAGGACAGCAGCACCCGGTCGCCCTTGCGCATGGGGCAGCCGTGGAACTCGACGTCGTGTGTCACGGTGCGGGCAAGGGCCTGAGTCGGCGAGAAGTACCGCAGGAACTCCTCGATGGCATGATCGAGGAGATCGGGATGGTCGGCCAGGCGCTGCCGCACGTCCTTGTGGCGGCTGAGCCAGACCAGCGAGTTGCTCACCAGGGAGGCCGTGGTGCCGACGCCACCGGAGATGAGCAGGTCGACGATCGCGAACACGTCGTGATCGTTCATCGGGCTGCCGTCGACCTCCTGCTGGACGAGGTAGCTGATGATGTCGTCCTTCGGGGCCGCGCGCCGTTCGGCGATGGTCTGCTCGATGCGGCCGGCGAGGTACGGGAAGTCGACCTCGACCGCGCGGGTGTGCTCGGGGGTACCGGGGATCCCGGCGAGCACCTGGAAGTGGGCGTTGGAATAGCGGCGCCACTCCGAGACGTCGAGGCCGAGCCACTCGACCGTGACGATGGAGGGCACCCCGATGACCGACGTCAGGTCGCACTCGCCGCTCTCGATCACGCTGTCGATGAAGCCCGCGACGTGCCGGTCGATCGTGGGCTTCATCTTCTCGACGGCGGCCGGCGCGCTGACCGGGTTGACGATCCTGCGGTACTTGCGGAACTCCGGCGGATCGAGCTCGATCGGAATGTGATCGTGGTGCGGGGTTTTCGGGATCACCACGGACAGTCCCTCGCCGCCGTACTCGCTGCGCGCCGAGGAGAACGTCTCGTCGTCGCGTGCGGCGTCGAAGACCGAGCTGTAGTCGGAGAGCACCCAGTAGCCGCCGTGGGCGGGAGTCCAGCCGATCTTGACGGTTTCCCGGATCTTCCGGTACGACTCGGCCGGGTCGGCCGAGTGTTCGGGCGAGTTGTGGTCGAAGTGGACGACCGGGCAGCGGGCGGGGCTTTCCATCGTGCGTTCCTTCCGAGTCGGGATTCGGCGGCGAGCCGGGGTTCTAGGTCTTGGCGAGCAGTCCGGCGTCGATGGGCAGCACCACACCGGTCACGTAGCGGGCCTCGTCCGAGGCCAGCCAGACCAGCGCGTTGCTGATGTCGACGGGCTCGACCCAGGGGACGTCGAGCTCGTTGCGCCGACGGCAGTGGTCGACGATGTCCGCCTGCGTGGGCGATTCGAGGTCGGGACGGTAGATCCGGTACATGGCGTCGTTCTCGATCATCTCCGTGCGGACGGTGCCCGGATTGAGGGTGTTGACCCGGATACCGTGTTCGCCCAGTTCGTTGGAGAGGGTGCGCATGAGGCTGACCACCCCGCCCTTGCTGGCGGCGTAGTGCCCCAGATTGCGGCTCGCCCGGATCGCCGCGACGGAGCTGGTGAGCACGATCGCGCCGCCGGTGCCCTGTTCGATCATGCGGGGGACGACGGCCCGCACGGTGCGGAAGACCCCGGTGAGGTTGACGTCGATGACGTTCTGCCACTCCTCGTCACTGAGGTGCCAGGTGGGGGTGAAGCTCACGATGCCGGCGTTGGCGCTGACGATGTCGATGTGCCCGAACTCGTCGACGGCGTCGGAGACGAGCAGGTCGAGGGCCGCCTGGTCGCGCACGTCGACGACCCGGGACAGGCAGCGACGGCCCGCAGCCTCGACGAGCCGGTGGGTCTCGGCGAGGTCGTCGGTGGTGGCAAGCGGATACGCGACCGTGTCGATGTCCTTGCAGGAGTCGAGGATCACGACGTCGGCGCCCTCCTCCGCGAGGCGGACGGCATTCGAACGTCCCTGTCCCCGTGCGGCGCCCGTGACCAGCGCGACCTTCCCGGTTACTCGACCCATTTCCGATCTCCTCTTCTGCTCGAACTGTGACGAAGAGCACCTTAATGCTTATCATCATTATTAGCTAGCGCGCCCACAAGGTCCGAAGATCCCCGGTGGTCGGACACCTACGTCCCGCGCCGGAACACGTTCCGGACCCGCGCGCACAACAGTCAGACGCAACAGCAATTGCTGTCGCGTCTGACCGGGAACTGCGCGGGTGTTCGGCGGGGTCCGCCCGCCGAATGTCACACCGTCGTCGGCTCCCTCAGGACACCGTCGGGTTCGGACGGGGATCCGACCACCCGCGCCGCGGCCCGGCCCGCCCGGTAGCCGAACACCAGTGCCGGACCGAGCGTTCCGCCGGCTCCGCCGTAGACCATCCCGGTGGGGGCCGCCATGACGTTGCCCGCGGCGAACAGCCCGGGGATGACGCGATCGTCGACGTCGAGGACCGCGCCGTCGGCGTCGGTGCGCGGGCCGCCCTTCGTGCCGAGCGTGCTGCTGTGGATCTGCACCGCGTGGAAGGGCGCCCGCGCGACAGGCCCCAGGGTGGATTCCACGCCCGGGTACTTGTTCTTGTCACCGACGAAGCCGTCGTACACGCTCTCGCCGCGGTGGTATTCGCTGTCGTGACCCCGTCGCACGTCCTCGTTCCAGTGGGTCACCGTCGACTCGAGCGCGGCCGCGGGGACCTCGATCTGCCGCGCGAGATCGGCGAGGGTGTCCGCACGCACCACCCACTCCGGTGCTTCCGTACCCGGCGCAGCCCCGAACGCTCCGTACTTCTCGACATGGTCGGCGTCGAAGATCAGCCAGCAGGGCTGGTTCGGGTAGTCGAAGTCGTGTGCGTCGAGATGATGGAACGCACCGCCGAGGGCGTTGTAATTGGTTGCCTCGTTGGTGAACCGGCGTCCGTGCCGGTTCACCATGATCGAATGCGGCGCAGTCCGTTCCCGGTGTACGAGCTGGACCGCCTGTGCGCCGTTCGCCCGCTGCCCGGGCAGCACCGCGACCGGCGCCCACCATGCCTCGCGCATGTTGCCGAGCTGCGCGCCGACACGCATCGCCATGCGCAGACCGTCCCCCGTGCTCGTGGGGACCGTGGCCGGGTGCGCCAGCGGCCCCCGCAGGAAGTCGCGCCGCAAGCGCTCGTCCCATTCGAAGCCGCCGGTGGCAAGGACGACGCCGTGCTCGGCGCGCACGTCGTGCGGGCCGCCCCGCCCCTCGAACCGAACACCCGTGACGCGGCCGGACTCGTCCTGGATCAGCCGCACGCCGCGCTCGCCGGTGTGCACCGCCACGCCCTCGTCGAGACAACCCTGGAGCAGTGCCGCGACCATGCCACGGCCGAGGCCCTCCACGTGATCGCGCTCGCGCTGCTCCTGCACGTCGGACGGAAGGTGGCCGGTGCCACCGCCGATGGGGGTCTCCGTGACCGTCATACGCCGCGGGACCCCGACGAGCTTGTCCTCCCACCGCCCGAGGTCGATGAAGCTGAACAACTCCGGTTCGAGCGAGCGTCCGCCGTGCGGCATGCCACCCGGCCGCTCGGGGTGGTAGTCGGGGTACCCGGCGACGAGGCGCATCTTCAGCGGGGTGGTGTCGAGCCACTCCAGTAGTTCGGGAACCGTGTCGACGAACGCCTCGGCGAGTTCGGGCAGGATCATCCCGTGCGACAACGACTCGAGGTAGGCGAGGGCCCCCTCACGCGAGTCGGCGATTCCCGCCTCCCGCGCGTACCGGTTGTTCGGCAGCCACGCCACGGCGCTCGACAAGCACGTGGTGCCGCCGAGCAGTTCGCCCTTCTCGAACACGCCCACCCGGGCGCCGCTCCGGGCAGCCGACAGCGCGGCGCACAGTCCGGCGGCGCCGCTGCCGAGCACGACGACGTCGTACTCGGCCGTTTCTTCGTTGTGTTGCATCGCAATCCCTCTCTCGGGTGGTTCAGTCGACGACGACGGCGGACGGACTCGGTCGACGCCGTCCGTCCTGCGTGGTGGGACGCGAGGGCTCGGGTGCTGTCGCAGCGGTGAGAACCGTCCCGTAGTCGGTGGTCGGTGTCGCGTACCGGACCTCGAGCCGGCGTTCACCGAAGTACCAGCGGCCGTCCTGCCGGACGTAGCGGTCGTGGTACCGGAGGGCGAGGATGCTCTGCACGCCCGCCCGGGCGAACTCGACGTGGCAGGGCACGATGCCGCGTGCCGTGTCCTCGCCGGTGAAATCCACCGTGCCGGGGTGCGGGGTGTGCACGCTGACGCCGTCGTAGCCGTCGAGCGCGGTCCGCACGTAGGCGACGATCGCGTCCCGTCCGCGCAGCGTCTCGGTCAGACCGCAGAATGCTGCCTCGGGCGTGTACAGGGCGGCCAGCGTCGCCATGTCGTGGTCGTCGACGGCCAGGGCGTACCGTGTGGCCAGTTCGCGGATCTCGAGGACGTCCGCAGTCCGTCGCGGGTGACGGTCCCGGGTGTCGCGCATGTCGGATCCTCCTGTTGCTGAGGGCATGTCGGGGCCCGGCACTACTTCACCAATGCGCCGGCGTCGATCGGCATCGTGATGCCGGTGACGTAGCGGGACTGGGATCCGGCGAGGAACAGGACGGCGTTGCTGACGTCGTCGGGCTGCACGAACGGGACGTCGAGGGCGTGCATGCCGTGCAGCAGGGGTTCGACCTGCTCGCGGGTGGGCTGCACCTCGTCCGGCAGGAACAGCTTGTAGATCGCGTCGTTGAGCAGCATCCGGGTCTCGACGTTGGTCGGCAGGACCGCGTTGATCCGAATGCCCTCGGGTCCGAGTTCGTTGGCGAGGCTGCGCATCACGCCCAGCACACCGTGCTTGGCAGCGGCATAGTGGGCGTTGTTCGGCAGCCCCTTCAGTCCCGCGATGGAACTGATCAGCACGATGCTGCCGCCGCGGCCGCCCGCCCGCAGGTGCGGGACGGAGGCCTTCACCGTGTTCCACACGCCGGTGAGGTTGATGTCGATCATGTCGCGCCAGATGTCGTCGGTGAGATCCTCGACCGGATAGCTGCCGGCGATCCCCGCGTTGGCGACGACGACGTCGAGGCGGCCGAACCGTTCGACGCCCGCCGCCACGGCCTTTGCGACCGCTGCCGAATCCCGCACGTCCGCTTCGGCGGCGACGATCTGCCTCCCCTCGGCCTGCACCAGCCGGACCGTCTCGTCGAGGTCCGCCCGGGTGGCCATGTCGTACGGGGCACCCTGCACCGGCGCGCACAGGTCGAGTGCGATGATGTCGGCGCCCTCCCGGGCGAGGCGCACCGCGTGGTTGCGTCCCTGCCCTCTCGCCGCACCGGTGACGAATGCAACCATGCCGTCGAATCCCACGGTGTAAGCCTTTCGGTGTTCGGTTCGCGTCCCGGACGGGGTGGTCGTGACGTACCGGCGTCGATCGCCGGTGGCGCACCGCGCCGGGAACTGCGCGAAGACAACAGCGGAAGAAATCTGTGCATATGATTATGCTCACATCACACCCCGGTGAGTCAACGGCAGAACCCGGGAAGCATGCCGGCCGGAGCGACCGTTCCGGCCGACGGACACGCGCCGTACGGCCGTCGTTCAGTGGGGATTTCGCAGATCGCCCGCAGCACGGGCTCCGCGGCGCCGGCCCGGCGTGAAGCGCGCGGGGATGCGCTTCCACCCCGGATTGACCGCCTGATGCGGGAACGGCACGACCTCGTCGTGCAGGATCTCGTAGTCCGGCATGCGGCTCAGGATCTGACCGAGCAGCTCGAGCGACAGGGCACGGGCGATGTGTGCGCCCGCGCATCGGTGCACACCCATCCCGAACGCCGTGTGCCGATTCGGCCACCGCTCGATGTCCACGGTGTCCGGGTCCTCGAACGCCTTCGGGTCGCGATTCGCCGACGCCCAGCCGAGGAGCACGCGGTCGCCCGTGCGGAAGTCGTGCCCGCGGAACTCCACGTCCCGGGTGACGGTGCGGGCCAGCGCCTGTGTGGGCGAGAAGACCCGCAGGAATTCCTCGATCGCGCGCGGCAGCTTCTCCGGATGCGAGGCCAGGGTGCGGCGCAGGTCGTGATGACGGTCGAGGTACATGAGAGTCTGGCTGACGAGGGAGGCGGTGGTACCCACGCCGCCGGAGACGAGCAGTTCGGCGATGGCGAAGACCTCGTCGTCCGTGACCGGCCGGCCGTCCACCTCCGAGCCCACGAGACGACTGAGCACGTCCTCCCGCGGAGACGTACGCCGCTCGGCGATCGCGGCGCGCAATTGTTCCTCCATCCAAGGAAACTCGACGGCGATCGCGTGCTCGAACTCCGGCGTTCCGGGTCGGTCGGACAGCGCGGCGTGATGCGCGTGCGCGTACCGTTCCCAGTCCTCGGGAGGCAGACCGAGCCAGTCGATCGTCACCACCGCGGGAACACCGATGACCGTCGCGAAGTCGCACTCGCCGTCCTCGATCACGTCGTCGAGGAACCGCGTCGTGTACTTCTCGATCACCGGCCGCAGGTGCTCGACCGCTGCCGGGGCGGTGAGCGGGTTGATCAGCTTGCGGTACTTCCGATGTTCCGGAGGGTCGAGTTCGACGGGGATGTGGTGGTTCACCGGCGTCTTGGGGATGACGGTGGCCAGGCCCTCGCCACCGTAGGGGCACCGCGCGGACGAGAAGATCTGGTCCTCGCGGGCGGCCTCGAAGACGCCCTCGTAGTCGGTGAGCACCCAGAAGCCCCCGTGCCGGGTGGACCGGATCACCGGTCCCGCTTCCCGCAACCGCCGGTAGGAGCCGACCGTGTCCTCGGCGTGCGACGCCGAATTGTGGTCGAAGTCGACCGCGGGACAATGTCGTTCGGCGCTTCGGTCGTCGACCGTCATCGGGGTGCTCCTGTCGGGCCGGGGTGCGGGATCTCCGAGTGGTCCACCACGGCACGGGCGTCGACCGGCACGATCTCCCGCATGCCGGGAACGATGTCCCGGCCGAGATCGTCGAGGTACGCGACGACGTCGTCGGCCGTCATGTCGGGCCACTGGGCCCGGACGATCACCGGGTCGACGGGCACCTGCGCCGCGAGGGTGCGCAACTGGTCGAGGCAGTCGTCGGCGGTACCGATGATCGCCTCCTTCGCGGCGACCTGCCGGAACCTGTCGGTGAGGGCGGTGGCATCGCGCGTGGCCAGTTCGCGCTGGGCGTAGGCCAGGAGGCGGTCCCGTGCCATGAATTCGAAGCGCCGGAACGCGTCTTCGGTGGTGGCGCCGGGAACGATCTCGCGGCGCAGCGGATGCCGCGCGACCGGCGGTCGCCCGTGCCTGCGCCGGGCCGCCGCGTACACGCCGAACATGCGGTGCATGTCCTCGGTCGGTGTCTCCGGTGTCACCGGCCACGCGTCCCCCAGCCGTGCGGACCGCCGGACACCCGAATCCCGCAGCGCACCGATCCAGATCGGCGGATGCGGGTCCTGCCAGGGGCGGATGTGGGTCTTCACGCCGTCGAGACGCCAGAACCTGCCGTGGAAGTCGACCTCGTCCTGCGTCCACATCATCCGCACGATCTGCAGCGCCTCGTCCATCATCGCGAACCGCTGATCGAAGTCGACACCGAAGGCGGTGAACTCCTCACGCCGATACCCCGCGCCGGCACCGACGATGAGATTGCCGCGGGTGAGGATGTCGAGGGTGGCGAGTTCCTCGGCGAGTGCGACCGGATGGAACAGCGGCACCTGCACCACCATCGTCCCGATCTTCACGCCGGGGTCCAGTTCGGCCGCGATCCGGGCGAGCGTGGGGATCGGCTGCAGCCAGCGCAGATTGCCGTAGATGTAGTGGTGGCCCATCACGATGTAGCGCACACCGTTGCGTTGCGCCGCCTCGACCTGTCGCAGCAGTCCGTCGAGGTGTTCGCGCGGCGACAGCGTGGTGTGCACGTCGCCGAGGATCACACCCAGGTCCATGTCTTCCTCGCTTCCGCAGGCGGCTCGAGGAGCCAGTGCCGCAGCTTCGCCTTGGCGACCTTGTTCAGGGTGGCGCGCGGGAACTCCGGCACCAGATGGATCTGACGTGGCCGTTTGAAGTCGGACAGCAGTTCGGCACACACCCGGTCGATCTCGGCGGGCAGGTCGCCGGGCGCGGCGCCGTCCGCGATCACGAACGCGACCGGGACGTCGCCGAGCATGCGGTCGGGTTTCGCCACGACGGCGACCTCCCGGACCCCCGGCACGGTGGCGACCACGCGTTCGACCTCGGCTGCGGCGACGTTCTCCCCACCGACCTTGAGCATGTCCTTGGATCGCTCGACGAACCAGTACTGACCGGACCGGTCCTGGCGCACCCGGTCGCCGGTGCGGAACCATCCGTCGGCGGTGAAGGCCGCGCGCGTGGCGTCGTCGTCGTGGAGATAGCCGGCGAACAGCGACACCCCCGGCGTACCCCGCACCCACAGCTCCCCCACCGTGCCCGGCTCCACGGGACGACCGTCGGCGCCGACGACGGCGACGACGTACTCGGGTGCCGCACGTCCCATCGTCCCGTCGGGGTCGGGATGGGCCAGTTCGCTGACGACGGGGTGCGAGACGGTTTCCGTCATGCCGAACCAGCCCGTCGTGCGGATCCTGCCGCTCACCGGCCGCTGGGCCGCGCTGCCCGACCAGTGCCGGTAGGTGTGGTCGGGCGGGACCGGCGCGCCGGCCAGGGCGCGGAGCATGAACGACACCACCGACGCCCACGTGCACCGGTGCCGGAGCGAGACGTCCCAGAAGCGGGATGCGGAGAACTTCGGCGTCAGCACCGCGGTGGCGCCGACCCACAGCAGTCCCAGGAAGGAGTACCCCAGGGCGTTGGTGTGGAACAGCGGCAGGGTGATCAGCCCGACGTCGGTCCCGCGCAGACCGGCGTGCGCGGAATTGACCTGGGCGGCCCACAGGCAGTTGGCGTGCGTCCAGACCACGGCCTTCGGTCGCGCCGTCGTCCCGGAGGTGTACTGGATGCTCGCGGGCGCGAGCGGATCGACGGACACCGGTGCCGGCGCCGCGCCGGTTCCGCTCAGCTCGCCCAGAGCGCAGGTCGTTCCGGTCGGCGCCGGGGACGCCGCGGCCGGGACGACGAGGCTGTCGGTGCCGCCGGACGCGGCGATCCACTCGAGCCCGGGCATGGCGTCCCGAGCGATCTCCGCCAGACCGGTTCCGGCCAGCGCGGCGCGAGGCGCACAGTGCCGGTCGTAGTAGGCGAGTTCGTCGGCGCTGCTGCGGGTGTTGAGACACACCGCGACCGCGCCGGCCGACACGATCGCTGCCCATCCGACGAGGAAGTCGGGGCAGTTGTCCATCAGCAGCACCACACGGTCGCCGGGTGCGATGCCGCGGGCCTGCAGTCCAGCCGCGAGCCGATCGACTGCGGCGCCGAATTCCGCGTAGGTCCAGCGCTGTGCCCCGGCGCCGGTATGCGGCTCCCAGACGAGGAAGGTCTTGTCCGGCCGGTCGGTGCGCCACCGGTCGAGCAGCCACGGCACCGTGCGGTCGCCGGTGTACGCACCGAGCGCGCGATCCGTCGCCGGGCGGTCGAGGATCGGGTATGCGAGAGCCCGCGGGGGCGTCGGGGCTTCGGACGTCATGCCGGCACCTGCCAGTTCAGGTGCTTGACGCGGAAGAACTCGAGGAATCCGTCCTCACCCATCTCGACGCCGGTACCGCTGCGCTTCGATCCGCCCCACGGCACGTCGGCCCGCATCGGGCCGCCGCCGTTGATCGCGACGGTGCCGGTGTCGAGGCGCTGAGCCACGGCCACCGCCTCCGCGTGATCACCGAAGACGCTCGCGTTGAGCCCGTACGGTGAGTCGTTGGCGATGGCCACGGCCTCCTCGACGTCCCGGTACGGCAGGACCACCGCGACGGGGGCGAACAATTCCTCCCGGGAGATCTCGGCGGAATTGTCCACGCCCGTCACCAGAGTGGGCGGCAGGAACCAGCCCTTGCCCACCGGTCGCTCGCCACTGACCGCGACGCGGCCGCCGGCGGCGACGGTGCGGTCGAGGCAGCCGAGCACGCGGGCGAGATGCTCGGCGGAGATCAGCGGACCCACCTCGGTGCGCTCGTCCCACGGGTCGCCGGTCGGCACGTTTCCCTCGATGAAACCGGCGGCCAGATCCAGGAATTCGTCGATCCGCTCGTGTGGTACGAGGATCCGGGTGGTGGCACCGCAGCCCTGGCCCGCGTTGCGGCAGAACCGCAGGATCGACGGCCCCACGGCGGCGGACAGGTCCGCCGACGGGAGCAGGATGTTGGGGGACTTGCCGCCGAGCTCGAGGACGACCTTCTTGTGCGTGGCCGCGGCCTGTGCCATCACGGTCGCGCCGACGGCGGAGGATCCGGTGAAGCTCACCATGTCGACGCCGGGGTGCCTGGTGAGCACTTCACCCACGTCCGCCCCGCCCGGCACCAGATTCAGCACACCCGGCGGCAGGCCGGCCTCGGCGGCGAGATGCATGAAGGCCAGCGCGGACAGCGTGCCCCGCGGCGAGGGCAACAGCACGACGCTGCAGCCGGCGGCGAGCGCGGGTGCCACCTTCCACGAGATCATGTTCAGCGGGTAGTTGTACGGGACGATCGCCGACACCACCCCGATCGGTTCGCGCAGCAGCAGGCTTTCGGACGACACCGCTCCGCGGATGCCGGGCAGCCGCTCCTGGTAACCGCCGCGGGGACCGCGCAGCGCCGCGTCGGCGAACCACCGGAAGTTGATCGCCGGTTGCGCGACCTGCAGGGTGCGGGCCAGACCGACGGGTGATCCGACCTCCCGCACGACCAGGCCGGTGAGCTGATCGGCGTGCTCGTCGATCAGCTCGGCCAGCCGCCGCAGGACCTCGGCGCGCTGGTCCGGGGACGCGGCCCGCCATTCCCCGGCGTCGAAGCTGCGCCGGGCGGCCGTGACCGCGCTTTCGGTCTGTTCCCGGTCGGCGCCGGTCCACCGGGCCAGCGCCTCCTCGGTGGCGGGATCGATCGACTCGAACGTCTCACCCCGCCCGCTCTCCCATCCGCCACCGACGTGCACGGACGGACCCTGGGCCACCCGCGCGAACAGATCGTCGATCATCGCTTCTCCTCGCGTCCGGGTACGTCGATGTCGAGAATCAGGGACTGGTAGGACTTTCCGTGCGGATCCACCCGAAGGGACTTGGAGACGCCGCCCGCGAGCGCGCGGGTGAGGACGAAGTTCAGGCAGCAGTTCACCGGGATCTCGTAGCGGATCACCTCGCCCTGGACGAGATCGCCGAAGGCTTTCGCGACGACGTCCTCGGTGAGCACCGACCGGAGCCACTCGTAGTCGGCGTCGTCGTGCGGGAACACACAGATGTTGCTGGTGTCGCCCTTGTCGCCGGAGCGGCTGTACGCGACGTCACGAAGTTTCATGCGGTAGTCACCTCCACGGAGAGGGGGACATCGCTGCGGGGCAGCAGGGCGGGGGTCACGACGACGGCGGGGACGACCGAGGTGACCACACCGCCCCCGCCCGCGGGACCGAAGTACAGGTATTCGACCTCGTACGCGGCGGCCTTGGCGACGTCGGGGTCGAGCGCACGGGCCGCGAGCCGCAGCCGGACCTCGGCCGGCTCGCCGCCGGCGATGCGATCACCGAACAGGGTGTCGACGCCGTGCAGTTCGATCCGCAGTTCGTCGATCTGCGCCCGGATCGGTTCGAGGCGCCGGCGCACGATCTCCTCGGCGCGCCGGGCGCGGTCGACGCAGCCCGGACCGCCGTAGGAGATCTCGGCGACGGCCTTGTAGCCGAGGTCGACGCCGACGAGCACCTTGAGGGTGTCGGGGCGGGCGGAGCCGCGGGCGCCGGACAGGCGCACCCGGTCGGGCCCGGCCTGTTCGATCCGGACGTCGCTGAAGTCGGCGGTCACGTCGGGCGTGAGATAGCGAGCGGGATCGTGGATCTCGTAGTAGAGCTGGGTGCGGGTGGTGCGCAGGTCGACGGCGCCGCCGGTGCCGTCGAGCTTGGTGACGATCAGCTCGTCGTCGTCGATCTCGGCGAGGGGGAAGCTCAGGTTGTGGGGGTCGGGGACGACCCGGTAGGGCGGGTCCTCGAAGTTGCCGCCGGTGCTGTGGACGCCGCACTCGAGCAGGTGCCCGGCGAGGGTCGCGGTGCCGACGCGGTCCCAGTCGTCGAGCGACCATCCCAGCTCGTGGCAGATCGGCCCGACGAACAGGGACGGGTCGGCGATCCGACCGCCGAGCACGATCTGGGCGTCCTGCTGGAGGCAGTCGACGATGGGGTCGGCCCCGATGTAGGCGTTGGCGGAGACGATCCGGTCGGCGACGGCCCGGGTGGTGGTGCCGAGTTCGGGGAGCGCGACGTCGGCTTCCGTGACGGCCGCCCGCACGTCGTCGCCGCGGATGATGCCGATCCGGGTTCCCCCGAGCCCCAGGGCGCGGAGGTTCTCGGCGAATTCGGCTGCGGCGGCGTCGGGATTGGCGGCACCGAAGTTGCCGACGACGCGGCCTCCCGATGCGAGGAATCGGCGCAGGATCGGCACCAGGGCGGAGATGCGCTCGTCCTGGCCGGTCGACGGATCGCGCAGGCGGCGGATCTGGGCCAGCGCCATCGTGCGTTCGGCCAGGCAGTCGAAACCCATGTACTGCACCCGGCCGCTGTCGGCCATGGCGGCCGCCGTCTCGAGGCGGTCGTTGGCGTACGCCGACCCCGAACCGATACTCAGATGCATTGCTACCTCGTCTCGTCGCGTGCGTCGGCGAACCACGGAAATGTGCGCACGACCGGAATCCGCGCACGCCGTGTCGTGGGCGGATTCCGGTCCACCGCATCGATTCTCGGACTGCGGCCCGTGCGACTGTCAGGACTTGCCGATCACGCCCGCCTCGGCGAGCGCCGTAAGCTGGTCCCCGGTGAGCCCCAGCCGGTCCGAGAGCACCTCGGCGGTGTGCTCGCCGATGGTGGGCACCCCGTCGTAGTCGGGGCCGTCGTAGCTGCCGAGGTGCAGCACCGGTCCCGGCATCAGCACGCCCTTCATGATCTCGTTGCCCGTGATCTCGACGAGGGTGCGTTCCTGGAAGTGCGGGTCGGCGACGACGTCCGCGGCATCGTTCACCGGCGCACTGACGACCTCGAACTTCTCCAGGGTCTCGAGCACGCTCGCCCGCGGCATCGAGCCGACCCATTGCTTCACCATCGCCTGCACCTCGTCGTTGTGCTCGAGACGCGCGGCATTGGTGGCGTAGCGGGGATCCTCGATGATCTCGGGCCGTCCCATCGCGGCGAACAGCCGCTTGGCGATGCCCTGATTGGACGCCGCGATGGACAGGAAGCGCCCGTCCTGGGCCTCGTAGATGCCGCGCGGCGACGCCGCGCCGGTGGCGTTGCCGATGCGCTGCTGGATCTCCCCGAGCGCGGTGTAGCGCAGGAACATGTCGCCGATGATGAACATCAGCGGCTCGTACAGCGCGACGTCCACGACGTCGCCCTGCCCGGTGCGCTCCCGCTTGTACAGCGACATCGCCACGCCCATCGCGGCGGACAGCCCGGCGATGGAATCGGCGAACCCGAACGGCGGGGAGGTCGGCGGCGAGTCCGGCCAGCCGTTGACGTGGGCGAAACCGCTGGCCGTCTCGGCGACGGTGCCGAAGCCCGGCAGGCTCCGATTGGGCCCGGTCTGCCCGAACCCGGACACCCGGGCCAGCACCAATCCCGGGTTGTCCGCGCTCAGCACGTCGTAGCCCAGGCCCCACTCCTCGAGCCGGCCGGGACGGAACGACTCGACGACGACGTCGACCTCGGCCGCGAGCCGGCGCACCAGGTCGCGGCCTTCCGGCGAACGCAGGTCGATGCCGAGGGACTTCTTCCCGGCGTTGAGCCGGGAGAAGCCCAGCGACAGCCCCTCCTTCTGCGGAACCCACTGGCGCGCGAAGTCGCCGGTCGTCGGATCCTCGACCTTGACCACCTCGGCACCGAAGTCGCGGAGCATGCGCCCCGCGGTGGGGGCGGCATACATGGTGCCCAGTTCGAGCACCTTGACGCCCGCGAGCGGGCCCGCAGCGGATGCGTTCATCGTCGTCTCTCCTAGCTTTGTCGTCCGATTCGGCCCGGCCGAATGCGATGGTGCCGAATACCCTGTCGGCGAATCAGATCCGCCACTGGATGTGCTTGACCTCGAGGTATTCGCGCATCCCCCACTCGCCGAGTTCACGGCCGACGCCCGAGCGCCCGTAGCCGCCGAACGGCGCGTCCGGACGCATGGCGCCACCGCCGTTGATCCACACCGTTCCGGCCCGGATCTTCTCGGCCACGCGGCGCGCCTCGACCGGGTCGTCGCACCAGACGTTCGCGGCGAGACCGAAGGGGGTGTCGTTGGCGAGGCGGATGGCCTCCTCGGTGTCCTTGAACGGCAGGATCACCGCGACGGGGCCGAAGATCTCCTCCTGCACCGCACGCGCGTTGTGCGGAAGATTGCCGAGCAGAACCGGATTGACGAACCAGCCCTTCTCCGGCACCGGCTTGGTCACCTCGAGCAGCTTCCTGCCGCCCTCGGCCGCCGCACTGTCGATGAAGCCCTGCACGCGGTTCTGGTGGTCGGGCCGGATCATCGGGCCGATGTTCGTCGCACGGTCCCAGGGGTCGCCGACGACCATCTGGTCGAAAGCCGACGCGCCGGCCTCGAGGAAATCGTCGTAGACCGAGTCGTGCACCAGCAGCCGGGCGAGGGCCGCGCAGCCCTGCCCGCCGTTGCGGGACCAGCGCAGGTGCATCTCGACGGCGATCTTCTGCACGTCCACACCGGGCAGCACGATGTTCGGCGACTTGCCGCCGAGCTCGAGGGTCACCCCGGCCAGGTTCGCGGCGGCCTGCTCCATGATCTTCGCGCCCACACCGTCGGATCCGGTGAAGGACACCCGGTCCACGCCGGGATGCGAGGACAGCCGCTGCCCGACGTCGGCGCCGCCGATGACGACGTTCATCACGCCCGGCGGCAGGCCGGCCTCGCGGATCAGATCGCCCAGGAAGAGGGTGGTCAGCGGGGTGCGCGGGGACGGCAGCAGCACCACGGTGCAGCCGGCGGCGAGCGCGGCGCCGAACTTGAAGATGGCCAGGTTCAGCGGGTAGTTGTAGCCGGTGATCGCCGCGACGACACCCACCGGCTCGTACACGACGTCGCTCATCGTCGGCACCGGCTTGTCGTACTCGCCGAGGTGGACGGTGCGGTCGGTCTTCGCCGCTTCGGCCGCCCACCGGAGGTGCTCGTCGACGGCCATCTTGACCTGCAGGTACTCGGCGAGCGAGACCGGGGTACCGACCTCGTTGACGATCGAGGGCAGCAGCCGGTCGGCGGCCTTCTCGAGCACGTCGGCGAAGCGGTGGATGTGGCGGGAGCGTTCCTCGCCGCTCAGGGCCGACCAGGCCGGGAAGGCGGCGCGGGCCGCGGCGACGGCGTCGTCGACCTGGTCGGTGGAGGCGCCGCCGACGGTGGCGATGACCTCTTCGGTGGCCGGGTTGTAGACGTCCCACGTGTCACCGGCCGGCTCGACCTCCCGGTCGCCGATCAGCAGGGTCCGGGTCTCGGGAACCCAGTCCTTCAAGGGGAATTCGGTTTCGGGCGCTGCAGTCATCTCAGGCACCTTCCTCGGTGGTGGGGCGCTTGGCCATCAGGCCGACGCGCTCGAGCAGGCAGACCAGTTCGTCGCGCTGGTTGAAGCCGCGGTGTTCGAACCACACGATGCCGCTGTCGGTGCGGCTCTCGGATTCACGCTTCTTCAGGATGGTGGTCTCCGCACGCAGGGTGTCGCCGTGGAAGACCGGATTCGGGAACTTGACCTTGTCGTAGCCGAGGTTCCCGAGGGTGGTCCCCATGGTCAGCTCGGGAACGTGGAACGCACCGATCAGCGCGACGGTGAACAGGCTGTTCACCACCCGCTGCTTGTGGATCGTCGTCTTGCAGAATTCCTCGTCGAGGTGCAGCGGCTGGATGTTCATCGTCAGCGAGGTGAACATCACGTTGTCCATCTCGGTGACGGTGCGGGTCATCGAGTGCTTGTAGTGCTTCCCGACCTCGAACTCCTCGAAGTACAGACCGCGCATCACCGTTCACCTCTCCGTAGGATCGCCTCGGCTCGCTCGAGCCATTGAATTGCCTTGTCGTAGTGGGCCTTGTCGATGTGCAGGCCGCGATACCGCAGCGCACCGACGCCCTCCGCCTCCGCCTTCTCGTAGGCTTCGGCGAGCCCGCGGTAGAACTCGAGGTCCTGCTCCGACGGGCTGAACACGTCGTTGACGGTGGCCACGTGGGAGGGGTGGATCGCAATCATCCCGCGGAACCCGAGCCGGCGGCCGCGCACCGCGAAGTCGCGAAGCCCGTCCAGGTTCTCGAGATCCTCCCACAGACCGGTCAGGGCGTGGATGCCGGCCTCCCGGCAGGCGAGCAGCACCCGGCTGCGCAGGTAGAGCGTCTCCTGCCCCTCCGGGGTCCACTCGTAGCCGACCTCGCGGGCGATGTCGGCGTGCTCGGCGGACGGACCGATCATCGCACCGACGCGCGGCGATGCGGTGGCCACCTCGAGGCAGTTGTGGATGGCGCGCACCGTCTCGACCGGGACGATGTACTCGAGCCCGTCGACGCCGTTTCGCATCTCGAAGTGGTCGAGCAGGGCGTCGTAGCGCAGGACGTCGGTGGCCTGCTCGATCTTCGGGGCGAAGATTCCGGTCAGCCCGGGCACCACGACCGCCTCGAGATCGGCGCCGGTCAGCCGGGTCGCGAGCGGGTTGACCCGCACGAACAACCCGACTTCCCGGTTCGTTTCACGCACGCGGGCGATGGATTCGGCCACGGTCGCGCGGGCCGCCGCCTTCTCCGCGGCGGGCACCGAATCCTCGAGGTCGAGCACCACGCAGTCGGCGCCGGCGGCGATCGCCTTGTCCACCCACTTCGGGCGGTGCCCCGGGACGAACAGGATCGAACGATACGGCTGCACGTCGCCCTCCTAGTAGCTTCGCGGCAGGCCCAGCACGTGCTCGGCCGTGTAGTTGAGGACCATCTCCTGGCTGATCGGCGCGATCCGCATGAGGCGGGCCTCGCGGAAGTACCGCTCGACGTGGAACTCCTTGCCGTACCCGAAGCCGCCGTGGGTCTGCAGAGCCACGTCCGCGGCGTAGAAGCCGGCCTCGGCGCACAGGAACTTCGCCGCGTTCGCCTCGCGGCCGCACGGCAGTCCCTGATCGACCATCCACGTCGCCTTGTCCAGGACCGCCTCGGCGGCGTCGAGCCGGATGCGCGCCTCGGCGAGCTGGAACGCGATGCCCTGATTCTGCCCGATGGGACGGCCGAAGACCTCGCGCTGCTTGGCGTAGTCGACGCCGCGGCGCAGCGCCGCCTCACCGATGCCGAGCGCGGCGTTCGCGGAGATGACCCGCTCGGCGTTGAGGCCGCCGAGGATCGTGCGGAAGCCGTGCCCGACCTCGCCGACGACGTCCTCGTCGGCGACGAACAGCTCGTCGATGAACAGTTCGTTGGTGTCGACGGCGTTGCGGCCCATCTTGGGGATCGGCCGGATCTGCACCTTGCTGCGGTCCATCTCGGCGAACATCAGCGTCATGCCGGCGGTGCGCTTGGCGTTCTCGTCGCGGGGGCTGGTGCGGCACAGCAGGAGCATGCGCTCGGCCTCCTGCGCCTTGGTGATCCACACCTTCTTGCCGGACACCAGCCAGCCGCCGTCGACCTTCTTGGCGAAGGTGCGGATGTTGGTGGTGTCCGTGCCGGCGTCCGGCTCGGTGACGGCGAACGACGTGTGCAGCTCACCGGTGACGACGCGCGGCAGGTACTTGCGCTTCATCTCCTCGGAACCGTGGTGGATGATCGGCTCGAACCCGAAGATGCCGATGTGTACCGCGCTGCACCCGCCCATGCCGGCGCCGGACGCGGCGATCTCCCGCTCGACGATCGCGGCCTCGGTGACGCCGAGACCGCCGCCGCCGTACTCCTCCGGGACGGTCAGACCCATCCAGCCGCCCTCGGCCATGGCGTTGTAGAACTCCCACGGGAACTCGTGGGACTCGTCGTGCTCGGCCCAGTACTCGTCGGGGAACCGCTTGCACAGATCGAGGATCCCCCGCCGGATCTCCTCGTGCGTCTCGTTCTTGCTGTAGTCCATCTCGGTTGCCTTTCCTGCCGTCAGACCGCAGGAACCGCGGTGCGGTCGCTGTCGGAGACCGCGGTGCGGTCGTAGGTGTCGGGGGTGATGCCCTCCTCGCGCAGGACCGCCTTGCGGACCTTCTCCGACGGCGTCTTCGGCAGTTCGCCGACGAATCGAAGGTAGCGCGGGATCGCGAAGGCCGGAATCCGGCCGTCGCACCAGGCCAGGATCTCCTCCGGGCCGACGTCACCGGTGCCCACCACCGTCGCGAGGACCTCGTCCTCACCGCCCTCGACGTCGGCGGGGACACCGATCACCGCACACTCGACGACGGCCGGGTGACCGAGGACCGCCTGCTCGATCTCGTAGGAGCTGATGTTCTCGCCCCGCCGGCGCAACGCGTCCTTGTAGCGGTCGACGAAGTAGAACCAGCCGTCCTCGTCCTTCTTGAGGGCGTCGCCGGTGTGGAACCACAGGTTGCGCCACGCCTCGAGCGTCTTCTCCGGCATGTTGTAGTACCCCATGCTGCACGTCCACGGCTGCACCGGACGCACGACCAGCTCGCCGACCTGCCCGACCTCGACCTCGCGGTCCGTCTCCGGATCGACCAGGCGGATGTCGAACCACTCCGAGGCGGCGAGTCCCGCCGCGCCGGGCGGGCGGGGCACCCCGTAGGGCGCGACGATCGGTGCGCAGGTCTCCGTCAGCCCGAACGCGTCGACGAACGCCTCGATGCCGTAGCGCTTCTTGAACTCGTCGACGATCGAGGACGCCGTGGGCGCCGCGTACACGCAGCGCAGGCGGTTGTCCAGGTCGTTCTCGCGCGGCGGCTGCTTCCACGCGAAGTCCATCATGACCCCGACGAAGTTGGTGACGGTGACGTCGTCGTCGCGCACGTGGTCGATCCAGCGGCTCGCGCTGAACTTCGGTCGCACCACGGCCCGCGCGCCGGCCACCAGTGCGGGATAGACCGCCATGAACTGGGCGTTGCCGTGGAACAGCGGGGTGGTGGTGAGGTAGGTGTCCTCCCGGGTGAGCCGGGTGAAGCACACCACCTCCTGCGCGAAGAAGTACAACTGCGAGTTCGGCATGGCCACGCCCTTGGACGGGCCGGTGGTCCCGGAGGTGAAGAAGATCGCCCCGAGATCCTGGGGCCGGGCCTGCGGAAGCTCCTGCACCTCGCCCGATTCCAGCGTCTCCCACGCTTCGGCGTCCCACCCGTGGGCGCGCAGCAGGTCGACTGCGCGGTCCCGGTTTCCGGTGCCCGAGTCGATCACCCAGAACTTCTCGATGCCGCGCGCATGCTCGGCGATCGTCACGAAGCGTTCGGCGTAGGTGTCGTCGATCACCGCCCACCGCGGCTCGACGGTCACCACCTGGTGACGGAGGAACTCGCCCTCGTAGTTGGTGTTGATCGGCACCTCGACGAGCGCGCCGACGGCCGTGGCGAACCAGGAGCGCACGAGCTCGGACGAGTTCTGCGCCATGATGACGACGCGCTCGCCCTGCTGCGCACCGGTACGGTACCAGGTGCTCGCGATCCGCTCGGCGGAGGAGAGCATCTCGGCGTAGGTGAAGCGCCGGTTCTCCTCCGGTGTGACGAGGAACTCCGAATCCGGCTGGGACGCAGCGTACGTGCGCAGCACGTGGTTCAGCGTCCAGTCCTCCGGATCGGTGAAGGTCGGTTTCAGGTCGGTGTAGGTCTGCATCAGGACAACTCCCGGTTCGCGGGGATCGCGGTGATCGACGGAACGATTTCCTTGCCGAGCCGGGCGATGGCCGCGATGGTCTCGTCCGCGTCCATCGTCGGCCACTGCGGACGCATCAGCAGCGGGTCGACCGGCATGGTGGTCACCAGGTCGGTCAGCTGCGCGACGACCTGCTCGGGGTCACCGACGACGGCGTGGCTCGACACCGCCTTCGCGAACTCGTTCTCGAGGTCGGTGCCCTTCATGACGTCGAGGCCCTTGTTCGCGTAGGTGAGGTAACGGCCCTGCGCCACCCGGGCGTATTCCTGCATCGCCTGCTCGCGGGTGTCGGCGACGAGCACGTTGCGGCGCAGCGGCTGGGGACCGAATTCCTTGCCGCGTTCGGCGAAGAGATCACGGACGACCCGGAAGCGTTCGAGCACTTCCTCTTTCGGGGTTTCCGGCGGTGTCGCGTAGGCGTCACCGTACTTGCCGGCACGGCGGACACCGCCCATCGCGTGCGCACCGATCCAGATCGGCGGGTGCGGATCCTGCACCGGGAACAGGTGCGGCTTGACGCCCTCGAGCTGGAAGTACTTGCCGTGGAAGGTGACCTCTTCCTCCGTCCACAGCTTCTTCATGATCTGCAGCGACTCGTCGAACCGCCCGGCGCGCTGCTTGAACGGGATGCCGAGGTAGTCGAATTCCTCGGGCCGGTAGCCGAGCCCGGCACCGAAGATCAACCGGCCCTCGGTGACCACGTCGAGCGTGGCGATCTCCTCGGCCAGCATCACCGGGTGGTACAGCGGCGCGATCATGATCTGGGTGACGAGCTTGACGTTCGGCTCGACGTGCGCGGCGAGGCGGGCGAGCAGCGGCACGGGCTGCAGCCACCGCAGTTCCCCGTAGAGGAAGTGCTGACCGATCGCGATGTATGTGAAGCCGTTCTCCTGCGCCGCATCGACGATGCGCAGTACATCCTTGAACTGCTGTGCGGGGCTCACCGACTTCGGAACGTCGCTGAGCAGCAAGCCGACCTGAACCATGGTCCTGTCCTCCCGGTCGAAGTGGTCGTTACTGAGCGGTGAGTCCGCCGTCGACCGGAATGGTCACGCCGGTGATGTAGCTGGCATCGTCACTGTTGAGGAAGGCGATCACCGAGGCGATCTCCTCCGGCTGCGCGCCCCGGCCCAGCGGGATGGTGGCGACGAAGTCCTTGGTCAGAGCCGAGACGTCGGCGCCGGGCTCGCGGCCGAAGAACTGCGAGAGCATCGGGGTGACGACCTGTCCCGGGCAGATGACGTTGACCCGGATGCCGTCCTTCGCGCCGAGCAGGGCGAGGGAGCGGCCGAACGGGACGAGCGAGCCCTTCGTCATCGAGTAGATCGGGCTGAAGGGCGAACCGATGAGCGCCGACGTCGACGACGTGAGCGTCACCGACCCCTTGCCTTCGGCCTTCTTCAGCAGCTCGAACCCGAGCGTCGTGGAGTAGTACGCGCTCTTGACGTTGACCGCGATGTTCTTCTCCCACTGCGCGTCGTCCACGTCGAGGCCGCCGGGGCCGGGCATGCCGACCTGGGCGTGCAGTGCGTGCAGGACGCCGTGGTCGGCGTCGATCTTGCCGAACAGCGAGCGGAGATCGGCGGTGTTCGTCGCGTCCACCCGCATCGGAGTGGCCTGACCACCCTCGGCCCGGATCTCCTCGGCGACGGCGACCGCCCCGTCCTCGGACAGGTCGGCGACGTACACGTGACCGCCCTCCTGGGCGATGCGATGACTGATCGCGCGGCCCATGCCCGAACCGCCGCCGATGATCGCGGCGATACGTCCCTCGTAACGACCCAGCATTTCGTTCACCTCGTTCTCGATAAGTTCTTCGTTGATTGCAATGTCAGGCGCGCTGATCGAACGTGCGGCCGAGGAGCTCGGAGACGATCCGGGTGCGCTGCATGGTCGGTGTGCCGCCGGCCAGCGCCCACCCGTGCGAATCGCGGTGCAGCCGCTCGATTCCGAACTCCTCGGTGTACCCGTTGCCGCCGTGCAGCTGGATGGCCAGGTCGGTGACGCGCTTGGCCATTTCGTTGGCGGTGCACTTGGCGAGGGAGACCTCGAGCGGGTCGGGCAGGCCGTCGGTGATGTTGGCGACGGCGCGGTCGCGGAGCAGACGGGCGGCCTCGACCTGCAGGACCATGTCGGCGAGGGTCATCTGGACGGACTGGAACTCCACGAGCGGCTTGCCGAACTGGTGGCGCTCCTGCACGTAGGTGAGGGTGCGGTCGAGCGCCTCCTGTCCGATGGCCAGGCTCATGGTCGTGTTGCCCAGGCGCTCGATGGTGAACGCCCCGAACAACTTCCGGAAGCCACCGGCCTCCGCGACGATGTTCTCCTCCGGGACGACCACGTCGTCGTAGAAGATGTCGGCCGACGGGATGCCCCGGAAGCCCATGAGCTTCTCGCGCGCGCCGTAGCTGATGCCGGGCCGGTCGGCCTCGACGAGGACTGCTCCGATGCCCTTGGCGCCGGGGGCGTCGCCCATGCGGCAGTAGGTGAGGTAGACGTCGGCCTCGCTACCGTTGGAAATCCACCGCTTCATGCCGTTGAGCACGACACCCTCGTCGGTGCGCACGGCCTTGGTCGTCATGTCGGTGGCGGCGGAGCCGGCGTCGGGCTCGGAGATCGCGACCGCCATGGTCTTCTCCCCCGCGACGATCTGCGGCAGGAACGTCTTCTTCTGGTGTTCCGTGCCGAGTCGGGCTATGGCCTGAGCCGGCCCGGTGTTGGATTCGAAGATCTGGAAGGCCGCCGGCCGGCAGACCTTCGCGAACTCCTCGATCACCGCCAGGGCGTGGGACAGCGGGGCGCCGGAGCCTCCGTACTCCTCCGGCAACGAGATGCCGAGGTACCCCAGTTCGCCGAGGAAGCGGCGCTCGTCGTGCGGGAAGGCGGTGCGTTCGAGATCCCACTGCGCAGCCTTCGGTGCGTAGCGCTCCCGGGCTACGGTCGCCGCGGCCGCACGGATGTCCCGGAGCTCGTCGTCGACGTGCGCTTTCGCCATGTCCCCACCTTTCTGTGTTCATCATTAACCTAAAGCGCCCGCCAGGTGTGGTCAAGGTCACTCAGTTCGATGACTCACATACTAACCATGATAATGATTAAGAGGCAACGGGTTGCCCCGCACTTCTCTCGTGTCGTGCGGCACCGCCGGAGCGTCACCCTTCCCCGACTGCACGTCATGATGTGTAATACATCACAATCGTTATCATTATTCAGGGAGGTCACATGACGACCGTCGATCCGCGTCCCGGCACCCTCGAGGAGCTGGCTCGCCGCCTCACCCGACTCGAGGACCGCGCCCGCATCCAGGACCTCGTCGCCGCCTACGCCATCGCGGTGGACGATCACGACATCGAGACGCTGCTGTCGCTGTTCACCGAGGACGGCGAATTCGAACGGGCCGGCTCCGTCGCCCACGGGCACGAGGAGATCCGCGAGTTCTACGTCGCCGCCATGGACAGGTACAGCCTGACCCTGCACTCCCCGCTCAGCGACCAGATCTGCGTCGACGGTGACACTGCTCGCGGATTGCTCACGGGCAGAGCCGAACTCGCACTCGACGGCACGCTCGTGATGGCTGCGTACCGGTACTCCGACGAGTACGTCCGCGACCGTGACCGATGGCTGTTCCGGCGACGGAGCCTGCGGTTCATGTACGCCGTGCCGTTCGAGAAGATGAACGCAGGACTGTGTACGACCGAACGCATCCAGTGGCCCGGCACCCACCCCCAGCGCGCCGACTTCCCCGAAAGCCTGCCCACCTGGTCCACCTACCGGTGACCCTCGGTGTGATGCACGCCATATCGGGCGTAGGGTCGTGGTCTATAGTAACCATCATCATGAATTAGTCCCGCGAGTGGAGGAGAGCCCATGACCCGCGCCGTCATCGTCGATGCCGTCCGGTCCCCCGTCGGCCGGGGCAGAGCGCAGGGCGCTCTGGCCGGCGTGCACCCCAGCGATCTGCTCGGCCAAGTCCTTGCCGGACTGGTCGCCCGCAACGACCTCGACCCCGGGCTGATCGACGACGTCGTCATCGGCTGCGTCAACCAGTCCGGCGAACAGTCCGCCACCCCGGGCCGGCAGGCCCTGCTCGCGGCCGGATTTCCCACCCACGTGCCGTCGGTGACCGTCGAACGCAAGTGCGGCTCCGGCCAGCAGGCGATCGACTTCGCGGTCCAGGGCATCGCCGCCGGGGCGTACGACATCGTCGTCGCCGGCGGCGTCGAATCGATGAGCCGGGTCCCCATGGGATCGGCGGCGATGGGCAAGGACCCGCACGGCCCCGCCGTCCGCAAGCGCTTCCCCGATCTCGTCCCGCAGGGCATCGCGGCGGAACTCGTCGCGCAGAAGTGGGCCCTGAGCCGGGCCGAGCTGGACGAGTACTCGGCCCGCTCGCACGAGCGCGCCGCACACGCCCGTGCCGCCGGATGGTTCGACGGCGAGATCGTCCCCGTCACGACCCCCACCGGGGTGGTCACCGCCGACGAGACCATCCGTGAGGGCACCACCGCCGAGCGCCTCGCCGGACTGCCCGCGGCCTTCGGCACCGACACCTGGCGTGAGCGCTTCCCCGACCTGGATTGGAAGGTCACCGCAGGCAACTCCTCGCAGATCTCCGACGGCGCGTCCGCCCTGCTGATCATGTCCGAGGCGAAAGCCGCCGCCCTCGGTCTGCGCCCCCGGGCCGCGATCGTGGCCTCCGCCGTCGTGGGTGACGATCCCACCCTCATGCTCACCGGCCCCATTCCCGCCACCGAGAAGGTCCTCGCGCGGGCCGGCCTGTCGGTCGCAGACATCGCCGCCTTCGAGGTCAACGAGGCGTTCGCGTCCGTCCCCCTCGCCTGGCAGCGCGAGATCGGTGCGTCCGACGACGTCCTGAACCCGGTGGGCGGCGCCGTCGCCCTCGGGCACCCGCTGGGCGCGTCCGGGGCCCGGCTGGCGACCACGCTGATCAGCCACCTCGAACGCACCGGCGGCCGCTACGGCCTGCAGACCATGTGCGAGGCCGGCGGCATGGCCAACGCGACGATCGTGGAACGACTCTGAATTCCTTTTGCAGACAGGAGAAGTCATGGACATGACCAACGGATCGGCGGTCGTCACCGGCGGGGCCTCCGGCCTCGGCCTGGCCACCGTCAAGCGCTTCGTCGGCCTCGGCGTGCCGACGGTGATCCTCGACCTGCCCACCTCGGACGGGGAGGTCGTCGCCAAGGAACTCGGTGAGCTCGCCGTGTTCGCCCCGGCCGACGTCACCGATCCCGACGCGGTGAACCGCGCGCTCGACGCGGCCGAGGAACGTGCTCCCCTCCGCGCCGTCGTGCACTGCGCCGGCCGCGGCGGCACCGTCCGCGTCGTCGAGAAGGACGGCACCCCCGGCTCGCTCGACATGTACGAGAACCTGATCCGGATCAACCTGATCGGCTCGTTCAACGTGCTGCGCCTGTCGGCGGCCCGGATGGTGAACAACGAACCCGTCGACGGCGAACGCGGCGTCGTCGTCCTCACCGCGTCGGTCGCAGCCTGGGAGGGTCAGATCGGCCAGATCCCCTACGCCTCCGCCAAGGCCGGAGTCGTCGGCATGACGCTCGTCGCCGCCCGTGACCTCTCGCGGAAGCTGTTGCGGGTCAACAGCATCGCCCCCGGAACCTTCGACACGCCGATCCTGTCCCGGTTCTCGCAGGAGATCCGCGACGGTCTCGCCGCCCAGACCCCGCACCCCGCCCGGCTCGGGCAGCCCGACGAGTACGCGAAGCTCGCCCTGTCGATCGTGGACAACGCGATGATCAACGGCGAGACGATCCGCATCGACGGTGCGATCCGCATGCAGCCCCGATAGGAGACAGACATGGACACCCCCGTACACGTCGAACAGTCCGACGGCGTGCAGATCATCACGATCAACCGGCCCGAGGTGCGCAATGCGATCAACACCGAGACCGCCGTCGCGATCGCTGCCGCCCTCGAGGAACTCGACGCCCGCGACGATCTCGTCGCCGGCGTCGTCACCGGTGCCGGGAAGACCTTCTGCACCGGCATGGACCTGAAGGCCTTCCTCGCCGGCGAACGCCCTTCGGTCGAAGGTCGCGGCTTTGCGGGCATCACCGAGAAATCCTCCGACAAGCCGATCGTTGCGGCGGTCGAAGGGCACGCCGTCGCAGGCGGTTTCGAGATCGTGCTCGCGTGCGACCTCGTCGTCGCATCGGAGACCGCCGTCTTCGGCCTGCCGGAGGTCAAGCGCGGCCTGCTCGCCGGGGGTGGCGGTCTGCTGCGGTTGCCGCGCAAGGTTCCCCATCAGCTCGCCGTCGAATGGAGCCTCACCGGCGAGTACTTCACGGCGCACACGGCGTACGAGGCGAAGCTGCTCAACCGGCTCGTCCCCGAGGGGCAGGCGCTGGCCGAGGCCGTCGCGCTGGCGAAGGCGATCGCGAAGAACGGCCCGCTCGCGGTGCGCGCCACCAAGCAGATCATCGCGCAGGCCCGGGACTGGTCCAACGACGAGGAGTTCGAGCGCATGCGCGAGATCTACGAACCGGTGCGTTCCTCCGCCGACGCGAAGGAAGGCGCACTGGCGTTCAAGGAGAAGCGCGAACCGGTCTGGCAGGGACGCTGACCGAACGAGACGGGGCCCGGGGATCTCTCCCCGGGCCCCGTCTCGTATTCGTGCCCCGCATTC
>NZ_BCXE01000004.1 GCF_001894945.1 Rhodococcus ruber NBRC 15591
ACAAGAAAAGAGTCAGGCCGACGGCGTCGACACGAGCACCTCACGGCTGCCGTCCCATTCGACGAGCACACCCGGGGTCCGCATGTCGTGGCCCTCGAACGTGATCTCGCCCTGCGCACCGTCGAAGCCCTCCGCGGTGACCTGCTCGAGGCCGCGCTGGATGTCCTCGCGGGACGCGCCGCCGGACGCCTTGATCGCCCGGGCCAGCAGCCAGGCGGCATCGTACCCCTCGGCCGCGTAGTTCAGCGGGTCCTCGTTGTACTTCGCCCGGTACGCCGCGACGAACTTCTGGGACGACGCTGCCGGCTGGTCGAGGGTGAAGTTGGCGGTCCAGAACATGCCCGCCCCGTCCGCCCCCGCCGGGACGAGGTTCTTCGCGCCGGCGCCGGTCTGGCCCAGCACCGGTCCCGTGTACCCGGCCTGACGCAACTGCCGCATGGCCGTGGCGTTCTGGGCGCCGGTGAGCAGCATCGCCACCGCGTCGGGCCGCTCCCCGGCGATCTTCGTCGCCGACGACGCGAAGTCCTGGGTGGTGTTCTGCACGGACGTGGTCGAGACGATCTCGTAACCGTGCTCGGACTGCCCCTCCGGAAGGTTCTTCTCCGCCATCTCCGCCAGCGCCGGGTTGGCGGCGTTGAACAGCACGCTGACCCGCTCGGCCCCGAGGTCCTCGAGGTGAGCCAGGGAGGTGCCGATGTGCGTGGTCTGCGGCGGCGTCGCCCGGAAGGTGTAGTCGCCGCCGAGCACACCGTCGCTGGCGGACTGCGTGTAGACGGTCGGCAGCTTCGCCCGGTCCACGATCGGGGAGATCGCGATGGCCTGAGCGCTGGAGATGCCGCCGAGCAGCGCGCTGACCGACCGGTCCGCCGTCGCCTCCGTCGCCTGGCTCACGGCGGTCTGCGTGTCGCTGGCCGCGTCCCGGCTCTCGAGCACGAGCTTCGACTCACCGAGGAACCCACTGCTGTTGACCTGTTCGACGGCGAGTTCGATGCCCCGGAACTGGGGCAGGCCACCGAAGGCGGTCAGACCGGTCTTGTCGGTCACCGAGACGACCTTGATCTCGGCGGGCATCTCGCCGGACCCGACGGTCCCGCCGCCGCCCGACCCGCACGCGGTGGTCAGGGCGAGACCGGCGACACCGGCGAACGCGGCGACGGCAATACGTGTGTTCTTCATTCTCTTCCGTTCTCGGTTCAGTTGTCGGTTCCGGTCAGCGCGGCTTCACCGAGGAAGGCCAGCACCACCGACGAGTGGTTGCGCGCCTCGTCGACCGGCCCGGAGTACACCGATTCACCGCGGTTGACGACGACGACGTCGTCCGCGATCCGCATGCCGGCCTCGGCGTTCTGCTCGACCATGAGGACGCCGATGCCACGGTCCGCGATGGTGCGCACGCTGGCCATGACGCGGTCGACCACGGCGGGGGCCAACCCCATGGACGGCTCGTCCATGAGGATGTAGTCGGGCTGCGACATGAGGCTGCGGCCGAAGGCGAGCATCTGCTGCTCGCCGCCGCTGAGCAGGCCGGCGGGGCCGGACTGCCGTTCCTCCAGGATGGGGAACATCTCGAACACGGTCCGCATCGACTCCTCGCGGGCCTTCTTCGACGCCACCAGGCCGCCGATCTTGAGGTTCTCGTACACGGTGAGCGAACCGAACACCTTGCGTCCCTCGGGCACCAGCGAGATGCCGCGCTTGAGGATCCGGTGGGCGGGCCATCCCTTGATCGACTCCCCGTCGACGAGGACGTCGCCGGAGGTGGGCGTGGTCAGGCCTGCGACGGTGCGCAGCGTGGTGGTCTTGCCGGCGCCGTTGGCACCGAGGACGAGCGTCACCCGTCCCGGCCGCGCGGTGACGGACACCCCGCGTACCGCACTGACCTTGCCGTAATCGACGTGCAGATCACGAATCTCGATCATCGTTGTCCTGCTTTCCGAGGTAGGCCTCGCGCACCGCCGGATCGCGCACCACGTCGGCGGGGGCACCGGAGGCGATGAGCTGTCCGGAGTTCATGGCGAACAGGTGATCGCAGACGTCCACCATCATCTGCACGTCGTGTTCGACGATCAGCTGGGTGAGTCCTTCCGCACGCAGGTCGGACATCAACCGGCCGATCTCCTCGCGTTCGAAGCGATTCATGCCGGCGGTGGGTTCGTCGAGCAGCAGCAGCTTCGGCGACATCACGATCGCGCGGGCGATCTCGACCCGGCGCTGCAGGCCGTACGAGAGCTGACCCGGACGCAGCTTCTCCTTGCCGTCGAGTCCGGTGCGTTCGAGCGCGGTGTGCACGGCCGCCTCGGCGGCGTCGCGCTCGGTACTGTCGACCCGTCGCCACCACCGTCGCGGTCCCGCGATCAGGTCGTGCCCGAGCTGGACGTTCTCGTGCACGGTGAGATCGTCGAGGAGGCGGACCGTCTGGAAGGTGCGTCCGATGCCGAGCCGGGCCACCTGCTCGGGCCGGACGCCGGAGAAGTCGCGGTCCTCGAAGTACATCGATCCACGGGTCAGGGGCGTGAGCCGGGTGACGGCGCCGAGCAGGGTGCTCTTGCCCGAACCGTTGGGCCCGAGGATTCCGGAGATCAGACCGCGCTCGAGACCGAGGGTGATGCCGTCGACGGCCTTGATGCCGCCGAAGTGGACCGCGAGGTCCTCGACCCGCAGCACCTGGTCCGGAACCCGCCGGCCGGGAACGCCCTCGTGGGGAACGGCTTCGGTGGTCATCGCGATTCTCCTGTCGGGGCGGAGTGGGCGCCGGTGCCCGCGAGTTCGGCACCGAGTTCGGCGGCGGCCTCGTCGTCGGCGGCGTCGGCGCGACGTTCCGCTTCGGCCTCGTCCTCGAGCGCCGCGCTGTCGCGGCGGGCAGCGCGGCGACGGTACAGGTCGGTGACGACGCCGGTGATGCCGCCGGGCATGAAGATCGCGGCGATGGCGACGATGATGCCGTAGACGATGCTCTGGTAGGTGCCCACCTGCTCGAGCATCACCGGCAGCCAGGTGAAGATGAGGGCACCGATGAGCACGCCGAGCCAGGACCGGGAGCCACCGACGATGATGATCGTCAGCGCGAGCACGATCAGCGGGAAGCCGATGTTCTCCGGGGCGATGGCCGTCATCATCAGGATGTTCAGGGCGCCACCGAGCGCGCCGAGCACACCGCTGATCACGAAGGACATCCGGCGGTAGCGGGCGACGTTGATGCCCATGGCCGAGGCGAGTTCCGGGTCTTCGCGGACCGCCTCGATGCGCCGGCCCATGCTGCCGCGCTCGCTGAAGATCATCGCTGCGACGACGACGGCGCAGACGACGGCCAGGTGCGGAACGGAGATCTCCGGGGTGGTGAGCACGCCGAACAGGCCGACCGAGCCACCGGTGAGTTCACCGCCGTTGTGGGCGACGACGGTGACGATCATGACGAACGCGACGGTGGCCATGGCCAGGTACAAGCCGGTGAGACGTTGCAGGATCAGCGAGAGCAGGTATCCGGTGACCGCGCAGATCGCGACGATGGCGGCGGTCGCGGAGATCGCGTCGAACCCGTAGTGCAGCACGAAGATCGCGGTGCCGTAGGAGCCCATGCCGTAGAACGCGGCGCCGGCGAAGGAGAACACTCCCATCCGGAACTGGATCTGGATGCTCAGCGCGAGCAGCAGGACCGTGAACGTGCTCTGGATGAGGACGATGTTGGAGAAGTAGAAGTCGCTCATACCCGTCGCACCTCCTTCCTTCCGAAGATGCCCTGCGGCCGCAGCAGCAGAACCACGAGGATGAGGCCGAAGCCGACGGCGTCGACCCAGCCGCCCCCGGTGTAGCGGAGCACCAGGACCTCGGAGAACGCGAGCACCATGGCGCCGAGGGCGGCGCCGCCGGTGCTGCCCACGCCGCCGAGGATGATGATGGCGAATGCCTTGATGAGCAGGGTTTCACCGCTCTCGGCCGTGATGGCGCCGAGGTTGTAGGTGAGCAAGGCACCGGCGAGACCGGCGAGGCCGCCCGACACCGCCATGGTGAGCAGGGACAGCTGGCGCCGCTTGACGCCCATCAGTTCGGCGGTCTCCGAGTCCACGCCGATCGCCCGCAGGGCGAGGCCGTGGCTGGTGTTCTTGAGCCAGAAGGAGATCGCCAGCGTGAGGATCAGGGCGCAGCCGAGCACGATGAGTCCCGTGCTCGTCAGTCGCAGGCCGCCGAGGGTGTAGACCGACGTCTCGTACGAGCTGCCGAGGAAGCCGAACGGCTCGCTCAGCGTGCGGAACTGCACGATCGCCACCGGGATGGTGCCGATTCCGATACCGCCGATGAGGATCTGCAGCTCGGCCGTCCGCTGGTTCTTGGCCCGGCGCAGGATCGGCTGGAACGCGAAGACGTCGATGGCCGCGGAGAGCGCGGCGCCGACCACGACGGAGATCAGGCAGACGGTGACGAGCCCGAGCCCGACGTTGGAGACGATCTGGGAGGCCACGAACGCGGAGAACATGAAGATCCCGCCGTGGGCGAAGTTGAGGATGTCGATCGTTCCCCAGGAGATGCTCATTCCCAGGCAGAAGAGCAGGTAGATGGAGCCGAGCACGAGTGCGTCGATCACCAGCTGTGACATGACCCCTGCCTTCCTCCGGCCGGGTTGCCCCGGTGACTGTGCGATGTTCCGGTCATTCGTCGAACTCCTTGGTGCACGGGTGCGGTGAGGTCCGCACTATTCCGTCGATTCCTGGCCGTCGAGCAGCACTTCTTCCGTGCCGTTCCATTCGACGAGCACGCCGTCGACGCGCATGTCGTTGCCTTCGAAGCGCACCGGCCCGAGCGCGCCGTCGAAGCCCTCGGCCACGACCTGCTCGAGACCGCGCTGCAGGTCGTCGCGGGACGCACCGCCCGAGTTCTTGGCGGCGTGGGCGAGCATCCAGGTCGCGTCGTAGCCCTCGGCGGCGTAGTTCAGCGGGTTCTCCCCGTTGTACTTGGCGCGGTACGCCTCGACGAACTGCTGGGACGTCTCGTCCTTCTGGTGGAAGCTGAAGTCGGTGGCCCAGTACATTCCGGCTCCCGCGGCTCCCGCGGGGGCGAGGTTGCCCGCGCCGGCGGCCGGGTTGCCGACGACGGGGCCGGTGTAGCCCGCCTGACGCAGCTGCGACATGGCGGTGGAGTTGCCGGCACCGACGAGCAGGACGATCACGGCGTCGGGATTCTCGCCGGCGATCTTCGTTGCGGTGGTGCCGAAGTCCTGGGTGGTGGCCTGGACGGAGGTGCTCGACAGGATCCGGTAGCCGTACTTGTCCTGGCCCTCGGGGATGGTCTTCTCCCCGAGTCCCGCGAGGGTGACGTTGCCCGCGTTGTAGAGCACGCTCACGGTCTCGACGCCCTGCTGCTGCAGCCGCTCGAGCGCCTTGACGAAGTAGGTCTCCATCGGCGCCGTCGCGCGGTAGGTGTAGTCGCCGATGACGACGCCCTCGCTGCCGGACTGGGTGAAGATCGTCGGCAGCCCGGCTCGCTCCACGAGCGGGGCGATCGCGACGGCGTGGGCGCTGAGGACCGGGCCGAGGAGGGCACTGACGCTCTTGTCGGTCAGCGCCTCCGTGGCCTGACTGACGGCGGTCTGCGTGTCGCTCGCCGAATCACGCTTCTGCAGAACGATCTTCGAATCGCCCAGATATTCCTGGTCGTTGATCTCCTGGATGGCGAGCTCGATGCCCCTGAGCTGACTGTTCCCGACGTACGCCGTGGTGCCGGTCTGGTCGGTCACGGAGACGACCTTGATCTCGGCCGGTAGATCACCGTCGGCGACGGTGCTGTTCCCCCCGGAACTGCAGGCGGCCGCGAAGAGGACGCCGAACGCGCTCGCGGCACCGAGCAGGCGGCGCCGGACTTTCCGGTCGACTCGAGACATGTGTGCACCTTCCGGTCGAATGATATGCATCATTAGTCGTGATGCCCGTCACAGTAGAGCCACGTGCGGGAAATGTCCAGAGTTCGATCCGAACATGCGCAGGAATTATCGGCGGGTGGGGACGGCTACGGGAGCCACGGCGACGGCCGGCGCCCACCGCCCCCGCCCTGCTGCCGCGACGGCCACGCAGAACAGCACAAAAATCGTTACCGCACCGGCGGATCCGTAGGAGTAGCCCCACGCGGACGACAGCGCGCCGGCCACCAGGATCATCACCGCCGCGAAGCCGTACGACGAGCATGCATACAGCGACGTGCTCCTCCCCTGCTCCACCGGCGTCATCCCGGCGGTGAGCAGGATGAGGCCCTGCGCGTAGGCGAACCCCTGGCCGATGCCCCACAGGAAGCTGCCGGCCAGCACCGGCCACAACGTGTGCGCGAGGAGCCCGGCGGCGACGAGCACGCCGCCGCCGGCGAGCAGGAGCAGGCACAGGCCGGGCCCCGGGGCGCGGCCCGCGGCCCGGGCGACGTAGGGACCCAGCCAGGCGGTGACGAGCAGGATGATGGCCGCGAGGACGCCGATCACCATCAACTCGGATCCGATCCCGTCCCGCAACGCGGACGGCAGCACGCCGACGGCGATGCCGCCGACAGTCCACCCGGCCGCCCCCAATCCGTAGGCGGGCAACGCGTTCCGGGACGACCCGACGTCCGGGTGGGACGGGAGAGGCCCGGGCGGCCGGGAGGGCTCGTCGTGCCGGAGGGCGGCGAGCCGGCGCCTGCTGCGCCACAGCGCGGCGGCGAGCAGCAGTCCCGAGAGCACGAGCGAGACGGCATGCAGCCGGTATATGAGCACGGTGGGTTCCGGAAGCAACTGGGCGACGGTGGCCGCGGCGACCAGACCGAGGAACGAGCCGGCGATCGCGCCGGTCGCCGCGAGGGTGCGGCCCGCGTCACCGCGCGCCGCCACGGCCAGCGTGGCGGCGGATCCCGTTGCGAGCCCGACACATGTTCCGGTCAGCGCGCGACCGACGAAGAGCAGCCAGGCCGTATCCGCCCCGGACCACAGGGCGACGTCGCCGAGCAGCCCGACGACGAGCGCCCCGGGCAGAACGGCCCACGCGAACCGCCCGAGCGAGGTCCGGCTCACGAGCAGGAACATCGACACCAGGGCGACGAAGTACGTCACGAACAGGGCGGCCAGCACGAACGGGGACAGGCCCAGATGATCCTCGTACAACGGGAGGATCGGCCCCGGAATGTTGGACCCGACGACGGCGAACGTGAAGGCGGCCGCCACCGCGGCTCCGAGGAGCACCGAACCCCGGCCGGGTCGGTCCGCCCGGACCGCGATCATGCCCGTACGGGCAGACTCTTCACCGACGGCGGGTCGTACTCGGTCTTTCCGATCTTGGAAGCGCCGCCCGGCGAGCCGATCTCGACGAAGAAGTCGGCATTGATCTGGGTGTAGCCGGCGCGGTCCTCGGGGACGTCGTCCTCGAAGAAGATGGCCTCGACGGGGCAGACCGGCTCGCACGCGCCGCAGTCGACGCATTCCTCCGGGTTGATGTACATCATCCGGCCGCCCTCGTAGATGCAGTCCACCGGACACTCTTCGATGCAGGCCTTGTCGAGGACGTCGACACAGGGCTCGGTGATGGTGTAGGTCACTGCGCACTCCTCCGATTCGATCACCGCGTGATTTAAGTCATAATCATATTCATTGATTGCGGGGTGTCAATGGGTGTCGGCTGCGAGTGCCTCGACGACCGGCCTGCGGCGCATCACCGCGACCCCGGCTCCGCACACGCAGGCCAGGAAGAACCCGCAGAAGGCGTAAGTCGCGGGACGCAAGCCGATTCCGTCCGCCAGAAACCCCAGACCGAGGATTCCCGACCCGACGGTGGCGTATCCGGCGAGCCACACCATGGACACCACCTCGGCGGTCCGCCCCTCCGGGGCGTACCCGCGTGCGAGGGTGAGCCCGGCGAGCTGCGCCAGGCTCTGGCCCAGACCCGCCGCGACCGCCGCCACGACGATCACGGGCACCGAGGCGGCGCCGACCGCCGCGGCGATGAGCACCGCGGCCAGGGCGGAGACCGAGAGTCCCACCACCGCGACCCGGTAGATGCCCATCCGCCGGACGAGGAACTGAGCCCCGGCACCGGCACCGAAGACGACGAACGACACCGCGCCGGCGAGGGTGCGGCTGTCGTTGCCGAGCAGGTCGGCGATCAGGGCCGGGCCGAGGGAGATGAACAGCCCCGCCAGCGCGAAGGGGCTGCCGGCCACGGCCATGGCCAGCACGACGGTTCCCGCGATCTCGCGCGGGATACTCGGCAGCTGCACCCAGCGCCCGCTCACCCCGGCCGGGCGACCGCCGACGGCGGTCAGCGGTATCGCGGCTGCCGCCAGGGGAACGATCAGCACCAGGAAGACCAGGTGGGTGGGCGCCGGCGCCACGTCGGCCAGCACCCCGGAGAGCAGCGGCCCCACGGCCGACCCGGCGACGGGTGCTGCGCTCGCATACAGCGCCGCGCGCCCGCCGCGACCGGGGCCGAACGCGTCGGCGATCGCCGCCGATCCCGCCGCGCCGAATGCCCCCGAGGCGAGGCCGATGAAGAACCGCCCCGTCTCGAGCCACAGCGGCGTGCGGGCCGTCGCGAACACGAGGCAGGCCACGATCGCGAGGCCCAGGGCCGGCAGCAGGACGGCTCGCCGCCCGAACCGGTCCGACGCGCGCCCACCGAACACCAGCGCCACCACCGATCCGACGATGTAGCTGACGAAGATGAGGCTGACCGTGCTGGGTGGGAACCCCATCTCGCGCTGCCACACCACGTACAGCGGGGCCGGGGCGTTGCTCGCGGCGAACACGAGGAACACCGAGAGTGCGATCCACGACGGCCGGGCCACCCGGCGCCTTTCCAGAATCCCGACCGACACGCGGCCTCCCTATTGATATGAATGATTAGCCTAGAGAGTGGCACATTACCGGCGCCCGTGGAGCGAATTGCCGGACCGTACGATGGCGGACTCCCGACAGAAAGGTGCCGCCTGTGGACCCCGAGGCCGACCCGTCCACACCGCTCGAGTCCTTCGCCTCCGCCGTCCGCGCCGGCTGGCACGCCGTCAGCGCGGTGAGCGAACCCGCACCGGCCGGACTCGTCGTCCTCACCGCGGCCGTCGCGCTGGTGCTGGTATCGGTGCGACCGCTGTGGCTGGTGACCCGGCACGTGATCACCCAGGCCCACGAAGGCTCGCATGCGCTCGTCGCCCGGCTCGTCGGCCGGCGGCTGGCGGGCATCCGCCTGCACAGCGACACCTCGGGAGTGACCGTGTCCTCCGGCAATCCGCGCGGTCCGGGCATGATCGCGACCGCGTTCGCCGGGTACACCGGCCCGGCCGTGCTCGGGTTCGTCGCCGCGACGCTCCTCACCACCGGCCGGCCCGCGGCGGTGCTGTGGTCGGTACTCGCGGCCCTCGCCCTGCTGATCCTGTTGATCCGCAACTTCTTCGGATTCGTCTCGGTGCTCGCGGTCGGTGCGGTGATCGGAGTCGCCGCGTACTACGGCGACGAGCTGGTGCGCTACACCGTCGCGTACCTGACGACCTGGGTGCTGCTGTTCGGCGCCACCCGGCCGGTCCTCGAACTGGCGCGCACCCATCGGCGCGGCCGCGGGCAGGGTTCCGACGCCGATCAGCTGCGCTGGCTCACCCGCGTACCGACGGCCGTGTGGATCGTGGCGTTCGCGGTCGTCACGCTCGGCACCGCGGCATACGGCACCGCACGGATCGTCGCGGCGCAGGTGCCGTGATCACGGTTCGAGTTCGATCGCCACGGCCCGCACCGGCGCACCGTCCGCGCCCTGCAGCCGCAGCGGAAGGAGACTGATCAGCGGATCGGGAAAGTCGACGAGTTCGAGGTTGCACAGGTTCTCGCACACGATGCCGCCGGCCGCGGCGACGAGCCGATGCGCGGAAAAGTCGGCGCCCAGAGCGGAGTCGATGCTCGGGGCGTCGAGGCCGATGGCGTGCACGCCGCGTTCGAGCACCCACCGGCACGCGTCCGCCGCCAGGTAGGGATGCTCGAAGTAGGTATCGGTGTCGTAGTGCTCGGCCCAGCCGGTATGCACGAGGACGATGTCGCCGGGCCCCGGCTCCGGCCCGCCGGCGAGGTGCCGCGGGGTCACGGCGGTACGCGGCGGCAGGCCCCGCACGTCCAGGACGACTCCCCGGCCGACGAAGCGGTCGAGGGGAACCTCGTCGATCGGGGCGGCCCGGGCGCGCATGTGCAGCGGCGCGTCGACGTGGGTTCCGGTCTGCGAACCCATCTCGATCCGCAGCAGGTTGTACCCGTCGCGCTCGAGCGTCGCGTGCGGGCTCAGCACCGGGACGGGATCTCCGGGATAGACCTGGGTGTCGCCGGAGACGGTCCGGCTCAGGTCGACGATCCGGCGCACGCGCATGCGCCGATGCTAGACCCGGTGCGATCGACCCCGTGCGATCGTGCCCCGTCGATGCGTCGCAGGCCCGGGCGTCGGTCCGGGGCTCTCGCGCCAGGGGCGCTATCGTGCGGGCCGCAGGTGGTGCCGGTCGGCACGGTCGATGGTGAACGCCGCGACGAGCACACCGAGCACCACCCCGACGAGCGTGTCGGCGATCCGGCTCATCGCGATCTCCGGGCCCAGGTTCTCGCCGAGCCCGGTGAGCAGCAGTGCCATCGCGGTCACCGCAACGGACGTCGCGGCATAGTTCTTCATCACGTACAGCTCGGCGACGACCTGCAGCACCACGATCGCCAGCGCGTACGGCCAGTAATCCAGGGACAGCGCGATCAACGCCGCCGCCAGCACGGCGCCCGCGACGTTGCCGAGCAGACGCTGGATCGCCCGCTGCACCGTCTGCCGGTAGTTGACGCCCTGCAACGCGGCCATCGCCCCCATCGTCGCCCACAGCGGGTGGTGCAGACCCGCCGCGGCGGCGAACCAGCCCGCCAGGAGCGAGGCGAGGAGCACCCGGGCCGCGCCGACGAGGATCGCGCGGTCCCGCAACCGTGGGACGCCCTCACGCACGAATCCGACGGGCCGTGCGAGGACGGGTGTTCCGGTCCCGTCGACACGGGGAATGGCGATGTCGCGCCGGACCTTCCGAAATTCGACCTCGAATCGGGCGAATTCGGCCACCCGATCGGGCACGGCGTCGGACTCGGCCTCGTCGACGACCGTGCCGGCCGCGGCGAGCAGCGCGAGGAGTTCGTGGGTGTGCGCGTCCGCCCGACGGGAGCCGAGCGCGACGACGTCGTGAGCCCGGGCGATCGCGGCGTGGGCGCCCGGCACCGCGCGGTGGCCGTCGCGCTCGATTGCCGAGACCGCCGCGAGGGCGCGGGCGACGGCGATTCGTGCGGGCCCGTGCGGGTGATACAGGGCGGGAACCATCGAGATCACCCATCCCACAACGACTCCCACGGAGGCGGCAACGACCGCGTCCCGTACGTCCGTGGCGGTGCGCGCGAATCCGGCTGCGCCGGCGGCCGCGAAGACCAGGATGACCGGTCCCGGCCCGGACAGCCGGAAGGCCCCCAGAACCCAGAAGGCGAACCCGGCCGCTACCGAGAGCGCCGCAATCTGCATCCCCATCGGCACCGTGGCCGCGCCGACACCGGCGCCGAGTGCGACGTAGCCGACCACACCGAGTCCGACCATCGCCATCTTTCCGGCCAGTCGCGGATAGGGCTCGTAGCGTCCGAAGGCCGAGGCGAGCGCGCCGAGGGCGGCGAATCCGGCCAGGTGCGGCAGGTGCAGGAGGCCGCCTCCGACGAGCGCGACGAGCACCGCCGATCCCACGCGCAGCGCAGGCGCCACGGTGGCGTCGGCACTGCGGAATTCGAGCGCCTCGCGCCACGCGGCAGGCGACAGCGAATGCGCGAGCGCGGTCGTCGAGTGCCTGAGACGGTTGTGGTCTGGGATCGGGAGGGAGGGGCGCACCGCTCCAGTGTAGATATTTCAGAGATAAATTAAATGTGAATTGAGTGTGAGACTCCTCGCTAGGATGGACCCATGTCGGACACCGCCCAGCCCGAGGACTTCGTGGACCACGTTCGGCTCGGCTGGGCCGAGACGCACCCCGGCTTCGACACCCGCCCGATCGACGTCATCGGCCGTATCACCCGGATCAGTTCCCTCGCCCTCTCCCAGCTCGACCGGGAACTCGTGCCGAGCGGTGTCACACGCCCCGAGTTCGAAGTGCTGTGCGCGCTGGCGCGCAGCAACACGCCGCTGCGTGCCAGCGAGGTCACGTCGGTCACCGGGTTGAGCGGCGCCTCCACCACCAAGCACGCCGACCGCCTCGTGGGGCTCGGGCTGGTCGAGCGCCGGCGTTTCGAGCGCGACGGCCGCGTCGTCCTGCTCTCCCTCACCGAAGCGGGCCGCGCCGTGGTCGACGCCGAGTTCCCCCGACGCGTCGAACGTGAGCGCCGCATGCTCGACGGCTTCACCGACGACGAACTCGACACCCTCACCGCGCTGCTGCGACGACTCACCCGCGCAGTCGAGGACCACACCCGGCACTGAGGCGAGCCGTCAGGGCATCTCGACCGTCTCGGCACGCTCGATCTCTCCGAGCGCGCGACGCAGGTACGTGCCCGGGTCCGCCCGGCGGGCCGCCAGCAGGTCGGCCAGCACGACCAGGCCGGCCTGCAGGTACTCGTCGGGACGAGCCTTCGGTGCGTCGGGATCCGACACCCCGAGGGTGCCGGTGAGCACGGCCACCACCGTGTCCGGGTGCAGCGACGGCAGCCACGCGGCCCCCGTGCGCGCGCTGCGCTCGAACACCGCCTGCACGTCCTCGCCGGCCAGGCCGTCCGGGTGCAGCTCCTCGAGCAGCTCGCGCATCATCGTCGCATGCACGCCGGCGACCTGTTCGTACGGCAGCGCTACCAGCTCGGTCGTCGCGTCCTCCCAGGCCGGGACCGAGCGCGTCCGGGCGGCGGCGAGCGCCGCGCTGGTGTGCTCCGCGATTTCCCGCGCCAGCTGCGGCCAGTGCGTGGGCCACACGGTGTCCTCCTCGGGTCGCCGATGCTCCCGGCGAGCGCCGGCGCGTCACGACGAGCGTGCCATGCGGCACCGACACGGTCAGCCGACGCGGCGCTGCAGTTCGAGCGCATCCCAGGGCGCGTAGCCCTTGATGTCGTTGTCGAAGTACACGTACACGTCGCGCCCCTCGGAGCGCCAGCCACGGACCCGCGCCGCCCACTCGTCCAAGGTGTCGGGGGCGTACCCGCTCGCGTACAGCTCGGTGTCTCCGTGCAGTCGCACGTAGACGAAGTCGGTGGTGGCCTCGGTCAGGAACGGGAACCGCCCGGCCGTGTCGGCGACGACGAGGGCGACGCCGAGGCGGGCCAGCAGTGCCGCCGCGTCCGGGTCCGTGAAGCTCGGGTGCCGCACCTCGAGCGCGTACCGGAGGGGCCGATCCGCCTCGGTTTCCGTCCACGCCCGATCGTCGGGAACCTTCTCGGTGTGGCGCACGGCGAGTGCCGCGGCCTCGGTCGTCGAGGCGGGCAACCGCTCGACGAACGCGGCGATCCGCTCCGGCTCGAATGCCAAGGAGGGCGGCAGTTGCCACAGCACGGGCCCCAGCTTCGGGCCGAGGGCGAGCACACCGGACGCGAAGAAGTTGGCGAGGGCGTCGTCGACGTCGACGAGGCGCTTCATGTGGGTGACGTACCGGCCGCCCTTGACGGCGAAGACGAACCCGTCCGGTGTCTCGTCCCGCCACCGCAGGAAGCTCGACGGCCGCTGCAACGCATAGAAGGTGCCGTTGATCTCGATCGATCCGAACCGCTCCGCGGCGTACTCGAGTTCGCGGCGCTGCACCAGCCCCGCCGGGTAGAAGTCACCGCGCCATTCGGCGTACCGCCAGCCGGAGATTCCGATCCGCACCTGAGCCATCGCTCCACGGTAACGCTCGTCACGACTGGGAATCGGATCGTCATTCGGCAGGCGGGGGGAACCGTACGGGCCTACGCTGTGCCCGAACTACGAGACCGCATCCTAGGAGTGGCCGTGTCCGAGAGAGCGTTCACCGCAAACGATCAGTTCAGTCCCCTGTTCAAACAGATGTGGTGGTTGGTGCTGATCCGGGGCATCCTCGCCGTGTTGTTCGGTGTCGTCGCCCTGGTGTGGCCGGGGATCACCGTCTGGGCCCTCGTGGTGGTATTCGGCATCTACGCCATCGTCGACGGCGTCGTACTCGTCTACCACTCGATTCGCGACCGGGCCCGCCTCGACGGCTGGGGCTGGTGGCTCGCGATGGGCCTGGTCTCCATCGCCGCCGGCATCGTCGCCCTCGTCTGGCCCGCGGCCACCGCACTCGTGGTGCTGTACATCATCGCGTTCTACGCGATCCTGTTCGGCGTCACCGGCATCATCGGTGCGCTGAGCTTCCGGAAGGTCCCGAACTCGGGATGGGGGTGGTCGCTCTTCGCCGGCATCCTTGCGGTTCTGTTGGGTGTCGTGCTGCTGATCTTCCCCGGCAGCGGGATCATCAGCCTCATCTGGCTGTTGGGTATCTACGCCATCCTCTTCGGCGTGCTGCTGATCGTCGTGGCCTTCCAGGTCCGGAAGGTGGCGAAGGAGGCCGGGCTCGTGTGAGCCCGGCCCCGGGGCCGGCGGCGGGACTGTGTCAGGCCGCATCCTTCAGCCGGCCCCACGCATGCCAGCGGTCGATCTCGATCCAGGCACTGACGCGCGGCCGGTTGCGCACCCCGTAGGGCGTGCCGGTGTAGTGCCGCGCGACGCGGTCGATGTCGGTCAGCTCGGGGTCGTCGACGAACTCGACGACCCGCCCCTGGAGGCTCACGTGCGTCACCCAGTCCGCCGGGTCCATCGCGCTCAGGCTGACCCGGGGATCTCGGCGCAGATGCTCGAGCCGCTTGCGCTCGGCGTCCATGTTCACCAGGATCCGGCCGTTCTCGAACAGGTACCAGGTGGGCACCGACACCGGATGTCCGTCGGCCCGCACCGTACTGATGGTGGCGTAGTTCGGCTGAGCGAGCATCTCGGCGACGGCCTGCGGCAGCGGAGGTCTGGGCACGGCAGTGGTCCTCTCGTCGGAAAGGTCGGGCGGTTCGGTCACGAACCTACGCCGGTTCGGGGCGAAACCGCCCCACGAGGGCGCGAGCGGGTCGACGATGGAGGGGGCACCGAGCCCGGCCGTGGAATGGCCCGACAGCCGAGGAGTCGAGAACATGCCGAAGTACCTGTGGCAGGTCACCTACACCCCCGAGGGCGCGCAGGGTCTGCTCTCCGAGGGTGGTTCCGTCCGTAGTTCCGCCATCACCGAGATGGTCGAGAGTGTCGGTGGCAGCGTCGAGTCCGTACACTTCGCGCTCGGCGGGCACGACCTCTACGTCATCGGGGACGTGCCCGACGATCTCGCCGCGGCCACGCTCGAGTTCCGCACCCGTGCGTCGGGTATCGCGCGTTCCGTGCCGATCCGGCTGCTCACCCCTCAGGAGATGGACGACGCGGTGCATCGCAACGCCGCGTACCGGACGCCGGGGCACTGAGCGGGACCGAGCGGGACGCTCCCTGCCGGTCGGATCGCCGGGTCAGAGCAGGTCGAGGAACAGACGCGCGGCGGTGGAGGACGGGGCCGGGTCGCGGCACACCAGCGCCAGTGTGCGGTGCGGCGGCCCGGGCCGCAGCCCGATGCGGTGCAGGCCGCTGCGTCGCGCGATCGGTTCGGGGATGACCGCGACCCCGAGACCGTGGCGGACGAGATCGAGCAGGCGATCCATGTCCCCGACGCGGAACGTCACGTCGCGGTGCACGCCCGCGCGGACGAACAGCGCATCCACGGTGGTCTGCAGTCCGGTGCCGGCCTCGAATTCGATGAACGGGTACGGCTGCAGCCCGGCCGGATCGGTCTCCGCGACGGCGGCCAGCCGGTGGCCGGGTGCGACCACGGCGACCAGTTCCTCGGTGTAGGTGCGCAACGCGACGAGCCCGGGCGGCAGCGGACGCGCGTCGAGGGCGACGAACGCCAGGTCCAGTTCTGCCGTGACGAGGGCGTCGAACAGTTCGGTGGTGGTCGCCTCTCGCAGGGCCACTTCGATACCCGGGTGGGCGCGGTGCAATTGCGCGAGCAGCGACGGCAGGTCCGCGGCCCGGAATGTCTGCACGGTACCCACCGCGAGGGTGCCGGTCTCGCCGCTTTCCAGTCTCGCCACGGCTGCGCGGGCCTCCGCGGCCTCGCGTAGCAGCCGCTGCGCGTAGGGATAGAGGGTCCTGCCCGCCGCGGTCGGGAGCACCGACCGGGTGGTGCGCTCGAACAGCGGCGCCCCGAGTTCGTGCTCGAGCGCGCGCACGGACGCACTGAGCGCCGACTGCGACAGGTGCACCGACTCGGCGGCCCGGGTGAAGTGCCCGTGCTCGGCGACGGCCACGAAGTGCCGCAACTGCCGAAGTTCCATTCATCGACTCTATCGCTCGGATTCATCGATTCATCCCGTTGGACACATCAATGCCGGGGCTCGCAGGATCGGTGCCATGCAGTCCCCGTCCACCGGCGCCCCGACCGCCGACACCCCGACCACGCGCATGCCCCGCCGGCTCGTCGTCGCGATGGCCCTGGCCTCCGGCCTGGTTGTGGCCAACAGCTACTACGCCCAGCCGCTCGTCGGCGCCGTCGCCGACAGCCTCGACGCCTCCACCACACAGGTCGGATGGGTGGTCACCGCGGGCCAGATCGGGTACGCCGCCGGTCTGGCGCTGCTGGTGCCGCTGGGCGACATGGTCGAACGGCGGCGGCTGCTGCGACGCATGCTCGTGCTCACCGCCGCCGGCCTGCTGGTCATGGCCTGGGCACCGAGCTGGCAGATCCTCGCAGTCACGGCCGTGCTCGTCAGCACCGGATCGGTCGTCGGCCAGATCCTCGTCCCGTTCGCCGCATCCCTGGCCCGGGACGACGAACGCGGACGTGTGATCGGAAACGTGATGACCGGCCTGCTGCTCGGCATTCTCCTCTCCCGCGTCGTGGCGGGCCTGGTGGCCGAGATCGCCGGGTGGCGAGCGGTGTTCGTGCTGGCCGCGGTGCTGATGCTCTGCACCGTGCTGCTGGTGCGGACCCTTCCGGTCCTGCCCCCGGCGACCACCGCCGGCTACCGCACGGTGCTCGCCTCGGTGGTGCACTTGATCCGCTACGAAGCGGTGCTCCGCAGCCGGATCGCCTACGGTGCCCTGACCTACGCCTCGTTCGGGGTGTTCTGGACCAGCGTCGGCTTCCTGCTGGCCGGGCCGGGGTACGGGTGGTCCGAGGCCCGCATCGGGATCTTCACCCTCGTCGGGGTCGCCGGCGCGCTGGCAGCACGGACGGCCGGCATCTTCGCCGACCGCGGCTACGCCCGCCGGCAGACGGGTCTGTTCGTCGCGGTCACCGCGGTCAGCTTCGTGTTCCTCGCCTTCGGCGAACACCACGTGCTGGCACTCGCGGTGGGCGTCGCCCTGCTGGACCTGGGTATCCAGGGAACGCACATCAGCAACCAGAGCCTGATCCAGCCGTTGCGGCCCGACGCCCGCAGCCGCCTCAACACCGCGTACATGACGTCCTACTTTCTGGCCGGCGCCCTCGGCAGCGCGCTGTCCACGGCCGCCTACCTCACCGGCGGATGGCTCGCGGTGTGCGTCCTCGGAGCGGTCTTCCCCACTGCGGGTTTCGCCCTCTTCGCCGGGGAACACCTGATGCAGCACCGGCGCACCCCGGCCGCGGAAACACGCGGCGACGGAGACCCGACGGAGGTGCGGAGGCAATCGGGTCCGGACGCGTGAGACTGTGCATCGCAACGTGATCCGTCGCCCTCGGTGGGCAGCCTTCAGCTCGAGGCGGGACGATCGCTCAGTACCAGCCGGCACACGTCCTCGACGTTGCGCAGCGCCTCGGCGAATCTGATGCGATCCGTCGTCCACAGGACCAGCGAATTGAGCATGGTGCTGCCGATCGCCAGCGAGGCCAGCCGTGCCCGCTCGGCCGGAATTCCCTCCATCGCTTCGAGGACGGCCGAGCGGTTGACCGCCGACCGCTCGACCAGTGTCTCCACCACATACGGATCCCTGCAGGTCTGCAGCTCGACCTCCAGGCGGGCGAAGTACGGGCCCCGTTGGAACGCCTTCATCTGCCGCCCGTACAACCGGACGACGCGCTCCACCACATCCCCCGCCCGGGCGTCGCGGTCGGGGCGGCGCCGGCGCTCGGCGGCGAGCCGCTGCGACAGGCGGTCGTTCCATGCCGCCATCGCGGCGGCGAGCAGTTGCGGCTTGGCCGGGAAGTATCGGTACAGGGTGCCGAGCGCCACCCCGGAACGCTCGGCCACGTCCCGCATCTGGATGCTGTCGGGACTCGTCTCCTCGAGCATCTCGACGACGGTCTCGGTGATCCGGCTGCGTCGCCGCAGTTGTGCGGGGGTCATGTCGTCCGGGCTCATGGGTACACCGGCGGCTGCGGAACTCACCTGCGCAGACTAGCGCGGCCCCGCGGCAGCGACGACAGGGTCACAGAGGGCGGACCGGTCGCCGTAGCCGCGTCGAGCACCCGTGTGGAGCGTCGGTAGAGCGAGCATGATCCCGCCCCCAGGTCCCGGTCAGCGGAATAGAATCACGTTCTTTTATTCGTCGTCGTATACATGGAATATGCAGCTGAACCACTTCTGTATCGGCGAGGCGGGACCGACCCCTTCCTCGACAGAAGAAGAATCTGATTCTATTGTGCCGACCGAGCGGCAGGATCGGTCGCCGCGGGGTGGACCACGCTGCAGGAACAGTCCGCACCTGCGCGGACCCGTCGCACCGGCCCGTGGGACCGGCATCCACCGAAACGAGGAGACGTTGTGAGCGACACCGACCTGACCGGCCGCACGGCCGTGGTGACGGGAGCCGGGTCCGGCCTGGGCCGGGCCGAGGCGCTCGCACTCGCCGAACGGGGCGCAGCCGTCGTAGTCAACGACATCGGAGCTGCTGCACACACCGTCGCCACCGAGATCGAGGCGCGCGGCGGCAGGGCGATCGCCGTCGAAGGTGACGTCCGAGCCTGGTCGATCGGCGACCGCCTCGTCGACGCGGCCGTCGAACAGTTCGGCAGCCTCGACGTCGTGGTGAACAACGCGGGCATCATCCGCGACGCGATGCTGGTCAACATGACCGAGGAGAAGTGGGACGACGTGATCCGCGTGCATCTGAAGGGGCACGCGGCGCTGACCACCGCGGCGGCGAGATACTGGCGTGCGGAGTCGAAATCGTCGGGCTCCCCGGTGTACGGGCGGCTGATCAACACCACCTCGGAGGCGTTCCTCTTCGGCGGGGCGGGGCAATCGAACTACGCCGCCGCCAAGTCCGGAATCGTCGCTCTCACCCTGGCAGCCGCGCACGGACTTTCCCGGTACGGGGTGACCGCCAACGCGATCGCGCCGAGGGCGCGCACGGAGATGACCGCGCACGTCTTCGACGAAGACCCGTCCGGATCGGCCGTCGACATCCTGGCCCCCGAGCGGGTGGCGACCTTCGTGGCCTACCTGGCGTGTCCGGCGGCGAGCCGCGTGAACGGTCAGGTCTTCGTCGTCTACGGCGACATGGTGGCGCTGATGGCTCCCCCGACGGTGGAGAATCGATTCACCGCCGGCTCCGGGGTCTTCACCCTCGACGAACTCGACGCGCAGGTCTCCGGGTACTTCGCCGACCGCCCCGCCGACCGGACGTTCTCCGCCCGCAGCGTCGCAGCCCTGGACACCACCGGCGTGCGTACCAAGCTCTCGTGACGGCACCGATCGTCATCCGGCGGCGCCGCCGCGCCGGCCCGCGTAGCGCACCAAGCAAGTGCTAGGTAACGTGAGCCGAAGGAGGTCAGACATTGACTGTGATGCGTAGTGACTCGATTCCGGTGTCGGACATGCCGCGTGAGCAGCGCCCCAGCGTGGCGGAGCGGTTCACCCAGATCCTCGACGTGTTCACATCCGGTCCCGACCGGATGTTCCTCGAGGAGATCACGGCCGCCACCGGACTGCCCCGCTCGACCGTCTTCCGCCTGCTGACCCAGCTCGTCGACCTCCACTGGGTCGAACACGACTCCCGCGGATACGGACCCGGGCTGCGGATGCAGACGATGGCCCGGCCCCGGGACTACTCACAGCTGCGCGCCGCGGCCGCGGGGATGCTCAACGACCTGCAGATCGGCACCGGCGGGGTCGCGCACCTGACGGTGCTGGAAGGCTCGTCCGTGTACTTTCTCGACCGGATCGGGGGCGCGGCCAGCGCGGGCATCCCTTCCCAGGTCGCGGCCCGGCTTCCGGCCGAGAGCACCGTCAGTGGAAGGGCACTGCTCGCCGGCCTCGAGCCGGAGCGGGTCGACGCTCTCATGACGGCCGGGCCGCACGTCCGGTCCCGCGCCGATCTGTCGGCACTGCACGACCGTCTGAACCGGGTGCGCCAGCGGCAGGGCCTCGCGTTCGTGCCCGGCCACTCGTGCCCCATGTCCATCAGCGCGGTCGCCGCACCGGTCGTCGGCCCCGACGGCGTCGTGGGCGCGATCTCGGTGGCGTGCCGCGGAACGGTCGAACTCGCCCACATCGCACCGATGGTCTGGGCCGCCGCACGCCGCACCTCGCGGATGCTCACCCCCGGCCGCTCCGGTTCCACCGCGCGGACCCGCCTGGCGCACCGAACACGTGTGGGTGTCGCGAACTAGAACGCGACGGCGCGCCGGACGTCGTCCGGCGCGCCGCGAATTCACTTTTCCTGCATGCTGTTCCGTCGACGGAACCGGTCATTCCTCGACGCGGACGAACACTCCCCGCGCCTCGACCGTGCGCTCACCGCGGCATTCGATCCAGCCCTCGGCGACGGTCTTCCGGCCCTCGGTCTCGACGATCCGCGAATACAGATCCAGCGGCTCGTCGAGCGGCGTGCGGCGCAGGTAGCGCAGGTCGAGCGACGCCGTCAGCGAACGGCTGCCCCGGGCCTGCATGAGGGTGCCGAGCATGCAGTCCAGCAGGTGAGCGCTGAACCCGCCGTGCACGCTGTCGGGCGGACCCTCGTGCAGGGCGTTCGCGACCAGCCGGGCCCGCGCCTCGTCCGTGCCGAAGTGGATCTCGAGCGGAATGCCCATCGGGTTGTGGGTGAACAGCGCCCACGGCTCGCGCCCACCCGTGTCCCGGGACCGCGACGGACCGTCGAACGGGGGACGCAGCACCCGCGAGCGCGGTCGCACGCCGAGGGTCTCGGCCAGTTCGGCGATCGTTGCGCGGGCGGCGCGGACGGTCTCGGTGTCCGCCGTCGTGGTCGCCGCGGCCAGCATCAGCGCGCGAGTCGCGGCGACGAGTTCCGCGGACGCCTCCCGCAGGTCCGCGGGCACATCGATGGTGCGGGTCATCGGGAGTCCTCTCCGGCGATCCGGCGCGTGAGCGCCGAGCCGATGCCGGCGTCGGTGACGAGCGTCGGGCGCCCGGGATGCGTCATGCGGGTGCCCCGATCCTGGGTGCAGACCCGAGGACGTCGCCCAGCTCGGCCGCGGTGGCGTCCGCACCGCCGAGGCTGAAGCACAGCTGCCGTCCCCACAGGAAGTAGCGGTGGATCGGGTAGTCCACGTCCGCTCCGATACCGCCGTGCAGGTGCTGCGTCGCGTGCACCACCCGCAGACCGCCTCGCGACGCCCACCATTTGGCGACGAGGACCGCGGATTCGGCCTCCTGCTCCCGTCCGGCGTCGAGCAGCCACGCCGCCCGCCGGGTGGTGAGCCGGATCGCCTCGGTGTCGAGGTAGGCGTCGGCGGCGCGCACCGCCACGGCCTGATTGGTCGACAGCGGCCGACCGAACTGGACTCGCTGCGAGGTGTATTCGGCCGTCGTCTGCAGCGCCTGCGCGCACACGCCCAGCTGCACCGCCGCGAGCGCGAGCTGGATCCGGCGGCGCACCCAGGCGACCGTCTCCGCGCCGTCGCCCGGCAGACGATCGGCCGCGGGCACGACGACGTCGTCGAACCGGAGGTTGGCGAAGCTGCCGCGGTCGGTGGCGGCGACCGGTTCCACCGTGACGCCGTCCGCCCCGGTCGGTATCACTGCGACGGCGAGCGATCCGTCGTCGCACCGGACCGGCACGGTCGTGGCGGCGGCCACGGCCGCGGCGGGCACGCCGGCGACGGTTCCGCTGACGACCAGGTCGTCGCCCTTGCTCACCGCAGACAACGAGGTGAGTTCACCGTAGGGTGCGTCGAACGCGGCGACGACCGGTCGGGAGCCGTCCACGATGCCGGGCACCAGCCGTTCGACCTGCTCGGCCGTGCCGAACCGGACGATCGCCGACGCGGCCGCCGTCACCGACCACAGCGGCACCGGCGCCACGTGCCGGCCCTGCTGCTCGAGCACGGTGATCAGGCCGAGCAGACCCATCCCGGCGCCACCGGACTCCTCCGGCACCGCGATGCCGAGCAGACCGGCGTCGGCCAGGGCGCTCCACAGCTTCGCGTCGAAGCCGCCCTCGTTCTTCTCCACCTCGACGACCCGCTCGACCGGCGCGAGCTGCCGGAAGAGCTGGGACGCCAGGTCCTGCACACTCGTCAGGTCCTCGTCGAGTTCGAAATCCATGTCAGCTCCTCGTGCTGGTGGGGGCGTCGGTGCGGCGACGGGCGGCGAGCGTCATGCCGAGGCACTTGGCGGCGACGATCTCGCGCATCACTTCGTTGGTGCCGCCGCCGAAGGTGTTGTTCTGGGCTCTGCGCGCCAGGGTTTCGACGCGTCCCTCGACGACGGCTCCGGGGCTGCCGGGCCGCAGCAGGCCACGGACGCCGAGGATCTCCTGCATCTTGCCGTAGGCGGTGACGACCGCCTCCGTCCCGAAGATCTTGGCAGCGGCGGAGTCTCCGCCGCCGAGCGTGTTCGCAGCGACGTCCGCGACGAGCCGGAGGTTGACGAGATCGGCGGCGCTGAGCAGTGCGTACGTCTCCGCCAGATTGGTGCGCACCCAGGGCAGGTCGTAGACGGTCCCGGGGCCCAGGGGCTCGGACTGCGCCCAGGCGAGCACGGCGTCGTACAGCTCGTTCGCGATGCCGCCGCGGGCCGCGAGCGCGACCCGCTCGTGGTTGAGCTGGTTGGTGATCAGGTCCCAGCCCTGGTTCAGCTCGCCCACGACGTTGGTCAGCGGCACGCGGACGTCGTCGTAGTAGGTGGCGGAGGTGCTGATGCCACCGACGGTGTGGATCTCGGTCACCGAGAACCCGGGCGCCGACGTCGGTACCAGCACCACCGAGATGCCCTGGTGCCGCGGTGCGTCCGGGTCGGTGCGGACGGCCAGCCAGATCCAGTCCGCGTAGACGCCGGCGCTGGTGAAGATCTTGTTGCCGTTGATGACCAGTTCGTCGCCCTCGATGCGGGCGCGGGTCTGCAGCGAGGCGAGGTCGGTGCCCGCGTTCGGTTCGGTGTAGCCGATCGCGAAGATGAGTTCACCGGCCAGGATCGGCGGTAGGAAGAAGTCCTTCTGCGCCTGGGTCCCGTGCTTCATCAGCGCCGGCGCGACGGTGTTGAGAGTGACCAGCGACAGCGGTGCGCCGGCCCGGATCACCTCGTCGTAGAACACGTACAGGGCCTCGGGATCCTCTCCCCGCCCGCCGTATTCGGTGGGCCAGCCGAGACCGAGCCACCCGTCGCGGCCCATCCGTCGCAGGATGCGGTCGAACACGGGTCCGCCCTCGGTCTGGTCGGCGAGGGCGCGCCGGTCGTCGTCGTCGATGATCTCGGCGAAGTAGTTGCGTAATTCGGTGCGGAGCCGACGTGAATCGTCGGACAGTTCCGGGTGCATAGCCCCTCCAGGTGGATGTGGTGTGGTCGGTGTCAGCGCGGCAGTCCCAGCACGCGACGGGCGATCACGTTCAGCTGGATCTCGATGGTGCCGCCGCCGAAGAGCACCGCGGGCAGACCGAGGTGGTCGAGCATGTGTCCGTCGTCGTCGGCGGCGCCGAGCGGACCGAGCAGCGAGACCAGCCCGCGCGAGCCGTCGCGTTGGGCGAGGGCACTGAAGACCTTCTGCACGCTGATCTCCGCCCCGGCGTCGAGACCGGACAACCGGCGCAGCACGCTGCGCAGGTTCATCGCCGACAGGGCCATCTCGCGGCCGGTGTTGCGGCCGAGGACGCGCAGTGCGTCGTCGCGGGCGGCGGCGTAGCGGCCCGACTCGACGACGTCGCGCACCCGTGCGGCCGCACCGTGCTCGAGCTGTGCGCCCATGCTGAGCCGTTCGTTGGCGAGGGTGGTCACCGCGAGGCGCCAGCCCTGCCCCGGTTCCGAGACCAGGCAGTCGTCGGGGACGAAGACGTCGTCGAAGAACACCTCGTTGAACTCCGCCCGCCCGGTCGCCTGCCGCAGCGGTCGCACGTCGAGCCCGTCGCTGCGCATGTCGACGAGGAAGTACGAGATGCCCTCGTGCTTGGGCGCATCGGGGTCGGTGCGAGCCAGGCAGATGCCCCAATCCGCCTCGTGCGCCATCGAATTCCACACCTTCTGTCCGGTGAGGACCCAGCCGCCGGCCACCTTGCGGGCGCGGGTGGACAGCCCGGCGAGGTCCGAGCCGGCGCCCGGCTCGCTGAACAGCTGGCACCAGACGATCTCGCCGCGCAGGGTGGGGGTGACGAAACGCCGCTGCTGGTCCTCGGTGCCGTGCCGCAACAGGGTGGGCAGGGCCCACTCGCCGATGACGGTGGTCGGCAGTTCGAGGCCGCGGCGCGCGAATTCGTCTGCGATCACGGCCTGTTCCTGCGGTCCGGCCGCGAGGCCGTAGGGCCGAGGATAGTGCGGCGCGACGAGTCCGGCCTCGGCGAGCCGGGCACGACGTGCCCCGCCGCGTGCCGGCGCCCAGCCGTCGCTGCGCACCGCGTCGTCCGGCAGTGCCCGTACTTCGTCGAGGACGGCACCGACCTGCGCACGCAGCTCCGGTAGCGCATCGGCTTCGACGAAGGAGAAGTCACGCTCGCCGGACAGCGCGAGCTCACCGAGCCGGCGCGCCCAGACGTCCTCCGGACCGGCGACGGAGGCGATCGACAGTGCCCGTCGCCAGTACAGGTGCGCGTCGTGTTCCCAGGTGAATCCGATACCGCCGAGCAGGGTGACGCATTCGAGCGCCACGTCCACGGCCGCCGGGACGGCCGTCAGCCCCGCCTGCGCTGCCGCGAGACGCTGCTGCTCCCGGTCCTGCCCGACCGACCGGGCGGCGTCCCATGCCGCCGCGCGGGCGATCTCGCTGCGCACCAGCATCATCGCGGCCTTGTGCTGCACGGCCTGGAAGCTGCCCACGGGTCGGCCGAACTGGTGGCGGTTGCGGACGTGGTCGACGGCGGTGTCCAGCGCCCACGCCGCGATTCCGGCGGCCTCGGCGCCGAGCACGGTGTTGACGATCAGCTGCACGTCGTCGTCGGCGATCGCCGGGAGCAGGTGCTCGGGTGTGATCGCCGCTGCGGACAGTCGCAGTCGTCCCACCGATCGGGTGAGGTCCACGCCGTCGGCGGTCTCGATCTCCCCGGCGGTGGGTGGGAGCCGGAACCACACGGGTGCGCCGTCGGCGGTGGCGCGCACGATCACCTCGTCGGCGCCCGGCAACCCGAGCACCGGCTCGGAGACACCGGTGACCGTCCATCCCCGCCCCGACGCGGTCGCGACGAGGCCGGGGGTGGTGACGGCGGCGCCGGTCGCGCCCTCGGCGAACCGCCGCAGCAGGTCCGCGACGAGGCCCTCGGGCGGGAGGGTGGCGACCAACGCCCCGGCCAGTACGGTCGGCACCCACGGGCCGGGAACGAGGGCGCGGCCGAACTGCTCCGCCACGACCGCGAGTTCCGGCAGTCCCGCCCCACCGCCGCCGTGCTCCTCGGGCAGGTGCAGGGCGTGCAGGCCCTGCGCGACGCACGCATCCCAGATCTCCGGCCGCTTGCCCGCCGCCAGGTCGGCGAATGCGGCGCGGGTGCGTTCGATCGGGGCGTGGCGACGGGCGAGGCCCGCGACGGAGTCGGCGAGGTCGCGGTGGTCGGCGTCGAGTGCGATCGTCATGGCCTACATCCGTTCCAGAATCATGCACGTCGTGGCGGCGGACGCGCAGATGGCGATCATCGCGACCTGCCGGTCCCGGCGTTCGAGCTCGTCGATCGCGGTGGCCAGCAACCGGATTCCCGTCGCGCCGGCCGGGTGGCCGAGGGCGATGGCACCGCCGCCGACGTTGAGCACGTCCGGGTCGACCTCGAGCACCTCGGCGAACGACATCGGCACCGCGGCGAAGGCTTCGTTGACCTCGAACAGGTCCACGTCGGCGACCGTCATCCCGGTGCGGTCGAGCAGCATCTGCGCCGCAGCCACCGGGCCGTCGAGCATGAACTCGGTGTCGCCGCCGATGACGCACTGCGCGAGCAGCCGGGCCCGCGGCGCCGCGCCGAGTTCTCGTGCCCTGTCCTCGGACATCAGGACCGCGGCGCTCGCCCCGTCGGACACCTGCGACGAGGTGCCGGCGGTGTGCAGGCCGCCCTCGATCGTGGGACGCAGCCGCGCGAGCGCCTCCGTGCTGGTCTCGCGCAGTCCCTGGTCCCGGGTGACGGTGCTGCTGCCGTCGTCGCCGGGGACGGCGACGGGGATGATCTGCCGGTCGAACCACCCGGCGTCCCAGGCGTCGCGCGCCCGTTGCTGCGACCTCAGGCCGAACGCGTCGAGGTCCTCGCGGGCGAAGCCGCGGTGCCGGGCGATGCGGTCGGCCGCGGTGTACTGGTCGGGGGTGTCCACCGACCACGACGCCGGTCGCGGGGTGCCGGCGCCGGTGCCGACCTTGTAGGTGAGCGGGACCCGCGACATCAGCTCGACGCCGCACGCCAGGCCGACCTCGAGGGTGCCGAGCGCGATCTGCCCGGCGACGAGATGCACCGCCTGCAGCGCGGTGCCGCACTGGGCGTCGATGGTGGTGGTCCCGGTGTGGGAGGGCAGGCCGACGTGCATCCACGCGGTGCGGGTGATGTTGCCGAACTGCTCCCCGATCGGGGTGACACACCCGCCGACGGCCTGCTCGACGAGGGCGGCGTCGAGGCCGAGCCGGTCGAGCACGCCGCGTTGCGCGAGTCCGAGCAACTCGGCGGCGTGCAGACCGGAGATCCAGCCGTCGCGCTTGCCGAAGGGGGTGCGTGCGGCGTCGACGATCACGGGTTTCATGCGGGTACCTCCGGTCGGGTCCACTGTCGGTTGTCGAGGCCGTGGATCTCGAGCCCTGATTCGTCGACCAGGCCGGGGCCGGCGGTGATCCGGCCGGTGAAACGGGACGGCACGACGGTCACCGCCACTTCGCGGCGAAGGCGTGGATCGCGCCGGTCACGCGGGTGACCTCCTCGTCGGAGAGCCCGTGACTCATGCCCAGCGTCATGCCGCGTTCGAACACCGCATCGGCCTCGGGCAGCCCCTCGTCGGGCACGCGGTGCTCGACGCCCGCCATCATGGGATGGCGGGTGATGTTGCCGCTCCACACGGTTCGGGTGTCGATGCCCTGCGCTTCGACGAACTCCTGCAGGTCACTGCGGGAGAACGGGGCGTCGGCGGAGACCGTGACGGGATAGCACAGCCAGGCGGTGTCGAGGCCGTCGGTTTCGACCGGCGTGCGGAAGAACTCGGGGTAGGCGCCGTATGCGGCGGTGAACTCCGCGAAGGTCTTGCGGCGCCGCTCGTAGTTCTGCGCGAGCTTGTTCAGCTGCACGACGCCGTAGGCGGCGCCGAGTTCGGACGGTTCGAAGTTCCACGGCAGCAGATCGAAGATGAAGTCGTTGTCGTAGTCGACCCCGTCCAGATCCTCCCGGAAGACGCGTCCACCCCCGTTGCCGAACAGGTTCGGCTCGGAGCGACGTCCCCAGCGGCGAAGCAGGAGTGCACGATCACGGGTCTGCTCGTCGTCCATCATGACCATGCCGCCGGTGCCGGCACACGTGATGATGTGGGCCATGGAGAAGCTGGTGACGCTCAGGTCGGCACGCGCGCCGGTGGGCGTGCCGTGCAGCCGGGCACCGAGGGTGTCGCAGGTGTCCTCGATCACCTTCAGGCCGTGCCGGTCGGCGACGGTCCGGATCGCGTCCCAGTCGGGGCAGTTGCCGGCGAGGTTCGGGACGAGCACGGCGCTGGTGCGGTCGGTGACCATCGCCTCGATCTTGGTGACGTCGACGTTGAACGTGTCCGGTTCGACGTCGACGAAGACCGGTACCAGGCCGGCGCGCACGAGGGGCGCGACGTCGGTGGAGAAGGTCAGCGGCGAGGTGATGACCTCGCTGCCCTTCGGCAGGTCGAGCAGCTCGACCGCGAGGTACAGGCCGGACGATCCGGAGTTGCACATCACGCCGTACTGCTTCCCGGACAGCTCGGGGATGCGGCGTTCGAGCTCGAAGACGTTCTTGCCGATGCGCAGCCCCTGATGGCCGCTGCGCAGGACGTCGACCACCGCTCGGATTTCGTCCTCGCCGTGGGTGGCGCGGGCATAGGTGATGCGTTCGGTCATGTTCGGACTTTCTCTGGATGGGTGGTCGGTCAGTTGTCGGCGGAGAGCACGAGTGCGCTGTGCGGCACCGGGGAGCCGCCCGTGACCAGAACGTTCGACACGTCCTTGCCGGGCTGGTTCACCGACGTACCGCGGATCAGGCGCACGCCCTCGGCGATTCCGTTGACGCCGTGGATGTATCCCTCGCCGAGTTGTCCGCCGTGGGTGTTGACGGGCAGGCGGCCGTCGAGTTCGAGGTTGCCGTCCGCGATGAAGTCCTTGGCCTCGCCGCGGCCGCAGAACCCGTACTCCTCGAGTTGCAGCAGCACCATCGGGGTGAACGCGTCGTAGAGGATCGCGGCGTCGATGTCGTCCGGATCGATGCCGGCCTGATCCCACAGCTGCCGTGCCACCAGCTCGACCTCGGGCATCTCGTCGATGTCCTCGCGGTAGTAGCTGCTCATGGAGATCTGCTGGGGTCCGACGCCTTGCGCGGCGGCGGAGACGACGGCCGGCGGGTGCGGCAGGTCGCGGGCCCGCTCGGTGCTGACGATCACCAGGGCCTGGCCGCCGTCGCTCTCCTGGCAGCAGTCGAGGAGCCGCAGCGGGTCGGCGATCATCCGGGAGTTCTGGTGGTCGTCGAGGGTGATGGGCCGCTCGTAGAACCAGGCCCTGGGGTTGACGGCGGCGTGCTTGCGCGAGAGCACGGAGATGCGGCCGAAGTCGGCGCTGGTCGCCCCGTACTTGTGCATGTAGCGCCGGGCGAGGAACGCCTCCTGCTGGGCGGGGGTGAGCAACCCGTAGGGGTTGATCCAGTTGCGGTATTCCTGGTCGGTGTTGGCCGTGTAGGCGAACGGCGGCGGGCCGGCGCCGAACCGGGTGCCGGAGCGTTCGTTGAAGGCCCGGTAGACGACCACGACGTCGGCGACCCCACTGGCCACGGCGAGCGCCGCCTGCTGCACGGGTGCGCACGCGCCGCCGCCGCCGTGCGGGATGCGGCTGAAGAACGTCAGTTCGGGGATGCCGAGTGCCCGGGCGACCGCGATCTCGGGGTTGGTCTCCATCGTGAACAGCGCGAAGCCGTCCACCTCCTCGACGCCGATCTGCGCGTCCTCGAGCGCGGCGAGCACGCTCTCGCAGGCCAGCTGCCATTCGCTGCGCCCGGAGTTCTTGGAGAACTCGGTGGCGCCGATACCCGCGATCGCCGCCTTGCGGGCGAAACCCCCGTCGGGAATTGCCTTGCCGCTCATCGTGTCTGTCCTTCGTACGGTGCGACGGTGACCTCGGCGGTCACATGTGTTCCTCGGGCGTTGCGGCCGAGCACCTCGACGGTGACGGCGCCGGCGTCGACGCGGGTCACCGTCCCGGTCAGGCGCATGGTGTCGCCGGGAAAGTTGGGGACGCCCAGCCGCAGTGCGACGCGGCGGATGCGGGCGGCCGGCCCGGCCCAGTCGGTGATGTAGCGGTCGACGAATCCGTTCGTCGAGTTGATGCTCATGAAGATGTCGGGCGTGCCGCGCTTTTCGGCTGCACCCGGATCGTGGTGCACATCCTCGAAATCCTGGGAGGCGATCGCGGTGGCGACGATGGTGCTGCGGTCGAGCGGTAGGTCCAGTGCCGGCAGTTCGGTGCCGACGGACACGGTCGGCAGGCTCATGCGGCACCCCCGCCCGGAAGGCGCAGCTGCGGCAGGATTTCGCCGTGCGCGTGCTCGGCGAAGCCGACCTCGAGCTCCATGCCGATCCGCAGCCGGTCGTGCTCGACCCCGGCGATGTCGGCGACGATCCGGATGCCCTCCTCGAGGTCGATCAGCCCGACCGCGAGGGGATAGTCGAAGGACGGGTCCTTCGGGTGGTGGATCACGGTCCAGCTGTGCAGGGTGCCGCGGCGCGACGACTCGACGGTGTCCCACTTGAAGGAGCGGCACTTCGGGCACGCCGGTCCCGGCGGATGCCGGAGTGCGCCGCAGTCGCTGCAGCGCTGGATCTCGAGCCTGCCCTCGCGGGCGGCTGCGAACCAGAACTCGTTGTCCTGGGTGATCGTCAACCTGGGAACGGCCGTCATCACGCCTCCTCGGTGGTGTTCGGGTCGAAGCGGAGCAACCGGAATCGCTCCTCGACGAGCAGGTCGCCGTGCTGGTTCTCGTAGCGCTTGTGCAGGGTGACGAAGCAGCCGCGGCCGAGGCCGGTGCGTTTGACCGGGGAGATCGACTCGATGGTGAAGTGCGCGGTGACGTGGTCGCCCCGGACGAGTTCGCGGTGGTAGTCCTGCTCGACGTTGGTGGCGACCACGGAGGTGAAGCCGTGCCGGTCCAGCAGAGTCATCAGCTCGGAGTAGGCGAAGTCCTCGGTCCGTCCTTCGGTGCGCAGCCGCTGCACCTCGCGCCAGCGCCGGTAGCCGGCCATCACCCACGTCGAGATCATCGCGGGCGGGCACACTACGTCCGGTCGCCCAGTCGCGCGGGCCGCGTCCCGGTCGACATAGACGGGGTTGTAGTCGTCGTGGGCCTCGACCCAGTTCCGGATCATCGCCTCGTCGACGGCGTACCGGGCCACCCGGGCGGGCTCGGCCACCCGCCCGACGTACTGCTCGAACTCCCGTTCCAACTCCTGTTCCAGCGTCGGCACGTCCGCACCACCTTTCTTGAGCAAGCGCTTGGTGCAGTACGGTAGGCGCGGATGCCCCGCCGGGACGGCCCGTTCCCACTCAGTTGGAACGGACGGCAGAAAACTCGAGCCGAACCGGCGAAACGGAAGGGAAAAGTGACCATGACGTCGGACCGACGCGACGAGATCATGCGGCTCGCGGCCGAACTCTTCGCAACCAAGGGGATCGCCCCCACGACGGTCCGCGACATCGGCGAACGCGCCGGAGTGTTCTCCGGAAGCCTGTACCACTTCTTCAGATCGAAGAATGCGATCGTCGCCGAGATCCTCAGCGGCTTCATGGCCGACATCGACCAGCGCTTCCGGCGCGTGGTGGAGACATCGACGAGCGCGCGCGAGACGGTGCGCGGCCTGATTCGGCAAACGCTCGCCGTGATCGAGGAACATCCCCATCCGACGGCGATCTACCAGCAGAACCGGCAATACCTGCGCGACAACGGCCTGCTCGACGTCGTCGACGCGCCGTCACGCACGGTGCGTGACTACTGGCTCACCGCCCTCGCAGCCGGTGTCGCCGACGGCAGCTTCCGCTCCGACATTCCCGCCGAGGTCTTCTACCGCACCGTGCGGGACACACTGTGGGCGAGCATGCACTGGCCGGGACGCGACGACTACACGACGGACGAGTTCACCGACCTGCTCGTCGCGCTGTTCTTCGGGGGCTTCGCGGAGGAGAAATGACGCCGTGCTCGCGGGCGTGGCGCTACGCCCCGTCGGGCCGGGCCGACGGCGCCGGCGTCCCCGCCTGGGCATCCAGGAGCGCGTCGATGCTGCCGGGTCCCAGCCCGAGTTCCGCCAGAACCTCGCGGGTGTGCTGCCCATGCTGCGGCGCCGGGCGCGCCCCGGTGTACGTCCCGTCCCAGCGCAACGGGGAGCGCGCCGTCGGTACCGCACCGACACCGGGCTGTTCGACGCGTTCGATCACGGCATACTCGCGGGCGGCCACCTCGTCCATGGTCCGGTACGGCGCCCACAGCACCCGGCTGCCGGACAGTTCCTTCTCGATCTCGGCGAGCGTGCGCGCCGCGAACCACGGACGCAGGATCGCGGTGATCTCGTCCCGCACAGCGTAGCGGTCGCCCTCGTCGGCGAATCGCAGCCCGCGATGCCGTTCGAGTGCCGCGAACACCTCGGCGGTGCCGGTGACCTCGACGAGCCCCCGCCACTGGGCGGCGGTGAGGCCGACGACCATGACGGCACGGCCGTCGGCGGTGGCGAAATCCGAGCCGTAGCTGCCGTACAGCGCGTTGCCCTGCCGCTCCCGGCCGGACCCGCGTTCCTCCGCCTCGGCCAGCCAGCCCATGCTCGCGACCGCGGACACCGCGACGTCCTCGAGGGCGAGTTCGAGGTAGGCGCCCTCACCCGTGCGATCCCGCCGCCGCAGCGCGGCGACGATGCCCAGGGCCGCCTGCACCCCGGTGATCAGGTCCCAGGCCGGGAGCACGTGGTTCACCGGGACCGTCCCGTCGACGGGTCCGGTCATCAGGGGCAGCCCGACCGCGGCGTTGACGGTGTAGTCCACCGCCGGCGAGCCGTCGGCGTTGCCGGCGATGTGCAGGTGGATCAGGTCGGGCCGCCGTGCGGCGAGCACGTCGTGCGCGAGCCAGGGCGCGCGGGCCGCGTTCTCGAGCACGATGCCCGCCTCGGCGATCAGGTCGGTGACGACGGCGCGGCCGTCCTCGCTGCGCAGATCCACCGCGACGGACCGCTTCGCCTGGTTCAGGCCCGTCCAGTACAGGCTCGCCCCCGACCCCGCGAGGGGCCAGCGACCACCGTCGACCGCGCCACCGAGCGGGTCCACACGGATCACGTCCGCGCCGAGCTCGGCGAGGATGCGCCCGGCGGTCGGTCCGGCGACGAAGCTGGACAGGTCGACGACGCGCACCCCGTCGAGCGGGCGCGTCGTCATGCCACCCTCTCGAAGATCGCCGTCAACCCCTGCCCACCGCCGATGCACATCGTCTCGAGTCCGTACCGCGCTCCGCGGCGGTCGAGTTCGCGCAGCAGCGTGGCGAGGATGCGCACGCCGGTCGCCCCGACCGGGTGACCGAGCGAGATTCCCGAGCCGTTGACGTTGGTCCGCTCGAAATCGGCTGCCGTGAAGCCCCACTCGCGGGTCACCGCCAGCGCCTGCGCCGCGAACGCCTCGTTGAGTTCGATCAGGTCGATGTCGGCGAGCGTGAGACCGGCCCGCTTCAGGGCCTTCTCGGTCGAGGGCACCGGTCCGATGCCCATCTCGGCCGGTGCGACGCCGGCCACCGCCCACGTGACCAGCCGGCCCAGCGGTCGCAGGCCGAGCCGCTCCGAATGGGCGCGGGTCGTGACGAGACACGCTGCGGCACCGTCGTTCTGACCGCTGGCGTTACCTGCGGTCACCGTCGCCTCCGGGTCCTGCGCCGCCATGATCGGCCGGAGCCTGGCGAGGGTGTCGACGGTGGTGTCGGCCCGCGGGTGCTCGTCCCGGTCCACGACCCGGTCGTCACCCTTGCGCTGGGGCACGGACACCGGCACGATCTCCTCCGCGAACACCCCCGAGTCGATCGCCGCCACCGCACGCCGATGCGACTCGACCGCCAGTTCGTCCTGTTCGCGACGACCGATCCCGTACTTGCGGCGCAGGTTCTCCGCGGTCTCGAGCATCCCGCCGGGCACGGGATGGTTTCGCCCGCCGGCGGTCACACGGCCACGAGCGAGCCGGTCGTGCAGCGCGGCCGGCGCGCCCTTGGCGCCCCACCGCATCGATTCGGTGTAGTACTCGGCGCGGCTCATGGATTCGACGCCACCGGCGATCACGACGTCGGCCACGCCCGTCTGCACGCGCATCGCGGCGTCGAGCACGGCCTGCAGCCCGGACCCGCACCGCCGGTCGAGTTGCAGGCCCGGCACGGTCACCGGCAGGCCCGCGTCGAGCGCGGCGACGCGGCCGATCGCGGGGGCCTCCCCGTTGGGGTAGCACTGGCCGAAGATCACGTCGTCCACCGATTCCGGGTCGATCCCGGTGCGGGACATCAGCTCCGAGATCACCTGGGCGGCGAGGTCGGTGGCGGGCACGTCGACGAACACCCCACCGTACCGGCCGACGGGCGTGCGCAGGGGCTCGCAGATCACCACGTCGTCGGCGGTCGCATCAGTTGTCGTCATGTCGGAAGTCCCTTTCCCGGTCGGTCCAGTCCTGCGCCCACTCGCGCAGTTCCACGGCACGGATCTTGGTGCCGTTGCCGCCCACCGTCGTGGGCATCGCCTCGATGACGTGAATCATCGTGGGCACCTTGAACGCGGCGAGCGTTTCGGCACACCAGGCCTTCAGCGACGTCGCATCGAAGTCGGCCGGGGCGTCGTCGGCGGGGACGACGAAACCCACGGCCCGGGTGTAGCCGCCGTCGCCGGTGATGCCGACGACCTTGGCCGTCCGCACCCCGGGGTGCTCGGCCAGCCGGTGCTCGATCTCGGCCGGGTCCACGAGAAATCCCCGCAGCCGCAGCACGTCTCCCATCCGGCACACGTAGGTGCAGCCGCCGTCGCCGGTCGCGACAGCGAGATCGCCGCTGCGGAACCAGCCGTCGGCGGTGAACGCGCGCGCGGCGGCGTCGGGGTTGCCGAGGTAGGCGTCGACGACGTTGGGGCCGCGCAGTTGCAGCTCGCCCTGCTCGCCGTCCGGAAGCACCCGGTCGTCGAGCGGGTCGGCGATACGCACCCGGATCGCCGGATCGACCGGCCGGCCGCCGCCGTTCCAGCGCACCGACTCCGGGTCGTCGTCCGACCAGAGCAGGGTCAGCGCGAACACCTCGGACGAGCCGAACACCCCCGAGGTGTGGGCGGCGAACTCGTCGCGGGCCCAGCGGGCGATCTCGTGGGAGCGGCCGAGGAAGTCGGCGATGCCGAGCCACTTCAGTGCGGACAGGTCGGCGCGCACTTCGCCGTGCCACGTGTCGTACAGGCGTCCGAACAGGTCGTCGCCGCCGACCACGTGCGTCACGTGCAGGTGCTCCATGCGGCGCAGCGTCGCCGCCGCGTCGAAGACCGGCTCCATGAGCAGCGTGGCGCCCCCGGCGAGGGCGGCCATCGCGGTGCTGTAGCCGAACACGCCGGACACCGGCAGCACGCACAGCGCGACGTCGCCGGGGGCGACCCGCATGATCGCGGCGTCCGCGCGGGCGTGCCGCACCACCGCGGAGTCCCGGTGCGCCGCGAGCTTCGGGGTGCCGGTGGAGCCGGAGGTGGTGAACGCGACGGCCAGCGGATCCGCCGGATCGTCCTCCGTCCCGGCCGGGGTGGGCACGGCGGTGTCCGGGGTGTCCGGGACGCGCACCCCGCGGGTGTCGCCGCTGCCCGCCCACCAGGAGCCCGCGCCGAGATCGAATCCGGTCGGATCGCCGGCGTCGGTGCCGGGGCCGCCCACGACGGCGACCGCGGGGGGCGGCACCGCCGCGGTGCCCGCCGCGTCGCGCAGGGTGCCGAACAGGTCGAGCCCGTGGAAACCGGCCGCGACGGCCACGACCGCGGGCCGCGCGGCCGTGAGGATGTGGGCCACCTCCCCGGTGTTGTAGCGGGTGTTGACCCCGATGACGTGGGCGCCGAGCGCGGCGGCCGCGAACTGCCAGACGAGCGCGTCGGACCAGTTGGGGAGCAGGACGGCGACGCACCGGCCGCGCTCGACGCCGACGGCCTCGAGTTCGGTCCGCAGCGCCTGCGCGCGGCGGCGAAGCTCGGCCCGAGTGCAGGCCAGCAGCCGGCCGTCGGCGACGTCGTAGGTGACCACGGCGTCCGGATCGGCGGCGACGAGGTCGTCGAGGAAGGCGGCGAGCCCCGCGGTGGTCGTGGCGGTCACGACAGCACCTCCGTGGTGGCGGCACGTAGCTCGGTGAGCCAGGCGTCGGCGAGCGCGGCGAAGTCGTCGACCTCCTCCATCGGGTAGTGGCCGATGCCGTCGAGCCGGGTGAACCGTGCGCGGCCGGGCGAGATCTCGTTGATCCGGTCGGCGAGGTCCGCGACGGCGTCCGGCTCGAGCCACGGGTCGTCCGAGCCGACGACGAGGTGCAGGGGGCAGGTCAACTGCGACAGCCGGTCGCGGACGTCGTGGGTGCCCCAGCCGATGAGGTCGGACGAGGAGATCTCCGGGTCCTCCCGCTTGTGCATGAGGGCGATCCGGTGCGCCGTCGCGACGGGTACCGAACGCCCGACGGAGGCGAGGGTGCCGAGGTAGGTCCGTTCGGCGCGCGACGGCCCGGCGACGTCCTCGAGTTCGCGCCGCAGACCGGCGACGTTGACCCGGCCCGGAGCGGCCTCGGCCTCCATCGCGACGGCGCCGGCGAGCGGCCGCTCGGGCCGGGTGGCGAGCTCGAGGGTCAGCTTGCCCCCGATGGAGCAGCCGAGCACGTACGGCCGGTGCACGTCGAGCGCGTCGAGCAGCGCGCCGAGCCAGTCGCCGTAGGTGGTGAGGCTGGTGACCGGTCCGGCCGGGGCCGGCTCGGAGCGGCCGTGGCCGGGCAGGTCGGGCACGAGGACGCGGTAGCCGCGGACGGCGAGGTCGCGGGCGACGTGCCGCCACTGCACTCCGCTCTGGCCGGCGGTGTGCAGGCACAGCACGGTGGGCAGCGTGTCGGCGGCGGGAGTCCCTTCGGGCGTGACGATCTCGACGAACCCGAGGGCTCCGTCGATGTCCAGGTAGCGGGCCTCGATCATGAGCGGGCCTTTCTCGCGACGGCACGGGCGTGGCCGATGATCAGGTTCAGCGGCTTGGTGAGCCGGAGGTACTCGTATCCGTCTCCGGTGGCGGAGAATTCGCCACCGATCGCGCGGCGCATGAAGTCGTCGCGCGCACCGAGGACCAGGTCGACCCACAGGTGGTCGGGTGCGACGAACGTGAAGGTGGCACCGTGCGGGGTGCGGCGGGTGACGTCGACGATGCGGCCACGGTAGATCCGCAGGTGCACCTCGCGGTCGCCGCTGCGCAGGCCGACGGTGCCGTCCCAGGTGGCCAGCGACGAGGCGAAGGCCGGATCGTCGGCGAGGCTGCCGCGCAACAACTCTCCCCACGCAGGGGTGCAGAAGTCGAGCTCGGTGGCGGTCGCGGCCGGCGAGTCGAGCTGCCAGGTCTCGGTCCCCTCCTCGCGGACGGCGCCGGTGGCGTCGAGCACACGGACGAACCGCTCGGCGGTGGCGCCCTCGACGCGGGTGACGACGGCCTCCGACCGGATCCGGTCCACCGCCGTGACCGGCGCGATCGCCGTCCAGCGCAGACGTGTGCGGTGCGCGGCCGGCACGCGCGGGGTGAGCAGCTCGGCGGCCACGGTTCCGAGGGCGAACGTTCCTGTGGGGAGGACGATTCCGGACTCGGAAAGCAGCTCGGAGGTCATCCGGACGGGAGCGGCGGTACGATCGCCGACGCGGACGGTGGGCGATGCGGTCACGGTGGTGCTCATGCGGTTTCCGGCCTTCCGAGCAGCTCGTCGGAGATGATGCGCATCTGGATCTCGCTGGTGCCTTCGAAGATCTTCGTCAGGCGGGCGTCGCGCCAGTGTCGTTCGACCTGGAAGTCGGTGGTGTAGCCGGCGCCGCCGTGGATCTGCACCGCCTCGCTGGTGACCTGCTCGGCCATCTCGGTGGCGACGAGCTTGCACATCGACGCCTCGAGCGAGCAGCGGCGTCCGGTGTCGATGTCGGTGGCGACGGAGTACATGAGCTGGCGGGCCGCCTCGATGTCGGCCGCCATCTTCGCGATCTTGAACCGCAGGTGCTGGAAGTCGCCGATGGGCCGGCCGAACTGACGCCGGGTGTGCACGTAGGCGATCGAGTCCTCGAGGGCCGCGCGGGCGAGGCCGATCGCGCGGGCGGCGGTGTGGGCGCGGCCGACCTCGAGCCCGGAGACGGCGAGGTAGAAGCCCTTTCCTTCCTCGCCGAGCATCTTGTCGGCGGGGATGCGGAAGTTGTCGAACGACAGTTCCCAGGTACTCCAGCCGAAGTAACCGATCTTGCGGACCTTGGTGCCCGAGATCCCCTCCGGGAAGACGCCGCGCTGCTTCTCGACGAGGAACGCGCTGATTCCCCGGTGCGGCTTGGCCGGATCCCTGTGCGGATCGGTGCGGGCGAACAGCACCAGGTAGTCGGCCTCGTCGGCGTAGGTGCACCACATCTTCGTGCCGTTGACGACCCATTCGTCGCCGTCGCGGACGGCCCGGCAGGAGATGTTGGCGACGTCGGAGCCGGCCTCCGCCTCGGACAGCGCGTACGCGCCGAGGTATTCGCCGCGGGCCACCTTCGGGAGCAGGGCTGCCTCCTGCGCGGGGGTGAAGCCGCCGCCCATGCCGTTACCGCGGGCGAGCAGCCCCGATACGCTCATCCAGGCCCGGGACAGTTCCTCGGCGACCAGGCAGTACTCGAACACGCCGAGGCCGAGGCCGCCGTGCTCCTCGGGGATCATGATGCCGAAGAACCCGATCTCGGCCATCTCCTTTTTCAGCGAGTCGGGGATGGTGCCCTGGACGGGGTCGAGTTCGTTGGCGACGGGCAGCACCTTCGTCATGGCGAAGTCGCGGGCGAGGTCGCGGATGGCGAGGCGCTCTTCGGTGAGGTACCGCGGGGTGTCGGTGCGCGGCTGCGACGGCCGGTGGGTCATTGGGGACTCCCTCGATGAACCAGAATCTGGTCATTAACGCTTGTTCACCCAGTAGAGCACGACGCCGACCACGCGTCAACGGCCGGTTCAGGACGGGCGGTAGCCGAGCAGGTTGAGGGCGTACCGGCCGTAGTCGCCGGCCACCTCGGTGGCGCTCAGCGGCCCGTCGGGCCGGAACCACAGCGGGATCCCGGCGCACATCGTCAGCACGGCGGTCACCGCCTGATGCACGTGCGGAACCTCGAAGACGCCCAGCTCGACACCCTTTTCCGCGATGTCGACGAACAGCTGCTCCTGGGCGTCGCGCGAGCCCACGACCCGCTTGCGGTCCACCTCGCCCAAGTACCGCAGCTCGGTGTTCGCCACCAGGCACTCGCGCGGGTTGCGGGCGGTGAACAGCGCATGCGCCACCACTGCGGTCCGCCACTGCTCGGCGGGATCGGGGCCGGCCTTGCGCAGGGCGGTACGCGTGGCGGTGAACTGCTCGTCGCTGGCCGCGCGGAGGATCTCGACGAGCAGCTCCGACTTGTTCTCGAAGTGGTTGTAGACGTTCGCGGCGCTGCAACCAGCACGGTTGGCGATCGTGCGCATCGTGGCGCCGTGGAAACCGGCCGCGAAGAACTCGTCGAGCGCCGCGTCGAGGATCCGTTCGCGGACGCCCACCAGGGCCGTGCCCGATCGAGTGTTCATGAGGTGCAGGGTAGAGGTCCGGGTCGCGACCAGCAAGAAGGCCGTCTTGACGTGTCCATTGCGCTCCGTTTATGGTCCACCTCACATGAACATGCGTTAACCACTTCGTCGAAGGACGCACTGTGACCACCCTCCCCGATCTCACGCTCGCCGAGCGGATCGCCCGCCTCGAGGACCTCGAGGCGATCCGTTCGCTCGACGCCCGCTACTGCCGCCATCTCGACGACGGCGACTGGGACGCCCTGATGGACCTGTTCACCGACGACGGCGAGTTCGACGGCCTGTCCCGTCCCCGCGGCAAGGCCGAGATGCGCGAGTTCTTCGCCGGCCTCGCCGCCGGCGGACTGACGACGTTCTGGCACTTCATCACGAACATGGAGATCGACCTCGACCGCGACCGCGCCACCGTGCGGTCGTTCCTGTGGCAGCCCTGCGTCACCGACGGCGCCCCCGCGATCGCCGCCGGCCGCTACACCGACGAGGTCGTCAAGGTCGACGGCCGCTGGCGCTACCGGGTCAAACAGGTCCGCTTCCACTTCTTCGGCCCGCTCGAACAGGGCTGGGACGAGAACCTGTTCGCGCTCGAGACGGCGCGGCGCGCGGCGGTGCGACCGTGACCGAACTGCGCACGCAACCGACCTGGAGCGCGATGCTCGCCCTGCCCGAGGTCGTCGAACTGCGCCGCCGTCGGCGCACCGTGACCAACTCCCTCGGCGGCCTCGCGATCGTCCTCTTCGCGTCCTTCCTCGTCGGCTTCGCCTACTTCCCCGGCTTCCTCGGCGAGACCGAACTGCTCGGCGTGCCCCTCTCGCTGTGGGTCGTGTTCTCCCAGTTCGCCGGGACGTGGGTGCTCGTCTACGCCTACTTCCGGCTCACCCGCACCTACATCCAGCCCGCCGCCGACGCCGCCGTCGCGGCCGTCCTCGAGAACCAGGAGCGTGCGGCATGACCGGCGACGCCGACTACCTCGCCATCGCGATCTGCGCGGCGGTGATCTCGCTGACCCTGTGGGTCACGTTCGCCGTGTCCCGGCGGGCCCGCAGCGCCGACGGGTTCTTCGCCGCCGGCCGCTCGATCTCGAGCTGGCAGAACGGTTTCGCGATCGCCGGTGAATTTATCTCGGCCGGAAGCTTTCTCGGCACCACCGGCCTGATCTTCTACAAGGGCGTCGACGGTGCGGTCATCCTCTGCACCTCGGTGGTCTCGTTCCTGCCCGTGCTGTTCCTGCTCGCGGAGAAGATGCGCAACGTGGGCAAGTACACCCTCGCCGATGTGCTCGTGTTCCGCACCGAGGCACGCAGTGTGCGAATCGTCGTGGCACTGAGCACCATCGCCACCGGCACCTTCGTGTTGCTCGCGCAACTCGTCGCGGCCGGGGTGCTGCTCGAGTCGGTCTCCGGCATCCCGTTCTGGCTGTCCGTCATCGTCGCCGGCACCCTCATGGGCATCTACGTCTTCGTCGGCGGCATGCTCGCCACCACGTGGGTGCAGGTCATCAAGTCCACGATCCTGTCGGTCCTCGCCGTCGCGGTCGGCCTGGGCATCCTCGCGCAGTTCGGGTTCAGCTTCCCGAAGGTCCTCGACACCGCGACCGACCACGCGGTCGCGGGCGAAGCCGTCCTGTCCCCCGGCCTGATCTTCGGGCAGACCAGCGCGCTGAACCTCGTGTCGTACTCGCTGGCGTTCGCGCTCGGCACCGCGGGCATGGCGCACATCCTGATCCGCTTCTTCACCGTCCCCGAGGCGAGCACCGCCCGGCGCTCGCTGGGCTGGACCGTCGCGCTGTGCAGCATGTTCTACCTCGTCGTCATCGTCATGGGCTTCGGCGCCGCCGCCCTGCTGGGCGACGAGGGCGCCGATCGGGTCGGCGCCGGGGGCAACCTCGCGGCGCCCGTGCTCGTCACCGAACTCGGTGGCGGCGTGGGCACGATCGGCGGCTCGATCGCCCTCGCGATGGTCGCGGCGGTCGCCTTCGCGAGCATCGTCGCCGTCGTCGCCGGCGTGGTGATCTCCGCCGCGGGCACCTTCGCCCGCGACATCTGGCCGGCGCTGACCCGCACGCCGCCGGTGGACGAACTCGACGTCGCGGCGCGCACACGCGAGGAGAACGCGCAGGCCCGCGTCGCCCGGTTCGGTGCCGTCGCATTCAGCGTCGTCGCAATAGTGCTGACCATGCTGATCGGTGACGACACCAACATCACCTACTTCATGGGCATGGCGTTCATGGTGGCCGGCAGCGCCCACCTGCCGTCGCTGGTGCTCAGCCTGAACTGGCGGCGCTTCAACAGCACCGGCGCCGTGTGGGGAATCCTCACCGGCCTGATCTCGACCGTCGTCAGTCTCATGTTCACCGAGGCGCTGTGGCTCGGCAGCGGACCGGCCCCCCTGACGATCCAGCTGCCGGTGATCGTCACCATGCCGCTCGGCCTGGCCGCGTGCGTCGTCGGCTCACTCGTGGCCGAGAATCGGCGCGGACGCTCCGCACACGAGGACGAGAAGTTCGCGGAGATGCTCGTGCGCGCCGAGACCGGCATCGGGGCGGAGGTCGCGACCGCCCACTGACGACGACGGGCACCCGCACCCGGGCGATGCGAGTGCGGGTGCCCGTCATGTCAGGGCAGGTCGAACAGCGTCGGATGGTCCTGCTGCGCCTGCTCCGCGAGCACCGCGCCGTGTCTCTCGCACATCTCGCGGGCGATGTGCTCGGGGCACGCGAGTTCGCGACCGATCTGCTCCCAGTCCCACCCGGACGCGTGCAGTTCCCAGGCGACGCGGCCGTCTTCGTCCCAGAGTGCCGACATGGGCCGATACTGCTCCCGGAAACCGCGAGCACCAAGGACATCCGACCGCGTGTCGCCGATCGCCGCGATTCGGCGGCGACCTCGCGCCCGAAAGTGCTTCCTGCGCGCGTCCTCACGCGCGCATCGAGCACCGCGGCGCGCGGCGCAGCGACGACTCGGCTACTCGAAGGTCATCCCCGCGTCGGCGCCCTGCTGCCTGGTGGTGTTCGCGCCGTCGAGGGATTCGCGGATGATGTCGGCGTGGCCGCTGTGGTGGGCGGTCTCCCGGATGATGTGCAGCAGCACCTTCCGGGCGCTCCACCACTGCCGCTCCGGGGCCCACGGCGCGGTCGGCAGCGGCACCGGCAGGTCGAGGTCCTCGAGGCCGGCGACGAACGCCTCCGTCTCCTTCGCGATCGCCTCGTACCGTTCGAGCAGTCCGGCGACCGTGTCGTCGTCGCGCATGAAGTACTGCTCCATCGCGGACTCCATGTCGAACTCGGCGGTGTCGTCGAGTGTGCGGATGGTGTCGATCCAGTGCTGCTCGGTGGTCGCGACGTGCCTGAGCAGCCCACCGAGGGTCAGCTCGCTGACGGTGCTGCGGGTGCGGGCCTGCTCGTCGTCGAGGTCGCGGAGGGTGATCAGGAACGTCTTCCGCTGTTCGGCCAGGATGTCGAGGATGTCGGCGCGTTCTCCGGTCGGCTCGGTCATCTCGTTTTCCGCCCTTCGTGAGATCGATTCTCCTGCTACGACGACGGTAGGCGGGAATGCGGACGAGTTCGGTCCTCGATCGGAAGTCAGGTGGCGAAGAAGACCGCGCCGGTCACCGGGACGAGGGTCAGGAACAGGACCGACAGGACGAACAGCGTGATCGTCAGCTTCCGGTTCCATCCGCCACGGGTCCCGCTCGCGGCGAGCACGAAGAGCACGAATCCGATGCAGATGGACACGATGCCCACGATCACAGGTGTCTCGATCATCTGTTCATCATCGCGGAGGGCCGCACCCGGCGCCGACGGGGGCGGCGCCGGGGACGGCGACGTCCCCGACGCCGGCCGCGCTCAGCCCGGGCAGTGGATGGTCACGTGGCCGCATCTGACGGACGGGCTCGCAGTGGCGGCGTTCGCGGCGCCTGCGGTACCGACGACGACGGCGAACAAGGTCGCGACGACCGCGACGGTGGTGCGGATCCGGGTCTTCATGGCAGTCTCCTGACGATGGTGCGGGACGGGGTTCGCCCATCGTCGGCCGCCGTCCGGAGCCGCGACAGGCACCCTGTGGTGCCGATGCGGCCACCCCGGATCGCCTGCGGAGCGCAGGACCACCCCGAGGCGGATCATGAAGCCATGACGACCGCCCCTTCCGCGACGACCGTTGCGACCATCGCCGAGGCCGCCGAGCGCACCGGTCTGACCACCCACACCCTCCGCTATTACGAGCGCGACGGCCTCATGCTCCGCGAGATCGGCCGTTCCTCCTCCGGCCACCGGCTCTACACCGAGGACGACCTCGCCTGGGTGGTGTTGCTGACCCGGCTGCGGGCGACGGGCATGCCGATCCGCGAGATCCGCGAGTACGCGGCCCTCTGCCGGGCCGGCAGCGGCAACGAACAGGACCGCCTCGCGCTGCTCCGCGCGCACCGGGCACGGGTGCTCACCCAGCTCGATCAGGTGACCGAGCACCTCGCCGCGATCGACGGCAAGATCGACATCTATCGCTCCCGGACGAGCGGCCTCGACGACGGACCGTGCGAGAGCGCTCGCGCTTGACTTCGAGCGCGCTCGAAGGTCTTGACTCGACGCCATGACCACGAACAACACCTCTCGGCCCCCACTCGGCACCCGCACGCTCGGCACCGCGTCGCCGCTGACGGTCTCGGCGATGGGGCTCGGATGCATGGGCATGTCCGAGTTCTACGGCGCCGGGGACGAGGCCGATGCCGTCGCCACGATTCACCGGGCCCTCGAACTCGGCGTGACGTTGCTCGACACCGCCGACATGTACGGCCCGTTCACCAACGAGAAGCTCGTCGGCCGCGCCGTCGCGGATCGCCGCGACCGCGTGGTCCTCGCGACCAAGTTCGGCAACGAGCGCGCCGAGGACGGCACCCGCCTCGGCGTCAACGGCCGGCCCGAGTACGTCCGCACGGCCTGCGACGCGTCGCTCCGCCGCCTCGGCGTCGACCACATCGATCTCTACTACCAGCACCGTGTGGACAGGACCGTGCCGATCGAGGACACCGTCGGCGCGATGGCCGAACTGGTGCAGGCCGGGAAGGTCCGCCATCTGGGTCTGTCGGAGGCATCCGCGGAGACGATCCGCCGGGCCCACGCCGTCCACCCGATCACCGCGTTGCAGACCGAGTATTCGCTGTTCACCCGCGACATCGAGGACGAGATCCTGCCGACTCTGCGTGACCTCGGCATCGGGCTCGTGCCGTATTCGCCGCTCGGGCGCGGCATCCTGACGGGCGCGATCACGGCACCGTCCGATCTCGAGAGCTCGGATTCTCGCCGCACCGCCTATTTCCCGCGATTCCAGGGTGCGGCGCTGGAGGCGAACCTGGCGCTCGTGGCCGCCGTCCGCCGCCTGGCCCGGTCCGAGAACTGCACCCCTGGTCAGCTGGCACTGGCATGGGTCCTCGCTCAGGGTGACGACGTGGTCCCCATCCCCGGGACGAAGCGGGTGCGTTTCCTCGAGGAGAACATCGCGGCCGTGGACGTGTCGCTCACCGCGGAGGTGCTGGGCGCGATCGAGTCGGCGGTGCCCCGGGAGGCGGTCGCCGGGGCGCGCTACGGGGACATGTCCAGCATCGACGCGTGAGCGACGCGTCGCCCGCCGGGGACGGGCGACGCCCACGCCGATCCTCCGTGCAAGCGATTACATCCACCCTTGACAAAGCGATGTAACCGCTTGCACAGTGGGGGGACCCCACCCCGGAGGAGGACCCATGGCGACGCTTCGCGAGGTCGCGGCGCGCGCCGGCGTCTCGACCGCCACGGTCTCCCGTGTGTTCTCCCGGCCGGAAGCGGTCAGTCCCGACACCCGCGCGAAGGTGTTCGCCGCGGCAGAGGCACTGTCCTTCACCCCGAATCCCACCGCCCGCTCGCTCGCCCTCGGCCGCACCCACAACCTGGGCTTCCTCGTCCCCGACATCCGCAATCCCGTGTTCGGTCCCGCCGTCGAAACCGCGCAGGACCGGGCGCGCAAGCGCGGCTACTCCCTCTTCGTCGCGGCGGGCGAAGGCCGGTCCGCCGACGAACTCGACCTCGTCCGGGCGATCGCCCGGCAGGTCGACGGACTGGTGCTCATCGCCCCCCGCATGTCCGACGCCGACCTCGAGGATCTCGCACGGGTCACCCCCGTCGTGCTGGTCAACCACACCTGCGGGCAGCTGCCCGCCGTGTTGCTGACCTCCGACGACGGCATGTCCCAGGCGGTGGACCACCTCGCCGACGCCGGGCACACCGCCGTCACATACCTCGGCGGTCCCGACTACTGGCTCGCCCAGCGGCGGCGCCTGACCGCCTTCACCACGGCCTGCGCCGCCCGGGGCATCACCGGCACGGTGCTCGGCCCCCTCGAGCCCGACTTCGTCGCCGCGGGCCGGAACGCGGCCGACGAACTGGTCGACGCCGGCACGACGGCCGTCGTCGCGTACAACGATCAGGCCGCCGTCGGCCTCATGCAGGGCTTCGCCGAGCACGGACTGCGCGCGGGCCGCGACTACTCGGTCGTCGGATTCGACGACTCGTGGCTCTGCGAGATGACCTCGCCGCCGCTGACCACCGTGCATCTGGCATTCGACGAGGCCGGTGTGGCGGCCATCGATCTGCTGTGCGACGTACTCGACGGAAAGACCACACCGGACGCCGGACCCGTGGAACTCGGCACCCACCTCGTCGTGCGTTCGAGCACCGTGACCGCCGGCCTGCCCGTCGGCTGACAGACCGTTTCGGGGCACTGCCTCGGAATTCGAAGAAAGCGAAGGAGATTCGTTCATGACCTCGGTGCTCGTACTCAACGGCCCCAACCTCAATCTGCTCGGCACCCGCGAGCCCGGTGTGTACGGCGCGCAGACCCTCGAGGACGTGGAGACCCTGTGCCGCAACGTCGGCAAGGAACTCGGCGTCGACATCGACTTCCGGCAGTCCAACCACGAAGGCGTCCTGATCGATGCGCTCCACGACGCGGGCGCCGCGGTCGCCCGCGGGGAATCCCTGGGCGTGGTGTTCAACGCGGGTGCCTACACGCACACCTCGGTGGCCCTGCACGATGCGATCAAGGGCGCGCACGTGCCGCTCATCGAGGTGCACATCTCCAACGTTTATGCCCGCGAGGAGTTCCGCCACCACTCCTACATCTCCCCGGTCGCCTCCGGGATCATCGTCGGCCTCGGCGTCGCCGGCTACGAATGGGCGCTGCGCGCACTCGTCGCCCAGCGCACGACGCAGGCGTAACCGGCGCCGTCACCGACCCCTCGCGCGCGTGACCCGCAGCGAGCCGTCCGAACCGATACCGCCGCGGCGAACCCGCCCCGGCGTACCGGTCCCCGATTCCGCGGTCGCCCGCCCAGGCGGCCGTCGTGGAGGAGCCCGACCATGACCCATCCCCGTCCTGGAACCAAGCGCGCCAAGGCAATTGCCACGGTGTGCCTGTCCGGCACCCTCGAGGACAAGCTCGTCGCCGCCGCCCACGCCGGCTTCGACGACATCGAACTGTTCGAACCCGACCTGCTCGGCTCCCCGCTCACGCCCGCGGGAGTGCGCGAGCGCTGCGCCGAGCTCGGGTTGAGCATCCCGCTGTATCAGCCCTTCCGCGACTTCGAGGCCGTCCCGGCCGAGATCCACGCCCGCAACATGCGCCGCGCGCGGCACAAGTTCGACGTGATGGAACAACTCGGCACCGACCTCGTGCTGGTGTGCTCGTCGGTCTCGCCGCACACCGTCGACGACGTCGACCTCGCCGCCGCGCAGCTGCGGGAACTGGCGGATGCGGCGGCGCAGCGCGGTTTGCGGATCGCCTTCGAGGCCCTGGCGTGGGGCCGCCACGTGAACACCTGGCAGCGCTCGTGGGAGATCGTGCGCCGGGCCGACCATCCGGCCCTCGGCCTGTGTCTCGACAGCTTCCACATCTTCTCCCGCACCAAGGACGTCGCCGGCATCGCGGACATCCCGGGCGAGAAGATCTTCTTCCTGCAACTCTCCGACGCACCGGAGATGGACATGAACGTCCTGCAGTGGAGTCGCCACTACCGGGTGTTCCCGGGCGAGGGCGAGTTCGATCTCGCCGGGCTCGTCGGGCACGTCCTCGCGGCCGGTTACACCGGTCCGCTCTCGCTCGAGGTGTTCAACGACGTGTTCCGCCAGTCGGCGCCGGTGCCGACGGCGACCGACGCGATGCGCTCGCTGCTCGATCTGGAACTGCGTCTCGACGGTGACCCCGACCCGGTGCAGGTGCGTGGGCACGCGTTCACGGAGATCGGCACCCCGCCCACCGCCGCGGAGCCGGTCCGTGCGGCTCTCGCCTCGCTCGGCTTCACCCACTCGGGCCGGCATCACAGCAAGCCGGTGGAGCTGTGGGAGCAGGGGGACGCGCGGGTGCTGGTGAACACCTCGAACCCCGCCCACAGCGCGGCCGAGGGCGCGGCCGTCACGGCTCTGGGGATCGAGGTCGCGGACGTCGGCGCCGTCACCCGGCACGCCCACGAGCTGCTGGCACCGCAGCTGGCACGGGTCGTCGGCCCCGGAGAGGCACCGCTGTCCGCGGTGGTCTCCCCGGACGGCACCGCCCTGTTCCTGTCGTCCGGAGACCACGGTACCGCCGATTGGCGCAACGACTTCCGTCCCACCGGTACGACGCCGTCGACGGCGGTGGGCGTGCGGTGCACCGAGTACGTCGAGCTGACCCAGGCCTACGACCGCTTCGACGAGGCCACGCTGTTCTACCGCTCGGTGCTGGGCCTGACCGACGCCGAGTCCGCCGAATACGCGGGGCCGTTCGGCCTGGTGCGCAGCCGCGTCCTCGCCGCGGACGGCTTCGAGGTCGGCCTGGTCGCCCCCGTCCTCCGGCGCGGGGAATGGGCGCCGGGCGTGCGGCACCCCCAGCACATCGCGTTCGGCGTCGACGATGCAGTGGAATCTGCCCGCGCCCTGCGCGATTCGGGAGCGCCGGTGCTCGAGATCCCCCGCAACTACTACGACGATCTGGATGCGCGCCTGGCCCCGGATCCGGAACTACTTGCCGCCCTTCGGGAATACAACGTGCTCTACGACCGGGACGAGGACGGCGGCGAGCTGTTCCAGGTGTTCACCAAGGTCGTCAGCGCCCGGGTGTTCTTCGAACTGGTGCAGCGGCGCGGCGGCTACCGGGGTCACGGCACCGTCAACGCCCCGATCCGCATGGCCGCGCATGCGGCCGCGCGACGCTGACCGCCGCTACCGGGCCTCACCCACCGCCTGCGCGAGTGCCGCGAGGGTCTGGGCACCCGTGTAGCGCGGCTGCCAGCCGAGCTGCGTCCGGGCCTTCGTCGTGTCCATCACGACGGACGTGCGGCCGGTGTGGATCCACTCGATCATCGAGGGCATGAACGGCAGCCGCGCCACCACGGCCGACGCCGCCGTCGCGACCGCGGCGGGGACGCGGATCGGCTGGGCGCCGAGCGCGGTCGCCACCTCCGACAGCGACACCACCCCCTCCCCGGCGATGTTGTACGCGCCGGGCGGCCCGTCGGACGTCACCGCCGCGACCACGGCGCTCGCCACGTCGTCGTGGTGCACGAGCTGGAGCGGATGGCCGGGGTCGGGGAACACCGGGCGCGGCAGGGGCAGGGCACCGACGGCGTGGCGGACGGTCTCGGGCACGTGCTCGGCGAGCTGCCGCCACGGCATGGCGTCGGCCAGGGCGGTCGCGTTCGGTCCCGCGACGATGCACGGCCGCAGCACGAACACCTCGAGATCCGATCCGCGGGTGACCTCGCCGAGGACGCGCTCGAGTTCGGCCTTCTGTTCGGAGTAGTAGTGCTCGTGCGAGCCGCGGGTGGGCACGTCCTCCGAGAGCGGGGTCGGATTGTCGGGGTGATAGCCGTACGCGGCGACGGACGAGGTGTACACGAGGCGTCGCGGCCGGGCCGCGGCGACCGTGGCTTCGAAGACGTTGCGGGTGCCCGCGATGTTGATCCGGTGACTCTCGGTGCGCGAACCCATGATGACGAACGCCAAATGCACGACGACGTCGGCCTCCGCGACGAGGGCGTCGACGGCGCTGCGGTCGAGGATGTCACCCTGCCGGTACTCGGTCTTGGTCCACCCGTGTGCGGCCGGGTCGAACGGGCTTCGTGCCATGCCGAGGATCCGGTCGATGCGCGGATCCTGTTCGAGGGCCGCGACGGCGGCTCTGCCGATCTCGCCGGTAGGTCCGGTGACCGCAACTGTCGTGCCCATGAGAATCCCCTCGCTCGTGCCGTCGTCCGTGCGACCCGTACCGCGTTCCCGGGCCGGTCGAGGAGCAAACCTCCGGTCCGGCGCCTGCCATTAGACTCTCCGCGACCGTGGACAGGGGGCGAATCGTGGACGACGGTGGATCGACGCAGATCGGCGACGGGGTGTGGGCGTTCGTGCGGGCGCCGGGCGGCTGGGGCGAGGCGAACACCGGGCTCGTCGTCGATGCGGGCACGGCGTCACTGGTGGTGGACACCGCGTGGGACACCCGTCTGGCGCGCCGGATCGCGGAGGCGCAGCAGCCGCTGGTGGCGCGGGCACCGATCACCGAGGCCGTCAATACCCACTCGGACGGCGACCACTGGTGGGGCAACGACACGCTGCCGGCGGCGACCCGCATCACGACCAGTGCGGCCGCGCTGCGCGGCATGCGCGAGGATCTGCCGCCGGCCGCGGTGACGGCGCTGGCGACGGCGGGCCGGTGGCTGGGCGCGGTGCCCGGCCGGGTCGGCGCCGCGGCCGCCTACATGCGCCGGATTCCGGGCGGCGCCCACCTGCCGTGGCGGTCGCCCCGGCTGCCAGACCACACCTTCGACACCGGTCTGCGGCTCGAGGTGGGACAACGTCCGGTGGCGTTGGAACGGCTCGGGCCGTGCCACACCGCCGGGGACGCGATCGTGCACGTGCCGGACGCCGGCGTGGTCTTCGCCGGCGATCTGCTGTTCGTCGGCTCGACCCCGATTCTGTGGCACGGGCCGCTCGAGAACTGGATTGCCGCGATGGATCGGCTGCTGGCGCTGGACGCCGACGCCTACGTGCCGGGCCACGGACCGTTGTGCGGACCGGACGAGATCCGCGAACTGCGCGCCTACTGGGTGTGGCTCGAGCAGGCCGGCCGGGAACAGCACGCGCGCGGCGCCGGGCCGCTCGAGGCGGCCCGGCGGCTGGTGCGCGATCCCGAATTCGTCCGGTGGGGCGACTGGATCCACCCGGAGCGGATCGTCCTGAGCCTGAGCACGCTGTTCCACGGGTGGGGCGGGCATCCCCCGGCGCCGCCCACCGTCGCGCGACGGGCCGGGGCGTTCGCCGACGCCGAGACGCTGCTACGCGAGTCGTCCGTCACGCGGTGACGGGCACGCTGACAGGTCGAACCGAGCGACGAGCCCTCTCTCGTGCTCATTCGAGATCGGGAGCAACCGGTTCGCCCAGAGGCGCGGGCTTGGGCGCTGCCGGCACCCATCCCCTCAGTGGCTGGACGACACCGGCGTAGAACGCATCGGTGGACGACGTCACGCTGGTGATGAACCCGGCGGCGGTTCCCGACCGTCGGCCTCCCATGGGAAAGCTCTGCTGAAGGGTGAAACTGACGATCCGGCCGTCCCTCCCTTCGGTCAGGATCTTGGAATCCGCACGGACGGCGTCGAGATGTTCACAGGTCTCGTTGCCGCGCTCGGAGAACACTGCTTCCACCTGGACATCACCCGGTGCGTCCTTCAGCTGTTTCAGCAACCAGGCCAGGCGACGTGCCGAAGTGCCCTCGTCAGGAGCGTCGATGGTGGTCCGGCACCGAACGCGGTTGGTTCGGAGATCGGCTACTACTACGAGATCGCCGGCCGTTTCCGGAATACGGAGAAGAGCTTCGAGAGTGCCCTCGGACGCCAGCTTCTCTGCGAAGTAGGCGTTCCGCGCACTCGGGTCGTTGCCGTACCGACGAGGCAGAACATGTTTGACAGTCACGCCCAATTCAGCGGTCAACCGGAGTGACAGATGCCGTGCCAGAGACACCCAGGTATCCGCCACCGCTGCGGCCTTCTTGTCACCCGCACGCAAAGTTCCTGAAGCCACGGCATCCCGGACCCCTACCCAATGGCGACCCATGTCGACGAATTCGGCCGCACCGGATCGAGGGTGGTCCAGGTAGCGGAGGAACTCGCCGAGAACCCACGTCTGCAGTGCATCGTCGATACCCCCGTGGGACAAGAGCATGCGAGCTTCGTGCGCTACCTCGGACCAGGACAGATGCCGCAGCGCCACCTTGGCGAGTTTGCGGCGGTCGACCTCGACCGGAAGCTCGCCTGCACTGGCAGGGATGTCGTTCGACAGACTGACGACAACGTCGTACTTGTTCTTCCGCGCGACGTCGAGATAGTTCTCCAACTGGTCCCGTCGGAGTTTGCCGTTCCCCGTCTTGACCTCCAGTAGCGCTGTCCAGAGTTTGGCGCCACGCGACACCTTCAGCACGGCGTCGGGAATCACCTTCGACTCGCCCTGGGCGTACTGCACTTCGCAGTAACCCTCGAACGCGCCTGCCGGCGCCCCGACTCGGGAGCAGATGGCACGGGCAAAAGGACGTACCGCCTGCATAGTCGCCACAAGCGCGGACGTTGCCCTGCGTTCCTGCTCTTCGCCTCCGCCTACTCCGGCTACGGAGAAGAGTCGCGCGGGCTGCCACGCGTCGTGCTCTGCGAGCTTTAACTCGATCGGCTTCGCTTTCGCGGCAGCTCGCCTGGCGGTTCGTACCCCGCGCCGCTTCGTCGCAGGCGCGGCAGGTGTGACGGTACGGTCCTCGACGACATCCGCGACCGGAGCAGTCGGTGCGACCCCGCCGTCGACGAGAGTGGATTCAGGCACTGTGACGGAGGAACCGGAGTCGTGCGCCGGTTCCTCCGGTTCCTCGTCGATGTCGACGCCGAAATCCGTGGCGAGCGCGGCCAGACCGGAATCCCATCCCTGTCCGACTGCACGTACCTTCCATTCTCCGTTGCGTCGATAGATCTCCCCGAAAACGAAGGCGGCTTCGCTGGTCGCATCTGCCGTCATGTACTCCGCCACCGGACGACCCGAAGGGTCGACCACTCGCAGGGTGAGCTTCCCCAGGTCTCCGAAGCTCCCGGTACCGACACTTCCGGCGAGCGCCACGGTGTGTACGTCGGCGGGCACGTCCGAGAGAACTACAGCGATCCGTGCCTGCACTCCCTCCTCGGTTGTACTCGTGCCGAGGAACCGTACGGACCCGTCAGCGGACTCCGGCTGGTTGTAGAAGACGAAGTCCTCGTCCGAGCGCACCTTTCCTTCGGACCCGAGCAACAGCGCCGAAGCATCGACCTCGACCTCCGATTCGGCCCACCCGACGACCACGTCGATCTGCGACAGTTCACTCGGCAGAGCGATGTTCTGTCCCTTGGACAGAATCGGAGATGTCACGGCAAGCTCCCTGAGTCGTCGGTGTCGGTCTACACGAAGGCGTGGCCCCCTGAAGGGATCGCTGCCGGCCCGATATTCGTTGCAACCAAGTGCCGCCCTCGGTCGACAGCGCTACTTGCGGCCCGGCGCCCAGTTCATGCCCCAGCCGTAGGCACGATCGAGGTCGGACTGGCTGCCGTCGACGTATTCGACGAGCCGCGAGACGCTGATCTCGCGGCCGGTGTTCTGCAGCATCGCGATGGCACAGATCCGTGCACCGTTGTTCGGCGAGTCGAGGCGCACCTCGATCTGCGGCCCGGAGGGCGGCGTGAGGGTGACGACGCCGTCCACTGCCGCCCAGTTCGGGGCGCCCTCGTAGATCATCGCGAAGATCAGGATCCGGCGGAATCGTTCGGGTTGTCCCAGGTCGATGCGCATGGTCTCACCGGCGGAGACGGCGCCGGTGCGGTCGTCGCCGTCCAGCGCGATGAACGGAGGTTTCTGCAGCGCACCGAAGCTGTTGCCGAGGGCCTGGACGACACCCTTCGAGCCGTCGGCGAGCTCGTAGAGGCAGCCGAGGTCGAGGTCGACGCCGCGGCCCGCCGCGCCGCCGGTGAGCTTGGCGAGGAATCCCTTCTTCGGTGGGGTCGGGGATCCGGTCTGTGACCAGTTCAGGTTCACCAGGGTGATCCCGCTTCCGGACTTGGCGAGATCGACCGTCGGGGCTGCCTTGGTGAGGCTGATCTTGCTCGGGTCGACTCCGCCCGTGCTGTCGCCGGGGTTCTTCGGGGGCCGGGTGTAATCGATTGCCATGGCTGGAACCTTTCCCTGGATACGAGAACGGGAACCCGCGATTGATCGAACCGATCGCGGGTTCCCGTCGATGTCGTGCGGTCAGGCGGCGACGGACGCCTTCGTCTCCTGACGATTGCGCCGGATGCTGCTGGCGAACGCGGCGCCGATGAGCGCGACCCCCACCAGACCCGTGATGATCTCGTTCACGTGATGGCCGATCGAGTACAGCAGGATGAACGCGAGCGCACCGATCGCCCAGTGCGCGCCGTGCTCGAGGTAGCGGTACTCCGACAGGGTGCCCTTGCGGACGAGAAACACCGTGATCGAGCGGACGAACATCGCGCCGATGAAGCCGAGGCCCAGCGCGATGATGATCGGATCGGAGGTGATGGCGAACGCGCCGATCACGCCGTCGAAGGAGAACGACGCGTCGAGCACCTCGAGGTAGAGGAACAGGAAGAATCCGGCCTTGCCGGTGGCCTTGGCCAGCTGGGTGGGCCCGCCGGTGCCTTCTTCCTCACCTTCCTCGGGGATGTGGAACATCTCGCCGAGGCCGTTGACGGCGATGTAGGTGATCATGCCGAGTACGCCGGCGATCATCACCGTGGCGACCTTGTCCTCGGGGGCGAGGATCGTGGCGGTCAGCACGAGCAGCACCGACGCGACGACGACCTCGAGCTGGTCGAGCTTGCCGGCCCGCGCGAGCGGACGCTCGAGCCACGCGAGCCACTTGATCTCGCGTTCCTCGAAGATGAAGTTCAGGAACAGCATCAGCAGGAACATGCCACCGAAGCCGGCGATCTGCGGGTGTGCTTCGGTGATGATCGTCTCGTAGCTGGGGCTTCCGTCGGGGAAGTACGCGGCGTCGTTCGGCGGTGGGTTGAGGGCGAGGTCGAGTGCCTCGACCGGACCGAGGCCGGAGGCGATCCACACGATGAGCAGCGGGAAGATCAGCCGCATACCGAACACGGCGATGAGGATGCCGATGGTGAGGAAGATCTTCTGCCAGAACTCGCTCATCCGCTGCAGCACGGTGGCGTTGATGACCGCGTTGTCGAACGAGAGCGAGACCTCGAGGACGCCGAGGATCGCGGCGAGGAACAGTGCCTGGGGTCCGCCGTAGAGGAAGGCGACCACCAGGGACACGACGGTGACGGCGAACGATATGCCGAAAATGCGCAGAACCACGAAGCGTGGCCTTTCTGTCTGGATCGGGCGGTGCAGGGTGGTTACTGCAGCAAACTATCGGTGACCCAAGGAAAGCGGCCCCCGGCGACGAAGCCGGGGGCCGGATCCGGGGTCCGGAGGAACGTCAGACGTTGACGCCGTAGTCACGGGCGATGCCCGCCAGGCCGGACGCGTAGCCCTGGCCGATGGCGCGGAACTTCCACTCCGCACCGTGCCGGTACAGCTCACCGAAGACCATGGCGGTCTCGGTGGACGCGTCCTCCGACAGGTCGTAGCGGGCCAGTTCGTTGCCGTTGGCGCGGTCGACGACGCGGATGTAGGCGTTGCGGACCTGGCCGAACGACTGGCTACGGGAGTCGGCGTCGTAGATCGAGACCGGGAAGAAGATGCTCTCGATGTTCGCCGGCACGGCGGTCAGGTCGACGTTGACGACCTCGTCGTCGCCCTCGCCCTCACCCGTGCGGTTGTCGCCGATGTGCTCGATCGAGCCGTCCGGGGACTTGAGGTTGTTGAAGAAGACGAAGTGCTGGTCCGAGACCACCTTCTTGTCGGCGCCGGTCGCGATCGCGCTGGCGTCGAGGTCGAAGTCGGCACCGGTGGTGCTGCGGATGTCCCAGCCGAGGCCGACGGCCACGGCGGTGAGGTTCGGCGCTTCCTTGGTGAGGGAAACGTTGCCGCCCTTGGTCAAGCTGACGCCCATGCGGGGTCCTTTCGATCTGTCGGTCCGGACGAGGTGCCCGGGCGGGCACGCCCGATTTGCGCGTGTCCCACCACCCTAATAGCTGATGCGCGCCCACGCCCCCGCGCTCCGCATGCACACGGGACCGAAGGGCGCGGACCAGTACCATTCGGGGCGTGGCGAGCCGATGGACGCGCCGCCTCTTCGGCGGTGGGAGCACCGACGATCCGGTGGCGCTGCGCGCCTACGACGCGATGGTCGCCGCGTTCCTCGACATGGACCGGCGCCAGTCCGTCGCCGAGGCCGGAGTCACGGCCTCGCACGAACTCGCCCCGCAGCGCGGCCTGCGGCGGGAATGGGAACCCGTCCGCGAAGCGTGCTACCGCGCGGCCGAGACGTACCTGCACCTCTCCCGCACCGAACCGTCCGATCCGCTCGCCCCCGCTCCGGCCTACGAACAGGCCCTGCAGCAGATCGGTCTCGCCACCCGCACCCTCGACGAGTTCTACGACCGCCACCGCGCGCACCTCGAGCACTCGGTCGCGGTGGCCCGGACCGTGCCGCAGCTCGCCCGGCAGGTCCGTACCGAGGCGCAGGCCGCGGCGGCACTGGTGACCGCACCCGAGCATGCGGCATACGCCGACTACCCGTCCGTGCGGGCCGCGGCGGACACGCTCGACGCGGAGATCCGGGCGCTCGATTCGGCCGTGGGAACCGGGGCGGTCCGAACCGCGGCACGACGAGCCGAGGAGGCGGCGACCGCCCTGCGCCGCGCCCTCGCGCAGGCACCGGACCGAGCCGAGTCCGCCCGGAAGGCTGTGGCATCGGTCACCACCCGGCTGTCTGCGGTCCGCACCCGTGCCGAGAGCCTGGCGCCGGCGTTCTCGGCGCTGCTGCGCGAGTTCAACGCCGCCAGCTCGGCCGACCTGGCCGGCAACGAACGCGCCGCCCGCGAGTTCCTCGACCGGGCCGACGCCGACGTGTCCGCGGCGCGAACGGCAGCGGCCGCGAACCGGCCCGAACAGGCGCTGGAGCTGACCGCGGCGGCCCGGGCATCGCTCACCCAGGCCGAACGGTACGTCGACGCCGTCACCGACCGGCTGTCCGTCCTCCGCGAGGTCCGCCGTGATCCGGCCGCGAAGGTGGAGCAGGTACGGTTCCGTCTGCGCGACGCGCAACAACTCGCGGTCCAACGGGGGTTGACCGCAGAATGGGGTTCGGTGCTCGACGCGCAGCTCGATCGGATCGACAGGGCAGTCGGTTCGCTCACCGGAGTACACCCCGACTACTGGGCGTACGTCCGGGAGCTCGACGCCGTTTCGCGCTTCATCGCCGGTGTGGTGCAACGAATGAGAGGACGAACGGACGAGGTATGAGTGGGGGAACCTTCACCGACATGCGCACGATGCATCATTTCCACCACCTCGACGGCGCGGCCCGGGACACCTTGTTCCTGCATCCGCCGCAACCGTTCTCCGATGCCGACGAGCGTGAGCGGCTCGCCGTCGCGCTCGGGGCGACCCTGTACGTGCCCGCCACCCGCTCGGATCTCGCCGCCACGGTCGCGCGCCGCGGCGGGGAGGGCGTCGCCTCGATGGTGATCGACCTCGAGGACGCCGTCGCCGATCACGAGGTCGAGGACGGCCTGCGCAACGCGGTCGCCACCCTCGACGCCCTCGCCGGCACCGCCGCCGCGACGATGCTGCTGTTCGTCCGGGTGCGCACCCCCGACGGTGTCGACCGCATCGCCGACACCCTGGGACCGGGCGTCGCCGCGCTGACCGGATTCGTCCTGCCCAAGTTCACCGCGGCGTCGGGTCCGGCGTTCCTCGACGCCGTGGCTGCGGCCTCGGAACGGCTGGGCAAGCCGCTGTACGCGATGCCGGTGCTCGAATCCGCCGAGCTGGTGCACCGGCAGACCCGCGACGGCGAACTCCAGCAGATCGCCGCGCTCCTCGCCGGGCACCGCGACCGCGTGCTGGCCGTGCGGATCGGCGCCACCGACATGTGCGGCACCTTCGGCATCCGCCGCGACCGCGACCTGACCATCTACGACGTGCGGGTCGTGGTCGACGTCATCGCCGACGTCGTCAACTACCTGGGCCGCACCGACGGCACCGGATTCGTCATCACCGGTCCGGTCTGGGAGTACTTCGCCGATCACGAGCGCATGTTCCGCCCGATGCTGCGGGCCACGCCGTTCGCCGAGCACGACGCGGTGCTGTTCCGGCAGCAGCTCGTCAGCCGGGATCTCGACGGCCTGCTGCGGGAGATCGCCCTGGACCGGGCGAACGGCATCCAGGGCAAGACCGTGATCCACCCCTCGCACGTGGCGGCCGTGCACGCGCTGTCCGCCGTGACGCACGAGGAGTACCACGACGCGATCGACATCCTCGGCGGTGACGCGGGCGGCGTACAGGCCTCCGGATACCGCAACAAGATGAACGAGCGGCGCCCGCACCGCACCTGGGCGGAGCAGACGTTGCTGCGCGCGTCGGTGTTCGGCGTCACCAACAAGGGAGTGACTTTCGTGGACCTGCTGACGGCACTGGTGGACCGGTGATCACCGGAGTGCGGTCGCCTTGGGCGACGGAACAGTTCGGGCTCGAGCTGCAACACCTGGCGTCGGCCACCGGCGACACCGTGCCGGACCTCGTCGTGCCGGGACTGCGCCGCAATCCTCGTCGCGCGCACCTGCTGGTCTCCACCGTCCTCGGCAAGCACATCCCCACCGAACCGGCCGCGGTGATCGGCGCGGGCGACCGGCTCGGCGATCTCGTCGCGGACCTGCTCGGCTCCGCCGCGTCCGATGCGGTGGTCCTCGGTTTCGCGGAAACCGCAACGGGACTGGGCCATTGCGTGGCGAGCCGGTTGCGGGCACGTTGCTACCTGCACTCCACCCGCCGCGACGTGCCCGGCGCCGGCACCTTCGCCGGATTCGAGGAGGGCCACTCGCACGCCACGTCGCACCTGCTCCAGCCGACGTCGCCGGAACTGTTCGCCAACGACGCGCCGCTGGTCCTGGTGGACGACGAGATCTCCACCGGGGCAACTGCGGTCGATGCCATCCGGGCCCTGCACCGGCACAGTCCCCGCGCCCGGTACGTCGTCGCGTCGCTGGTGGACATGCGCACCGCCGAACACCGTCGCGCCGTCGCCGAAGCGGCCGCCGGGCTCGGTGTCCGCATCGACCACGTGAGCCTTGCGACGGGGCACACCGTTCTCCCCGGCGGACTCACCGAGCGGGTGGGCGCGCTACCGGACCCGGACCTGAATCCGGTTGCGCCGGAACGCGGCACCGTCGACTTCGTCACGCTGCCGTGGCCGGCGACCGTGCCCGACGGCGGCCGGCACGGGTTCCTGCACACCGACACCACGGCCTTCGACACCGCGATCGACCGCACCACCGACGCCGTGACCACCGCCCTGACCCCGGGACGCCCGGTCGTCGTCGTGGGTCACGAGGAACTGATGTACCTGCCGCTGCGCATCGCCGACGCGCTCGCCGGCAGGGGGGTTGCCACGCGATTCCAGACCACCACCCGTTCCCCCGCATACGTCCGGGACGTGCCCGGCTACCCCCTGCGCCGCGGATTCACCTTCACCGCACCCGAACCGGACGACGTCCCGCGCTATCTCTACAACGCGCGGTGGCCGGAAGGGGAAGGCGCACAGCTGCTGCTCGTGCTCGACGACCCCGCCGACACCGACCGTCTGCGCGCCGACGGTGGCCTGCTCGACGTGCTGACCGCCGCCGGGGAGGACGTGGTCGTGGCCGTCGTGCCCGCCACCGATCCCGCCGTGCTGCGCGCCGACCGGGAGGAACGATGACGACCCCGTTGACCGGGCCCGGCTTCGGCTCCTACGCCCCGGACGAGGTGAGCTGGCTCCTCAAGGACCTCTCACACGTCGCACTCGAGGCCGACGTCGCCGAACGCGAGCGCCGCATCCAGGCGGGCCTCGCCCACTACGCCGAGTCGCTGCCGATCGAATACCAACCCGATGCCGCCTACCGCGAGCTGTTCGACAAGGTGCTCGCCGCGACGGCGGGGCGCCTCGCGCACGCCGTCGGCACCGTCACCGAACTGCTGCTCGCCGAACGGGGCCGGGACCTGACGCTCGTATCGCTGGCCCGCGCAGGCACTCCCGTCGGGATCCTGATCCGCCGCTGGGCGCAGCGGCACCACGGACTGAACCTGCCGCACTATGCGGTGTCGATCGTGCGGGGCCGTGGGATCGACTTCGCCGCCCTCGACCACGTGACGGCACGGCACGATCCGGCCTCGGTGGTGTTCGTCGACGGCTGGACCGGCAAGGGCGCCATCGCCCGGGAACTCACGGCGGCCCTGGCCGAGTACCGGGCCGCGGGCGGCCCGGAGCTTTCCGACGACCTCGCCGTGCTCGCCGACCCCGGGTACTGCGTGCGGACCTACGGCACCCGCGACGACTTCCTCATCGCCTCGGCATGCCTGAATTCCACCGTGTCCGGACTGGTTTCACGCACCGTCCTCAACGACACCCTGATCGGTCCGGGCGAGTTCCACGGCGCGAAGTTCTACGCCGAACTCGCCGGCGAGGACGTCTCGGCCGTCCTCCTCGACACCGTCGCGGCCGAGTTCGGCGACCGGGACGCCGCGGTCACCGCCGCCGGGAACATCCTGCGCTCCGATCGCACCCCCACGTGGGCGGGCTGGGAGTCGGTGGAGAAAGTGCGGGCCGAGTACGGCATCTCCACCGTCAACCACGTCAAACCCGGTGTCGGCGAGACCACCCGGGTGCTGCTGCGGCGCGTGCCGTGGCGGGTGCTGGTCCGCGAGGCCGACGCCGAGGAGCACGCGCACATCCGGATGCTCGCCGCAGCCCGCGACGTGCCGGTGGATGTCGTTCCCGACCTGGCGTATTCGTGCATGGGCCTGATCAAGGATCTGCCGTGACCACCACCCTCGTCGCCACCGACCTCGACCGCACGATGATCTACTCGCGCGCCGCGATGGGCGAATCGCCCGTCCCGGACGGCGATCTGGTGTGCGTCGAGCACTACGACGGCGCGCCCCTGTCGTACCTGACCGTCACGTCCGCGCAGGGCCTGCGCGACCTGGCCGCCGCGGCGGTGGTGGTGCCGACCACCACGCGCACCCCGGAACAGTTCCGGCGCATCGACCTGCCCGGTGCGCCGTGGCGGTACGCGATCACCAGCAACGGCGGCATGATCCTCGCCGACGGGGTACCGGACGCCGGTTGGCGGCAGGCAGTGGACACGGCCGTGCGCACCGAGGGCGCCGGACTCGACGAGGTCACCGCCGAACTGCGCCGCCGCATCTCCGACGACTGGGTGCACAAGTTCCGGGTCGCCGACGAACTGTTCTGCTATCTCGTGATCGACGTCGCCGCGCAGCCCGTCGGCTTCCTCGACGAATGGGACCACTGGTGCCGGCGCCGCGGATGGAACGCGTCTCAGCAGGGCCGCAAGCTGTACACGATGCCGTCGGCGGTGTGCAAGAGCCGCGCGGTCGCCGAGGTCCGCCGACGTCTGGTCGACGACGGCACGCTCGTCCCGGACGCCGTCGTACTCGCCGCCGGGGACGGCGCGCTCGACGCCGAGATGCTGACCGCCGCCGACGCCGCGATCCGGCCGCGCCACGGCGAACTCGAGGCGCTGGACTGGCGGCACCCGACACTGACGGTGACCCGGCAGGCGGGGATCCGGGCCGGCGAGGAGATCCTCGCCTGGTTCGCCCGATCCGCCCGGATCGGCGCGGCTTCGTACAGTGACAATGACGCCCCGCATTTCCCGAGACAGAGTTACCCGAGACAGAGTTACCAGTAACAGTGTTTCCAGTAACAGTGTTTCCAGTAACAGTGAGGACCCCACCCGTGCCCGTATCTCTCGCCAAGGGTCAGAACGGCCCCCTCACCGCCACCGACGTCGTCGTCTCGCTCGAGCTGACCACCCCGGCCGACCTGTCTGCCCTGTTGGTCAAGCCCGACGGCAAGGTGCGCTCCGACGCCGACTTCGTCTTCTTCAACCAGCCCACCGGGCCGGGGGTGCGGCTCGTGCCGGGCGCTCCCGGACAGGCCGCCTCGCTGGCCGTGTCGCTGAACCAGGTGCCGGCGGACATCGACCAGGTGCGTGCGGTCATCACCCTCGACGACGCGTCGAGCAGCTTCGGCCGCTTCGCCCCGCCGACCGCGCGGGTCGCCGACACCGCGGGCACCGTCCTCTACGAGTACCGGATCGACGGACTGAGCAGCGAGTCGATCGTGATCGCCCTCGAGCTGTACCGGCGGCAGGGCACCTGGAAGGTCCGAGCCGTCGGCCAGGGCTACGCGGGCGGATTCGCCGCCCTCGTGACCGACCACGGCGTGAGCGTCGACGACGCGCCGGCCGCCGCCCCGCAACCGGCGCAGCCCGTCCCGCCTGCACCCCCGGCAGCGCCGCCCGTCCCGCCGGCCTACGCCACCCCGCCGGCGACCGCCCCGCAGCCCTACCCGCAGCCGGCCCCGCCGCAGCCGTACGTGCAGGCCTCCGCGCCGCAACCGGCGCCGGACGCCCAGCCCGAGGTCAGCCTCACCAAGAGCCGGCCCGTCAGCCTCGTCAAGGGCCAGAAGGTCACCCTCCGCAAGGAGGGCGGCGTGGCCCTGACCTACCTGCGCATGGGGCTGGGCTGGGACCCGGTCGCGAAGCGGGGCCTGTTCGGCAATCGTGCCGCCGACATCGACCTCGACGCGTCGGCTGTGCTGTTCGCCGACCAGAATCTCGTCGACGTCGCGTACTACGGGCAGCTGCGCTCCAAGGACGGCTCGATCCAGCACCAGGGCGACAACCTCACCGGCGAGGGCGCCGGCGACGACGAGGTCGTGCTCGTCGACCTCACCCGCGTACCCGCCCACATCACGACCGTCATGTTCATCGTCACCTCGTACAAGGGCCACACCTTCGAGCAGGTCGCGAACGCGTTCTGCCGGCTGGTGGACGGCACCAACAACGCCGAGCTGGCCCGCTACACCCTGCAGGGCGGCATGCCGTTCACCGGCATGGTGATGGCCAAGGTGTACCGGCAGGGGCAGGACTGGAAGCTCCAGGCCATCGGCGAGGGGATCCAGGCCAAGCATCCCGGTGAGGCCGCGCCGCAACTCGGCCGGTTCCTGGTGTCCTGACGCCGTGACGGGGAGATTCACGGCGCTGGGGCGCTGAGCCCGGGGTCGAACCGGACATCCGCGCGGGGTTGTGCTCCTTGCGCGCGTCCGTACCCGCGCAAGAAGCACTTCTACGCGCAGGGACAGTCGCCCATTGCCCGACCCCCGACATAGGCACTCGCTATCGGTCGCTGTGGATCTTGGACTTTGTCCCCTCGACGCGGCGGTGGTCGACTGATCGGGCACGGCGGGCCCGGCATCGAGGCGCTCGCCGAACGGAACGAGGAGTGTGATGTGAGCGGTCTGCACCTTCCGCAGCGGGTCCGGCAGCACGCGGCGGAACGGCCGGACGCACTCGCACTGACCTGCGGCGACACCACCGTCACCTTCGCCGAGCTCGACGGGCGCACCAACCGGGTCGCGACCGCCCTGAACGGGCTGGCCCGGCGCGGCGGGCGGATCGGGGCCCTGCTGCGCATGCGCCTCGAGGCCGCCGAGACGTTCGTCGCCTGCGGGAAGGCGGGGCTGGTGTTCGTCCCCCTGAACTGGCGGCTCACCCCGGCGGAGGCCGCCCGCATCGCCGAGGACGCGGAACTCGACGTGCTCGTCGTCGAATCCGGGTTCGCCGCGGCAGCGGAGGCGATCCGTGCCGCGCTGCCCGGCCTGCCCGTCGTCCTCGTCGACGCCGAACCCGGCGACGAGCTGCTGCCGGGGGCGTGGACGTGGCAACGACTCGCCGGTAGCGGCACGGACGACGATCCCGGCCGCGGCGACGATCCCGACGCGGTCCTGTTGCAGCTCTACACCTCCGGCACCACCGGCACGCCGAAGGGCGTGCTCATCACGCACCGCAACCTCCACAACGACGAGGAGGGGCAGCGCATCTACCACTGGCAGCCCGAGTCGGTGGCGCTGAACGCGATGCCGCTGTTCCACATCGCCGGCGCCGGCTGGCTGAGCACCTGCCTGTCCGCCGGGGTGCACGCCGTCCTGCTCGGCGAGTTCCATCCGCGCACCGTCGCCTCGCTCGTCGAGCAGCATGGCATCACCCACGCGTTCCTGGTGCCCGCGACCGTGCAGATGCTGCTCGACCTGCCCGACCTGGACTCGTTCGACCTGTCGAGCCTGCAGCTGATCTTCTACGGCGCCTCCCCGGTCACCCCGACGATGCTGCGGCGCGCCGTGCGCACCCTCGGCTGCGGCTTCGTCCAGCGTTACGGGATGACGGAGACGAGCGGGTCCGTCACCGCACTGCGCGTCGAGGACCACGACCCGACCGGTCCGCGCTCCTACCTGCTGCGCTCGGCGGGCCGCCCGATGCCCGGGGTGGAGATCGCCATCCGCGACGTCGTGACCGGGGAGGACCTGCCGGTCGGACAGTCCGGCGAGATCGTGTGCCGCTCCCGGCACAACACGTCCGGCTACTGGCGGCGCCCGGAGGAGACCGCGGCGCTGTTCACCGACGACGGGTTCCTGCGCACCGGCGACGCCGGCCACCTCGACGAGGACGGCTTCCTGTTCGTCACCGACCGGGTGAAGGACATGATCATCACCGGCGGCGAGAACGTCTACCCGATCGAGGTGGAGTCGGTGCTCGCCGAGCATCCCGCCGTCGCCGAGGTCGCCGTGATCGGGGTGCCCGACCGCAAGTGGGGCGAGGCCGTCACCGCCGTCGTGCGGGTGGCCGACGGTACCGCCGCGCCGGACGCGAGCGAACTGGTCGCGTTCACCATCGGCCGGCTCGCCTCCTACAAGAAGCCGCAGCGCATCCACTTCGTGAGCGAGCTGCCGCGCAACGCCGGCGGCAAGATCCTCAAACGCACGCTGCGCGACAGCCTCGCGGAGGACGTGTCATGACGGCGGTCGAGGTCGTCGGCGTCGTGCAGCAGGAGGCGTGGCGGCGCGGTGAGCTGCCGCCGGTCGAGCAGGTCCGGCCCGGGCTGTGGTCGATTCCCGTGCCCATGCCGAACAATCCGCTGCGCTACGTGCTGGTCTACGCCCTGGCCCTGCCCGACGGCCTGGCCCTGATCGACGTCGGCTGGGACTCGGAACAGTCCTGGCAGGCCCTGGTCGACGGGATCCGGCAGACCGGGCACGACGTCACCGAGGTCCGGTTCGCGGCGATCACCCATCTGCACCCCGACCATTTCGGTCTGGCGCCGCGGCTGCGCGAGGTCAGCGGTGCCGCGCTGGCGATGCACGCCGCCGACGCGTCGCTGCTCGGCCACCACACCGCGACGGACCGGGAAGGGTACGCCGCGTCGTGGGCCCGGCAGCTGGCCCGGCTCGGAGCGCCCGAGGAGGTCCGATCGGGCGAGGTCATGGAACTGGTCCGCTTCGGGCCGTGCGAATCGCTCGACGTCGTACTCGACGACGGCACCCCCCTCGACCTGCCCGGCTGGGATCTGCGCGCCGTGTGGACGCCCGGCCACACCCCCGGTCACCTGTGCTTCGTCGACGACACCCACGAACTGGTGTTCAGCGGCGACCACATGCTCCCCCGCATCAGCCCCAACATCTCCACCATCCCGGGTGAGCTGCCGAATCCGTTGCACCGCTACCTGCTGTCGCTGCACGCCACCGTCGGCCTGCCCGACGGTGAGGTCTTCCCCGCGCACGAATACCGTTTCCGCGGTGTCGCTTCCCGGGCGCAGGCGCTGCTCGGCCACCACGAGGAACGGCTGGACGAGATCGCCGACGTCGTCTCCCGGCATCCCGGATCCACGGCATGGGAGGTCTCCACCCGGATCTCGTGGTCCCGGCCGTTCGAGACGATGTCGCCGCGGCTGCGCCGGCTCGCGGTGCGCGAGACCGACGCCCACCTGCTGGTTCTCGCCGACCGGGGAGTGGTCACCGGATGCGGCACCGATCCGGACCGCTGGACGCCGGCCGTGGCCACCCCCGTACGATAAGCGAGTGGACCTTCACCTCATCACCTACTTCGTCGCGGTCGTCGACCGAGGTGGGATCACGAAGGCCGCCCAGTCCCTCTACATTTCGCAACCGTCGCTGTCGCAGGCCATCCGGACTCTCGAACGTCGGCTCGGCACAACCCTGTTCGACCGCACGGGACGCCGGCTCACGCTGACAGAGGACGGACGCCGCCTCGACGTAGCGGCCCGCCGGATCCTCGCCGACGTCGAGCGTGCGAAGGCGAAGGTGGCCGCGGTACGCGAACTCGTCTCGGGCCGCGTCGACGTGGTGACGTACTCGTCGTTCTCCTTCGATCCGATGATCGAGCTCGCGCGCCGCTTCCGTGATCGCTACCCGCACATCCTGGTGCGGATCGTCGACGCGGACGGCCCGGGCGGTGTGCACACCGCGCTGCGACGCGGGGAGGCCGAGATCGGGGTGACCGACCTGTCGGTCGAACACGCCGGCATGATCACCGTGCCGCTGTTCGAACAGGAACTCGTGCTCGCCCTCCACCACGACCTCGCGGCCGACCTGCCGGATCCGGTCCCGCGCGTCCGTGTGCGGGACGTGCCGCTCGTCGTCGATGTCGGTGACCGCACCAACGCAGCGAAGGCCGGTGAGCTGCTCGCCGAGAACGCCGCCAACGTCGTCGTCGACTGCGCCCACCCGGCGGCGACGTGGGAGCTGGTGTGCCTGGGCACCGGCGCGACGGTGGTGCCCAGGCCGGTGGCCGAACAGCAGATGCCCACGGTGACGGTGCGGCCCCTGGAACCGCCGCTGACGCGGCCGGTCGGGCTGGTGCTGCGTGCGGGTGAGCCGTCGCCGGCCGCGGCGGCGTTCCTCGAGGTCGCCTCGACACTGCGACAGGGAGCGTAGGACTGTGGATTTCCGGCAGGTGGAGTACTTCCTCGCGGTCGTCGAGAACAACGGCATCAACGGGGCGGCGGCCGCGCTCGGCGTCGCACAGCCGACGGTGTCGCAGGCGCTGCGCAGCCTCGAACGCGAACTCGGCGTCGAGCTGTTCCACCGCATCGGCCGCGGCATGGTCCTCACCGCAGCCGGGCGCAGCCTCGTCGGCCCGAGCCGGCAGATCCTGCGCGACGTGACCGCCGTCGAGGAGTTGCTGACCACGTCCGACGGCGCGGTCGCGGGCCGGCTCGACATCATGGCGTTCCCGTCGCTGTCCGTCGGACCGCTGGTGGAACTGATCGCCCGGTTCCGGCGCGAGTATCCGAAAGTGGCGGTGCGGCTCTCGCCGCTACGCGACGAGGAGCAGGTCGCGTCGTTGATTCGCGATGGCCACTGCGAGTTCGTCGTCGCGCACCTGCCGCTCGAGGGCGGTGACGGACTCGAGGTGATCGAACTCGGCGAACAGGAGTACTGGCTGGCGTATCCGCCGGGGTTCGAGGTTCCGGAGGGCCCGATCCACCTGTCCGAATTGCCGGACATTCCCATGGTGTTCGCGCCGACGGGCGCCTCGATGGTCGACGCGGTGGAATCGGCACTGCGCGCGGCCGGCGCCCGGCCGGAGATCTCCGTGCTCGTCGGCCAGCGCGAGGTCCGGCTGCCGATGGTGGCGGCTGGACTCGGCGGGTCGATCGTGGATCGGGTACCCGCCGAGGCCGCCGGGGACCGGGTCGTGGTCCGCGCATGCGAACCGCGGCTGGCGCGCGCGTACGGACTCGCCTTCGACCCCGCCTCTCTGTCGGCGGTCGGTCAGGCGTTCGTCGACCTGGTACGCCGGCGCTGACGCGCCGCCGGCGCTGACGCGCCGGTGCGCCCTTTGGGCGGCCCTGGCAACCCAAAGGACACACCGGCGGCTACGCCGCCTTTTCGAATACCGCGGCCAGGCCCTGGCCGCCGCCGATGCACATCGTCTCGAGGCCGTAACGGCCGTCGCGGCGGTGCAGCTCGCGGGCGAGCGTCGCCAGCATGCGGCCGCCGGTCGCGCCGACGGGGTGGCCGAGGGAGATGCCGGAACCGTGGACGTTGGTGCGTTCGAAATCGGCTGCGCCGAAATTCCATTCGCGGGTCACCGCGAGCGCCTGCGCCGCGAACGCCTCGTTGAGCTCGATGACGTCGACGTCCGCGAGGGTGATGCCGGCCTTCGCGAGGGCCTTCTCCGTGGCCGGGACCGGGCCGATGCCCATGATCTTCGGCGCCACGCCGGCCAGCCCCCAGGACACGACCCGAACCAGCGGGGTCAACCCCAGCTCCGCGGCCTTCTCCGGGGTCGTGACCAGGCACATCGATGCGGCGTCGTTCTGGCCGCTGGCATTGCCGGCGGTGACCGTCGCCTCGGGATCCTGCTTGTCCATGATCGGCTTCAGCCTCGCCAGCGACTCGACGGTGACGTCCGGACGGGGATGCTCGTCGGTGTCGATGACCTCGTCGCCGGCACGGGTGGTGACGGTGACCGGCACGATCTCCTCGGCGAGGATGCCGTTCTTCTGCGCGGCGACGGCCCGGGCATGGGACGACACGGCGAGTTCGTCCTGCTCGAGCCGGCTGATGCCGTAGTCGCGGCGCAGGTTCTCGGCGGTCTCGATCATGCCGCCGGGCACCGGGTAGTGGCGTCCGCCCGCGGTGGCGCGGGCCCGCACCAGACTGTCGTGCATCTGCACACCGGTGCGCGCACCGCCCCAGCGCATGTCGACGGAATAGAACGAGGCGTTGCTCATCGACTCGGCACCGCCGGCGACGACGACGTCGTTGTCGCCGTTGCCCACCTGCAGCGCTGCCTGGATGACGGCCTGCAGACCCGAGCCGCAACGACGGTCGATGTGCATGCCCGGCACCGTGATCGGGAGTCCGGCGTCGAGCGCGACGACACGGCCGATGGCCGGCGCTTCGCTGTTGCCGTTGCAGTGGCCGAGGATGACGTCCTCGATCGAGTCGGGGGCGATCCCGGTGCGGTCGAGCAGGCCCTTCAGGGCGGCGACACCGAGGTCTACGGCGTTGAGGGACTTGAACATTCCACCGTAGCGACCGATGGGGGTGCGGACGGGCTCGCAGATGACGACTTCGCGCATGACGACCTTCGGGAGAGGAGAGGGATAGTGAAAGAGGCGGTGAGACAGGGACTCACATGAAGCGGCCGCCGGTGACCTCGAGCACCGTGCCGGTCATGTAGGAGGACATGTCGGAGGCGAGGAACAGGGCCACGGATGCGATCTCGGACACCTCGCCCGGTCGGCCCATGGGAATCTCGCTCATCTTCTGATCCCACGCCTTCTGCGGCATGGCCTCGGTCATCGCGGAACGGATCAGGCCCGGCTGGATCGCGTTGACGCGCACGCCGTGGTGCGCCATCTCCTTCGCGGCGGCCTTGGTCAGGCCGACGATACCTGCCTTCGCCGCCGAGTAGTTGGTCTGACCGACCATCCCGACCTTGCCGGAGAGCGACGAGATGTTGACGATGGCGCCGCGCTTGGCGTCGCGCATGATCGCCGACGCCTTGCGGGTGCCGTGCCAGGTGCCCTTGAGGTGCACGGCGATCACCAGGTCGAAGTCCTCCTCGGTCATGGTGCGCATCGTCGCGTCGCGGGTGATGCCGGCATTGTTGACGACGACGTCGAGCGAGCCGAATCCGTCGACGGCCTCCGCGAGGAGCGTGTCCCACTCGTCCGCGTTCACGACGTCGCACCGCACCGCGCGGGCCACGTCGCGGCCGCCGAGCTTCTCGGCGGCGGCCGTGGCGGCGTCGAGGTCGAGGTCGCCGAGGACCACCCGGGCGCCGGCGTCGACGAACTCCTGTGCGATTGCGAAACCGATGCCCTGAGCGCCTCCGGTGACGACGGCGGTTCGGTTCTCCAGCAGTGACATGAGGTTCCTTTCGCACGAGCCTGCCCGGTCCGGGGACGGCGGGAAGACACCGATGAATCGAGGACGCGGGCGACGCCCGTCGGCTGATGCTCCGAATATACCGAGAGGACCGGTGATTCGACCCCGCCCGATTCATCGACAGTGCCTATGTGGTGATGGGGCGATTCGTATTGGACACCCGAGGTCCCGGAACCGATGGTGGTGTCATGACAACCTCGACTGCGATGCCGGCCACTGAGGTGGACGACGACGACTTCCAGGAAATCCTCGCCCAGACCCGCGCATTCGTGCGTGGCGTGGTCGTGCCGCGCGAACAGGAGATCGCCGACACGAACGCGATCCCCGACGACATCCGCGCCGCGGCCAAGGAGATGGGTCTGTTCGGGTACGCCATCCCGCAGCAGTGGGGCGGGCTCGGATTGAACCTGATGCAGGACGCCGAACTGGCGATGGAACTGGGCTACACCACCCTGTCGCTGCGGTCGATGTTCGGCACCAACAACGGCATCGCCGGCCAGGTCCTCGTCGGGTTCGGCACCGACGAGCAGAAGACGCGGTGGCTCGAGAAGATCGCCTCCGGCGAGGTCGTCGCGTCGTTCGCCCTCACCGAGCCCGGCGCCGGCTCGAACCCGGCCGGGCTGCGCACCAAGGCCGTGCGCGACGGCGACGACTGGGTGCTCACCGGTGAGAAGCGGTTCATCACCAACGCCCCGATCGCGGACCTGTTCGTCGTGTTCGCCCGCACCCGCCCCGCCGACGCGAACGGCACCGGCATCGCGGTGTTCCTCGTCCCCGCCGACACCGCGGGCGTGACGGTGGGCAGCAAGGACGCGAAGATGGGCCAGGAGGGGGCGTGGACCGCGGACGTGCACTTCGACCAGGTGCGGGTGCCGGCGGCGGCGCTGGTCGGCGGCAGCGAGGACGTCGGCTACAAGGCCGCGATGACGTCGCTGGCCCGGGGCCGGGTGCACATCGCGGCGCTGTCGGTGGGGCAGGCGCAGCGCGCGCTGGACGAGTCGGTGGCGTACGCGGCGACCGCCACGCAGGGCGGCACCGCGATCGGCAGCTTCCAGCTGGTGCAGGCGATGCTCGCCGATCAGCAGACCGGGGTGATGGCCGGGCGGGCGCTGGTGCGCGACGCGGCGCGGGCGTGGGTGGCAGGCACCGACCGGCGGATCGCGCCGTCGGCGGCGAAGCTGTTCTGCACGGAGATGGTCGGCAAGGTCGCCGATCTGGCGGTGCAGATCCACGGCGGTACCGGCTACATGCGGGAGGTGCCGGTCGAGCGGATCTACCGGGACGTGCGGCTGCTGCGCCTGTACGAGGGCACCAGCGAGATCCAGCGCCTGATCATCGGCGGCGGACTCGTCAAGCAGGCCCAGCGCGGCTGACCCGCACCCGTGCGTGGTTCTGGCAGCAAGGGCTACCAGAACCACGCACGGGCAGAACGGCCTCGCCGTGCGTGTTTCCGGTAGTCGGTACTACCGAAAACACGCACGGCGAGGATGGTTCAGCGCGTGGCTGCGGACTGCTCGAGCCGCGTCCGCAGGTCCGTCTTGAGCACCTTGCCCGCCGCGGAGGTGGGCAGTGCGTCCACGAGGACGATCTCGCGAATCTTCTTGTAGGGCAAGACCTGCTCGGCGACGAACGCCATCAGCTCGGCCGGGTCGGGTTGCGTGCCCGGCACCGGCACCACGAAGGCGACCGGTTCCTGGCCGACGCTGCCGGCCTCCCGGCCGACCACCGCGGCCGTCGACACCGCCGGATGGGACACCAGGATCTCCTCGAGCTCACGCGGATACACGTTGTAGCCCTTGTAGATCAGCATGTCCTTGGCGCGATCGCAGATGTAGACGTAGCCGTCGGCGTCGCGGTAGGCGATGTCGCCGGTGTCGAGCCAGCCGTCCACGTACTGCTGCGCCGTGATCTCGGGATGGCCGAGGTAGCCGTCGGTCACCTGCGGGCCCCGGATCCACAGCTCGCCGCGCTCGCCCTCACCGAGGACGACGCTCGGATCGCCCTGTGCCCGGATCTCGAGCTCGGTGTCGAAGAGGGGCAGGCCCACACTGCCGAGACGGTAGGCCGATCCGACGACCAGCGGCATGGCGGTGACCACGCACGTGCCCTCGGTCAGGCCGTAACCCTCGGCCACACGGGCGTTCGGGAACGCCACCCCGAGCGCCTCGAGCGTGACGTGATCGATCGGCGCCGCACCCGACGACACGACCCGCACCGACGTGGTGTCCCGACGCGCGACGTCCGGGTGGGTGGCCAGCGCATGCCACATGGCCGGGCTGCCGGTGATGTAGCTGACGCGGTGCCGCTCGACGAGCTCGAGCATGCGCGCGGGGTCGAAGCGACCCGCGAGCACCTGCGTGAGGCCGCACAGCAGCAGGAACGACGTGTTGATCAGCGCGTGGGCGTGGAACAGCGGGGACACGACGACGGTGGCGCCCTCACCGGGGATCACCCCGTGCACGTCGAGCCCCTCGATCGGGCGCAGGGCGACCAGCCCGTCGCCGGTGGCGACGACCTGGTGGGCGGCCCGCCACCCGCACATCTGGGTCACGTTGGCGACCACGTTGCGGTGCAGCACCCGCACGCCCTTGGAGATGCCGGTGGTGCCGCCCGTGTAGGCCAGGTGCGCGACGTCCGTTCCGGCGACGTGCGCCGGTGTGAATGCGGTGGGCTGCCCGGCGAGGAAGTCGTCGAACCGCACCACAGCTGCGGACGTGGGTGGCGCGGACACCGGGTCGCCGGATGCCACCACGATCGTCGCGACGGTGGTGCCCGCGGCAGCGCCGAGCAGCACCCCCAACTGCTGCGTCTGGGTCACGGCCGCGACGGCGCCGGTCTCCTCGATCTGCTTGCGCAGGCCGGGTTCCGGTTGCAGCGGATTGACCAGCGTCACGGTCGCCCCGGCCCGGAGCGCGCCGTAGTAGGCGACGAGGAACTCGATGCAGTTGCCCACGTGCATCAGCACCACGTCGCACGGGGCCACACCGGCTCCCTGGAGGGCGGAGGCGAACTGCGCGGAGCGCTCGTCGAGTTCCCGGTATGTGCACATCCGGTCCCCGTCGACGATCGCGGGGCGGTCGCCGTACAGGGCGGCCATGCTCGGCGCCCACACCGCCATCGTCACGTCCGGGTAGGTCAGCGACAGGGCCGGCACGTCGGTGCTCATCGTCGCCACCTCAGCGCGGGGCCATGCGGATGGCGCCGTCGAGCCGGATGGTCTCACCGTTGAGGTAGCCGTTCTCGAGGATCGACGTGGCGAGCTGACCGAACTCGTCGGGGCGGCCCAGGCGCGCCGGGTTCGGCACGGTCTTCTCGAGCGAGGCCCGCACGTCGTCGCGCAGGCGGGCCAGCAGCGGGGTGTCCATGATGCCCGGGGCGATCGTGTTGACGCGGATGTTCTTGCTCGCCAGGTCGCGGGCGGCGACGACGGTCATGCCGACGATGCCGGCCTTGGACGCCGAGTAGTTGATCTGGCCGATCTGACCCTCGAACGCCGCGACGGAGGCGGTCATCACGATGGCACCGCGCTCGCCGTCGACCGGCTCGAGCGCGGCCATGCGCTCGGCGCCGAGGCGCAGCGCGTTGAACGACCCGATGAGGTTGAGGCGGATCACGAACTCGAAGTCCTCGAGCGAACCGGCCTTGCCGTCCTTGTCGAGAACGCGCATCTTGCGGCCGGCGCCGGCGCAGTGCACGAGCCCGCGCAGACCGCCGCGCTCGTGCGCGACGTCCAGGGCGGCGGCGAACTGCTCGGCGTCGGTGACGTCGGCCGCAGCGAACGTGGCGCCGTCACCGAGGGACTTCGCGACGTCGGCGCCCGGTGAGCCGGGCAGGTCGACGAGGGTGACGGTGCCGCCGGCGTCGAGGACGCGGCGGGCGGTGGCCAGGCCGAGACCGGAGGCGCCGCCGGTGATCGCGACGGAAAGACCCTTCAGTTCCATATCTTTCGTTCCTTTGCGTGAAGTGCGTGTCAGAGCAGTTCGAGAATGGTGGCGTTGGCCATGCCGCCGGCCTCGCACATCGACTGCAGACCGTATCGGATTCCGTTGTCGCGCATGTGATGTGCCAGTCGAGTCATGAGGATCGCGCCGGATCCGCCGAGCGGGTGCCCCACGGCTATGGCGCCGCCGACCGGGTTCAGGCGCGCGTCGTCGACGCCGGTCTCGGCCTGCCACGCGAGCGGAACCGGTGCGAACGCCTCGTTGATCTCGAAGGCCCCGATGTCGTCGAGCGACAGGCCCGAGCGGTCGAGGGCCTTCTGGGTGGCGGGGATCGGTCCGGTGAGCATGATGACCGGGTCGTCGGCGGCGACGACGGCGGTGTGGATCCGCGCCATCGGCGTCCACCCCTGGGCGGCCGCGTACTCGCTGGTGGTGACGAGCAGGGCTCCCGCGCCGTCGGAGATCTGCGAGGAGTTGCCGGCGTGGATCACCCCGTCCTCCTTGAAGACCGTCTTCAGCTTGGCGAGCGATTCGACACTGCCGCCGCGGCGGATGCCCTCGTCGGCGGTCAGCCCGGCGATCGGCGCGAGCTGCCCGGTGAAGGCTCCGGCGTCGGTCGCGGCGGCGGAACGCTCGTGCGAACGCAGCGAGAACTCGTCGAGGAGGGTGCGGGACAGGCCCCACTTCTCGGCCATCATCTCCGCGCCGACGCCCTGGCTGAAGCCGTCGACGCCGAACCGGTCGAGCACCTCCGTCGGGAAGTGCTCGCCGTTCTTCGCGGCCGTGCCCATCGGCACCCGGCTCATCACCTCGACGCCGCCGGCGATCACCACGTCGTTCTGGCCGGACAGGACGGTGGCGGCGGCGAACGAGACCGCCTGCTGGCTCGAACCGCAGGCCCGGGTCAGCGTGGTGGCCGGAACCGTCACGGGCCAGCCGGCGGCGAGCACCGCCGAGCGGGAGACGATGCCGGCCTGCTCGCCGACCTGGCTGACGCAACCCCAGATCACGTCGTCGACGGTGCCCGGATCGAGCCCGACCCGTTCGGCCAGCGCCGTCAGCACATGTGCCGACAGGTTGACGGGGTGGATCTCGGACAGGGCGCCGCCCCGGCGTCCGACGGGGGTGCGGACGGCATCGACGATCACGGCATCGCGCATGGGTGGATCCTTTGCAGTAGCGGGAGACGACGACCGGCCGGGTGGTGGCCCTCGATATCGAGTCGATCACGCACCCGGCCGGTGGGGAAAGGACATTCGGTGGATGGCTCCGTTAGGCGGAAGCTATGCCTTCGCGGGGGCCTCCGACCGGATGACGGCGCGGTCGCGTTCCGGGTTCGCGAAGACCAGGACCAGGATCGCGGCGACGATGCCCAGCGCACCGATGACCTGGAACGCGGTCGCGTAGCCCTCGGCCGCGGTGGCGGCGTTGTCGACGAGCACACCGGTGCCGTAGGGGGCGACGAGGCCGCCGACGGCCATGAGCGCGAGGAACACGCCCATCGTGCCGGCGGTCTGCTGCGGCGGGCACAGCTCGGAGATCGCGGCGTTGATGAGGGGGAAGGCGATCGCCCCGAAGCCGTAGCCGATGGACACGGCCGCGACCGCCAGGGCCGGGGTGCCGATGCTGGGCAGGAACACCAGGACGGAACCGCAGATCAGGACACCGGCACCGGGAACGATGATCCGCACGACGCGGGAGCGGTAGCCGCGCTGGGCGAGCCGGTCGGTGACCGAACCGGACGTGACCATCAGGATCAGGCCGACGATCGACGGCAGGGCGAACATCGAGCCGGCCTGCAGGGCGCTGTAGCCGAGACCCACCTCGAAGTAGGAGGGCAGCCAGGTCAGCACGACGGTGGTGAGCGCGTAGACGACCATGATCAGGACGACGCAGCTGAGGAACGTGCGGGTGAGGAAGATCTTCTTCCACGGCACCGACGGCTCGGTGGAGGCGGCGCCGGTCCCCTTCTTCACGGCCGTCGCGGTGAACGGGCCTTCCTTCCAGCCGGTCAGCCACGACGCCATCCACAAGGCACCGAGGATCGACAGCGCGATCAGGGCGGCGCGCCAGCCCCACTGGACGGTGATGTAGGCGAGGATCGGAGCGAGGGCGATCTTCGCGACCGACGCCGAGCCGGCGAGGAACGCGCCGGGCAGGCCGCGCTTGGCCGGGGGATGCCAGGAGTACGCGGCGGTGTGCATGAGCGCGGAGCTGGGGCCCTCGGCCAGGCCGAGCAGCATGCGGGTGACGATCAGCATCATCAGGCTCGCCGAGACGACCAGCGGCAGCATGACCACCGACCAGACGGCGCCCAGCGCCAGCAGCGCCCACCGCAGGGTGAGGTACTTGTTGAGGGGGCCGGCGAGGAAACCGCCGAGCGTGAAGGTCACGAAGAACAAGGATCCGACGAGGCCGATCTGGGAGGAGGACAGTCCCAGCTCGCGAGCCAGCGGCTGCGCGATGATGCCCAGCACAGCCTTGTCGGCATAGTTGACGACGTACAGGAAGATCACGAGGCCGGTCATGCCCCACGCCTGCTTGCCGCTGACGAGTGGGGTAGCCCCCTTCGGCGGGGCGCCGTGCGCTGCGTCGTGCGAGATTTCGCCAGTGGTCACCGGAGTGTCCCCTTAATGGCTCGAAGGGATGTGTCGGTCGGACGGTGCGTCGTCGACCGAGAGATGTGCACCGATCAGGCGCTCGGCATCCATTCAACGTGGTGTAGGTCACTGAAGCAATGTCCGGTCGGTGAATCGACCGATCACCGATACCTATGGACTTCCAGCGGTGCGAACGGGGCCATTGACGGCCGCTAACCGACCTATAGCCGAACGGTGTTGGTCCTACGGTCCGGCGGTGCTGCATATTTGGCCGTACAACTTCGTCGGCGCGTTCCGGGCTCCGACGTCCGGGCGGATGAGGACAGGCGACATGAACCCCACTGCTTCCATCGACGAGCTCCCCTCGTCCACCGCGCCCCTGGCCGGGGTGCGGGTCGTCGAGGTCTCGAGTTTCATCGCGGCTCCCCTGTGCGGCATGACGCTCGCGCAGCTCGGTGCCGAGGTCGTCCGCGTGGACCCGATCGGCGGGGCCGCCGACTACCATCGGTGGCCCGTCACCGACGACGGCGAATCGATCTACTGGGCGGGTCTGAACAAGGGCAAGCGTTCCTTCGCCGCCGACTTCCGGGATCCAGAGGCGCACAGTCTGATCCGTGATCTGATCACCGACGCCGGGGTGCTCGTCACCAACGCGGCCGGGCGGGACTGGCTGGACTACGACAGCCTCGCCGCGATCCGTCCCGACCTGATCCACGTGCAGGTCCTCGGCCGCGCCGACGGCGGCTCCGCCGTCGACTACACCGTCAACGCCGCCGCCGGCTTCCCGCTCGCCACCGGTCCCGTCGGCCACGACGGCCCGGTCAATCACCTGCTGCCGGCGTGGGACCTCGCATGCGGTCTCTACGCCGCGCTGTCGGTGGCGTCCGCGGTGCACCGCCGCGAGGTCACCGGCGCGGGCGCCAAGATCGTGCTGCCGCTCGAGGACGTCGCCCTCGCCACCGCCGGAAACCTCGGCTATCTCGCCGAGGCCCAGCTCGGCGGGCCCGAACGCGACCGCATCGGCAACTCCGTCTACGGCACCTACGGGCGCGACTTCACCACGTCCGACGGCGCCTCCTTCATGGTCGTCGCGCTGACCCCGCGGCACTTCCGGGACCTGACCGACCTGACCGGCACGACGACCGCGGTGGGCGCGCTCGAATCCGCCCTGGGCGCCGACTTCCGCGACGAGGGCGACCGCTACCGGCACCGCGAGGTGCTCGACGCGTTGTTCGCCGTGTGGTTCCGCGAGCACACCGCCGCCGAGGTGGCCACCTCCCTCGCGGGCACCTCGATCCTGCACGAGCGGTACCGCACCTTCGCCGAGATCGCGAAAGACCCTCGCGTGACCGCCAATCCGATGTTCCAGTACGTCGACCAGCCGCGTGTCGGCGGACACCTGGCCCCCAGCCTGCCGATGTCGTTCGACGGTATCCACCCCACCCCCCGGCCGGCGCCGGCCAACGGCGACGACACCGCCGCCGTCCTCGCCGAGCACCTGGGCCTGACGCCTCAGGAGATCGATCGCCTCGCCACCGACGGGACCATCCGGGTTCCCGCCGGCACCCTCCCCGCCCTCGAGAAGGACCTCGCCGTATGACCCGCCTCGCCCAGACCCTCGGCCTGACCGAGTTCCAGACCGAGATCCTCGCGACCGTCCGGCGGTTCGTCGACCGCGAGATCATCCCGAACGCCCAGGAACTCGAGCATTCGGACACCTACCCGCAGGACATCGTCGATCAGATGCGCGAGATGGGCCTGTTCGGGCTGATGATCCCCGAGGAGTACGGCGGACTCGGCGAGTCGCTGCTGACCTACGCGCTGTGCGTCGAGGAGCTCGCCCGCGGCTGGATGAGCGTGTCCGGTGTGATCAACACCCACTTCATCGTCGCCTACATGCTGCGTCAGCACGGCACCGACGAGCAGAAGAACTACTACCTGCCGAAGATGGCCACCGGCGAGACGCGCGGTGCCTTCTCGATGTCCGAACCGGAACTGGGCTCGGACGTCGCCGCGATCCGCACGAAGGCCAAGCGCGACGCCGACGGCGACTACGTGGTCAACGGCCAGAAGATGTGGCTGACCAACGGCGGCAGCTCCACCCTCGTCGCCGCCCTGGTGCGCACCGAGGAAGGTGCCGCCAAGGCGCACGAGAACCTCACCACGTTCCTCGTCGAGAAGCCCGCCGGCTTCGGCGAGGTCGCCCCGGGCCTGACGATCCCCGGCAAGATCGACAAGATGGGCTACAAGGGGATCGACACCACCGAACTGATCTTCGACAACTACCGCGCCAAGGCCGCCGACGTTCTCGGCGGCACCCCGGGCAAGGGTTTCTACCAGATGATGGACGGGGTCGAGGTCGGCCGCGTCAACGTCTCCGCCCGCGCCTGCGGCGTCGCCGTCCGCGCGTTCGAGCTCGCCGCCCGGTACGCGCAGCAGCGCACCACGTTCGGCAAGCCCATCGCCCAGCACCAGGCGATCTCGTTCTCGCTCGCCGAGATGGCCACCAAGGTCGAGGCCGCCCACCTGATGATGGTCAACGCGGCACGCCTGAAGGACTCCGGCGAACGCAACGACGTCGCTGCCGGCATGGCGAAATACCTCACCAGCGAGTACTGCTCGGAGGTCACCCAGGCCAGCTTCCGCATCCACGGCGGCTACGGCTACTCCAAGGAGTACGAGATCGAGCGGCTCATGCGCGAGGCACCGTTCCTGCTCATCGGCGAGGGCACCAGCGAGATCCAGAAGACGATCATCAGCAAGGGCGTCCTGCGCGAATACGCACTGTAGTCCCGATCCAGCTGTAGCCCCGATTCAGCTGCAGTCCCCATCTACCCGAGACCCGAGGAGACCGACCGTGCAGCGTACGGTGTTCGACGAAGACCACGAAGCGTTCCGCAAGACCGTCCGCGACTTCATCGCGAAGGAAGTCGCACCCGTCCATCACGAGTGGGAAGCCGACGGTCATCCCCCGCGTGACTTCTACCGTCGTCTCGGCGAACTCGGTATCCTCGGTATCCAGGCACCCGAGGAGTACGGCGGCGGTGGCGAGTCGTCGATCAAGTTCAACGCGGTCGTCGCCGAGGAGGTCGCGGCGGCCGGCGCGTCGTTCGGCTCCTACTCCGTGCACACGAATCTGATCCTGCCGTACCTGATGGAGTACGGCACGGACGAGCAGAAGCAGCGCTGGCTGCCCGGATTCTGTTCCGGCGATCTGATGTTCGCGATCGCCATGACCGAACCCGGCACGGGATCGGACCTCGCGAACATCTCGACGACGGCGAAGCTGTCCGAGGACGGCAGCCACTACATCGTCAACGGCGCGAAGACGTTCATCACCGGCGGTGTGCTCGCCGACCGCATCCTCACGGTGTGCCGCACGGCCCCGTTCGACCCGGAGAATCGGCGGGCCGGGCTGTCGATCCTCGTCGTCGACACCACCACCGAGGGGTTCGCCGTCGGCCGCAAGATCGAGAAGATCGGCCTCAAGACCTCCGACACCGCGGAACTGTCGTTCACCGACGTCCGGGTGCCGGTGCAGGATCTGCTCGGTGAGGAGGGCAAGGGCTTTTCCTACCTGACGCACAACCTCGCGCAGGAACGTCTGACGATCGCATTCGGCGCATCCGCCACCGCGGCCGCCGCCCTGCAGCACGCACTCGCATACACCAAGGACCGCAAGGTGTTCGGCAAGCCAGTCGCCGCGTTCCAGAACACCAAGTTCGTGCTCGCCGAATGCTCCACCGAGTTGCAGGCCGTGCAGTTGATGGTCGACAACGCCCTCGAGCTGCACGACCGCGGAGAGCTCACCGTGCCGGATGCGGCACGTGCCAAGCTGTTCGGCACCGAAGCCGCCGGCCGCATCATCGACAAGTGCCTGCAGCTGCACGGCGGATACGGCTACGTCCTCGAATACCCGATCGCGCGGCTCTACGCGGACACCCGCGTCAGCCGCATCTACGGCGGCACCAGCGAGGTCATGAAGACGATCATCGCCAAGGACCTCGGTCTCTGACCCCACGCACACAGGATCCGTGCGGTGAACCGGAATCCGCCCACGTCACGGCGTGGTCGGATTCCGATGTTCCGAGCGAATTCTGCTGTGCGGCTCAGCTACTCGACGGTCGCGGCGGCCGGGACCCGGCCCAGTACGGCCCTGGCCGCCGTGATCAGTTGCTCGAGCCAGACGTCCGTGCCGACCGCTCGGCGCAACGGCTCGTTCGGCAACTCGATGCTCACCGGCAACCCCGCCGGGAGGGCGGACCAGATCGCCGGCAGGTCGATGCCCCCCGACCCCGGCACCAGGCGTTCCTCGCGGGCGTGCCGGATCAGCTCCGCGTGGTCACGCGGGGCGGGAACCGAGCCGTCGCACATCTGGGCATAGTGCAGCCACTCGCGCGGAATCGCGGCCAGGTCCTCGGGCGACGTGGCCGAACGCGCGACGTGCAGCGCGTCGACGAGGACGCTGCGGGCCGGGCCGTCGGCCTGCCCGACGATCTCCACCGCGGTCTTCGCGTCGGGAACCGCGGTCCACGGCATGAATTCGAGGCTTGCGACGATGCCGTAGGAGGCGCACAGTTCCGCCAGCCGCGCGTACGAGTCGGTGAGACGGCTACGGTCGCGGTCGTCGCCGCCGACGAGCACCGCCTTCGCCCCGAGCCGGGCCCCGGCCTCGAGCAGCGGCACGTACGCCGTCGCGTCGAAATCCGGTCCGATTCGGATGATCTCGAGATCGAACACCTCGACCGGGGAATCGGCGAGCCGCCGGACGAGTGCGGACAGCGCGGTGTCGTCCTCGTGCAGCGGGTAGGCCGTGGTCCCGGGCGCCGCGGGCAGCAGACGCAGTCCGATCGTGTCGAAGCCGTGCCGCTCGGCGAGGGCGACGTGCTGCAGCGGCGGTGTGTCGAGGACGGTGAGGGCGGCGAGGCCGAGGGGGGTGCTCATCGGGTGGCTCCTGCGATCGAGGCGAGTCGGCGTCCGGTCAGGTACCCGAAGGTCATGGCCGGGCCCAGGTTGATTCCCCCGGAGGGGTAGTGGCCGCCCATCACGCTGGACTGGTCGACGCCGACCGCGAACAGCCCGTCGATCGGCCGGTCGTCGCCGTTCAGCACCCGCGACGACGAGTCGGTGACCAGGCCGGCGAACGTGCCGAAACTCCCCGGGACAACCTTGACGGCGTAGAAGGGCCCGCGTTCGAGCGGGGCGAGGGACGGGTTGGGCCACGGGTTGTCCGCGTCGCCGGACTTGACGTTGAACGGTGTGGTGCCGCGGCCGAATTCGGGATCCTGCCCGACTCGTGCGCTCTCGTTGAACGCGGTGACGGTCTTCTCGAGCCCGTCCGGGTCGACGCCGATCCGCTCCGCGAGGTCGCGGATCGTCCGGCCCTTCGAGAGGTATCCGGATCGCAGGTAGGGCCACGTGGGGATCGGGAAGGGCTTGGCCATGCCGAGCGGGAAGTACCGCAGGTACTGCCGGTCGGCGATCAGCCAGGAGCACACCTCCTCACCGTCCGGCACCTGTTCGACCATCGCCAGGGTGTAGTCGTGATAGCCGAGCGCCTCGTTGACGAAGCGACGCCCGTCGGCCAGTACCCCGATGACGCCGGGCTTTCCGCGGTCCAGGATGTGGGGGAACACCCCCTGCTTGCCGTTGCGGTACCGGACCAGGGAGACGGGACAGTATGCCACCGGCGATGCGAGCGAGCGGTCGAGGCGACCGCCGACCGATTCGCCCAGCGAGATGCCGTCACCGGTCGTCGTCGACGGGGTGAGCGTCCAGTGCTCGCGTCCGGTCGGAGTCCGCGGGAACAGCTCTCGCCGCCGGTCGATGTCGTGGGTGAATCCGCCGGTCGCGAGGACGACACCCCGGCGGGCGGACACCGTCCAGGCCCCGTCGGGACCGTCGAGCCGGACGCCGGTGACACGCCCGGACGGGTCGGTGACGAGTGCGGTGGCGCCGGTGGCGACCCGGATGTCGACGCCGGCGTCGAGGGCGGAGCGGAGCAGCCGGCCGACGAGTGCGGTGCCGTTGACCAGTTGCTGGCCGCGCCGCTTGGTGGCGAGGTCGAGCATGTGCGTCGAGACCCGCCGCGCACAGTGCAGGAATGCGCGGACGGAGCGGGTCGAGTGCAGGAACGCCTGCAGGTCCGGGCCGGCCATGATGCCCATGCCGAGGAATGAGGTCTCGTACAGCTGCCGTCGCAGCAGCGCGGCGACGTCGGGTCCGAGGCGGCGCAGGCTCACCGGCTTCGGTGCGACGGACCGGTGTCCCGTACCCGCGCCGGGCGTGTCACCGTGGATGTCGGCGATGGCGGCGCCGGGGACGAACTGCAGCGCCGTGTGACGTTCGAAGAACTCGACCATCTCGGGGGCGCCGTCGAGGAACGCGTCTACCTTGGCGGCATCGAAGTCGTCCGCGAGCCGGTGCTCGAGATAGCGGCGCGGCTGCGCGCGATCCTCGTGCACACCGTCGGCGTGGGCGAACAGGTTCCGCGGTGTCCACATCCATCCGCCCGACCAGGCGGTGGCGCCGCCGCACACGTTCGCCTTCTCGACGACGAGCACGGAGGCGCCCCCGTGGGCGGCAGCCACGGCCGCGGACAGTCCGCCCGCACCGGACCCGACGACGACGACGTCGTAGGTGAGGGATTCGGACGCTGTGGCGGGGTTCATCGGGACTCCTTGCCGGACGGGACGAGGGTGGGGGCGGGCGCGAGTTCGACGACTCTGCCGGAGCGGGAGGATTCGTAGATCGCGGCGACGACGGCCAGGGACGCGCGGGCGTCCCGGCCGGTCACCGCGGGCCGGCGACCGGTCAGCACCGCCTCGGCGAAGTCCTGGACCTGCAGGGTGTGGAAGTCGGTGAGCCCGGCGTTGATATCGCGAACGTCGAGGTTGGCGTCGACATCGGGCGAGTACGGAGACCGCAGTTCCACTTCGCCCGGCACGGTCCACAGTTCGTTGACGCCCTCGCGCCCCTCGGGGAACTCGAGGACGCTCGCGATCGCCCCGGTGGCGCCGAGCACCGTGACCCGGTTGCCGAGGTTGTGGTCGGCGCCGGTGGTGGCGGTGATCGTCGCGGTGCCGCCGGAGGCGAACGAGACGACGGCCGAGGCGCTGTCCTCGGTTTCGATGTGCTCGCCGTGGAAGCGGGTGCCGACGAATCCGCCGACGCGGACCGGCTCGCCCATGAACCACTGCAGCATGTCGATCTGGTGTACGGCCTGCGTCATGAGGACGCCGCCGCCGTCGGTGTCCCACCGCCCGCGCCACGCGTCGGCCGAGTAGTAGGTCGACGGGCGGTGCAGGAGCACCGACACCTCCCCGAGGACGGGAACGCCGAGGCGGCCGTCCTCGATCGCCGCCTTGATGCGGCGCGCCGCGGGCCAGAATCGGCGCTGGAACAGCACCCCGAAGGTGATGCCCGCGCGGTCGGCGGCCGCGATCATCCGGTCGGCCGCGGCCACGTCCACCGCAATCGGCTTCTCGCACAGCACGTGGATCCCGGCCTCGGCGGCGGCGACGACGATCTGTTCGTGCACGGGGTGCGGGGTGCACACGGTGCAGGCGTCGAGTCCGAGCCCGAACAGCTCGTCCACCGATCCGACGGCGTGGGCGATGCCGTGCCGGGCGGCGAAGGCGTGAGCGCGCTCCAGGTCGGGGTCGCAGCACGCGACGACCTCGACACCGGGCACCTGCTGCAGCGCGTGCGCGTGGTTGCCCGCGATCTTTCCGCATCCGACGATGCCTGCGCGGAGGGCCATCAGAAGTGTTCCTCTCGCTCGACGTCCCGGGCTGCGGCTTCGCCGCGGTCCAGCCGGCTCAGCGCGGCGACGTCCGCCGCCGTGAGTGCCACGTCGACGGCGGCCAGGTTCTCGGCCTGACGCGCCGGATTCGCCGACCGCGCGACCGGCACGACGCCCTGCGCGAGATGCCAGGCCAGCACGACCTGCGCGCGGGTGCAGCCGATGCGGTCCGCGACGGAGGCGACGGCGGCAGCCTCGAGCACCTCGCCGCGGCCGAGCGGGCTCCACGACTGCGTGAACACACCGAGTTCGTCGTTCGCACGGCGGACGGGCAACCGTGCCAGCGACGGGTCCATCTGGATCTGGTTGACGGCGGGCGCCTCCCCGGTCTCGGCCACCACCCTGCGCAGGTGGTGACCGAGGAAGTTGGACACCCCCACGTAGCGCACGAGCCCGGCGTCGCGGCACTCGAGCATGGCCTCGAACGCCGCGGCATACCGGTCGAACCGCGGCAGCGGCCAGTGGATCAGGAACAGGTCGAGCCGCTCGAGGCCCAGACGCTCGAGGCTGCGTTCCACGGCCTCGCGGACGTCCCCGGACACGTGGTCGCTGCCACGGAGTTTGGTGGTGACGAACAGTTCGTCGCGTGGGACGCCGCAGGCGGCGAGGGCGGCACCGACGGCATCCTCGTTTCCGTAGATCGCGGCAGTGTCGATCAACCGGTAGCCGGCCTCGATGCCGGTGAGCACGGCGCGGGTGGCGTCGGGTCCGACGAGCGGCCAGGTGCCCAGGCCGAGGCGCGGCAGTGCGGCACCCACGGAATCCGGCGCCGGTGCGGTACGCACGGACTCCGGTGCGGACGCGGTGGTCTCCGGGCTCATGCGCCGGCCCCCACGCGTGAGTCGGCGGCCTCGGTGATCCGGACGGCGACGTCGGCGGCGGTGACGAGCGCGGCCTGGATCGACCCGCCGTCGCCGCTCGCGTCGCCGACGCAGTACACGCCGAGGCGGGGCTCGAGCCGGCGCAGGTCGGCCAGCAGGTCGGTGCGGGGCTCGATGCCGTGCGAGACGAGCAGCTCACCGGGTGCGGCGACGGTGCGTTCGCGGCCGTTCGTCGAGACGACGACGTGCTCGGGTTCGATCCGGGTGACGATCGACGACAGGTGCGTGGTGAGGTTCTCGCTCGACGCGAGCCGGGGCAGCAGGACGATCTTCGCGCGCCGGCCGACGTCGTGCGCGATCGTCTCCTGCGGACCGATCAGCACGACCGTCGTGCCGTGCCGGAGCAGGTCGTCGGCCACGGCCGCGGCCTCCCGGTCGGCACCGAAGATCGTGATCGACTCGGGCGCGGGATCTCCGGAGGCGAGGAACTCCCGCACGTCGCGGATCCGCCGGGTGTGGGCGCCGGGTATGTCGATCGCGGGCCCGCGGCCACCGGTGGCGAGCACCACCGCGTCGAAACCGAAGGGCGCCAGGGTCGTGGCATCGACCCGAGTGCCGGTATGGCAGGTGACGTCGAGGTCGACCAATTCGTCGCGGTACCAGTCGACGATCCGGTGGTATTCCGGATACTCGTGCAGCCGGGAGGCCAACGCGAAGTCGCCGCCCAGGGTGTTGCGCTCGTCGTAGAGGTCGACGCTGTGGCCCGCCAGGGCGAGTTCGCGTGCGACCGCCATGCCGGCCGGGCCGCCGCCCACGACGGCGACCCGCACCGGGGACCCGGCCGGAGTCGACGGCTGCGCGAGCTCGCGGCCGACCCAGGGGTTGACCGAACACGGAATCGGGCCCGCGGCAAGGTTGTCGATGCAGAAGTTGCAGGCGATGCAAGGCCGGTACCGGCCCCCGTCGAGCGCCCGATTCGGGAAGTCCGGGTCGGCGTGCAGGGTCCGGGCCAGACTCACGAAGTCGGCGCGGCCGGAGGCGATGATGTGCTCGGCCGTCTCGGGGGAACTGATCCGGCCGGCGACGCCCACCGGGATGTCGAAGTCGCGGGCGTACGGTTCGGCGTACGGGGCGAGCAGACCGCGCTGCCACTCCCCCGGCTGGATGATCCACTGCCCCGACTCGTAGTTGCCGGCCGAGACGTCGAGGAAGTCCAGCCGGTGCGTGTCGACCGCGTCGATACGCGCGCGGGTCGACTGCGCGTCGAGCCCGCCGTCGACCGCCTCGAACGCCGAGAACCGCAGCCCCAGAGCGATACCGGGAGCCGCGGTGCGGACCGCGTCGATGACCCGGTTGAGGAACAGTGTCGGGTCGGCCCACTCGTCGTCGCGGTGGTTGTATGCCGGCGAGAGGAATTGGTGGATGAGATAGCCGTGGCCGCCGTGCAGGGAGATCACATCGACGCCGGCCTCCGCGCAGCGCGCGGCGGCCTCGCCGAAGCATTCGACGATGTGCTCGATGTCGTCGCCGTCGAGCTGCTCGGGCATCTCGCCGCCGACCACCGCGCACGGGATCGGGGTGGGGGCGACGGGGACGAACCCGCTGACCGCTCCCTGCGCGGTGCGACCGCCGTGGTTGAGTTCGACCCCGAGCAGCGCGCCGTGAGCGTGCACCGCCTCGGCGAGCCGGGCGATGCCGGGGATGCGGTCGTCGACGTCCACCCCCATCTGCCGGATGCGGCCCTTACCGTCGGCCCGCACATAGCTCGCCTCGGTGAAGACGAGCGCGGCACCGCCGGCGGCCCGTCGCTCGAGGTAGGCGATGTAAGCGTCGGTCATCGTGCCGTCGGGCTCGCAGTAGTTGCGTTCCATGGGCGCGGACACGAAGCGGTTGCGCAATCGGACCGGGCCCATGTCCAGGGGCCGCGCGAACGCGGGGGTGGTGGTCATCGTGCCTCCTGGTGCGTGGCGAGGACCTGGTTCGACAGCAGCTCGTCGAGGTGACGTCGCATGCGATCCACGTCGGGGCCGATGCCGGTGAGCAACGCGAACGTGTCGGCGGCCTGGGCGACGAGCATCTGCCCGCCGTCGAGCACGTCACAGCCGAGAACCACTGCGGCCGAGATGAGTTCGGTTCGGATCGGCCGGTAGACGATGTCCGCGACCCACAGGCGGGGGTGCAGGGCAGCGACGTCGAACGGCGTCCCGGGGTGGCCGACCATGCCGATCGGCGAGGCGTTGACCACCCCGGTGCACGTGCGCAGGGCGGCCGGGATCGCCGCCACCGCCAGAGCCGTGGCCCGGGTCGAGGGGAAGGCGGCGGACAGTCGTGCGCAGACGTCCGCGGCGCGAACGGCGTCCACGTCGGCGATCCGCAGGTCCGCGACACCCGCGGCGGCGAGGGCGTAGGCCACGGCCGAGCCGGCGCCGCCCGCACCGACCAGCACGACCGCATCCAGGGCGGCGTCCGGCAACCCGCGCCGCAGCGCCGTGAGGAATCCGCTGTGGTCCGTGTTGTGGCCGATCAGGCGCCCGTCCCGGACGACGACGGTGTTGACCGCGCCGAGCAGACGGGCGTTGTCGGACAGATCGTCGAGGACCGGCAGGACGGCCTGCTTGCACGGGTGGGTGATGTTCAGGCCGGTGCAGCCGTCGGCGACGGCGGAGCGCACCAGGTCCCCGGTGCGTGCGACGGGCACGTTCTCCGTCTCGAGGTCGAGCAGTTCGTAGCGGTAGTCGGTCAGGCCGAGTGCGGCGGCCTCGCGCTCGTGGAGGGCCGGCGACAGGGACGAGGCGATGCCTGCCCCCACGAGCCGGATGCGGTGGCGAACGGTGGACGGGGTCACGGTTACTCCTACGGGATGGGACGGGCCGTGGCCCCGGCGCCTCGGGCGCCGGGGCTCGGTGGCCGGTCAGACGTCGCTGCGGACGAGTTCCTGCGCCGGTCGCGCCACTGACGCCGGGCGACGCTCGCCCAGGTCCTCGGTGCGGGTGCGATAGGTCTCCGGCCCGGTGAGGGCGGCGATCGACGACAGCACCGCGAAGCCAAGGCACATCCAGGCGACCGGGGTCCAGTTGCTGGTGTCCCCCGCCGAGAGCATCTGCGCGACGGCGGGTGTGAATCCGGCGACGAGCAGACCGAGCATGAGGCTCACGGCCATGCCGGTGTAGCGGACCCGTGCCGGGAACTGCTCCGGGAAGTAGGCGGGGTACACACCGTTCGGCATGGCGTAGAAGAAGCCGATCAGAACGATTCCCGAGGCGAACACCATTGGTGTGCTGCCGGTTCCGATGGCGTGGAAGAAGACGAACACCATCGCCCCGGAGCCGAGGGCACCGAACACGAACACCGGCTTACGGCCGATCCGGTCGGCGAGCAGCCCGGCGACGGGCTGGCTGAGCACCGCCACGAAGTTCGCGGTGGCGATCGCCCACAGCATCGTGGAGCGCTCGAAGCCTTCGACCTGCACGGCGTAGGCGAGCGCGAAGACGTTGACGATCGTGTTGATCATGGCGAACGTGGCGCTGAGGCTGATCCGCACGACGGTGCGCCAGTGCGACCGGAACATCTCGACGACCGGAAGGGCTGCGGTTTCGCCGTTCTCCTGGAGTTCCTCGAACACCTCGGGCTCGTCGAGCTTGCGGCGCAGCCACACCGCGATCACCGTGACGACGATGCTGAGCCAGAACGGCACCCGCCAGCCCCAGGAGTAGAGCGCCTCGTCGGGAAGCGACGCCACCGGGATGAACACGAGGCTCGAGATGACGATGCCGAACATGATGCCGCTCATGGTGAACGACGTGAAGAACGAGCGCCGGTTCGCCGGGGCGTGCTCGAGAGTCAGGGACGACGAGCCCGGGGATTCGCCGCCGGCCGACAGGCCTTGCAGCAGGCGCAGCAACACCAGGATCACCGGTGCGGCGATGCCGATCTGTTCGTAGGTGGGCAGGCAGCCGATGACGAACGTGGCGATGCCCATCAGCAGCAGGCAGGCCAGAAGGGCGTTACGCCGGCCGAACTTGTCGCCCCAGTGCCCCCACAGCACCGCGCCGAGCGGGCGCGCGATGTATGCGACGCCGAGGGTGCCGATCGACAGCAGCGTCGACGTCGCTCCGTCGCCGGGAAAGAAGATCTTTCCGAAGACGAGGGCTGCGGCGGAGCCGTAGATGAAGAAGTCGTAGTACTCCAGGGTGCTGCCCAGGAAACCGGAGATGGCCGCCCGGCGGGCGTTCTCGTTCGGTCGTCCGTCGGGGCCGGCAGCGTGCGTGTTCGCCATGGCGTTCCTTTCGTCCCAGGATCCGACGGACGCCGAGTCGGCCTTCGGTGATGGCCCTCACAGTCGCCGGAACGAAACGAGCCTGACACGCCGCACTATGCAGCGTCCAACACTGAAAAAGTCTCAGATAAAGACGATCGTCGTCTCAATCCGGGGTGGGAAGGATCTCCTCGGCGACCTGCAAGGCGACTTCGAGCGCGGGGGACACGCGCCGAGGTGACCAGCCGATCCCGTGGTGCATGTAGACGGATGCGTCGGCGAGAGGGACGAAAACCGTGCCCGGCGGCGTGATCGTCGCGATGCTCGACGTCATCAGCGCCACCCCCACACCGGCCGAGACGAGCACCAGGATCATGTACGGGTCGGTGATCTCCTGGACCACGCGCGGGCGGAACCCCGCGTCGAGACACGCCCGCATGGCGCTCTCCTGCAGGGCCGACCCCGCCGACAACGGCGTGGTGATGAAGCCGTCGTCCGCGAGGTCGTGCAGGTCGATCTCCGGCTCCCCGGCGAGCGGATGGTCGGAGGGCAGCACGGCACCGAACGACTCGCGGCGGATCAGCCGGGTGGCCACCGCCGCGGACTGTACCGGTAGCCCGACGAACGCGAGATCTAGTGCGCCACTCTCTAATTGGGTGACCGCCTCCCGGGTCATGATGCGACCGACGAGGTCGAGTTCGATGTCCGGGTACCGCTGCCGCAGCGCCCGGGTCAGCGGCGGGAGCGAAATATGGTTCAGCACACCGGTGAACCCGATCTTGATGCGGCCGTACACACCGCCGGCGGACGCGCGCGTGGCCTGCCGTGCCGTCTCGACGCTTTCGAGGATGTGGTAGGCGTGAGGCAGGAAGGCGTGCCCACCCGCCGTGAGGGCGACGCTGCGCGTATTACGCTCGAACAACGGCACAGCGAGGTCCTTCTCGAGCTTGCGCACCGTCTGACTCAGCGGCGACTGCGCCATCTGCAAGCGGGCGGCGGCCCGCCCGAAGTGCAGCTCCTCCGCGACGGCGACGAAGGCCTGAAGCCAGCGGATCTCCATCTCGATCCCTCCGGGGACTTGACGGCTGTACCTACAGCCGTATATCCAGATCCATACATGGTGCGCCGTCGATTGTTTCGATTTCGCACATGGATTCAGACTACTATCCACACACCGGCGAGGAGCAGCCGTATGGTGACCTATCCCTCGGGCGCGACCGCGCTCGTCACCGGCGGGGCGAGCGGGATCGGCGCGGCCTGCACGAGGCGGCTGTCCGCCGAAGGCATCCGGGTCGTCACCGCCGATGTCGCGGACGGCGCCGACGAACGCGTCGACGTCACCGACCCCGCCGCCGTCGAACGGCTGCGTACGCGACTGGGGCGGATCGACATCCTCGTCAACAGCGCCGGCGTCGTGGGACCGTCGGCGCCGCTCGTCGACACCGCACTGTCCGACTGGCACCGGACGTTCCGCATCAACGTCGACGGCACGTTCCTGATGTGCCGCGCCTTCGTTCCCGCGATGATCGACGCCGGCTGGGGCCGGGTGGTGAACCTGGCGAGCATCGCCGCCAAGGACGGCAACCCGAACCAGAGCGCCTACTCGGCGTCCAAGGCCGCGGTGATCGCGCTGACGAAGTCGCTCGGCAAGGAGATCGCGACCACCGGGGTGCTCGCCAACGTGGTTGCGCCCGCGGCTGTGGAGAGCCCGATGAACGCCGGAACGGATCCGGCGATCCTGGCGCGGTCGCAGAGCCTGACGCCGATGGCCCGGATGGGCCGGCCGGACGAGATCGCCGAACTCGTCGCCTGGTTGTCCTCGGACGCGCTGAGCTTCTCGACCGGCGCCGTGTACGACGCGAGTGGCGGCCGCGCGTCGTACTGACGGCCCGTGAGCGGGAGGATGTCGCGTCCAGCGGGAGCTTGTCGTCGGAGCTACTCGGCCGATGCCGCAGTCACGGCCCGCTCGACGCGGCCGGCCGGTCGACGCCGAGCGGAGCGCGCAGCGGACTCCCGCGGCTCAGACCAGCGGCCAGCCCGTGTACTGCTCGGCGATCAGGGTGCGTCCCGCGACGGAGCGGGTGACCGCGTCGAGCTCGGCGTCCTGCCGCTTGTTGTCGAACGGGCTGTTGCCCGGGTGGGTGTGCAACATCGACGACATCCACCACGAGAAGTGCTGGGCGCGCCACACGCGCGGCAGGACCTCTTCGGTGTAGCCGTCGAGCGGGGCGCGGTCGCCGCGGGTGAGGAACTCGTCCATCGACCGGGCGAGCACGAAGACGTCGGCGACTGCGAGGTTGAGGCCCTTGGCGCCGGTGGGCGGGACGGTGTGCGCGGCGTCGCCGGCGAGGAACAGGTTGCCGTGCTGCATGGGTTCGCACACGAAGCTGCGGAACTGCAGGATCGACTTCTCGAAGATCCGGCCGTCCTTGATCTCGGCACCCTCCCCGTCGACCCGGGCGTGCAGTTCGCTCCAGATGCGGTCGTCGGACCAGTTCGCGATGTCGTCGTCCGGATCGACCTGCAGGTAGTGCCGCTGCACGTCGGCGGTCCGGGTCGAGACGAGCGCGAAACCACGCTCGTGCCGCGCATAGATCAGTTCCTCGGACGAGCGCGGCGCCTCGGCAAGGATGCCCAGCCACGCGAACGGGTACTGCCGGAAGTGGTCGGTGCGGATCTGCGGCTCGGGAATGAGACCGCGGGTGCTCGTGCGCGAGCCGTCGCAGCCGGCGACGAGCAGGGCCTCGAGACGCTGCGGGTCGCCCTGCGGATCGGTGTAGGTGAGGTAGGGCCGATCGGTGAGGTGATCGTGGACCTGCACGTCGGAGACACCGAAGCGGATGTCGCCACCGTCGGCGAGGCGGCGCGCGATGAGGTCCTTGTTGACCTCGTGCTGCGGGTAGACGGTGACCGCCCGGCCGACGAGTTCGTCGAACGCGATGCGGTGTCCCCGGCCGCCGAAGCGGAATTCCACGCCGTGGTGCTCGTAGCCCTCGGCCTTCAGCCGGTCGCCGACCCCGGTTTCGACCATCAGGTCGACGGTGTTCTGCTCGAGCACGCCCGCACGGATGGTGGCCTCGATGTCCTCCCGCGAGCGCACCTCGAGCACGACGGACTCGATGCCGCGCAGATGCAGCAGGTGCGACAGCATCAGGCCGGCGGGGCCGGCGCCGACGATCGCGACCTGGGTGCGGGACTCGCTCATGGGAAGACTCCTCGGAAACGGGGACGATCGGTGATGCCCCTCACTGTCCGGCAGGAAGGACCACGTCGTCACCCCCTGCTTTCACTCACCGAAAGACGGCTTCAGGTCAGCCTGCGGGAGATGCCGCTCGCGGCGGCCCGCATCGCCGGGATCAGCGGCGCGGGATCCGCCTCGATCGACACCACCACCGACACCGCGGCGACGACCCGGCCGGAGCGCTCCCGGATGGGCGCCGCCATCGCCATCGTGCCGACGTTCAGGTACTCCCGGGCGATCACGACGCCGGTCCGCCGGATGTCGTCGAGCACCCGCCGGAGCCGGGACTCGTCGACGATCGTGGCGGGGGTGAAACGTTCGAGTCCGGCGTCGAGCACCTCCTGCAGCAGCTCCGTCCCGCCGTGGGCGAGCAACACCAACCCGCCGCTCGACGCGTGCAGGGGTAGCCGGCCGCCGGCCCGGCCGACGACGGGCACGGCGCCGCGCGCCGAGAGCCGCTCCACGTACAGAGCCTCGAGTCCCTCGCGGACGACGAGTTGCACGTTCTCCCGCGTCGCGTCGAACAGATCCTCGAGATAGGGCATCGCCACCTGGCGCAGACCGTGGGCCCGCGGCGCGAGGGCGCCGAGTTCCCATACCCGCACCCCGATCTGGTAGCTGCCGTCCGCCCGCCGCTCGAGCGCTCCGGCGTCGACGAGCTGACCGCACAACCGGAACACCGTCGGCAGGGGCAGTCCGGTCCGGCGGCTCAGTTCCGACTGGGTCAGGCGCGGCCGTTCGGCGGTGAACGCGCCCAGCACTGCGAAGGCACGGCCGAGCAGGGACCGATCGGGAGCATCGGGCACGCACTCATTGTGGGGTGTCCGCGCCACCGGGCGTCGAGCCGGAAGGGCGAACCGGCGGACGAGCGTCTATCGTCTTCCCGCATGCGACTGGTCGAGAAATCGAAACGGGTCATAGAGGCGCACCTGAACAACACCAGTGTCCGGGCACTGTCGGGGTCGATGGTGGCGTACGAGGGTCAGGTGCAGTTCAAGTCGGCCGGGTTCGGCGGGGGCGAGGGCGTGCTGGCCGGTCTGCGCCAGCGGGCCACCGGGGAGGGCCTGTCGCTGATGGAGTGCACCGGCAACGGTGTGGTCTATTTCGCCCACCAGGGTCAGGACGTCACGGTGCTCGAGTTGAACAACGAGACGCTGCAGGTCGAATCGGAGCAGCTGCTCGCCCTGAACGGCAATCTCGGCACGAACGTCACGTTCGCCGGGGTGCGCGGCAACATGAGCGGTCAGGGCCTGTTCACCACGACGGTCACCGGTAGCGGACAGGTCGCGCTGCTCTCGGCCGGGGGTCCGCTGATCCACCTCGAGGTCTCCCCGCAGTACCCGCTCGTCGTCGACCCGGACGCGTTCGTGTGCGCGAAGGGACAGCTGAGCCAGTCGTTCGTCACCGACGTCTCGTGGCGCACGTTCGTCGGGCAGGGCAGCGGCGAGGCGTTCTCGTTGCGGTGGGACGGCATGGGCGTCGTGTCCATCCAGCCGGCGGAGCGGTGAGGGAGAGCATGTTCTCGAAGATCAACGGCAAGGTCGTCAAGGTCGATCTGAACCAGTCCGGTCCGGTCGTCGCGCGCCGCGGGGCGATGCTGTTCTACACGGGCACGGTGCAGTTCGCACCGCACCAGGTGCCCGGCGCCGGCGGGATGCCGGGCATGGGCGGGATCGCCGGAATGGCGGGACGGATGATGCAGGGCGAGCACGAACGCACGATGCTCGCGCAGGGCAACGGCGTCGTCCACTACGGCTTCCGCGGCCTCGAGGTGCACGTGGTGGATCTGTCCGCCGGCGGTGACCTGCGGGTGGAGGCGTCGCGGCTGCTCGGCTACACCGCGAGCCTGCAGAGTTCGGTCGTGTCGATGGCGGCGCCGCCGGCAGGCGGTGGCGGCGGGGGCGGCGGCTTCCTCGGCGCTCTGCGCAACGCCGCGACGGGCATGGTGACCGGCACCGGCATGTTCACCACCCAGCTGTCGGGGCGCGGCACCGCGGTGCTGCTCGGGCACGGCGGCTTCCTCGAGCTGCAGGTGGGCGGTCCGGCCCCGGTCGTCGTCGACCCGCAGTCGTTCATCGCCGCGTCCGGACCGGTGCGGACGGAACTGAAGTCCTCCATGAGCTGGCGCAACGCCGGCCGCAGCGGCGGCGAGGGTCTTCAGCTCGAATGCACCGGTCAGGGCATCGTCTACGTGCAAGCGTCCGAGGAGAAACTGTGAGCGTCGTCCTCAATCCGTCCCATCTCGTCGGCAGCGACAACCTGCCCGGCAATCACTACGCCTTCTGCATCGACCTGCAGAGCCCGTGGTTCCTGTCCAAGGGCGCGATGATCGCCTACTACGGGCAGGTGCAGTTCACCTCGCTCACGCACGGTCTGCAGGGCCAACTCCTGCAGATGGTCGCGCATCAGTTCTCGGCGCCGCTGTACATGGGCGACTACGTCGTCGCCGAGGGGTACGGGAAGCTGATCCTCGGCGACCGGGGTTACGACATCAACTCCTACGACCTCGACGACGGCAATCTGACCATCCGGGCCGCGAACCTGCTCGCCTTCGAGCCGGGGTTGTCGCTGAACCAGTCGATCGTGCCCGGCTTCCTCACCCTGATCGGCACCGGCAAGTTCCTCGCCTCGTCGAACGGGCCGGTGATGTTCGCCGAGCCGCCCCTGCGGGTCGACCCCGAGGCGCTCGTCGGCTGGGCGGACTGCCCGTCGCCGAGCCACCACTACGACGAGGCGTGGGTGAACGGCTTCGTGGCTGCGGGGGCGCGCATGTTCGGCGTGCAGTCCGGGGAGGAACGGCAGTTCGACTTCACGGGCGCCGGGACCGTGCTCGTCCAGTCCAGCGAGAAGGTGATCGACGACAGCGCGGTCGTCCGGACCATCGAAGGACAGCTGCCCGGTCTGACCCCCGGGGGTCTGCAGCGGATCAACCAGGTGGTGGCGTCGCAGTTGCAGTCCCAGCAGCACTGAGCCGTCCCAGCAGCACTGAGCCGTCCCAGCAGCACTGAGTCGTCCCAGCAGCACTGGGCCCGGGCGCCCTGGGTCGGGACTGGGCACTTGCCCGGGGCGCCCGCTACCGAACTGTGACTACGCTCACAGGTGAGCCACACCTCATTGAGGTAAGGTTTGGTGAACCTAAGTAGTACGTCCAGGAGGGTCTCGATGATCGTCTGCAGCTGCCACGCTCTCTCGCACCGGCACATCGAGGCCCACATCGCTGCCGGCGCGCGCTGCACACGCGAGATCGGCGCGGCCTGCCGCGCGGGCACCGACTGCGGACGCTGCGTACGGAATATCTCGGCGATCGTTCGCGCATCCCGCGAGCGGGATGAGAGGATCGAACTCGAGACCGCCGTCTAGACCTGTACCCGGCGGTCGATCCGCGTTCGGTCCCCGGGAGGCGCCATGAAGGGCGACAAGAAGGTCATCGAGTACCTCAACGAGCAGCTCACCGCCGAGCTCACGGCGATCAACCAGTACTTCCTGCACTCGAAGATGCAGGACAACAACGGTTGGACGAAGCTCGCCGCGCACACCCGTGCCGAATCCTTCGAGGAGATGCGGCACGCCGAAACCCTCACCGACCGGATCCTGTTCCTCGAGGGCCTGCCCAACTACCAGCGCCTCGGCACGCTGCGGCTCGGCGAGACGGTCAAGGAGATGTTCGAGGCCGACCTGCAGGTCGAGATCGAGGCCCGCGACCGGCTCCGCAAGGGCGCCGAGTACATGCGCTCGGTCCACGACATCACCTCGGCCCGCATCTTCGAGGAGATCCTCGCGAACGAGGAAGAGCACATCGACTACCTGGAAACCCAGCTGGGCCTGCTCGAGCAGCTCGGCGAACCCCTCTACATCTCCGTGCACGTCTCACCGCCGGAGTGAGCGACAAGCGCGTCCCGATCGACAAGCAGACCCGCCCGGTGTACCGGGCGCAGATCGCGGTCGCCCAGGCGATACGCCAGGCCACGGCCGACGCCGGACTCGGGCGTCGGCTCGTGGAGCTGGTGAACATCCGCGTCTCGCAGATCAACGGCTGCGCCTACTGCCTGGACGTGCACGTCCGGGACGCCCTCCGCGAGGGCGAGACCACCCAGCGGCTGGCGGTGCTGCGGGCCTGGCGGGACACCGACCTGTTCACCGAGCAGGAGCAGGCCGCCCTCACCCTGGCCGAATCGATCACCGAGCTACCGGACAGCCGGGCCCAGGACCGGGACTACGCCTTCGCCCGCGCCCGGCTCACCGAGGACCAGCTCTCCGCGATCGCGTGGGTCGCCGTGGCCATGAACACGTTCAACCGGGTCTCGATCGTCAGCCGCCACCCCGTCCGTCCCCCGCAGGAGTAACGGCCGAACTGATTTCCCGAGCAACCATCCGGTTATCCTCGAGCAATGACGGAGACCCGGTGGCTCAGCGACGACGAGCAGCGCACCTGGCGCGCCTACCTCGACAGCACCCGCCTGCTGATGAATGCCCTGGACCGGCAGCTCACCCGGGACTCCGGCATGTCCCTCACCGACTACGAGCTGCTGGTCGCGCTCTCGGAGGCCCCCGGCCGGCGGCTGCGCATGCGGGCGCTCGCCGACGCCGTCGTCACCACCCGCAGCGGCGTCACCCGCGCGATCAGCCGCCTCGTCGACGCCGGGTGGGTCCGGCGCGTCGAATGCGACGAGGACAAGCGCGGCATGCTGGCCGAACTCACCGACGCCGGGGCCGCGAAGCTGGCCCAGGCCAGTCCCGGGCACGTCGAGGCCGTACGCTCCTACGTGTTCGACCTGCTCGGTCCCCGGGACGTGACCCGCTTCGGGGACACGTACACCGCGATGCGCACGCACCTGCTCGAGAACACCTGAACAGCCGGAGGAATGCCATGAGCGACCCGTCCGTCGTCGCCGTCCACAATCCGCAGCGCCAGCGTTACGAACTGCGCGACGGCGACACCGTCGTCGGCTACACCCAGTACCACCCCGACGGCGACGTCCAGCTCGTGTTCGACCACACCGAGGTCGACAACGCCTACTCGGGCCGGGGCCTGTCGAGCACGCTGGTGCGGTTCGCGCTCGACGACGTCCGCGCCCGCGGAAAGCGCGTCGTGGCGATCTGCCCGTTCGTCGACGGCTTCATCGACAAGCATCCCGAATACAAGGATCTCGCCGACTGAGACCCGCCGCCGGGCACCACCGCATGCCGCCCCCACCGGACGTCACCGCCGTCGCCGCCACCCTGCGACGGGCGGGGTGCGTGTTCGCGGAGGACGAGGCGCGGCTGCTGATCGACGCCGCCCGGACGCCCGGCGACCTCGCCGACTCGGTGCGCCGGCGCGCCGCCGGCGAACCGCTCGAGCACGTTCTCGGCTGGACCGAGTTCCGCGGCCTGCGCATCCACGTGACCCCCGGGGTCTTCGTCCCCCGCCGGCGCAGCGAGTTCCTCGTCGAGTGCGCCGTCGCGCTTGCCGCGCCGGGCGTCGTCGTCGACCTGTGCTGCGGATCCGGGGCGCTCGGTGCCGCGGTGGCGGCGGCCGTCGCCGACGTGGAACTGCATGCGACGGACCTCGATCCGGCAGCGGTGGAGTGCGCGGACCGCAACCTCGCCGCGCTCGGCGGCCACGTGTACGAGGGCGACCTCTACGACCCGCTGCCCGCGGGACTGCGCGGGCGCGTCCACCTCCTGCTCGCCAACGTGCCGTACGTCCCGACCGCGGACCTGGCGCTCCTGCCGGCCGACGCCCGGGAGCACGAAGCCCGCATCGCCCTCGACGGCGGTGCCGACGGCCTCGACGTGCTGCGCCGGGTGGCAGCGGCGGCCGGACGATGGCTCGCGCCGGGCGGACATCTGCTGGTCGAGTCGAGCACGCAGCAGGCCGACGGGATCGCCGCGTGCTTCGACCGGAACGGGCTGACCCCGCAGGTGGCACACAGCGACGACGACTTCGCGACCGTCGTCGTCGGCACCGCGCCGCGCTGAGCGCGGTTCAGCCGGCGCGCACGGCGCGGTTCAGCCGGCGCGCACAGCGCGGTTCAGACGGCGCGCACGGCGCGGTGCCGGCGCACGGCGTCGCGGTTCGCGCACCGCGGCGAACAGTACCGCTGCCGCCCGTTACGGGAGGTGTCCGCGTAGACGTCGTCGCACTCGTCGAGGGCGCAGCGGCCGAGTCGGTGCATGCCCCGGCCCACCAGGTGCAGGGCCGTACCGACAGAGATCAGCGCCTCGAGCACCCCGGCGAGCGAATGCTGATCGTCCCGGTAGTGCAGGTGCCAGCCGTCCCCCGCGTGATTCGTCATCCGCGGATACGCCGAAGCGGCGGCCAGCATCTCGTTGACGAGCGCGGCACGCTCGGCGTCACCGGTCGCGTCGACGATCCCGCACCAGCGTTCGAGCATCGCCTCGACGTCGCGCAGGTCGCCGGCGCCGACGGGAAAGTCGATCACCAGGCCCGCCTCGAGGCAGCGGCGCACCAGCGCGTCGACTGTCGCGGGTGGGTCGTTCACCAGCTCCGCGGCGAGGCGCACGGCATACTCGCCGTAAGGGTTGAGATGCACAATGTCATTACACCACGCTGGTGGCATGCCGACATCCCACAGCCACCACTGGACCGAGGTCTCCCGCCACCCGACGAGCGAAGGCGTGGTGCGGTATCAGCGCTGCGCATGTGGCCGCTGGCGCCTGGTCTCGACACCCCTCCGCCCCGATCCGATCGGCGTGTCGGCGACGGTCCCGGTGACGCGCCGAGCGTGAAACCCGACGCCTCGCGGAGGACAATCGCCTCCATGACCGAGCGCAAGCGGCCGGACATCACCTTCGAGTCGTGGATCGAACGCCAGATCCGCGTCGCGCAGGAGCGGGGCGACTTCGACAACCTGCGTGGCGCGGGCAAGCCGATTCCGCATCGCAGCGACGACGAGCTGTGGTGGGTCAAGGACTACCTGCGCCGGGAAGGGCTCTCGACCGAGGCCCTGCTGCCGCCCCCGCTGCAGCTGCGCAAGGAGGTCGAGCGGTTGCGCGACACCGTGCGCGACGTGCCCTCCGAGCCGGCGGTGCGGCAGATCGTCCGGGAGCTGAACCGGCGGATCGTGGACTGCCTGCGCGCACCGAGCGGTCCCCTGGTTCCCGTTCATCGGGTCGATCCGGAAGCGGTCGTCCGCCAGTGGGCCGCGGACCGGGCGGAGCTGCGGTCGACACGCGCCGAGCGGGCCGCGGCGGCGGCCGCAGCGTTGCGCGAGTACACCGCCGAGCCGCCGCGTCGACGCTGGTGGCACCGCATCCTGGGGATCCGGCCCGCGGAAACCTGACGACGCTGCGGGGACGTGTCCTCGGCGCCGCACAGCCGCGCACTTCGCAGCCACCCGCGACAGCGATCGTCGGTGCGCCTGTCGATTCGTGTCGCGGGTACCGATCCCCGCCCCGGCCGCTGCACTCGCTGAGCTGCGTGCGAGCTGACCGGCCGCGGCGCGAGAGCCGGCCCGGAAGGTGCGGCCCGATTCACAGCCGGACCTCAGGAAGGACTCAGCGTCGGCCCAGTCCTTGCCGACATTCTGAAGACACGGCAGCACCGATCACGAACCTGCCCGCAGGGAAAGGAATCGTCATAACCACCTCAGCTCCGAGGTTCCCCCACCCGGGACATCCGTCCGGGTGCGACAACAGTGCCGTCTTCCTGATGGCCGGTGGCGTTCCCGGAGCGGGTAAGAGCACCCTGCTTCGCCGGATCGAGCGCGACATCCCGGGTCTGACCGTTCTCGATCCGGAGCGCCGGGCCGAACGCCTCGCGGCCGTGCTGCCGCCGGGCCTGCCGTACCGCCGGTATCGGCCACTGGTCCATCTCGTGCACACCCTCGACGTGGTGCGCACCCTCCTGGCCGGACCGCACCGGAGCGAAGGGCCGGTGGCCGTTCACGACACCGCCACGCGCAGGCGCCGACGCGACTGGACGGCCCGCCTGGCGCGGCGACGAGGCTGGACGCCGGTGCTGGTCTTCCTCGACGTGCCCCGAGAGGTCGCGCAGGCCGGGCAGCACGCTCGCGGGCGCGTGGTGAACGAGTCGTCGTTCGCGCGGCACTGGCATCGATGGACCGTTCTGCGACCGCACCTCACCGACGAGGACGACGCCACGGCCGGAGGCCTGTGGGACCACGTCGTCCTCACCACTCGCGACGATGCGAAGAACCGGGTGTTCGGCGTGCTGACGCAGGACGGAACGGACCGCTGCGCACTCGGCAGCGGATCCCCGTGTGCGCGGTGACGATTCCGGAGCGCAACGACATCGACACTTCGGTGACGGGTGTCCCCGACGCATGCCGGGTTCACCGACGGCCCACTTCCCAGCACATCCACGGCGCACTCCCGTGGCCGCCCGAGGTTCGTCCGGTTGTGTGGGTGCGTGAACGGACGCGATGCGTCATGCCACAGCAAGGAAGGCACGACTCGATGACAGCTCCCACCCAGGACCTCGACACCGCCGCGGCGACCGCACGCGGGAATCAGCCGGACGCCGTGTGCGGACGGTCCGGAGGCGCGCGTGCGGCAGCGCTGCTCTCGACGCTCACCCGCAGGCAACGCGACATCCTGCGCCTGCGGGTGATCGAGGGGTTGTCGGTGGAGGAGTCCGCCGCCGTCCTGCGGACGACGCCTGGGGCCGTCCGTGTGGATCAGCATCGCGCGTTGTCCCGCCTTCGCGCGGCGCTGGCCGACCCCGTGCGCATGGACGCCGTCACGGGGCCGGGCGACTCCCGGTCTCGGCGGGGTGCGGTTGCGCGCCTGCCGCGTGCGTCAGCTGTTCCTCCGTGACCGCCTCACCGCGGGCGACCATGCCCGCCTCGTGCGCCAGCGGGATCTGCCGCAGGAAGCACGCGATGACGAACGCCACCAACAGGAACGGGATCAGGTACCAGAACACCGGGGCGAGGGAGTCGGCGTAGGCGTCGACCACGCCGGTGCGCACGGAGTCCGGCAGCCGGCTCAGGGCCGCGGGATCGAGCGTCGCGGTCGCCTGGCCGGCCTGCTCCGGGGAGGCCCCGGCTCCGGTGAACACGGTGGTGAGCTGCTCGGCCAGCCGGTTGGTGAAGATCGTGCCGAAGACCGCCACACCGAGGGACGCGCCCACCTCCCGGAAGTAGTTGTTGGTGCTGGTCGCGGTCCCGATCTCGGTGGGCGGCACGGCGTTCTGCACCACGAGAACGACCACCTGCATGATCAGACCCAGGCCGAAGCCGAGGGTGAACAGCATCGTGCAGATCAGCCACAGCGGCGTGCTGCCCTCGAGGGTGGTCAGCCACAACATCGCGGCGGCCGTGACGAGGGCACCGGCGATGGGATACGCCTTGTAGTGACCGGTTTTCGTGATCGCGATGCCGGAGGCGATCGAGGTGGCCATCAGGCCGGCCATCATCGGGATCATCAGCAGACCGGAGACCGCGGCCGAGGTGCCGGACGACATCTGCAGGAACGTCGGCATGAAGGCCAGCGCCGCGAACATGCCGAGACCCACGGTGAAGCCGATCGCGGTGGCGTTGACGAAGATCGGGTTGCGGAACAGCGACAGCGGGATGATCGGATCCTCGGCGCGGGACTCGACGAGGACGAAAAGACTTGCCGCGACGAGCACTCCGACGGCGAGCGCGAGGGTCAGCGGATCGGTCCAACCCCGGTCGCCACCGAAGTCCGTGAACAGGATCAGGCACGTGGTAGCGGTCGAGAGGGTGAGGACGCCGAGGAGGTCGACCTTCTTCTCGGGTCGCTTCGTGGGCAACGTGAGGGTGAACCAGGCGATCACGAAGGCGAGCACGCCGACGGGCAGGTTGATGTAGAAGGCCCAGTGCCAGGTCAGGTGGTCGACGAAGAAGCCGCCGAGCAGGGGGCCGGCGACGGCGGCCACACCGAAGACCGCACCGAGCGGACCCAGGTACTTGCCACGCTGGTCGGCCGGGACGATGTCGGCGATGATGGCCTGGGAAAGGATCATCAGGCCGCCGCCGCCGAGGCCCTGCATCGCACGGAAGATCACGAACCACCAGAAGTCGGTGGCGAAGGCACAGCCGGCGGAGGCGAGGGTGAACACCGCGATGGCGACGAGGAAGAGGGTGCGGCGGCCGAACACGTCACCGAACTTTCCGTAGATCGGCATCACGATGGTGGTCGCCAGCAGGTAGGCGGTGGTGATCCAGGCCTGGTGTTCGACGCCGCCGAGCTGCCCGACGATGGTGGGCATCGCAGTGGAGACGATGGTCTGGTCGAGGCTCGACAGCAGCATGCCGGCGATCAGCGCGGAGAAGATGAGCCAGATCCGGCGCTGCGTGAGCACCAACGGTGGTGCCGCGGGTCGGGACGACGTTGCGGTCACGGGTTTCCTGCCGTTTCGATGGGGTCGAGTCGCTGCCCGAACAGGCGCCGGACGGTGTCGAGGTTGCGGAGCAGCAGCTCCGCGAAGGGGCGATCGGTGTCGTCGCCGAAGAACTCGTCGGCGGTGTGCCGGGTGATGTCGGCGAGCGCGTAGACGACGGTCCGCGGCAGCGGATCGTCGGGAGGCAGGTTCTCTCTCCGGGCGACGACCTCGGCGAACCGCCGGAGCTGGGTCTCGCCGTTGTGCAGGATGCGGGGCAGCAGCTGTGGCTCGCGGTGGATGATGTCGTGGTACTGCTTCGCGTGCTCACGGGTGAAGTCGGTGCGCCCGATCTGGGCGAGGAGCACCGCGACGAGGTCCTGGAGCAGCGTGGGGGAGATGCCGTCCCCGTCGTGCCGTCCGGCGGCCACGAAGGCGTCCTCCTCCTCGAGGGTCAGGCTGAGCGGGGGCTCGCCGAGGACCGCGTCCTCCTTGGACGGGAAGTAGTTGAAGAAGGTGCGCCGGGAGATCTCCACCCGCTCACAGAGTTCCTCCACGGTGAACCCGGCAAGACCATGACGGGCGGTCAGCGCGCGCGCCTCGCCGACGAGCGCGGCCCGGGTGCGCTCCATCCGGCGGTTACGCCGCCCGGACGGACTTGTTGCACTTTCCTCCATGGAGTGCATATTTGCACCATCGCCCCCAGAGTGCAAAGAGGCCTGACGACTATGGGATGTTATGGTCGGTTATGGAGAATTCAAGATAGAACTCCATAAGTCTCTATACTCGCCGCATGGACCTCGAGCTCAATCCGTTCAAGCCCGGCTCCGGCCTCCGGCCGCCGGCGCTCGAGGGACGCGACGAGCAGATCGGGGCGTTCGAACTCCTCGTCGCCCGCAGCAAGCGGCAGAACTACGACCGTGGACTCATCCTGTCGGGACTGCGGGGAGTCGGGAAGACGACCCTGCTCAACGCCCTCGTCGAGCACGCCGACCGGCAGGGTTGGCTGACGATCGCCCTCGAGGCGCGACCCAACGAGGCCGGGACCAGCGCCGTCCGCGCCAAGCTCTCCCAGGAGCTGACCGTCGGACTGCGCCGTTACAGCCGCAAGCACCGGATCCAGCATGCGATCGATCCGCTCATCGATCTCGCCCGGGGTTTCTCCCTCGGCCTCGGCCTCGGGCCGGCCACCGCGAGCTTCTCCCTCGACCAGCCCCCGGCGGCCAGCGGGGACATCGACCTCGATCTCGAGGAACTCGTCGAGGCGATCACCGCCGAACTGCGGCCGAGATCCAGTGCCTTCGGATTGTTCGTCGACGAGATGCAGGACCTCGACTCCGATCTGCTGTCGGCGCTGCGCGCCGTCCAGCACCGGGCGAGCCAGCGGGAATGGCCGTTCTTCCTCATCGGTGCCGGACTGCCCAATCTTCCCGCGGTCCTGGCCGGCAACCGCTCGTACGCGGAGCGCCAGTTCCTCTACAGCACCATCGGCCCCCTCTCGCCGACCGCCGCCGCCGACGCCCTGCGGATCCCGGTGCGCCGCCAGGGCGGGGACTTCACCGACGACGCCCTCGCCGTGCTCGTCCAGGCCAGCGGGGGCTATCCGTACTTCCTGCAGGAGTTCGGGAAGGCGATCTGGAACGTCGCTCCGCACAGCCCCTTCCAGCTCGAGGATGCCGAGCTCGCCGTCGAGGTGGGCCGCCGTCACCTCGACGAGGGATTCTTCCCGTCGCGCTGGAACCGGGCCACCGACCGTGAGCGCCGCTACCTCGCCGCGCTCGCCGCCGCCGGTGAGGAGGCACCGCGGTCCGGAAAGGTCGCCCAGCTGATGGGCTCGACGGCCACCGGCGTCAGCGACGTCCGCAACTCGGCCATCCGCAAGGGCCTGATCTGGGCGCCGGAACACGGTCGCATCGCCTTCACCGTCCCGGGCATGGCCGACTTCATCCGCCGTCAGCCGGCGGAGTAACCGGGTCAGCGGCCCCGCTCGGCCACCATCCGGTCCACGGCGCGCACGCTGAGCACCTGGTCGAGAGCCATGGAGGCGCAACCGATCATCCCGGAGCGATCGCCGTGCGACCAGGGCAGGATCTGCAGGGCGCGGGTGGCCACGGACACCGCATCGCGATAGAGGGTCTCGCGCAGTCCGGCGACGAACACGTCGTAGGCCTCGGCCATGTCGCCGCCGACGACGAGCACCGCCGGGTCGAGGAGGTTGACGGCCCCGGCGATCACCTCGCCGATCCGCCGGCCGCTGTCGCGAATCATGCGGCGCGCCTCCGCATCCCCGCCGACGGCGAGGGCCACGACGTCGCGGATGTGGGTCACGTCCCGGCCCTGCTCCTGCAGGTCACGGACCAGCGCCCAGCCCCCGGCGATCGCCTCGACGCAGCCGACGTCGCCGCAGCGGCACAGGACGCCCTGCGCCGCAGCGGTCTTGGTGTGCCCGATCTCGCCGGCCGCGCCCACCGCGCCGCGCTGCAGCACACCGCCCGACACGATGCCCGCCCCGAGACCCGTGGACGCCTTGATGAGGAGCATGTCGTCGAATTTTCTTCGCTCGCCCAGCCTTTCGGCGAGGACCATGACGTTCGCGTCGTTGTCGACGAACACCGGCGCGCCGCCGAGGTCCGCGAGGAAGGGCTGCAATTCGACGCCGTCCCAGCCGGCCATCATCGGCGAATCCAGGCTGCAGCCGCGGGCCGTGTCCACGGTGCCCGGCAGACTCACCCCGATGCCGACGGTGCGGGGCGCGCCGGGACCGAGCGCGGCGCGCAGGTCGGCGAGGTGCGCGGCGACCTTCGGCATCAGCTCCCCCGGGCTCGCCCCGATCTCCTGCTCGAGGTCCTCGGTGCGGAGCAGGTCCCCGGCGAGATCGCAGACGGCGAGCTGGGTGCGGCTGCGGCCGATCGCGACGACGAGCACGATGCCCGCCCCCGCCCCGAAGGTGAGGGTGAGGGGTGGGCGTCCGCCGGTCGAGGGCCCCTCCTCCGTTTCGACGACGAGGCCGAGGTCCTGCAACGCCGCGACCCGGGCGGCGACGGCGGTGCGGGAGAGCCCGGTGTGGTGCCCGATCTCGCTTCGGGTGGTCGCGGCGCCGGCGCGGACGAGGGCGAAGACCTCGCCCGCTGTGGCGGGCGCGCTGGAGGATCGGCTCATACCGCCATTGAACCAAGGAAGCGCACCCGAGAGGGCCCGGTGCCGCACCCGGGAGCCGCACCGCACCGGACTTTGTTCTTAGAAATGCGTAAGTTTGTTGTTTCAGTGCGGAAGATGCTCTACGGTTGCGAGTGACAGCCCTCACCCCCTCATTCGGGAGGACACGCCATGTCACCCGCCGCCCCCTGTACCGTCGTCGTCTTCGGCGGCACCGGCGATCTCGCCGTCCGTAAGCTCCTGCCCGCCCTCTACCTGCGGGATCGGGACGGCCAGCTGCCGCCCGGCAGCCGGATCGTCGGCGCCGCACGCGCCGGCCTCGACACCGACGGCTACCGCGACAAGGTCCGCGGCGAGCTCGCGCGCTTCGTGCCCGCGCCCCTGCTGGACGCCGGCACCCTCACCCGGTTCCTGGACCGCCTCGACTACGTGAGCCTCGACTTCGCAGGCGGGGACGACTGGTCCGCCCTGCACGACGTCCTGCCCCCGGACTCCGTGCGCGTGTTCTACCTCGCCTGCGCCCCTTCGCTGTTCGGGCCGATCTCCCATCACCTCGCCCGGCACGGACTCGTCGAACCGACCTCCCGGGTGGTGCTCGAGAAGCCCATCGGCCGCGACCTCGCCTCCGCCCACGCGATCAACGACGCGGTCGGCGAGGTGTTCGACGAGTCGCAGATCTTCCGCATCGATCACTACCTCGGCAAGGAGAGCGTCCAGAACCTGCTGGTCACCCGGTTCGCCAACACCCTGCTCGAGCCGCTGTGGAACTCGACGTGGATCGACCACGTGCAGATCACCGTCTCCGAATCCCTCGGGGTCGGCACCCGCGGCGGCTACTACGACACCTCCGGGGCCCTGCGCGACATGCTGCAGAACCACCTGCTGCAGGTGCTGTGCCTGGTGGCGATGGAACCGCCGACGGTCGTCGACCGCGAGACGGTGCGCGACGAGAAACTCAAGGTGCTGCAGGCACTGCGTCCGATGACGGCCGAGGACGTCGAAAGATTCACCGTCACCGGGCAATACGGACCCGGACTGGTCGACGGCGGTGCCGTGCCCGGCTATCGCGACGAGGTGGAGAACCCGGACAGCCGCACGGAGACGTTCGTCGCGGTGCGCGCGGAGGTGCGCAACTGGCGCTGGGCCGGTGTGCCGTTCTACCTGCGCACCGGCAAGCGACTCGAGAAGCGCAGCTCCGAGATCGTGGTGCAGTTCAAGGACGTTCCGCACCCGATGTTCCCCCGCGCCGAGGGCGCCACCGAACCCAATCGCCTGGTGATCCGGCTGCAGCCCGACGAGGGCATCTGCCTGCACATGACCGCCAAGGAACCCGGACCCGGCGGGATCCGCCTGCGCCCGGTCTCCCTGGATCTGAACTACGTCGACGCGTTCGACCGGCCCTCGCCCGACGCGTACGAGCGGCTGCTGATGGACGTGGTGCGGGGCGACCCGACCCTGTTCATGCGGCGCGACGAGGTCGAGACCGCATGGGCGTGGGTCGAACCGATCCTGCAGACCTGGGACCGCACCGGCCGGATGCCGCGCCGCTACCCGGCGGGGACGTCCGGCCCCACCGACGCGACCACCCTCATCGAGCGCGACGGACGCGCCTGGTACGAAGGAACTTCCGTATGAGCCATCCCGTTCTGGACCGGGTCACCGACCGCATCGTCCGGCGCAGCCGCGCCGAGCGCGGCGCCTACCTCGAGCGGCTGCGTGCCGCCGCCGACAAGGGCCCCGCCCGCGGGCGTCTCGCGTGCGCCAACCTGGCCCACGGATTCGCCGCCGCCGAACCTGCCGACAAGTCCGCCCTGCGCGGGCTGGTGAAGCCGAACATCGCGATCGTCTCCTCCTACAACGACATGCTCTCGGCGCACCGGCCTTTCGAGGACTACCCGGCGCGGCTGAAGGCGGCGGTCCTCGAGGCGGGCGGCATCGCGCAGTTCGCCGGTGGCGTCCCGGCCATGTGCGACGGCATCACCCAGGGCCGCGACGGCATGCAGCTGTCGCTGTTCAGCCGCGACGTCATCGCAATGTCCACCGCAATCGCGTTGTCGCACGACATGTTCGACGGAGCCCTCATGCTCGGTGTCTGCGACAAGATCGTCCCCGGCATGCTGATCGGCGCGCTCGGCTTCGGGCACCTGCCGACGGTGTTCGTCCCGGCCGGGCCGATGACGTCGGGGTTGCCCAACGGCGAGAAGGCCCGGGTGCGGCAACTCTACGCGGAGGGCCGCGCCGGCCGCGAAGACCTGCTCGAGGCCGAGGCCGCCTCCTATCACGGCGCCGGCACGTGCACGTTCTTCGGCACCGCCAACTCCAATCAGCTGCTGATGGAGGTGATGGGCCTGCACCTGCCCGGCGCGAGTTTCGTCAATCCCGGCACCGAACTGCGGGACGCGCTCACCGCCGAGGCCGCGCGCCGCGTCACTGGCCTGACCGCCCTCGGCTCCGATTTCACCCCGGTCGGTGAGGTCGTCGACGAGCGGGCCGTCGTCAACGGCTGCGTCGCACTGCTCGCCACCGGCGGCTCCACCAACCACACGATGCACCTGGTGGCGATCGCCCGGGCCGCCGGGATCACCCTCACGTGGCGCGACTTGGCGGACCTGTCGGCCGTCGTGCCGCTGCTCGCCCGGATCTACCCCAACGGCGCGGCCGACGTGAACCACTTCCACGCCGCCGGCGGGCTCGGTGTCGTGGTCTCGGACCTGCTCTCGGCGGGCCTGCTGCACGACGACGTCACCACCGTCGCCGGGCCGGGGCTGCACCGGTACACGCAGGAGCCGCGGCTGCGCGACGGGACGCTGCGGTGGGAGGCCGGGCCGTCGGCGAGCCTGGACCACACCGTGCTGCGTGGCGTCGCGGATCCGTTCGCCGTCGACGGCGGGCTCAAGGTGCTCGACGGCAACCTGGGCGAGGCCGTGCTCAAGGTGTCCGCGGTCGCCCCGGAGCACCACGTCGTCACCGCTCCGGCCCGGGTGTTCGACGACCAGGCCGACTTCCTCGCGGCGTTCGAGGCCGGCGAACTCGACTGCGACGTCGTGGCCGTGCTGCGCTACCAGGGCCCGCGCGCGAACGGGATGCCCGAGCTGCACAAGCTCACCCCGGCGCTGGGGGTGCTGCAGGATCGGGGGCGCCGGGTCGCGCTGGTGACCGACGGCCGGATGTCGGGCGCGTCCGGCAAGGTTCCCGCCGCCATCCACGTCACGCCCGAGGCCGCGGCCGGGGGTCCGCTCGCCCGCGTCCGCGACGGCGACCCGATCACCGTCGACGCCGTCGCCGGCTCGCTGTGTGTGCACCTGTCCGACGCCACGCTCGCCGGCCGCGCGGCGACCGGTCACGCCCCCACCGACGACGCCTGGACCGGCACGGGCCGTGAGCTGTTCGCGGGCCTGCGGGCCACCGTGGGCCCGGCCACCCACGGCGCCAGCGTCTTTCAATCCGACTTCGCGTGAAGGAGACCCCGATGAGCCTGCTGGACGTGACCCCCGTCGTGCCCGTCGTCGTGATCGGCGATGCCGCGGACGCCGTCCCGATCGCCCGGGCCCTCGCCGACGGCGGCGTGCCCATGATCGAGCTGACCCTGCGTACCCCGTGCGCCCTCGAGGCGATCGAGCGGATCGCTGACGAGGTCCCCGACATCACCGTCGGTGCCGGCACGATCGTCGAACCCGGCCAGGCCGCGCAGGCCGCGGCGGCCGGTGCGCGCTTCCTGGTGTCGCCGGGCGCGACGGAGTCGCTGCTGAAGGCCATGACCGACACCGGGCTGCCGCACCTGCCGGGGGCGGCGACCGTCTCGGAGGTGCTGCTGCTGCTCGAACGCGGCTACCGCGAGATGAAGTTCTTTCCCGCGGAGGCCGCAGGCGGCACCCGGTTCCTCGCGTCCGTCCACTCCCCCGTGCCGGCGGCCCGGTTCTGCCCCACCGGCGGAATCTCGGTCGCGACGGCCCCCGACTACCTCGCGCTGCCCAATGTGGGCTGCGTGGGGGGCTCGTGGCTCACCCCCGCCGATGCGGTGCAGACCCGGGACTGGGCCCGGATCACCCGCCTCGCGCAGGTGACCACGGGACTGCGCCGGGCCGAGGCGTAGGCGAACCGGACTCGCCTCCGCCCCGCTCGGATGCGGCGGGGGCGAGTCCTCGACGTCACCGCATCCGCGCGCCCGATCGTCGTACGCGACCGCCGCGACGCGCGCGTACGACCGGGCCGGTCGCGGATGTTCCCGGCCGTCCGGAACGAGCGGACGGTCGCGGGCCGGTACCCTGAGCGGATGCGTGAGGACACCGAACATCCCGGCTCGCAGTCGTCGCTGCGTTCGGCCAATCAGCAACGGGTGGTTCGGGTTCTGCAGTCCGGCGGTGAGCTCACGCAAGCGGAGATCGCTCGGCGCACCGGTCTGGCCCCGGCCACGGTGTCGAATCTGGTCCGGGAACTGACAGCCGGCGGTCTGGTGGAGGTGGCCGCCGCCGAGCGTCCGGGCCAGCGGGGACGGGCCGTGAAGCTCACCCGGTCGGCGGGCCTGGCCGTCGGGATCGACTTCGGGCACCGGCATCTCACCGTCGCCGTCGCCGACCTGTCGCACGAGATCCTCGCCGAGAAACGGGTCGAGCTGGCGACCGGGCACCGCGCCGAGGACGGAATAGAAAGAGCCGGAGCGCTTCTCGACGACGCTCTCGTCGAACTCGGGTGCGGCCGCGACGCCGTTGCGGCCGTCGGCATGGGCCTGCCCGCACCGGTCGAGTCCGCCACGCACCGCATCGGTGGGCCGTCGATCCTGCCGGGCTGGGTCGGCGTCGACCCGGCCGCCCTGGCCGCCGAGCGGCTCGCGCTTCCCGTCCACGTCGACAACGACGCGAATCTCGGCGCACTGGCCGAACACATCTGGGGCGCCGGGCGCGGCATGGACGACCTGGCCTACATCAAGCTGTCCGACGGCGTCGGCGCCGGACTGGTCCTGGACGGGCGGCTGTACCGCGGCCGCGCCGGCACGGCTGGGGAGATCGGCCACACCTCCCTCGACGAGTTCGGCCAGGTGTGCCGGTGCGGCAATCGTGGCTGCCTCGAGACGATGGTGGCTTCCCACGTGGTGATCGGGCTGCTCGAGCCGAGCCGGGGGCCCGGCCTGACGATCGCGGACGTGGTGGCGCTCGCCGAGGCCGGCGACGCCGGGTGCGCCCGGGTGCTCGCGGACACCGGCCGTCACGTCGGGGTCGCGGCGGCGGGCCTGTGCAACCTGCTCAATCCGCAGCTGATCCTGATCGGCGGCGAACTCGCGCTCGCGGGCGAGTGGCTGCTCGAGCCGCTGCGCCGTGCGATCGAGCGGTATGCGGTGCCCAGCGCCGCGCGCACCGTGCAGGTGCGGACCGCGGCCCTCGGGGCCCGCGCCCAGGTGCTCGGGGCGGTCGCCCTGGGTCTGCGGGCGGCCAACCCGCACTGATGATCGACTCCGACGACTTCGCGCCCTTCCGCGCCACCGATTGAGTTCAGAATCGAACATAGACGTCCATCCGGATCGATTTGTTCGTTCATTTCTTGACGATAGAGACGTCTTCGCCCTACTGTGGTCCAGCACACAGTTCGCGTGACCGCCGCCACACGCCTCCCGGAACGGGACCGCCGCGGCCGGTTCCCGCCGCCTACGAGGAGTCCCATGAGCAACCACGTCGCGCTCCCGACCGTCCCCGACACCGGGCCCGACACCGCCGGCGCCGCGGTGCCGGTCCGCATCGCCGTCATCGCCGCGCTCGGCGGCCTGTTGTTCGGCTTCGACAGCGCCGTCATCAACGGCGCCGTCTCGGCCATCGAATCCCGGTTCGCCGTCTCGTCCGCCGTCCTCGGCTTCGCCGTCGCCTCGGCCCTGCTCGGCGCGGCCGGCGGGGCCGTTCTCGCCGGCCGCATCGCGGACCGCTACGGCCGCCTCACCACGATGCAGGTCGCCGCCGCGATGTTCCTGGTCAGCGCGCTCGGTACCGGATTCGCCTTCAACGTCGAAACTCTCGTCCTGTTCCGGATCGTCGGCGGCGTCGGCGTCGGACTCGCCTCCGTCATCGCCCCCGCCTACATCGCCGAGATCTCCCCCGCCCGGGTGCGCGGCCGCCTGGGATCGCTGCAGCAGCTCGCGATCGTCGTCGGCATCTTCGCCGCCCTGCTCGTCGACTACGCGCTCGCCGCCCTCGCCGGCGGTTCCCGCGAGGAACTGTGGTTCGGGCTCGAGGCCTGGCGCTGGATGTTCCTGTCCATGATCGTCCCCGCGCTCGTGTACGGATTCCTGACCCTCACCATCCCGGAGTCCCCGCGCTATCTCGTCGCGAAGGGCCGCATCGGCGAGGCCCGCGGCATCCTCGGCATGCTGCTCGGCGAACAGGGCATCGATCTGCGCATCGAATCGATCCGCGCCACCCTCGGCCACGAGCACACCCCGTCGCTGCGCGACCTGAGAGGACCCGCGCTGGGGCTGCTGCCCATCGTGTGGATCGGCATCGGACTGTCGGTGTTCCAGCAGTTCGTCGGCATCAACGTGATCTTCTACTACTCCAGCATCCTCTGGCAGGCAGTGGGATTCGACGAGAGCAGCTCCCTCGTCCTCACCGTCGTCACCTCCGTCGTCAACATCGCCACCACCCTCGTGGCCATCGCTTTCGTCGACCGCGTCGGACGTCGCCCCCTGCTGATCATCGGCTCGGCCGGCATGGCTGTCACCCTCGCCACGATGGCCGTCGTCTTCGCCACCGCCTCGACCACCGTCGTCGACGGTGTGACCACCCCGCACCTGACCGGACTGCAGGGACCGATCGCGCTGATCGCCGCGAACCTGTTCGTCGTCGCCTTCGGCATGTCGTGGGGGCCGGTCGTGTGGGTGTTGCTCGGCGAGGCCTTCCCCAACCGGATCCGCGCGGCGGCCCTGTCGCTCGCCGCCGGTGCGCAGTGGGCGGCCAACTGGGTCGTCACCGTTTCCTTCCCCGCCATGAAGGAACTGTCGCTGGGGATGTCGTACGGCTTCTACGCCGTGTGCGCGGTGCTGTCGCTGCTGTTCGTCCTGCGCTGGGTGAAAGAGACCAAGGGCCGCGAGCTCGAGGACATGGACGCCGCCTAACCCGTCCGGCAACTGAAGTCAGGGAGAGAACAGACATGGCACTGACCATCGGAATCGACGTGGGCGGCACCAAGGTCGCCGCCGGCGTGGTCGACGAACACGGCACCCTGCACGCCCGGCTCCGCCGCGCCACCCCGTCGGACGACCCCGCCCGCACCGAGGACGTCGTCGCCGACGTCGTCCGCGAACTCCGCGCCACGCACGACGTGTGTGCCGTGGGCATCGGCGCCGCCGGGTTCGTCGCCTCCGATCGTCGTACCGTCCTGTTCGCCCCCAATCTCGCGTGGCGCGGCGAACCGCTCGGGGCGGCCGTCGAGGCCGCGTGCGGGTTGCCCACCGTCGTCGAGAACGACGCCAACGCCGCCGCCTGGGGTGAGGCGCGCTTCGGCGCCGGCCGCGGTGCCCGCACCGCGATCGTGCTCACCGTCGGCACCGGCATCGGCGGCGGACTGATCATCGACGGCGCCCTGCACCGCGGATCCTCGGGACTGGCCGCGGAACTCGGCCACCTCAACGTCGAACCGCACGGGCGTCGCTGCGGGTGCGGCAACCACGGCTGCTGGGAGCGGTACGCCAGCGGGCGCGCCCTGGTGCGGGAGGCGCAGGAGATCGCGAGCGTCTCGCCCGCGCTCGCCGGCCGGCTGCTCGAGCTGGCCGGCGGGCGCGCCGAGCAGATCACCGGGCACCACGTCACCACCGCCGCCCGCGAGGGCGACGCCGCCGCGCTCGAGTGCTTCCGCACGATCGGCACGTGGCTCGGGCACGGCATGGCCGACCTCGCCGCGTTCCTCGACCCGGAGGTGTTCGTCCTCGGCGGCGGTGTGTGCGAGGCCGGGGAATTGCTGCGCGGGCCCGCCGTCGCCACGTTCGCCCAGCGGCTGACCGGACGCGGGCACCGCCCGGCCGCCCCGGTGCGCCTGGCCGAGCTCGGCCCCGACGCCGGGATCGTCGGGGCCGCGGACCTGGCCCGGCGCCGCACGGACGACGCCACGCGCCTCGAGGTCGTGGCCGTCGCCTGACCGCCGAGCTGCCGAGCTGCCGAGCTGCCGAGCTGCCGAGCGACTGTACCGTCGACTCGATCCGACGAGGTGGACGGGACATTCGCTCGGTCCCACCCGCTCCCCGCGCGGGTCCCGCCCGCGGTGCCGGAGCTACGTCGGAAAGCGCACCTCGGCAGCGGCGCTGCCATAGGCTCGCACCATGACGGCAACGGCGGCGATCGGCTCACCGGCGGAGCTGACGCGGGCACTGGACACCACCGGGTACCTCGCCGACGACGGGCTCGCGACGGTGGCGTTCCTGGCGCTGCGCATGGGCCGCCCGCTGTTCTGCGAAGGGGAACCCGGCACCGGCAAGACGTCGCTGGCCGTCGCCCTCGCCGACGCGCTGGACCTGCCGCTGATCCGGTTGCAGTGCCACGAGGGCATCGACGCGTCCCAGGCCCTCTACGACTGGGACTTTCCCCGGCAGCTGCTGCACCTGCGCACCCTCGAAGCCGCGAGCGGCGGCCGGCTCGAGGCCGAGGAGGCGGAGCGCTCGCTGTACACCGAGCGGTTCCTGCTCGCGCGACCTCTGCTGCAGGCGCTCACCGACGCGCCGTGCGTGCTGCTCGTCGACGAGATCGACCGGGCCGACGACGAATTCGAAGCCTTCCTGCTGCAGGTGCTCGACGAGAACGCCGTCACCATCCCCGAACTCGGACAGGTGCGGGCGCAGACGCCGCCGCTGGTGGTGCTCACGTCCAACCGCACCCGCGAGGTGCACGACGCCCTGAAACGCCGCTGCCTGTACCACTGGCTCGAACATCCCGACCTCGCGCGGGAGGTGGAGATCCTGCGCCGCCGCATCCCGGGCATCGACGGACACCTCGCGGCGCAGGTCGCGCACGCCGTGCAGACCATGCGCGGGATGGACCTGCTCAAGCCGCCCGGGGTCGCCGAGTCGCTGGACTGGGCCCGAGCGCTGCGGGAACTGGACCGCGACGTGCTCGACGCGGCGACCGCGGCCGCGACGCTCGGCGCCGTCCTGAAGTACCGGGAGGACCTCGACCGAGTGGTCCGCACCGGGCTCGACCGGCTCCTGACAGGGTGAGACCCGCGATGACGACGACCGCCGACGCCGGAGGTTCCCTCGTCGGGATCACCGGCTTCACCCGCGCCCTCGCCGCGGCCGGCCTGTCCGTCGCCTCGGACGCCGCCGTGGCCTACCTGCGCGCCCTGCGCGAGATCGACCTCGGCGACCGCCGGCAGGTGTACTGGGCCGGGCGCGCCACCCTGTGCCACGACCCCGACGACATCCCCCGCTACGACCTCGCGTTCGAGAGCTGGTTCGGCGGAACGGCACCCGAGGTGACGTCGCCGCGCACCCGCACCCGGCGCCGGGCCCGCATCGCGGGCCTCACGCCGTCGGGAGGCGACGAGACCGCCGGCGGCGGCCCCGAACTGCGGGTCGCCGCGGACGACACCGACGTGCTCCGCCGGCGCGACATCGCGGAACTGACCGACGCCGAGCGGGCACACCTCGCGGAGCTGATCGCGACGCTGCATCCTCGGCCACCCACCCGTCCGGCGGTGCGGTTGCGCCCGTCGCGCCGGGGGCGCATCGACCCGCGCCGCACGGTGCGCCGGATGCTCGCGGCCGGCGGCGAACCCGTCCGGCCGAGCCGGCACGGCAGGGCGACCCGGGCGCGCCGCGTGGTGCTGCTGCTCGACGTCTCCGGCTCGATGAGCCCGTACGCGGACGCGCTGCTGCGTTTCGCGCACGTGGTGACCCGCGCCGATCCCGCCCACACCGAGGTGTTCTCCCTCGGCACGCGCCTGACGCGGCTCTCGCGCGCGCTGCGGGCCCGCGACCCGGAACGCGCCCTCGCCGCGGCGGGCCGGGCGGTCCCCGACTGGGCGGGCGGCACCCGGCTCGGCGAGACCCTGCGGGCCTTCCTGGACCGGTGGGGCCGGCGCGGGCTCGCGCGCGGCGCCGTCGTGGTGATCTTCTCGGACGGGTGGGAGCGCGGCGATCCGGCCCTGCTCGCCGAGCAGCTCGCCCAGTTGCGCCGGCTCGCCCACGCCGTGCTGTGGGTCAATCCGCACGCCGGGGCGGCCGGCTACGAGCCGGTGCAGTCCGGCATCGCCGCCGCCCTGCCGCATCTCGACCGTCTGCTCGCCGGGCACAGCCTCGCGACGCTGCAGGAACTGCTGGAGGAGGTCCACCGTGCGTGAGGTTCTCGACGAACTCGACCGTCGCTACCGGGCCGGTGACCCCGTCGCCCTCGGAACCGTGGTCTCGACGTTCCGGTCCGCGCCGCGCGCACCGGGCGCCGCGATGCTCGTCGCCGGGGACGGCACGGTGACCGGCAGTGTCTCCGGCGGTTGCGTGGAAGGCGCCGTGTACGAGCTCGCGCAGCAGGTGCTCGACGACGGGGTGCCCGTGCTGGAGCGGTACGGCGTGTCCGACGACGACGCCTTCGCCGTCGGGCTCACGTGCGGCGGCATCATCGACGTGTTCGTCGAACGGGTGGATGCCGCCACGTTTCCCGAGCTGGGTGAGGTCGTCGCGTCGATGCGGGCCGAGGAGGCCGTCGCGGTCGCCACCGTCACCGAACATCCCGATCCGGCATGGGTGGGGCGTCGCCTGGCGGTGTGGCCGGATCGCGCGCGCGGGTCGCTGGGGTCGGCGCGGGCGGACGACGCCGTCGCCGACGACGCGCGGGGCCTGCTCGCCGCGGGCCGGACCGCGACGCTGCACTACGGGCCCGACGGGCAGCGCCGCGGCGAGGGCATGTCGGTGTTCGTCCACTCCTTCCAGCCGCCGCCGCGGCTGCTGGTGTTCGGCGCCATCGACTTCGCGGCCGCCATGGCGCAGCTCGGCTCGTTCCTCGGCTACCGCGTGACGGTGTGCGACGCCCGGGGCGTGTTCACCACCGCCGCCCGGTTCCCCGCCGCCGACGAGGTGGTCGTGGACTGGCCGCACCGCTACCTCGCCGCCGAGGCGGCCGCGGGTCGCGTGGACTCGCGCACCGTGGTCACGGTGCTCACCCACGACCCGAAGTTCGACGTGCCGCTGCTCGAGGTGGCATTGCGGCTCGACCTGGCCTACGTGGGCGCGATGGGCTCGCGGCGCACGCACGAGGACCGGTCGGCGCGCCTGCGTGCGGCGGGAATGACGGACGACGAGCTCGCGCGGCTGTGCTCTCCCATCGGCCTGGATCTCGGGGCGCGCACCCCGGAGGAGACCGCGGTGTCGATCGCGGCCGAGATCATCGCGCTGAAATGGGGTGGCCGGGGCGAGCACCTCGCCCGCACCGCAGGCCCGATCCACGCCCACGAGGACACCGCGGTGCCGGGGCCGTAGGGCCGCGGCGGTCAGTTCTCGGCGACCACCCGGAACTGCTCGAGCGAGGTGTCGGTCGCATCGGGAATCGTCATCCCGGCATTCACGCCGCTGCGCAGATAGTCGACGACGGCGTCGTCGAGCCGCTCACCCGGCACGACGGCGGGAATGCCCGGCGGGTAGGGGGTGATCTGCTCGGCAGCGATGCGCCCGGTGACACTGCTCGCATCGACCATCTCCGCCTTGCCGAAGAACGCGTCGCGTGGCGACATCACCGAGTCGAGCTGCAGTTCATCGGGGCTCGGCAGAGACATCTGCGGCGGCGGATCGAACGACTCCGCGGCCTGCGACAGCGACTCGAGCGCCGAGACGAGCCGATCGGTGGTGCTCTCGTCGTCGGCCATGGACAACGTCGCCAGGATGCGCCGGTGATCGGTCATGCCGAGGTCGAGCCGGCAGTGCTCGCGCAGCCAGTCGCTGCACTGGTAGCCGGAGACGCCGAGCTCGCTCACGTCGATCAGCACCTGCAGCCGATCCAGGTCGTGCGAGGCCTCCTCGCCGAGCAGCCGGTCCTCGAGGACGGCGAGACCGTCGATCCCGGCGATCCGCTCACGGGTCCGCCGGGCCAGGTGCAGGGCGTCGCCGAGCAGTTCGGTGCCGTACTCGACCATCTGCCGGCGCCACCCGTCGATCGCCGTGTAGATCATCACGTTCGGGCTCGTCGTCATCAGCAGATCGGCGCAGGCCGACAGGTGTGCGCCGTCCACCAGGTCGCCCTGCAGGTGATAGACCGATCCCTGCTCGAAACCGGCACCCATCTTGTGGACGCTGACGACACAGATGTCGGCGTCGGCGTCCATCGCCCAGGTGGGCAGGTCGTCGTGGAACGGCAGGTGCGCACCCCACGCCTCGTCGACGATGAGGGGCTTGCCCCGCTCGTGACAGACGTTCGCGATGCCCTCGATGTCGGCGCACGTGCCGTAGGGACTGGGACTGACGATCAGCGCGCCGGCCGCGTCCGGGTACTTCTCCCACGTCTCGCGCACCTGTTCCGGCGACGGCGGATGCGAGAAGTGCATCTCCTCGTCCCAGCGGGGCGTGATCCAGCGGGGCGTGACGCCGCTGAAGATCAGACCGGCCACGATCGACTTGTGCGAGTCCCGGCCGACGAGCAGTCCCCCCGGGTCGTTGCCCGCCACCGCCATCATCGCGGCCTTGACCGACAGCGAGCTTCCGCAGGTGGAGAAGAACGCCTGCTGCGCTCCCACCGCCTCGGCCATGAGCTGCTCGGCCCGCGACAGGTAGCCGTTGCGCGACCTGCGGTCGTCGAGGCCGCCGGAGGCGAGCACGTCCGAGCGGAAGGGGTCGAGCCCGAGCACCTTCTTCACCCGCGGGTCGGCGCCGCGCCCCTGGCGGTGGCCGGGCGGGGAGAACCCGTAGCGGTCGAGTCGGTGGTACTGATCCAGCGCATCCAGCATGGGAGTTTCGGACTGGTCCATGCCCGACGGGTACCCCGCGCGCGCCCCCGCGACGCGGGTCAGCTTCGCGAATCGTTCCCGACGCGGAACCGGGTCCGGTAGCACTCGGCCGCCTCGTCGAGCAGCTCGTCGGACAAGCGCGCCAGCGGGCGGGCGCGCACGACGAGCGGTTCGTGGTCCGGTCCCTCGCCGACCACCGTGCCGGTCAGCAGCCACGCGAATCGGCCGCTCTCGCGGCCCAGCTCGGCGTACTTGCGGATCCGGCGCGCCACCCAGTCGACGGCGGGCCGCGGCCACCACGGCTCCGGGACGATCCTGGTCACCGACAACCCGGGCAGTGTCACGTCGGCCTCGTAGTCCCGGCTCGGGCCCTTCCGCGCATCGCTGTCCGGTCCCTTCGAGTACCGCAGGTAGATCTCGGAGTCGTGGGACATCACCAGGTCCGTCAGTTCCGCCAGGCTGCCGACGACGGGCAGGTCCCGGCCGGCGCCTCGCTCGACGATCTCCTCCACCGTGGTCACCTCTCACCTCCGCCTGTCGTTCTCCGACGAACGTGTCCGTGCGGATTCCCTCGCTCCGGTCGTCGCAAACGCGGGAACGAGGTTGATCCGCCACCGATTCGGCGAATCGGCGTGTTCGGTGGTCACCGTTGGAGCACAGTGTCAGTGAACACTTCTCGACGATCTTGGATCCCGGATGTTCCCGGCATTGGAGGCCCGATGCGCATCACTGTCACCGTCGACGGGACGGCCTACACGGACGAGGTGGAACCGAGGCTGCTGCTCGTGCACTATCTGCGCGAGCGGCTCGGCAAGGTCGGCACCGTGGTCGGCTGCGACACCAGCAACTGCGGCGCCTGCACCGTCCATCTCGACGGCCGCAGCGTCAAGTCCTGCTCGGTGCTCGCCGTGCAGGCCGACGGTTCGGAGGTCACCACCGTCGAAGGCCTGTCCCGCGACGGCGTGCTGCACCCCGTCCAGCAGGCGTTCCACGACAACCACGCCCTGCAGTGCGGCTACTGCACGCCCGGCATGATCATGTCGACGATCGACCTGCTCGAGGAGAATCCCGATCCCGACGAGCAGGAGGTGCGGCTCGGCCTCGAAGGCAACCTGTGCCGCTGCACCGGCTACCAGAACATCGTGAAGGCGGCACTGGACGCGGCGCAGAAGGCCCGCGCCGCCGAACTGCAGACCGACGCGGCCGCGGGAGGCGGACGATGACCAGTACCGTCGAACCGGAGATCGGCCAGGCGCGGCGGCGCAAGGAGGACGAGCACCTCGTCACCGGACGCACCCGCTGGACCGACAATCTCGTCCTCCCCGGGATGCTGCACATGGCGATCCTGCGCAGCCCGTTCGCCCACGCCCGCATCACCTCGATCGACACGTCGGAAGCCCGGCAGAGGCCCGGCGTGGTGGCGGTGCTCACCGGTGCGGACGCCTCACCGGAGCAGGGCAGCCTGCCGTGCGCGTGGGTGATCACCCCCGACATGAAGATCCCGCCCGCGCCGTCCCTGGCCGTCGACACGGTCAACTTCGCCGGGGAGGCCGTCGCCGTCGTCGTCGCGCGCAGCGCCTACGAGGCGCACGACGCCCTCGAGGCGATCGACGTGGACTACGACGACCTGCCCGTGGTCCTCGACCTGGCGGACGCGGCCCGCGACGGCGCCGACCTCGTGCACCCGGACCTCGGCACCAACGTCAGCGCGACGTGGACGTTCGATTCCGCCGAGGCCGGTACCGGGGGCGACGTCGAGCAGGCCATCCGGGACGCCGAGGTGGTCGTCGAGCGTACGTTCCGGCAGCAGCGGCTCATCCCGGCGTTCATGGAGCCGCGCTCCGTCGTGGTCGACCCGACCGGCCCGCAGATCACGGTGTGGTCGGCCACGCAGGTCCCGCACATCCTCAAGATCATGCTGGCGATGACGCTCGGCATCCCCGAGCACAAGCTGCGGGTGATCGCCCCGGACGTCGGCGGTGGTTTCGGCGGCAAGCTGCAGGTGACGCCGGAGGAGCTGCTCGCCCTGCTCGTCGCGCGCCGGCTCGGGAAACCGGTGAAGTACACCGAAACCCGCAGCGAGTCGATGGTCGCGGCGCATCACGGCCGCGACCAGATCCAGAAGCTCACCCTCGCCGCGCGCCGCGACGGCACCGTCGTCGGCCTGAAGGTGGAGCTGCTGGCCGACATGGGCGCCTACCTGCGGCTGGTCACCCCGGGTGTACCGATCCTGGGTGCGTTCATGTTCAACGGCATCTACAAGTTCGGCGCCTACCACTTCTCCTGCACCAACGTGTTCACCAACAAGGTGCCCACCGACGCCTACCGCGGGGCAGGCCGGCCGGAGGCGACGTTCGGAATCGAACGCATCATGGACGAACTCGCCGCCGAACTGTCGATGGATCCGCTCGAGCTGCGAGCGAAGAACTGGATCCGGCACGAGGAGTTCCCGTTCGACACCGTCGCGGGCCTGACGTACGACTCGGGCAACTACGAGGCCGCCACCGCGAAGGCCCGCGACCTGTTCCACTACGACGAGCTGCGCCGTGAGCAGGAGGAACGCCGTCGCCGGAACGATCCGGTCCAGCTCGGCATCGGGGTGTCGACCTTCACCGAGATGTGCGGCCTGGCCCCGTCGCGGGTGCTCGGCTCGCTCAACTACGGGGCGGGCGGCTGGGAGCACGCCGCGATCCGGATGCTGCCCACCGGCCGGGTCGAAGTGGTGACCGGCTCGTCGTCGCACGGGCAGGGGCACGAGACGGCGTGGAGCCAGATCGTCGCCGACCGGCTCGGCGTGCCGTTCGAGGATGTCGAAGTGCTGCACGGCGATACGCAGACCTCCCCGCGCGGGCTGGACACCTACGGATCCCGGTCGCTGGCCGTGGGCGGCGTGGCGGTGGTCAAGGCCGCGGAGAAGGTGATCGCGAAGGCCCGTCCGATCGCGGCGCACATGATGGAGTGCTCGGAGGACGACCTCGAGTTCGCCGAGGGCCGGTTCCGGGTCCGCGGCACCGAGAAGGCCGTGGGCATGAGCGACATCGCGCTCGCGGTGTTCACCGCCGCGGACCTGCCCGAGGGCATCGAACCCAACCTCGATTCCGAGGCCACCTACGACCCGGACAACTTCTCGTTCCCGCACGGCACGCACCTGTGCGCCACCGAGGTGGACACCGAGACCGGGCAGGTGCGTATCCGCTCGTACGTGTGCGTCGACGACGTCGGGCACGTCGTCAACCCGCTCATCGTGGAGGGCCAGGTGCACGGCGGCCTCGCCCAGGGCATCGCGCAGGCTCTGTACGAGGAGGCCGTGCACGACGAGTCCGGCACCCTGCTCAGCGGCTCGTTCGCCGAGTACCTGCTGCCGTCGGCCGCGGACCTGCCGACGTTCACCACCGACCGCACCGAGACCCCCGCGACCGGAAACCCGCTGGGCGTCAAGGGGGTCGGTGAGTCCGGCACGATCGCCTCCACGCCGGCGGTGGTCAACGCCGTCCTCGACGCCGTGCGCCATCTCGGCGTGCGGGACATCGAGATGCCGTGCACGCCGATGCGGGTGTGGCACGCCGTCGAATCAGCTCGGAACTCGGCTCAGGGAGGCGTCCGATGATCCCGTCGACGTTCGACTACGTCGCGCCCACCACCGTCGACGAGGCCGTCGCCGCCCTGGCCTCGGCGGGGGAGGACGCCAAGATCATCGCCGGGGGGCAGTCCCTGATGCCGGTGCTGCGGCTGCGGCTGGCGGCCCCCACCACGCTCGTCGACCTCGGACGGGTCCCGGAGTTGCGGGGTGTCCGCGAGGACGGCGGCGACCTCGTGATCGGGGCGATGACCACGCACCACGACGTGATCCACGATCCACTCGTGCGGGAGCACGCCCGGTTGCTCGCCGAGGCCACGAGCACGGTGGCCGACCCCCAGATCCGGCACCGGGGCACCCTCGGCGGGGCTCTGGCCCACGCCGATCCCGCCGGGGATCTCGGCGCGCCGGTGCTCGCGCTCGAGGCGACCCTTGTCGCGGCGGGACCGTCGGGGCGGCGCAGCATCCCCGTCGCGGACTTCTTCGACGACTACTTCACCACCACCCTGCAACCCGATGAGATCCTCGTCGAGGTGCGGATCCCCAAGCGCACGGGATGGGCGGCGCGGTACGAGAAGTTCAACCGGGTGGCGCACGCCTGGTCGATCGTCGCGGTCGCCGCCACCGTGCAGACGGACGGCGGCACGATCCGGCAGGCCCGGGTGGCGCTGACCAACATGGCGGCCGTGCCGGTCCGCGCGCACGCCGTCGAGCAGGCACTCGTCGGGCAGCCCGCGACGGCCGACACCATCCGGGCCGCCGCCGAGCGGGCCACCGAGGGCACCTCCCCCATGAGCGACGGCAACGCCGACGCCGACTACCGTCGCCAGCTCGCGCGGGTGCTCACGCGCCGTGCGGTGTCGACGGCAGCGGACGTCGCCTGAGCAAACACTGGAGACGAAAACCATGCAACTCGAACACCACATGTCCGTGCCGGCACCCGTCGACGAGGTGTGGACGGCACTGCTCGATCCGGAGAAGGTGGCACCCTGCATGCCCGGGGCCACCCTCACCGGCGTCGACGGCAACGCCTTCACCGGCACGGTGAAGATCAAGATGGGGCCGGTGCAGCTGCTGTACAAGGGCACCGGCAAGTTCGTCGAGACCGACGAGCAGGCGCGTCGCGCGGTCATGGAGGCCGCGGCGAAGGACTCGCGCGGCAACGGCACCGTGAACGCGACGTTCACGATCACGCTCACCGGCGACGGCGACCGCACCGAAGGCACCGTCGTGACCGACCTGTCCATCACGGGCAAGCCCGCCCAGTTCGGCCGGGGCATGATCTCCGACGTCGGCGGCAAGATCATCGAGCAGTTCACGGCGTGCCTGGCGGACAAGCTCGGCGGCCCGCCCGCCGCCCCGGCCCCGGCCCCGACGCCGGAAGCGGTCACACCCGCCGCGCCCGCCGCACCGGCGGTCGCGCCGGTGACCCCGGCCCCGGCGGCGCAACCCACCGAGGCTGCCCCGCTGGACCTGATGCAGTTCGCCCGCGGGTCGGTGCTGAAGAGGGTCGGGCCGGCGGTGGCCGTCGGGGCGCTGCTGGCGCTGATCATCTACCTGGTGCTGCGGCGCCGACAGGGGTGAGCCGAGGCCGCCGAGCCCGCCGAAAACGCACGGACCCCGCCGGCGCATACATCCGAGAGCGCCGGCGGGGTCGTCGGGCGCCGGCACGACCGCGAGGTCCTTCCGGCGGATCACCCACGCAGGGGGGAGTGGGTGATCGCCCTCCACGCTAACGCGACACGAAACCCGTGCGCCGCCCCCGCAGCACGAAAGACGCAACCGTTGCGGGATCGATATCCGCCGCGGCCCGACGGAATGAAACCGGAACCGGTGGAGGTTGGACTCGGCGTGACGGATTCGACGAAGGCAGAGAACTCGACGCAGACTCCCCCGCTCGGCCGTTTCGGCGTCTGGCGGCACGCGACCGGTCTCCCCCCGGAGACCGGGGCCGAGATCGAGAAACTCGGTTACGGCACGATCTGGATCGGCGGCTCACCGCCCGCCGACCTCGAGGTGGCCGAACGCCTCCTCGACGCCACCGAGACCGTGGTCGTCGCCACCGGCATCGTCAACATCTGGACCGCTCCCGCCGACGAGATCGCCGCCTCCTACCACCGGCTCGAGGAGCGCCACCCCGGCCGCTTCCTGCTCGGGGTCGGCGTCGGCCACCCCGAGGCGCACGGTGAGACGTACCGCAAGCCGTACACGGCGCTGGTCGAATACCTGGACGTGCTCGACCGCGAGGGCGTACCCGCGGCGCGGCGGGTGCTCGCCGCGCTGGGACCGAAGGTGCTGAAGCTGTCCGCAGACCGGTCCGCCGGGGCCCATCCCTACCTCACCACCCCCGAGCACACCCGTGAGGCGCGCGACGTGCTCGGCCCGGACGTCGTGCTCGCGCCCGAGCAGAAGATCGTGCTGTCCACCGACGTCGCCACGGCCCGCGACGTCGGCCGCAAGGCCGTGGCCAACCCGTATCTGAAACTGCGCAACTACCGCGCGAATCTGGAACGCACCGGCTTCACCGCCGAGGAACTCGACAACGACGGCACCGACCGGGTCGTCGACGCACTCGTCGCGCACGGCGACGCGGAGTACATCGCGACCCGGCTGCGAGAGCACCTCGACGCCGGGGCGGACCACGTCGCGGTGCAGACCCTGCCGATGCGCGACGACCCGGTCCCGGCCCTGCGCGAGGTAGCCGCAGCTCTCGGGCTCTGACACCCGGACGGGACCGCGCCGGCCGGTGCGGTCCCGTCCTCCGCGGCGGGAGCGGTGCGGCGCCGATTCACCGGTCCCCGCTCCGGATCCGGACGCAGCAGAATCCCGGTTCCGGGGCAAGCTCGGTGTCGAGCTCGGCAGTGTCGAGACCGGCAGCCCCGAGCCCGGCGACGACCGCCTCGACCAGAGCGAGGTTCATGCCGCAGACCAGGTCGCGGTGTTCGCCGGCCAGCCGGTCGAAGGGGCAGTTCGCCAACCGGATCTGCCCGTCGCCGGACAGGCGCGGCTCGTAGCCGTGCCGGGCGAGCACCCGCGCCACGCCCTCGAGGCCGGCCGGTGCCTCGACATCGCCTCCGTTCGCGGGGCCGTCCGCCGGGGCCGGCTCCGCCGCGATCCGCCGTCCCCGCTCGGCGGCGGCGGCCCGCACCGCCTCCGCGACGGGCACCGACTCACGCATCGACCGCTCGATGGCAGTTGCCAGAATCTCCCCCGCCAGGTCGTAGCGACGCTCGGGCAGGGAGATCGATAATTCCTGCGACGAGCGCCGGTAGAGCTTCGACGGCCGTCCTGCGCCCGGGCCGGTCCGTCCCGAAAGCCGTCGGAACTCCGTCTCGAGCAGACCGTCGACGACGAGCCGGTCGAGATGGAATTTCGCCGCATGCACCGGCACCTCCACCGCGGCCGCCGCCTCCTCGCGCCCGACCGCGTCCGCCTGCGCGACGACGTAGCGGTAGAGCGAGCGCCGGACCGGGTCCGCCAGCGCCCCGATCCCTGCGGCCTGCTCCGCGAACTCGTCCTGCACGCTCGTCCTCCTTCTAAAAGAGAAACTTCTTGACGTAATCTACGTCACATATCTAAAATAGAGCCTACTCTCTTTTAGAAGTCAGGAGACTTCGATGAGCCCCTCACCTCTCTCCCCTGCCACATCCCCTCACACCCGCACCGACGCCGAGGTCGGAGCACGCCAGGCATTCATCCTCCTCCGGACCGTCTTCACCGTCGCTCCGATCGCCTTCGGCCTCGACAAGTTCACGAACCTGCTCACCGAGTGGGAGCACTATCTCGCCCCCTGGATCGACGACATCGTCCCCGGCACCGCCCACCAGGCCATGCTCGCGGTGGGAGCGGTCGAGATCCTCGCCGGCATCCTCGTCGCGATCCGGCCTGCGATCGGCGGCTACGTCGTCGCCGCATGGCTGCTCGGCATCATCGTCGATCTGCTCACCCTGGGCGGCTACCTCGACATCGCACTGCGCGACGTCGGACTGGCGGTCGCCGCCCTCGCCCTGGCCCGGCTGGCTACCGCCCCGGCCGCCCGGCGCAGAGTCGCCGCCGGCGCCCCGTGAATTCGAGCGGCAGGGCCACGGCGGACGCCGGCCGTGGATCTGCCGCTCCCGCACCCGAAGGTGAAATGCCATGGACTGGGCCGGATGGGCACTCTTCGGATCGCTGGCCACCACCGTCCTGACGGCGGTCATGATCGCCGCCCAACTGGCCGGTTTCAGCCGACTGGACCTGCCGTTGGTGCTCGGCACGGCCGTCACCCCCGACCCGGACCGCGCCCGGGTGGTCGGCTTCCTCGTCCACCTCGCGATCGGCCAGGGTTTCGCCCTGGGGTACGCCGCCACCTTCGCACTTCTCCATCAGGCGACGTGGTGGCTCGGCATGGCGCTCGGCCTGCTGCACGGCGTCGTCGCCTTGACGGTCCTGCTGCCGCTGCTGCCGGGCGTACACCCACGTATGGCATCCCAGCGAGCCGGCCCGCGCAGCACCGCCGTCCTCGAACCGCCCGGCCTGCTCGGCCTGAACTACGGCGCCCAAACCCCGACCGTCGCCGTCGTCGCACATCTCGTCTACGGCGTCGCACTCGGACTGCTGTTGCAGGTGAACTGAAGTGACCTTCACGGCAAGCACTTTCGAACGGATCCGGGACGACGCGGCCGTGCCGTCCCGGATCGAGGACTACGGCCTGCTCGGCGACACCCGCACTGCGGCGCTGGTCTCCGAGGACGGATCGCTCGACTGGCTCTGCGTGCCGCGCTTCGACGCAGACCCCGTCTTCGGCCGGCTCGTCGGCGGGGCCCAGGCGGGGCGGTTCCGGCTCGGCCCCGACGGGCCCGCCCCTGTCGTCCGGCGCCGCTACCGGACGCACACCGCGACGCTGGAGACGACCTGGGATCTCGGCAACGCCCGGCTCACCCTGCGCGAGGCGATGATCGCGGAGGTGGCCGGGCGGCTGCTACCGGCGACGGTCCTGGTGCGGCAACTCTCTGCCGAGGGCGGATCTGTCCGAGCCGCAGTCGATTTCGACCCCAGGTTCGGCGAACGGCACCGCGCGCCCAAGGTTCGGCGGCGCGGTCCCGATCTCGTGTGCGAGTGGGGCTCGCTCGCCCTGTCGCTGGCCTGCGATCCCGGAACCTCGATCACGCCGGGCCGGCCGACCTCGATCCACGTGTCCCCGGGCCACCCGGTCACCGTCGTCCTGGCCGTGGCTCACCGCGAGCCGCTGATCCACCTCACTCCTGGCGCGGCGTGGGAGCTCGTGGCCGAGGACGAGGCACGCTGGCGGACATGGACGGCGGACATCGCTCACGACCTGCCCTACCGGGAGGCCGTCGTGCGAAGCCTGCTGACGCTGCGTCTGCTCACCTACTCTCCCTCCGGCGCACCGGTGGCCGCGCCGACGACGTCGCTGCCCGAACGGCCCGGGGGGATCCGGAACTGGGACTACCGCTACGCCTGGCCGCGCGACGCCGGCATCGGCGTCGCGGCGTTTCTCGGGGCCGGCAAGGTCGACGAGGCACGCGGGTTCCTCGGGTGGCTCCTGCACGCGAGCCGTCTGCAGCGACCCCGCCTGCCGGTCCTGTTCACACTCGACGGCCGGCCCGGACCCGCCGAACGCACCCTGGCGGGATGGCCCGGCTTCGCCGGCAGCGCCCCCGTGCGGTTCGGCAACGACGCGGCCGACCAGCACCAACTCGACGGCTACGGCTGGGTCGTCGACGCCGCGTGGGCGTTCGTCCGGACCGGCCGGTCGCTGAATTCCGAAACCTGGCGAATGGTACGCGGATTCACCGATCATGTCTGCGAACGGTGGCGCGATCCGGATGCCGGCATCTGGGAGATCCGCGCCGACGCCGCCCACCATGTGCACTCGAAGACGATGGCCTGGCTGGCCCTCGACCGTGCCCTGCGCATCGCCGAGACCCATCGCCTGTCCGCCCGTCGCCGCCGGCGCTGGCGCGCGGTGCGGGACGCCGTCGCCGCAGAGGTGCGCGATCGCGGTTTCGACCGGCTCGGAGACCGATACACCCGCACCTACGGCTCCCGCGACGTCGATGCCGCCCTGCTCGTGCTTCCCGTTCTGGGTATCGACGACCCGGACTCGCACCGGGTGCGGGGCACGATCGACGCGATCCGGCGCGAGCTGTCGGCCGGAGGCCCGCTGCTGTACCGGTATCCGCCCGGACAGGACGGACTGCCCGGAGGCGAAGGCGCATTCCTGCCGTGCTCCTTCTGGCTGGCCCAGGCACTGGCCCTCACCGGCCGGCGGGCGGAAGCCGAGGAGCTGTTCGAAACCCTGCTGCGGCACACCGGCGCCCTCGGCCTTCTTCCGGAAGAGGTGGATCCCGCCACCGGCGCCTTCCTCGGCAACTATCCGCAGGCGCTCACGCATGCCGCGGTCGTGCAGGCCGCCCTCGCCCTCCGGACCGTCCGATGAGCGGGACCGCCGGGACCTTCTCTCCCCGGCGCCGATGTGGAACAGTTTTCTCATGGCGATCCGCACGCTCGCCGCAGTCGCGACAGCGGTGAGTGCCTTCGTCCTGTATCGCCGGTGGCACCGGCGCTGGGGAGCGACGACTGCCGAGTGCGCCGGCCCGATGCCCGGCGACGACATCCTCTCCTCGGCGGCGTTCAGCGCGACCCGCGCCCTCACGATCGACGCGCCGGCCGAGTGCGTGTGGCCGTGGATCGTCCAGGTCGGCTACAACCGGGCCGGCTTCTACTCCTACGACCGTCTCGACAACCTGGGGCGGCCCAGCGCGACGACGATCGATCCGCGTCTGCAGTGCATCGAGGTCGGCGACGTGGCGGCGCCGATGGCGAGTCCGGCCACGGCGGCGACGTCCTTCCGGGTGCACTCCTTCGATCCGGGGCGCTACCTGGTGTGGGCGAAGCCGGATTCGACGTGGTCGTGGCGCCTCGATCCCGTCGACGGCGGGCGACGGACCCGGCTCGTGAGCCGGTTGCAGGCCGCCTACCGGCCCGCACCGTCGCTGCCGCTCACCGTCGCACTGATGGAACTGGCCGATTTTCCGATGATGCGCAGGATGCTGCTCGGCATCCGGGAGCGCGCCGAGCGCCTCGCGGCCCGCGAGTCCGCTCGTTCCTGGCAGGTTCGGGAGGACACATGACTCACACGACCGGCGACCTCGGCATGCTGCGGGCCGCGATGGAGGGGCCGGTGCTCGGACCCGGCGATCCGGACTACGACGAGGCCCGCAAGGTGTGGAACGCCGATATCGACCGCCGTCCGGCCGCGATCGCACAGTGCCGGAGTACCGCCGATGTTCAGGCGGCGATCGCCTATGCGACCGGGCACGGACTGGAGCTGGCTGTGCGCGCGGGCGCCCACAGCACCGCAGGCGCGTCGGTCGTCGACGACGGCCTCGTGATCGACCTCGGATCGATAAATCACGTCGTCGTCGACCCGGAGCGCAGACGGGCGCGGGTCGGTGGCGGCGCCCTGCTGCGTGATCTCGATGCCGCCACACAGGCCCACGGACTCGCCGTCCCGGCTGGGCTGATCAGTCACACGGGCGTCGCGGGACTCACGCTGGGCGGAGGAATGGGCTGGCTCACGCGGCAGGCCGGATTGAGCATCGACAACCTCGAGTCGGCCGAGGTGGTCACCTCCGACGGCCGGATCCTGCGCGCCGCCGAGGACGAGAATGCGGACCTGTTCTGGGCCATCCGGGGCGGCGGCGGAAACTTCGGTGTGGTGACGGAATTCGAGTTCCGCCTGCACGAGGCCGGTCCCGTCGTGCAATTCGGACTCCTGTTCTGGGGCCTGGATCAGGGCACCGAGGTGCTGCGGCTCGCCCGGGAGGTGATCGGTACGCTGCCGCGCGAGCTGAACATCGTGGTTGCCGGCGTGAACGCCCCACCGGCCCCGTTCGTGCCCGAGCAGTACCATCTGCAGCCCGGCTATGCCCTTCTGGTCACCGGTTTCGGAGCAGCGCAGACGCACGAGGACGTGCTGACGCGAATTCGGCGCGCTCTGCCACCACTGTTCGAGTTCGTCACGCCGATGCCCTATCCAGACGTGCAACAGCTGCTCGACGAGAGCAACGCGTGGGGCTTCTACTGCTACGACAAGGGCTGCTACGTCGAAGATCTCTCCGACGATCTGATCGCGACAGTCGTCGATCTTGTGCCGCAGAAGACCTCGCCTCTGTCGCTCCTGTTGTTCTACCGGCTGGACGAGGCGTACTGCGAGACCGGGGAGGACGACACCGCCTTCGGCGGCGGACGGACGCCACGCTTCGCCGTCTTCATCGTCGGCGTCTGTCCCGATCCCGCACTGCTGCCACCGGAGCGAGCCTGGGCCCGGTCCCTGTGGGATGCCCTGCGCCCGTATTCGGTCGGCATCGGCGCGTACGTCAACTCCATGACCGAATTCGAGCAGGACCGGGTGCGCGCCACCTACGGTCCGGACAAGTACGCGCGATTGGCCGAGATCAAGGCGAAGTACGATCCGCACAACGTCTTTCACCGGAATGCGAACATCGTTCCCGGCGTACGGCACGCGTGACACCGGGTGGACGTCCCAGCCGGATGCGACCGGACGACTACGCTCCCGTGGACCGATACGGATCGGTGATCTCCCGGAGCAGGGTGAGCGCCTCGCGCAGCTGCTTCATCCGGCGCACGCCGAGGTGCTCGGTCCATTCGGCCTCGATCCGCGCCTCCTCGGCCCGGGCGACAGGGAGGGCCTCCGCGCCGCGCCGCGCGATCCGCACGAGTCGCGCACGGGCGTCGGTGGGGTCGACGGTGCGTTCGACGTAGCCGGCCCGCTCGAGCTGGTCGACGAGGAAACTCGCCGTCTGCTTGGCCACCTGGGCCTGCTCGGCGAGGTCCGTCAACCGCGTGCCGTCGGGCCCGATGCGGGCGGCCACCCGCGCCTGAGCGAGCGTGATGTCGTCGTAGCCGGCGCGCCGCAGCGCCGCGAGAATGCGGTTCTCCGCCGACCGGGCGGCGATGAACATCAGCAGGGCGGTATTGAGATCGACTGCCATCCCACTCCTTGCAGATAGTACGATCCTCGAACTATATTGGTACCAACATCGTACTTGTTGGCCCGCCCGGGAGGTGCGAGATGGCCGACGAAGCGCCCGTCGTGGACTTCTACTTCGACCCCGTCTGCCCGTACGCGTGGATCGCGTCCCGGTGGCTGCTCGAAGTGGAGCGCCGGCGGCCCCTCGATCTGAGATTCCATGTGATGAGCCTGAGGGTTCTCAACGAGAACCGCCCGGGCGATCCCGCCTATCTCGCCAACATCGAACGTTCCGCCGGTCCGTCACGAGTGGCCACCGCTGCCGCCGTCCAGTTCGGCGAGGCGGTCCTGCGGGACCTGTACACGGCATTCGGTGACGCGATCTTCGATCGGTGGCGCTACCCCGATCCGGACGAATATCGCACCGCGATGGCCGGTGCGCTCGAGCGGACCGGCCTGCCGGCCCGACTCTCGTCCGCGGGCGACTCGACCGAGTACGACGACGCGCTCCGCCGCAGTCACGACGCCGGGATGGCGCCGGTGGGCCGCGAGGCCGGCACGCCGACCGTCCACATCGACGGCGTCGCGTTCTTCGGTCCGGTACTCAACTCGATTCCGCGCGGCGACGACGCCGTGCGCGTCTTCGAGGGCGCGCGATTGCTGTCCGGGTTCTCTGACTTCTTCGAACTCAAGCGCACCCGGACCCGCCCACCGGTGTTCCACTGACAAGAGGGGCCCCATGATGAACGAGGACGAAATCTGGGCCGCGATCGACAGCGCGCGAGGGCGCACGGCCGACCTGCTCGAACAGCTCTCCGACGACGAATGGGCGCAGCCCTCGCTGTGCGACGGCTGGACGGTGCGTGACGTCGCCGCCCACCTGACCCTGCAGCAGCTGACCGTCGGGGACGCCGTCCGGATCGCCCTGCGGCATCCCGGCCCGATGAACTCGATGATCCGTGCCGCCGCGCGCGACCGGGCGGCGCTGCCGACCGACCGGTTGATCGCGGACCTGCGCGCGACGATCGGCTCCCGCCGCCACAATGTGGGGCTGACCGCCTTCGAGCCCCTGACCGACATCCTCGTGCACGGCCAGGACATCGCGATCCCGCTGCACCGCGACCTCGAGATGCCCGCGGACGCGGCGTCCGCGGTCGCCGCGCGGGTGTGGTCCCAAGGCGGCAGGGGCAAGGCCCGGGTCTTCCGCTCCCTTCCCCTGCGCGGCTACCGGCTCACCGCCACCGACGTCGCGTGGTCGGTCGGCGAGGGACCGGAGATCCGGGGACCGATCTCCGCGATCCTGTTGCTGCTCACCGGCCGTCGCGTGGCGCTGCCCCGATTGTCCGGGGCGGGTGTGGACGATCTGCGGGCACGGGTGGCGACCGGGTGATCCGGGTTCAGGACGAGCCGTCTCGCTCCCACGCCGCGGCGATCTCCGGGTATCCGGCCGCGATCTCGTCGAGCCGCTCGTCCGAGGCGGTCTCGATCTCGGCACGGTGCCGCTGCGCCGCCACGAGGGACCCGTCGAACTCCCCCGACGTCGGCACCGGACTCTGTTCGCCGGGACCCGGGGCACTCGTCTCGAGGGCCCCGATGATCTCGTCGAGCCGCTGAGCCACGAACCTGCGCTTGTCGTTGTGTGTCTCCATACGAACCGGCATACCCGGCTCGCTGCGCGTCACACCGCCGGTTCGGCTCACCGAGTCCCGGCCTCCCCGGCGGCGGACAGGTCGACCTTCGCGGGTATCACGAGCCGGTGCGGCGAGTCTGCGCCCTCGGCGACGAGCGAGGCGTGCGTCGGCGGGTCCGACGGCACGTGCGCCGGGCGGCGACGCTCGAATTCGGCGCGCAGCACGGGCACGACGTCGCGACCGAGGATCTCGATCTGCTCGAGCACCACGTCGAGGGGCAGGCCGGCGTGGTCCATGAGGAACAGCTGCCGCTGGTAGTCGCCCGCGTAGTCGGCGAAGCCGAGGGTGCGCTCGATCACCTGCTCGGGGGTGCCGACGGTGAGCGGGGTGGTCGCGGAGAAGTCCTCGAGCGACGGCCCGTGACCGTAGACGGGGGCGTTGTCGAAGTACGGACGGAAGACGCGCTTGGCCTTCTCCTCGGTCTCGGCCATGAACACCTGGCCGCCCAGCCCGACGATCGCCTGGTCGGCGGCACCGTGGCCGTACTGCTCGAACCGGGTGCGGTAGAGGCCGATCATCTGCTGGATGTGTTCGCGGTTCCAGAAGATGTTGTTGTGGAAGAAGCCGTCGCCGTAGAACGCGGCCTGCTCGGCGATCTCCGGCGAGCGGATCGAGCCGTGCCACACGAACGGCGGGGTGTCGTCGAGAGGCCACGGAGTCGAGGTGTAGCCGCGCAGCGGGGTGCGGAACCTGCCTTCCCACTCGAGGTCCTTCTCCCGCCAGAGCCGGCGCAGCAGGTGGTAGTTCTCGATCGCGAGCGGAATGCCCTGGCGGATGTCCTTGCCGAACCACGGGTAGACCGGGCCGGTGTTGCCCCGGCCCATCATGAGGTCGACGCGGCCGCCGGACAGGTGCTGCAGCATCGCGAAGTCCTCGGCGATCTTGACCGGGTCGTTCGTCGTGATCAGCGTCGTGGCCGTGGAGAGGATCAGTTTCTCGGTCTTCGCCGCGATCCAGCCGAGCATGGTGGTCGGCGACGACGGGACGAAGGGCGGGTTGTGGTGCTCACCGCTCGCAAAGACGTCGAGCCCGACCTCCTCGGCCTTCAGCGCGATCTCCGTCATGGCGACGATCCGCTCGTGCTCGGTGGGGACGCGGCCCGTGGTGGGGTCGCGGGTGACGTCGCCGATGGTGAAGATGCCGAACTGCACGGGTGCCTCCGTCTAATCGTTGATTACTCAACTATACGAACGGTGGGGGCTCGCCGGTATTCCCCCTCCGTTCGTTCCGGCCCCCGCCTGCACCTCGACGGTGCATGATCGGCGTCATGATCCGCACACTCGCGGTCGCCGGTCTCCTGGTGCTGGGCAGCAGTGTCGTCGCGAGTCCGCCGGCCTCCGCCGACGCGCCGACGGGCCCGCCCCAGAGCACCTTCGGCGCCGCGCTCGTCTACTCGCTCGCGCATCCCGGTGTCGTCCCGGCCGGGACGAACGACTTCGACTGCGTGCCTGTGCCGGAGCACCCCGAGCCGGTGGTGCTCGTCCACGGTTTCCTCGAGAACTCCTACGCCAACTGGGCCGGATTGGCACCGGCCCTGAAGACCGAGGGGTACTGCGTGTTCGCGCTCGACTACGGGGCAGCGCCGGGCGAGCCGTTCAAGGCGCGCGAGCCGATCCCGGACGCCGCCGGCGAACTGGCGACGTTCGTCGACACCGTCCTGGCCGAAACCGGTGCGGAGCGGGTGTCCGTCGTCGGTCACTCCAAGGGCGGCGCCGTCCCCCGGTGGTACGTGCGGTTCCTCGGCGGGGCGGACAGGACCAGCCGCATCGTCGGGCTGGCGCCGGCGAACTATCCGTCGCTCGGACCGCCGTCCGTCGCGCAGGACGCCGTGCTCGCCGCGCTCAACGCCGGCAGCGACACCGTCGAAGGGGTTTCGTACACGGTCGTCGCCACCAGATACGACCAGGTGATCATCCCCTACACAGCGTCGTTCCTCACCGGACCCGGCGCCCAGAACATCCTGCTGCAGGACGTGTGCCCGGCGAACACCGCCGACCACGTCTCGATCCCCTACGATCCCGTCGCCGAGCAGCTCGTGCTGGCCGCGCTGGACCCGTCCGCAGACCGGCCGATCGTGTGCTGACCACGGCCGCTACCCGCCGGGCAGGCGCCGCGTTCCGCCGATCACGAGGGTGACCTCGACGTCGACGTCGCGCAGACCCGCCTCGTCCAGGGCGTCACGCAGCGTCGCCGGATCCGCCTCCGGAGGCGGGCCGAGCGCCTCGATCCAGAGCACGGACTGCCGGAATCCGATGTCGGTGATCGCCCAGCCCTGCTCCTGGGCCCACCGCTCGGCGACCGGAGCGACGTCGGCCTTCAGCGTCTCCTGCCGGATCACCCGGGCGCTGGACAGACCCAGCGGCACCGCGACGACCACCACCGCGGCCACCACCGTGAGCAGGCTGAGGCCGCGCAGGTCCCCGACCTCGCGACCGGCGCGCCGCGCCGCCCCGCGCACACCCGAGAACAGGAAGACCAGCGTGCCGGTGGCGACGATCGCCGCGACGTTCGTGGCGAACAGCAACAGCGCCCCACCGGCCTGCCGCGGCGCGTCGGACTCGAGGGTCAGGCCCACCACCGCGAGCGGCGGCACCAGCGAGATGGCGATCGCCACCCCGGGCAGGGCGTCGGACACGTCGCGCCGCACCAGCGCGAACGCCCCGACCGCGCCCGTGGCCAGGGCCGCGACGAGGTCGATCAGCCGCGGTGCCACCCGGCCTGCCACCTGGCTGTTGTTCTCGGCGAGCACATCCAGAGGGTCGAGCAGGCCCACCGCGTATCCGGTCGCCACCACCGCGGCCGCTCCCGCCGCGACGAGCAACGCGGAGGCGACCAGGTTGCGATGGTCGTTGAGCACCACCGCCAGGGCCGTCCCGACGATCGGCGTCATCAACGGAGCGACGATCATGGCGCCGATGACGGTGGCGGTGGAGTCCGCGACGACGCCCGCCGAGGCGATGACCGAGGCCAGCACGAGCAGGGTCCAGAACGTCGCGCGCCGCGACCGTGGCCGGGCGTCCTCGGACAGGAACAGCGTCGCGGTCATCCGCTCGATGTCCTCGGCGGTCGGTCTCACGGAAGCCTCCCTGGGTGCGTCGTGTCGCGAGTGCATCACAGCAGACGCCGGGCGCCCGCGCGATCGGGACACCGGTCCCTTCCGTCCGGGACACCGGTCGCGACACGATGTCCCGCACCGGACGGAGGAGGACGCACGCGGTGACGACGGACGAGGCGGTGACGACGGACAAGTCGGCGACACGACCCTCGACGCTGATCGCTGCCCTCCCGCACCGCTACCGCGCCGTGCTGCACCTGCGCATCGCGTGTGGCCTGTCGATCACCGACACGGCTCGTGCCCTGAACACCGATGCCGCCTCCGTCCGGCTCGCTCAGCACCACGCCCTGAACCTGCTCCGGCACCAGCTCGGGCACTTCCGGAACATGTCGGACCCCCGGCGCACACTGATCACAGAACCGGGGACCACCTCGCCCGGACGTACCGAGGAGGAGCGAGTGTCATGGACACGGGGTGTGGGGCCTTCTTCAGCTGGACCTCACGACGGGTGACGTTGCCGCGCTGCCTGCGTGCCGTCGCGGCGGGAACGCAGCAGTCCGGGCTGACTCTCGATCGGCGGCTCGTCTCGGACACCGTCCGCGGCCGCCTGCTGGCCTATCACGATGCCGACGACGACGCCGACTACGTGGCCCTGCTCATCGGCGACGTGGCCGGATCGGACGACGTGCCCGTTCGGATCGTCGACGAGGAGCGGCTTCTGGTGGAAGGTGCGCGCAGCACCGAGCCGGCGGAGATTCTCGTGGGTGCCCCCGACGACCGCGACCCGGACGCCGAGCGGCGCGAGCTCGACCGGCAGCTGTGCCTGGGCGGCCCGGTGCGTTCCATGCTCGCGCATTCCGGTGCGCGCTCGGTCACCGTGGACTGGTGCGCGGTGGCGGCCGCGTAGCTCGTGCGGAAAGGCTTGACCTCGAGTCGACTCGAGGTTGAACGATGGGCGACGTCAGTTCATCGGCTCTTCCGGAGGACATCATGAGTGTTGTCAAGCCTCTCGACCGCACCGCCACGCCGACCCTGCCCGCGTTCTCGCTCAATCGTCCGATGGCGGTGCTCGTCCCGGTCGTCGTGGCTCTCGTCGCCAACATCGCCCTGTGGCTCGTCGGCCTCGCCGCCGGCGGCACGTTCGAGGTCACCAACGGTGACACCGTCGAAAGCGCCGCCCCGGGTGGCGTTCTCGTCATGACCGTCGTCCCGCTCACCGTGGGCATGGGTCTCGCGGCGCTGCTCAGCCTGCGCTGGTTCGGCATCGTCCGCGTCGCCGAGGTCGTGGGCGCGGTGGCCGCGCTCGGCACGATCGCGTCGACGATCGTCGCCGACTTCGACACCCCGAGCACGATCACACTCTCGCTGATGCACGTGGTGATCGCGATCGTCGTCGTCGGGGGGCTCGAGGCGATGCGCAACCGCATTGCAGCCCAGCGGTAGTCGCGCAGCGACGCCACCCGTCCGGGGTCACCGGCTCGAAGGTCCCGATTGTCGAGGGACCTTCGAGCCGCCGCCGGCCCCTCCGTCGGCGGTGACCTACGGCACGGCGGCCGATGCCTCTTCCGTTTCTCCCCAGGGACTTTCGCATCGAACCGCGTGCCGGCTGCAGGTGGTGCCGGTTCCACGGGCGGCGCCGGCGTTTCGTCCGCAGCCGCCGTCCACAGGACCGAAGCACCCGACCGGCAGGGACGTACGTCCCGAGATCCGTTTCCCGGTAATCCGTCCGGCCCACACGGCGATTCGCAACGCGGCCGGTTCCGTGGAATTCCACGTCCGTCGCGTCTCCGGCGGGTGGGTGAGCCCGTACATCGTCGGCCATGCCCGCGTCGGCGAGACGTGGGTGCTCGGCTCCGGGGACTGGTCGGGGCACGACGTGCAGATCGCCGGCCCGCCCGCCATGATCCAGGCGACCGAGTTCCGGCTGCAGGCCGCCGGCGTGCCCGCGGACCGCCTCCGCCACGACCCGCTCTACTGACCTCCGCGCCCGCTCAGGACCGGTTGAGCCGCGCGATCCGGCCGCTGAGAACCGTGGCGAACGCGCACCACACCGCGTACGGACCGAGCGCGGCCCCTGCCGCCGGCTTCGCGACGGCGGCGCGGCGCGCCAGGTCGGCACTGCTCACCGCGAGCGCTCCGGCGACCACCGTCGCCGGCACGAGCCGGTGCGCCTTGAAGAACACCCACGACCAGGACGCGTTGAGCACCAGATTCACCGCGAGGGCGGCCCGATAGTAGGTGGCCTCGTCGACCCGCGCCTCCGATTCGAGTTCGTCGATCGCCACCGCGGAACTCACCGCGATGTCGGCGTACAGCGCCGTCCACACGACGGGAAAGACCGCACCCGGCGGCTGGAACGACGGTTTGCGCAACCGCCGGTACCACCGCGTGTCCACGTCCCGCGAGGCGATCGATCCCGCCACCGCCGTCGCGGCGGTCGCCGCGGTCGTTCCGAGCAACGTGCGGCCGAACATGCTGGACATACCTGCTCTCCTCACTCTCGCCGTCGGCGAGGTCGTCACATCGCGTTGTCGGGGATCTGGGGGAAGGGCCGCTGCGGATGCGGGGGCGAGGGCTCGGGATCCGGTTCCGGCGGGAACGGCGGCTGCGGCTCCGGTGGGGTCGGCACCGGATTCGGCTCCGGCGGGAACGGTGACGGCGGCGTGGGCGTCGGTGGGACGGGCGGGGCCGGCTCGGGCGAGCCCGGCCCCGTGTCCGGGTCCGGTGTGGTCAGGCAGGGTGTGGTCAGGCAGGGGGTGGTCATGGCCGGTCCCTTCCGATCATCGGCGAGCGCTGTTCCGGGCATACCCGGAGCCGCGGCGGCGCAATCCCAGTGGGGCGGCGGACGGCGCCCCGTGCTCCGCCCGCGGACCCCAGCGGAAGGTGCGCGTCGCGACGAGCGCGGCGGCGACGAGCCAGGCAGCCATCACCGCGATGGCGCCCCACAGGATCCGGGGACCGGACGGATCCAGGGCTGCGGCAAGTGAATTCGAGAAATGCTTCAACGGAAAGGCCGATCCCACCGTCTGCATCCAACCGGGGGTGTCGCCGAGGAAGAAGATGTCGGAGAAGAACGCGAGCGGGAGGAGGATCGCGAGGCCGACCGCGGAGACCGCCTTGCTGCTCGGCAGCACCGCAGCGAGAGCGAAACCGCACGCAGCCAACGTCGCGGTGCCGAGCACCACCACAGCGGCGGCGAGGAACACGCCGGGCCACGTGAGGACGAGGCCGAAGAAGACGACACCGACGGCCACGACCAGAACTGCGGTGACCAGGGCAATCCACAGCGTCGACACGGTGTGCCCGGCCATGAAATCGACCGGCCCGAGCGGGGTGCCGCGCAGCCGCTTCAACACCCCCCGGTCGCGGGCCCGCACCACCGCCTCGGGCATGTTGACGAACGCGGTGACCGCTGCACCCCACGCCGCCATGCCCGCCGCCCCGGACAACTCCGGGGGCACGTCGGCGACCGTGACGGCACCGTCGGGCAGCACGGCCATGATGAAGGCGTACAGGCCCACCGGCAGGGCGACCGCGAAGAACACCCAGCCCGGGTCGCGCGCGGCCGCCCGGGTGGTCCAGGCGATCCGGCCGAGGACCAGTCGGGCCGTGGAGGGCCGGCCGGGCACGTCGGCGTCCAGCATGCGATCTGCGCGCCGGGACGCGACGGGCGGGGCAGACGCGCGGCCGGTGCTGCCCCGCGCGGGGTCCCAGCCGAAGGCACGCACCGCGACGAGGGACGCGGCGAAGGTCCACGCCGTCATCACGGCCAGCGCGCCGAGATCCCAGCCGCCACCGGCGGCGAACGGATCGAACTGCTCCTGTACCGCCTCGGCGAACGGCTTCAGCGGGAAGACGGCCGCGATCGAATCCGCCCACCCCGGCATGTCACCGACGATGAACAGTCCCGACACGAACCCGAGCGCCACCGCAGCGGCGATCGACACCGCCTCCGCGACGGCGGCGGTGGGGGACAGCGCGGCCACGGCCAGGCCGAGTGCCGCGAAGCAGGCGATTCCCACCGCGATCGTCACGACGGTGGCGGGTGCGGTGCGCCACAGGATCTGCACGTCGTAGACGACCGTCCCGACGAGCAGCATCGTCAGCACCGAGCACAGCGCGAACACCACGGCGCCCCCGACACGCCCGGCGAGGTAGATCCACGCCGGCAGCGGGGTTCCGCGTACCCGCTTCAGGACTCCCTGTTCGCGTGCGGTGGCCAGGGCCGTCGCCACGGTCGGAAAGGCAGCGTAGAGGACACCCATCACCGCCGCGGTGGGCGTGACGAACTGCATCACGCGCACCCCGCCGGTCTCGTCCACGGTGGCGTTGCCGGCGAGGAACCCGATGACGACCAACCAGGTGAGGGGGAACAGGAAGGTGAAGACGAAGACGACCCGGGCGCGCCACAGGTCGACGACGGTGTGGCGCAGCTGCTCGGCGAACAGACCGGCCGCGGCCGGACGGCCGGTGTGCGCGGAGGCCTGGGGGACGCTCACGACGGCACCTCCGCGGACCGGGCGGTCGCGCGCCGGTCGTCGTGCCGGGCGACCAGCTCGAGGTAGACGTCCTCGAGGGACGGTCGGGTGACGGTCAGCGCGGGCAGCTCCTGGCCGCGGTCCCGGGCCCACTCCGTGAGCCGGCGCAGCGCCGCGGTCGGGGTGGAGGTGCGCAGCTGCCAGTCCGCCCCGTCGGTGGTCAACGGTGCGCCCAGGTCGGGTAGCCCCGACGGTGCCGCGCCGGGTGGCAGGCGGAAGCTCACGACGGCGGCACTGCCCTGTTCGCCGCCGATCTCGCCGGGCGTGCCCAGCGCGATCATGCGTCCGGCGACGACGATGCCCACCCGGTCCGCGAGATGCTCGGCCTCGTCCATGTAGTGGGTCGTGAGCAGGACGGTCTTGCCCAGACCGCGCAGGGCCTCGACGAGATCCCAGGCGCGGCGCCGGGCGGCGGGATCGAACCCGGTGGTGGGTTCGTCGAGGAACAGCAGTTCGGGATCGCCGACGAGGCCGAGCGCCAGGTCGAGGCGACGCCGCTGACCGCCGGACAGGGTCTCGACTTTCGCGTCGCGCTTGTCCGACAGGCCCACGAGATCCACGACATCGTCCACGTCCAGCCGGCGCGGATACAAGGACCGGTAGTGACGGACGAGTTCCCGGACGGTGAAGTTCTCCTCGAAACCGGCTTCCTGCAACACGATTCCGATACGTTCGCGAAAGTCCCGTCCCCCGGTCTCCGGGTCGAACCCGAGCACGTCGACCTCTCCGGACGTGCGCCGCCGGTGTCCCTCGAGAATCTCGACGAGGGTGGTCTTGCCCGCGCCGTTCGGTCCCAGCAGCGCGAAGACCTCACCGGCCTGCACCGCGAACGACACCCCGTCGACCGCCCGCACGTCTCCGTAGTGCTTGTGCAGATCCGTGACTGTGACGACATCCATGTGCCCTCCTCCCTTCGGTCCCATCGTGCGCGTGCGGGTCCCGGACCGCACCCCGAGGCCGGCGCGCCGCACTCACCGGCGGCTACGGACCGTCTTGTACACGAAGTCCGCGGCAAGGACCGCGGGGATGCCCAGCAGCGCGACACCCAGCGCCTCGAGCGGCGGAACCGCATGGCCCAGCACGTCGGCGACCGGGACGACTCCCAGGAAGACGACGAGGGCGACGAGCTCGACGAGAACAGCCCACAGCAGCAACCGGTTCGAGCCCCACCCGAGCTGCCACGGCGGCCGGGACGCGCTGCGGCAGGCGAACGCGGTGCCCACCTGCCCCAGGACGACCGCGGCGAACGCGGCGCCCGAGGCCGCGAGAAGCGCCGGACCGGTGGGAAATTCACCTCCGGGACGCCAACCCGCGACGAGCAGCGCGACGAGGAACGCACTCATCTCGACGATCGCCTCGACCGGTCCGAGAACCCCGAACACCCGGACCAGCAGGGTCCGGTCGACGAGGTGCCGACGCTCCGGTGGCCGCTTCAGCGTGTCCCGGCTCGGCGGTTCACCGCCGAGGGCCAGCGCCGGCAGCAGATCGGTGCCGATGTCGATGCACAGGATCTGCAGCACCCCCAGGGCGAGCGGAAACTGCCCGCCCGACAGTCCCCACAGCGCGAACGGCGTCAGTTCCGCGACGTTGGAGGTCAGGTGATAACTGAGGAAGCGGCGGATGTTGGCGTAGGTGGCCCGGCCCTGCTCGACCGCGGTGAGGATGGTTGCGAAGTCGTCGTCGAGCAGCACCAGGTCCGCGGCCTCGCGCGCGACGTCGGTGCCGCCCTCGCCCATCGCCACCCCGATGTCGGCCTGCCGCAGGGCCGGTCCGTCGTTGACACCGTCGCCGGTCATCGCGACGACGTGACCGCGGTCCTGCAGGGCCTTCGCGACGCGCAGCTTCTGCTCCGGAGAGACCCGGCTGATCACGACGCCGTCGCGATCGAGGAGGGCACCGAGCAGCTGATCGTCGTCCGGCAGATCCTTGCCCTGCACCACCTTGCCCTCTGCGCCGAGCAGGCCGATCTCGCGGGCGATGGCGCGGGCCGTCTCCGGGTGGTCACCGGTGAGCATCGCGACCTTGATGCCGGCGCCGCGCGCGGCCCGCAGCGCGGCCGGGACGGCGATCCGCGGCGGATCCTCCATGCCCAGCAGGCCGAGGAGCTCGAGGTCGCGTTCGGCGAGTTCGGGGTCGGTGAGCGCGCCGGAATCGCTCAGGGTCCGGCGGGCGACGGCGAGCACCCGCAGGCCCCGCGACGCCATGTCCGCGAGCGCCTCCTCCGCCCGGTCGACGAGCTCGCCCGGCTCGGCGCAGCGCGGAAGCACCGCGTCCGGGGCGCCCTTGAGAAGCAGCCGCCCGCCCACGATCACCGATTCGCGGCGGCGCCGGGGATCGAACACGAACCGGCGGGTGACCGGCCCCGGCTGTGCGCCGGGACCGGCGAGACGGGCCGCGAACGCGGCGATCGCCGCCTCCATCGGGTCGCCGACCGCCCGCCACTCGTCGTCGTCGAGGGTGATTCCGCCCTTCGAGGCGGCCGCGCCGGCGAGACCGGCGGTCGCGGCCGCCGCCACCGCCGGCTCCGGGCCGGTCACCGCACCGGTGGGCGCATACCCCTCCCCGCGCACGGCGACGGTCCCGGCCGGGGTCCACGCCTCGACGACGTTCATCTGGTTCTGGGTGAGCGTGCCCGTCTTGTCGGTGCAGACGAACGTCGTCGCACCGAGGGTCTCGACGGCCTCGAGGTTGCGCACCAGCGCGTTGTCGCGGGCCATGCGCTGCGCCCCCATCGCCAGCGACAGCGTCACGGTGGGCAGCAGCCCCTCGGGCACGAGGGCGACGGTGATGCCCACCGCGAAGAGGAAGGCGTCCTGCCAGGAGATCCCCACCAGGAGAGACACGGCGAAGAACACCGCGCCGACGCCGACGGAACCGAAGGCGAGCGTCCGGACGATGCGCTGGATCTCCCGATCGAGCGGGCCGGGTGGACGTCGCACCGACGTGGTCAGGGCTGCGATACCGGCGAGGCGGGTGTTCGCACCCGTGGCTGTCACGATCCCTTCGGATTCGCCCTCGGCGACGAACGTTCCGGCGAACACGGCCGCGCCGGCCGTGCGGAGCACCGGTTCGCTCTCCCCGGTGAGGGTGGATTCGTCGAAGGTGCAGCGGCCCGCGACCACAAGGATCAGATCGGCCGGGACCCGGTCGCCGCCGGTGAGCACGACGACGTCGCCGACCACCAGGTCACGGGCGTCGACCGTGCGCAGCGCCCCGTCCCGGCGCACCACGATGGTGGTGGGCAACAGCTCGCCGAGGCGCTCGGCAGCCTTCTCCGCGCGTTCCTGCTGCACGAAGGCGAAGATGCCGTTGACGACGATCACCACGATCACGGCGATGCCCAGCTCCGGCATGCCCGCGACGAACGCGAGGGCCGAAGCGAACCACAACAGCAGCGCGAAGAAGTGCGTGAGCTGCGCGATCAGCCTGCGCCACCACGGCACTCGCCGCGCGGCCGGAAGCTGGTTCGGCCCGTCCCGGCGGAGCCGCGCGGCGGCCTCACTTCCGGTGAGACCGCCGCCGGGGAGCACCTGCGGACCGGAATGTGCCTGCACACCGCCTCCTCGCCCACCCGGGATGCGTCACCGCGACCGGGGTCGGCCCCCGTCGCGGCAGGCCCAGCGTATCGGCACGGGGGCCGTCGCGGACGCGACTGCGCCCCACCCGTCGCGGACGCGACTGCGCCCCACCCGTCGCGGACGCGACTGCGTCCCACCCGTCGCGGACGCGACTGCGTCCCACCCGTCGCGGACGCGACTGCGTCCCACCCGTCGCGGACGCGACTGCGTCCCACCCGTCGCGGACGCGACTGCGCCCCACCGCCACGATGCCGGTGGGGCGCAGGGGACGAGCCGTCAGGCGTGCTCGAGGCGGATGCCCTTGGTCTCCCTCATGAAGACGCAGGCGATGCCGGTCAGCACGCACAGCACCATGATGTACACGCTGAACGCCCATCCGAGGCCGCGGCCGATCAGCAGCTGATTCAGGTACGGGGCGGTTCCACCGAACACCGCGACGGAGAACGAGTACGCGAAGCCGATCGCCTGGGTCCGCAGCCGGGTGGGGAAGCTCTCCGACAGCGTCGCCGACAGCACCGACGCGGGGACGGACACGACGAGCAGCGCGACGGTCGTCGCGACGAGCAGGGTCCATCCGGCGGAGGAGATCATCATCGTCAGCGGCAACTGCAACACGAGCATGAGGCCGGCGAACGCGAACAGCATCGGGCGGCGGCCGATCCGGTCGGACAGCATGCCCCAGAAGGGCAGGGAGACGAGCGCGATCGACTGGGCGATCACCGACATCCAGTAGGCGACGTCGGGGTCCATCCCCTGCTGGGTGATGGCGTAGGTGGAGACGTACGACGTCCAGGTGTAGTGGGCGGCGGTGATGCCGGAGGTCATGCCGATCATCAGCAGGATCGCGCGGACGACGGTCTTCCGCGGGATGCGCGGCTGCTCGTCCTGCTCCTGGTGGGCGTCGAACACGTCGCTCTCGTCCATGCTGCGACGCAGGTACAGGGCGACCAGGGCCAGGCACGCGCCGATGAGGAACGGGATGCGCCAGCCCCATTCGGCGACGGCGTTTTCGGAGAGCGACGAGGTGACGGCGCCACCGATGCTGTAGGCGAGGACCGAGCCACCGAAGATCGCGATGAAGGCGACGCTGCCCCACATCCCGCGACGGTGCGGCGGGGCGATCTCACCGACGTACGAGTAGGCGGTGGCCGATTCGCCGCCGTGGGCGAAGCCCTGCATGATCCGCGCGGCGAGCAGGATCAGCGACGCCCACGCCCCGATGGACTCGTAGGTGGGCATGATGCCGATGACGAGGCTGCCCGTCGCCATCATGAGCATCGTGGTGACGAGGACGAATTTGCGGCCCCGCCGGTCGGCGATGCGGCCGAACACGATGCCGCCGAGGGGACGCATGAGGAAACCGACGGCGAAGACCGCGAGCGTCGACAGCAGCGCGGAGATCGGATCGGAGTTGTTGAACATCACCGCGGCGATGAACGGGGCGAAGACCGCGTAGGCGCTCCACTCGTACCACTCGAGCACGTTGCCGACCGCGCTGGCGAACAGCGATTTCTTCTTCGAGGCCAGGGTGGGCGCGGTGTCGACCGCATCCCGGGGGTTCCGGACGTCGGTGTTCACGTGGTGTCTCTTTTCGTTCGCGGGAGCAGTGGCCGAATGTCACATCGGTTCGATGTGACCGAACCGGTGTGACATTCGGTCGGTCGGTCGGTCATTCGGTCGGGTGGGAGGGGGCGGATCGTCAGGTGGTCGGGGTGGGGGCGGTGCGGTCGCGCAGGTCGCTGCGCCGGATCTTGCCGGTCTGGGTCTTGGGGAGGTTCTCGACGATGTGGACCCGGCGGGGCCGCTTGTAGGCGGCGAGGCGCTCACGGACGAAGTCCACGAGTTCGTCCTCGGTGGCGTGGGCGTCGCGTTCGAGCGACACGAATGCCACCACGGATTCGCCCTGGTAGTCGTCGGGCTGACCGACGACGGCGGCCTCGTGGACGGCGGGGTGCTCGTAGAGGGCGTCCTCGACCTCGCGGGGCCACACCTTGTAGCCGGAGACGTTGATCTGATCCTTGAGGCGGTCCACCAGGTAGACCCAGCCGTGCCGGTCGATGATCGCGCCGTCGCCGGTGCGCAGCCGTCCGCCGGGCAGGGTGGAGGCCGATGCCTCGGGCTTGCGCCAGTACCCCGAGATCACCTGCGGGCCGGTCAGTTCCAGTTCCCCCTGCGTGCCGGGTTCGACGGCGGCACCGTCCGCGTCGACGACCCGCGCACCGATCAGGGGCAGCGGGACGCCGATCGCGAGGGTGCCGCTGGCGGGGTCCACGGGTGCCCGGCGCCCGGGCGGCACCGCGATGACGCCGGAGGACGTCTCGGTCATCCCGTAGGCGTTGTGGATGTACTTGCCGAACTTCGCTTCGAACTTCTCCACGGTCGCGGGCGGGATGGGTGCGCCGCCGGAGTAGAGGGTCTTGACCGACGCGAAGTGGCGGGCCTCGGCGCCGGGGGTTTCGTACAGGGCGTTGAACACCGTGATCGAGCCGATCGTGAAGGTGACCCCGTGCTCGACGAGGGCCTCGAGCGCGACCTCGGCATTGAAGCGGTTGGCGAAGACCAGGGTGGTCGGGTGCACCAGCGCCAGGGTGGCGTTGATGACAGCGCCGGTGATGTGGAACAACGGCGCGACGGCGAACACCGCGTCGCCGGCGGTCAGGCCGACGAAGGAGCCGAAGGTGGTGGCCACGGCCAGCACGTTGGCGTGGGTGTTCATCGCGCCCTTCGGCGGTCCGGTGGTGCCCGAGGTGTAGGCGAGCAGGGCGACGTCGTCGCCGGTGATCTCGACGGGCGACGGCCGCCGGCCCCGGTGTTGTTCGATCAGCTCGACGAGGTCGCCGTCGGGCGCGGCCACGGCACGGTCCGTCGTCGGGAAGACCCGTGCGTCGTCGCGGCTCTGGAAGTCCAGGTCGCTGGTGCTGACGATCCAGCGCACCGAGCTGTCGCGCACGGTGTCCGCGGTCTCCGCGACGGCGGTGTCGGCGCACACCATGCCGACGATCTCGGCGTCGTCGACGAGGCGGCGCAGTTCGGCTCGCCGGTACATGGGGTTGAGCACGAGCGCCGCGGCGCCGAGTTTCCACAGCGCGAGCAGGGTCAGCGCATACTGGGGGATGTTCTGCAGGTAGATGCCCACACGGTCGCCGCGCCGCACCCCGCGAGCGGCGAAGGCGACGGCGAGAGCGTCGGAGAGCTCGTCGGTCTCGCGGGCGGTCAGCACACCGTCGAAGTAGGCGATGGCCTTGCCGTCGGGGTCGGCATCCACGCGGGCGCGCCACGCGTCCACCAGGGAGACGAACGGCACCACCGGCTCGGGGTCGAGTCCGTTCGGGTAGAGCGCGGTCCAGGGGCGCATCTGGGACGTCACGACGCAGTTCCTTCCACTCGACTGCGGGGCCTTCCACCGCCACGACCGATCGCTCGGTCGGTAAGCGGTCTGTCAGTAGTGTCGTGGGCCACACAACCGCGTGTCAAATCGGACAGGACACACCCGTGGCGTCCGCATGCGGGCCCTGGCCTGGGCATTCCCGGAGTGGGAGAATCGGAGATCGAACGACCCCCGGCGCGCGACGCGACGAGCGGTCGGAAATCGTCGGTGGGCGGTCGAGAACCGCACGTCGGTACGAGCGGACACGGCTGACGGAAGGCCGAGACGATGGACGACGTGGACACCCGGCACGCGCAGGTTCTGCTCGAATGGGACAGCGGCCGCGCCGGCTACGACCCCGGAACGACGGTGCACATCGGCCGCGACCGATCGATGGATGTCACCCTCGAACACCCGGTGGTCTCCCGCGAACACGCGCTCCTGCAGTGGGAGGACGGCTGGTATCTCGTCGACTCCGGCAGCAAGAACGGGCTCTTCGTCGACGGCCGCCGGGTGGAGCGGATCCGGGTGACCGGCACGGTCGTCGCCCGCCTCGGCGACCGCGCCGAGGGACCGGACCTCCGGATCTCCGTCGCCGAACCCGAGGCGACCCGCGAACGCCGCGGGGGTCTGCTCGACCAGCTGACCGCGGTCCGGGCCGGCGAGACCCGCGGGGCGCGGCGCCGGACCCGCCGCGCGCCCCGCACCGGCGACGTGTCGATCGGCCGCGCCGCCGACAACACCGTCGTCGTCGACGACGTCCTGGCCTCCCGCCAGCACGCGGCCCTGCGCACCGGGCCGACCGGACTCGAGATCGAGGACCTCGGCAGCGTCAACGGCACGTTCGTCGCGGGCACCCGCATCGATCACGCCGTCCTCGCCGAGGGCGACGTCGTGACGATCGGCAACACCGACCTCGTCGTCCGCGACGGCACCCTCGTCCCGCGGGAGAAGACGGCGGCGGCCACGACCGACGGGTTGCGCGTGCGCGCCGTCGGACTGACCATCGACGGGAGCCGGCGACTGCTGCACGACGTCACCCTGGCCGCGCCGCCCGGCACGCTCACCGCCGTCATCGGCCCCTCCGGTGCCGGCAAGTCCACCGTGGCCAAGATCGTCTCGGGCACCGGCAGTCCCACCGACGGGGTCGTGGAGTTCGACGGCCACAGCGTGCACGCCGAATATCAGGCGCTGCGCTCCCGGATCGGCCTCGTCCCCCAGGACGACGTGCTCCACCGGCAGCTCACCGTCCGCGAGGCCCTCGGTTACGCCGCCGAACTGCGGCTGCCGCCGGACACCACCCGCGCCGACCGCGAGGAGGTGATCGCCCGGGTGCTCGGCGAACTGCAGCTCACCGAACACGCCGGCACCCGGGTCGACCGCCTCTCCGGGGGGCAGCGCAAGCGCGCGTCGGTCGCCCTCGAACTACTCACCGGGCCGTCGCTGCTGATCCTCGACGAACCCACCTCCGGCCTCGATCCGGCACTCGACCGGCAGATCATGACCACGCTGCGCCGCCTCGCCGACTCCGGCCGGGTCGTCCTCGTCATCACCCACTCCCTGTCCTACCTCGAACTGTGTGATCAGGTGCTGCTGCTCGCTCCCGGCGGCAAGACCGCCTATGTGGGGCCGCCCGGCGAGGTGGGCACCGCGCTCGGCAGCTCCGACTGGGCGGAGATCTTCGCGCGCGTCGCCGCCGAACCCGACGCGGTGCACGCCGAGCACCTCGCCCGCAATGCGACCGTCGACCATCCACCCGCCGCGGCCCCCGGCCCGCTGGGCCGGCCCGCCCACACCTCCCGTCGCAGACAGCTGAGCACCGTCGCGCGGCGGCAGATCCGGTTGATCCGCGCGGACCGCGGCTACCTGATCTTCCTGTCGCTGCTGCCGTTCATCCTCGGCGGGCTGTCGATCCTGGTGCCCGGCAGCGACGGATTCGGCCCGCCGAGCCCGGGTGCGGATCCGGGCGAGCTGGCGTTCATCCTCATCCTGCTGATCCTCGGGGCCTGCTTCATGGGCTCGTCGCTCACCGTCCGGGATCTCGTCGGCGAACGGATGATCTACCACCGCGAACGCGCCGCCGGGCTCGCACCGTCGGCGTACCTGATCGCGAAGATCGTGGTGTTCTGCGCCGCCGCGATCGTGCAGTCGTTCGTGCTGGTCCTCGTCGTCCTGGTCGGCAAGGGCGCCCCCGGTGCCGGCAGCGTGATTCCTTCCGGCAGCGTCGAACTCGTCGTCGATATCGCCCTGACCACGTGTGCCTGCGTGGTGGTCGGCCTGGCCCTGTCGGCCGTCGCCCGGTCCGGTGAACAGGTGATGCCGCTGCTCGTCGTGACGGTCATGGTGCAGCTCGTGCTCAGCGGTGGCCTGATCCCCATCACCGGGCGCGCCGTGCTCGCCCAGCTGTCGTGGCTGTCGCCGTCGCGGTGGGGCTACGCCGCGACCGCCTCGACCGTCGACCTGCGTGCCAAGGACCCGACCGCCGAGGCCGACGTGCTGTGGCAGCACGCCCCGTCGTGGTGGCTGCTCTCCGCCGGGATGCTGCTCCTCCTCGGCATCGTCTACGCCACGTTCACCTACACCCGGTTGCGGCTGCGCGCCCGGTGAGCGCGATGCCGATATCTCACACGACGACGAGCGCGACGGCGACCGCGACATCGAGCACGGCGCAGAACTCGGCGAAGGAACGGTCCACGGTGACCCGGAGCCGATGGTGGACGAGATCCCACACGCCGTGCAGGAACCATCCGGCCGCGACGAGGTACCGGGCGAGGTCCGGATCGGCGGCGAGCGCGACCAGGCCGAGCACCCCGAAGGCGACCATGCCGGCCACCTGGACGAGGAAACGGCGGTCGCGCAGCCGGCCGCGCACCGCGCCCACGACGATCACGACCGCCGCCGCGGCGCCGATCAGCACCGTCGACGGCACGACGTCCAGCGCCCGCAGCACGAACCACACCGTGTAGGAGGCCGGGAACACCACCCATACCGCACGCGGCCGGCCCAGCACGGCCGTGACGAGATACAGGAACGGCAGCAGCATCATCATCTCGGTGAGGATCTCGACGCTCGCCTCGGCGGGCGTGCCGAACAGGGCGAACGCCAGAGCCGCGACCGTCGGCCAGCGCTGCGCCAGGAAGGCCGGACCGGCCGGGCGGCGCGATGCGGGGCGGGCCGTGCTCACGGCCGTCGTGGTGTCCATGAGGTCTCCCGGGGGCAGTGGTGGGCGGATGCCTCCACGATCGGCCCCCGGATCCGGCCGGACGAGACCCCGAGGTCGGACGTGTCCGGAAATGTGGGATCCCTGTCCGTCGGACACGCCGCGTCCGGCCCCGGCCGCGGCTACCGTCGACGGTGTGGACGAACGACGCGTGGTGGTCGTCGGCTACGACCGGGCGGAGCTGCTCGACATCGCCTGCGTGACGACGACGTTCGCGACTGCGAACCGATTCGGCGCCGCCCCGGCGTACCGGGTGGAGCTGGCCACCCCCGGCGGGGCCGCGATCACCTGCGACACCGGGCTGGTGCTGGCCGGACAGCGACGGCTCGAACGGCTCGTCGGAGCACTCGACACCCTCGTCGTCTCCGGCGGCTTCGGGCACGTCGACGTGGCCGACGACGCCCGGTTCGTCGGCCACGTGCGCCGCCTCGCGCGGGACAGCCGCCGGGTGGCGTCCGTGTGCACGGGCGCCTCCGTCCTCGCGGCCGCCGGTCTGCTCGACGGCCGGCGCGCCACCACCCACTGGGCGTTCGCCGCTCGGCTCGCCGCGCGGTACCCGCAGGTGCAGGTGGATCCGCTGCCGATCTTCGTGCGCGACGGCCACGTCGCGACCGCCGCCGGGGTGACCAGCGCCCTGGACCTCACCCTCGCGTTCGTCGAGGAGGACCACGGCCCCGACCTCGCCCGCCACGTCTCCCGCGCCCTGGTCACCTACCTGCAGCGACCGGGCAACCAGGCGCAGATGAGCCTGTTCACCACGGTGCCCGAGCCGGAGGACCGCGGGATGCGGCGCCTCGTCGACCACATCACCACCCACCTCGGCGGCGATCTGTCGGCTACCGCGCTCGCCGCGCGGGCCGGGATGAGCGAACGGCACCTCACTCGGATGTTCCTGCACCACCTGCACGACACCCCCGCCCGCTACGTCCGCCGGGTCCGGCTCGAGGCCGCCGCCGTCCTGCTCACCACCACGTCGCTGCCGGTCACGGCGATCGCGGCGCGCTGCGGGTTCGGCACCACCGAGACGCTGCGGCAGGCGTTCACCCGGCGCTACGGGGCGTCACCGGCGGCGTTCCGCGCCGGTCACTCCCACGCCGCCGCCCGGCACACCGGGGGCTGAACGGGTCTCAGGACAGGTACTCGGGGTCCGGGCAGGTCTTGTGCGACCAGTCCGAACCGAGGGTGCCCTGATGCGTGTCCGCCGGGCACTCGTCGCTGCGTTCGCCCACGCGGGCCAGGGACACCACGACGGACTTGGAGGTAGGGCAATTGCTCTGGCGGGCAGTCGAATCCAGCGGCACCAATCCGTTGGTCTCGGGATAGTAGGCGGCAGCCGATCCGCGCGGAGTGTCGTACTCGACGATCCGGAACGACCGCGCGCACCGGACCCGCTCGTCGCCGTCCCACCGCGTGAACAGGTCGACCAGATCACCGTCGTCGAAGCCGAGGGCGGCGATGTCGTCGCGGTGCAGGAAGATCACCCGCCGCCCGCCCTCGACGCCGCGGTACCGGTCGCTCAGCCCGTAGATGGTGGTGTTGAACTGGTCGTGGCTCCGCAGGGTCTGCAGGATCACGTGCCCCTCGGGCACGTGCAGCACGTCGATCGGGGAGACCGCGAATTCGGCCCGCCCGGAATCGGTGTGGAAGGTACGCGAATCGCGGGGCGGGTGCGGCAGGACGAACCCGCCCGGGCGACGGACGTTGACGTCGTAGCTCTCACAACCCGGGACGACGCGGGAGATCAGGCCGCGGACGACGCCGTAGTCGTCGCGCATCGCCTTCCAGTCGAGGCCGTACCGGTCCCCGAGCGTGGCCTCGGCGATCCGCGAGACGATCTCGACCTCGGACTTCAGGTGCGGGCTCGCGGGCTCGAGCGGCCCGCGCGACGCGTGCACCGAGCACGTCGAGTCCTCGACCGTCACGAACTGCGGGCCCGACGCCTGCACGTCCTGCTCGGTGCGCCCCTTGGTCGGCAGGATCAGCGCCGTCTCGCCGCACACGAGATGCGACCGGTTGATCTTGGTGGAGACCTGCACGGTCATCCGGGCCCGCCGCATCGCGGCCGCGGTGACGTGGGTGTCGGGTGCGGCCTGCACGAAGTTGCCCCCGAGGCCCATGAAGAAGCGGGCCCGGCCGTCGCGCAGCGCCCGGATCGAGTCGACGGTGTCGAAGCCGTTCTCGCGCGGCGGATCGAAGCCGAACTCCCGTTGCAGCGCATCGAGAAAGTGGGCCGGGGGCCGCTCCCAGATTCCCATGGTGCGGTCGCCCTGCACGTTGGAATGCCCGCGCACGGGGAACAGACCCGCGCCGCGCTTACCGATATTGCCCTGTGCCAGAGCCAGATTGGTGACCTCCTTGATGGTGGCCACCGCGTTGCGGTGCTGGGTCAGGCCCATCGCCCAGCAGAACACCGTCGCACGCGAGTCACGCAGCAGCCTCGCGGCCTCGGTGATCTGCTCCCGCGACAGCCCCGTGGCGGTGGTGACGACGTCCCAGTCGACGTCGGCGACGTGGCGGCGCCACTGCTCGAAACCGCGGGTGTGCCGCTCGATGAACTCGTGGTCGAGCGCGTCCCACTCCACGAGCAGCGACCCGAACGCCTGCAGCAGCGCCAGATCCCCGTTCAGCGCGATCGGCAGGTGCAGGTCCGACAGGTCGGTGCCCCGGCCGACGACCCCGCGCGGGGTCTGCGGATTGCGGAAGTTGACCAGGCCCGCCTCCCGCAGCGGATTGATCGACAGGATAGTGGCGCCGTTGCGTTTGGCCTTCTCGAGCGCGGTGAGCATGCGCGGATGGTTCGTCCCCGGATTCTGGCCCTGCAGGACGATGAGCTCCGCGTGGTAGACGTCGTCGAGCGTGACGCTCGCCTTGCCGATGCCGATCGACTCCTGCAGCGCGATGCTGGTGGACTCGTGGCACATGTTGGAACAGTCGGGCAGGTTGTTCGTGCCGAACGCCCGGGCGAAGAGCTGGTAGGCGAACGCCACCTCGTTCGAAGCCCGCCCCGAGGTGTAGAAGATCGCCTCGTCGGGGCTGTCGAGCGCGTTCAGCTCTGCGCCGATCAGGGCGAACGCCTCGTCCCAGTCGATCGGTTCGTAGTGGGTGCCGCCGGGCCGCTTGATCATCGGATGCGTGATGCGGCCCTGCTGGCCGAGCCAGTGCTCGCTGTGCGCATCCAGCTCGGCGAGGCTGTGGGCGGCGAAGAACTCGGGGGTGGCGCGGCGCCGGGTCGCCTCCTCCGCCACCGCCTTCGCGCCGTTCTCGCAGAACTCGGCGACCGACCGATGTCCCGGGTCCGGATCGGGCCACGCACAGCTCATGCAGTCGAAGCCCTCGGCCTGGTTCAACCGCAGGAGTGTCCGCGCCGTCCGGCTCGGCCCCATCCGTTCGAGGGAGCGCTTCATCGACACCGCCACCGCGGTCGGGCCCGCGGCGTGATCCTCGGCGTCGTCGACCTCGAGGTCGCGCTCGTCGTAGTCCCGATCGTGTCTGCGCATCGCCGGCCCCTCGTCGTCCACACCGTGTCCGCGGTCGTCCGCCCCGTGTCCGCGCGCCCGGCTCCCCGCGCACGCGTGTCGATGCTCTGCCTACCCGCGCGCCGCGCCCGCGAAACCGGATTCACGAAGGTCGGCGGGCCTCGCGGCCGCGTCGTACGGTGGCCTCATGAAGTGGTCGAAAGCCCTCGGACTCCCCGCCGCGGCGATGGCCGCGGTCGCGTCGTACGACCTGCTGCAGCGGCGGCACGCCATCCTGCGCAACTTTCCCGTCGTCGGGCACGGCCGCTACCTGCTCGAAGCCGTCGGTCCCGAGTTGCGGCAGTACATCACCACCGGAAACGACGAGGAGCGTCCCTTCACGCGCGATCAGCGCCGCTGGGTGTACACCTCCTCGAAGCTCGTGAACAACACCTTCGGATTCGGCACCGACAACGACGTCGAATACACCGACGGCTACACGATCATCAAGCACCGCACGTTCTCCGAGACCCCGCCGTCGGCCGCGCCGCACGCCGGGGAGAAGCTGCCGATCCCGTCGGCGAAGGTCCTCGGCGGACCGCGTGGGCGGGCGAAGGCGTTCCGGCCGCAGTCGATCGTCAACGTCTCGGCGATGAGCTTCGGGTCGTTGAGCGGGGCCGCCGTCTCGGCGCTCAACCGCGGCGCCGCCGACAGCGGTTGCCTGCACAACACCGGTGAGGGCGGGCTGTCGCGCTACCACCGCAACGGGGCAGACCTGATCTTCCAGATCGGCACCGCGTACTTCGGTTGCCGCGACGAGGAGGGCCGGTTCGACCTGGCCCGGCTGAAGGCCGTCGTCGAGTCGGCGCCGGTGCGGGCGATCGAGATCAAACTGAGCCAGGGCGCCAAGCCCGGCCTCGGCGGCCTGCTGCCCGGGGCGAAGGTGACGCCCGAGATCGCCGAGATCCGCGGCATCCCGGAGGGCCGCGACTGTGTCAGCCCGTCGCGGCACACCACGTTCCACGACGTCGACAGCATGCTCGACTGGATCGAGCTGCTCGCCCACGAGACCGGGCTGCCGGTCGGCGTCAAGTCGGCGGTCGGCGACATGGCCTTCTGGCAGCACCTCGTCGACGCGATGTGCAACTCCGACCGTGGCGTCGACTTCGTGACGATCGACGGCGGCGAGGGCGGCACGGGTGCGGCGCCGCTCGTGTTCACCGACGCGGTCTCGCTGCCCTTCCGCAGTGGCTTCGCCCGGGTCTACAAGCTGTTCGCGGAGGCCGGTCTCAGCGACGACGTGACGTTCATCGGCGCCGGCAAGCTCGGACTGCCCGACAACGCGGTGGTGGCGATGGCCCTGGGCTGCGACATGATCAACGTCGCGCGGGAGCCGATGCTCGCGATCGGCTGCATCCAGGCCCAGAAGTGCCACACCGATCGGTGCCCGACCGGCGTCGCCACCCAGAACCCGTGGCTCGAGCGGGGCCTCGACGTCGAGCTGAAGGCGGTGCGCGCCGCCAACTACCTCCGGGCGCTGCGCCGGGACATGTTCAAGCTGGCCGAGGCCTGTGGCGTCGCGCATCCCGGTCTGATCACCCCGACCGACGTCGAGGTGGCCGACGGCAACCGGCGCGCGATCACCCTCGCGGAGATGTACGGCTACCAGCCCGGCTGGGGTCTGCCCGGTGCGGCGGACCGCGAGGAGATCACGCGGCTGATGCTCGGGGTCGCCGCGGCCGAGGGCGGCGAGGGCTCGCCGGGCGCGCGAACGACGCCCTGACACCGGCACTGTCCAGAATCCGGACAGTTCGGGACGCCGACCCCACGTCACGCTGGAGCACGACCACTCGCGACACCACCGAACCCGCCGGGAGGCAGATCGTGATCGACAGGATGTACGCCACGGTGCTCACGGTCGGCGGTGTCGTGTTCGCCGGCTGTCTGCTCCTCGGCGAGGCCGTGGACGCGATGGGCGGCAGCGGCCGGACCGTCGTCCCGGATGTCCCGGACCGCGTCGGGGAACGGTTCGCGCACCTCGGCTGAATCCCGGCCGAGGGCGTCGCTCTCCCGCGCATGCCGCGACGGTCGAGCGCGGCGTCGACTCTGCACGCGCTCAGCGGCGGACGCGCAGCACTCGGCCCGCGACCACCACGAAGAGCGCGAGGACGACGATCAGCAGCGCACCCGGACCGGACAGGGCTGCGGCCCAGCGCCCGAGAGCGACCTGCGCGTCGAACTGTTCGTCCAGCCCCATCACGCCGGTGAGGTTCGCGGTGCCGTCCGTGCCCAGGAACAGCAGACCGATACCGATGAACAGCAGTCCCGACGCCAGCGAGGTGGTGTGGGTGTGCAGCGGTCCGAGACGGAGCGGCCGTCCGCGCAGCCAGGTGCGCTTGCCGAGGTCGAAGCGCTTCCAGGCCGAAGCGAGAGCGAACAGCGGCAGCACCATCCCGAGGGCGTAGACGGCCATGAGCGTGGCGCCGTGCAACGGGTGACCGCCCGCGACGGCAATGGTCAGCACACTCCCGAGCAGCGGACCGGAGCAGAACCCCGCGAACCCGTACACCGCGCCCAGCACGAAGACCGACGCCGCCCCCGAACCGGTGATCGAGTTCGCCGCCCGCTGTGCCGACGTCGAGGCGAAGCCCTTGCCGAGGACGGTCATGACGCCGAGGCCGATCAGCACCGCGCCGCTGGCCAGGGTGATCAGCCCGCGATGCTGGGTCAGCGCCGCACCCAGCAGGCCCATACCCGCCCCCAGAGGGGTGAGCACCGCGGCCAGGCCCACGTAGAAGATCGCGGTGCGGGCGGCCAGACGTCCGGCCCCGCCGAAGGCGTAGGCGAAGAACGACGGCAGCAGCAGTGCCGAGCAGGGGCTGAGCAGCGAGAGCACGCCGCCGAGCAGTGCACCGAGCAGCCCGATCTCGGTCACGGTGCCGACCCGGCGGCCGCCTCGATCACCTGCTCGAACACCGTCACCGGCTGCGCACCGAGAATCGGGGTGCCGTTGACGACGAACGACGGCGTGCTCGACACCCCGATCGCGTTCGCTTCCAGCACGTCGGCGTAGATGGACTGGTCGGCCGAGGCGCCGGCCGCGTCCTGCGCGAACCGGTCCAGGTCGGGCACTCCCGCGGTCTCGGCAAAGCCGCGCAGGGCCTCGGCGCTCAGGTCGGGGTGACCTCGCTCCGGCGATGCCGCGTACACCGCGGTGGCGAACTCCCAGAACTTGCCCTGCGCGGCGGCCGCGCGCCCGGCGCGGGCGGCCGCCATCGACTGTTCCCCGAAGATCGGCAGGTCGCGCCATTCGATGCGCAGGACGCCCTCGTCGACATACTTCTCGACCAGAACGGGCTCGGTGTCCCGGCTGAACTTGGCACAGAACGGGCAGCGGTAGTCCGAGTACGCGACCATCACCACCGGGGCGTCGACCGCTCCGAGAGCGAGGGGGTCGCCGTCGATGCGCCGGGACAGGTCGCCGACCGGCCCCGTCTCGGGGGCGGTGTCCGCCGCAGTGTTCTCGCTGCCGCCGGTGCGGTCGACGACCAGCCAGGCGAGGAGCACGACGGCAACGAGGCCGAGTGCGCCGAGCAACCACAGGTCGCGGCGGGATCGGGAGGTTCGGTCGGGTGATGTCATTCGCTGCCTTCGGATCGCTGCGTGCCGATGCGGACCCACCGTCCGCAACTACTAAGTGCAATAGTAGCTGAACCTACTAAGCTACTTAGTAGCTCGATGTCTTCTCGCCCCTCGGACAAGGATGACGACGTGATCACTTCCGCCACCGACCTCGACCTCGCCACGGGCACGGCGTCCCCGAGCCGAAGAAGGCGGGTGCTGCGCGCCGCCACCGCCGCGGTCGTCACGCTCGTGGTGGTGGGGGTGCCCACCGACATCCTCGCCAACCCGTGGTTCGGACGCGAGGTGCCGGTGCGGTGGTGGGAGTATCCGGTCCTGGCGGCAACGGCGTTGCTGACCGCGCTCTGGTTCGGTATCCGGCAGCGTCACCCGGGCGAGGGACAGGCCGCGACGCCTGCGGCAGGAGTACTGCTGACCGTCTTCGCCGTGGGCTGCCCGGTCTGCAACAAGCTGGTGCTGGTCAGCATCGGAGCGTCCGGTGCACTGGGATGGTGGGCCCCGCTCCAGCCGGTTCTCGCCGTCCTCTCGCTGGCGATGCTCACCGCCGCGGTGCTCTACCGCTGGCGCCGCCGTCCCTGCGACGACTCCTGTATTCCCTCGGTGGCCTCGGCCGGTTCTACGCGGTGAGGCAGGAGGCGGCCACGATTCCCACGACCGAGACACCGGCGAGGAGAGCGGGAAACGCCGAGACGGTCAGCGCAAGCGGATAGGCGAGCACCCGGCGGGACCGCCCGGGCCGCGGAGCCCGGCCCAGCCAGCAGAGCCGGTCGTCGACGAAGCGGTGGGACGACGTGCTCGAACGGGCGCTGTGCGCGCTGCACCGGACGAGCGCATCCCGGACCGCGTCGGGACCGCAGGCCTGGGCGGCTCGGCGATCGGCGGCCAGCTCGACGAGGACCCGCACCCAGGTCACCCCCTGCCGGCACAGGGGCACGAACGGCAACGCCGCCGCGAGGGCGGCCCCGAACATCACCAGCACGTGGTGCCGGCCCCGGATGTGCGCGTACTCGTGGGCGAGCACCGCGTGGCGTTCGCGGGGAGCCAGCACCGAGAGGCCCTCACTGGCGACCACGGCCCCGTTCCGCCCCCCGATGCTGTATGCAGCGCACGAGTTTTCCCGTAGCCAGAGCACGTCCCCGACGTCCCCGCCCGGCCGGGTCTCGCCGAGGGTCCGGACCAGGTTCAGGTGCGCGGCGGTGTCACGGCGATGCCGCCGATACGACCGGGCGACCACCAGGAGGATCCGCCCGACCAGAGCGCCGGCCACGACCCACAGCGCCACCTCCGCGTAGGGCAGCCACGGCAGCAGCCCCTCGTCCCGGGCGGTACGCACGCACGTCGCGGCCAGCAGGGGCATCTGCTCGAGCCGCAGACCGGGGCGGGTGGCCACGGCGAGCGGGCCGCCGACCAGCACCGCGACGAACAACACCTGGGTCGACACCCACGCCGCCAGCGCGAGACGCGGGTCCACCCCCGGCGCCGCCAGACGTGGCAACCACCGTGGTGCCCCGAACCCGAGCACGAGTGCCGACGCGAACAGCGCCACGGCCACGATCACGAGGAGACGTCCTTGCGTCCGCGGGTCGTCCGGCGGGCGGCCCGGCGCAGGATCCGGGATTCGTCCTCGGTGGCGGAACTGGCGAACTGCAACATCACCTGCTCGGGGTTCCCACTCGACTGCAGCACCTGACGCACCAGCTCGGCTGCGGTCTCCTCCCGGCTGCGCATCGGACGATAGCGGTAGCCGCGTCCGATCCGGCTGCGCGAGACCATGTTCTTGGTGTGCAGATTGTCCAGGACCGTCATCACCGTCGTGTAGGCCAGCGCCCGCGCCGGATCCAGGCGGGTCATCACGTCACGCACCCGAAGCGGTTCCTCGGCCTGCCACAGCACGTCCATGACCGCCGATTCCAGCTCGCCGAGGCCCATCACGTCCGTGTCACCGCTTCCGTTCCCCCGGCCGAACTCCGGCCGGACCGATCCCACTGTACGACCCGGCCCCGGCGCGAGCGTCCGGTGAGGGCATCGCGGGGCCGCCGGCGCGCGCCCGGGGCGCGGCATCGGCCGGAGCCTGCGGACCACGGGACGATCCGAGCGCCGGTTCGGCCGGTACGCCGTCCCCGAGCCCGGGAGATCCCTCGTCGGAGCCGCACCCTTCCGCGCATACCCCTAGGGGTATGGACTCGGGCTTGCTACCACCACCGACTCTCGATCGACGAGGTGCCCGATGACCACTGCAGACGTTCCCGCCCAGACCACCACCTCGATGCCCCGGATCGGCGACCCGGCACCCGCATTCACCGCGGTGACCACCCAGGGGGACATCGACTTTCCCGGCGACTACCGCGGCAAGTGGGTGATCCTGTTCTCCCATCCGGCCGACTTCACCCCCGTGTGCACCAGCGAATTCATCACCTTCGCCTCGATGCAGGACGAATTCCGCAAGTACAACACCGAACTCGTCGGACTGTCGGTCGACGGCCTCTACAGCCACATCGCCTGGCTGCGCACGATCAAGGACAAGATCACCTTCAACGGCATGAGCAACGTCGAGGTGACGTTCCCGCTCATCGAGGACATCACGATGGAGGTGGCCCGCAAGTACGGCATGATCATGCCGGGCGAGGACTCCACCAAAGCCGTGCGGGCGGTCTTCGTCGTCGATCCCGCCGGGATCATCCGCACGATCATCTACTACCCGCTGAGCATGGGCCGCAACTTCGACGAGCTGCTCCGCGTGATCAAGGCCCTGCAGACCGCAGACGCGTTCGAGGTGGCCACGCCCGCGGATTGGCGTCCCGGCGACCGCGTCATCGTGCCGACCGCCGGTTCCTGCGGAGTCGCGGCGGACCGCATGGCCGGCGCCGAAGACGGCGTGGAGTGCGAGGACTGGTTCTTCTGCACCAAGCAGATCAGCGAGGAGGACGTCGAAAAGGCCATCCGCGCAGACTAGTCCGCTCCGCGGTGTGCGGTCCCGAGTGCAGCACGGGTCCGCACACCGTGAGCCGCCCTCGCGGACCCCGAGACGACGGGCCTGCGGCTCGGCTCGCACACGCCGGGCGCCGAGCACTCCGCGCTCATATCGATTCGATATGACGTGATGCCGAAATGCCGTCTATCCGCGACGCCCGCCACCCGCCAGGGTGGAGATCATGGCCCCTTCCCTCCAGGCGCTCCCGGCCCCGGCCGCGGTACGCCTGCGCGCACCGCTCCCGGGACTCGCCCTCTGTGCCGCGGCGGCAGCGGCGGCACTCGTCGCCGCCCGCTTCTTCGGGGGCATCAGTCCCCTGCTGATCGCCATCGTCCTCGGCGCACTCCTGGCCAACACGACCTCGCTGCCGACGCCCACCGAACCCGGCCTGGCCGTGGCGTCGCGCCGGTTGCTCCGGATCGGGGTCGCCCTCCTCGGGCTGCAACTTCTCGTCACCGACGTGCTCGCCCTCGGCTGGGGCGTGCTCGGCCTCGTCGTGGCCGTGGTGGCCGGCGGCATCGCCGGGACGATGGCACTGGGCAGAGTCCTCGGGCTCGACTGGACCCAGCGCCTGCTCGTCGCCTGTGGCTTCTCGATCTGCGGCGCCGCGGCCGTCGCCGCGGTGGACGGGGTCGTCGACGCCCGCAAGCAGCACGTGGTCACCTCCGTCGCGCTCGTGGTCGTCTTCGGCACCGCCATGATCCCCGGCCTGCCGCTCGCGGCCTCCGCGCTGGGACTCGACACCACCCAGGCCGGCATGTGGGCCGGCGCCGCGATCCACGAGGTGGCGCAGGTCGTCGCCGCGGGCGAAGCCGTGGACGCCGGCAACGCCGGGGCGCTGGGCGCGAGTGCCCTCGCGGTGGCCGTGACCGTGAAACTCGCCCGGGTCGCGATGCTCGCACCCGTGGTCGCCTGGATCGGCGCGGTGTCGCGCCGCCGCAATCGCGAGCAGACCGATGTGCGGCGACCGCCGCTGGTGCCCCTGTTCCTGCTCGGCTTCCTCGGCTGCGTCGCCCTGCGCGCCACCGGCGTGCTCCCCGCCCCGGCTCTGGACGTCGCCCGGCTCACGCAGACCGCGTTGCTCACCGCCGCCATGTTCGCGCTCGGCACCGGCGTACGTCTCGACGTCCTGCGGGGCGTGGGCTGGCGGCCCTTCGCCCTCGCCGCCGCGTCCACGGTGTGGGTCTCGGCGATCGCCCTGACGGGAATCCTGCTGCTGGGATAGCAGATACGCTCCGCAGCCGCGCGCCGATCGGACACAGACAACAGTCGTGCCGCGCGCGGATGACCGGAAGGTTCGCGGCTGGACGCGGTGGCCCGGAACGACGGCCCGGCCGAAACGGAGTTCGCCGGAAGCACTTCGGGCACCGACGGCCGCTGTTACCGTCGGAGGGATGACAGCGCCGGCGAAGGTGGGCTCCACGATCCGCGTCGCGATCGCCGCGACCCTGTCCGTCGCGCTGCTCGGCGCCTGCACGTCGGCCGGTGACGACCCGGCGGGACCCGCCGAGTGCGTCTCGGTTCCCAACGGCACTCCCCTGTCCGCCGCGCCGCCCGCCCCGGCCACCGGTGACCGGGACCTGGCCACCAACCCCGAGGTCGCCACCGGCTACCGGGACGAGATGACGGCCGTGACGACCGCGTCGTACGCGGTGTCCACAGCCAACCCGGTCTCGACGGAGGCGGCCTGCAAGGTGCTGCGCGACGGCGGCACCGTCGCCGACGCACTGGTCGTCGCGCAGACGGTGCTCGGACTCGTCGAACCACAGTCGTCGGGGATCGGCGGCGGCGCCTTCCTGCTCTACTACGACGCGGAGACCGGGCAGGTGCAGGCGTACGACGGCCGCGAGACGGCACCGATGTCGGCCACCGAGAACTACCTGCGCTGGATCAGCGACACCGACCGCACCGAACCCCGGCCCGACGCCCGTGCCAGCGGCCGCTCGATCGGGGTGCCCGGCGTGGTGCGCCTGCTCGAGGAGGTGCACCGCGACCACGGCAGCACCGAGTGGGCCCGGTTGTTCGACCCGGCCGTCGCCCTCGCCGACGACGGGGTGGTGATCAGCGACCGGATGGCCGCGGCGATCGCCGACGCGGCACCCGACCTCGCCGTCGACGACGAGGCACGGGCGTACTTCCTGAACCCCGACGGCACGCCCAAGACCGCGGGCACCGTCCTGGTCAACCCGGCCATGGCGAAGACGCTCGGCGCCATCGCGTCCGACGGAGCAGACGCGTTCTACACCGGAGCCCTCGCTCAGGACATCGTCGACGCCACCGCCACCGCCACGGGGGGCCGCACCCCCGGGACGATGACCGTCGACGACCTCGCCGGCTACGAGGTGAAGACGCGCACCCCCGTGTGCACGCCCTACCGGGAGCACGAGATCTGCGGCATGCCGAACCCGTCCTCGGGAGGCATCGCCGTCGCGGCGACGATGGGCATTCTCGAGAACTTCGACGTGTCCGCGCTGGGACCGACCGAGGTCGACGAGAACGGGGGCGAGCCGACCGCCGACGCCGTGCACCTGATCTCCGAGGCCGAGCGGCTCGCGTACGCGGACCGCGACAAGTACGTGGCGGACTCGGACTTCGTTCCCCTGCCCGGCAACTCGCCGCAGACCCTGCTCGACGACAACTACCTGCGCGCACGGGCCGATCTCATCGACCCGGGCCGGAGCATGGGCACGGCACAGCCCGGCGACTTCGGGCCGGTGCCCCTGGGGGTTCCGGCGCAGGACCGCGAACACGGCACCAGTCACATCTCCATCGCGGACGAATACGGCAACGTGGCCTCGATGACCACGACGATCGAATCGGCGTTCGGCTCGTTCCACATGGTCGACGGCTTCCTGTTGAACAACCAGCTGACGGATTTCGCCGCCGAACCCGTGGACGAGGCCGGGGTCCCGGTGGCCAACCGCGTCGAACCGGGCAAGCGGCCGCGCAGTTCGATGGCACCGACCCTCGTGTTCGACCGCAACCCCGACGGCACCCGCGGCGACGTGCGCATCGTCGTCGGCTCGCCGGGTGGTTCCGTCATCATCCAGTTCGTGGTCAAGACCCTCGTCGGCATGCTCGACTGGGGCCTGGATCCCCAGCAGGCGGTGTCGGCGGTCGCCTTCGGCGCGGCCAACACGCCCGTCACCGGGGTCGGCGGCGAGCACCCGGCGATCGACGGCAGCGACGACGGGGCCCGCGATCCGCTGGTCGCCGAGCTGCGCGCACGAGGTCATCAGGTGGCGGTGCTCCCCCAGTCCAGCGGGCTCAGCGCGCTGCGGCGGGACGAGACCGGGTGGATCGGCGGCGCGGACCCGCGACGAGAGGGCGCCGTGATGGGCGACACCACCGGATAACGATCCGGGGCGAAGGTCCGGGCGCCGAGTCACGACTGAATAACCACACGGGGTTTCGCCGATCTGCGGGAATAAGATCGACAACCATCGATCGCCGTCACGGCGGGTGGGAACGGATGGATCGGGGTACCGGGATGCGGATCGCGGACGTGCTGCGGAACAAGGGGCCGGTCGTGGCCACGGTGGATCCGGACCTCTCGGTCGAAGACATGATCGGCGAACTGGCCCGCAACAATGTGGGCGCCCTCGTCGTGATGGAGGGCGGCGCCGTGATCGGCATCGTCTCCGAACGCGACGTCGTGCGCCGGCTCCACCAGCACGGTCCCGCCCTGCTCGACGCCCGCGTCCGGGACATCATGAGCACGACGGTGTCCACCTGCCTGCCCACCGACACGGTGGACAGCCTCGCCGAGACCATGACCGAACGCCGGATCCGGCACCTGCCCGTCGTGGTGGACGGCCGCATGGTGGGGATCGTCAGCATCGGCGACGTCGTGAAGAGCCGGATCGACGAACTGCAGTGCGAACGCGACCAACTCGAGTCGTACATCGAGCACGGCTGAACCCTGGCACCAGATTTCAGCACCAGATTTCAGCGCCAGATTTCAGCGCCAGATTTCAGCGCCAGATTTCAGCGCCAGATTTCAGGGGGATTCTCCGGGTGATCCCGGATTCGCTCCAGCGTGTGCCGGGCGACAGTGGACCACATGGCGAAGCGTCCGGGGCAGCGGTGGCGGCAGGCGACGGTGTGGCTGCACGTGGTCACATCCGTGGGATGGATGAGCCAGGCCCTCGCGCTGCTCGTCCTGCTGACACTGAGCCGCACCGCGGTGGATCCCGCGGTGCGGGTGGCCGGAACGACGATGGCGCAGCACCTCGACAGCACGCTCCTCGCTCCGCTGGCCAACGCGTCGGCGTTCACGGGCTTCCTGCTCGCGGCGGCGACTCCGTGGGGATTCCTGCGCTACTGGTGGGTGGCGATCAAGTTCGTCCTCACCGTGGTCCAGGTGAACCTCGGGATCTTCCTGCTGTCGGCGGGCCTGAACAGTTCGGTGGCCGCCGCCCGCGACGACGCGTCCGGACCGGCGGGGCCGATGATCGCGGGCACCGCGCTGATGGTCGGCGCGCTCGCCTTCCAGGCGTGGCTGTCGGTCGCGAAACCCTGGGCCCGCACCCCGTGGACGACCGGGAAGGCGAAACTGCCCGCCGCGCCGCCGTGGGTCTTCATGATGGCGACGGGCGCAGTGGCCGCCGATCTGACCGTCGCGGTGCTGCTGGGTCACCCGCTGCCCGCCTTCTCCGCGGTGGCCCTGGTCGTCGCGTCGACGACCAGGGCCAGGACGATCCGCGAGGCGAGCCTTCGACCCGCCTACGGCTGAGGCACCGCCGTGGTCGTCGCGGTGGTGGTGGCCGCCGGCGTCGTGGTCTCGGGGGCGCTCGACTCCGTCGTCGTGGACTCGACCGGCGGCAGCGGCTCGACGGCCGGAGCCGGGGACTGCACCGCGGGCGACGGGCCCGGGGACGGCGTGGTCGTCGTCGGAGCGGGGGCCGCCGCCGGGGCGGGAGCCGGGGCCTGGACGGGCGCCGGCGACGCTGCCGTCGTGGTGGTCGCGGCCGGGGTCCGCGAGGTGGTCGTCGGGTCGGTCGTGGTGGCCTCGGCGGCGGTCTTCTCCGCGTCCTCGTCCGCCGTCGGCGGGATCGGCGCCGGATCGATCGGCTTCGACGAGACGACGAGCTTCGGGGCGGTCGTCTCGGCCTCGGCCTTGTCGAGCTCGCCGCTCTCGGCCTGCTTCGCCAGGTGCGTCAGCCAGGCTGCCGCGTACTGCGCCGAGGTCAGGGGCTTGCCGTTCTCGGGGTCGGAGTCGCGCCAGTAGTCGAAGTGGTGCCCGGTATCGGGACCGAGGGTCTGCTGGTACGGATCGCTCAGCGCCACCTCGAGGGTGTTCTCGTTGTCGGCGAGGAACCCGATGACCTCGTTGCGGAGCTTCGCCGGCAGATAGGCCAGGTCGATCAGCTCACCGGAGCTGATCTCGTCGTCCGTGCCGTCCGAGGCGACATCGCGGGTGGCCGGCTCGTAGGACGGATCCGACACCTTGATGAGCACGTCGAGGAACGTCTCGTCGCTCTGCATCCAGTTCTCCTGCGACTGGATGTCGGCGAACGCGGCCATGGCGATCCGCCCGAGGACCGTGGCGACGTCCAGCGCGGTCTGCGGCGTGAGGCCCTCGCGCTCGAGCGCGTCGACGTTCAACTGCCGGCCCACGTTCACTGCGAGCTGCAGCAGGGCGATGTTCTCCGGGGCGGAACAGGTGAGGTCGCCCTCCGAGCAGAACGACGCCACCTTGCCGTCCAGCGCCCCGAAGCTGCCCGAGGTGCCCGGCAGCGAACCGCTGCCCGACGCGCTGTTGCGGCCCGACTGGTAGGCGAGGTCGAACCCGTCCGGGTTGCGGAACTCGTCCTCCGCGCCGGGGAACGGTCCCTCGCCCGCCTCACGACCGGCGTCGGCCAGGATGACCACACCCACGACCGAATCCGGATCGACGATCTCGTACGACCCGTCCTCGGCGACCTCCTGGTTACCGATCTCCATCGCCACCCGGCGCGCCACATCGGCGCCCTCGCTGTACCCGACGACGGCGAACTTCGTGTCCGGGCATGCCTCGCGGATCGCCTGCATCACGGTCTGGGCGTTGTCCACGCCGGTCTCGACGGCGTCGTCGTACGACGACATGTTCGCCGGGTACTCGACGTACACCGCGGAGTAGGAGCCCTCCGGGACGTCGTCGCGCGGCGCGTTGACGACCTCGTCGACCCAGGGGCTGCTGAAGTCGGTGGACGATGCGGCGGGCAGAGGGTTCCCGTCGGCGTCGAGGAGCATCGCATGCGTGCCGGGGCGGGGGCTGTCGTTGCGCCCGCCGACCGCGATGCTCACCATGTCGTGGCACTCGGTGACCGACGCGGTCAGCGTCGTCGGGGCCGTCGACGGCGCCGACGGTTCCGAGACCGCCACCGCTATCACCGCCGCCGCGCCCAGCGCCACGGGAGCCACCGCAGCCGCGGCAATCCGCTTGTTTCGCACCGCCCAATCGAGTGCCATGGTCCCACCCCATCCGATCTCGGTCCGTGCCGACGACCCCGGTTGCGGTGTCGACGCGTCGGACGGAACGTCGCTCGGGGACTCGGTCGTGTTACATGTCCGTATCGCGGGAGGGGCCGCGATACGCGGCCGAGGCTTCTGTCCCCCGCGTCGTTCCGCTCGGGCAGCACCGTCGTCCGGGGGCGGTCCCCCTGTCCTGCGGCAACAGCCTGTGCATCCATGTGGGCGCGAGTAGGCTGCCGGTCATGGCCGAACTGTCCGCCGAGGTGCGGGCTCTGCTCGGGGCGCGGAACATGGCACACGTCGCGACGCTCATGCCCGACGGCGCACCGCATGTCTCTCCCGTGTGGATTGCGGTCGAGGGTGATCGCTTGGCGATCTTCTCCGCTCGCGAGAACCGGAAGGTCGCCAATCTACGCCGTGACGGGCGCGTCGCCGTGTCGGTCTGCGACGAGCACAACCCGTATCGGTCGGTCGTCGTCCGCGGCCGGGTCGTCGAGGAACTCCAGGGCGACGAAGCGGTCGAGATCATGGACCGGATGAGCAACCGCTACGTCGGCACCGACTTCCCGATGCGCTCGGCGATCGTCTCGCTCATCGAACCCGAGCGAGTTCACCTGCAGGACCTCCCGTTCCACCACCCCTCCGGCACCGGAACCTGAGCCGCGACCTCCGAGGCCGTCCGGGTGCGACCGTCGACCGCGATCCGGGGATGCCCTGCACGACCGCAGCGCGATCCGATTCGGCGCGAGGATTCGGTTGCGCGCGCGGCGCAGGCTCCGCTCGGTCCCGTCGTTCCGGGGATCGCCTTTCACTCTCGCGGCCCACACCGAGCGCGTCTGATCCATCTCGGGACCGCCGACACAACGGTCGTTTTCACTGAGTGAAATAGCTTCTGCCTGATCGATTTTCCCGATCGGCCCTGTCCCACAGCGGAGTTGACGTACGGCAGTGCACGCAGTCACAATCCGAACGATCACTCGGTTACGAACAGGTGTGCACTATGCGAACAAGGTCCGACGGGATCGCCACCGAGGCGCCCCGACACACGACCCGCTCCGCGCGACCCGTCATCGCGCTGTGCTGGGTCGCGGTACTCCTCGACGGCTTCGACCTCGTCGTTCTCGGCGCCGTGAACCCGGCGCTGCTGGACTACCCGGACTGGAACGTCGACGCCGGCGGCCTCACCGTCATCTCGACCGCCGGCCTGGTCGGCATGACACTCGGAGCCCTGGCCATCGGCACCCTGACCGACGTCCTCGGCCGGCGACGCACCCTCATCTTCTCCGTCACCGCCTTCTCGGTGCTGACCCTCGCATGCGCGTTCGCGACATCACCGGAGATGCTCGGCGTCCTGCGCTTCCTCGCGGGCCTCGGCCTCGGCGGCGCACTGCCCACCGCGCTGGCCATCGTCGCCGAATTCGCGCCCGGGAAAAAGGGATCCGCGTCGACCACCGTCATGACCGGCTACCACGTCGGCGCCGTGGCGACGGCCCTGCTCGCCCTCGTCCTGCTGGAGAGTTCCGGGTGGCGTTCGATGTTCGTCGCGGGCACACTGCCGGCGTTCGTTCTCGTCCCCCTGATGTTCCGCTACCTGCCCGAGTCGCCCGCGTACCTCTCCGCCCGAGGCCGGCACGACGAAGCCGCACGCATCGCTGCCGACTACGGACTTCCGTCCACCGACGTCGTGCCACCGGACCCCGGCCACACCCCGGACGCGAAGCCGGCGTCGCCGGTGCGGGCCCTGTTCTCGCCGCAGTTGCTGCGCACCAGCGTGTCCATCTGGGTCACCTCCTTCATGGGGCTGCTCCTGGTGTACGGCCTCAACACCTGGCTGCCGACGATCATGCGCGAAGCCGGATACGACCTCGGTGCGTCGCTGTCGCTGCTGCTCGTGCTCAACGCCGGTGCCGTCGCGGGCCTGCTCGTCGCCGGCCGCGTCGCCGACCGGATCGGCGCACGCACCGCGGGCCTCGTGTGGTTCACCCTCGCCGCGCTGTTCCTCGCCACGCTCAGCATCAACCTCGCCTACGGCGTCTACGTGCTGGTGTTCCTTGCCGGCTGCTTCGTCTTCAGTTCCCAGGTGCTCGTCTACGCCTTCACCAGCGCGGCCTACCCGGCCGAGGCACGCGCCACGGCGCTCGGCTGGTCCGCCGGCGTGGGCCGCATCGGCGCCATCTGCGGTCCGATCCTCGGCGGTGCGCTCCTGCAGGCCGGCGTCGCCTACCCCTGGGGCTTCTACGCCTTCGCCGCCGTCGGCGTACTCGGCGCCGTCGCACTGTCGACGAGCCGGCCGGTGCGGTAGCGCTCGGAACTTGCCCACCGAATCGGAACTTGCCGCGTGAATTGCGTGGGCAAGTTCCGAATCGGTGCGCGAATCCCGTCGGACGCCGTCCGGGCTGTGAGGCGAACCCTCAGCCCCGCGCCATGTCCACGAAGCGCGACAGGTGCAGCTGGTGCGCGACGGTGATCGTGGCCGTCGGACCGTTGCGGTGCTTGCCGAGGATCAGATCCGCCTCACCGCCGCGCGGGTCGTCACGTTCGAACGCGTCTGGCCGGTGCAGCAGAATCACCATGTCGGCATCCTGCTCGAGACTGTTGTGCACCGAGATGCCATCGGCAACAAAGTTGTGCGTGCCCGGGACGGTCCCGTCGTACACGTCCTGCTCACCGAGGCTGACGATGGATACGATCTCGTCCCAGTACACATTGTTGGTGGCGAGCATGTCGATGTCGGCGGTGTCGAGGACGCCTGCCACCTGAGCCAGACTCGACCGTGAACCCCCAACGGACCGCGAAGCCGCGGCCGCGACGAGCTCGCTGGGAGCGAGTTCCTCGACAGCGAGGAGCCGGCCCAGCGCCGCCTCGACGTCGGGTGTCACGGTGTCGGCGTCGTGACGTACGAGCTTCGGGCCGAGCTGCGCGAGCACCCACTGTGCCGCGGTGCCGTGGGCGCCCACGTCGTGCAGGAAGACGGCCTGATTCTCCGGGCCGGTGACGACGACATCCCAACCTGTTTCGGCCGCAGCGATCCGAGCGAAGACGCCGATTCGCAGGAGCAGACGGGCCAAGTCGTCGGCGAGGCACCGGGCTGCGCACGGATACCGGACATCGGCCCGCCCTCGGGCTCCGTCCCACGCGACGATTCCGTTGCCCTCCCACACGTGGCACACGAGCGCGGCGACCTGTTCCTTCGGCAGCGCGAACGCCTGGGACGGAACAGAACTTTCGACGACGGCGCGCTCGGCCAGCGCGACGACGTCGTCCTCGGAGACGGCGTGCGTGGCGAGAGGAGCAGGAACGGCGCGGGGCGCCGCGACCCGCTCGCCGACCGTGAGCTCGCCGAGGGGAATCCACCCGTCCACGGTGAGGAAGGGATGGTTCGCGGTGGCCTCGACCTGACGCCCGGAGTCGAGCGTCAGCCGGAACACCTCCTTGCGTCCGCTCGGGAACACCTTGGTCATCGAGCGCGCAACCATGCGCATGCGCTCGTCCAGCGACCAGACGACGGGCCGTTCCCCACTGACCAGCAACTCGCCGAGGGTGACCTCGCAGCCGTTGTCCGCGCGCAGGACGCGGGTGCTCGCGGTGAGGCAACCCGACTCACGCAGGTCGGAGACCATGGGCTTCTTGTCGGTGCGCTGCTCGGGACCGCGGTTGAGCTGACAGATCGCGACCACCGGGACCTCGAGCTCCTTCGCGAGAAGCTTGAGGCTACGGGAGAATTCGGAGACCTCCTGCTGGCGGGACTCGACCTTCTTACCGGAGGTCATCAGCTGCAGGTAGTCGACGACGACCAGCCGGATGTCGTGTTTCTGCTTGAGGCGCCGCGCTTTTGCGCGAATCTCCATCATCGTCAGGTTGGGGGAGTCGTCGATGAACAGGGGCGCTTCGCTGATCTCGCTCATCCGCCGGGCGAGGCGCGTCCAGTCGTCGTCGGTCATGCGGCCCGAACGCATGTCACCGAGCTTGATCTTCGCCTCGGCGGAGAGCAGCCGCATGACGATCTCGGTCTTGCCCATCTCGAGGGAGAACATGACGGAAGCCATGCCGTGCTTGACCGAACAGGACCGCAGGAAGTCCATGCCGAGCGTGGAGTTGTGGGTGGGCACCATCGACCGCCCGGCGAGATACAGGTGCTCGCCGTCGACCTCGACGCACCGCACCGGTACGGACTCGACGGGACGGACGGCGACGATGCGACGCTGCCGCGCCACCGTCGTACGGGTCTGCTTGTGCGCCTTGGCCTTGCTGGGGAGGACGAATACGTCGTCGTCGGTGGCGAATCGCACCGCCGACCCGGCGGCGGCGCAGGTGTAGCCGAGGCCGGCCAGCAGCTCGGCGACGTCGTCCCGCAGGCGGGCGCAGTCCGACTCGAATCGCACGGTGCCGTCGTCCTCGACGTGGCCGCCGGCGTCGAGCAGACCGGCGAGCAGTTCACGCCGCTGCTGTTCCGACGCCCGCTGGTAGGCGCCGGGGATGTGCGCGCCGAGCGTCATGAGTTCCTCGGCGAATCCGCCCTCGCCCTGCACCCGCATGTGCACGTGGGGATCGGCCGACGGGCCACCGAGCCAGGCGCCGAGAGTGAACGGGGCGACGGGCAGATCGGCGACGGGCAGGTGCAGCGGAGCGACGTTGCCGACGATGTGGCCGGTGGAGAGTGAGGCCGCGAGCTCCCCGGTGGTGCGTACCCGCGACGGGCCGCCGTCGGAGGTGAGCCACTGGTGCTGCTCGTCGGCGACGAGGACCGTGCCGTCGGAGAACTCCACCTCGAAGCAGGGGCGGCCGTGCAGCACCTCCGTGGCGGCCAGCACCCGGGTGGGGCGACCGTGGGCGTCGAGAAGTTCGTCGCCGACGGCGACCTCGCCCATGGTCGTCCAGCCGCCGGGGGTGGGCAGTGCAGTGTCGAGGGCCAGCGCCTTTCCGACACCCGGGCGGGCGGCGACGATGATCATCTGCCCGGCGTGGAGACCGTTGGTGATCTCGTCGAGTTCGGCGAACCCGGTGGGCACACCCAGGGAGATGCCGCCGCGGCTGGCGATCGAGTCGATCTCGTCCATGGTGGGCTGCAGCAGCTCTTCGAGCGGGACGAAGTCCTCGGACGTGCGGCGCTCCGAGACCTCGAAGATCTCGGCCTGGGCGCGGTCGACGACCTCGGCGACGTCCTGCCCATCGGAGCCGGCGTACCCGTACTGGACGATGCGGGTGCCGGCCTCGACGAGGCGGCGCAGGATGGCCTTCTCGGCGACGATCTCGGCGTAGTAGCTGGCGTTCGCGGCGGTAGGCACGGTCTGGGTCAGCGTCACCAGGTAGGCGGCGCCGCCGATGCGGCGGAGCTCTCCGCGCCGGTCGAGTTCCGCGGACACCGTGACGGGGTCGGCCGGCTCACCGCGACTGTAGAGATCGAGGATCGAGTCGTACACCGCCTGGTGGGCGGGACGGTAGAAGTCGCCGGGCCGCAGCACCTCGAGCACGTCGGCGATGGCGTCCTTGCTGAGCAGCATGCCCCCGAGCACCGACTGCTCGGCGACCATGTCCTGCGGGGGCTGGCGGCCGAAGTCGCCCGCCGGCTCCTCCGGCGGTCCCGGGTACTCGGAATGGCCCCGATCGTCCACTACAGCCACGCGACGCCGTCCTTCCCCGTCTCGGCACCTTCGCGGGGGACAGGCCCTGTCCATCCGCGCTCGTCACCACTTCTACCCGGCCCCACCGACACGTCCTCCGGACGCGCGCGCTCGACGTTAGGCACTGGGAACGCCCCGTCCAAATCCGCCTGTGCACACATCTGTGGATGAATTGTGGAAACAGGAGGACGACCTTGTGCACCCCTTGGGGACAACCTGGGGACAACGCATCTCACACTTTGCATCGCTGCTGTTCAGACGGCACAAATCGTGTTTCACAAGTGTGGAGAACAACCCGCTCGGCGTGTCGTGCCGGATGTGTTTCCGGGCGTGTTACGCGGTTCCGGCACCCCGCCGCTATGCTGCAGGTCACAAACCTACCGGTACCCCCGTCGGGTTATCCACAAGCCTGTGGACAGACGACGAAGAGCCCTGCACCAGGGGCGCAGGGCTCTTCGAGGACCGGAATCAGGCGGCCACGACGTTCAGATCGAACTTCGCGGTCACATCCGGGTGCAGCTTCACGATCACCGTGTGCTTGCCGGTCGACTTGATGTGCGCCTTGGGCAGCTCGATGATGCGCTTGTCGACGACGGGGCCACCGGCGGCCTTGACGGCACCGGCAACGTCGGCGGCGGTGACCGAGCCGAACAGCTTGCCCGAGTCGCCGGCGGTCTTCACGGCCAAGGTGACGCTCTCGAGGCCCTCGATCGCGGCCTTGAGCTCCTTGGCGTGATCGAGGCCGCGCACCGCACGAGCCTCCTGGGCCCGGCGGATGCCCTCGACCTGCTTCTGGGCACCACGGGTGGCGACGATCGCCAGGCCGCGGGGCAGCAGGTAGTTGCGGCCGTAGCCGTCCTTGACCTCGACGGTGTCGCCAGGCGCACCGAGGTTGTCCACGTCGGCAGTGAGAATGAGCTTCATCGTGTGTCCCTCCCTTTCCTTAGCGAGCCGTCGAGACGTAAGGAAGCAGGGCCACCTCACGCGAGTTCTTCACAGCGATGGCAACGTCGCGCTGGTGCTGCACGCAGTTGCCCGTGACACGACGGGCGCGGATCTTGCCGCGGTCGCTGACGTACTTGCGCAGCAACGTCGTGTCCTTGTAGTCGATCTGCACGTTCTTTTCCTTGCAGAAGGTGCAGACCTTCTTCTTCAAAACCTTTTCGCGCGCGGGCGCCTTAGGCATGGTCTTTCTCCGTACTTTCCGAATGTTCCGATCGAAGGTCGGATCAGAACGGGGGCTCGTCGTCCCCGCCGAAGGAGCCCGCCGCCGGGGCGCTGCCCCACGGGTCGTCCCCGCCGGTGCTCGCGCCGGCACGGGCCCCGCCCGATCCTCCGGAGGAACCGCCGAAGCCGCCCCCGCCACCGCCCCCGCCACGGCTGGCCTTGTTGACCTTGGCCGTCGCGTAGCGGAGCGAGGGGCCGATCTCGTCGACCTCGAGCTCCACGACAGTGCGCTTCTCGCCTTCACGCGTCTCGTAGCTGCGCTGCTTGAGCCGGCCCTGCACGATCACGCGCGAGCCACGGGTCAAGCTCTCGGCCACGTTCTCCGCTGCCTCACGCCAGATGTTGCAGCGCAGGAACAGCGCCTCGCCGTCTTTCCACTCGTTGGACTGACGGTCGAAGATGCGGGGCGTGGACGCGACGGTGAAGTTCGCGACCGCGGCCCCCGCCGGGGTGAAACGCAGCTCGGGATCAGCCGTCAGATTGCCGATGACGGTGATGACGGTGTCGCCTGCCATGTGGTTCCTCCTGCTGTGTGTGGAGTCCTGATGCGCCCGAGCCTACGGCCGGACGCCGACAGACTCACTTGCCGTGGCGCAGAACCTTGGTGCGGAGCACCGACTCGTTCAGGCCGAGCTGGCGATCCAGCTCCGCGACAGTGGCGGGCGTAGCGCTGATGTCGATCACCGCGTAGATGCCTTCGCTGTGCTTGGCGATCTCGTACGCGAGACGACGCTTACCCCACACGTCGACCTTGTCGATCTTGCCGCCGTCCTGGCGAACGACGTTGAGGAACGTATCCAGCGACGGGGCGACAGTGCGCTCGTCCAGGCTGGGGTCGAGAATGACCATCAGTTCGTAATGACGCATAAGACCTCATCACCTCCTATGGACTATGGGCGGTCACGGACGGTCCGTGACAGGAGGGTCGTTGCGTCAGCAACCCATGCAGGCTACACGACGCGCCCTTGACCAGCGAAATTGGCCTAGGGTGAAGAACATGCGCACGAGTTCCCGGACGCCCGCGCTCGTCGCCGTCGTGACGTGCGCGCTCGCCATGTGGCTCGGCTACCTGAACAAGGCCCGCTGCGCCGGGCCGCCGTTCGACCCGCAGGGCCGCAGCGTGCGGTTCGACGCGGTCAAGGACGCCACGGTCTGCTACTCCGACATCCAGCAGTTGTGGATCGGACGCGGCATCAACCTGCACCTGTTCCCGTTCCTCGACGGCGGGATCACCCGCGACGGCGTGCTCACCGGCGGCACCGTCGAGTACCCGGTACTGAGCGGCATCCTGATGTGGGTGGGGGCCCTGCGCGCCGACACCGACGCCGAGTTCCTCCTGCACTCCGCGCTGCTGCTGGCCCCGTTCGGCCTGCTCGTCGCGTGGCTCCTCGGCCGGCTGGCCGGATGGGCCGCGCTGCTCTGGTCGGTGACGCCGCCGCTGGTGCTGTACGGCTTCCACAACTGGGACCTGCCCGTCGTCGCGACCACCGTCGGGGCCGTGGCCGTGCTCGGGGTGCGACGGTGGTCCCTGCGCACCCGCGCGGTGGCCGCGGCCGTCCTGCTCGCGGTCGGGTTCTGCCTCAAGGTGTATCCCGGCATCTTCGTGCTGCCGCTGATCGCGTACGTCCTGACCGGCGGGGACGAACCGCGACCCCGGCGCGACGTGCGGGGCGCGGTGACGGTGGGCGCCGCAGCGGCGGTAACGGTGATCGCCGTGAACCTGCCGTTCGCGCTGCTCGGCTATCCGGGATGGCGCGCATCGTTCGAGTTCCAGGGCAACCGCGCGGCCGACGCCACGAGCAACTCGATCTGGTACTGGGGGCTGCGGCCGCTGGTCGGCGGCTATCAGGACACCGAGGTCACGGCCGAGTACAACGACATCGTCGCCGTCGTCTCGCCGTTGTCGATCTGCGCCGCCTTCGCGCTGGCGCTGTGGCTGGGGTGGCGGCGGTACCGCCGCGACGGCAGCTACCCGTGGGTCGCGGTCGGCGCCGCGATGCTGTGTGGATTCCTGCTGCTGCACAAGGTCCATTCACCGCAGTACACCCTGTGGCTGTTGCCGTTCCTGGTGCTGCTGCGGGTGCGCTGGCCGCTGATCGCCTCGTACCTCACCGTGGACCTCGCCATCGGGATCGGGGTGTTCCTGTGGTTCGACGCGACCATGACCCACAGCGACACCACGATCCCGCTGCTGCTCACCCTGGTCGGGGTGTGGGGGCGGGCCGCGCTGCTCGTCGTGCTGTTCTTCGTGTTCGCCGGCGCACCCCTGCGCCGATCCGGCCAGCCCCCACCCGACGAGGAGCAACCCCGGATGCCGGCTATGAGCGGAGAAAATCGGTGAACACGTCCCGGGCCGGGCGGCCGGCGCGGTCGTGGTGAGTGCGGCAGCACCGCGGCTGGTCTACCCTTCCGCGCGGGGGGAACCGGAACAGGCCGGGATCCCGACGGGGTGATCGAGGACGAAGATGAGTGACTATCCGCAGTACCCGCCGAACAATCCGGGCGGGTATCCCCCGCCGGGCGGCTACGGGTACTACCCGGGGCCGCAGTTCGGGCCGCCACCCGACAACAACCTGGTGTGGGGCATTCTCACGACGATCCTCTGCTGCCTGCCGCTCGGCGTCGTTTCGATCATCAAGGCGAGCCAGGTCAATTCCCTCTGGGCGCAGGGCCAGTTCGATGCCGCGCGCCGATCGGCCGACGACGCGAAGAAGTGGGCGATCTGGTCGGTGGTGGCGAGCGTCGCGGTATGGGCGGTGGTCGTCGTCTTCTACATCGTCGTCCTCGCCGCGGCGGTCTCGTCGTCGGGTTACTGAGGGACCCGGCCGTGCAGACGCTCACCGCCCGGCTCGCCGCTCCCGTCGGGGTGGCGGCCGTGTCGGTGTGCGTGTGCGCGGCCGTCGCGTGGGCGGATCCGACGACGCCGGGTGGCCCGATTCCGCCGTGCCCGACCCGCGCCCTGTTCGGTATCTGGTGCCCCGGGTGCGGATCGTCGCGGATGCTGTATTCGCTGCTGCACCTCGATGTTCCGGCCGCGCTGCGCTACAACGCCCTCGGCGTGGCCGCGGTGCTGCTGCTGGGGTGGTCGTTCGTCGTGTGGACGGCCGCCCGGGTCCGCGGCCACCGGATCGCCCAGTGGTACCAGTGGCGGTGGGCGCCGCAGATCGTGCTGTGGGCGGTGCTGGGCTGGTTCGTCGTCCGCAACCTCCCCGTCGCGCCCTTCGACGCGCTGCGCGTGTAGACGACGCTCGTCGCGGACGAGCACTCGCGCGCGAAAATGCTTCCCGCGCAGGTTTTTACGCGCGCGGGCAGCACCCGTCGCGCGCGGCTCCGGCCGGGCTACGGTGCGGCGCTCGACGCGGGTGTCCGCCGCTCGGCCGATTCGGGAGGTGATGTCCGCCGGGCGCCGGGCCGCACTCCCTCCGGAATCCACCGCGGGGGAGCGTCGGGGGCGTGGTCGAGCACACCACCGACGGGGTCGTCGACGAAGCCGTAGCGCACGAGATCCTCGGCCGGACGGAGAATCTGCCGGACGACGAGCGCGCACAGCGCCACGACCGCGAGGTCGCGCAGCAGCACGGTCGTCGTGAACCACTGCTCGGGCAGGCCCTTGTTCTCGGCGCCGAGATAGAAGTACATGCGCGGCACCCAGACGAGGGCGTCGATCGTCATCCACGCGAGCAGGATCCGCCGGTGCGGTAGGGCCAGCACGGCGAGCGGCACCAGCCACAGCGAATACTGGGGGCTCCACACCTTGTTGGTGAGCAGGAACGCGGCAACCACGAGGAAGCACAACTGGGCGAGGCGGGGGCGGCGCGGAGCCGTCCATGCGAGCCACGCGATGCCGGCGCAGGCCGCGGCGAACAGCAGCAGCGACACCGAGTTCAGGGTGGAGGTGTCCCAGCCGGACCACCCGGTCAGCGACCGCGCGACGTTGTAGATCGAATCGGGGTCCGCCCCGCGTTCGGTGTTGAGCCGGAAGAACTCGGCCCAGCCGCGCGGGTAGAGGATCATGATCGGCAGGTTCACGGCGAGCCAGGCGGCCGCCGCGGCACCGGCCGCCTGGCCCAGTGCCCGCAGCTTCCCGGTGCGCAGGCACAGCAGCAGCAGCGGACCGAACAGCAGCAGCGGGTACAGCTTGGTGGCGGCACCGAGCCCGAACAGCACCCCGGCGAGCACCGGCCGCCGCCGCGCCCAGGCCAGCAGCCCACCGGCCGCGAAGGCGGTGGCGAGGGCGTCGAAGTTGGTGAAGGCGTGCACGGCGACGAGCGGCGAGGCGGCGACGAGCGCCGCGTCCCAGATGCGGCGGCCGGCGGAGAGCGCGGTGGCCCACACGGTGACGAGCCAGGCCGCGGCGAGACCCACCGCGACGATGTCGAAGTAGATCGCCACCTGCAGGCCGCCCGGAAGCCACGACGCGGCGTCCCAGGCCTTCGCTGCGCGCATCGAGACGTACTGGTAGAGGCCGGCGAGGACCGGATACTCCATGTACCGGACCTGGGACTGCCCGTCCGGTCCGGGCTCCTCCCACGACGTCTTGTACGGGAAGGCACCGGCACTGAGGCGTTCGGCGCCGTAGAGCGGCACGACGTCGGAGTAGCACATGGCGACGTACTGCCGGTTGTCGCCCCAGTCCAGCCCGAGGGCACCGTTCTCGCCCACCGGCCCCTGCTGGATGCAGGCGGCCTTGGTGAACCAGCCGAGAGCGAGGAACACGACCGCCAGGAGCAGCAGCGCGCGCAGCGGCGTGAAGAACCGGGTGCGTCCGAGCAGGGCGTACCGTCCGACGGGGCCGCCGATGCCGGTGGACAGACGCGACACCGTCGGATCGGTCCATCCGGGTGCGTCGCGCCAGTCCGCGGAGCGGCGGTCGGCAACGAGCGGACCCGGCGACGCGAGCTCTCTCTTCTCGGTCACCCCGCGAGGCTACCCGCCGGGTGTGGCGCCGACGGGGTCCTCCTGGAAGCGGCTGTTGCCGGACTGCTCGTCCCCGCCGGCACCGGTCGACTCGTCCTGCGTCCCGAAGCCCGGCGTGTCCTCTTCCGTGGTGGGGGTCGGTGTGGGCACCTGCTGGGTGGTGGTCTGCGGCGCCACGCCCGGCATGGGGATGGTCACGCCCGGGAGGATCTCGACGTTGCGGGTCGTGATCTCCGGCGGCGTGGGCAGCTCCGGCGTCGTCCGCTCGGTCGTCGTCGGGGTCTGCGTCGTGGTCCTCGGCGGCGCCGGCGCCGAGTACGCCGGGACGCCGGCCTGTCCGGCGATCGGTTCGGGAGTCGGGAACTTCTCGACGTCGGTGCCTTGGAGGGCACCGTCCATCGTGTCCTTCCAGATGTCCGACGGCAGGCCGGACCCGTAGATCATGCCGCCCCAGCTGTTCTCCAGGGGCAGGCCCTGTTCGGTGCCGACCCACACGGCCGTCGACAGCGACGGCGTGTAGCCCACCATCCAGGCGTCCTTGTTCGAGCCGGTGTCGCCGAGCTGCGCGGTGCCGGTCTTGGCGGCGGACGGGCGGCCGCCGGCGAGGGCATGCCCGTTGGAGTACGCGGCGATGGGCATCATCGCGGCGGTGGTGTTGTCTGCCACGGCCTCGTCGACCCGCTGTTCCCCGGCGGGGGTGCCGCGGTCGAGCAGCACGGTGCCGTCGGCGGTGACGACCTTCTGCACGAAGTAGGGCTCGTGGTAGGTGCCGGACGCGGCGAGCGTCGCGTACGCCGACGCCATGTCGATCACGCGGGACTGGTACTGGCCGAGCACGATGCCGTAGTTGGGGCCGACGCCGCCCGGCTCGGTGAGGGTCTCGCCGACGCCGGGGATCTCCTCGGGGATGCCGAGCTGGTGTGCCATGTCGGCGATGGCCTGCGGGCCGTTGTCCATCTCGAGCATCATCCGGTAGAAGCTGGTGTTGAGCGACCGCTTCAGCGCCTCGGCGATGGTGCAGGTGCCGCAGTTCTCGCCCTCGACGTTGCCGATCGAGATGCCGTTGACGGTGAGCGGGCCGCTGTCGTACATCGCGGACAGCGGGTTGCCCTGGTCGAGGTTGGCGGCCAGGCCGAACACCTTGAACGACGATCCGGTCTGCAGACCGGACTGGGCGAAGTCGAAGCCACCGCCGTTGTCGCCGCCGTAGTAGGCGCGGACGGCGCCGCTGCGCGGGTCGACGGATACGACGGCGGTGCGCAGCTCCTCCGGCTCGCCGTCCATGTTCGTGCGGACCGCGTCGAGTGCGGCCTCCTGTGCCTGCGGGTCGATCGTGGTGGTGATCTGGAGTCCCTCGGTGTTCAGCAGGTTCTCGTCGATGCCCTCCTCGGACAGCTCCCGCAGCACCTGGGTGCGTAGCAGGCCCTCCGGCCCGTTGGACTGTCCGCCGTTGTCGACCTCGGCCAGCGGCACGTACCGCGGATACTGCATCGAGGCCCGGTCGGCCTCGTTCAGGGTGCCGGCGGTCACCATCCCGTCGAGGACGTAGTTCCAGCGCGCCTGGGCGCCCTCGGGGTTGGTCTCCGGATCCAGCAGCGACGGCAGCTGGATCGAGGAGGCGAGCACGGCACCCTCCTCGACGGTGAGCTCGCCGACGGGCTTACCGAAGTACGCCGTGGAGGCAGCGGCGATGCCGTACGCGCCACGTCCGAAGTAGATGGTGTTCAGGTAGGCGGCGAGGATGTCGTCCTTGGACCACTGGTTGGCCATCTTGGACGCGAGGACGAGTTCCTTCATCTTGCGGGTCAGGGTGCGCTCGGAGCCGACCAGCGCCGTCTTCACGTACTGCTGGGTGATGGTCGAACCACCGCCGGCGCTCTCCCGGCCGAGGATGTTGTCGCGGGCCGCGCGGGCGAAGCCGCTGACCGAGAATCCGGGATTGCTGTAGAAGTCACGATCCTCGGCGGCGAGTACGGCGTTGCGGACGTGCTCGGGGATCTCGTCGAGGCCCACCTCGGTGCGGTTGCCCTCGGGCGGCACCACCTTGGTGATGACGGTCGAGCCGTCGGCGGCGTAGACGGTGGCGACCTGGTTGGTCTTCAGGTCACCGGGACGCGGAACCTCCTGGACGACGTAGGCCAGCATGAACGCGAGGATCGGCAGCACCAGGGCCAGGGCCACGGCCACGTAGCCGACACGCCGCACGGTGCGCCAGCGCGTCGACTTGGGGTCGCCCGGACCACGCGGGGGCTCGTCACCCCCGCCGCGCGCGGTCGGGGGCGGGGTCGGTGGGCGCCCGCCGGGGGGCGCGCCTGCGGGCCGGTCGGGCGGCTGCTGAGGGTTGCGGTTCTGCACCGGCGGCCGGTTCTGCGGCGGGAGTTGCCGGGTCCGGTCGGCCGGTGGTTGCTGCGGTCGCGGCCCGTGAGCGTCCGGCGACGGCATCCCTGCGGCCCCGTACTGCTGCGGGGGACGTTGCTGCGGCGGATACGGCTGGGGCCGCGGGCCGCCCGGCTGGGGGCGCGGCGGCGGCGGGTACGGACGTCCCTGCGGCGGGGGCATCCGCCGTTCGGCGGGCGGCGGCCCGCCGGGACCGCGCTGCGGTGGGGGACCCCCCACAGGTCCCGGTCGCCGCGGCGGCGGGGGACCTGCCGGTCCGTTCCCGTGCGGCGGCATCGGCCGGTCGCCCTGCGGGTCGTTGTGGGGGGAACTCACGTACTCATCTCCAACCGGTAGCGCGGACGCGCGGCACGCGTCCTCGTTTCACGTCTGCAGACTTCGGTCTCGTCGGGCAGCGCGCGTTCGGGCAGTGCAATGTTTCGGGCAGTGCAGTGTTTTCGGGCAGTGCAGTGTCGCCCGGGGACCTCACCGGGCGCGGCGGTTCAGCAGGGGTCGCGCACGGCTCACTCGCTCGCGGTGCGGCGGCTCTGGCCGGTCGACCTGCGGCGGGGCCGCTTCGGCGCGGGTTCCGCCCCCAGGACATAGGACTGGACGAGGTGGTTCCAGCTGCACGTGCGGCACACCTCGACCACGTGGACGGAGAACTCCTCCTGGCTGGCGGCCAGGCGGACCAGTTCCTCCGCGGTGCGGGCCGACCCGGACACCGGACCGAGCTTGTCGCCGAACACCCACGACACGAGTGTCAGCTGCTCCTTGCGGCAGATCGGGCAGACCACGTCACTGCCGCGGCCGTGGAACTTGGCGGCACGGAGCAGGTAGGGGCTGGCGTCGCACACCTCCGAGACGCCGGTCCGTCCCGAGTAGACCTGAGCGAGCAGCGACCTGCGCTGCAGCGCGTAGTCCACCACCTGCCGCTGTATCCGCACGGGTCCAGAGTACGTGCGGACGGCACGCGGGTGGGCAGGGTGTGGGCCGCGTGACTGTGCGACGCGCCCATATCGGACGTTCTACGCTGCCCGGATGGTGAGCCGACACACGCCGCGAACGCGGGCACGCGACATCGACCGGGCGCAGGCCTGCGGCCGCCTCGACACCGCCTACGCCGACGGTCAGCTCGACTTCGGGGAACACCGGGACCGGACGGCCCGGGCCATGTCCGCGAAGACGCTGGGCGAGCTCGCGGACCTGGTCCGGGACCTGCAGCCACCCGAGAATCCGGCGGTCCCGTCTTCGGCCCGGCGGCCCGGGCTGCGCCGGATCGTGGCGGTGGCCGTCGCGGTGGCGGCCGCGGTGGCCGGCGCGGTGCTGCTGCTGTCGGCGGGTCCGGCGCCGGAGCCCGCGGCCGTGCGGGAGCAGCCCGCCGCACCGGTGGCAGTTCCCGGCGACGGCGTCGACCCGATCGTGGTGACTCCGGTGCGGCCGCTCGAACCCGGCGGATTCGAGGGGGTTCTCGCGTCGGTGCGGGACCGCTTCGGTGACACGGTCGTGTATCGGCTGGTCCTCCGTCCGGATCGGGCTCACATCGAACGGGCGCTGCCGGACGACCCCGGCCGGATCGCCACGTACAGCTACGCGGGCGGGGCGCTACGGGCCCAACCGGTGACGACGCAGCGCCTCCCCGGCTACCGCGATGTCGACCTCGGCGGGGTCGACCCCGGGGCCCTGACCACCCGGATCGCCGAAGCCCCCGCGCTGGTCGGACTGCCCGACGGCGCGGTCTCGCACGTCTCGTTCGCCCACGACGGCACGCCGACGGCGAACATCTACGTCGATTCCGGCGACCGCACCCGATACGTGAAGGTTCTGTTCGACGGCACCGTGCAGCGCGTGTTCTGAACTGCATCGTTACGATCTCCCGCATGATCGGCCGCCGTTCGCCTTCCACCAGGGCACGCGACGTCGATCGGGCGGCGGTCCGGGCGCGTCTCGACGCGGCGTACGCGGACGGGCAGCTCACCGGTCCCGAACACGAGGCCCGGGATGCGCGTGCCGACGTCGCCGGCACGCTCGGCGAACTGGACGAGCTGGTCGCCGACCTGCAGGCGAGTTCGGACGTCGCCGCGACGGCACGGGTCCGCGCGCGCGGTCCCGGGGTGTTCACCGCGGTCGTGGTGGCGTCGGCCGTGGCGGCAGGGGTGGCGACGTTCTCCTGGGTACGCGTCGATGCACCGTCCGCGCCGCTGGGGCCGGCGCTCGATCCGGCAGCGCTGCGGCCCGTCGTGGTGCCGACGCCGAGCCCGGTGACGCGGGCCGGCCTCGAGCAGTTCCGAGCCGACCACCTGGCGGCGTTCGGGGACATGCTGGTCGACGAGGTGGACTTCTTCGAGCAACATGCGCGCGTCACCCGTTCCGTGCCCGGCAGCCCGGACCGCATGGTGTCGTACACCTACCGCGGCGGTTTCGACGCGGACGACGTGCCCCGCACCCGCGCCGTGGACACCGCGGTGGTCGACCTGGCGACGTTGGACGTCGACGCCCTCGCGGGGTACGTCGCGGGGGCGCCGCAGAGTGTCGGCGTACCGGACGGCACGGTCGGCCACATCTCCGTCGACGTGTCGTACGGCCAGCCGTCGGTGCGCATATTCGTGAGCAATACGGCTCGCGAGACCGGTTTTCTCGAGGTGACGCCGCAGGGCGAGCTGATCGAACTGCACCGGTTCGAGAACCGGGGAACCCGGTGAGGACTCGTCGAGTGGTGGTCGCGGCGACCGCGGTCGCGGCAGGGGCTGTGACGGGGGCGCTGGCGGGACTGGCCGCGAACGCGGCGGACGGACCGCCGCCGCCACCGGAGTTGACGTCGCCGCAGGGACTGGCCCGCTTCGTGGAGGAGTACCGGGCCGAGTTCGGCGACACGCTCGTCGACGACGTGACGCTGTTCCCGGAGCACGCGTCGTTCGACCGGGCGGTCGCCGACGAACCGCACCGGTATCTCTCGTACACCTTCGACGGCGAGTTCGCCTCGTGGAGCAGTCCGCACACCCGGCCGTCGGATGCGGTGGCCTTCGATCTGGCAGGCCTCGACCTGGTCGCGGTGTCGCAGGTGATCCTCGGCGCTCCCGCGACCCTGCGGGTGCCCGACGGCCGGGTCGAGCAGGTCGGTTTCGACGTCGACGACGCGGGCCGGGCGACGGTCGCGGTCCACGCGCGGCGTCCGGGCACCGATCAGGGCGGGCACCTGGTGCTGGCGTTCGACGGTACGCCGATCGCGGTGTTTCCCTACGAGCCCTGAGGAAAATTACCGCTACCCGTTGTTACATGCACTGCTGTCGGTTATCGTCCTATATATCGGTGCGATATAATCGGTGATCGCATCACTCGGATAGTTCGACGACACGGTGGAGGAGGCCTCTTGCTCGAGCTGGCAATTCTCGGGCTGCTCCTCGAGTCGCCCATGCACGGCTACGAGCTCCGCAAACGACTGACCGGGCTGCTCGGCGCGTTCCGCGCCTTCTCCTACGGTTCCCTCTATCCGACGCTGCGACGGATGCAGGCCGACGGACTCATCGAGGAGGACGCAGGACCACCCGGCACCGTCAAGCGACGAGCGCGTCGCGTGTACCAGCTCACTCCGGAGGGGCGCAAGCGCTTCTCCGAGCTGGTGGCCGACACCGGTCCGCAGAACTACACCGACGACGGTTTCGGCGTGCACCTCGCCTTCTTCAGCCGCACCCCCGCCGAGGCGCGGATGCGGATCCTCGAGGGCAGGCGCCGCCAGGTCGAGGAGCGCAGGGAAGGGCTCCGCGACGCAATCGGACGGGCCAGCGGGACGTTGGATCGCTACACCCGTCAGCTTCATCAGCTCGGCCTCGAGTCCAGTGAGCGCGAGGTCCGCTGGCTCAACGAACTGATCGCCGCCGAGCAGTCGACAGCACAACGCAACACAGAAGGAGAACCCGACCATGGGTGAGAACAGCACCTCGGTGCGCGTGGCCATTGTAGGCGTGGGGAACTGTGCCTCGTCCCTGGTCCAGGGCGTCGAGTACTACAAGGACGCGGAAGCGAACACGACCGTTCCCGGCCTGATGCACGTCGAGTTCGGCCCGTACCACGTGCGCGACGTCCAGTTCGTCGCGGCATTCGACGTGGATGCGAAGAAGGTCGGCTTCGATCTCTCCGAGGCGATCTTCGCCAGCGAGAACAACACCATCAAGATCGCCGACGTTCCGCCGAGCGGCGTCACCGTCCAGCGTGGCCACACCCTCGACGGCATCGGCAAGTACTACGCCGAGACCATCGAGCTCTCCGAGGCCGAGCCCGTGGACGTCGTCCAGGCGCTGAAGGACGCGAAGGTCGACGTGCTCGTGTCCTACCTCCCCGTCGGGTCCGAAGAGGCCGACAAGTTCTACGCCCAGTGCTGCATCGATGCCGGTGTCGCGTTCGTCAACGCGCTGCCCGTGTTCATCGCCTCCGACCCGGAATGGGCCGCCAAGTTCACCGACGCCGGTGTCCCGATCGTCGGCGACGACATCAAGTCGCAGGTCGGCGCCACCATCACCCACCGCGTCATGGCGAAGCTGTTCGAGGACCGCGGTGTGCAGCTCGACCGCACCATGCAGCTCAACGTCGGCGGCAACATGGACTTCAAGAACATGCTCGAGCGTGAGCGTCTCGAGTCGAAGAAGATCTCCAAGACCCAGGCCGTCACCTCCAACCTCAAGAAGGAGATGGGCACCAACGACGTCCACATCGGCCCGTCCGACCACGTCGGCTGGCTCGACGACCGCAAGTGGGCGTACGTCCGCCTCGAGGGCCGCGCCTTCGGCGACGTGCCGCTGAACCTCGAGTACAAGCTCGAGGTGTGGGACTCGCCCAACTCGGCCGGCATCATCATCGACGCGATCCGCGCCGCGAAGATCGCCAAGGACCGCGGCATCGGCGGCCCCGTCCTGCCGGCGTCCGCCTACCTGATGAAGTCCCCGCCGGTCCAGATGGCCGACGACAAGGCCCGCACCGAGCTCGAGGCCTTCATCATCGGCGCCGACGCCTGATCCGTAGCGTCACAACACCCCTCGCGGGTGGTGGCCGAATGTC
>NZ_BCXE01000005.1 GCF_001894945.1 Rhodococcus ruber NBRC 15591
CACACGCGTCCACACACGCTGCGTCGTCAGACCATCCGGCTGACGACGGACAGCGGCAGTACCTTCATCGCATAGGCGAGCGGTGTCCACGGCCAGGCCGGGACGTACGCCTTGTGCGGTTCCTTCTCGATCGCGGCGGCCAGTGCGCGGCACCCGGTCTCGGTGTCGACGATGAACGGCACGTTCTTCACCTTCTCGTTGATCTCCGAGCGGATGAACCCGGGGAAGATCGTGCTCACCCGGATGCCCGTGCGCGCCAGGTCCGCACGCATTCCCTCGCCGAGCGCCGCGACGGCGGCCTTCGACGCCGCGTACGTCGTGAGATTGCGCGGCATCCCGCGCACCGCACTCACCGACGAGATGAGCACCACGTGACCGGCATTGCGGGGGCGCATGAGCTCGAGGGCGGCCTCGCTCTGTGCCAGCGCACCGAGGAAATTGGTGTTCGCCGTCTGCACGTTGGCACGGAAGTAGCCCGTGCCCAAGGGCTGCCCCTTGCCCAGGCCCGCATTGACGACGACGCGGTCGAGGCCGCCGAGTTCGTCGTCGAACTCCCGGAAGACGGTGAACACGTCCTCGTGCCGGTCCACGTCGAGCCGCCGCACCGCGACGGTGATACCCGGATGCTGCGCGAGCAGTTCGTCGCGCAGCTCCTCGAGCCGCTCGGTCCGTCGCGCCGCGAGGGCGAGGTTGCGCCCCCGCGCGGCGAACTCGCGGGCCATGCCGGCGCCGAGGCCGGAGCTCGCGCCGGTGATGAGAATGTTCCTCCGCGTGCTCATGCGCGTCCCGCCTCGATGTCGTCGATCAGCGTGTTGCATCGCGAGTCCAGATAGCCCACGATCACCCAGAAGTCCTTGAACGCCGGGTTGGTGGTCTGCCCGTGGTGGTAGCGGTAGTAGATCTGCTGCGCGATCACCGCGAGCCGGAACAGGCCGAAGACCTCGTAGAAGCCCCAGTTGTCCACGGCCAGACCGGTCTTGCTCGAGTAGTAGTCGACGATCTCGCGGCGGGTGAGCATGCCCGGCAGGTCCGACGGCTGCCGCTTGGTGGCGAGCAGCATCGGATCGTCGTCGGCCTGCACCCAGTAGGCGAGGGAGGAACCGAGATCCATCAGCGGATCGCCGACGGTGGCCAGTTCCCAGTCCAGCACCGCGACGGGCTGCAGCGGGTCGTTCTCGTCGAGCACCACGTTGTCGAGCCGGAAATCGCCGTGGATGACAGCCGAGGCCACGTCGGCAGGCTGAGTGTCGTTCAGCCACTTCGTGACCCGGGCGAAGTCCGGAACGTTCTCGGTGCGCGCCTTCTCGTAGCGCGCAGTCCAGCCCGACACCTGGCGCGCGACGTATCCGGAGCCGCGGCTGAATTCGCTCAGCCCCGTGGACGCGGGGTCGACGCCGTGCAGCTCGACGAGCAGGTCGACGATCCGCAGGCACAGGGTGCGGGTGCGCTCGGGGGTCAGGGCGAGTTCGGCCGGGGGGTTCGCCCGCAGGATCGTCCCCGGCACCCGTTCCATCACGTAGAAGTCGCTGCCGAGCACGCTGTGGTCGGTGCACAGGCCCACCATGCGCGGCACGTACCGGTATGCGGGCGCGAGCAGCGACTGGATGCGGTACTCGCGGACCATGTCGTGACCGGAGGACGGCTTGGCCCCCACCGGCGGTCGGCGCAGCACGAGGTCCCGGTCGGGGTAACGCAGTAGATAGGTGAGATTCGATGCGCCACCGGAGAACTGGTGCACCTCCGGGATTCCGGCGATGCCGGCGTGCTCGCCGAGCCAGGCCGCGACGGCCGCGACGTCGAAGGCGTCCTCGTCACGGACGGCGCGGGCGTTGTCGGGAATTGTCACTTGCGACCCTCCGGGTTGGTGTACTTGCCGAGTTCGAAGCGGGCCACCAGTCCCTGGTGCACCTCGTCGGGGCCGTCGGCCAGGCGCAGCGCCCGCGCGGCCGTCCAGGCACCGGCGAGCGGGAAGTCGTCCGAAAGACCGGCGCCGCCGTGGATCTGGATGGCGAAGTCGACCACCTGCTGGACGACGCGCGGGGTGGCGACCTTGATCTCGGAGACGGCGGAGCGGGCGCCGGCCAGGCCCTGGGTGTCGAGCAGCCAGGCGGTGTGCAGCACGAGCAGCCGCAGCTGGTTGATCGCGATGCGGGCGTCGGCGATGCGTTCGCGGTTGCCGCCGAGGTTGACCAGGGGCTTGCCGAACGCGACGCGGTCGAGGCCGCGCCGGCAGGCGAGTTCGAGGGCGTGTTCGGCGAGCCCGATCAGACGCATGCAGTGGTGGACGCGGCCGGGACCGAGCCGGCCCTGGGCGATTTCGAATCCGCGGCCGGGTCCGGCGATGATCGCGTCGAGCGGCAGGCGCACGTCGGTGAACGACACCTCGCCGTGTCCGCCGGGCTCGTCGTAGAAGCCCATCGTGGACAGCATCCGTTCGACCTTCACCCCGGGGGTGTCGATCGGCACCAGCACCATCGAGTGCTGCTGATGCTTGGGCGCCTGGGGATCGGTGAGCCCCATGAAGATCAGGATCTTGCAGTCGGGACTGCCGATGCCCGTGCTCCACCACTTGCGTCCGTTGAGCACCACCTCGTCGCCCTCGACGAGGGCGGTGGCGGCCATGTTCGTCGCGTCCGAGGACGCGACCCCGGGTTCGGTCATGCAGAACGCCGAGCGGATCTCGCCGTCGAGCAGGGGGCGCAGCCAGCGTTCCTTCTGTTCGGGGCTGCCGTAGTGGTACAGCACCTCCATGTTGCCGGTGTCCGGGGCGTCGCAGTTGAAGATCGAGGACCGGAACGGGGAACGACCCATCTCCTCCGCGAGGGACGCGTACTCGACGTTCGTCAGCCCGGCTCCGAGTTCGGCGTCGGGGAGGAAGAGGTTCCACAGGCCCTGGGCGCGGGCCTTGCGCTGCAGTTCGCGGAACTCGTCGGGTACCGACCACGTCGCCGCGCCCGAACTGTCGCCGCGCGCCGCGAAGGGGGCGATCCGTTCCCGCCGCAGCGTCTCCTCGACGGGCACCACCTCGGTGGCGACGAAGTGGCGCAGCCGCTCGAGGTAGTCGCGCGAGCGTTCCGACTGACCGAAATCCATGAGGCCTCCGTAGCTCTAACTGAGCAATGCTTAGTTAGACTAGCCGGGCGCGCAGCACACCATCAAGAGGGAGGGACCATCCGTGAGCACCGAGAAGCGGCGGCGCCTTCCTCCGGAAGAGCGCAAACGCCAGCTCGTCGCCATCGGCCTGCAGGAACTGGCCACCCGCCCGATCCACGCCCTGTCCGTCGACCGGGTCGCCGAGATCGCCGGCATCTCCCGCGGCCTGCTGTTCCGCTACTTCCCCACCAAACAGGACTTCTACGTCGCGGTCGTGGCCGCGGCCGCTCGGCGCCTGCTGCGGGCGGCGGTCCCCGATCCCGACGACACCGACCCGCTGCGCGCGGTGGTGCAGCCGTTCGTGGCGTTCATCGACCGGCACGGCCGGCACTACCAGGCGTTCTTCCACGGCGGGTTCGGCGCCGATCCGCAGATCCGGACCATCCACGAGAACATGCGGAACACGATGGTCGAACGCACCGTCGCCGCGATCGGCGTCGCGCCCACACCGCTCGTCACCATGCAGCTGCGGGGGTGGTGGTCGCTGGTCGAGTCCATGGCGATGGACCGGCTCGACGAGCCGTCGGTGTCGGTCGACGACGTCGTCGACTGTGTGACAGCCGCGCTCGCGGCGTGGTGTCCTACCCCGGGATCTGGATCGTCACGCCCGGCAGCACCTCGATCTGCTGCGGCACCTGGATCTCCGGTGGCAGTTCCACCGGAGGCGCCGGGATCGTGATCGGCGGCAGCTCCGGCAGCTGCAGCTGGGGCAGCTGCACCGGGGCCGGGACGTTGTTCGACGGGGCTGTGACCCCGGTGTCGACGGGGACACCTGCCTGCCCCCCGATCGGATCGGGCCACGGGAAGCTCTCGACCTCGGTGCCCTCGAGAGCGCCGTCCATCGTGCCCTTCCAGATGTCCGACGGCAGCATCGAACCGTAGATCGACCCGCCCCAGCTGTTCGTGATGGCGGTGCCGTCCGGCGTGCCGACCCACACCGCCGTGGACAGCGACGGGGTGTACCCGACCATCCACGCATCCTTGTTCAGGCCGGTGTCGCCGAGCTGGGTGGTGCCGGTCTTGGCCGCCGACGGCCGCCCCCCGGCGAGCGCGTGTCCGCGCGAGTACGCGGCGATCGGCTGCATGGCCTGCGTGACGTTGTCCGCGACGGCCGGATCGACGCGCTGCTCGCCCGGCGACGCGGGCCGGTCCAGCAGCACCTCGCCCTCGGCGTTGACGACGCGCTGCACGAAGTAGGGCTGGTGGTAGGTCCCCGACGCGGCGAGCGTGGCATATGCCGACGCCATGTCGATCACCCGCGACTGGTACTGGCCCAGCACGATGCCGCCCTCCGGCGCGCCGCCGTTGTGGCTGAGCGTGCGGCCGTCGACGCCGGGGATCTCGAGCGGGATGCCGGCCTCGTGAGCGGCGTCCGCGATCTTCTGCGGCCCGTTCTCCATGGCCATCATCAGCCGGTAGAAGCTGGTGTTCAGCGACCGCTTGAGCGCCTCGGCGATGGTGCACACCCCGCACGATTCGCCCTCGACGTTGCCGATCTCGAGATTGCCGACGGTCAGCGGGGCGCTGCTGAACCGGGCGTTCAGGCCGATGCCGTCCTTCAGCGCCGCGACGAGGCCGAACACCTTGAACGCGGAGCCGGTCTGCACCGGGGCCTGCGCGAAGTCGAACCCGGCGCCCTCCTCGCCGCCGTAGTACGCCCGCACCGCGCCGGAGCGCGGGTCGATCGACACGACGGCCGTGCGCAGGTTCGCCGGTTCCCCCTCGAGGGTCTCGCGCACCGAATCGATCGCCGCCTGCTGCGCCCGCGGGTCGATCGTCGTCGTGATCTGCAGGCCCTCGGTGCTGAGCACCTGGCCGCTGATCCCCGCCGCCTCGAGCTCACGGATCACCTGGGTACGCAGCAGCCCCTCCGGGCCGGTGGCCGCGTCCGCCTGCGTCGCCTGCGCGGCCGGCACCGTCGGCGGGAACTCCTGGGCGTCGCGTTCGGCGGTGTCGAGCTCGCCCATCTCGACCATGCCGTCGAGGACGTAGTTCCAGCGCGCCTCGATCGCCGGCCGGTTGAACTCGGGGTCGAGCGCCGACGGCGTCTGGATCACCCCGGCGAGCACGGCGCCCTCGGCGACCGACAGCTCACCGACCGGCTTGCCGAAGTACGCCTGCGCGGCGGCGGCGATGCCGTAGGCGCCGCGGCCGAAGTAGATGGTGTTCAGGTATGCCTGCAGGATCTCGTCCTTGGACCACTGCCTGGCCATCTTCGTCGAGATCACCAGTTCCCGCATCTTGCGGGTGACGGTCCGGTCGGCGCCGACGAGCACGTTCTTCACGTACTGCTGGGTGATGGTGGAGCCGCCGCCGGCGGTCTCCTTGCCGAGCACGTTGTCGCGGGCCGCGCGGGCGAATCCGCTCACCGAGAAGCCCGGGTTGCTGTAGAAGTTGCGGTCCTCGGCCGAGAGCACGGCGTTGCGCACGTGCTCCGGGATCTCCGCCAGGTCGACCTCGACACGGTTGCCCTCGGGTGGCACGATCCGGCTCAGCTCGGTGGTACCGTCCGCGGCGTAGACGGTCGCGACCTGGTTGGTCTTCATGTCCGACGGGCGGGGCACGTCCGTGGACAGGTACGCCACCGCGAACATCAACGCCGGCACGAGCACCAGAACGGCCACCACGGCGAGCGCGAGGTTGCCGACGATGCGCCACCGCCGCGCTTTCGCAGCGGCGGTGGGTTTTCTGTGCTGGGGGTTCGGCGGGGTCGTAGAACTCACACGTACCACTTTCTCGGATGGATCCGGGTCCGACGAAATAATCGCACCCTCTCGATCGCATGGTACGGAGTTCTGTCCCGATGTGACGGGTACCGCAGGCCGCGCAGACCCGTCCCCGGCCTGCGGCGATACGCCGGCCTCAGGAACCTGCGCGCCGCCAGGCCCGGAACGTCAGCCCCCACGCCACCACGCACGCGAGCAGCAGCAGCGACGGGACCACCCCGGGCGTGGCGGACAGCAACCCGGCGACCGCGCCGACCAGCGTCAGCAGCGTGACCATCGTCAGGAACCCGAGCAGCAGCTCGAGCCGCTGCCGGCGCGACGGCCGTCGGCTCACGACTTGACGCCGCCGGCGGTCAGGCCCGCGATGATGCGACGCTGGAAGATCAGCACCATCACCACCAGCGGCACCATCACCAGGGTGCCGCCCGCCATGATCGACGCATACGGGGTGACGTACGGGTCGGTTCCGGTGAAGCGGGCCATCGCCACCGTCACCGGGGCGGTCTTCTCGGTCGACAGCTGCGACATGAGCAGGAACTCGTTGACGGTCGCGATGAACGCGAGGATCGCGGTGGTGAACAACGCGGGCGCCGCGAGCGGCAGCATGATCATCCGGAATGCCTGGCCCCGGCTGGCGCCGTCCATGCGGGCGGCCTCCTCGAGCTCCCACGGCAACTCGGAGAAGAACGAGGTCAGGGTGTAAATCGTCAGCGGCAGCACGAACGAGATGTTCGGGATGATCAGGGCCTGGTACGTGCCGATCCAGTCCAGGTCGGTGAACAGCTGGAACAGCGGCGTCACCAGCGCGACGACGGGGAACATCGACGCACCGAGGATGATGCCGGTGACGAAGTACTTGCCGCGGAAGTCGTACCGCGACAGGGCGTAGGCGGTGAACACACCGACCAGCAGCGCGATCGCGGTGGTGGCCCCGGCGATGATCACACTGTTGACCAGCGCCCGGGAGAAGTTGACCTTCGCCGACGGATCCAGGGCATCCGCGAAGTTCTGCAGCGTCGGATTCGACGGCCACAGCGTGGTGCTGAACGTGTCGGCCGGGTCGCGCAGCGCCGTGACGATCATCCAGTAGCACGGGGCCAGGCCCCACACGACGATGAGCGCGACGCCGACATAGGTGCCGATACTGCCGCGCAGTGCCTTGCCGGTGCCCGGTCGGCTCATGCCGGGGTCCCCTTCCGCTGTTCTTCCTGCGTGCGCACCGCGTTGGCGCCGAGGAACCGGACCAGGACGAACGCGACCGCGAAGATGATGAGGAACGTGATCGTCGACAGGGCCGACGCGGAGTTCGCGCCCTGCCGCATCTGGTCGACCACCAGCACCGAGATGGTCGAGGTGGCCGGGTTGGAGCCCATCATGATGGCGGGCAGGTCGTACATGCGCAGCGCGTCCATCGTGCGGAACAGGATCGCGACCATGAGCGCGGGCTTGACCAGCGGCAGCGTGATCTGGGTGAACCGCTGCCAGGCGGTGGCACCGTCGACCTTCGCGGCCTCGTACACGTCCGACGGGATCATCTGCAGCCCGGCCAGGATGAGCAGCGCCATGAACGGCGCGGTCTTCCACACGTCGGCGACGATGATCGCGAAACGCGCGGGCCACGGGTCGGCGGTCCACAGGATCTCGGTGCCGAGGATCTGGTTGGCGATGCCGTCGTTGGCGAAGATGAAGAACCACAGCTTGGCGGTGACCGCCGTCGGGATCGCCCACGGCACGAGCACGGACGCGCGCAGCAGGCCGCGCCCGCGGAACGACTTCGCCATCACCAGCGCCATCGCGAACCCGATGACCGTCTCGAGCGCCACCGTCACCACGGTGAAGAAGAAGGTGTTGCCGACCGAACCCCAGAACTGCGAGCCGAGGGTACCCGGTGGGCACGGGATCGAGCCCGTCGCGGTGCCGCAGGTCTGCGTGATCCACCGGACGTAGTTCTCGACTCCGACGAAGCCGCCGGTGACGAACCGGCCCGTCTCGGGGTCGAGCTTCTTCGCGTCGCCGTGCAGCGACATCCACACCGCCCGGCCGAGCGGATACAGGATGACGACGGCCAGCACGACCAGCGTCGGCGCGACGAACGCCCATACCGGGATCCGCCGGCGCGGCTTCACGGCCGCGACCGGCGGCTCGGGGGGTTCGGGGGCTCGGTGCCGGCCGCCCCCACGGCCACGGTCGGGACCGAGCACTGCGGTCCCGACCGTGGTGGGGGGCGACTGATCCGCGGGCTCGACCTGCGGCTTCGCCATGTACTACTCCTGCATCAGTTGCCGGCGGTCTCGATGCCGGCGCGGGTGTCCGCGAGCGCCTGATCGACCGTCTTCTCACCGCGGATCGCCGCATAGGCGTTGTCACGGATGGCCTTGGAGACCTGCGAGTAGTACGGGGTGACCGGACGCGGCTGCGCGTTGGCCAGGGATTCCTTCAGGGTCGCGAAGTACGGGTACTGCTCGAGGATCTGCGGGTCGTCGTAGACCTCCTCGAGGACCGGCGCGCCGCCGGCCTCGGCGTAGTAGGTCTGCGACTTACGCGTCTGCATGAACTCGAGGAAGTCGCGGGCGGTCGCCGGCGCGTCGGAGAACGCGCTGATGCCGACGTTGTAGCCGCCCAGCGTGGAGGCGCCGGGGCCGTCCACACCCGGCAGCACGGCGATGCCGTAGCGGCCGGCGACCGACGAGGACTCACCGTCGGTGAAGAAGCCCGGCCAGGTCCGCATGAACAGGGCGCGGCCCTCGCCGAAGGCGTTCTGCGACTCGCCCTCGGTGTAGGTCTGTGCGGCTTCGGGGATGGTGCCGTCCTCGAACGAGTCGACGATGAACTGCAGGCCCTCGGCGGTCTTGTCGTCGATGGCCGGGGTGGTGCCGTCCTCGGCGACGAAGGACCCGCCGTAGGCGTTGACGATCTCGGAGACGTTGACCGTCAAGCCCTCGTAATTCTTGAACTGCCCGACGTAGCAGTCGATGCCCGCCTCCTGCGCCTTCGGGCACTGCTCCTTCAGCTCCGCCCACGTCTCGGGTGCGCGGTCGACCAGGTCCGTGCGGTAGTACAGGAACGCGCCGTTGGTGTTCTTCGGCGCCGCGTACAGGGTGCCGTTGTAGGTGGCCGAGTCGACCGTGGCGGGCAGCAGGCCGTCGGTCTCGATCGCGTAGTCGCCCTCGAGCGGCCGCAGCCAGCCGTTGGCCGCGAACTCGGCGGTGTTGGTGACGTCGACGGCGATGAGGTCGTACTCGTCGCTCTGGGCCTGCATGCGCTGGGTGATGTCGTCGCGCTGCTGGTCCGCTTCCTTGCCCAACGGCTTGAAGGTGACCTGCTCGTCCGGGTGCTCCGCGTTCCAGTCGGCGATGATGCTCTCGAGTGCCGTGTTCAGCGGATCCTGACCCTCGACGATCGTGATCGGCCCGCGGCCCTCACCGCCGGCGGCGGTGCCTCCTTCGCTGCCCGAATCCGAGCCACCGTCGGAGGAACAGGCTGTGAGCACCAGCATCGACGCGGCCGACGCCGCGACCGCTGCGCGGCGCATCGCCTTCGAGTTCAGAATCATGAATGACTCCCCGTTGAGATCGTGAGAAAACCGTCGTCGGCGGCACCGGGCCACCGACATCGGCCCTTACTCTGGCATGGAGGGCACCGAACCGCAGACATTCCACCCGACCTTGATCGGTTCCGTGTCGGCGCCCGGCACCCGGTCAGCCCAGGCGACGACCGTCGGACGTGGTGAAGACGTGCACCTGGTCCGGGTCGAACCGCAGGTGCACCCGCTCGCCCTTCTGCGGCGGATTCCGCCAGTCCCCGCGCGCGACGATCTGCTGCGGGCGGCCGGCGACCTGGGCGCGGCCGTAGACGTAGGCGTCGGAGCCGAGTTCCTCGACGACGTCGACGTCCATCTCGAGGCCGTCGGGTGCGATCTCGAAGTGCTCGGGACGGATACCGACCACCACCTCGGACTCGGTGACCCGGCCGACGACGTCGCGCGGCACCTGCACGGCGGTGTCGCCGAGCATCACCCCGCGGTCGAAGACCGGCAGCGTGAACAGGTTCATCGCCGGCGAACCCATGAATCCGGCGACGAACACGTTCGCGGGCTTGTTGTAGAGCACGCGCGGTGAGGCGCACTGCTGCAGGATCCCCTTGTCGAGCACGGCGACGCGATCGCCCATCGTCATCGCCTCCACCTGGTCGTGCGTGACGTAGACGGTGGTGGTGCCGAGGCGGCGCTGCAGCTGCGCGATCTGGGTGCGGGTCTGCACGCGCAGCTTCGCGTCGAGGTTGGACAGCGGCTCGTCCATCAGGAACACCTGCGGCTGGCGGACGATGGCGCGGCCCATGGCGACGCGCTGGCGCTGACCGCCGGACAGTGCCTTGGGTTTGCGGTCGAGGTACTGCTCGAGGTCGAGCATCTTCGCCACCTCCTCGACCCGCGCCCGGATCTCCGCCTTCGGTGTCTTGGCGAGCTTGAGCGCGAAGCCCATGTTCTCGGCGACGGACATGTGCGGGTAGAGGGCATAGTTCTGGAACACCATCGCGATGTCCCGGTCCTTGGGCTCCTGCGCCGTGACGTCGCGGCCCCCGATGAGGATGCGCCCACTGTGCACCTGTTCGAGTCCCGCGAGCATGCGCAGGGAGGTGGACTTGCCGCAGCCGGACGGGCCGACCAGGACGAGGAACTCCCCGTCCTCGATCTCGAGGTTCAGCGCGTCGACGGCAGGCGTGGTCGACCCGGGGAACAGACAGGTCGCATGGTCGAAGGTCACTGGGGCCATGGCAGGAGAATAGGCGACCCCGGCGCCCCGGTGTCCTTCCGGATCGCCGCAGGCCCGAAAAGGCACCACGGCAGGCGTAACCTGCCGGAGTGAGTTCGGAGAAGATGCTGACCCGCATCGGTGGCCTGCTCCGGCAGGCGGAATCCACCGACAACCCCCACGAGGCCGACGCGTTCCTCGCCGCCGCGCAGCGGCTGGCCACGGCGGCGTCGGTGGATCTGGCGGTCGCGCGTGCCCACACGGCGGGCCGGGAGCGCCGGGCGACGCCGGTGCAGCGCCTGATCACGATCGGGGAGAGCGGGAAGAAGGGGTTGCGCACGTACGCGCAGCTGTTCCTGGCGATCGCCGCCGCCAACGACGTGCAGTGCGACATCACCACGACGTCGACGGTGATCTACGCCTACGGCTTCGCCTCCGACATCGACGTGTGCGAGGCCCTGTACTCGTCGCTGCTCGTGCAGATGGTTCGCGCCTCCGACGCCTACCTGCGTTCGGGCACCTACAAGGACGAGACGACGGTGCGCACGGTGGTCGAGACCCGCGGGGGGCGGCGCGTGCGGACGCGGGTGCGCCGGCCCGTCGCGGCCGTCACCGCGCGGCTGAACTTCCAGTCGGCATTCGCGACACGGATCGGGCAGCGACTGTCGGACGCCAAGCAGGACATCGAGCGGGAGGCGAGCGTCGACACGCCCGGGGCGGCCCTGGCGCTGCGCGACAAGCAGATCGAGCTGCGGGACTTCTACCGCAGCACGTCCGAGGCGCGCGGCCGCTGGCGCGGGTCCGCGGTGGGGGTGGGGCACTCGTCCGACGCCCGTCGTGCCGGGGACCGGGCGGGGCGACAGGCGCGCCTGGGTACCGGTCCGGAACTGCCGGCCGCGGCCCGGAGGTTGCCGCGGTGACCCGCCTGCGCGACACCCGGAGGACCGCCGTCTACGAGGCGGGATCCTTGGTACGCACGATGTTCGACCGGGCCGACGAGCGCGGCCTGCGGGTGGTGGAGCTGGCCGGATCGCAGCTCACCCTGCCGGTGGAGCGACGCTTCGCCTCCCTCGAGTCCGTCCAGGCGTACGTGGACTCGGTGCTGGCGCTGAACTGGGTGCTGGCCCGCTGGCCGCGGGCGACGGTGCGAGCGCGCGTCCGGGCACGCGCCGGAAATTCCGCCGCTCACTACGAAAGCGATTGCGCCACAATTGCACTCCCGGAGCACCACGCGAACACCGCATGGGCATTCCGCGAGCTGGTGGTGCTGCACGAGCTGGCGCATCATCTGGATCCGTCCGATCCGGACGACCCGGCGGAAGCGCCGCACGGGCCCGAGTTCGTCGACCGGTTCCTGACCCTGGTCGGCGAGATCGTCGGGCCCGAGGCGGCGTTCGCGCTGCGCGCCTGCGGCATCGCCGCCGGCGAATGACGCCTCAGCGGAGATCGGAACGATGTGACCTGTTCTTGAACCTTCCTTGGGCGTTCCTTACCGCATGCGTGAGATTGTCCCCGAACCCCTTGACGCGCCCGGAGACCTGACCGCGCCGACCCACGCTCTGCAGGTTCCTGTTTCCGGTCCGCTTACCCAAGTTGTACCGGGTCTTGCCGACCATCTCCTCGGCCTTGTGCATCACCTTGCTGGCGAGGTGAGCCATGATGCCCTCCTTGTGGATTCCGGTGGGGACGCAGCTGCGCCCGTCGAGTGTTGCGATACCCCCGTCGCGCCGGCGGGAAACGCCTCCGAGACGTACCGATCGGTCTGATAGCACACCGCTGTCGTGCCGGCGGGGCATTCCGGTCGATCGTCAGCGAATCGATGTTTGGAATGCGTAGTGTGGGCTACATCACATTCGAACCGCACCGCGGGCCCACCGCATCGGACGAGACACCGTGCGCAGCCGAGATCCTGCCCGCAACAGCGGCCACATGCAGGCGAAGGAGAACGGTCATGAAAGGTGGGGCACGAGTCGCCGCCGGGGTGAGTATCGGATACTTCCTCGGACGCACGCACAAGATGCGGCTGGCGTTGATGCTCGCGGGGGCAGGCCTGACGGGGCGCCTACCGAACAACCCGCAGGACATCCTCAAGCGTGGGGCCTCGATGGTCGGGTCCTCACCGGAACTGGTCAAGATCACCGATTCGGTGCGGGGTGAGCTGATGAGCGCCGCCCGCGCGGCCGCGGTCACCGCCGCGAGCAATCGGATCGACTCGCTCAACGAGCGGCTCCAACAGCGGGCCACCGGGCGTCCCACGGCTTCCGAGGAGGAGCCGGAGGAAGAGGAGTCCGCCGACGAGGGTCCCGAAGACGAGTACGCGGAGGGCGGATACGAACCGGCCGAGGAGTCCGCCGAAGAGGAGTATCCCGAGGAGGAAACCGACGAGGAGGAAGCCCCCGAGGAGGGAGAAGGCGCTCCGGAAGAGGCCGAAGAAGCGGAAGAAGAGGCCCCGAAGCCCGCCCGGCGGCGACCGGCCGCCAGGCGACGCACCGGCGAATCCACGAGCCGTCCCAAGACATCCCGAGCCAAGTCGAAGGCGAAGGAACCGGAGGAGTCCGGCGACGAGGACGAGGAGCCGGCGAAGCCCCGGCGACGCAGCACCCGCGCCGAGGCATCCGCCTCCGGGCGCGCTCCGGTCCGGCGAACGAGGAAGTGAGTTCGATGACGCGATCACTCGAAGACGCCACCCGCCGGCTGGGCAAGACCGCCAAGGAGACGGCCGGCAAGGCCGGAAAGACCGCCGCCGGCACGGCGGGACAGGCCGGAAAGACGGCGAGCGGGGCTGCCGGCAGCGCCGGCAAAGCGGCACAGGACCTCTCGCCCACCAAGCACCTGCAGAAGTCACTGCAGGGCCTGGCCGGCACGTTCGCCGAGCGTGCCCTGTCGACGGTCTCCGACAAGGTGACCGGAACGGCCGGGCGCCTCAACGACTATGCCGAGGGCGGGGGAGGGAATCTGCTCGGCGCGATCACCGGTGTGCAGAAGTCCGCCGAGGGGAAGTCTCCGATCACCGCGGCGCTGAGCGGCGGCTTCGAGAACGTCAAGCAGACCGCCAAGGACAAGTTCGACGACGTCAAGGAATCCCTCGGCGGCGGCGAAGGCAAGGGTAAGGGCGGCGGCAACAAGAAGCTCAAGCTCACCAACATCGTCGAGCAGATCGACGTCGGTGTTCCGATCGACCTCGCCTACGACCTGTGGACGCAGTTCGCCGACTGGCCGAAGTTCATGAAGAAGGTCGAGCAGGTCGAGCAGGCCTCCGACGAGAAGCTGCAATGGACCGGAAAGGTCTTCTGGTCCCGGCGGACGTGGGAGTCGACGATTCTCGAGCAGGTTCCGTTCGATCGGATCGTATGGCGCTCGAAGGGCGGTAAGGGCTACATCGACGGGGCGGTGACCTTCCACGAGCTCACCGACAATCTGACCCGGATCATCATGGTTCTCGAATACCACCCGCGGGGGTTGTTCGAGAAGACCGCCAACCTGTGGCGCGCCGTCGGCCGACGAGCGCGCTTGGAACTCAAGCACTTCGAGCGGCACGTGATGACGGAGGCCGTCCTGCACCCGGACGACGTCGTCGGCTGGCACGGGGAGATCCGTGACAGCGAGGTCGTCAAGGACGACGAGACCGCGCGGCGCGAGGAGGAGGAGCAGGAACAGGAGGAGGACGTCGGGGACGAAGGTTCGGAGGACGAACTCCCCGAGGACGAGAACGAGGACGAACTCCCCGAGGAGCAGGACGAGGAGGACGAGGGTCTGCAGGACGACGAGGACGAAGGTCTGCAGGACGAGACCGAGGAGGAGCCGGAGGAGCCCGAAGAGGACGAGGAGGCACCGGCACGGCGACGGCGCGGGGGTGCAGGCACACGTAGGGGCGCCCGGCGAGGAGCACGCACATGACCATCCAACCCGCCGGTGGCGGGGGCGGCGGAGGAGGAGGTGGCGGCGGCGGCACGATGGCCCGGCCGAACTCCTCCGGCCTCGCCGACGTCATCGACACCATCCTGGACAAGGGACTCGTCATCGACGCGTTCGTGCGAGTATCGCTGGTGGGCATCGAGCTGCTGACCATCGACGCACGCATCGTGGTGGCCAGCGTCGACACCTATCTGCGATTCGCCGAGGCGGTGAACCGCCTCGAGATCGCCGACAACGAGCCGAAGGGCCTGCCGGACCTCGTCGGTGACATCACCCAGGGCGGGGCGAAGCACAAGACCAAGGGCGCGCTCGAGGCCGCGGGCGAGAAGGTCATGGACTTCCTCGGCGACGTCGAGGACAAGCGGCAGACGGCGAGCCGACCGAAACGAAGGGGGGATTGATGTCCGCCGATCAGGCCGCAGAGGCACCCGAGAGCGAGGGCGGGCAGAGCACCGCGATGTACGTCTACGGCATCGTGCCGGCCGACGTGGAGCCCGAGGAGCACGCGAAGGGCGTGGGAAAACCCCCGAGCGACGTCGCGGTGGTGCGTCACGGCGACGTCGCCGCCCTCGTCAGCGAGATCTCCGTCGACCGGCCGCTCGGCACGCCCGACGACCTGAAGGCGCACGCCGAACTGCTGGACGGTTCCGCGGCCGTCGCGCCCGTGCTGCCGTTGCGGTTCGGGGCGGTGATGACCGACGCCGAGGCGGTGGAGAAGGAACTGCTCGAGGAGAACCACGACGAGCTGAAGGCGGCCCTCGACGAGCTCGAGGGCCGGGCACAGTTCGTGATCAAGGGCCGCTACGTCGAGAACGCCGTGCTGCGCGAGGTGCTCGACGAGAACTCCGAGGCCGCCCGGCTGCGCGAGGAGATCCGCGACAAGTCGGAGGACGCCACCCGCGACGCCCGCATGGCGCTCGGGGAGATCATCACCCAGGCGATCGAGGCCAAACGCGCCGAGGACACCCGTCGGGTGATCGACGCCCTCGAGGCCCTCGAACCGATGGTCAACGAGCGGCAGCCCACCCACGAGGAGGACGCGGCGCACATCGCCGTCCTCGTGGAGCTCGACCGGCAGGACGAGCTCGAGGAGGCGGTCGGCTCGCTCGCGCAGGAATGGGACGGCCGTGTCGAGATGACGCTGCTGGGCCCGATGGCGGCGTACGACTTCGTGATGAAGCGGGAACCGGAGGGCTGACGCATGGGACTGATCTCGGCCATCCTCACGCTGCCGCTGGCACCGGTCAAAGGCGTGCTCTGGCTCGGCGAAGTCATCCAGGACCAGGTCGAGCAGAAGATGCACGACCCCGCGACCATCCGGAAGGAACTCGAGGAGATCGACGAGGCGGCGGCGGCCGGTCACTTGTCGGAGGACGAGAAGGAGGAGGCACAGCAGGCGGTCCTGGACCGCATGATCCGGCCGGGCGGCGGCACGACACCCGCCGCGAGGGGGGAGTGAGAACCCGTGAGCGCCAAGGCGACGCCCGAGGATCCCGGCGACGGCCACGACGAGGAAGCGGGCGAGCCGCCGGCCCTGACGGCAGGTGAGGCCGCCGCGACCGCGATCGAGCACCTCGTGCAGCTGACCTCGAAGGAGCCGCAGGGCGCCACGTCGGTGGAACCGGCCGATCACGGCTGGACGGTGGAGGTCGAGGTGCTCGAGGACCGGCGCATCCCGTCGTCGGCGGACATGCTGGCCCTCTACGAGGTGGAGATCGACCTGGACGGCAACCTGCTGGCCTACCGCCGGACCAAGCGGTACGGCCGCGGCAGCAGTGACATCGGCGAAAGGGACCGGCGATGACGGTGGTGGGGGGCAGTTCGTCGCCGCAACCGTACGGGGGTGGCCATCAGTCGACGAACCTCGGCGACATCCTCGAGCGGGTGCTCGACAAGGGGCTGGTGATCGCCGGGGACATCCAGGTGAACCTGCTCGACATCGAGTTGCTCACGATCAAGCTGCGGCTGGTGATCGCATCGCTCGAGACGGCGAAGGCGGTGGGCATCGACTGGTGGGAGTCGGATCCGTGGCTCAGCAGCAAGGCCCGCAACCGCGAACTCGATCGGGAGGACGACAAGCTGGAACTCGAGAACCGGCGGCTGCGCGAGCGGATCGCCGAACTCGAGTCCGGGCAGGGCCGCCGCGAGGCCGTCGAGAGCGCTCGTGTGGAAGAGGAGGATCGTGACTGACGGAACCGGAGTGTGGCTGTACGCCGTGACGGACGACCGGCTCGCCGAGGGGGATCTCGGCGGGCTGGCCGGCGTCGCCGGCGAGTCGGTGCGCGCCGTGGGATCCGGGGGGCTCACGGCCGTCGTGGGTTCGGTGCCGCTCGCGGTGTTCGGGGAGGAGCCGCTGAAACGCAATCTCGAGGACCTGTCGTGGCTCGAGGCGACGGCCCGGGCGCACGACGCGGTCGTCTCGACCGTCGCCCAGCGCGGTCCGGCGGTCCCGTTGCGCCTGGCGACCGTCTACCTCGACGACGCCCGTGTGCGCGACCTCCTGGACGAGCGGCAGGCGGACTTCGAGTCGGCGCTGACCCTCGTGACGGGTCGCACCGAATGGGGTGTCAAGGCGTACGGCGACCGGCAGGCCCTCGCCGACGCGGTCGCGGAAGCGCAGATCGCGGGCAGCGCCAAGGGTTCGGGAACAGCGTATCTGCTCCGTCGCCGCGCGCAGCTGGCCGCGCAGGAGTCCGTCGAACGCGACGCCGCGGCCCGCGCCGACGAGATCCACTCCCGGTTGCTGCGGCAGGCCGCCGCCGGTCGGCGGCAGCCCGCGACGGATCCGGCGCTGAGCGGCCGCCGGGACTGGATGGTGCTCAACGGCACCTATCTGGTGGACGACGACCGCGCGGACGAGTTCGCGAGGGCGGTCGAGGAACTCGGCAAGGAGTATCCCGGGATCCGGCTCGAGCTGACCGGGCCGTGGCCGCCGTATTCGTTCGCCGGCGTCGAACGGGACACGGCATGAAGCACGTCGACCCCTCCGTGGACGGCGAGCGTCGCATCGCCCTGATCGATCTGCTGGACCGGGTGCTCGCCGGCGGCGTCGTCATCACGGGCGACATCAAGCTTTCGATCGCGGACGTCGACATGGTGCAGATCTCGCTGCGGGCGCTCATCTCCTCCGTCAGCACGCTGTCGGTCACGGCGATCGAGCCACCCGTCCCGCGGGACGCCCTGGAGCCTCCGGTCGATGACTGAATTCGAGGGCATCCCACCGCGTATCGACGCCGATCCCGAGTCGGTCGAGCGTGGACTGGTCACGCTCGTGCTCACCCTCGTGGAGTTGCTGCGGCAACTGATGGAACGGCAGGCGTTGCGGCGCGTGGACGAGGGCGACCTGAGCGACGAGCAGATCGAGCGCATCGGCACCACCCTCATGCTGCTCGAGGAGCGCATGGGGGAGTTGCGCGACCACTTCGGGCTCACCCCCGAGGATCTCAACATCGACCTCGGACCGCTGGGGACGCTGCTGCCCCGGGAGTGAGCCCGTGTCGTCACATGCCGGCGACCTCGATGCGGTCGTAGTCCGCGACGGATCCGGCAAGCACCCGCACGTGGTCCTCCATGGTGCCGAGCGTGTGCTCGATCGCGGTCAGCCGGCTCACGTAGTGGCCCACCGGGTATTCGGCGGTGATCCCGATACCGCCGTGCATCTGGATCGCCTCCTGCCCGAGCTTCCGGGCCGACCGGCCCACCTGCAGCTTCGCCCGCGACGCGATCGTCGGGTCGACGATGCCGTCGGCGAGGGCCATGGTGGCGTACAGGCTCATGCTCGACGCCAGTTCGAGCAGGACGTACATGTCGGCCGCGCGATGGGTCAGCGCCTGGAAACGGGCGAGGGGGGCGCCGAACTGCTTGCGCTGCTTCAGGTAATCGGTGGTCAGGGGGAGCCGTCTCGGACAGCGCACCGACGGCCTCCGCGCACAGCGCGGCCTGCGCCCGCACCTGGGCGGCGGTGATCGCCGCGGTGACGTCCGCGGCCTCACCGAGCGGCACGGCGGCCGCCGAGTCGAGGACGAGCTGCGCGGCGCGGCGTTCGTCGTGGGTGCGGTACGGGGTGCGGGTGACGCCGGCCGCGTCGGCGTCGACGAGGAACAGCCCGACCCCACCCTCCGGCAGCCGCGCCGAGACCACGAACGTCTCGGCGCAGTCCCCGTGCAGCACAGGGTTCTTGCGGCCGGTCAGGGTCCAGCCGCCGCCGCTGTGGGCGGCGCTCGTGGCGACCTCGACTGCCGGCCAGCGGCTGCCCGGCTCGTCGTGGGCGAACGCGAGCAGCAGCGCGCCCTCCGAGAGGCGCGGCAGGAGGTCCGTGCGCTGCGCGTCGGTGCCGACCTCGGCGACGAGGCCGCCCGGCAGGAACACCGCGTTCAGGAGCGGTTCGGGGGCCAGTGCCCGGCCGATCTCGCCCATCACGGCCATGATCTCCACCGGTCCGGCACCCATTCCGCCGTGCTCCTCGGCGAACGGCAGGCCGAGCACGCCGAGCTCGGCGAGCTGGCGCCACACGTCGGTGCTCCAACCGCGGTCGGTGTCGGCGACCTTGTTACGGGTCTCGGTGTCGTAGGTGCCCGAGAGCACGTCCCGGACCGTCTTGCGGAGCAGGTCCTGTTCGGTATCGAGTTCGAAGTTCATGACAGTGGCTCACAATCCGAGGATCGAGGAGGCAATGATCGAGCGCTGCACCTCGCTCGATCCGCCGTAGATGGACACCTTGCGGTAGTTCAGGTAGGTCGGGGCGGTGCGCTGCGCCCACTCCAGCGAGTCGATACCCTCCGCGCCGACCGGCAGCGAGTCGGGTCCGGCGATGTCGGTGAGCAGTTCGGTGACCGCCTGCTGCAGCTCCGAGCCGCGCAGCTTGAGCAGCGACGACGCCGGATTGGGCTTGCCGTCGGCGGAACCGGCGACCACCCGCAGCTGGGTGAGTTCGAGTGTGAGGAGCTCGTTCTCGATCTCGGCGAGGCGCGCGGCGAACAGCGGATCGTCGAGCAAGGTGCCGGATCCGGCACGGGTCCGTGCGGCGAGCTGCTTGGCGCGGGCGAGCCGGACCTTGGTGGCCCCGACGCGGGCGATACCGGTGCGTTCGTTGCCGAGCAGGAACTTCGCGTAGCTCCAGCCCGCGTTCTCCTCGCCGACCAGGTTCTCGGCGGGGACGCGCACGTTCTCGAAGAAGACCTCGTTGACCTCGTAGCTGCCGTCGACGAGCTTGATCGGACGGACGGTCAGGCCGGGGGTGTTCATGTCGATGAGCAGCATCGAGATGCCGGCCTGCTTCTTCGGCGCATCCGGGTCGGTGCGCACCAGGCAGAAGATCCAGTCGGCGTGCTGGGCGAGGGTGGTCCACGTCTTCTGGCCGTTGACGATGTAGTCGTCGCCGTCGCGCACGGCGCGGGTCTTGAGGGAAGCCAGGTCGGAGCCGGCCTCGGGCTCCGAGAATCCCTGACACCACCAGATGTCGAGGTTCGCGGTGGCGGGCAGGAAGCGCTCCTTGAGCTCCTGCGACCCGAAGTGCGCGATCACGGGTCCGATCATGGATGCGTTGAACGGCAGCGGATCGGGCACGGAGGCGAGCTGCATCTCGTCGAGCCAGATGTGGCGCTGGACGGGGGTCCAGTCCTTGCCACCCCACTCGACCGGCCAGTTCGGCACCGCCAATCCCTTGGCGTTGAGGATCTGCTGGCTCCGGACGACCTCGTCGCGTTCCAGGTGCCGGCCGGCCGCGACTTTCTCGCGGATCTCGGCGGGGAACTCGGTGGTGAAGAACGTGCGCAGTTCGTCGCGGAACGCGAGCTCTTCGTCGGTGAGCTTCAGGTTCATGGGGGCCTTCCATCACGGTTGTGCCTGTGCGAGCGCAACACCGGCGACGACCGATCCCCACGCCGCGCTACCTGATTCGCCGGGACGAGGGGGTGGTTCGCTCTGGTGCTGCCTACTCCCCGACTGTAACCTGACAGTGTTAGGTTGTCCAGGTCCCGGATCCGACGAGGAGGGAGCATCGATGGCCCGGCCCCGCACCCCGCTTCTCAGCCGCCCGCTCATCCGCGAGACCGCGCTGCGCCTCGTCGACGAGCACGGCCTCGACGAACTGTCCATGCGCAAGATCGCCGCGGAGCTCGGCGTCCGCGCCCCGTCGCTCTACAGCCACTACGCGAACAAGGACGAACTGCTCGACGACATCGCCGACCGGATCGGGGAGTCCGTCGACGTCGGCGGGTTCGACACCGACGACTGGCTCGACGCGCTGCGGCGCTGGGCGAGGTCCTACCGCGCCGCCCTCGCCGAGCACCCGAACCTCGTCCCCTTCCTCGCACGCAGCCCCGGCCGGCGAGAGCTCGCCCTCGACCACGCCAATGCCGTGCACGGCGGTCTCACCCGTTGCGGCTGGCCCCCGCGCACCGCAACCCTGATCGGCGCGTCGATCAAGTACCTCGTCGTCGGCTCGGCCATCGCCTCGTTCTCCGGGGGCTTCCTGGACGATCTCACCATCTACCGGGAACGCTATCCGCATCTGTCCCAGGCACACCGGCTGCGCGAACATGCGGACGAGATCGACCGCGACGGATTCGAGCTGGCGCTCGAGTCGTTCCTGCAGGGCCTGGCACAGCGGTTCGCGAGCCTCACCGGCGCGGACCGCTGAGCGGTCTCAGGTGCGGCGCAACCGCACGAACCGCAGCTGCCGGCCCGCCGCCCGATAGTCGGCCTCGCTGCCGTCGACCTCGAACCCCATCGCCGCGCACAACCGCGGCGCGACCTTCGGGTGCCGGCGCCCGTACCGCGCCATGAACTCCCCGGCGTCGTCGGGCGGCAGGAACTCGGCGGTGACCGCCAGCTTCTCGCGCCCCGACTCGATCCGCGCCGCGGGGTGCGCCCGCAGGTTGCGGTACCAGTCGGTCTGCTTCCCGAAGCCGACGGCCACGACGAATCCGCCGGACGTGTCCTCGTGGTTCACCACCTCGAGCACCGTCTGCCGGGGCACGCCGCTGCGCCGGCCGACATGGTGCAGCAGCAGGAATCTGCGGCCCAGCACTCGCCCCAGCCCGATCCGGTAGAGGTGGATCGGAGCACGCAGGAATCGGCGGCGCAGCCCGGTCGGTGGTGCGGCAGGTTCGGTGAGGCGCATTCCTTCACTGTGCGCCCGAGCCGTCGGCCGCACCACCGGAACGCGGCCGCGGATCGGCTGCGAGACCCGCGCGACGGCCCTACCGTTGACCCATGCACCGTCCCATACGCATCGGTCTCCAACTCCAGCCCCAGCACCAGCCCGACTACGGGAAGATCCGCGACACCGTGCTCCGCGCCGAGGACGCGGGCGCCGACATCGTCTTCAACTGGGACCACTTCTATCCCCTCTCCGGGGACCCGGACGGCGCCCACTTCGAATGCTGGACGATGCTCGGGGCCTGGGCGGAACAGACCGAGCGCGTCGAGATCGGGGCGCTCGTCACCGGCGGCGGCTACCGCAATCCCGATCTGCTCGCCGACATGGCCCGCACCGTCGACCACATCAGCGGCGGCCGGCTCATCCTCGGCATCGGCGCCGGCTGGTTCGAGAAGGACTACGACGAGTACGGCTACGACTTCGGCACCAAGGGTTCCCGGCTGAAACTGCTCGGCGAATACCTGCCCCGGATCACCGCGCGGCTCGCGAAGCTCAACCCCCAGCCGACCCGGCACATCCCGCTGCTCATCGGCGGCGGCGGACCCCGCAAGACCATCCCCCTGGTGGCGCAGTACGCCGACATCTGGCACAGCTTCGGCGACCTCGACACCCACAGGGAGAAGGCCGAGATCCTCGCCGCGCGCTGCGCCGACGTCGGCCGTTCGCCGAACCAGATCGAACGGTCCGTGCCGTGGCGCGGTACCGGGAACGCGGCCCCGCTGGTCGACGCCGGCGTCACCCTGTTCACCGTGGGAGTGAGCGGACCCGACTACGACCTGACGGACCTCGTCGAGGCGATCGGGTGGCGGGACGAGAACTCCGCGCCGCCGCTCTCCGGCCTGGCCTGACAGCGGGCTCGGGCCGCCGGGGACGCGGCAACCGGAGTGCAGGGTTCCCGGCTACCCGCGAGCCCACCGTTGCGCCGGACCAGTCACTCTGTTTACTGTAGCTGAAACCACGGACGGTCGAACCCAGGCGGTGAGCGGCGTGAACCCTGCGGGCGTGTGGATCGCCGGTGGATACCAATCCGACTTCGTGCGGAACCTGACCAGGGAAAATCGGAACCTCGCGGACCTCGTCGCCGAGACGGTGACGGAAACGCTGCACGACGCCCGCATCGATGCCGCCGACGTCGGGGTGATCCACGTCGGCAACGCCTTCGGACAGCTCTACACCGGTCAGGGACACCTCGGCGGCATGCCGGCCTCCGTGCTGCCCGAACTGTGGGGGATCCCGGCCACCCGGCACGAGGGGGCCTGCGCGTCCGGCTCCTTGGCCGTGCTCGCCGCGACGGCCGATCTCGAGGCCGGGCGCTACGACTGCGCCCTCGTCCTCGGCATCGAACTCGAGCGGTGCGTCCCCGGCGACGCCGGCACCCGGATCATGGATGCCGCGGCCTGGGTGGGACAGGAGGGCGCCGAGGCGAAGTACATGTGGCCGTACATGTTCGACAGGATCGCCGACGAGTACGACCGCTGCTACGGCCTGGACGACGAGCACCTTTGGGCGATCGCGGAACTGAACATCCGCAATGCGCGCGCCAATCCGAATGCCCAGACCCGCAACCGGACCTACGGACCCGGCAGCTTCGGCCCGGACGAGACCGCCAATCCGGTGGTCGAAGGACGACTCCGCAGGGCCGACTGCAGTCCGCTGACGGACGGGGCCGCGGGCGTGGTGCTGCTGAGCAACCGCTACCTGAGCCGGCACCCCCGCACCGTCGACGACATGACCCGCATCCTCGGGTGGGGACATCGCACGGTCGGATTGTCCTTGTCCGGCAAGCTCACCCGCGGCGGCGACGATCCCCTCGTCATGCCGCACGTGCGCGCCACGATCGTCGACGCGTTCGAGCGGAGCGGCATCGGCGGCGTCCGGGACCTCGACCTGATCGAAACACACGACTGCTTCACCGTCGGCGAATACCTCGCCGTCGACCACTTCGGGATCACCGCCCCCGGACAGAGCTGGCGGGCGATCGAGAACGGCGACCTCGAGATCGGCGGCCGCATCCCCGTGAACCCCAGCGGCGGACTCCTCGGCGGCGGGCACCCGGTCGGCGCCACCGGAGTCCGGATGCTGCTCGACTGCCACCGCCAGATCACCGGGCGCGCCGGCGACTACCAGGTGCCCGGCGCCGCCCGAGCCGCGACCCTGAACATCGGCGGAAGTACGACCACCACGGTCGCTTTCGTCGTCGGCTGAAAGGACTTCCATGGAACTCGAGATCCTGGGACGGGCGCTGTCCACCCTGCCCGCGGACGACGACCACCCGTACCGCACCGGTCCGTGGCGTCCGCAGCACACCGAGCGTCGCGCCGACGACCTCGAGGTGGTCGGCGACCTGCCGGCCGACCTGGACGGCGTGTACCTGCGTAACACCGAGAACCCGGCGCACCCCGCACTCGAAGGTCTCTACCATCCGTTCGACGGTGACGGCATGGTGCACGTCGTCGGCTTCCGGGACGGAAAGGCCTTCTACCGAAACAGATTCGTGCGGACCGACGGTTTCCTGGCCGAGCAGGAGGCCGGCGGCCCGCTGTGGGCGGGCATCGCCGAACGGCCCCAGAACTCGATCCGCCGGGACGGCTGGGGCGCCCGCGGCCACATGAAGGACGCCTCCAGCACGGACGTCACCGTGCATCGCGGCGTCGCCCTGACCAGTTTCTGGCAGTGCGGGGACCTCTACCGCCTCGACCCGACCACCCTCGAGACCCTGGGCAAGGCGACGTGGGACGGCCGATTCCCCTCCGACTGGGGCGTTTCCGCCCATCCGAAGGCCGACGCCCGCACCGGCGAGTTGCTGTTCTTCAACTACGGCACCGACGCCCCGTACCTGCACTACGGCGTGGTCGACGCCGAGGACCGGCTGGCGCACTACGTCGACATCCCCCTGCCCGGCCCGCGCCTGCCTCACGACATGGCATTCACCGAGAACTACGCGATCCTCAACGACTGTCCCCTGTTCTGGATCCCGGAGGCCCTCGCGCACGGCAAGTACGTACCGCGCTACCACCCCGACCTGCCGATGCGGCTCGGCGTCATACCCCGGCGCGGCCGCCCGGACCAGATCGTCTGGTTCGACGCCGACCCGACCTACGTGCTGCACTGGACCAACGCCTACGAGGACGGCGACGAGATCGTGCTCGAGGGATTCCATCAGGAGACGCCGGAACCGCCGGACGACGGCACCGGAACGCTCTACCGGCGGCTGTTCCGTTCGCTGGCGCTCGACCGCATGGGCACCCACCTGCATCGCTGGCGGTTGAACCTGCGCACCGGTTCGCTCACCGAGGAGCGGCTGTCCGAGTCCGTCACCGAGTTCGGGATGATCAATCCGCATCACGGCGGCATCCGTCACCGCTACACCTACGCCGCGACGGGGGTGCCGGGCTGGTTCCTCTTCGACGGGCTCGTCAAACACGACGTGCAGACCGGAGCAGAGGAGCACTACTCGTTCGGCGAGGGCGTCTTCGGCAGCGAGACGGTGATGGCGCCCCGCACCGGGTCCGCGGGCGAGGACGACGGCTACCTGATCACGATCACCACAGACATGAACCGGGACCGGGCCGGCGACGTCCTGAACCTATGATCATGTGTCGATGGCAGGTTCCGGCACGGTCACCGAACTCGAGCCGGGCGGTGACAACGCGATCGCGGTCACCCTCGGCATCCTCGGCGACGAATGGAACCTGTGGATCCTGCGGTACGCGTTGCAGGGCGACCGCCGCTACCGGGACTGGATCGAGCGGGGGGAGATCTCCAACGCGGTGCTGACTGCGCGGCTGACCCGCCTCACCGACGCGGAACTCTTCGAGCGGGTGCAATACCAGGCGCGGCCGGCCCGGCACGAGTACCGATTGACGGCACGCGGCCACGGCGTGTGGCCGGTCCTGCTCACCATGTGGGCGTGGGAGCAGCAGTGGGCGCCCGACCACAGGGGCCGGCTCCCGGCCCGCCGGCACACGGGCTGCGCCGCCCGGTTCACCCCGGTCCTCGTGTGCGGCCACTGCGACCGTCCCGTCGGCGCACCCGACGTCGAGGCGCAGCTCGGCCCCAGCGGGCAGTGGTCGCGGAGCGTGCCCGCGGCGACCGGGCGCCGCCGGTCCGGCCGCGCTCGCTCGCCCGAGATCCTGCCGCACACGATGGAACTGCTCGGCGACCGGTGGTCGGCGGCACTGCTCGGGGCGGCGTTCCTCGGCGCCACCCGCTACGGGCAGTTCGCCGAGCGCATGGGTGCGCCGCCGGCGGTGGTGGCCGGCCGGCTCCGGCGCTTCACCGAACTCGGCGTGCTCGAGGAACTGCCCAATCCCGCCCGCCCGGCATGGGTGACCTATCACCTGACCGACAAGGGGCGCGCGTTCTTCCCCGTCGTCGCCTGCATGATCGACTGGGGGCTGCGCTGGTTCCGCGCACCGGAGGGACCCGCGATCGTCCTGTGTCACCGCGAGTGCGACCACACCTTCACCCCCGTCCTGACGTGCAGTCACTGCGGGGAGCGGCTGCGGGCCTCCACGGTCTCGATCGAGCCGTCCGGCGGTTGACCCGCCCGTCCGGCGGCTCGATTCGGATTAGGCTCCCACCATGCCCGAATCCGTGATCGCGAAACGGAGCACCGTCGCGGCGCTGCTCCTGGCGGTGCTCCTGGCGCTGACTGCGACGGCCTGCTCGTCGGGCGGTGATCGACCGTCTGCTCCCCAGGATCTGTGTTCCCCGCCCGGAGTCGGCTCGGCGTCCGCGGCACCGGCGAACCTGGACACGTCGGCCGCCGCCGCGGAGGACCGGTACACGACGCCGGACGTGGTGTCCCTGGACTCGGTCGACGTCGCGGGGCTGAACCTCGTCACCCCCGGCGTGCTCACCGTCGGCACGCTCTCCGACGCGCCACCGAGCATCTGCGTGAACTCGAGCGGCGAGTTCACGGGCTACGACAACGAACTGCTGAAGGCTGTCGCGGAGAAGCTCGGGCTGCGTGTGCAGTTCGTGGGCACCGAGTTCGCAGGCCTGCTCGCCCAGGTGGCCGGCCGGCGCTTCGACGTCGGCTCGTCGTCGATCACCACCACCGACGAACGGCGCCAGTTGGTCGGCTTCACCAACGGATACGACTTCGGGTACTTCTCGCTGGTCGTGCAGAACGGCAGCCCGATCCGCGGGTTCGGCGACCTGAACGCCGCCACGCGCATCGGGGTCGTGCAGGGCACCGTGCAGGACGACTACGTCGTCAACACCCTCGGCCTCGATCCGGTGAAGTTCCCGGACTACAACACCGCCTACGCGAACCTGAAGACCGGCCAGATCGACGCGTGGGTGGCACCGTCGCAGCAGGCCGAGGGCGCCATCGCCCCCGGCGATCCCACGTCGATCGTGCAGAACACCTTCAGCCTCAACAACTTCGTCGGCTGGGCCGTCGCGAGGGAGAACCAGCCGCTGATCGACGCCCTGAACTCCGGGCTCGACGCGGTGATCGCCGACGGCACCTGGGCCGAGCTGTACACCCGATGGGTGCCCCGGGAACTGCCCGAGGGCTGGAAGCCCGGCAGCAGGGCCGCGCCGGAACCGGACCTACCGGACTTCGCGGCGCTGGCCGCCGAGAACGCCGGCGAGGAACCGGGGGCGACGGCACCGAAATCCACGCTCGAGCAGCTGCGCGAGACGTTCTTCTCCTGGGAGCTGTACCGGCACGCCTTCCCCGATCTGTTGAAGACCGGGTTGCCCAACACCCTGATCCTCGCCGTCACGTCGGGCGTCGCCGGGACGATCCTCGGGATGTTGCTCGCCATGGCCGGGATCTCCCGCACCCGCTGGCTGCGCTGGCCCGCCCGCGTCTACACCGACATCTTCCGGGGGCTGCCCGCCGTCGTGATCATCCTCCTCGTCGGCCTCGGCGCCGGACCGGTGGTGCAGGGCCTGACGGGCAACAACCCGTACTGGCTCGGCGCCGCTGCCCTGGCGCTGCTCGCGGCCGCCTACATCGGGGAGATCTTCCGGTCGGGCATCCAGTCGGTCGAACCGGGGCAGATGGAGGCTGCCCGCGCCCTGGGCTTCAGTTACCGCCGGGCGCTGACGCTGGTGGTGATCCCCCAGGGGGTGCGACGCGTGCTGCCCGCGCTGATGAACCAGTTCATCTCGCTCATCAAGGACTCGTCGCTCATCTACTTCCTCGGCCTGCTGGCCACCCAGCGGGAACTGTTCGCCGTCGGCCGCGACCTGAACGCCCAGACCGGCAATCTCTCCCCGCTCGTCGCGGCGGGCCTGTTCTACCTGATCCTCACGGTGCCGTTGACGCACCTCGTGAACTACATCGACCACCGCCTGCGCACCGGCCGGCCCGAGGCCACCCTCGACCCGCTCGAACAGGAACTCGTCGTGGAGAGGGGCTGACCGATGCCGACCACCGTCCCCGAGAGTGTGTCCCTCACCGGGACCGGGCTGCACCTGGCCTTCGGAACCAACCGGGTGCTGCGCGGGGTCGACATCCACGTCGACGCCGGGAAGACCGTCACCGTGGTCGGCCCGTCCGGTTCGGGCAAGTCGACCCTGCTGCGCGTGCTCAACCGGCTGCACGAACCCGACGCCGGCGACATCCTCCTCGACGACCGCTCGGTGCTGAAGGACAACCCCGACGAGCTGCGGCAGCGGATCGGGATGGTGTTCCAGCACTTCAACCTCTTCCCGCACAAGACGGTGGCCGAGAACATCGCGCTCGGCCCCCACAAGCTCAAGGGGCTGTCGAAGGAACGGGCCCGCGCGCTCGCCCTCGAACAGCTCGACCTGGTCGGGCTGAAACACAAGGCCGACTCCCGTCCCGGCAACCTGTCCGGCGGGCAGCAGCAGCGCGTCGCGATCGCCCGCGCCCTCGCGATGGCCCCGCAGGTGATGTTCTTCGACGAGGCCACCTCGGCGCTCGATCCGGAACTCGTCAAGGGGGTGCTCGCCCTCATGGCCGACCTCGCCTCGGGCGGCATGACGATGGTGGTCGTCACCCACGAGATGGGTTTCGCCCGCTCGGTGTCGGACACCGTGGTGTTCATGGACCACGGCGCGGTAGTCGAGACCGGCCCACCCGAGGAACTGTTCGACGCCCCGAAAACCGAGCGCCTGCAACAGTTCCTGTCGCAGGTCCTGTAGGCCGCTCCGCGGCCGGTGTGTCCTTTGGGCGGCTGGGGCAGCCCAAAGGGCACACCGGACGTTCACCTCGTCTTTCCCTTCGCCTGGTTTCGGTCTCCTACGGTGCCCGCGTTGAACCGATTCGACGAGGGAGTACCTGTGAGTCCGAAGCCCCTGCCGCTGATCGTCACGCACCACGGCAAATCGTCACGCGCCGCCGTCACCTGCCGCTACAAGTGCGGCAACGCGTGTTCCCACGCCGTGCCCAACACCTCCGGGGGCGAGTACTTCGGTGACGTCGTGCGCACCGCCATGAGCCGGCGCGGCGTGCTGCGCGGCGGCGCGATGGCGGTGCTCGCGGTCGGTGCGGGCGGTGTGCTCGCCGCGTGTGCCGACGACGCGGGCAGCACCGGCGGCGCCACGACGTCGGGCCCGGCGGACCTCGGCCCCGCGCCCACCGGCACCGACTTCACCGCCGTCGTCCCGAACACCGACGACGTCGTGACCGTTCCCGAGGGCTACGACCAGTCCGTCGTCATCCGGTGGGGTGACCCGGTGCTGCCGGATGCGCCCGCCTTCGACATCGGCAACCAGACCGCGGCCGCGCAGGAGAAGCAGTTCGGCTACAACAACGACTTCGCGGGGCTGCTGCCCGTCGACGGCGTGCCGAACACCTACCTGCTGGTGGTCAACCACGAGTACACGTCCGAGCCCTTCATGTTCGCCGGCTACGATCCCGACAACCCCACCGAGGAGCAGGTGCGCATCGGATGGGCCAATCACGGGCTGTCCGTCGTGCAGGTCAAGGGTGAGGCCGGATCCGGTCGTCTCACACCCGAATTCGGCCCGCACAACCGGCGTATCACCGGTCTGACCGAGTTCGTTCTCACCGGTCCCGCCGCGGGCAGCGACCTGGTCAAGACCGCCGCCGACCCGACCGGCACCCGCGTGCTCGGCACCCTGAACAACTGCGCCGGCGGTCTCACCCCGTGGGGCACGGTGCTCTCCGGCGAGGAGAACTTCAACCAGTACTTCGCCAACGCCGAGAACGTCACCGACCCCGTCGCCGCCGAGCGACTGGCACGCTACGGCCTCGAGGGCGGCGCGTCGGAACGCCTGTGGGAGCGCTTCGACCCGCGTTTCGACATCGTCGCCACCCCCAACGAGGTCAACCGGTTCGGGTGGGTCGTCGAGGTGAACCCGTGGGACGCGACGTCCGTGCCGGTCAAGCACACCGCCCTCGGACGGTTCAAGCACGAGGCCGCGACGATCCACGTCACGGGCGACGGCACCGTCGTCTCCTACAGCGGCGACGACGAACGCTTCGACTACATGTACAAGTTCGTCTCCTCCCGCAAGATGCAGCCCGGCACGTCGCAGGCGGCGATGCGGCACAACATGACGCTGCTCGACGCCGGCACCCTGTACGTGGCCAAGCTGACCGGTGAATCACCGGACGAGATCGACGGCAGCGGCGCGCTTCCCGCTTCCGGCACGTTCACCGGCACGGGAGAGTGGATTCCCCTGCTGCGCACCGCCGAGGACGGCCGCGGCGAGTCCCTGGTCGACGGCATGACCGCCGAGGAGGTCGCGGTGTTCACCCGTCTGGCCGGGGACAAGGTCGGGGCCACCAAGATGGACCGGCCGGAGGACTTCGAGCCGAACCCCGTCACCGGCAAGGTCTACGTCGCGTTGACCAACAACACCAAGCGCGGCGAGGACGGCAAGGCCGCCGCCGACGTCGCGAACCCCCGCAACAACAACAAGAACGGGCAGGTGCTCGAGATCGACGACGACCACGCCGGCACGTCGTTCACGTGGAGCCTGCTGCTGGTCTGCGGCGATCCGGAGGCCGCCGACACGTACTTCGGTGGTTTCGACAAGGCGCAGGTCAGCCCGATCTCGTGCCCGGACAATCTCGCCTTCGATCCGCACGGCAATCTCTGGATCTCCACCGACGGCAACGCCCTGAAGTCCAACGACGGGCTGTTCAGCGTCGCGCTCGACGGCCCGCGCCGCGGGGAGACCAAGCAGTTCCTCACCGTGCCCGTCGGTGCGGAGACGTGCGGTCCGATCGTGCAGGAGAACCGCGTCGTCGTGTGTGTGCAGCACCCGGGCGAGACCGACGACGCCACGTGGGACGCCCCGTCGTCGCACTGGCCCGACGGCGGCACCTCGCAGCCGCGCCCGGCCGTCGTCGCGGCCTGGAAGTCCGACGGCCTGATCGGCGCCTGACCCCGTGCGCGCTTCTGGTAGCAGCCGCTACCAGAAGCGCGCACGGGTGCCGTCAGGCGCCCAGGCGGCGGGCGAGGTCGATCAGGTCGTCGGCGATCACGTCCCAGTCCTGTTCCGCGCGCAGGTCCGTGGTCTGGGCCGGGCCGTGCTCGGTGGGTCGCGCGAAGAACGCGGTCCTCAGGCCGCAGGACCGCGCGGCCGCCAGGTCCTCGTTGTGGGCGGCGCACATGCACACCTCGCCCGGCTCCAGGCCCAGGATGTCGGCCGTGCGCAGATACGCCTCGGGCATGGGCTTGTAGGCTCGCGCGACCTCGGCACCGAGGACGGCGTCCCAGGGCAGGCCCGCCCGTTTGGCGATGTCCACCATCATGCCGATGTTGCCGTTCGACAACGGGGCGACGACGAAACGCTGCTTCAGCCGGGTCAGTCCCTCGACGGCGTCGGGCCAGGGATCGAGCCGGTGCCAGGCGAGATTGAGCCGATCGAGATCGGTCCCCGGCACGGCGGCCGGATCGATGCCGACCGTACGCAGCGCCGCGTCCAGGTTCTCTCGGTGCAGCACGTCCAGCCGCACGAACGGCCGGGTGCCCGCTCGCACCGCCTGCATCGCCGGCTGGTAGCGAGCCCGCCAGGCGTCGGCGAAGACGACCGGGTCGATCGACTCGTCGTAGCGGGCCAGCAGGGGCGCCGCCTCCCGCGCGATGCTGGTGCGCCAGTCCACCACCGTGCCGAACACGTCGAAGACCAGTGCCTTCACCCCGGAGATGCTCATACGCCGCATCCTCCCAGCACCGCCGGGCCGGTGCACGTCAACCAGCACCGCCGGGCCGGTGCACGTCATCCAGCACCGCCGGGCCGGTGCGCGTCAGCGCAGCACCGCCGCCCCGAGGAACTCGCACGCCTGCAGCGCCAGCGCGATGTCCAGCTTGTCGTGCACCGCGGGTGCCCCGGTCGGGTCGCCGAGCGCCTTGTTGATCCGGTACTTGACGGTGTTGCGGTGCAGGTTCAGCCGTTCGGCGGTGTGCAGGTGGCTCTCACCGGTGGCGAAGTAGGTGCCGAGGGTGACCCGCAGCATCGCGGCCTGTTCGGTGTCGTCGGCGAGCGGACCGAGGATCTCGCCCACCCATGCCCGCGCGGCGTCGAGGTTGCGGGCGAGCAGCGACACCACCGCGACGCCCCGATCCCCGAAGCCGACGACCCGCCGGGTGCACGTGGTCTGCGCCACCGCAATCGAATACGCGGCCTCGGCCTGCTCGTGCGAGCGCCGGAAGCCGGCCAGGCCGGAACCGGGCAGGCCCACCGCGAGACGGCCGGCCGGATGGGAGCGCACGACGGCGTCGAGCGCCGCCGTGTCGATCACCGGCCGGCGCCGATCGAACGGAAGCCACGCCCACACCGTGCGCCGGTCGATGGCGGTGAGGATCGGCGGGGCGTCCGACCCGAGATGCACCGCCACCGCACGCACCAGCCGGTCCAGCGGATTGATGGCACCGTCCGCGGATTCGACTGTGGTCCAGGCGATCACCCCGACGTGACAGCGGTCGAGCCGGTACCGGGTCTCCGCCTCGAACGCCGCGGCGTCGGTCTCGGATCCGTCGACGAGGCCGTGGATCAGGGCGGAGTGCACGTTGCCGCGCACGGCCGACCACCGGCGACGTTCCTTCTCGTACGCGTCGAACACGTACAGGGTGATCCAGTCGATGTACCGGTAGACCACCGCGGAGATGTACTCGACGACGTCGAGGGTCACCTGCGGCGGCAGGTTCATCGACCGCACCTCGTCGAAGCACAGCCGCATGAGGTCGTTCTGCCCCATGTGGTACGCCCGGACGAGGGAGTGCGACGGCACGTCGCGCTGCGCGAGACGGAGCGCGTATTCCACTGCCGCCGTCGTGGGTTGGAGGTGGTCGGCAGGGATCTCGTTGGTGAGCACGTGGATGATCGTCGCGATGTTGCCGTGCACGCTCGCCTCGAGGAGTTCGACGAGTTGCGGATCCTCGTCGAGGTGGGCGATCTCGCGCGCCATCATCGCGGTCATGGAACGGCTGATCTCCCGTTGGCGGGCGTCGAAGCGGCGCGCGACCTCGGCGACGACGCGCCGGACGTCGTCGACGGCCGACGGTGCACCCGTCGACCGCCCCGAGACCACCGGCTCAGCCACGGCCCGTGCTCCGCAGGTGCCGCAGCGCCGACTCGGCGGCGTTGTAACCGCACATTCCGTGCGCGCCCGCCCCGGGCGGGGTAGAAGCCGAGCACAGGTAGACACCCGGAACCCCGGTGCTGTAGGGGTCCAGTGCAATTCGTGGCCGGAAGACCACCTGCAGGTCGGCGTTGGCACCGCCGACGATGTCCCCGCCGATCTGGTTGGGGTTCTGCCGCGCGAGGTCGGCCGGTGCCGTCGTCGAGGTCGCGACGACGCGGTCCCGGAACCCCGGGGCGAACCGCTCGATCTGCGCGACGATCGCGTCCGTCGCGTCACCGGTGTAGCCGGCCGGGACGTGGGCGTAGGCGTACACCGGGTTCAGGCCGCCCGCCGAGCGGGTCGGGTCGGCGACGTACTGCTGACCGAGCAGCACGAACGGCTTCGCCGGCATGCGGCCCGTCGCGACGTCGCGTTCGGCCCGGGCGATCTCGGCGAACTCGCCGCCGAGGTGGACGGTCCCGGCCCGCCCGCAGTCCGGATCGGTCCAGGGGATCGGGCCGTCGATCGCGAAGTCGACCTTGAAGGCGCCGGGAGCGTGACGGAACTTGCGGTAGGACTTGGCGATCCGCGACGGCACCGCGTCACCGAGGATGTCGAGGGCGGCGCCGGGGGCGACGTCGAGGAGGACGACGTCCGCCGGCGGCAGGTCCGCCGCGCGACGGACCCGGACGCCGGTGTGCACCTTGCCACCGTGCTCGGCGAGCTGGGCGGTCAGTGCGCGCGCGATGGCCGCGGAGCCGCCCTCGGCCACCGGCCACCCGTAGCGGTGGCCCGCGGCGGTGATCATCAGCCCCACGGCGGACGTCGCCGGGCGGTCCAGCCGGTGGTAGGCGTGGGCGGCGACGCCGCCGAACAGGGCCCGTCCCTTCGGCGTGCGGAACCAGCGGGCCGCGGCCGTCGCGGGCAGCAGGGCCCGCGGCCCGAACCCCGCCAGCCGCAGCGGGTGGCGGGGGACGTTCAGCACCGGCCGCATCAGGTCCGCGGCGAGCGCGTCGAACCCGGATGCGAGGTCGGCGAACATCCGCCGCCACCGCGGCCCGTCCGCGCCGAGACCGGCCGCGGTGACGTCGAGGGAGCGGTGCAGCAGGGCGGCCTCACCCCCGTCGAGGGGGTGGGCGCAGTCGATCTCCGGCCACCGCCACCGCAGGCCGTACCGTTCGAGGCCGAGGGTCTGCAGGTAGGGGGAGCCGGCACCCATCGGATGGAAGGCCGAGCAGTGGTCGTGGACCAGGCCGGGGACGGTGAGCTCGCCGGAGCGGGTTCCGCCGCCGATCTCCTCGGCTGCCTCGAGGACCTGGACGTCCACGCCGCGACGGGCGAGGTGGACGGCGGCGGCGAGCCCGTTGGGCCCGCTGCCGACCACGACCGCCGTACTCACGCCTGCACCTCCAGCTGTTCGGCGTCTGTGCGGTCCATTGTCCACTGCACGTCGAACGGGATGGGTCCGTTGGGCAACCAGGGCTGCTCGGCGACGGCGTCGGCCACCCTGTAGGTGCCGCGTTCGATCACGCCGAGGGCCGCGTCGATCACCTTGTACTCCTGGGTGCCCCGGTGGATGGGCTGCGATTCGATCCACGCGACGACGAACTCGCCGGGGGCGAAGTTGCAGCGGCGCTGGATGGCGGCGATGAGGTGCTCGTTGTGCAGGTGACCGTCCCCGAAGTTGAAGGCGACGATCGAGTTGCAGGAGAACTCGGCCTCGCGCAGGTCGTAGGTGTCGATGTCGTCCCCGAGGTGCCGCATCATGAGGGAGAACAGCGCCCGGCCCTGGCTGTGCAGGGACCGCCAGCCGAGCAGCTGGTGCATCACCACGTCCGCGACGTCCTCGGGGTAGGTGGCGAGCAGCTGGGTGCGGGTGTTCTGCGCGCCGCGGACGATGTGCCGGTTCAGCTTCTCCTCCGCGCCCGGCGCGAACGCCCAGGTGGCGGACGCCCAGTTGCCGGCGTACTGCCGCATCGACGGCAGGAACGACACCAGGTCGGGACGCAGATTGCCCAGCACCGGGAAGAAACACAACCCGGCGGCGATCCCCCCGGCCAGCCACAGCGACGACATGTCGGTCACGGCGTAACCGTCCCACGCGGGGAAGCCCCAGAACAGGAAGACCGTGGCGTAGGCGAACAGCAGATTCCATTCCAGCGGCACCGCGAGCGGGAAGGTCGACGCGATGAAGAAGTGGAACGCCACCATCAGCAGCACGGCGAGCAGCGTGAGGGTGCGGTTCGTGGAGAACAGCAGCACGAGCGGCGTGGCGATCTCGACGAGGGTGCCCAGGACGTGCCCGACGCCGCCGGCCAGCACGGACGGGCGCAGATCGTTCGGGAAGCTGCGGTAGTGCGCGCGCTTGATCGTCCTGGACAGCATCCACGGCGTGTTGCTGATCATCGGCGGGATCACCATCGAGAAGTGGTGACCGAACTTCGAGACGCCGGCGCCGACCCAGACGGTGACGATGAGCAGCTTGAGGGCGACGATCATGTCGACGAACGGCAGGAAGGTGAAGAACACCAGCGCGGGCAGGTACTGCTCGCTGCGCGCCGCAATGAAGATCACCTTGTCGCGCAGGCCGATCAGGACGAGCAGCACGACGATCGGTGCCACCACCGCGGGCCGGACCAGTCCGGCGTTGTCGGCGATCACCGCGTCGACCGAGGCGGTGTGGACACCCGGAAGAACGATGGCGGCAAGAAGATTGACGAGCAGGACGGCGTAGAGCGCGACGTCGCCGGCGGTGCGGCGGTCACCGGCCGTGCCCGGCACCTTGCCCGGCCACGGTGGGAGCCGGATCGTGTCCGGCTTCAGCCAGGAATGGAATCCGCCGGTCATCGGCTTGAAGTGCCCGGCGAGCGGGCCCCACGAGCCGCCGACGCCGAGCGCCTCCACCAGCACCGTCCACAGGATCAGCTTCTGGTAGACGATCGGCTGGTTCCACCACGACGCCACGTCGAGCCAGGGCAGGCCCGAGGTCAGCGTCGCGAGGGCGGTGCCGGCGCCGACGTAGAGGACCAGCAGCTTGAGGATGTAGACGGTGTGCACCATCTTCGGGGTGCCGAATCCGTGGTCGACCCAGTGGGTCGACATGGCCCGCAGCCGATCCCGGAACGGGAGCTGACGGAAGGTGGCGGGATCCACTTCCGGGAAGTGGCCGGTCTTGAAACCCATGGGAATTCGCCTTTCGGGTAGGGGCGGCCGCCCCACCGGCCCGGGGCCGGCGAGTCGGAGCGTGTGGTGTCTCGGGGAGCGGTCAGGCGTGCACGGGAGCCCCGTGGCTGCGCCGCAGACCGGGCTTGTCGATCTTGCCGACGGGGTTGCGCGGCAGGTAGTCGACGACGTGTACCTCGGCGGGCACCTTGACCCTCGTCAGCCGCTCGGCGACGTGGGTGAGCAGTTCGGCCCCGGTGACGGTCCGGCCGGGGCAGGTCACGACGTACGCGACGGGGACCTCGCCGTACACCTCGTGCGGCGCGCCGATCACGGCGGACTCGAGGACCGCGGGGTGGGTGGCGAGTGCGTTCTCGATCTCCTTGGGGTACAGGTTCTCCCCGCCGCGGATGATCATGTCCTTGATGCGGTCGACGAGGGTGAGGTAGCCGTCCTCGTCGAGCCGGCCGACGTCGCCGGTGTGCAACCAGCCGTCGACGACGGTGCGGGCGGTCTCCTCGGGCCGGCCGAGATAGCCGCGCATCACGTTGGGGCCCTTGATGAGCACCTCGCCGGTGGCGCCGGGCGGCAGGTGCCGGCCGTCGGGTCCAACGACGGCGATCTGCTGACCGGGCAGCGCGGGGCCGACCGTGCCGAGCTTGCGGGGGCCGTCGACCGGGTTGCACGCCGACGCGCAGGTGCCCTCGGTGAGCCCGTAGCCCTCGACGACGACGAGCCCGAAGCGCTGCTCGACGCGGTCGAGGAGTTCCTTCGAGATCGGGGCCGCGCCGCAGATCGCGAAGCGCAGCGACGAGGTGTCCACCGGGGTGTCCTGCGGCTGGGAGACCAGCAGGGCGTAGATGGTGGGCACGGCCGAGAAGTACGTCGGTCGCAGCCGGGCCACGTCGCCGAAGAAGCGGTCCGGGGAGAACCGGCCGGTGATGCTGAGCTGAGCACCGGCCAGCAGGGGCGCGAGGAAGCTGACCGCGATCGCGTTGACGTGGAACAGCGGCAGGATCAGCAGGCAGTGGTCGGTCTCGGTCAGCCGCAGGTGCGTGCGGAAGGAGTCCGCCATGAACTGCAGGTTCGCGTGGGTGAGCTGCACGCCCTTCGGGCGGCCCGTGGAGCCGGAGGTGTAGATCAGCAGGGCGGTGTCGTCGGGTTCCGGGTCGGCGCCGGCCGCCCATCCGGCGGGAGCGGCGACGGCCATGTCGTCCACGTGGATCACCGGTCGGCCGCCCGACGGGGCGCCGGCGCCGGCGTTCACGACGAGTGCGGCTCCGGCGTCGTCGATCTGGTACCCGGCCTCGCTCGCGGTGAACGCCGGATTGACGGGGGTGGCCGTCGCGCGCAGCCGCCACGCCGCCATGAGGGCGACGAGCAGTTCGGCCCGGTTGGGCAGCATCACCGCGACGACGTCACCCGCTGCGATGCCGTGCTGCTGGAGCTGCGCCGCGAAACCGTCGACTCTGCGGGCGAATTCGGCGTAGGTGAGCTGCCGGTTGTCGTCCCGCACGCAGGGCCGGTCCGATTCGCGGTGCCACACCAGGTATTCGATCGTCACTACCGTCGGTCCTCTCGTTTTCGGCTGACCACGACGGTAGTGACGGGGATCACGTCCCGGCTACGGCCTCGCGGGCTCGAGTTCCGGCCGGGTGTTGTCCTCCGAGCACAAACACCGCGCCGCCGGCTGCGGAAGGCAGCCGGCGGCGCGGAGCGGATCGTCAGGGGGCCGGATCGCCCGAGGCGGCGGGCTGCGGCGCCGCCGCGACGTGCATCGCCCGGGCCAGTGCCGCCTCCTCGGGCGCAGCGGTCCGTGCGGCACCACGCCGGCGCAGGTACCGGGTCTTGAGGTGGTACGCGGCGACGATGACGGCGAGCGCGATCAGCGACTGCACCAGTTCGGCGCGGGCGCCGGTGAACCACATGCCGACGAGGATCGCGACGATGACGGCCGTGACGACGACGGGCAGGACGGGGTAGAGCCACACCCGGAACTGCAGGATCTCGGGCGACGTGCGTTCCCAGCGGCGGCGCAGCACCAGTTCGGACAGGCAGATCATGATGTACACGAACAGGCAGATCGCACCGGACGACGTGACCAGGTACAGGAAGATGGTGTCGGGCCAGACGTAGGCGGCGACGATGCACACGTATCCGACGAACGTGCACGACAGCACGCCCTTCAGCGGGACACCGCGGGAGTTGACGGCCGTCATCCAGGCGGGGGCGTCGCGGTGGGCACCGAGCACGAACAGCATGCGCGACGCGGTGTAGAGCCCCGAGTTCAGGCACGAGAGCACGGCGACCAGCACCACGAAGTTGAGGATCTCGGCCGCGCCGGGGATACCCAGGACCTCGAGGGCGGACACGAACGGGGATTCGCCGACGACGTAGCTGTCCCACGGCAGCATGGTGACGAGCAGGAACGTCGCGCCGACGAAGAACGCGAGGATCCGGAACACGACGGTACTGGTGGCGCGGCGGATCGCCGCGGCCGGCTCCTTCGACTCCGCCGCGGCGATCGTGACCAGCTCGGCTCCCGTCATCGAGAAGATGACGGCGACCACTCCGACCAGGACAGGGGTGAAGCCGTTCGGCAGGAAGCCGCCGTGGGCGGTCAGGTTTACGAACGACAGGTCGGCCCCCGGCCAGACGCCCAGCACGTAGAGACCGGCCAGGACGAGGAACGCGATGATCACCGCGACCTTGATTCCGGCGAACCAGTACTCGGCCTCACCGAAGTTGCCGACCGACAACAGGTTCACCACGGTCATGATCAACAGCAGGCCGGCCGCCATCAGCCACAACGGAACACCGGGGAGCCAGCGGCCGAGCAGGGTGGCCCCGACCACGGCCTCGATTCCGACGACGACCACCCAGAAGTACCAGAACAGCCAGCCGGTGGCGAAGCCCGCCCAGTTGCCCATAGCGTCGCGGGCGTACTCGGTGAACGAGCCGGTGCAGGGCTTGGCGACGGCCATCTCCCCGAGCATGCGCATGACCAGGAAGACGATGAGTCCGCAGATCAGGCAGGTGAGGATCGCGCCGGGGCCGGCCTGGCCGATGATCGCGCTGATGCCCACGAAGAATCCCGCGCCGATCACCCCGCCCATGGACAGCATGGTGAGATGACGCCTCTTCAGCGCGTGACCCAGGGTGTCGGACCTTTCGGCCGGTGAATCGGTGTGCACGGCACTCCCTTCGAGACCTGGTGTGCGGCGCCGTGGGGTGCCGGTTCCGGCGTCCCGGCGGCGCTGTCGCTCGGATGGGAGAACCCTACGACCGCGATGTGACCCACGACATGTCCGTGATGTACACAATCGTGAGTCACACCCGCCGTCGGGGCGATTGTCCGTCGGATTCAGACCGGTTGCGCCTCGTCCGGCGCCGCCTCGGGTGCCTGCGACGTTTCGGGCTTCTGCGACGTTTCGGGTCCCTGCGGCGTTTCGGGTCCCTGCGCCGCCTCGGGTTCCGAGGGCGCACGATCCGTCGGGGTGAGCAGCACGTAGCTGCCCGCGGCCAGCAGCACCGTCACCACCGGGGCGAGCTGCGCCCACGTCGTGCTGACCTCCTGCACGGTGAGCACGATGCCCGCGACGGAGGAGATCAGCCACGCCAGCGCCCCGCCGGACGCGGTACGGGGCATGATGCGCCCCCGATCGCGCAGCACGTAGACCACCGCGATCGCCACCCACGCGGTGATGAGCACGCCCTGCCAGGCGAGGGCCTGCAGCAGGTATCCCAGCACGTCGGTGAGCATGAGCAGGTAGGCGAGCACCGCGGTGACCACCACCCACACCGGCCGGGGCACGTCGAGGCGCAGTGCCCGGTGGACGAACACCTGCAGGTTGGTGGAGGCGAGGTAGAAGTTGGCCGAGTTGATGCGGGTCTGGGACACGATGATCAGCAGCACGCCGGCGAAGCCGAGGGAGCCGACGACCGCCTCCACCACGCCGGTCTCGGTTCCGGCGATGTCCCAGGCGCCGAGGAGGTAGAGGCCGACGAGTCCGTTGACGCCGAAGGTCAGCGCGTAGAACACCCAGCCGAAGGTGACGGTGCCGTGGAAGCCGGCGTCGGCGCGGCGACCGAGCCGCGCGTAGTCGAAGGTGTACATCATCAGCACCCAGACGCCCATGTAGACGAGGTAGGCGGTGAGCCAGCCCGGAAGCGGACCCGAGGCCACCGTGGCGGTGAGCCACCCGGTGGGGTAACCCTGCTGCACGGTCGCAGCCACCACGACGGCGACCATGCCGACGAGGTAGAACGGCAGCAGGATCCCGTTGAGCTTGTCGAGCCATGCGGCCACGCCCCCGATCACCACCGGGATCATGTACACCGTGCACAGCAGGTACCACAGCCGGATGTCGCCGCCGAAGTACTCCTGCAGCGCCACCGCGACGATGGAGCCTTCGAAGACCCCGTAGTAGAGCGCGGTGGCCGCGAACAGCGCCGGGGCGAGCAGCGAGCCGACGGCGCCGAACATGCGCCGGGACAGCAGCTCGACGGACAGGCCGGTGTGGATCGCATAGCGGGAGAGCAGCAGATTGACGACGCCGAAGGTGGCGATGGAGGCGGCCATCCCGGCGAGGGTGGCCGGTACCCCGACCGCGCCGGCCGAGGCGACCGCGATGTAGAGCCAGAACATGGCGCTGAACATGGCCCACCAGGCCATCGTCAGCGACCAGCGGGACAGCCGGCCGGATTCGGGCACGCGATCGCGGTCCACGGGGGATTCGGGGGCGGAGTCGGTGAGGTGATCGGACATGGGGGTCGCCTCTCGAGGGGAGGGAATCCGAACCGGCGCAGGGGCGCTCGACCGCCCGCGGCACGGGAGGTTCGGCAAGGGGAGTCTTCGGGGAGGGGAGAGTCTTCGGGGAGGGGAGAGCGGGAAACCTCAGGCGGGGCAGCGGGATCGCTGCCCCGCCTCACGCGTCAGGACCAGTGCGCGACGGAGCGGGTCCGCAGCAGGTCGCGGAACTGGGCGGTGGTGGTGGGCAGCAGCGCGCCGGTGCCCCAGTCGACGATCACGCCGTAACGGCGCACGAGGTCGAGCATGGACAGCTCCCCGCTGCGGTAGCGGGCGGCGACGGCTTCGGGGTCCTCGCCGAGCCAGCCCTCGCGCGATGCACGGATCTCCGTGCGGAGCCGATCGGTGGCGTCGTCGTCGAGCTCGTAGCGGTCGATCTCGGGGTCCACCGGCACGACGACGACGCCGTAGTCCAGGGCAGCGCGCTCGACGGAAACGTAGCCGTCGATCACGTCCTCGAGCACGGCCTCCGGGTCCCGCTGCAGCGGATCCCCGTACCCCCCACCGCCCGCCGACGGCCGCTCGAACGAATCCCCGGACCGGACCGGCACATTCGAGAACACGGACCCCAGGAAGCGCTCCTCGGGAGTGCCGCGGTTGAGCCAGACGCCGTGCGGGATGGACGGCAGACCACCCTCGATGCCCCACGTGACCGAGCGGGAACGGTCACAGCAGTACGACATCACGCTGTTGTCGCTGTCGGTGAGGACGCCGCCCTTGGACAGGCCGCACCCACCGCGGTATTCGCCGGGCCCACCGGAATCGGTGATGATGGCATGCTCGGTGGTGAGCACGGGCGTAAGGCGTTCCTGCCCCTCGCAGGGCTGCACGGCCAGACCGATGCCGAACACCGGTGCGGTGGCGCTCGATCCGTCCTTCGAGCTGCGGCCTCCCCAGCCGCCGGCCATCCAGTCGTACCACATGAAGAACGGCCGCTCCTCGGTGCGGGCGTCGCGCCCGCCGACGAGCAGGTACTCGAGGTTGAACGAGCAGGCGATGGCCCGGGAGGGCACGACCTTCGACCACAGTTCGAAGATCGCGTTCATGATCTTCTCGTAGGGGCCGGAGCAGAACCCGGTCACCGCGTGCGGCCAGCCGGCGTTGACGACGGTGCCTTCCGGCCCGAGGTCGGTGTGAATCGCGTTGTACAGGCCCGAGTTCAGCGGCACGTCGGGGAAGAAGGACTTGGTGCCCGCCACGATTCCGGAGAAGGCGGTGCCGTAGCCGCTGTTGAGGAAGCTGGCGACGGCGGGCGCACTGCCGGTCAGGTCGTAGCTGAGCTGGTCGCCCTCGATCGTCATGGTGACGCGGATCGGGACGAGGCCCTCGGGACGCGCCGGATCGGAGTCGAGGTAGTCCTCGGTGGTCCAGGTGCCGTCCGGCAGGTCGGCGACCCGGCTGCGCACGATGCGCTCGACGTAGTCCTGGACCTCGCGCATCGCATCGGTGACGGTGCCGCGACCGTATTTGTCTACCAGCCGGTGGATTTCGCGTTCACACACGCCCGTCGCCTCGGCCTGGGCGTGCAGGTCGCCCATGCTGATCTCCGGCGACCGGGTGTTCGCGACGAGCAGTTTCGCGACGTCGGCGAGGAAGCGGCCCTCGTGCCACACCCGCACCGGGGTGATCCGCAGGCCCTCACCGAAGTGCTCGGTGGCGGTCACGTCGAACGAGCCGGGGACGCTGCCGCCGATGTCGGCCCAGTGTCCCTTGTTCTGCGCGAAGGCGATGAGGACCCCGTCCGCGAAGATGGGCCGGATGAAGCTGACGTCGTTGAGGTGGGTGCCGCCCCTGTAGGGGTCGTTGACCATGAAGATGTCGCCGGGGTTGATGTCGGAGCCGAATTCCTCCAGCACGGCCTTGCACTGGAAGTGGAGGGTGCCGACGTGGACGGCGATGTCCTGGCTGCCCTGCATCACGGTGTTGCCCTCGGCGTCGCAGAGCGCGGAAGAGAAGTCCCGCGAGTAGATGACGAACGAGTAGCAGGTGCGCAGGATCTGCTCGGACATCAGGTCGACCGACGTGGCGAACGCGTTCTTGAGGACCTCGAACGTGACCGGATCGAGGGTGGGGGAGGTGGTGGTCATCAGGACTCCTGGATGTCGATGCGGATGTTCGCCCACTCGTCGATGGTGGCGGTGGTCCCCGGGGGGACGACGGTGGTGGAGTCGAGCTGGGTGATCACGGCAGGGCCGGGGATGCGCGTACCGAACTCCAGGGTGTCGCGGTCGAAGACGGGTGTGTCGAGCCGTCCGTGCGCCTCGTCGAAGTAGACGCTGCGCCGTTCCACTGGCACCGGCTCCGCGGTGGTGGGTTCGGAGGTGCGGGGGAAGTTCGGCTTCGGTGTGGTACCCACCGCGCGCAGGCCGATCTGGTAGATCTCCACAGGCGTGTCGTCGCGCCGGAACGAGTAGTCCCGCTCGTGCTCCTCGTGGAATCGTTCGACGGCCTCCGCGAGGAAGCCGGGACCGCTGCCGGCGGTGACGGTGAGCGACCGCCACTGTCCCGCGTAGCGCATGCTGATGTGACGGTCGAGGACCATCCGTTCGGGTGCGACCCCCTCGTGGCGCAGACGCTGCGTGCCCTCCTGCTCGAGGCGCAGGAACTCGCGTTCGAGTGCGGTCGTGTCGATCTCGTCGACGCGGCCCTGGAACATCGCCGACAGGTCGTGGCGGATGTCGACGAGCAGGCAGCCCTGCGCCGAGGTGATGCCCGGATGGGGCGGCACCACGACGGTGGGAATGGACAGTTCCTTCGCGAGGGCCGCGCCGTGCAGGGCGCCCGCGCCGCCGCAGACGACGAGGACGAAGTCACGTGGATCGTAGCCCCGGCGAATCGACAACAGCCGCACCGCATCCGCCATGTTCGCGTTGGCCACCTGGATGATGTTGCTCGCCGCCGTGTCGGCGTCGAGACCCAGCGGTCCGGCCACGCTCTGCTTGATCGCGTTCTCCGCGGCCGCCACGTCCAGGGTGAGTCCGCCGCCGATGAGGGCGGTGCCCAGGCGGCCGAGCAGCACGTTCGCGTCGGTGTTGGTCGGCTCGGTGCCGCCGCGCAGGTAGCAGGCCGGGCCGGGGGAGGCGCCGGCGGACTGCGGCCCGTTGCGCAGCGAGCCAGCCTCGTCGAGCCAGGCCAGGGAGCCGCCGCCCGCCCCGATGGTGAGCACCTCGATGCTGGGGAAGGAGATGGGGAAGCCGTACTCGACCTGCCACTGCTTGGTGGTGCGGACCTCACCGTCGTAGACGAGCGAGATGTCGGTGCTGGTGCCGCCCATGTCCAGGCCGATCGCGTTGGGGTATCCGCAGCGGGTCGCGATGTCCGCGACGGCGATCGCGCCGGCGGCGATGCCCGAGGCGGCCAGCCGGACGGGGTACTTCTCCACCATCGCGGGGGTCATGGAACCGCCGCCGGAATGGAGCAGGAGCAGGTCGCCGTCGTACCCGTCGGTGCGCAACTGCGCTTCGAGCCGGTTGACGTATCCGCTGACCAGCGGGGCGAGCACGGCGTTGGCGACGGTGGTGGAGGCGCGGTCGTACTCGAAGATCTCGGGGAGGATCTCGCTCGACGTCGAGACGGTGACGTCGGGCAGCTCGGCCTCGAGCAGGGCCCGTACACGCTGCTCGTGAGCGCTGTTGACGTAGCTGTTGATCAGGCACACCGCGACGGTCTTGATGTCCTTGCGGCGCAGGATCCGGGCGATCTCGCGGACCTCGGTTTCGTCGAGCGGGGTGACGACCTCGCCGGCGTAGTCGATGCGTTCGGTGACCTCGTACCGGTCACGGCGGCGGATGTAGGGGGTGCCGACGTCGACGTACGTGTCCCACAGCTCGTCCTTGGTGCCGTCGCGGATCTCGAGCACGTCGCGGAACCCGCGGGTGGTGACCAGGGCGGCGGGCGGGAAGTTGCGGGTGATGAGCGCGTTGGTCGCGACGGTGGTGCCGTGGGAGAACAGGGTCACCTCGGTCAGGTCGATGCCCGCGGTGCGCACACCGTCGACCACGGCGCGCATGGGGTCGTCGGGGGTCGAGGGGACCTTCGCGATGCGGGTGGTCGATGCGCTCTCGTCGAAGATGCACACGTCCGTGAAAGTGCCGCCGACGTCCACGGCGACGCGCAGGTGGGGGTTGCGAGATGTGATCATCGTCATACTCCTGAATCGGGTGGACTCAGTATTCGGCCTGGTCGACGCCTCATCAATTGGAGAAAGTGAATCGAGTTCGGCGAATCGTTGGAGATTCTCACATCGGAGGGGGAAAGATGTCGGGCATGCTTCCGGACCGTTTCCGGCTCGTCGACCTGCTGCTCGAACCCGATCTCGGGCTCCGGCTGGTGACCGACGCCGACCCGAACGTGGGAATCACCGGAGCGCACCCGATCGAGATCGAGAACCCGACCCGGTGGCTGCGGCCGGGGTCGATGATGCTCACCACCGGCTCGCGCTTTCCCAGCCTCGAGCACCCGCAGCAGGCCTGCCGCGAGCTGATCCGCGAACTCGTCGGTTCGGGCATCACCGCACTCGGGTACGGCGTGGGAGTGATCACCGGCGACATTCCCCGGTCCCTGCTCGACGAGGCCGAACGCCACCGGTTCGCCGTGGTGGCGATCCCGCCGGAGCTGCCGTTCATGGAGGTGGTCGGACGCGTCAATGCGGCAGTGCAGGCGCAGGACTCGATGCTGCTGCGACGTACGCTGCAGATGCAGAACCACCTGCTCGAGGCGATGACCGCCGAGTCCCCCGAGGCCGACCTCGTGGCCCGTCTCACCGGACTGCTCCGCAGCAGCGTGGTTCTCTACAACGAGGTCGGCGACGTCGTGGCCTCGGCCGGCGGCGCGCCCGTGCACCTGATCCGCAATCAGTTGCGCGGCCGGGACGGGCGGCTGCTGTTCCGGGTGGGCCGCTGGTCGGTGAGCGCGCACTCGATCTCGCCGGGCGACCAGCACTACTGGCTGGCCCTCGCGTCCAAGAGCAACGAACTCGCCGACCCGCTCACCGCACCCGCGGTCGAGGTGTCGCTGCGGCTGCTCAACACGATCGAACGCACCCGCCAGCGCGCCACCGTCGAGAACCGTGCGCGGCACGCCGCACTGGTGCGGGCACTGGCGTCGGGCGATCCGGCCGATGCCGACACCGTCCTGGACCAGCTCGAGATGCTCCGGTTCGGCCCCGAGCCCGACATGCGGATGCTGGTCCTGTCCGCCGCCCCCGACTACGACAACCGCCGATGGGTGTTCCGGGCGAACTCACTGCTCGACGCCGTCGAGTCGGACGTGTCCGGTCTGGCCCGCGACATCGGGCTGACCCTGCTGCTCGCCCGCGGCGACGGCGGCCTGATCGGAGTGGTCCCGGCCCGGGCCGAGGCCTTCGAGTCGTGGTCCCACAACCTCCCGCAGGGATTGACGTGCGGCTCGAGCGAGCCGTTCACCGATCCCACGCGCGGGCCCGGCAAACTGCGGGAGGCGCGCTGGGCACGACGGTCCGCCGAGCGGCTCGGCAGGACCACCCAGCGCTTCGAGGACGTGAGCCTCGCCGACTGGCTGCTGGCGGGCCGCGACCCGGAGCAGGCCCTCGGGCGCGCCACCGCGGTGCTGGGTCCCCTGCTCGACGGCCACGACGACCTGGTCGATTTCCTCGTGCTGCACCTGGCCCGGGACCTGGACGTGGGACGCACGGCACGGGAGCTGAATCTGCACCCGAACACCGTGCGGCACCGGGTGAAACGCGTCGAGGACCTGCTGGGCCGGTCCCTGCGCTCCCCGCGGGACGTCACCGACCTCCACCTGGCCCTCGAAGTCCTCGCCGAACGCCCCACCTCATAGTCGCCCCGTGTGCGGAAGGATCGTCGTCATGGCTGTCACCGTGCGTCGGCTCACGACGCTGCCGGATCTCGGGCTCACTCTCGTGGCCGGTCGCGACGGCGCCGACCGTGTCATCGAGTGGGCGCATCCGATCGAGCTTCCCGACCCCACCCCGTGGCTCTCGGGCGGAGAGCTCGTGATGACCACCGGCCTGGAGATCGGCGCCGACGCGGACGCGCAGTTCGCGTACCTCCAGGGCCTGGTCGGAGCCGGCTGCGTGGCATTGGCGTTCGACACGGGCACCCGGTTCGACCGCGTGCCCGACGGTCTGCGCACCGCGGGTGACGCGCTCGGGTTCCCGGTGCTCGCCGTGCCCGCCTCGACGCCGTTCATCGCCATCACCCGGGCGGTCATCGACGAACTGACCGCCGATCAGGTGCGGGCGGTGCAGCGGGTCGTCGATCAGCAGGAGCGGCTGGCCCGGGCCACGCTGCGCGGGGGCGTGCCCGCGGTGGTGACCGCACTCGGCCAGGCGCTCGCCGGCGTCGTCGCCGTCGTCGACCCCGACGATCGCGTGCTCGCGGAGTACGGGTCGGACACCGGCCGGGCGATCCGGCACGCCCGCGCGGTGTCGGAGTCGGCGTCCCGATCCCCGCGGCGGCGGCAGCTGAGCAAGGTGCTGGCCGACGACGGCGGGCACTACACCGTGCAGAGCATCGCGGCCGCCCAGGACCTCTACGGATACCTCGCCGTCGGCACCGCGGAACCGCTCCCGCCGGCCGACCGTCTGCTCCTCGCCCACGCCGTGTCGCTGATCTCCATCGAACTCGGCAAGCCCGCGAAGGTGCAGAGCGCGGAGCAGCGGTTGCGGGCCGTCGTCACCCGGACCCTCTTCGACGCACCCGAACGCATGGACGCCGGCCTGCTCCGGTACTTCGGGTTCGAACCGACCGACACCGTCGCGGTCGCCGTGCTGACCGACGTCGGTCCGCTACTGCCGGCGGAACGGCAGGTCGGCGCCGCCCTCGCCGCCGAGGGGATCCCCCACCTCACGGCGTCGATCGGTGCGGATGTCGCGGTGGTCCTGCCGGCCGACCGGGCACGCGAGGTCGCGACCCGGGTCCAGGACCGCGTCCGCGCGCAGCTCGGCCGCCCGGTCCGGTGCGGGCTGGGTGGTCCGGGCGCCGTGACGGACGCGAACAGCAGTGTGCATCAGGCGCTCTCGGCGGCACGCGCGGCGCGGGACGGCAGCCGGGCACCGGTGGTGTTCGCCGAGCTGGGCACCTTCTCCGTGTTGCTGGGCATGCAGGATCCGGATGCGCTGCAGGCCATCGCCCACTCGGGTCTCGAAGCACTCGATGCCTACGACGAGAAGCACGGAGCGAGTGGACGACTGGTCGAGACCCTTGCGGCGTACCTCGAGCACAACGGTCAGGCCGAGAGCACCGCCGTTGCCCTCGGTATCCACCGGCACACCCTGCGCAACCGGCTCGCCCGCATCACCGAACTCACCGGCCGCGACCTCGACTCGATCCACACCCGCGTGGAGTGGTGGCTGGCCGTCAAGGCTAGGGAAATGCTGGACGGCCGTGGTGGATAGGTGCCGGCGTCCGAGTTACCACACGAAGAGTCCGGCACCAGAGCAGAGGCATCGCGTCTGCGCCTCCCGGGGATACAGCCGTCCAGGGCGGGACAGAGCAGGCGCGGGGCGAGCGAGGCACTGGAGTGGATCGGCCGGTTATTCGATCGCGTAGCCGATTCGGTCGGCAGCTCCGGCCAACCGGGATGCGAATCCCGGGTGGTCGAGGGGGATGGTCATCTCAGGCTGATCCGGGAACGCCCGGGCGGCGGGCGTGAAGAGCACAACGCACAGTCCACCGGCGAACCGGCCGCGGTAGGCGAGCCCGTCGAGATCCGGGTGGGCGGCGCGAATGGTGCGCGCCCAGTGCTGGGCGATGCCGTGTGCTGCGGTCGAGAGCGCGAAATTCGCTCCGACGCGAGTCGGCCATCGGCCGGGCCCGTGGGCGGCGACGTCGAGCAGGTGCAGGGGACGGGTGAACCGCACCGCGGTCAGGTAGGGGACGCGGGTGCGGGTATCGATCACTCGAGTGGTCTGGAACGCCTCGGCCAACGCCCCGGGCACATCGGCGGCGCCGTACCAGACCCCGTGCCGGGCGTGGTCCCGGCGCGGCAGCGGGTGCGGATCGAACCGCAAGACCGGCCCGAAGGTGCGCAGGGTGTTCCACGGCAGGACGTGGTCGCCGCTCGTGGAGTGCACCCGCCAGACGATCGTGTCGGTGTCGAGGATCAGGTATTCGTCAGGGGTGATTCCGGCCGCGCGGAGCGCCTCCACGCCCGGCGGATGGGGCAGAGCTGGGAGCATCGGCGGCTCAGGCCGTCAGATACTGGTCGACGACCGACAGGGCGTCCTCGACGGCGCCGCCGGTGAGCAGCCAGTCGACGACCGAGGTCGGGGCACCGTCGACGACAAGGGACGGTTGCGGCGTCGTCAGCAGACCGTGGATCGACAGGGGCTGCATGTTCTCGGGCAGTGCCCGCAGGACGGCGTCGAGGCCGGGCACCTGGCCGTCGTCGGTGAACTGCACGGCGGGGAGCAGCAGCCGGTTCGCTCGCTTGAGCGCCCACAGGCTGCGGTCGCCGACGCGCTGTCGGACGCGGGAGGGGCCGACCCCACCGAGTCGTTCGGCGGCCTGCCCGACGGTCAGGGCGCTGTCGAGCAGGCGGCGCATCCGTGCGGTCCGGTCGGCGACGACGGTGGCGAGGGCGAGGAGCGATTCGGGTGCGCCGCCGACGTCGAGGAGGTCGGCTTCGTGGGCGGGCAGGGACGCTGCGGGACGCTTCGCGGCCCGCAGCGCACGCAACAGGGGCAACAGATCGCGGCGATCGATGCTCGGGGTGCCGAGCGCGTCGGCGGCGGCGCTTTCGAAGTCGACGTCACCGGCCAGGTAGCGGTCTTCCGTGTCGGCCATCCCCACCACCTCCTAACAGTCACTAACAGAGTATCGCGCTGTTAGTGAGGTGAGAGTGGGAGTTGTCCAAGGTGCCCGACAGCGCGCACACCGCGAACGATGTGGCCGGGAACTCGACGCAATCCACACCCCGACGGAGTGGTGAGCGGCCGTCGAGGCCCGGCAGATGCCGGCGGTGGCGGACGATCCGGACCCGGGCGGGGGATGCAACGCGGCGCAACGGTTGTGACGCGTGATCGTTTCGAGTGTGCTCCGAGTCACATTCTCACGAGTCGCATCCTCACGGGAAGGACACTCCGATGCTCCACGCTCCCACGGCCGGTCCCGAACTGCGCCGCCGGAGCTGACGAAGAACCGTCGAGGACACGGTCCGCGATCCGGCAGTCGGCTCCGGCCACCACGCCACTCACCGATCTCCTCGGCCGACGTTCCCCTCACCCCTCGATTCGAGGGCATCACAGAAGGTTCCGGTATCCCATGCCCGAACGCTCGCACGCCGACACGTCCCCGGGGTGGCTCGGATTCGGTGTCGTCAACACCGCCGTGGTCCTCACCGTCTCCGTCGCGGCGTGGTATCTGCTCGCCGACCCGCAGTTCAGTCCGTTCGACCTGTATCCGCTACCGTTCAATGCCCTCCTGTTCTGGGCGCTCCTGTTCGTCGTGTGGGCCGGATTCAACCTCGAGTTCTGGGGATTCGACCGGCTACGGCAGCCGTGGCGCGGACTGGTGTTCCTCGGCGCCACCTCGGTTTTCGCCGTCGTCGTCACCTACGTCCTGGCGAGCGGGATCGGCCACCTGTATCCCGACTACGCGGCCGACCGTCCCGACGGCCTGGGCTACTTCACGGGCGCGCTGTTCGTCCTGTTCGGCTTCTCCACGTGGGTTCTGGTGGTGCTCAACTGGGGGCACTGGCCGTGGACCGATCTGGGCCTGAAACAGCCGTGGGTCGGTGCCTGCGAGATCGTCACCCTCCTCGTCCCCACCGCACTGCTCTATTTCGTACTGGGGGTACCCGCGGTCTCGGAGACGGTTCGGGAGGGCACAGCACTGCTCGACGTCGACACACTGCTCGGCTGGTACTACTCGATCATCGTCGCGATCGTGCTCACCGGGCAGACCCTGGAGAACTGGCCGTGGCGACTGGCCGGGAGCCGCATGCGGGTCGCGCTGGTCTCGACGATCGGCAACATCGCGCTCGGCACCGTGTTGTTCGTGGCACTGCGCGCCGTGTGTGCGGTGCTCGTCGGCTCCGGCACGGCCGCCGACCCGGGCTTCCCGCTCGATCAGTTCCCGGCCCAGCTGGGCGTGTGCTGGGTCGCCTGGATGATTCTGTGGGCCAACGCCTTCGGTAACAAGCCGACGGCAGCCGGGGCCGTAGCGAATCTGGTGTCCCGCGCGGCGATCACGTTCGCCCTCGCCGTGACCACGTTCGTCCTGTACTACTACGTGGTCGCCGAGATCGTGCTGCACGAACCGGCCGTCGCCGACGGCCTGCACGGCAATGCCCTCGGGTTCATGGACCTGTTCGCGTTGGTGACTCTTCTGTACGTCGTCGGTTTCGAGTCCTTCGGGATCCGCCGGCCCGCCGTTCCCGCGCCCGAGGATCGCGCCGTCGCGCATCCCTGATCCGGCGGCGGTCCCGTCGGCGCGCGACGTCCGTCCCGCCGCGGCCGGACGCGACGGGACGGGCACTCCTCCGGGCCGCTCCGGTCAGTCCGCGGCTCCACCCAGGGGTGGCGGAGCCGACCGGTACCGGACCGGAGTCCTGGAGAAGGTCAACGGGTTTCCGACCTGTGGTGTGGCACTTCCGGGCACCGACACGACGGCGTCGAGACCGAGTCGCCGCGCGAACTCGAAGGCCTCGGCGACGTCGTTGATGGGTCCGGCCGGAACACCCACGCGGGCGAGTTCGTCGTACCAGTGGTCGGCCCCGGCCGTCGCGAGGATCGAGGTGATCTCCTCGCACAGTTCCTCGCGGTGTGCGACCCGCAGCGGGTTGCTGCAGAACCGCGGGTCGGTGGCCAGTTCCGGCGCGCCGATCGTCTCGGCGAGCCGGGTGAACTGCTTGTCGTTGCCCACCGCCAGCGCCAGCGGCCGGTCCTTGGTCGGGAACACCTCGTACGGGGCGATGCTGGGGTGCCGGTTGCCGAGAATCCCCGGCACCACCCCGGCACCGAGGTACGCCGAGCCCTGGTTGACGAGCGACGACAGCAGCGCGGCAAGGAGATTGGTCTCGACGCGCTGCCCCTCGCCGGTGCGCTGCCGGTGGTGCAGCGCAGCGAGGATCCCGGCGAGGGCGTGCAGGCCCGTGAGCACGTCGACGACCGCGACGCCCACCTTCGTCGGCGTGCCGGCCTCGGGTCCGGTGATGCTCATGAGCCCGCCGACGGCCTGCACGAGCAGGTCGTAACCCGGCAGGGCCGCTCCGTCGCCGCTCCCGAACCCGGTGACGGAGCAGTAGATCAGCCCCGGGTTGACGTCGAGCAGGTCGTCGTAGCCCAGGCCGAGCCGCTCCATGGTGCCCGCGCGGAAGTTCTCGACCACGATGTCCGCGCGCGCGACAATCCGGCGGGCCTCGGCCCGGCCCTGCTCCGACGCGAGGTCGAGGACCACGGAGGTCTTGTTGCGGTTGACCGAGTTGAAGTACGTGGCCGAGCCCGCGTCGTCGTAGGGCGGTCCCCACGCGCGGGTGTCGTCGCCGGTGCCGGGACGTTCGATCTTGACGACCTCGGCGCCCATGTCCGCGAGCATCATCGTGGCGTAGGGGCCGGCGAGGACCCGGGTGAAATCGGCGACGACGATGCCGTCGAGTGCGCCCTGGCTCATGCGATCGGCCTCCCGCCGCGGAGGTAGACGGTCGTGGTGTGGGTGAAGAACTCCCGCGCGGCGCGGCCCTGTTCCTTCGGGCCGTAGCCGCTCTTCTTCGCGCCGCCGAACGGGACGTGCGGATCGGCGCCGGCGGATTCGGAGTTGATGTGCAGGATGCCCACGTCCAGGTCCTCGAGCGCCCCGAGCGCGCGGGTGAGGTCCTGGGTGAACACGGCCGCCGACAAGCCGTAGTCGCTGTCGTCGGCGAGCGCGAACGCCGCCTCGGCGTCCGCCGCGCGGCACACGGCCAGGACGGGTCCGAACAACTCCTCCCGCCACACGTCGAGCCCGGTGCCGGGCAGTTCGAGCACGGTGGGCGGCACGTAGAACCCGGCTGCGAGTGCACCGTCCTCGTACGGCCGGCCGCCGCACAGCACGCGGGCACCCTGCCGGACCGCCTCGTCGACACCTGCCTGGATCGAGGTCCGCGCCGCGGCATCGACCACCGGACCCATGTGGACGTGCTCGTCGAGGGGATTGCCGACGGTCCACTTGCCGATCCGGGCAACGAGTTCACCGACGAACTCGTCGGCGACGTCGTCGGTGACGATCAGCCGGGAGGTCGCCGTGCACTTCTGCCCCGACGACCGGAACGCGCCGAGGAGCACCTGTTCGGCGGCGAGATCGAGGTCCGCGTCGCCGAGCACGACGGCCGCGTTCTTGCCGCCCATCTCCGCCTGCACGGGCACGCCCCGCGCGGCCCCGGCCGCCGCGAGGCTCCGGCCGACCGCGGTCGAACCGGTGAAGGTCAGCGCGTCGATCCCCGGATGGTCGGCGATGCCGGCGCCGACCTCCCGGCCGCCGATGACGAGGTTGAGCACCCCCGGCGGCAGGCCCGCATCGGCGAGGGCCTGCACGAGCCGCATCGCCAGCAGCGGCACGGTGCCTGCCGGCTTCCACACCACGGTGTTGCCGTAGGTCAGTGCCGGGGCGATCTTCCAGGCGGGGATGGCGATGGGGAAGTTGAAGGGGGTGACGACCCCCACCACGCCGACGGGCTTGCGCGCGACCAGGATCTGCTCCCCCCGGCGCGGGGAGGCGAACACCTCGCCGGCCTCCCGGTCGCCCTCGCCGCCGTAGAAGCGCAGGATCTGGGCCGCGCGGAGCACCTCGGCGACGCCCTCGCCCCGCGTCTTGCCCTCCTCCCGGGCGAGCTCCGCACCCCACCGTGACGCGGACGATTCGACGACGGCGGCCGCCCGGGCCAGGACGGCACCGCGCTCGTGCGCCGGGGTCCGCGCCCAGTGCCGGGCCGCGGCCCGCGCGGCGGCGACGGCCCGGTCGACGTCGTCGCCGGTGGCCGCGCGGCCGTGCGCGACGGTGACGTCCGGCTCGGCGGGGCTGATGCTCACCAGGGCATCGGCCTCGCCGTCGAACCACTCGCCGTCGATGTAGTGCTGCAGCAGAACGGGTGTCGTCATCGTGTGTCCCTTCGACGCGTCGACGGTGCGGGTCAGCGGAATGCGGCGTGACCGGTCAGGGCGCGGCCGATCGAGAGCAGGTGCATCTCGCTGGTGCCCTCGTAGGTCAGCACCGACTCGAGGTTGTTGGCATGCCGCAGCGGCGAGTACTCGAGCGTGATTCCGCTGGCGCCGAGAATGGTCCGGCATTCGCGGGCGATGGCCAGGGCCTCGCGCACGTTGTTGAGCTTGCCGAGGCTGATCTGCTCGGGAGTGACCCCGGACTCGTCCTTGAGGCGGCCGAGGTGCAGCGCGAGCAGGAAGCCCTTGCCGAGCTCGAGTGTCATGTCGGCCAGCTTCTCCTGGGTGAGCTGGTAGGAGGCGAGCGGCCGATCGAAGACCTCCCGGGAGGCGGCGTAGTCCAACGCGGTCTCGAGGCTGTTGCGGGCGGCGCCGAGCGCGCCGAACACGATGCCGAACCGGGCCTCGTTGAGGCAGGACAGGGGAGCGCCGAGTCCGCGGGCGAGCGGCAGCTCGGCCGATGCCGGCAGACGCACGTTGTCGAGCACCAGTTCGGAGGTCACCGAGGCCCGCAGCGACAGCTTCCGGTGGATCGGGTTGGCGGTGAAGCCGGGGGTGTCGGTGGGCACGACGAACCCGCGCACGCCCTCGTCGGTCTGGGCCCACACGGTGGCGACGTCCGCGAGATTACCGTTGGTGATCCACATCTTGGTGCCGGTGAGGATCCAGTCCGACCCGTCCCGGCGGGCGCGGGTGCGCATTCCCCCGGGGTTGGAACCGAAGTCGGGTTCCGTCAGGCCGAAGCATCCGATGGCGTCGCCGGAGGCGAGCCGGGGCAGCCAGTGCTCCTTCTGTTCGTCGGAGCCGTAGCGGTGGATCGAGAACATCGACAGCGAGCCCTGCACCGAGACGAAGCTGCGGAATCCGCTGTCGCCGGCCTCGAGTTCCAGGCAGGCCAGGCCGTAGCTGACGGCGTTGGTGCCGGCGCACCCGTATCCGTCCAGGTGCATGCCGAGGACGCCGAGGGCGCCGAACTCTTTCGCCAGTTCCTTGGGCAGCGTGGCGGATTCGAACCAGTTGCCGACCTCGGGTGCGAGCCGGGTCTCGACGAAGCGCCGGACGGTGGCGGCGATGTCGCGTTCGTCGGCGTCGAGCAGGGTGTCGGCGCCGAGGAGTTCGAGCGGCCGCAGGGGTCCGGTCGTGCGTGCGGGTGCGGTGGTGGTCATGTGCTGGTCCTCGGGGGGAAGTAGGGGTGGTCAGAGGGCGGCGAATGCGTCGCGCAGCACCGAGAACGCCTCGGTGAGCAGTGCGTCGGAGATCGACAGCGGCGGCAGGAACCGGAGCACGTTCCCGAAGGTGCCGGCCGTCAGGGTGAGGACTCCGTGGGCCTGGCAGTACCGGGCGATCTCCGCGACGGCTTCGCGGTTGGGGGTGGTCGTACCGGGCTCGACGAGTTCGACGGCGACCATGGCGCCGCGGCCACGGACGTCGCCGACGACGGGGTGACGGGTGCCGATCTCGCGCAGTTCCCGCAGCATCAGCGCGCCGATCTCCTGGGCGCGGTCGAGCAGATGCTCGGCCTCGATCGTCTCGAAGACGCCGAGCGCCGCGGCACACGCGGCGGGGTTGCCGCTGTAGGTGCCGCCGATGCCGCCCGGATGGGCACGGTCCATGATCTCGGCTCGGCCGGTGACGGCCGCGAGCGGGAGCCCGCCGGCGAGTCCCTTCGCCGTGACGATCAGATCCGGCACGAGGCCCTCGTGCTCACACGCGAACCACGCTCCGGTGCGGGCGATTCCGGTCTGGACCTCGTCGGCGACGACGAGGATGCCGCGGTCCCGGCAGAAGTCGGCGACGCGCCGCAGGAAGCCGTCGGCGGGGACGATGAACCCACCCTCGCCCTGGATGGGTTCGACGACGACGCACGCCACCTGGTCCGCGCCGATCTGGGCGTCGACGAGCAGCCGGAACTGCTCGAACGCCTCGTCCGCGGCGCGGTCGGGCCCGCTCGGCCACCGGTAGGGGTAGGCCATCGGCGCGCGGTAGACCTCCGGGGCGAACGGGCCGAAGGAGTGCTTGTAGGGCTGGTTCTTCGCCGTCATGGTCATCGTCATCAGCGTGCGGCCGTGGAAGGCGTGGTCGAACGTGACCACGGCAGACCGGCCGGTCGCCGCGCGGGCGTACTTCACGGCGTTCTCGACGGCCTCGCTGCCGGTGTTGAACAGGGCCGTGCGCTTGGCGTGCGTGCCCGGGGTCAGCCGGTTGAGGGCCTCGGCGACCTCGATGTACGGCTCGTAGGGGGTGGCGAGGAAGCAGGTGTGGGTGAACTGCTGCAGTTGTGCGGTGGCGCGTTCGACGACCCGCGGCGCGGAGTTGCCGACGGTGGTGACGGCGATGCCGGAGCCGAGGTCGATGAAGGAGTTCCCGTCCACGTCGACGAGCACACCCCCGCCCCCGGCGGCCGCGTAGATCTCGGCGCCGCTGGCCAGGCCCGCCGGCAGCGCGGCGGCGCGGCGCTGCGCCAGCTCGCGGGACCGGGGTCCCGGGATCTCCGTCACGATGCGACGTGCCTGCTCGAGCCCGGGGCCACCCCGTACGAGTTCGACTGCGGTCATGTCCTTCTCCCTTCGTCGGTTTCCTCGAACTGTAGGAGCGCAGACCCGGGTTTCTGATGGACCTCGAGTACAAGTTCAGCCGTCTACATGGACATCGAGTACATGTCCGTTCTCGGCGGTCCGCCGCAGACTGGCGGCACACCACGGCCCACACCGGGTGACCGAAAGGACATACCGATGACCACCGCCCCCACGCACCCGTACGAACCGGCGCCCACCGACGTCGCCGGGGCCGCGCGGCGCCTCGCGCGCGCACAGGATGCCGGACCGGCACTGCTGTTCGTGGAGGACTCGTCCTCCGACGGCACCGCCTGTGCCGTCATGCGATGGCCGGGCCGGGACCCGCTGCTCGCCGACTCCGTCCACACGTTCGAGCACTTCGGCCTGCGGATCGACGATCACGAACTCCTGACCACCGGCGACGCGGACCGCCGGGTGCATCGATTCGCGTTCGTCACGCCCCCGGAGTGGGAACCGGGTTCGCCGCGCCGGGTGGCGGCGGTCTTCGACGCCCACGCACAGGGCCGCACTGTCGTCGACGGGTACTCCCGCCTCGCCGTCGTCGCCGAGGTGGGCGTGCGGGACATCGCCCTGGTCCGCGCCGCCGCCCGCTTCGCCCGCCAGGCGGGACTGATCATGTCGGAACGGTACGTCGTCGACACGCTTTGCCGGCATGCCGGATTCGTCGAGGCACTCGTCGCCTGCTTCGCCGCGCGCTTCGACCCGGACCGGCACGATCGGGACGTCGCCGCCGGACAGGCGCTCGCCGAACGGCGCGGCGCGGCGGAAAGCCTCGACGAGGACCGCATCCTGCGCAGCCTCGAGTCGTTCGTCACCGCCACCGTGCGCACCAACTGGTACCAGCGCGACGATCGCGGTGCGGCGAAACCGTACGGGGCATTCATGCTCGATTCCGCCCGTCTGGCCGACCCCGGACCGGTCGTTCCGCACCGCGAGATCTTCGTCCACTCGGACGACGTGGAGGGCATCCACGTGCGGAGCGGCACCGTCGCCCGCGGGGGGCTGCGGTTCTCGGACCGTCCGGAGGACTACCGCACCGAGGTCCTCGGTCTGATGAAGACCCAGGTCGTGAAGAACGCCCCCATCGTCCCCGTCGGCGCCAAGGGCGCGTTCGTCCGCAGAAACCCGGATATTTCTCCCGCCCAGGCATATTCGACGTTCGTCCGGGGAATGCTCGACCTCGCCGACAACATCGTCGACGGTCGGATCGTGCATCCGGACCGCACCGTCGTCCACGGCGGGGACGACGCCTATCTGGTGGTGGCCGCGGACAAGGGCACGGCCCGGTTCTCCGACCTGGCGAACTCCATCGCCGCGGAGTACGACTACTGGCTCGGCGACGCCTTCGCCTCGGGCGGATCGAGCGGATACGACCACAAGGCGATGGGCATCACCGCGCGCGGCGCGTGGGTCGCGGTCCGCGAGCACTTCACCGACCTCGGCATCGACGTCGAGACCACCGAGGTGACGGCGGTGGGGATCGGGGACATGTCCGGCGACGTGTTCGGCAACGGGATGCTGCTCTCGCCGCACCTGCGCCTCGTCGGCGCCTTCGACCACCGGCACATCTTCCTCGACCCCGACCCGGACACCGCCCGTGCCTACGCGGAGCGCCGGCGGCTGTTCGAGCTTCCCGGATCGAGCTGGGACGACTTCGACCGCGACATCCTCTCCGCCGGGGGCGGCGTGTGGCCGCGCTCCGCGAAGTCCGTCACCGTCCCGGAACCGGCACGGCGCCTGCTCGGACTGTCCCACCCGACCACCACCCCGGACGAGTTGATCAAGGCGCTGCTGACGGCCCCGGTGGATCTGCTCTGGAACGGCGGCGTCGGCACCTACGTCAAGGCATCCTCCGAAAGCCACACCGAAGCAGCGGATCCGGCAAACGACCCCGTCCGTGTCGACGCCTCGCAGCTGCGGTGCCGCGTCGTCGGCGAGGGCGGGAACCTCGGTTTCACGCAGCGGGCCCGCATCGAGTTCGCGGCCGCGGGCGGGCGCGTCAATGCGGACTTCATCGACAACGCGGCCGGCGTGGCCACCTCCGACGCCGAGGTGAACCTGAAGATCGCCCTCGAATCCGCCCGGCGCAGGGGAGGTCTGACCCTCGAGGAACGCAACCGGCTGCTCGACGACGCCCGCGACGAGGTGGCCCGGACGGTGCTGCGCACGAACCGGGACCAGGCGGTGGCGCTCGGACTCGCCGTCTCGCGCGCGGCCCGGCTGCTCGGCAGGCACGAGCGGCTCATCATCCACCTCGAGACCGGCGGCGGACTCCGGCGCAGCACCGAGGTGCTGCCCACCGTGCAGGAACTGGCCGCCCGCGCCGGCGCCGGCCGCGGGTTGACCAGGCCGGAGATCGCGGTGCTGCTCGCCCGGTCGAAGAACGTCGTGTGCCGGGATCTGCTCGAGTCGGACGTGCCCGACGACCCCGTCTTCGCCGACGTCGCCCTCGAGTACTTCCCCGCCGGCATGCGCGCCGTGCTGCGGGACGAGATCCGGGACCATCCCCTGCGCCGCGAGATCGTCGCGACCCGGATCGCCTCCGATCTCGTCGACCACGTCGGTCCGGGGATGATCTATCAGCTCGAGGAACGGCTCGGGGTGCGCACCCCGGCGGTCGCCCGGGCGTACGCGGTGATCCGGGCGGTGTTCGACACCGACCGGTGGTGGGCCGAGGCACGCGACGGCGCCGACCGCTGGGAGCGGCTCGGCGCCGTGCAGGGATTCGTCGAGCATGCGGCCTCGTGGATCCTGCGGCTGCGGCCGTCGCCGCTCGACGTGACCGCCGAGATCGCGCGGCTGCGTGCCGGGGTCGAGGATCTGCTCGCAGACGCCGCGCCGGGCGACGGCCCCGACTTCCGGTTTCTCGCCGAGTGCCCGGCCCTGGTCGACACCGCGCACACGCTGGACTGCCCGGCCCGCCTCGTCGCCCGGGTGCACGCCGCCACGGGATCGCTGCTCGGGATCGAGGGGATGTCACCGGACCTGTCCACCGGATCCCACACCTGGTGGGACAGCACGGCGATCGCCACCGCGCGGGACGAACTCGCCGATCGCCACCACGGTCTCGTCGCCGCGATCCTGCGCCGGGACGGCGCGCCGACCGGCCCGGCGGACGTCGACGAGGTCCTGGCGCGGTGGCAGGCGCGAGTCCCGGACGCGATCGCCCGGGTCACGCGCCTGACCACCGAGCTGCGTGAGAACGGGCCCGTCGATCTGCCGCGGGCGTGCACCCTCGGCGCGGAACTGCGCCTGCTCGTGCGCGCGACGGAGCGGTGACCGCCTCAGCCGGCCATCTCGAGTTCACCCATGCGGGCCCACTCGACGCCAGGGAGCTCGGTGTTGAGGATCCTCGGCGTCTCGCTCAGCGCGGGGCGCATGGCGTCGAGTCCCTTGCGGAAGTGGTCGGCACCGACGTGCGCGGCGCCGGCCTCGCCGTCGCGGAACGCCTCGACGAGCACGTACTCGGACGGATCGTCCACGCTGCGGGACCACTCGAACCACAGGTTTCCGGGTTCGGCCCGGGTCGCCTCGGTGAATTCCCTTGTGAGCGAAAGCCAGTCGTCCCGGTACTCGGGACGGACCCGGAACTTGACCACGATGAAGATCATTGCGTACTCCGATTCTGCCGGGTGGACACGGCGGCGGCCGGTCGCCCCGGAGGGAAGCGACCGACGGGGCCCGGCCGCCGCCGAGACCGTCCCCCCGCGCTCAGTAGATGTTGGACGGGCGGACCATGCCCTCGGCCAGGTCCCCGAAGCCGGGCGCGTGGATCGCGCCGGGATTGCCGACGACCTCCTCCACGATCGCGGTCTCGGTGGTGATGAGCAGCGCCGCGATGGACGCGGCGCTCTCGAGCGCGGCGCGCGTGACCTTGAGGGGGTCGACGATGCCCTCGTCGAACATGTCGCCGTACTCACCGGTCAGGGCGTCGAAGCCGTGCCCCGACGGCAGGCCCGCGACGACATCGACGACCTCGTCGCCGTCGAAGCCGGCATTGACCGCGATCCACCGCAGCGGCTCGGGCAGGGCCCGCCGCACGACGTCCCGGCCGATGGCCTCGTCGCCGGGCAACTCGAGATCGGCCAGCGCGCGGTGCGCCTGACCGAGCGCGGTGCCGCCGCCGGCGACGATGCCGTCCTCGAGGGCGGCCCGGGTGGCGGCGAGGGCGTCCTCGACGCGCAGCATGCGCTCCTTGAGTTCGACGCTCGTGGCGCCGCCCACCCGGATGACCGCGACCCGCCCGGTGAGCCGGGCGATGCGCAGCTGGAGGCTGTCCTGGTCGGCGTCGATCCGGGCGCGGTCCAGCTGCGTCTCGAGCTGCGCGATCCGGGCCTCGAGCAGCTTCGCGTCGCCGTGGCCGCCGACGATGGTGGTCTCGTTCTCGGTGACGGTGATGCGGTCGCAGGACCCGAGATGCTCGCGTGTCACCTCGGACAGCTCGACGCCGGTGTCCTTGGCGATCACGTGCCCGCCCAGCGCCACCGCGAGGTCCTGCAACTCGGCGACCCGCCGGTGACCGAATCCGGGCGCGCGTACGACGACGGACTGCATCGTCTTGTGCATGTTGCCGCCGACGAGGAGCTGCAGGGCGGGGCCGTCGACGTCCTCGGCGAGCACGACGAGGGGCCGGTCGGCGCGTTTGGCGGCCTCGATGCTCGGCATGATGTCCTGCACCTGGCTGATCTTCTTGTTGGTGAGCAGGATCAGCGGATTGTCGTGGACCGCTTCCATGCGTTCCGGGTCGGTGACCATGTAGCCGGAGATGTAGCCGTGGTCGAATTCGATGCCGTCGACGACGCTCACCGACATCCCGAGGGTGTCGCTCTCCTCGGTGGTGACGATGCCGGACCTGCCGACGTACGAGACGGCCTCGGCGATGGCCTCGCCGATGGACTCGTCGTCGCTGGCGGCGAGCGTCGCGACGCGCCGCAGGTCCGCGCGGTCCTCCACCGGCACGGACCGGTCGCGCAGCGCCTCGACGACGACGGGAACGGTGCGTTCGATGCCGCGGCGCACCCGCATCGGGTTCGCGCCGGCATCGACGGCGCGCAGGCCCTCGCGGACCATGGCCTGCGCGAGCACCGTCGCGGTGGTGGTGCCGTCACCGACCACGCCGTTGGTCTTCATCGCCACTTCCTTGACCAGCTGCGCACCCATGTTGGCGAACGGGTCCCGCAGCTGGATCTCCCGGGCGATCGTGACGCCGTCGTTGGTGATGGTGGGTGGGCCGGTGAGCTTTTCGAGCACCGCGTTGCGGCCCTTCGGACCGAGCGTCACCTTGACCGCGTCGGCGAGGGCGTTGACGCCGTACTCGAGCAGGGTGCGTGCTTCCTGAGCGAACCGCAGATCCTTTGCCATGACTGGGTTTCCTTTCGTGCCGACCGGTGGATGCGGTTCAGGGGACCAGGATCGCGCGGCCGCGGACCCGTCCCGCGTCGAGGTCTTCGATCGCCTGCTGGAACTGTTCGAGCGGGTACTTGGTCGTGTGCAGCGCGACCTTGCCCTGCGCGGCGAGGACCATGAGCTCCTGCAGGTCGTTGTAGGAGCCGACGAGGTTGCCGACGAAGTTGATCTCGGTGGAGATCACGTCGATCGTGGGCACGTCGATGTTCTCGCCGTAGCCGACGACGTAGTAGTTGCCGGCGCGGCGCAGCATCGCGACACCGTCCTTCGTGGCGCCGCCCTCCCCGACGAAGTCCACGACGGCTTCGGCGCCGCGCCCGCCGGTCAGTTCCAGGATCTGCTGCACGTGGGTGCCGTCGGCGACGATGCCGTGGTCGGCGCCGATCTCGACGGCCAGGGCGACCGCGGCCGGATTGCGGTCCACCACGATCAGGGTGGCCGCGGAGATCGCCTTGAGCACCTGGATGCCGATGTGGCCGAGACCGCCGGCGCCGATCATGACGCACACGTCGCCGGGCCGCGTCGCACGCGCCGCCTTCGCGACGGCGTGGTAGGCCGTGAGCCCGGCGTCGGCGAGCGCCGCGACGTCGGACGGCTCGAGCGAGTCGTCGATCCGGACCACGCTGCGCGCGGTGGTGCGCAGGTACTCGGCGTAGCCGCCGTGGGTGTCGATGCCGGGGAACTGGCTGTTCTCGCAGTGCACGTCGTCGCCGAACCGGCACGCGCGGCAGAGCCCGCACGTGATGAGGGGGTGGAGGATGACCTTGTCACCGACGGCGACGTTGGTGACCGCGTCGCCGACGGCATGCACCCAGCCGGCGTTCTCGTGGCCGATGGTGTACGGCAGGACGACGCCGCTCTTCTCGGCCCACTGTCCCTCGAGGATATGGATGTCGGTGCGGCACACCCCCGCCCCGCCGATGCGGACGATGACGTCGAGCGGGCCTTCGACCTTCGGCTCGGGGATGTCGTCGAGTTGAAGCTTGGTGTGGTAACCCACGACCTGCACGGCCTTCATGACACTCTCCTGACGATTTCGGAACAACGGACGTCGGCGACCCGGGGCGCTGCCGATTCGCCGTCGTCGGCGTACCGGGTGGCCAGCAGGCCCCGGCAGAAATGCGCGTTCCCCTCCATGGAGATCCGCACGGACTTCGCGAAACGCAGCCGCATCGGCACCGCCTCGTGGGGGATCGGCCGCCCGTCGTCGTCGACGAACACCCGGCCGGCCGGGCACAGGCTCAGGCCGATGTCGAACCGTCGCCGCATCAGCGCCGACTTGTGCCGGCCCGGCGGCAGGTCGCTCAGGGTGAGCGACGGGATGTCGTCGACGGTGAGGGACGAGTGCTGCAACAGGGATTCGAGGCAGCGCTCCAGCGCGGCGAGGTGCGCCTTGCGCCGGAACGTGCGGCGCAACTCGTCGAGGTTCTCCTCCGCCTCGGACCCGAAGGTGCCCCGGTAGCCGGCGTCGGCGGCGAGCCCCGCGTTGATCTTGGCGCTGTCGTGGTGGTCGTCCAGCAGGATCCGCACCTCGCCGATGCCCTCGATCGCGCGCAGCGCGTCCTGAGCGTCGGAGGCCATGAGGTACGCGAAGTTCGGTGAACAGAACGCGGTGGGCAGCCGCAGGTGCACGGTGACCCCGTCGTCGTCGAGCACCACCGACCGCACGAAACCGAGATCGGTGATCGGCTCGTCCAGTTCGGGGTCGACCACGGTGCCGAGCGCGGCGAGCACGTCGCTGCCCGACACCGGTGCGGCCGTCACGACGACACCGCCTCTCGAGCTCCCGCCGCCACCTCCACGCCCTCCTGTCCGGCGGGCTCGGGCAGCCGCAGGTGTTCCGGAACGTCGATGTCGTAGAGCGCCGCGGCGTTGAGACCGAGGATCTTCTTCTTCTGCTCGATCGTGATCGGCGCGTATTCGGTCATGTCCTCGGGGATCTGGAAGTCCACGAACTTCTCGATCAGCCACTTCGGTGTCCACAGCGCGTAGTCGCTGGAGAACAGGATCTTGTCCTCGCCGAGCCAGTAGAGCAGTTCGCCGATGATCTGGGCGAAGTACCGGGGGCGGGTGTGGATGAACGGAATCGCCACGGCCAGACCGCCGTACACGTTCGATTCCTGGGTCGCGATCCAGCAGAAGTCCTCGAGCCGGGGCAGGCCCACGTGCTCGACGACGAACCGCAGCTCGAGGTAGTCGGTGGCGACCTTGTCCACGTCGGCGACGTCGAAGGCGTCCCGGTCGAGCGGGCGGATGGTCGGGCCCTTGTGCACGTGGATGTTCTTGATGCCCAGCTCGATGCACTCCTCGAGGTAACGCCTCGACCACGGGTCGTCGAGCTTGTATCCGCGGGAGTCACCGTGCCATTCGGCGGTGTACAGCTTGACGCCCTGAAGGTTCATCCGCTCGGCGTCCCGGCGCAGCTGCTCGAGTCCGGCCTCGCCGTGGCGGGGGTCGTAGGCGTGGTTGTAGGTGAGCTTGTCCGGGTGCTTGCGGGTGAGCTCGAACGCCTCCTCGGTCTGCCCGAACCCGTTGTGGTAGAACTCGCTCAGCAGGGTGGCCTGGAAGATCGCATGATCCACGTGCCCGTCCACGAAGAGGTCCTTCATGAGGCGTTCGCCACCGTAGTAGGTGTAGGTGTCGTAGTCCCACACCTCCTCCTCGGGGCTGAGGTTCTTGTGGTAGTCGTAGAAGCAGTCGATGAACTGCCGTCCGTGCACGTTCTTCTGGTTCGACTCGCGGCCGTCCCAGATGTGCACGTGGCCGTCCACGATGAAGTACTGCTGGCCGTCCTTCTCGTACATCGCTTCCCTCGTTCTGTCGTGTGCCGGTGGTGGATCGGGAGCCGTCCGGGCCCGGCGGGCGGGCCCGGACGGCTGCGGTCAGTGCGCCGTGAGATCGAATCCGATGTACTCGGCGGCGTCCTCGGGACTGGCGAAGAGCATGGTCTTGTCGTCGAGATGCACCATGCGCCCGTAGTGGGTGGAGCTGATCTCCTCGAAGATCGATCCGTCGAAGTCCTCACCGAGGGCGTCGGTGAGCTCGGCGTAGTCGAATTCGAGGCGGTTCACGCCGTCGACGCGGATCATCGACGGGTACTCCGTCAGCTCCACTCCCTCCTTGGCGCCCATGACGTCGGCGACGACACGTCCGATCGGGGTGTTCATCAGGGTGACGCCACACATGTTGGAGAACTCGGTGGCCGATCCGAATTGCATGCTCACTGGTCCAACTCCTTCGGGATGTCGAGCCCGAGATCCTCGAGCAGGGAACGGAACTTCGCCTCGGCGGCGTCGAGGCTGGAGGCGAACGTGACCGCCTTGTCCGCCGGCTGGGACCAGATCGGCTGCAGGGCGCGGGCCGCGTCGAGGCAGCGCGGCACCCACGTCGCCAGCCATGTCCCGAACAACTCCTTGTTCGACTCCCCGTGCTGCTCGTCGCGGACGAGCATCCGGAAGAGGTTGCGCGTGTAGGCGAGATCCCGGTCGTAGTCGTGCTCTCCGGTGCCGACGATCGTCGGCGTGATGTAGTCGCCGTTGCGGGCGGCGATCTGCATGATCAGTTCGGTGCGGAACAGCGAGCCGACGAGCTGCTCGAAGACGATGTTGGTGGCGAAGAGCAGCTCGCACCAGTCCGGCACCGCGGTCAGCCGCTCGACGACCTCGCGGGTGGGCTGCCATTCCGGCGCGGACTGCCAGACCTCCCGGTGGGCGGCCCCCTCGAACGGGATCCCGGCCTCGGACAGGTCGAGGTTGAACAGCGCCAGGTCCTGCGCGAACCGCATCTTGTGCGCCGCGTTGACCGCCACCGCGGTGTTGATCATGTTCGTGGGGCCGGAGCGCTGGATGGAGGTGAACACGTGCAGCGCCAGACCGTTCTCCGCGTGCATCCAGGCGCCGAGATTGCGCTCGATGAACTTCAGCCACGGCGTGTTCCAGCCGTCGTAGGCGCGGGCACGCTTGGCGTTCTGCAGGCACAGGTCCACCTGGCGCACGACCGCCGCGTTGTTGCGGTAGATCGTCTGGTCCCATTCCTCGTTGGGGTCGAGGAAGGCGTGCCAGTTCGACGACTTCGCGGTCGTCCATTCCTTGGGGTATCCGCCCGGCCCGTCGCCGAAGCCGTAGATCCAGCCCTGCGACAGGTGCCGTTCGGGATCGGGCTGCACGTCGACGGTGACGTCCTCGTACATCGTCGAGCGCTTCTTGGCGGGCGTGTAGTAGGTGAAGGTGCGGCTGCGGGAGCTGGGGAACTCCAGCGCGCCGGCCTCGGAGTCGGTGAACTCGATCTTCGGGAAACTGCGTTGCTTGGACTCGGTGGTTGCGGTCATCTCGTATCTCACTTCTGTCGGTGAAGGAGCGGTGTGGTTTCCTACGGCGCCTACTCGAAGGCCGGGCTGGTGAACTTGTCGTAGAAGATCTGGTCCTTCGGGGTGTTGTGCACCTCGAGCAGTTCCAGAGCCGCGTCGACCATGGGCGGTGGCCCGCACAGGTAGACTTCGCACCGGTGGATCTCCGGTTCGCGGCGGCCCACGACGTCGGTGACGTTGCCCTCCTCGACGTCCGGCAGGCCGGACGGTGCCGGCTCCGACGACTCCGAGAGACAGGGCGTGAACACGAAGTCCGTCAACGTCTTTCCCAGTTCGAGGATCTCGTCGACGTAGAACAGATCGGCCGGCGTGCGGGCACCGTAGTAGAACCGGACGGGTCGCGTGCTGCCGGTCTCGCTCAGGTGCCGCAGGAGCGAGAGGATCGGGGCCATGCCTGCGCCGCCGCCGATGAAGACGATCGGCAGGACGTGACCGTCCTTGATGGTGAAGGATCCGTAGGGCCCGGTGAGCGCGATCTCGTCGCCCACCGCGATACCGTCCTCGAGCAGGCCGGCGAACTTTCCGCCGGGGTACTTCTTGACGAGGAACTCGACGTGTCCCGGCGTCGATCGGGTCGTCGCCATGGAGAACGACCGATGTTCCTCGGTTCCCGGTATCTGCAGGTCCGAGTACTGACCCGGTTTGAAGTCGTACTCCGTGGGTTCGACGGGCTGCAGTTGCAGCGACACGATGTCCTTGGTCATCGGCTCGATCGCGGTGATCCGGGTGCGCACCTCCTGGATGGGGATACCACCCAGGAGTTCGTCCTCGTCGAAGTTGAGCAGTTCGATGGTGCAGTCGCTGTAGGCCGTCGAACGGCAGAGCAGCACGTGCCCCTCGTCGGTCTCGGCGTCGTTGCAGGCGAACGTCGAGTAGTCCTCCATCTGGATGTCGCCGTCGAGGACGAAGGACTTGCAGGCCGAGCAGCGACCCTCGCGGCAGCCGTGCATCAGGTGGATGCCCTGCCGGAAGGCGGCGTCGAGGATGTACTCGTCCTCGCCGACCTCCATCTCGATGTCGACGGGCTCGAAGTTGATACGGTGCGTGTCGGCCACGGGGGTGTCTCCTGGGCTCGTGAATTTCTGTGCTGGTGGTGTCGGCGGGCGGCGCCGGATGTGGTGCGGCGCCGCCCGCCGGGCCCGGTGTCAGAGCGGCGTGGCGCCGGCGCGGTACTCCGCGATGTGCGCTGCGCGCTCCTCGTCCGTCATCTGGTTCAGCAGGACGTTCGGGCTCTGGAAGGTGTTGCCCCGCACGTCGTCGAGGGTCCACATCTTCTTCGGGTCGAGATCGAGGTGCGGCTGGCCGACGAGGGTCTTGCCGTCGTCGCGCACATACCCGAGGTCCTGCACGATGTCGGCGAGATCCTTGTCGTGGTGCAGGGTCTCCCATTCCCGGAAACCGGTGAGACGGCCCATGTTCGGCGTGGGCCGGCCCTCGTACTCACCGCGGAAGGCGACCGCGTCGGTCCAGTAGCACGTCTCCGAGCAGTAGGTCCGCCACTGGTCGTCGACCTTCTCCACGACCATGTCCTCGCGGACCAGGGCCGGCACCATGCAGGTCCAGCAGCGGTGCGGGTACTGGTATCCGACTTCCTCGAACGCGATCGGCTTGTTGCGGCCGGGGTAGGCGAGGCGGTTGTAGTTCTCCCACCACTTGCCGAACTTGGAGTACCAGCCGGGGTACTTCTCCTCGAACCACTCGAAGTCCGCGTCGGTCATGGCGTCGATCCGCCAGTAGTTCACCGGCCAGCCCGTGGCGAAGAACCGGGCCACCTCGTGGACGTAACCCTTCTCGGTGATGCGCTTCCACGCCTCCTCGACGAGATCGTGCGGAATGGTGAGCCCGTACTTCTCGAGGGGGAGCAGGTAGCTGCGGTAGTAGTCGTCGTAGATCCACCGCCGCCACATCTCGGCGTAGCTCTCGCGGTCCTTGCGGCGGTCCTTGGTGCCGTATTCGATGAACGTGCCGATCGCGGCGTCGACCACGCAGTGGTTGTTCCACCAGGCGTAGCGCAGGTCGCGTTCGAGCAGCGGCCGGTTCCGCTCGTCGGCCAGGGCCATGAGCAGGATCGAGTAGCCGTTGGAGATGTGGCGCGACTCGTCGGACTGCACCGAGTGGAACACGGTGGGCAGCAGGTAGTCACCGTTGGCGGCGGCCTCGTCGGGCATCGCCACGAACAGGGTGTTCGTGAAGGCGGTCTCCGCGACCACGGTCAGGTAGATGTTGGCCGCGGTGATCGCGTCACCGGTGATGAAGCCCTCCCCGAACTGCCGGCCGATGGTGCCCGCGTAGTTGTTCGCGAACGCCTTCTCGGTCATGTCGAACCCGGCGGGATCGATGTAGTTGTTCATGTAGAGCTTCTTGAGGTTCATCTGGATCGTCGAGTGCCGGACCTCGTCGATCATCTGCACCGCGAGACCGTTGTGGATCTCGGGGTTGGGCACCGCGTCGATGGCCATCGGCATCGCGCGGGCCGCGGAGATCTCCGGGAACGGGATGATCGAGAGGAACAGCTTCTGCCACTCCAGCCAGCGCTGCTGGACCTGGCGGAACATGTTGCCGCGGATCGCGCCGTCCATCGCGCCGTAGACCCGGTTGTCCTTCTCCTCCTCCATGGGGAAGTAGGACCGCATGATCTGCTTGAGAGGGTCCTTCTTGGGGGCCTTCTCGAACGTGTAGTCGGTGCCGAAGCGGGTGGCCGGCGTCGCGAACGTCGGTTCCCACGTCAGCTCGGTGATCTTTGCATGGGCCTTGGTCAGGCTCTGCCTACTCAATGTGCGCCTCCTGGATCGGGAGCCGGCTCTGTGCCAGCCGTGGACGGTGGGGTGTGGGTGCCGATACAACCCCGGTGTGCAACCCCGATCTGTCTCAATGTGAGACTCAGGTCACAATCGATGTGATTACCTTTGCTCTTGCGAGATCCGAGGAGAAGGTGGCGTGACAACTCCGGACGACCGGGAGATCGAGGTGGGTGAACACAACCGGAGCGGGTCCCGGGACGGGCATTCGCTTCAGGAATCGGGCGAATCGGTCCGTGCGGGCGACTTCCCCGATCTCGGCGATCGGCGGGTCCGCAACTGGCTGCGGGTGTCCTGGGTGCGTTCCCGGGAGGCCAAGGTCGACGCCGATCGCCCGGCCGCGGACTACGTCGAAGCCCTTCCCACCGACACCGTCCTCACCCGGGCGGCCCGGCCGGTGCTGCGCGCGTTGGCGGCGGAGATCGAGAACGAACCGGTGAGCCTGATCCTCACCGACGGCAAGGGCACCGTGCTCAGCCGTTACGGCGGCGACCGTCGCCTGCTCGGCGCGCTGGACCGGGTCCACCTCGCACCGGGGTTCCGGTACTCCGAGTCCCAGGTCGGCACCAACGGCATCGGCACCGCGCTCGAGGTCGGCGCGCCGCTGCTCATCCGGGGCGACGAGCACTACAGCGGGCATCTGCGCAAGTTCTCCTGCGCGGGCGCACTCGTGACCCATCCCGTCACCGGGGCCCTGCTCGGCGTGGTGGACCTGACCACCGAGGCCGAGAACACGAACTCGCTGCTGCTCTCGTTCGCCAAGCTCGCCGCCACCCGCATCCGGGAGCGGATCCTCGAGGACGCCAACGAGCTGGACCGGGCGCTGCTGCACGACTACCACGCGGCATGCCAGCACTCGGGCCGTCCGGTCATCGCGATCGGCGACGAGGTCCTGATGATGAACGCCCTCACCCAGCAGCGGTTCGACTCGCGCGACCAGGCCGCGATCATCGACCGGACCCGCGACGCGCGGGGACGGCACGAGCCGTTCACCCTGCTCGCCGACCTGCCGAGCGGGACCACGGCCCGGCTGTCCTACCAGCCCACCTTCGTCGACGACCGGCTCGCCGGCGGGGTCGTGCGGATCAAGGAACAGGTCGCCCGGAGCCGGTCCACCCGGGCCGTCGCCCCACCCGCGCCGCGCGCCCTGGCCGGCCGCAGCGCCCAGTGGCAGCGCACCGTCGAAGGCGTCGTCGAGGCGTGCCGGCGCGGCGAATGGCTCGTCCTCGACGGTGAGCCGGGCGTCGGGAAGGCCGCCCTGATCCAGGCGGCGCACGACCACGTCCGGTCCGGGCACGCCCTGACGGTCCTCGACGCGGTCCAGCTCGACGGCGACGAGCTGCCCGAACGCGCGGCTGCGACCCTCGACGACGGTGGCGACCTCGCCGTGCTGCACGCCCACGTCCTCGGCGACGACCAGTTCGCGGCGCTCGAGTCGTTCCTGCAGGCCGTCGCCCAGGACACGCGCGCGCCCGCGCCGTGGGTCGCCCTGACCATGCAGCCGCCGCAGGGGCAGAGCGACACCCACGCGCTGCTCCGCCTCTTCCCGAAGACGATCTCCGTTCCCCCGCTGCGGCATCGACTCGAGGACGTGCCCGACCTGGTCCGGTTCCTGCTCGACGCCGCCGGCGCCTCCGGCCTCACGCTCTCCCCGGCCGCGGCGAACCAGCTCATGCGGCTGTCGTGGAGCGGCAACGTGACCCATCTGCGCGGCGTCCTCGACGAGCTCTGCCGGCGGCGGCGATCCGGGACCGTCGAGCCGGCCGACCTGCCCGCCGAGTGCCGGGCGACGACCCGCCGGAGTCTGACCCGGCTCGAGTCCCTCGAGCGGGACGCGATCGTGGAGGCGCTGGCGCTGCACGGCGGCGACAAGGTGGCCGCCGCGAAGGCCCTCGGCATGTCGCGGGCGACGATCTACCGCAAGATCCGAGAATTCGGCATCACCCTCTGATTCCGAGTGTGCGTGTCAAATTGAGACGACGGGACACTGCTCCGCACGAAACACTGCTGAGCGCAGAGACGTTCACCCCACCGGGGTGACCAGACAGGAGTGATCGATGACCGACCACAACGGACTCACCACCGCTGCCGGCGCACCTGTGCCGGACAACCAGAACAGTCTCACGGCCGGGGCCCGCGGACCCATGCTCCTCCAGGACGTGTGGTTCCTCGAGAAGCTCGCGCACTTCGACCGTGAGGTGATCCCCGAACGGCGCATGCATGCAAAGGGTTCCGGCGCGTTCGGCACCTTCCGCGTCACCCACGACATCACGCGGCACACCCGGGCCGCGCTGTTCTCCGAGATCGGCAAGCAGACCGAGGTGTTCGTCCGGTTCTCCACCGTCGCCGGCGAGCGCGGCGCCGCCGACGCGGAACGCGACATCCGCGGCTTCGCCGTCCGCTTCTACACCGAGGAGGGCAACTGGGACATCGTCGGCAACAACACCCCGGTGTTCTTCTTCCGCGATCCGCTCAAGTTCCCCGACCTCAACCATGCCGTGAAGCGCGATCCGCGGACCAACCTTCGCGACCCCGAGAACAACTGGGACTTCTGGACCAATCTGCCGGAAGCCCTGCACCAGATCACGATCGTGATGTCCGACCGCGGCATCCCCGACGGCTACCGGCACATGCACGGATTCGGTTCGCACACCTTCTCGTTCGTCGATGCCGCGGGCGCCCGGTCGTGGGTGAAGTTCCACTTCCGCACCCAGCAGGGCATCCGGAACCTCACCGACGAGGAGGCCGCGGCCGTGATCGCCGGCGACCGCGAATCCGCCCAGCGGGACCTGTACGAGGCGATCGAGGCCGGGAACCACCCGAAATGGACGCTGTACGTGCAGATCATGCCCGAGGCCGACGCGGCGACCTACCGCTACCACCCGTTCGACCTGACCAAGGTGTGGTCCAAGAAGGACTATCCGCTCCTCGAGGTGGGGGAGCTGGAGCTGAACCGCAACCCGGACAACTACCACGCCGACGTCGAGCAGGCCGCGTTCTCCCCTGCGAACGTCGTCCCGGGCATCGGGTTCTCGCCCGACCGGATGCTGCAGGGCCGGCTCTTCTCGTACGGGGACGCCGCACGCTACCGGCTCGGCGTCAACCACCACCAGATCCCGGTGAACTGCCCCCGGGCCGCCGCCCACGTGAACTCCTTCCACCGCGACGGCGCGATGCGGGTGGACGGCAACCAGGGCAGCGTCCCGAGCATCGAGCCGAACTCGTACGGCCGATTCCAGGAGCAACGCGGGTACGCCGACCCGCCGCTGACCGTCGGTGCCGTCGCGGACCGATTCGACTACCGCGCAGACGACGACAACTATTTCGAGCAGCCCGGGATCCTGTTCCGCGCCATGACCGCCGAGCAGCAGACCGTGCTGTTCGAGAACACCGCGCGCGCGATCACCGGGGCATCGGTGACGACGATCGAACGGCACATCGCCAACTGCACGCAGGCCGATCCGGCCTACGGTGAGGGAGTTCGCAAGGCCTGCGAGGCACTGGGGGCGTTGTGAGCGACCGGTGATCCGTCCGGCAGCCGCGCAACCCTCGGTCGTTCGCCGCGTCGAGTGCCGACGCGGCCGACAGGCGGGCGCGCGGCTGCCGGCCCGGGCGGCTCAGCCCAGCCAGTCCAGCACCGCGGCCGCGGTCCACGACTGCTGCATGCTGCCGAGCGGCTCGCCGGTGAACGGCTCGTAGTACTCCGCGAACGAGCCGTCGCTCGCCTGCCGCAAGCCCTCCGCTCGCAGCAGATGGGCGCGCTCCGCCCAGCCGCGGCGGGCGAACGTCCACGAGAACAGCCACGTCATCACCGGCCACACCGGTCCCCGCCAGTACTCGCGCGAACGGAAGTCCCGGGAGACGGGGGACGTCGAGGGTGGCACGGCGTAGCGCAGGTCGGGGTGCCCGCAGAACTTCGGGCCCTCGAAGGTGCGCAACAGGGCCCGTTCGGTGCCGCGGGGCAGACCCCCGCACAGCAACGGCGCGAACATCGCGATCGTGTCGGTGGCCATCCAGCGGCCGCTGCGCAGGTCGAAGTCCTTGGCGGCGCCGGTACGCGGATCGGTGGTGTCGAGCACGCCGCGACGGAACCGGTCCGCGTACTCGTGCAGCTCACGCACGTCCGCATTCGGGCGCGAATGCTCCTCCCCGATGACGGCGAGCACCTCGCACGCCAGCGCGAACACGGCACTGACGAACACGTCCTCGACGGCGAAGCTCATGGCCGTGGCCAGGGCGTCGTCGTCGTAGCGCACCTCCTTCATCTCCTCGAGCAGCCACAGGTAGCGGGCGTACTCGGCGTCGGTGGGCCGCTGACTCGCGTCGCCGACATGGGCGAGGTCCTCGCGCCGGAACGTCGGCACCGCCCCCGCGACGACGTTGGCGTACGCCGCGTCCCACCGGGGCGAGTTGTCCATGCCGGATTCCCAGCCGTGGTAGAGCGCGATGCGGCCGTTGCCGTCGAGGTCGCGGGCCCGGGCCAGCCACCGGTGCCAGCGCACCAGGTCGGGCCAGCGACGGTCCAGGAACTCCTCGGCGACGGCACGGGTGGTGCGCCCGTGCCGTCGGCTGTGGTCGAGGATCCGCTGCACCGCGATGGCGTGCACGGGTGGCTGGGTGATGCCGGAGGTCTGCGGCCCCTGCGGGGCAGCGGCGGCCAGGTCGGTGCAGGCCCACCGCGCCGGTCCCGGAAAGTAGCCGTCCACCCCGCTCGCGAACACGATGTGCGGGATCATGCCGTTTCGCCACTGCGCGGAGAGCAGGGTGTCGAGTTCGACGACGGCCCGCTCGACGCTCAACGGGGCCAGCCCCACCGCGACGAACGCCGCGTCCCAGCTCCACATGTGCGGGTACAGCTTCGGGGCGGCGCTGGTCATCGTGCCGAGGTCGTTGCCGCGCAGCAGATAGGCAGCCCGCGCGGCGAGCTGGGTGTGGGTGAATCCGCGGTCCGGCATCGCATCATTGTGCGACCGCCCGGCCCTCGGCGCGCGTCGGGGCGCGGTCCCGGACGCCGAGCGGACACCACCCGTTGGCCCGGGCGGTACCGGACCGTCACCTGTACCGGGTGGACTGGCCGGTGGACATTCGTCCGTTCACCACGGATCGTCGGGCACGTTCCTGCCCGTGAAGGGATTTCGAGACAATGGCTTCAGTGACCTTCGACCACGCCACCCGGCACTACGCGGGGGCCGAGTCCCCGGCAGTGGATGCGCTGGACCTGCGCATCGCCGACGGCGAGTTCCTCGTCCTCGTCGGCCCCTCCGGGTGTGGCAAGTCGACCTCGCTGCGGATGCTCGCTGGGCTCGAGGACGTCGACTCCGGGCGGCTGCTCATCGGCGCCGGCGACGTCACCGACGTCGAACCGCGCCACCGCGACATCGCGATGGTGTTCCAGAACTACGCCCTGTACCCGCACATGAGCGTCGCGGAGAACATGGGCTTCGCGCTGAAGATCGCCGGGGTCCCGAAGGACGAGCGCGTCGCCCGCGTGCGGGAGGCCGCGGCGATGCTCGATCTCACGGCCTACCTGGACCGCAAGCCGAAGGCCCTGTCGGGCGGGCAGCGGCAGCGGGTGGCGATGGGCCGGGCCATCGTGCGCAGCCCGCAGGTTTTCCTGATGGACGAACCGCTGTCCAACCTCGACGCGAAGCTGCGCGTGCAGACCCGTAACCAGATTGCGCGCCTGACCCGGCGGCTCGGCGTGACCACGGTGTACGTCACGCACGACCAGGTCGAGGCCATGACCATGGGGGACCGGGTCGCCGTGCTCGACGGAGGCCGGCTCCAGCAGGTGGACACGCCGCGGGCGCTGTACGACCGGCCGGCGAACGCCTTCGTCGCCGGCTTCATCGGCTCTCCGGCGATGAGCCTGTTCGAGGCGCCGATCGCCGACGGCGGGGTGCGGATCGGCGGGCACCTCGTGCCCGTGCCGCGGCACGTGCTCGCCGCCGCGCGGGGTGCCACGGTGACGATCGGCCTTCGCCCGGAGCACCTGGCGTTGTCCGCGGGCGACTCCGGATTCGACGTGACCGTCGACATGGTCGAGGAACTCGGGGCGGACGCCTACGTCTACGGTGGCGCCGCGGTCGAGGGCGACCGCCGCGATGTGGTGTTCCGCACCGACGGACACAACCCGCCGCCGGCGGGCACGGTGGTGCGACTGCAACCGGACCCGGCGCGGGTGCACGTGTTCGACGCCGAAACCGGTATGCGGTTGAGCGCCTGACTCGTGCGGTGGCGGAGCAGGAACGGGCTCGCTCCGCCACCGGTTCGGTCCGCTCAGTTCTGGCAGACGAGGTCGTTCAGGTCCGCGATCGAGCGTCCCGCCAGGGTGGGCCACAGGGTGTGCCCCGGGTTCTCGGGCAGCGGAACCACGTTCGGTACCCCCAGCGTCACGACGCCGGCGGCGCGGGCCGACGCCAGTCCCGGCAACGAGTCCTCGATCGCGACGATGCGTGCGGGGTCGAGCGGTGCGCCCAGGTCGTCACCGAGCGCCTCGACGGCCCGCAGGTACGGCTCGGGGTGAGGCTTGCCGTTGCTCACCATGTCGCCGGTGACCAGGAACCGGAACGTGCCGGTGGGCAGCAGGCGGTCGATCTCGTCGGCGAGGGGCCGTTCGCTCATCGTGACGAGCGCGCACGGCACATCCGCCGCGGCGAGCTCGCCGAGCAGTTCCCGCGCACCCGGCCGCCACGGGACCGCCTGCCGCACCTGGGTCACGACCGAGTCGACGAGCCCGTCGACGATGGCGCGGACGGGCAGGTCCGCCCCGGCACGTTGCAGCACCCGGGCGGTCTCGGGCAGCGCGCAGCCGACGAGTTCGGCTGCCTGCCCGTCGCTCCACGGGATCGAGAACGCGGCCAGTAGTTCCCGCTCGGCGCGGAACCAGTAGGGCTCGGTGTCGACGAGGGTGCCATCCATGTCCCAGAGCACCGCGTGGACGGCGGGGGATGTGTGCATTCGGGGCTACTCCTGATCCGGGTTCGGGGTGGGCGGTACGCGGACGACCTGGACCCGGATTCCGCGGGTGCGCAGAGCGTCGACGAAGTGGGCCGGTGCGGCGTCGTCGACGATCGCGTCGTCGATCGCGTCCCAGCCGGCGACGAGATGGAAGGATCGGCGGCCGATCTTTCCGGAATCGAGCAGCAGGACGCGCCGGTCGGCGACGCGCAGCATCTCGGCCTTGAGCGAGACGATCGAATCCTCCTGGTGGTACAGCCCGTCCGCGTCCGCGGTGGTGGTGGACAGGAACAGGGTGTCCACCCGCACGCCGCGGACGGCGGCGAGCGCTCCGGCGCCCAGGAACGACTCGTGCCCGACGTCGTATGTGCCGCCGAGAGCCACGGTCTCGACAGCGGCGTGACGGGCGAGGGCGGCGAGGCCCGGCAGATAGTTGGTGACCACCCGCAGGTCTTCGGCACCGGCCAGGTGGTCGATCATCGTCGCGACGGTGGTCGAGTCGTCGAGCATGATCGACGTGCCGGGGGCGACGGTCTGCGCCGCGGCGGCGCCGAGCGCCAGTTTCTGCGGCAGCGCGAGGCGGCGCCGGACCGCCGCGGCGATCTCGTAGGTGCCGGTGCGCTCGATGCTGACACCGCCGCGGAACTTGCGGACGACGCCGCGGCGCTGCAGTTCGTCGAGGTCGCGGTGCACCGTCATCAGCGACACACCGAACCGCTCGGCAAGGGCCTGGGCCGTGGCACGTTCGTCCGCCAGCAGCGATTCGAGGATCGCGTCGAGCCTTTCCTGGCGGGGGTTGCGGCTCGCTCTGGACATCGCGCATCACCTCCTCTCGTTCTGATGATCGACACGGACTTTATATCACCAGTCGTGTTATTAACTCCGCGTGAACGGACTGGGAAATGATGGCCGACGGGCCACCAACCGCAAGCAACCCGGACGGGAACCCTCCCCGACTTGGAGATCCAAAACATTGCTTTGCAGATTTTTTCGCGCACTTTTGGATTCCGCGACCGCGTACCGGAGACCTTCCGGCCCGTTTTGACCGGGCGCCGGAACCGGTGCCACCATCGTCCCGGCCGCTTCGGTTCTTAACTACTCGATGTTATTTCGACAAGGACGGTGGACGTGTCCGTGACACTGACCCGGCGCGAGACGGACCCGGCGGTCCGCTCCCCGGACATCCCGGCCTCGGCACCCCGGCCGGGCCGCACCCGGCGCAGGCGCCGCGAGCGACTGTTGTTCGCGCTGTTCGCGCTGCCCAACCTCGCGCTGATCGTCGTATTCGCCTACTGGCCGATCGTCGGCAACGCCTATCTGAGCCTGACCCGGTGGGACATGATCGCCCCGCAACCGTTGTTCGTCGGTCTCGACAACTACCTCGCTCTGTTCACCGACCCCGCGTTCCTGCGGGTGCTCCGGTTGACCGGCATCTGGGTGGTCTGCGTGGTCGGCACCAGCCTGTGCGGAGGACTGGCGCTCGGCCTGCTGTTCAACGTGCGCCTGCCCGGCCGCGGCGCCGTCACCGCACTGGCGTTCTCCCCGCACATCCTCTCCGGGGCCGCCGTCGCCGCGATCTGGCTGTTCATGTTCGACCCCAACTACGGTCTGTCCCGCGTCCTGTTCTCCGTCGTCGGCGCGGACTCTCCGCACTGGACGACGTCCGGGCGGTGGGCCCTGCCGGCCCTGATCATCGTCGCGGTGTGGAAGGGTGTCGGCTTCGTCGCCATCGTCTACCTCGCTGCCCTGCAGTCCATTCCGTCCGAAGTACTCGAGGCGGCCCGGCTCGACGGCGCCGGCCGGTGGCAGTCGCTGCGGCACATCGTCCTTCCGCTGCTCTCACCCACGACGTTCTTCCTGCTCGTCACCCAGGTCATCGCCGCATTCCAGTCGTTCGACCTGATCGCGATGATGACCGGAGGCGGGCCGGCCGGCGCCACGACGACCCTCAGCTGGTTCATCTACCAGCAGGGATTCCGCGAGTTCGACGCCGGGTCGGCCGCGGCCGGCTCGATGATCATGTTCGTGGTGCTGATGGCGACGACGGTGTTCCAGATGCGCTACGTCGAGAAGAAGGTGCACTACTGATGGCCACCCTCGTTCCCCGCCGCATCGCGCGACTGCGGTCGCTGCCCGCGCTCGTCGTGACGGGCCTGGTGTTCGCCGCTCCCTTCCTGTGGATGCTCAGCTCGGCCTTCAAGCCGGAGGCCGAGATCTACCGGTGGCCGCTGCAGTGGCTCCCGAGCGAGTTCGTCCTCGACAACTTCGCCCGCGCCTGGGAGGCCGCCCCGTTCGACCGGTTCCTGATCAACTCGCTCGTCGTCACCGCCGTCGGCGCCACGCTCAAGGTGGTCCTGGCCGTCTTCAGCGCCTACGCGTTCGCGTTCCTGTCCTTCCCCGGACGGAACCTGCTCTTCGTGGCGGTGCTCGGTGCGTTGATGGTACCCGGCCACGTGACCCTGCTGATCAACTACATCACCGTCGGCAACCTCGGTTTGATCAACACCTATGCCGGCATCGTATTACCTGGGCTGGCAAGTGCGTTCGGAACCTTCCTGCTGCGTCAGCATTTCCGCGGGATCGCCCCGGAGGTCCTCGAGGCCGCTGAGCTCGACGGCGCCGGGCACCTGCGCCGGCTGGTGCACTTCGTGCTGCCCATGTCGCTGCCGGCGGTGATCACCGTCGCACTGATCGCCGTCATCGACGAGTGGAACGACTTCATCTGGCCGCTACTGGTGACCAATTCCGTGCAGATGCGCACGCTGCCGATCGGCCTGATGTATCTGAAGGAGACCGAAGGCGTCGACCAGTGGGGCTCGATCATGGCCGGCACCACGTTCGTCGTCGTGCCGATGCTGCTGCTGTTCCTGCTCGCCCAGCGCTACATCATCAGCGGAATGGCCGGCGCCGCCGTCCGCCGCTGACCTCACCCTTCTTCCGCATCACGAAAACCCCTCCAGGAGAGATCATGTCCCCGATTTCCCGCCCCTCGCCGCTCACCTCGGCACGCCTGAGCCGGCGCCGGTTCCTCACCGTCGCCGCGATGGCCTCCGCCGCCGTGCCGATCCTGTCGGCCTGCGGAAGCCCCACTGCCGGATCCTCGGCCTCGTTCGGCCAACCCGAGGTCGCACCGCCGGCCGAATACGCCGGCCGCACCAACGTGGTGATGTGGAGTCCGTGGACCGGCAACAACGGCGACCGGCTCGCCACGATCATCAAGGACTTCAACGACTCCCAGTCCGAGATCTACGCCGAGATCCAGACGTTCAACGGCTACGACGGGGTGTCCGAGAAGCTCGCCGCGGGCCTGCAGGCCAGGCAGATTCCCGACATCGCCGTGTTCTCCGATGTGCACTGGAACATCTTCTTCCTCAACGGCAGCCTCGAACCCCTCGACGGATACTTCACCGACGACTTCGGACCCGCCACCTTCCACACGCGGTTGTTCGACGAGGGCGTCGTGCGCGGACAGTCGTTCTGGGTGCCCTACGGCCGCTCGACACCGCTGTTCTACTACAACAAGGAGGTCTTCGCCGCGGCCGGTCTGCCCGACCGGGCACCGGCCACCTGGGAGGAGTTCCGCGGTTGGGGCAAGGAGATCACCGGTCGCGACTACCGGGGCAACCGACTGCAGATGCGCGCCTATACCGGCACCGACGACTGGTACTTCCAGGGCCTGCTGTGGAACTTCGGCGGCGGCATCTCCGAGGGTCTCGACGTGGTGCTCGACACGCCGGAGAGCATCACGGCCGCCGAGTTCGACCGTGCGATCGTCAACGACGACCGGATCGGCTACCTCGCGCAGAGCATGAACAACGACTTCACCAACGGTCTCGTCGCCACGATCACCAACTCCACCGGCTCGCTCACCGGCCTGATCTCCGGGGCGGACTTCGAGGTGGGCGCCGGCTTCCTGCCCACGGCCACCACCACCGGGGTACCCACCGGCGGCGGCGGACTGTCGATCATGAAACATTCCGCCCCCGAACGGAAGGAGGCTGCCGCGAAGGTCCTCGCATACCTGTCCCGGCCGCAACCGTCGGCCGACTGGACCGTCGGCACCGGCTACCTCCCGGCGACGATCGGCGCGGCCGAATCCGCCACCGTGCAGCAGCGCATGGCCGAGAATCCGTACTACCGGCTCGCCGTCGAACAACTCGACATCGCCCGGCAGCCCGACGCCGTTCGCCGCTACGTCTCGAGCGCCATAGTCGAGATGCGCACCGCCATCCAGAAGCTCTACACCGAGAACGCCGACGCGGCGACGACCCTGCGGCAGACCGCCGAGAAGCTGCGCGTCGAGGCCGACATCCTTCGCCCCCGGTACGAGGAGATGGTCGCCTGATGCCCGCGCCCGAACCCGCCCGCCCCTTCACGATCGTCGGGCATCGCGGCGCGATGGCGCACGCCCCCGAGAACAGTGTCGAGTCGTTCCTGCTCGCCGAGGAACTCGGCGCCGACGAGATCGAGCTCGACGTCCGCCTCACCGCCGACGGCGCCGCGATCGTGCTGCACGACGCGACGCTGGACCGGGTCGCCGCCGACGAGTCGGGGCGTGGTCTCGGCCCGGTCGCGGACCTGGACCTCGACCGGCTGCGCGCCGTGCAGCTCGACTCCGGGCATCCGGTCCTCACGTTCGACGAGGCGCTCGACGCCACCACGGTGACCCTGCAGGTCGAGATCAAGACACCCGCCGTGGTGCCCGAGGTGGCACGCATCGTCGCCGCCCGGCCCGCCGACACCGCCCGTGTCCGCTTCACCAGCTTTCGACCGGAGGACCTGCGGCTGCTGGCCGAGCATGCCCCGACCGTGCCGCGCGGGCTGATCACGCTCGGCTACCCGGACGCGCAGCGGCATCCGGGCGGGATCGAGGCCGTGCTGGCCGAGACCGGGTGCAGCGCCTTCTTCTGCGGCTGGGACGGCCTGACCGCCGCCCTGGTCGACCGCGTCCGGGGCCTGGGCTACGAGATGCACGGCTGGCCGCTGCGAGGACCGGAGGACGTGGGGCGCGCACTCGCCTTCGGCCTGGACGGCGGCACCGCCGACGACCCGGGCGCGGCCCGGTACTGGCTCGCGGCGGCACTCGTTTCCCGACCGGTCGGGTGACGCGGGCCGACGGTGGTGTTTTCCGCCGGCCCGCGCAGGCCATACCGTGGTCGGGGAAACCGTCCGACGGACCCGAGGAGCAGCGGCAGATGAGGATCACCGGCGCAGTCCTGGAGGAGATCGGCCGGCCGCGGCCGTTCGCCGAGTCGAAGCCGATCAGCGTGTCCGAACTCGAGCTCGATCCGCCGGGACCGACCGAGCTCCTGGTACGGATCGAGGCGGCCGGGGTGTGTCACTCCGATCTGAGCGTCGTGGACGGCAACCGGGTTCGTCCGGTGCCGATGCTGCTCGGACACGAGGCGGCCGGACGGATCGTCGAGGTCGGTTCGGCCGTCGACGACTTCCGGGTGGGGCAGCGGGTGGTCATGTCGTTCCTGCCGCGGTGCGAGGCGTGCGACAACTGCGCCGAGGACGGCCGGTTGCCCTGCACCGCCGGGTCCGCCGCCAACAACGCCGGCGAACTCCTGCACGGCGGCCGGCGCCTGCACCGCGACGGTCACCCGGTGCACCACCATCTCGGGGTCTCGGGTTTCGCGACGCACGCGGTGATCGACCGCGCGTCGGCCGTCGCGGTCGACGACGACGTGCCGCCCGACGTCGCCGCGGTGCTCGGCTGTGCCGTGCTCACCGGCGGGGGTGCCGTCCTCAATGCGGCCCGGCCGCGGCCGCAGGACAGCATCGCGATCGTCGGCCTCGGTGGGGTCGGCATGGCCGCTCTCCTGACGGCCGTCGCGCAGGGGATCTCGCGCATCGTCGCGATCGACACTCTCGACGACAAGCTCGCCCGCGCCCGTGAACTGGGGGCGCACGAGACCTACACCCCGGGCGAGGCGCTCGAGCGGGGCGTCGCAGCCCGGTACGTCGTCGAATGTGCCGGCAGCGCACGCGCGTTCGAAACCGCGTTCGCCCTCACGGCACCCGGCGGCACGACCGTGACGGTCGGCCTGCCCGCCCCGACGACGACGGCCGTGATCTCCCCGTTGACGGTGACCGCGGAGGCCCGCACGATCGTCGGCAGCTACCTGGGCTCGGCCGTGCCGCGCCGCGACATCCCCGAGTACGCGCGCCTGTGGCGCGAGGGCCGGCTGCCGGTGGAGGAACTGATCTCCTCCCGGATCCCCCTCTCGCGCATCAACGAGGCCATGGACCAGCTCGCCGACGGCCTGGCCGTACGTCAGGTCGTCGTGTTCGACGACTGAGCGCCGGACGTCGGCCGGGACCAAGGTCCCGGACCGGATATCTTGTGGGAAAATGATTTTCCGGACGTCCGGGGCGGACGGGGACGAGGTGCCCGCGCGTCCCGGCCGCTCGGTCCCCCGCTCGGCGCCGGACTGCTCCGACCGATGGGCGCATGCGACGGGAGTCTTCGGACCCTTTTCTCCCGGTCCTCGGTCCCTCCGGCCGTGCCGGAGTCGAGGTGCGTTTCCCGTCCCGCCGGTGCGCGGCGGGTGCCCGGACCGCTCGCGAACGCGAGTATCCACAGCTGTGGAAAAACCTGTTGATCAGTGATTTTCGACCCGGCCGACGACGACCCCGGCGTCCGCGACGGCCCGGCCCGTCCGGAGCAGCGGGCGGTGTCCGGCGCACCTGGGCGAGTCCACGCCGCGCCGTGGACGTGCTCCACGTCTCATTGCCGATGTCGATGCGGCGGTGCAAGAGTCAGCGCGCCGACGGTCGGCGGCTCCGCTCGGACGTCTGCGCCGCCGGTCGAGCGGGCGGCCGCGAATCCGCCCGCTCGCGGCAGCAGGTCGGAACTCGATGCCCCGCCGGGAGGCGGGCCCGAAGGCAGGAGTCGTGGTCATGGTCGATGTCGCGCCGATACTGAGGACGCCGGACGCGCACCGGCCGTATCCTCCGACCCACCGCCCGAAAGGCTCGAGGATCCTCACGGTCGTCACCTCCACCGACCACAAGGTGATCGGTGTGATGTACATCGTGGCGGCCTTCGCGTGGTTCCTCGTCGGCGGGCTCATGGCGCTGCTCATCCGGGGTGAGCTCGCCGTGCCCGGCCTGCAGTTCCTGTCGAACGAGCAGTACAACCAGCTCTTCACCATGCACGGCACGATCATGCTGCTGCTCTATGCGACGCCGGTGTTCTTCGGTTTCGCCAATTATCTTCTGCCCCTGCAGATCGGGGCACCGGACGTGGCCTTCCCCCGGCTGAACGCGGTGGGCTTCTGGCTCTACGTCTTCGGCGGCCTCATGGCCGCGGCCGGCTTCCTCACCCCCGGGGGCGCCGCGGACTTCGGCTGGACGGCGTATGTGCCGCTGACGAATTCGCTGCACTCGCCCGGCGTCGGCGCGGACCTGTGGATCCTCGGCCTCACCGTCGGCGGCCTGGGCACGATCCTCGGCGCGGTCAATCTCATCACCACCATCGTGTGCCTGCGCGCCCCCGGCATGACCATGTTCCGGATGCCGATCTTCACCTGGAACACCTTCATCGCCTCGCTGCTGATCCTGCTGATCTTCCCGCTGCTGGCGGCGGCGCTGATCGCCCTGTTCGTCGACCGGCAGTTCGGCGCTCACATCTTCGATCCCGGCACGGGCGGTGTCATGCTGTGGCAGCACCTGTTCTGGTTCTTCGGTCATCCCGAGGTATACGTGCTGGCGCTGCCGTTCTTCGGCATCGTCTCGGAGATCTTCCCGGTCTTCTCCCGCAAGCCGATCTTCGGCTACACCGGCCTGGTCTACGCGACCCTGGCGATCGCGGCGCTCTCCATCGCGGTGTGGGCGCACCACATGTACGCCACCGGCGCCGTGCTGCTGCCGTACTTCTCGTTCATGACGTTCCTGATCGCGGTGCCCACCGGCGTGAAGTTCTTCAACTGGATCGGCACCATGTGGAAGGGGCAGCTGACGTTCGAGTCGCCGATGCTGTTCTCGGTCGGGTTCATCGTCACCTTCCTGTTCGG
>NZ_BCXE01000006.1 GCF_001894945.1 Rhodococcus ruber NBRC 15591
CCTCGTTCCACAGGAACCGGCAGCGATGCCACTCGTCGAGCAGGGCGCGTTCGGCGGCGCGGCCCGGCCGCAACCGGTAGTTGTAGCGCACCACCTCGTCCCCCATGTCCGGCACCGTAGCCGCACCCTCCGACACGTTCGCTCGACACCACCCCAGCCCGCCACCGAGGAAGGAGGACGGCGCTTGCGCTCCCTCGTCTACGAGGCAGTATCCGCGCCGAACACCAGATGACCGACCTGCTGTACTCCGACACCGAGGACGCCCTGCGCGACAGCGTCCGTCGCATGCTCGCCGAGCGTTGTCCTGCGTCCGTCGTGGTGACCGCGTACGACGCCGCGCCCGCCGACTTCTCGGGCGTGTGGAAGACCGTGGCCGTCGAACTCGGGCTGGCGGGGCTGCTGGTGCCCGAATCCCTGGGCGGCGCCGGCGCGGGCACCCGCGAGGCCGCGGTCGTCATGGAGGAGATCGGCCGGGCCGTCGCGCCGGTGCCGTACCTGTCGAGCGCGGTGCTCGCCACCGTCGCGTTGCTGCGTGCCGGCGACACCGGGACGGTGCCGGACCTCGCGGCCGGTGCCGTCACCGGCGCCCTCGCGGTCCCGCTGTCGGTGGGGCCGGACGCCGCGATCACCGGGGTGCGTCGCACCGGCGACGGCCTGACCGGCCGGGTCACCAGCGTTGCCGGAGCACACGAGGCCGACGTGCTCGTCGTCCCCGTCGCGGGGCCCGACGGCCTCGAACTGCACACCGTCCGGTCGGATGCGCCCGCCGTCACGGTGACCCCCGTGCTGTCGCTGGACATGACCCGGCCGATCGCCGACGTCGAGTTCGCCGGGGCCGCCTCCACCCGCATCGACGGCGGCGACGCGGCAGCGGCCGTGACCGAGGCGCTGCGGTGCGGGGCGGTGCTGCTCGCCTCCGAGCAGCTCGGGGTGGCCCAGTGGTGCCTCGAGACGACCGTCGCCTACGTCAAGGAGCGCCGCCAGTTCGGTCGCGCCGTCGGCTCGTACCAGGCGATCAAGCACCGGCTCGCCGACCTGTGGCTCGAGGTGGGCGCGGCGCAGTCCGCCGCCCGGTACGCGGCCGACGCGTACGCGCGCGGCGACGGCGACACCGCGATCGCGACCGCCGTCGCCCAGGCGTACTGCAGCGACGTCGCGGTGCACGCCGCCGAGGAGTGCATCCAGTTGCACGGCGGCATCGGGATGACCTGGGAATACCCGGCACACCTCTACCTCAAGCGGGCCAAGGCCGATCAGCTCGCGCTCGGCGTCCCGTCCCGGCACCGCGCCCGGCTGGCCGAGCTCGTCGACCTGCCGGTCGCATGAACCGCTGCAATCACACGAAAGGACGGGTGTCGCGACGATGAGCTGGTACGACGACAGGCCCTGGATGGCGCAGTACGATCCCCGCGTGGCCGAGGTCGGACCCGTCCCGCGACGGACCACCCTCGAGGTGTTCGCGGACGCCGTCGCGACGGCGCCGGACGGGCCGGCGATCACGTATCTCGGTGCGACGCTGACGTATCGGGAGGTCGACGAGCTCACCGACGGGGTGGCGGCGTACCTGCTCGCGCAGGGCTTCCGCTCGGGTGACCGGCTCGCCGTGTACCTGCAGAACGTGCCGCAGTTCGTCCTCGCGCTGTTCGGTGCGTGGAAGGCCGGCGGCGCGGTGGTGCCGCTGAACCCGATGTACAAGGACGAACTCGACCACATCCTCACCGACGCAGGCGTCGTCGCCGTCGTGTGCGGCGAACAGGCGTGGGCGGACCGGGTGGCGGAGCGGGCCGCCGGGGCGGGCGTGACGATCGCGTTGACGGCGAGCGAGCTGGACCTGCAGACCTCGAACGACGAGCGGCTCTTCGCCGGCGTCGAGCGCCGCCGGACCTCGGGTGTCCCCGATCTGCTCGAGGTCGCCCGCGAGTGGGCTGGCCGCCCCGTCCCCGACCCCGGCCTGGTCCCCGACGACATCGCGCTCGTCTCCTACACGTCCGGGACGAGCGGACTGCCCAAGGGTGCCACCAACACCCACGCGAACCTCACCGTCAACTGCGTACTGCTGCGCCTGTACGACGAGATCCCGGCGGGTTCGCCGATCTTCGCGCTCGCACCGCTGTTCCACATCACCGGAATGGTGGTGCAGCTGCTCACGGCGGTGGATCTGGCCGGTCCGCTGGTCCTGGCCTACCGCTTCGACGCCGGGGTGGTGCTCGACGTCCTGAAGCGGGAGCGGCCCGCTTTCATGGTCGGCCCGTCGACCGCGTTCATGGCGCTGCTGGCACATCCGTCGTTCTCGTCGGACGCGTTCGAGTCGCTGCTGACTCTCAATTCCGGTGGCGCGCCACTGCCGCCGGCCATCGTCGAACGCTTCCGCGAGCGGACCGGCCTCTACATCCGCAACGGGTACGGCCTGACGGAGACCAGTGCGCCCTGCGTCGTCGTGCCTTCCGGTCGTGAGGCGCCGGTGGATCCGGACTCGGGCACACTGTCCATCGGTCTGCCGCTGCCCACCGCGACGGTGCGCATCGTCGACGAGGACGGCAAGGACCTCGGACCGGGCGAGGTCGGGGAGATCGCCGTCGAGGGGCCGATGGTCGTCCCCGCCTACTGGAATCTGCCCGAGGCCACCGCCCAGTCCATTCCGGGCGGACGGTTGCTGACCGGTGACGTCGGCTTCATGGACGCACAGGGCTGGGTGTACGTCGTCGACCGCAAGAAGGACATGATCAACGCCTCCGGGTTCAAGGTCTGGCCCCGCGAGGTCGAGGACGTGCTCTACCGGCATCCGGCGGTCCGGGAGGCCGCGGTCGTCGGCGTGCCCGACTCCTACCGCGGCGAGTCGGTCGCCGCGTTCGTGAGCCTGCGCCCGGACCAGCAGGTCGACCCGGACGAACTGGTGACCTGGTGCCGCGAGCGGCTGGCCGCCTACAAGGCACCCCGGTCGGTCGAGATCCTCGACGAGCTGCCCAAGACCACCAGCGGGAAGATCCTGCGCCGCGAGATGCGCAGGGTCGCATCGTCCTGACCCGAGGAGGAGACACGTGCCGAGCATCGACGAGATCCTGCGCCTGCGCGAGATCGCCCCGGCGACGTTCCGCGCCGACCCGGTGCCGACCGAGATGGAGCGCACCTTCGGCGGTCAGGTCGCGGGGCAGGCGCTCGCCGCGGCGGCACGGACCGTGCCGCGGGAGTTCGGCGTGCACTCGGTGCACGGCCACTTCCTGCGCCCCGGCCGCCCGCTCGAGCCCGCCGACTATCACGTGGACGCCGTGCGGGACGGCGGCAGCTTCCGCACCCGCTACGTCACCGCCGTCCAGGACGGCGAGACGGTGTTCACCCTCACCGCCTCGTTCCACCGCGGCGACGACGGGCACACCCACCAGGCGGCCATGCCGCCCACGACCGGACCGGAGGAGGTCACGGAGAACGGGCGCCCGTGGGCCGCGTGGTACGACTTTCCGGAGTGGGACGACTGGGAACGTCGCTGGCTCCCTGCGGACGAGGCCACACCCGACGTGCCGGCGCGCCGACGGCTGTGGATCCGGCACCGCAGGCCGCTGCCCGACGACCCGGTCCTGCACGCCTGTGCCCTGACTTACTGCAGCGACATGGCGCTGCTCGACATCGCCGTCCTGCCGCACCCCGAACGGCCGATCCAGGGGGCGTCCCTCGACCACGCAGTGTGGTTCCTGCGGCCGTTCCGGGTGGACGAATGGCTGCTGTTCGATCAGGTGTCGCCGTCGTCCGACTCGGGACGCGCCCTGATCCAGGGACAGATCTTCGACACGGCCGGACGACTGGTCGCCGTCGTCACGCAGGAGGGCATGGTGCGGTTCCACGTCGAGCGCGGCGCGGCGGTCGGTGCCGGACGCGCCGAAGGGCGGGATCGATGAACCGCGCCGCGCCCGAACGCACTGCCGTCCTGGTCGACTTCGGAGGCGTGCTCACCACGAGCGTGTTCGCGGCGTTCGAGCAGTTCGGCGCGGCACTCGGCGATCCGGGACTGCCGCTGCGGCTGCTCGGCGGCGACCCGGACTCGCGACGGCTGCTCGCCGACCACGAGTCGGGGCGCATCGACGCGGAGGAGTTCGAGCAGGGCTTCGCCGGACGGCTCCGCGCCCACGGAGCAGCCGTGACCGCGGAAGGACTCGCCGCCCGGATGCAGGCCGGGCTGCGGCGCGACGACCGGACGGTGGCCCTCCTCGACGATCTGCGGGCCGCCGGCGTACCGGTGGCGCTGGTGTCCAACGCCTTCGGACGGGACTGCTACGCGGGCTTCGACCTGACCGCACTCGCGGACGAGGTGGTGATCTCCGCCGAGGTCGGCATCCGTAAGCCGTCGCGCCGCATCTACGCCCTCGCGTGCGAGCGCCTGGGGGTCGCCCCCGAACAGGCCGTCATGATCGACGACCTGCAGCAGAACCTCGACGGAGCGGCGCGGATCGGCATCGCCGGCGTGCTGCACACCGACGCCGACCGCACCCGCTCCGAGCTCGCCGGGCGATTCGGCCTCGTGACGGGAGGGGTGCCCGGTCAGGTGTGAGCCCCGTACGCGCGGGTACCCGCCACCCATGACCAACGCACATCCTCACGGCCTCGATGCCGCGCCGTCCGGCGCTGCGGGCTCGTCGGACGAGTCGGTCAAGGAGAGGCAGCTGCTGCAGGTGCTGACGAAGGCGGTGAACACCCTCGGTGAGGCCGGGGTGCGGTTCGCCGTCGGCGGCGGCTGCGCGGTGTACGCGCGTGGCGGCCCGGCGTCCGACCACGACGTGGACCTGTTCGTCCGCCCGCTCGATGTGGACGCCGCGCGGGAGGCGCTCGTCGCCGCCGGCATGCGTCCCGTCGACCCGCCCGAGAACTGGCTGAGCAAGGTCTACGAGGGTGATCACCTTGTGGACCTGATCTTCCGTCCCAACGACCGGGACGTCGACGATTCGATGCTCGCCCGCGCACAGTGGATGCGCATCGGTCCGACCGCGGCGCCGGTGATCAGCGGCACCGACCTGATGAGCGACAAGCTCAACGTGCTCGACGCCCACCGCTGCGACTTCGCGCCGTTGCTGCGTATCGCCCGCGCCCTGCGCGAGCAGGTGGACTGGGGGCAGGTGGCCACCGCGACGGCCGCGTCGCCGTACGCCCGCGCCTTCCTCGGCCTGCTCGCCGATCTGGGCATCATCGAACCCGACCCGGAGGCCCGACGATGAGTCACGAACACCCGGAGCACCCGCAATACGTGGTCGCGCACCTGCACCGCGCCCTGGCCGAGGACCCCCGCACCGCCGAACAGGGCGTGCGTGTCACGATCCGCGGCACCGACGTCTACCTGACCGGCGAGGTCGCCAGCGCCGCGCGTCGTGACGCGCTGACCGTGGTGGTGCAGGAACAGCTGCCTGGCGTCACCGTCCACAACGACGTGCACGTCGTCGACTCGCGCGACCCCGGAACTTCGGTGGAGGAACTGCGATGAGGATTGCCGCCGTCGGAGACGTCCACCTGGCCGAGGACGCCCGCGGTCATCTGCGGCCCGCCCTCGAACACCTGCACGAGCACGCCGACGTGCTGCTGCTCGCCGGTGACCTCACTCGGCACGGCACCGTCGACGAGGCGCGCGTCGTCGCCGACGAGTTCGGCGATCTACCGGTGCCCGTCGTCGGTGTGCTCGGCAACCACGACTATCACAGCGACGCCGAGGACGAGATCACCGAACTGCTCCGCGACCGGGGCATCGTCGTGCTCGAGGGCGAGTCGGTCGTCCTCGACGTGGACGGGGCCCGGCTCGGCGTGGCGGGAACCAAGGGGTTCGGCGGGGGTTTCGCGGGCAAGTGCGCGAGCGCGTTCGGTGAGCCGGAGATGAAACAGTTCGCCGGGCACACCGTGGAACTGGCCGACAGGTTCCGTGGCGCCGTCGCCGAGCTCGACGGTGCCGACGTCCGCGTGGCGCTGCTGCACTATTCGCCGATCAGCGACACCCTGCGCGGCGAGCCCGCCGAGATCTATCCGTTCCTCGGGTCGTATCTGCTGGGCGAGCCGATCGACGAGTTCCACCTCGATCTCGCGGTGCACGGGCACGCACACGCGGGGTGCGAGCGCGGCACGACCCCGGGCGGTGTGCGGGTCCGCAACGTCGCACAGCCGGTCATCCGCACCGCGTACGCGGTGTATCGGTTCGAGAACTGATCGCGCCCGGCCGCGCCGCGGGGCGACCCGGCCGGGCGCGGGGTTCTCAGGAGTCGGCCGTGGTCTTCAGGACGAGTTTGCCGGTGTTGGCACCGTCGAACAGCATGTTGAGTGTGCGTCCGAATGCCTCGACGCCGCCGGTCTCGACCTGTTCACGGGTCACCAGTTCGCCGCGGCGGATCCATTCCGACACGGCAGCCATGCCCTCGGGGAAGCGGTCGAGGTAGTCGAAGACGATGAACCCGGTCATGGATGCCCGGTTCACGAGCAGGGACAGGTAGCGGGACGGGCCCGGCTGCGGGTCGGTCGCGTTGTAGCCGGAGATGGCCCCGCACAACACGACTCGCGCGTGCTTGCGCAGCACGGCCAGCGCCGAGTCGAGCGTCTCCCCGCCGACGTTGTCGAAGTAGATGTCGATCCCGTCCGGTGCGGCGGCGTGCAGCGCCCGGCCCACGGATCCGGCCTTGTAGTCGATGGCGGCGTCGAATCCCAGCTCGTCGGTGAGCCACGCGCACTTCTCGGGTCCGCCGGCGATGCCGATGACGCGGCATCCGCTCAGTTTCGCGATCTGCCCGGCGATGCTGCCGACGGCCCCGGCGGCGCCCGACACGAGCACGGTGTCGCCGGGCTTCATCCGCCCCACGTCGACGAGCCCGAAATATGCCGTCATGCCGGGGAATCCGAGTGCACCCAGCCACACCGGCGGCGGCGCGAGGGACTCGTCGACCGCGACGACGCCGCTGCCGTCGGAGACGGCGTAGTCGCACACGCCGAAGTGCCCGGAGACGAGCTGTCCTTCCTTGTAGCCGTCGTGGCGGGATTCGTGTACCCGCCCGACGGCGTGGGCGCGCATGACCTCACCGATCCCGACCGGCGGGACGTACGACCGGACGTCGTTCAGCCATCCGCGCATGGCGGGGTCGAGGGAGACGTACTCGACGCGGACGGTGAACTCGCCGTCGGCCGGCTGCGGGACCGGGGCGCTGGTGACCTCCCATGTGGAGTCGTCGGGGCGGCCGACCGGTCGTCGTGCCAGTCGGACCTGCCTGTTCACGGACGCCATACGTCTTCCTTTCGGTTGCAGAAAAGCCCTGCTGCGGTGCGGTGATTCGGATGTGCGGCGGTCGTCCCGGTCAGTTGAATTCGACGCCGGATTCAACTATACACGGTGGGTGACCGGGATCACCCCGTCGCCGCCGGATGCCCCGAGAACGGAAGGTCGACTTAACGCCTCTCCTTCCCGAAGGCAGGAGATTCCCGGCTCAGACCGCAACCGCACCACCACCCGGAGGGAGGTGATCCGCTTGACTCACGTCGTCGACACCGATGTGGCCACGCTCCGCCACAGCCAGAATCACTCTGGCAGCGTTCCGGTCCCGGCACGCGGTATACCCGCACGCCCAGCACCGGAAGATACGTTCCCCGAGTCCGAGGCGTTGCTCGGCTCTCGCGAAACACCTCGAACACGTCATGGTCGTGTACGCGGGCCGCACCGACACCACCTTCCGGCCGGCCCGCCTGCCCCGCTCGAGCAACTCCCGTTTCACCGTCGCGATCGCGGCATCGGCGGCCGTGCGCGCCATCGTCGACCTCGACAGGAATTTGGGTCGGAAATCCTCCACCGCGACCAGATGATGCGCCTCGACCACGGCCCTGGCCCAGATCCGGCCGTCGTGCCGGTTCTGTCGGGCCGCTTTCTTCTGCACCTTCGCGGCCCGGGTGCGGGCCCGGCGATAGCCCCTCGAGGGTGGGTGCCCCGTGCCCCGGCGGCGCCGCGCCATCGTCCGCTGCGCTCTCGCCACCTGCGCCGCACACCGTTTCCGGTGCCCGTGCTGCGGCAGATCGAAACGCTCCTCGGTGGCCGTCGCGGTGCGGGCCACGCCCCAGTCGATCCCGACCGCGCTGTTCGGGTCGGCGGCCGGGATCGGCTCGGCGTCGCGGGTCACCACGAACGAGGCGTACCAGTGCCCCAGGCAATCGCGGGTGATGCGCACACTCGACGGCTCGGACGGCAGTGCCCGCGACCACACCACCGGCACACTCACGCCTTTGGGCAGCACCAACCGGCCGTGGCGGATCCGGAAGCCGCGGCGGGTGTACTCGAGCGAGGGCCGGGTCTTCTTCCGCGCCTTGTACCTGGGCCGGCCTCGGCCCTTGACCGTGCACGACGCGTCGAGCGCCTGCGCGTAGGTGCGCAGCATCTGCTGCTGGGCGACCTGGGAGCCGTCCCGCAACCACGACGAGCGTGCCCGGGCGTCGGTCAACTGCTTGGCCAGCTTCCCGAACGTCGGCCTGCGACCGGCCTTGTGTTGGTGCACCGCCTCGTTCCACAGGAATCGGCAGCGATGCCACTCCTGCATCAGGGCATGTTCGGCGGTGGTGCCCGGCCGCAACCGGTAGTTGTAGCGCACCACCTCGACCCCCATGCCCGGCACGCTGACCGACCCCACCGACAGGTGTGCCCGACACCACCACTCCCCCCGAAAGGAGGACGGCGCTTCCTCTCCCTCGTGAACGAGGGAGTATCCGCGCCGCACATCAGATGACACGCGAGCTCAACACGGTCCCCACCGACTCCGACGCCCTCGAGGCTGCACTCGGCGGGATCCGGCGGGTGCAGGAAGCGCACTGGCCGCCGGAGGTGCCGCGGACGGTGGAGTACCCGATCGACGAGCGCGCGCTCGTGGACTACCTGCGGCACTGGGCGCACGTGCGCCCGCATGCCCCCGCGATCGAGTTCTACGGTCGCACGGTCGGTTACGCCGAGTACGACGACCTCTCCGACCGGTTCGCCGGCTGGCTGCTCGCCCGCGGCGCCCGGGCCGGCGACCGGATCGGTGTCCACCTCGGCAACTGTCCGCAGTTCCACGTCGCGATGCTCGGCATCCTCAAGATCGGCGCCGTCCACGTACCCGTGAACCCGATGCTGCGCGAACACGAACTCGCCCACGAGCTCGCCGACGCCGGCGTCACGATCCTGCTCACGCAGCCCGAACTGCTCCCGCTGGTGGAGGTGGTCCGACCGCGCACGCCGGTGCGCCACGTCGCCGTGACCGCCCTCGGCGACATGCTCGCCGGTGCGAGGCCGGGGGAGGTGCCGCCACCCTTCCCGGTCACCGATCCCGCCGCCGGCGACTGGGCGAGCATCCTCGACAGTCCCCGCGCACCCGCCGTCGCGACGGACCCGGACGCGCTCGCCGCGCTGAACTACACCGGCGGCACCACCGGCATGCCGAAGGGCTGCGAGCACACCCAGTGGCACATGGTCTACACCGCGGCTGCGGCCACCGTCGGCGGCGGCCGGCGGGTGGGGGAGACCACCGTGGTGCTCAACTACCTGCCCGTGTTCTGGATCGCCGGTGAGGTTTTCGGCATCCTCAACCCTCTCGTCAACGGCGGCTCCGTGGTGCTGATGACCCGATGGGACGCGGACGCCGCGCTGGCTCTCGTCGAGCGGCACGGCGTCACCAGCACGGTCGGCACCGTCGACAACTATGTCGAACTCATGGACGCGCCCGGCTTCGACGGGAACCGCGCCGCCACGCTCGACAACGCCATGGCGGTGTCGTTCGTGCTGAAGCTCGACCCGGCGATCCGCCGGCGGTGGCGCGACGCGACCGGCCACACCCTGCGGGAGGCGAGCTACGGCATGACCGAGACGAACACCGCGGACACCTTCACCCTCGGCTTCCAGGACGGCGACTTCGACCTCGCGAGCGAGCCGGTGTTCTGTGGCCTGCCCGTGCCGGGCACCGACATCCTGATCGTCGACGAGGCGGGTGCCCCGGTGCCGCTCGGTGAGACCGGGCAGATCGTCGTGCGCAGCCCCTCGGTGACCACCGGGTACTACCGCAACGCCGAGGCTACCGCGGACGCGTTCCAGGGCGACTGGCTGCGCACCGGCGACGTCGGCCGGTTCGACGAGCGCGGTGCGCTGCACTATCTCGCCCGCAACAAGGAGATGATCAAGACCAACGGTATGAGCGTCTTCCCCGCCGAGGTCGAGGCGCTGCTGCGCATGCACCCGGGGGTCGCGACGGTCGCGGTGGTCCCCAGGTCCGATCCGGACAGAGGGCAGGTCGCGTTTGCGTTCGTCCAGCCGGTCCCCGGCGCGACCGTCACGGCCGGCGAACTCACGGCGTGGGCGCGCGAGAACATGGCGGGTTACAAGGTGCCGATCGTCGAACTCGTCGAGGCGATGCCCATGACGGCCACCGGCAAGATCCGCAAAGGCGATCTGTTTGCGCGGGCGGAGGGGAGTCACTAGGGAGCGGGGTTCCGGGCCGGCGGGTGACGCACCCCAACCGGCTGCAATGATTGGTAGGCTAACCAAACCAAGGGTAGCCTGAGCTATCTTCTTGTGCGATCGATCCATCCGCGGCTGCGGCCCCCGAGCACGGAAGAGCGACCATGACCGACCGCTCCTGCAACGACAGCGGTGACTCGCCGTCGCCGGACGGCGAACCACCGGAACTCCTCGACCTCGTCGGGATCGGATTCGGACCCGCCAATCTCGCATTGGCGATCGCCGTCGAAGAGCACAATGCCGAAGCCCCGCACGACCCCGTGCGGGCCCGGTTCTTCGACCGGCAGCCCGCGTTCGCCTGGCATCCCGGAATGCTCCTCGAGGGCTCGACCATGCAGATCGCCTTCCCGAAGGACCTGGTCACCTTCCGCAACCCGACGAGCCCCTACACCTTCTTCGCCTACCTGCACGACCGGGGCCGGCTCGTCGACTTCGTCAACCACCAGACGTTCTTCCCCACCCGGCACGAGTTCCAGGACTACCTGCAGTGGGCGGCCGCCCGCGTCGACGCCGACGTGCGGTACGGCACCGAGGTCGTCGCCGTCGAGGCCGTACGCGACCCGGCGGGCATCGCCGACCGCCTCGCCGTCCACGCCGCCGACGGCACCGTCGTACACGCCCGCAACATCGTCGTCGGCGTGGGGTTGCGGCCCCGCATCCCCCCGTGGGCCACCGAGACCGTGCGGTGCTTCCACAATCACCGGTTCCTGTTCCATCTGGCCGAGATGCCGGCGCCGGTGCACCAGCGGTTCGTCGTCGTCGGTGCCGGCCAGAGCGCTGCCGAGGTGGTGCAGTACCTGCACAGCCACTACCCGCAGGCCGAGGTGCACAACGTGTTCGCCCGCTTCGGCTACAGCCCCGCCGACGACAGCCCGTACGCCAACCGCATCTTCGATCCGGCCACGGTCGACGAACTGCACGCCGCACCCGCTGCGGAGCGGGAGCGACTGCTGGCCCTGCACCGCAGCACCAACTACTCCGTCGTCGACCCCGACCTCATCGCCGCGCTGTACGCGGCCGAGTACCGCGAGCGCGTCGGCGGCCGGCGGCGGCTGTTCATGCGGCGCGCCTCCGAGGTCGCCGCGGTCACCGAGACTGCCACCGGAATCGAGGTGGACGTGCGCAGCACGCTCGACGGACTCACCGACACCCTGACGTGCGACGCCGTGGTCCTCGCCACCGGATTCGACGCTGCCCCGCTGCCACCGCTGCTCGGCGCTCTCGCTCCCGCCTCGTCGCCGCTGCGTACGGTCGACCGGGACTACCGCCTGCCCACCGCGGGCGACGTCCGTGCGGGGATCTATCTTCAGGGCGGCACCGAGAAGACCCACGGGCTGACGGCCTCGCTGCTGTCGAACGTGGCGATCCGGTCCGGGGAGATCCTCGGATCCGTCCTCGAGCAGCGCGACGGAAAACTACCAGCGGGTCATGACCGGGCCCCGGAGCTTGCTAGGGTACGGGAGCAGCACACCTATGCGACAAGTGAGGCGAGATGAGCACGAATCCTTTTGACGACGAAGACGGCCGCTTCTACGTCCTCATGAACGACGAGGAGCAGTACTCGCTGTGGCCGACTTTCTCCGAGGTGCCGCAGGGGTGGCGCGTGGTGTTCGGGGAGGAGTCGCGTGCAGCGTGCGTCGAGTACGTGGAGAAGAACTGGACCGACATGCGGCCGAAGAGCCTGCGTGACGCCATGGAAGCCGACGAGAAGGCCCGCAACGCCGGCGCCTGACCGTCCGAGGTAACGCGTAGACGAGAGTCACGCCGCGGGTGCGCCACCCGCGGGGTGGCTCTCGTGGCGTTTCGCCCCCCGGTACGGACGGACCAGCCGGACGCGCCGCAACTGCGGCCGGCGCAGCGACCCCGCCCGCAGCACGCTGCGCGGATGCCGGACCGTGCGGGCCAGCCACTCGCCGAGCGTCACCCCCGCCGCCAGCGCGCACCCGATGCCGAACGCCGAGAACAGCGCGGTCAGTCCGAGCAGCAGTTCGTTGCCGATCACCGCATACAGGCCCCGGTACAACGACAGGCCCGGCAGCAACGGGGTGATACCGGCGACCGCCACCACCAACGGTGGGGTCAGCGCCCGTCGCGCCATCAGGCCGCCGGCGAAACCGACCACCGTCGCGGCCGTCGCCGACGAGATGATCGGACCCACCGCGAACTCCATCGACATCAGGAACACGAGGCTGCCCACCGCACCGCCGAGCGCGGCGGCCGTCAGCGCCCGCCGTTCGGCGTAGCACGCCAGCGCATAGAACAGTGCCGACGCCGCACCGGCGAGTACCTTCACCGGCAGGGCGGTCGCCGTGGGTAGCGCATCGTTGCTGATCACCGGCAGCTCCGCGCCCAGCGCCTCCATCACCTTCAGCGCCGTCGCCACGCCGGCGATGATCCCGCCCGTCATCATCACCAGTTCGAAGAACCGCGCCGACGCGGTGATCGGCGCTCCGGTGATCGCGTCCTGCACCGAGCCGACCAGCGACAAGCCCGAGAGCAGTACCGTCACGCCGGCCGCGATGATCAGCCCCGGCGGGGCGTCGACACCCAACGGTTCGCGCAGGTTGAACAACAGGATCGCGGGCGTCGCGGCGATGATGCCGCCGACGACGTGCTGGAAGAAGAACGGCAGACCCATGCCGTTGAGGATGCGGTTCGTCCGGTCGATGACCGCCGTCGACGCGAACGCCATCGCCGCCACGAGCGCGCCACCACCGAGCAGCACCGAGATCGACGCGGCCATCGCCGCCCACGCGAACGTCGCCACCCAGCGGTGATACGGGTGCGGCGCCGTCGTGATCGCCAGCAGATCCTCACGGGCCTGCGCCGGGGAGATCGCCTCCCGCCGGATGCGCCGGGTCAACCGGTCCACCGCGGCGAGCCGCGTGAAGTCCATCGACCGGTACTGCACGACGCGCATCGTGCTCGCCGGCGGCATCGTCGGCCCGCGGTACGCCGAGAGCACGATCGAGTTGTAGGTCACGTCGACGTCGCACTGCGCCAGGCCGTACGTCGCGGCGACGAAACGCACCTGCTCGGAGGTGTCGATCGCGCCGGTGCCCGCGGCCAGCAGCACCTCGCCGACGCGGACGGCGACGTCGAGTGCCTCGGCGACCGTCGCGTCGTCCGTCAGGTCGATCGGCTGCAGCGGCGCCGGCGCCTCGGTGATGGTGTCCAGGGTCGCCCGGCGGTCGAGGACAAGCTTTCCGAAGGCGGCTGCCATCGTTCCCACCGCTGTGCGCTCCCAACTCTGTCGTCGTCGATTGCGGCCGTCGCGGCCACCAATCCACCGTAACGAACCGGGGGGTGGCATGCCGGGCCCGGTGTCTCGGTATGATTGGCGCGCTCGACTGCCTCCTTAGCTCAGTGGTAGAGCACTCGCCTTGTAAGCGAGCGGTCGTCAGTTCAATCCTGACAGGGGGCTCCACCAGCGGCGCGGGGGCATCCGCGCGGTTCTCGGTCGGACGCGACAACAATTGCATTCGCGTCCGGCTGCCCGGATCGCGGATGCGCTCAGGTCTCGCTGTCCGGGTGGATCGGTGAGGCGCGCAACCCGGTCTCGTCGCTCTCGTTCGCGGCGACCTCGAACACCTGCAACGGCGTGTTCGGGGGAGGGGCGTCCTCGGTTCGATCGGGCGCTGCTGCCGCGGAGACGGCGGGCGACGACTCGATCCGGCGGCGGATCTCCGCGAGCAGGGCGTCGGTCGGCACCCGGGTCAGGTCGGGTCCGGCACCGGATTCCGGCATCTCCGTCACGGTGATCACCCCCGGAGCTCGTGACAACGTGTCGACCGATTCTCGCAGAGCGCCCGGCGGTGGGTCACCGGTTTGCGGAGGCGTTGCGCATCGCGCGGCGGGCCTGTTCCGCGGTGAAGTTCGGCGTCACGCGCAGTTCCTCGAGGGGGACTTCGCGTTCGGCGCTGCGGACCTCGACGCGCACGGGATCACCGGTCGTGTCGTCGGACAGGCCGAGAGGAGCGCCGCGCTCGCCCTGGAGGTACTTGTCACCCCACTGCTGCAGCGCGAGTACCACGGGGAGCAGGTCGCGGCCCTTCTCGGTGAGGACGTACTCGTACCGCGTCCGCTGCCCGGGTTCCTTGTACGGCCGACGCTCGAACAGGCCCTCGGCGGTCATCTCGCGCAGTCGGGCTGCCGCGACAGCCTCGGTGACCCCGACGCGGCGGGTGAAGTCGTCGAACCGCCGGGTGCCGTAGTAGGCCTCGCGCAGGATCAGCATCGCCGAGCGGGTTCCCACCGTGTCCATCGCCTTCGCGATCGAGCACTGGGTGGTCTGCCAGGCATCGCGATCGGCGAGAAAGCCCTCCAACCGTGCCGCATCCATGCACCCATCCTAAGTGACTTGCCCGCGACATAGTCAGGCCGACGGTCGGTTCCCGGCACGAAGGCCGTCGGCTGGCTACCCGACGAACCGTGGTGAGGCACATCACAGAGTGCGCTTGTCGAACTGGGGGTAACACCTATCGTGTACCGCTCGATGATCTTGATGATGCCCCCGTCGCGCGCTCAGCGACGTGGAGCGTCGTTCGTCTCCGTCCCCTGCGGAGACGAAGGATCGTCACACGACACCTTGGAGGTAGGAATGGTTCTCGGTTCCCTCGCTGCAACGCTGTTCACTCTGCTCGCCGGTCTCGGCATCCTGCTCTGATCCATCACCCCTCGGGCGCTCCCACCTCGAAGTGGGAGCGCCCGAGGGGTTTCGTGCAGTCCAGCGGTCGAACGCGATCAGCCCTTCCGTTCCGCACCGGCCCGTGTTCCGACTCCCGCATCACCTGCCGCTGTTGCCGTTGCCGCCACCGCCGTTGCCGCCGCCGCTGTTGCCGCCGCCGCTGTTGCCGTTGCCGCCGCTGTTGTTGCCGCCGCCCTCGTTGCCACCTTCGTTGCCGTCACCGCGGCCCTCGTTGCCGCGGCCGTCGTCACCGCTACCGTTCCCCTCGTTACCGTCCTCACTGCTTCCGTTCCCGGACTCCGGCACTACCGGCGGCACGATCGGGGCCGGCGCGGGAACGGTGGTGAACACGGGCGTCGGGCTCGCCTCTGGGGTGCCGGGTGAACTGGGGTTGCCGACCGGAATCGGGATGCTGACGGGAACGCTGCTCGTCCCCGCGACCGACGGCGCATCACCGCCCCGCCCCCAGGCAAGCAGGAGCAGGGCAACCGTTACTGCGGTCGTCACGCCGAGTGCCAGCAGGATCCGGCGACGACCGGGGTCGGGCTCGGGGGTCGCGTCGAACCGCACAGCAGTCGTGGCGGGCGCGAGTGGCACGGCGGCGGTGAACTCCCGTGTCGGCCCGTGAGGCACCGGGCTCACCGGAGCGGCGAAAGGCCGGCCCTGCAGGGCGGCGAGCATGTCCCGGGCACTGGTGAAGCGTTGTCCGGGATCGCGTGCCATCGCCCGCTCGATCACGGCCACGAGTCCGGGGTCGACGTCCGGTCGCGCTGCGGCCAGCGGGGGCGGCGGTCCCTGCGTGATCGCCCGTGCCAGCGCCAGCAGGTTGTCGTAGTCGTAGGGCTTGCGCCCGGTCAGTGCCTCGTACCCCACGGCCCCGAGGGCGTACAGATCGTCGTGCACGCTCGCCGGCGTGCCGGCAAGCCGATCGGGGCTCAGGTAGGCGACGGTGCCGACGAGTTCGCCGGTGCGGGTGTAGTCCTCGCCGGCGCTCTTGGCGATGCCGAAGTCGGTCACCTTCACCGCTCCGGCCTCGGTGAAGAGGATGTTGCCCGGTTTGATGTCGCGGTGGAGGATCCCGGCGTCGTGCGCCGCGGCGACCGCGGCTGCCACGTCGATCAGGATGGCCCGCACCCGGTCCTGTGGCATCGGGCCGAGCGCGATCTCGTCGGCGAGGGTGCCGCCGGGCAGGCGCTCCATCACGATGTAGGGCACTCCGGCGTCCTCGCCGCTGTCGTGCACCGCGACGATGTGCGGATCGTCGAGGGACGCCGCAGCGCGTGCCTCGGCCTCGAAGCGTCGGCGCACGTCGGGCAGGCGTCCGAATTCGCCCCGAAGCACTTTCACCGCGACGGGTCGCCCGAGACGGGTGTCCCAGCCGTCTCTGATCTCACCCATCCCGCCGCAGCCCAGCACGCCGCGCAACTCGTAGCGGCCGGCGAGCAGTTCGGGGACGGGCATGGTTCCAACGCTAGTAGCCTCGGCCGGTCCCGTCGCGCTGGTCCGTCGCGCGGGGCGCCAGCACGGTCCGTTCGCTCGGTGGGGCGAGGCGGTCCTTCGAGCCGGCGTCCAGGGCCGGCTCGGGCACAGTTCAGCGAGACCGGGTCCCTCGAGCCGACGAGCGACCCACCACGCTGCGGACGAAGGTGACGAGGGCGGCGACGATCCCGATGACACTGCCCACGATTCCCAGCCCCAGGACGATGCGCGCCACGAGCGGCCAGTCGAACGAGGCGTCGCCGAAGTCGAACGGGAACACCTGCCAGATCGTCAGCAGCGCCAGCAGCGCAACCGTCGTGGTGACCGCGTCTCCCAGCGCCTTGAACCACACGGGATCCCGCATCAGGTACAGGAGATTGGCGACCAGGCTGACCAGGATCGAGGCGTTGACCCAGCCGATGACGGACCGCGTGTCGTCGGTGAGGAACGGCACCGCCTCCCAGCCCGGCCACACGTTCGCGGCGTACAGCACCACCGCGTTGAGGAGGGCCGCGACGAGATACCCGAATCGTCGGGCGGCGACCGGGGAGCGCGGTCGGGTCGAAGTGGGTGTCATGGCGACCTCCCTCGGTCGGAACCGTCTTTCACGCTAGACCCGGGGGTCCGTGCCGGGGAAGAAGGTCACCGCCCGGCCGATGAGTTTACCGCCGCTCGGCGGTCGGAACAGGTACGGCATCGTTCGCAGTGAGGAGTCAGCACCATGTTGGACCGTTCCTTTTCCAGTTTCGCTGTCGACGACGTGGCGGCGGCCGCGAAGTTCTACGGAGACGTCCTCGGTCTCTCCGTGTCCGAGGAGCACGGGATGTTGCACCTGCACCTCGACGGCGGACGCGACACGTTGATCTATCCGAAGGAGGACCACACTCCGGCCACCTACACCGTCCTCGACTTTCCCGTTCGCGACCTCGAGAAGGTGGTGGACGAACTCGCCGCTCGCGGTGTCCGGTTCGAGCGCTACGACGACGTCGACGACAAGGGCATCTTCCGTCGGGTCGGCCCGCCGATCGCGTGGTTCCGGGACCCGGCCGGCAACATCCTCGCCGTCCTCGAGACGGACGAGGCTCCGGACGAGGAGCGGATTCGTGCGCTGATCGAGGAACACACCGCGGCCCGCAACGCCAAGGACGTCGATCGGCTCGCCGCGTGCTACGTCCCCGGTGCGACGGTGTTCGATCTGGCGCCGCCGCTGCGCAAGTCCGCCCCCGCTCCGCAGGTCTGGGCGTCGTGGTTCGCGGGGTTCGACGGCCCTCTCGACTGTGAGGTGCGGGACCTGCGCGTCGAGACGGCCGGCGACGTCGCGTTCTGCCACGCACTGTCGCGGCTGGGAGCGACACAGCACGGCGGGCCGCGCTTCGACCTGTGGTTCCGCGTCACGTTCGGTCTACGCCGCGTCGAGGGGTCGTGGCGGATCGCACACGAGCACGAGTCCACCCCGTTCCACATGGACGGCACCTTCCGGGCCGTCACGGACCTGCAGGAGTGAGCGGATCAGTCCGGTGCCCGCAGTTCGTGCCTGCCGCTGTTGCCCGAGCCACCCGAGTTGCTGCGCAACCACCGGCCGGGCAGCTTGCCCGCGAGATCACCCAGCGGGCCCACCGCCTCGCGGAGCAGTTCGGCGGTCTCCTGCAGCACGTCGATGCTGGTGCTCATCCGATGGATCGTGGGGGTCAGCTGCACCAGCGTCTCGGACAGCGACACGATCTGGTCGAGCGGTCCGCCCTTGGCGAGCAGGCGTTCGAGGGCGCCCTGTTCGGCGAGCAGGGTGTCGAGCACCCCGCCCTGCTCGAGGGCCCGTTCGACCAGGCCGCCGGGCTGGAGGGCGACGTCGACGATTCCGCCGGGAGCGGTGAGCCGTTCGACGGGCCCGCTCTCGGCGAGCAGACGCTCGAGCGGGCCGCTGGGGGCGGTGAGCCGATCGAGGAGGCCGCCGCTCGACAGCAGGCGGTCCAGGGCTCCGTCCTCGGCGAGGACCTTCTCGAGCGGACCGCCGGGCGCCGTCACCCGGTCGAGGGCGCCACCGGGTTCGAGGAGCCGGTCGAGGGGGCCGCCCGGGGCGGTGAGCCGGTCAACCGGTCCGCCGGGCGCGAGGAGGCGATCCAGCGGTCCGCCGGGACGCAGCGCCTGGCCGAGCGGACGGTCGTCGGCGGCAAGCACGGAGACCTGTTGCAGCAAACCGAGCGGTCCCCGCGGGCTCGCGACGCCGACCGCGTTCAGCCCCGCATACGTCTGGGGGGAGACCGCCAGGCGGACGGTCCCGATGACGCCTTCGGCCACGCCGAGGGCCGAATCCGCCGCAGCGAAGCCGAGACGGACGGGGAACGCGAGCGCGGACGCCAGACTCATGACTGTCACTGTAACCGGCGCAACAGTGCGGCTCGGCGGGACGAGCCGCCGCCGCCGGGGGTCCTCAGGAGACGCGGAGCGTTCCCACCCGGGCATACACCTCGGTGCAGCCGCAGCCCCGAGCGAGTTCGGAGCAGTCGATCACCAGCACGTGCCGCACCCGGGAGGTGTCGAAGCAGTCGGGATCGGTGCATTCCACGGTGGTCGTCGCGTGCACGACGAGGGTGCCGTGACAGTGGTCGAGATCGGATCGGCACGCCCGGCACGTCGTCATGGGCGGGACCTCCTTCGCGGTGGCTGTCTTCGTCCCGTAATAGCATCACGCGCCGACAACGTGGTGGACGTGCGGGGGCGTGTCCGGCCGGATCAGCGCCTCCGGCGGGGCCGGATCACCGCCTCCGGCGGGGCCGGATCAGCGCCTCCGGCGGCGGGCGAGGACGGCAACGGCCAGCACACCGGCGATCGCCCCGACCCCGGCGGCGATCCACCAGCCGCGGGCGTTCCCGGATCCGGGCACCGTCACCGCGACGGGTTCGGAGGTCGCGCCCGCCGCGCCGGGCGCGCCCGAGTAGACCGCGGTGATCGTGTGGCTTCCGGCGCCCGAGAGGCGATGCTCGACGGCGGCCCGGCCGTCGACGACCGCCACCGGCTGACCCAGGTCGGTGCCGCCGTCCCGGAACAGCACCGTGCCGCCTTCGACGTCCGGCGACACCGTCGCCGTGAGGGTGACGACCGTCCCGTCGTCCACCACGTCCGGGGCGTCGACGGTGACCGTCGCGGGCACCTCGGCGACGTCGGAGATCGTGATGACCGCGAGCGGACCGGCGCCGGCGTTGAGGGGGCCGGTCATCGTGTCCCGCGGTGAGCAGCGTGTCGGTCCCCACTGGGTGGAGCCGAGGAACGTGGCCTGGGTGAGCGAGGTGTTGTAGTTGGCGTCGTCGTCGACCAGGCCCGCGTCGCCGGCGGTGCGGAGCATCGGCGTGATCACGCCCGCGTCGCCCGCGATCATGGTCACCTCCACCGCGGGGAGCCGGAACCAGCTGTCGCCGACGGGACTGGGGGTGCCGTCGAGCTGCAACTGTGTCTTGGGCGCCCGGATCCCGGCCTCGCCCTCGGTGCCGGACGTGGGGCTGTTGCCGATGACCTCGTTGTTTCCGGACAGGCGCAGGATCGTGCCCGCCGGGTCGGGGACGCCGTCCTCGTTCACCCGCAGCACGCCGGGCGGCACGTTGTCCAGGTTGAAGGCGGTCCCGGGCACGACCGCGGCGTCGACGAACGTCGCGTTGGCGGGAATCGCGAAGTCGTTCTTCAGGCGGGAGACGCTGCGGGTGGTAGCGCCGCGGCTCGAGTCCGGATACGCGACGGGGGCCGTCTGGATGCGGTAGCTGAACCGTTCACCCGGACGGACCCGGGCGGGCGCGTCCACCGTCGCGGACGATCCGAGCAATTCGTCGACGTCGATCACCGACCGCACCCGGCACGCGAGGCCGAACGAGACCTCGACCTCCTCGGCGGCCCCGGGCGGGCAGGCCACGAGCAGGGACACGGCGACGGCCGCGGCCGACGCCGCCCCGCGGCGCAGCCACTTCGGCGACACGGCGGCTCCTCACGATGCGGATACGTCTCACAGTGCGAACACGTCCATGATCCCCGATCGCCGCACCCCGACGGCCCGGATTCGGCAGGGCCGGCCGTACAGGAAGTTCCCAGGGTTCTCGCAGCGGCATGCCAGAGCACTCCGGGAGAATCGGCGCCGTGACCGACAAGACCCGCGAAGCCCGGATTCTGATCGTCGACGACGAGCCGAACATCGCCGAACTGCTCTCGGTGAGCCTGAAATTCCAGGGCTTCGAGGTCGAGACGGCGAGCAACGGCGCCGAGGGGCTCGACCGGGCCCGGGCGTTCCGGCCGGACGCGGTGATCCTCGACGTCATGATGCCCGGGATGGACGGGTTCGGGATGCTGCGCCGGCTCCGGGCCGACGGCTCGGACGCGCCGGTGTTGTTCCTGACGGCGAAGGACGCCGTGGCGGACAAGGTGTCCGGCCTGACCCTGGGCGCGGACGACTACGTCACCAAGCCGTTCAGCCTCGAGGAGGTCATCGCCCGGCTCCGGGTGATCCTGCGACGGGCCGGCAAGGTCGCCGCGGACGAACGCTCGGCCCGCATCACCTTCGCCGACATCGAACTCGACGACGACACCCACGAGGTGTGGAAGGCCGGCCGGCCGGTGTCGCTCTCACCCACCGAGTTCACCCTGCTGCGGTACTTCATGGTCAACGCGGGCACGGTGCTCAGCAAGCCGCGCATCCTCGACCACGTGTGGAGCTACGACTTCGGCGGCGAGGTCGGCGTCGTGGAGTCGTACGTCTCCTATCTGCGGCGCAAGGTCGACACCGGGGACACCCCGTTGATCCACACCCTGCGCGGGGTCGGGTACGTCATGCGGGAACCCCGCGCGTGAGCCGCGTACGGCCGCTGCCGCTGCGGTTGACGCTGGTCGCGGCGCTGGTGGCGTTGTCGGGCCTGGGACTGCTGGCGTCCGGGGTGGCGGTGACGTCCGCGTTGCAGGGTTCGCTGCTCGCCCGGACCGACCAGGACCTGCGCACCGCGGCGCAGACGTGGGCCAAGCCACCCGGGGCCGGCCGCGAGCTGCCGCCGCCGGACGTTCCGAGTTCGAACCGCCCGCCGAGCCCGTTCTATGTGCGGGTGGTCGACCCGGACGGGCGGGAGCGGTTCGTCGTGAACGACGAGTCCACCGCGCCGGCGCTGCCCGGCGAGCCGGTGTGGGAGCCGCAGACCGTGGGCTCCGCCGACGGGTCCGACGTGCGCTGGCGGGTGGTGTCGACCCGTAGCGCCGCGGGCCTCGTGACCACCGTCGGTGTCACCCTGGTCTCGATCGAGGACACGGTCGATCGGCTCGTCGTGCTGCAGGTCGGCATCGGCGCCGCGGTGCTGCTCGTGCTCGGCGTCGCCGGGTACTTCGTGGTGCGGCGCAGTCTGCGGCCGCTGAAGGAGGTCGAACGCACCGCGGCAGCGATCGCGGGCGGGGATCTGCACCGGCGGGTTCCCGAGCGGGACCCGCGCACCGAGGTCGGTGGGCTGTCGGTGGCGCTGAACGGCATGCTCGGCCAGATCCAGGAGGCCTTCGCGGCGACGGCGGCGTCGGAGGAGTCCGCCCGCAGATCCGAGGAGAAGATGCGACGGTTCGTCGCCGACGCCGGCCACGAGTTGCGCACCCCGCTCACCACGATCCGCGGGTTCGCCGAGCTCTACCGGCAGGGCGCGAGCAGCGACACCGCACTGCTGATGGACCGCATCGAGAGCGAGTCCCGGCGGATGGGCCTGCTGGTGGAGGATTTGCTCGTGCTGGCCCGCCTCGACGCCCAGCGGCCGCTCGAGCAGAATCCGGTGGACCTGCTCGCCCTGGCCGCCGACGCCGTGCACGATGCGCGGGCCGTCGCGCCGGAGCGCACCGTCGAGCTCGAGGTGTTCGACGGCCCCGGGATACCGGAGGTGCTCGGCGACGACGCGCGACTGCGGCAGGTGCTCGGCAACCTCGTCACCAACGCTCTCACCCACACTCCGGCCGACGCGCGCGTCACCGTCCGGGTCGGCACGGCCGGACCCGACGCCGTGCTCGAGGTCGTCGACACCGGCCCCGGCCTGAGTGAGGCGGACCGCGCCCGGGTCTTCGAGCGTTTCTATCGCGCCGACGTCTCGCGCGCCCGTTCGTCGGGCGGCAGCGGTCTCGGGTTGTCGATCGTCGCCGCGCTGGTGGCGGCCCACGGCGGCCGGGTGGAGGTGGAGTCCGCGCCGGGCGCCGGGTCGACGTTCCGGGTGCTGATCCCGCGGATGCCGGTGGAGTGACGGTCCGGCCCTGGGCTACGGTGACGTAACTGACTTTCGAGTAAGGAGACGTCGTGGGACTGTCGGGGACGGCGCAGCGCGCCGTGCGCAACGCGTGGGCGCTGTTCGTCGGCGACGGAATCGAACCACCGCACGCCACCGCGTCGGCCGTCGTCGCCGACGGACCGCACCGTACCCTGCGCCGCTACGGTGAGTCCGACGCGGGCGCCCCGGTCCTGCTCGTGCCGCCGCTCGCCGCGCCCGCGCGCTGCTACGACCTGCGCCCCGGGCAGAGTCTCGTGCAGCACCTCGTCGCCACCGGTCGCAACGTCCACGTCCTCGATTTCGGCACCATGGACCGCTCCGACCGTCATCTCGGGTTCGAACACTGGGTCGACGACATCGTGCCCGAGGCGATCGCGCGGGTCGCCGAACTGTGCGGCGGCCGCGACGTCGACCTGGCCGCCTGGAGCCTCGGCGGAACCCTGTGCCTGCTCACCGCGGCCGCCCATCCCGGGTTGCCGATTCGCTCGATCACCGCGTTCGGCACGCCGATCGACTACGAGCGCATCCCCTTCCTCGGGCCGGCTCGGCACCTCGGCCGCCTCGTGGGCGAACCCGCCCTCACGGCCGTGACCCACCTGCTCGGGGGCGTGCCCGCCCCGCTGGTGCAGCTCGGTTACCGGGCCACCGCCCTCGAACGCGAACTGACCCGGCCGTGGTTCGTCGCCCGCAACCTCGCCGACGCCGGCACCCTCGCCCGGATGGAGGCGATCGACCGGTTCCAGGCGGACATGCCCGGCTACCCGGGCCGGCTGTTCCATCAGATGGCGATGCGCCTCACGGTCGCGAACGAACTCGCGACGGGCCGGGTCCGGTTCGAGGACCGGACGATCGACCTCGCCGACGTCACCGTGCCCGTGCTCGCACTCGCCGGCAGCGACGACGTGCTCGCACCCGTCCCGGCCGTCGAGGCGATCGGCCGGGTACTGCCCGGATCGCCCCACGTGCGGTTCGAGGTCGTGCCCGGCAGCCACCTGGGACTGCTCGCCGGCCCAGCCGCCCGCGGCACGTCGTGGGCGCACTTCACCGGGTTCCTCGACGACCCCGCACCGGTGCCGCCGCGGACCGGAAGGTCAGGCGGGGACGTGGTCCGCGTGCCCGAGTTCCCGTAGCGCGGCCTTCAGCTTCGCCTGGGCCTCGTCGAGCGACTCCGGCGACGGGTCCTTCTCCGCCTTGCTGATGTCGAAGTCACCGAGGTCGTACGCCGGGAAGACGTGCAGGTGCAGATGCGGCACCTCGAGGCCGGCGACGAGCAGTCCCGCACGCGGCGCGCCGAACGCCGAGCACACCGCCCGGCCCATGATGCGGGCGACGTGGTGGACCTTGTCCCACAGGTCGTCGTCGACGTTCTGCCAGTGATCCACCTCCTGCCGCGGCACCACGAGCACGTGGCCCTGGTTCACGGGGTTGATGGTCAGGAAGACGACGACGTCGTCGTCCTGCCACACGAACCGGCCCGGCAGGTCGCCGGCGATGATCATGCTGAACACGGAAGCCATACCGGGGAGAATAGGCGGACCCCCGCAGCCGGCGCCTCTCGTATCCTCGTCGCATGCCGTCGCCGCAGCCACCCCGGACGGGACCGCTGCGCGCGCTCGTCGCCGACCTGATCGACCGGCACCTGCGCACCGTCGCGGCGGGGGAGCGCCGCGTGGTCGGGCTCTGCGGCCCGCCCGGCGCCGGCAAGAGCACCGCCGCCGACCTGCTCGTCGACCTCCTGCGCGACGCCGGCATTGCCGCCGCCGCCGCTCCGATGGACGGCTTCCACCTGTCCAACCACCGGCTCGACGCCCGCGGCACCCGATCCCGCAAGGGCGCGCCCGAGACGTTCGACGTCGACGGATTCGCGGCCCTGCTGCGCCGGATCCGCGACGACCGCACGGAGACCGTGCACGCACCCGAGTACTCGCGCCGCCTCCACGAACCGATCGCCGCGTTCCACGAGATCACCCCCGAGACCCGCGTCGTCGTCACCGAGGGCAACTACCTGCTCCTCGCAGACGGCGGATGGGAACGGATCCGCCCGCTCCTCGACCTCGTCGTCTACCTCGACGCACCCGACGACGAGCTCGAGACCCGCCTGGCCCGGCGTCACCGGGCCACCGGATCGACCGTCGCCCAGGCCGCCGAGTGGGTCCGCACGGTCGACCTGCCCAACGCGTACACCGTTGCGCGGACCCGGGACCGTGCCGACCTGGTGTGGTGCCCGGTCGTGGGAACCGGAGGGGACGCCGGAGCGGCCCGGTAGCGCCGGGCGGTCCCGGTCGTCCGTCCCGGTACCCCGTCGCCCGCGCACGGACGGTGGGGCACCGATGCGTCGGTCCGGGGCCCCGGACCGGTCCCGTAACCTGTCCTGCGTGCGCGTACTCGTTATCGGTTCCGGTGCCCGTGAACATGCCCTCGTCCTGGCCCTGACCCGCGATCCCGGCGTGACGGCCGTGCTGGCGGCGCCCGGCAACGCCGGCATCGGCCGGATCGCCGAGCAGCTCCCGGTCGACGCCGCGTCCGCCGAGGACGTCGTCGCGCTCGCGAAGGCGCAGAATGTCGACCTCGTGGTGATCGGCCCGGAAGTGCCCCTGGTCCTCGGCGTCGCCGACGCCGTGCGCGCCGCGGGCATCGCCTGCTTCGGTCCGTCCGCGGCGGCCGCCCGCATCGAGGGCTCGAAGGCGTTCGCCAAGGACGTCATGAAGACCGCCGGGGTCCGCACCGCGCACAGCGAGGTCGTCGACAATCCCGCCGATCTCGACGAGAAGCTCGACCGCTTCGGCCCCACCTGGGTGGTCAAGGACGACGGGCTCGCCGCCGGCAAGGGCGTCGTCGTCACCGCCGACCGGGCCGCCGCCCGCGACCACGCCGCGGAAATCCTCGAGAACGGGCACCCCGTGCTGCTCGAATCGTTCCTCGACGGCCCCGAGGTCTCGCTGTTCTGCCTCGTCGACGGCGAGACCGTCGTGCCGCTGCTGCCGGCGCAGGACCACAAGCGCGTCGGCGACGGCGACACCGGCCCCAACACCGGCGGCATGGGCGCCTACACGCCGCTGCCGTGGCTGCCGCAGGGCATGGTCGACACGATCGTCGCGGACGTCGTGAAGCCCGTCGCCGCCGAGATGGTCCGCCGCGGATGCGGCTTCTCGGGCCTGCTCTACGCGGGCCTGGCCATCGGCAAGGACGGTCCGGCCGTCGTCGAATTCAACTGCCGCTTCGGTGATCCCGAGACCCAGGCCGTGCTCGCCCTGCTCGAGTCGCCGCTCGGCGAGGTGCTGAACGCGGTCGCGACCGGCACCCTGGCCGAGCTGCCGCCGCTGCGCTGGCGCGACGGCGCCGCCGTCACCGTGGTGCTGGCGGCCGAGTACTACCCGGCCAGCCCCCGCACCGGCGACGTGGTCGTCGGCGCCGACGCGGAGGGGGTGCTGCACGCGGGCACCAGGATCGCCGACGACGCGGTCGTCTCGGCCGGCGGACGCGTCCTCAGCGTCGTCGGCACGGGCGCCGATCTCACCGCCGCCCGCGACGAGGCGTACGCCACGCTCGCCGGCATCAAGCTGCCGGGTGGGCACTTCCGCAAGGACATCGGACTGGCCGCCGTCGAAGGGCGCATCACGATCCCGTCCTAGGGGGGACGTACCCGCGCGGTGCCCGGACACGGGCGCGCTCCGGTCGGCGCGCGGGTGTCCGTCGAGGGAGCTGACGTCGCGACGGTCCGCCGGTGCATGCCCACCGGGAAACATCCGGCCGAGCGCGAGCGGCTAACGTCGAGGTCGTGCGCTTCGAATCCCGACGATCCCGGATCCAGACCTTCCACGTCATGGACGTGTGGAAGGCGGCCACCGAGCGGCAGCGCAGCCACGGCGACGTGCTGAGCCTGGCGGCAGGTCAGCCGTCCACGCCGGCACCCGCCCCGGTGCTGCGCGCCACCCATCGTGCCCTCGACGACGAGCTGCTCGGCTACACCGAGACGTTCGGGATCCTGCCGCTGCGCGAGGCGATCGCCGGCTACCACCGCGACCGCTACAGCGTCGACGTCGGCGCCGACGACGTGGTCGTCACGACCGGATCCTCCGGGGCGTTCACCCTGCTGTTCCTGGCTGCCTTCGACGTCGGCGACACGGTCGTCGTCGCCCGGCCCGGCTACCCCGCCTACCGCAACACCCTCGCCGCCCTCGGTTGCCGGGTGGTCGAGCTGGACTGCGGGCCGCACACCCGTTACCAGCCGACCGTCGAGATGCTCGAGGCCCTCGACGGTCCGATCGCCGGACTCGTCGTCGCCAGCCCCGCCAACCCGACCGGCACCATGATCGAGCCGGCCGAGCTGGCCGCGCTCGCCCGCTGGTGCGACGACCACGACGCGCTGCTCATCTCCGACGAGATCTACCACGGCATCGAGTTCGGAACGCACGGTGCACCCGCCACGAGTTGCGCGTGGGAGACCTCCCGCGACGCCGTGGTGATCGGCTCCGTGTCGAAGTACTTCTCGATGACCGGGTGGCGGCTCGGCTGGATGCTCGTACCGGAGGGACTGCGCCCGCCGTTGCAGCGCCTGGCCTCCAACATGACGGTGTGCCCGCCGGCGATCTCCCAGTACGCGGCCGTCGATGCGTTCGGCGCGGAGGCTCGGGCCGAGCTCGACGGACACGTCACGCGGTACGCGGCCAACCGCGAGCTGCTGCTCCGGGGCCTGCCGGAGCTGGGTGTCACCGAGCTCGCCCCCGCCGACGGTGCCTTCTACGTCTACGCCGACATCGACCACCTGCTCCCGGACGGCGAGAACTCCACCCGCTGGTGTGCTCGGCTGCTGCAGGAGACCGGGGTGGCGCTCGCGCCGGGCGTCGACTTCGACACCGTGCACGGCGATCGGACCGTCCGGCTGTCCTTCGCCGGGGCCACCGCGGACGTGCAGGAGGCGCTGGCACGGCTGCGCACCTGGCTACCCGGATCGTGACGAAACCCGACAGATTGGTCCTACCTGCGAGTATTCGGGCCGTTTCCCTCAGGCGTGACCACGGGGACTGGCACCATGACAAGGGTGTCGATCGCAGCCACCCCCAAGGGCGAACGGCGCCGCCAGGCGCTCGTCGCGGCGGCGGCCGACCTGATCCTCGAGGGCGGGATCGATGCCGTCCGGCACCGCGCCGTCGCGCACCGGGCCGGACTTCCGCTCGCCTCCACCACGTACTACTTCCATTCCCTCGACGACCTCGTCGCGAGCGCGGTCCAGCACAACGGCCGGCGTGAACTCGACGTCATGCGCTCGCGCGTGCAGTGCGTCCCCCCGAGCGACCGCGGACCCGAGTCCACCGCGGACCTGATCGTCGACCTGCTCGTCGGGCCCGGCGGGGTGGGCGAGATCGAACGCGAGCGTCTCATCGCCCGCTACGAGCGGTGCGTCGCCACCGCCCGCCACCCCGAGCTGCGCGACGTCCAGCAGGAGCTGCGCGCGCAGATCGAGCAGCTGCTCACAGACCTGCTGCAACGGTGCGGACGGTCGGTGCACGAGCCGCAGCTGCGGCGGCTCGTCGCGGTCGTCGACGGTGCCGTGCTCGGCGCGCTCAGCGATCTCGACCCCGATCCGCGGGCCCTCGCGCGGTGCATCCTGCCCGGCGTCCTGGAGGGGGTGGCACCGCCTGCCGAACAGGAGGCGTGACGGGGCGCCGTAAACTGATGTCCTGTGAGTCGCATCCCGAACGTCCTTGCCACCCGTTACGCCAGCCCGGACCTGACCGCGCTGTGGTCGCCGGAGCACAAGATCGTGCTCGAGCGCCAGCTGTGGCTGGCGGTTCTGCGGGCGCAGGCGGAGCTCGGGATCGACGTCCCCCGGGAGGCGCTCGCCGATTACGAGCGGGTGCTCGAGCAGGTCGACCTCGAGTCGATCGCGGCGCGGGAGCGCGTCACCCGCCACGACGTGAAGGCCCGCATCGAGGAGTTCAACGCCCTCGCCGGCCACGAACACGTGCACAAGGGCATGACCAGCCGCGACCTCACCGAGAACGTCGAGCAGCTGCAGATCCTGCGTTCGCTCGAGCACGCCCACGCCCACGGTGTCGCGATCGCCGCGCGGCTGGCCGAGCGCGCCGCCGAGTACTCGACGCTGGTGATGGCGGGCCGGTCGCACAACGTCGCGGCGCAGGCCACCACTCTCGGCAAGCGGTTCGCGTCCGCCGCCGACGAGTTGCTCATCGCGCTCACCCGGTTGCGCGAGCTGATCGCCCGGTATCCGCTGCGCGGCATCAAGGGACCCATGGGCACCGCGCAGGACATGCTCGACCTGCTCGGCGGTGACGCCGACAAGCTCGCGCGTCTCGAGGCGAAGGTCGCCGAGCACCTCGGCTTCGCGAACGTGCTCACCAGCGTCGGCCAGGTCTATCCGCGCTCCCTGGACCACGACGTGCTCTCCGCGCTCGTGCAGGTCGCGGCCGGGCCGTCGTCGTTCGCGCACACCATCCGCCTGATGGCCGGGCACGAGCTCGTCACCGAGGGCTTCCAGCCGGGCCAGGTCGGCTCGTCCGCGATGCCGCACAAGATGAACACCCGTTCCTGCGAGCGGGTCAACGGCCTGCAGGTGGTGCTGCGCGGGTACGCGTCGATGGCCGCCGAGCTCGCCGGCGCGCAGTGGAACGAGGGCGACGTGTTCTGCTCGGTCGTGCGGCGCGTCGCACTGCCCGACGCGTTCTTCGCCCTCGACGGACTGATGGAGACCTTCCTGACCGTCCTCGCCGAGTTCGGTGCCTACCCGGCGGTGATCGAGAAGGAACTCAACCGCTACCTGCCGTTCCTGGCGACCACGAAGGTGCTCATGGCGGCGGTGCGCGCGGGCGTCGGCCGCGAGACGGCGCACGAGGTCATCAAGGAGCATGCGGTCGCCGTGGCACTGGCGATGCGTGAGCAGGGCCGCGAGCCGGACCTGCTGGACCGGCTGGCCGCCGACGAGCGGCTGCCACTGGATCGAGCGGCCCTCGACGCCGCGCTGGCCGACCGGTCGGCGTTCGTCGGTGCCGCACAGGCGCAGGTCGCCACCGTTGTCGCGGCGGTGCAGGACCTCGTCGAGCAGTACCCGGACGCCGCGAAGTACACGCCGGCGCCGATCCTGTAGGGATCGTCCGGGACAAGGCTGCCGGGGGGAGTTGTCAGATGGGGGTAGCCGAAATGCAGGGGAGAAGATGTTGGCCGGGAAGCCGGGTAATGCCGTACGGATCCGGGATGCGGTGCGGACGCGAGCCGCGCTGCTCGACGCCGCGACGGAGGTGTTTCTCCGCGACGGGTACGCCGCGGCGGCGACCGAGGAGATCGTCGCCGTCGCGGGCGTGACCCGCGGGGCGCTCTACCATCACTTCGCGAACAAGCGGGATCTGTTCCGCGGGGTCGTGGAGCGGATGCAGGTGGAGACCGAGGAGACGCTCGCGGCGATCGAGGGCAGCGATCCGTGGGAATCGTTCACCGCCGCGGTGCTCGCCTCGCTCGATGTCGTGTACGACCCGGCGATCCGGCGTCTGCTGCTCATCGAGGCCCCCGCGGTGCTGGGCTGGGCGGAGGTCCGGGAGGGGCACCGCAAGAACACCATCATGATCACCGAGCGCGCGCTGCGGGCCATCGCGCGGCGCAGCGGCGAACCGGCACCGCAGTCGTCGGCGCTGGCGCACATGATCGTCGCGGCCGTCGAGGAGGCCATGCTCTACCTCGCCCACAGCGACGACCCCATCCGCGAACGGCCGGAGGTGCAGGCGCAGCTGCTGCAGCTCCTCGAAGGCGTCCGGCGGCCGGCACCCGTTCAGGAGAGTGCGTGAGCGACTGCGTGTTCTGCGCGATCGTCGCCGGCGCCGCGCCGGCGAGCATCGTGTTGGACGAGCCGGATGTGCTGGCGTTCATGGACATTCGTCCGTTCACACCCGGGCACCTGCTGGTGATCCCCAAGCGCCACGCATCCGGCCTCGCGCACCTCGCCCCACAGGACGGCGCGCGGGTGTTCGACGCGGGCCGGCGCATCGCGACCGCGCTGCGCGCGAGTTCGCTTCCCATCGAGGGGGTCAACCTCTTCCTGGCCGACGGCGCCGCCGCCGGCCAGGAAGTGTTCCACGTGCACCTGCACGTCGTTCCGCGCCGTCGCGGCGACGGTTTCGGACTGCGGGCCGTGCCGCGCACCCCGAACCGCGCCGTGCTCGACGGCACCGCCGAGACCGTGCGGGCAGCGCTGGCCGACGCCGGGGGCAGCCCCGGCTGAGACCGAGTCGTCCGGGCTCAGCCGGCCAGGTCGTCCGGACCCACTTCGTCGTCGCGCCACGCCGACGCGCTGACGCCCTGGCTCGACCGCAGCCACCGGATGCCGGCGGCCAGGGCCAGGACGAGCGAGCCGACGAGGAGGACTGCGCGGCCGGACGAACGCCCGCGCAGCAGGATGGCCGGAGAAGGTGAGGAATCGGGCACCGCACCATCCTGCCTCATCTCGGATGCGACGGACCGGTGCCCGCCGCGGGCCGCGACTGTATTGCCCGCATCTCCCGGGTGCGGGAGACTGTCCGGGGGCGATGGCCCGGCGAGTCGCAGGCGTCCGAGGAGGCGGTCGTGCAGTTCGGATCGTGGCGGTCGACGAGCCGGACGACATGAACGTCGTCGTCGGACAGGTTCGTCGCGACCGTCGGGGATCTGCACGAAGCGCTCGTCGGACTGCCGCGCCCGATCGGCTACCCGCGCGGCCCTGTGCCGCATCGCCGGTACCGCGTGTGCCGCACCACGCGAGAGGAGACGACCGTGTCCGCTCGAATATCCCGGCACCCGGGGATCCACGGATACGCGCGCGACGACTTCGCGGCCGTGCGGCAGGCGTTCGCCGAGAACTTCTCCCACCGTAGGGAGTTGGGTGCCGCATGCTGCGTCTACTACCGCGGGGAGAAGGTGGTCGATCTGTGGGGCGGGGTACGGGACAAGACGACCGGCGCGCCGTGGGAACGGGACACCATGACGCTGGTGTTCTCCGCCACGAAGGGGATGACCGCCGTGACCGTCGCGCTGGCCCATTCCCGCGGCTGGCTCGATTTCGACGAGCGGGTCTGCACCTACTGGCCCGAGTTCGCGCAGAACGGCAAGGAACGGATCACCGTCCGCCAACTGCTGGCCCACCAGGCCGGGCTGTTCGGCTTCGACGAGCCGGTGGATGCCGGGGTCATCGCCGACCCGGACCGGCTGGCCGCGATCATGGCCCGCCAGAGACCGGAGTGGGCGCCGGGGGAGCGCCAAGCCTACCACGCGATCAGCCTCGGCTTCTATCAGGGTGAACTCGTTCGCCGGGTCGACCCGCAGCACCGCACGCTCGGGCAGGTCTTCCAGGACGAGATCGCGACCCCGCTGGGGCTGGAGTTCTACATCCGCCTCCCGGCCTCCGTTCCCGACGCCCGACTTGCCCCGCTGGTGATGCGGAACCCCCTCCTGAATCTCGCCGAGCTGTCGCCGCGGCTGTTTCCGGCGTTCCTGAACAAGCGGTCGGTGTTCTACCGCTCGCTGGTCGCCAACCCGGGAACGCTCGTGGCACTGGACCCGGACACGATCTACGCGCGCGATCTGGAGGCGCCGTCCGGCGGAGGCGTGGGCACGGCACGCGCCCTGGCGCACGCCTACGGTGTCCTGGCCACCGGCGGTGCGGAACTCGGCATGCGCCCGGAAACGCTGCACGAACTGACGGCCCCGCCGGTGCCGCCCCGGGACGGTTTCCACGACGCGTGCATGCTCGGGGACATCCGGTTCGACCTCGGTTTCATGCGCCCGAGTCCCGACTGGTCTTTCGGCGGCCCCCGGTCGTTCGGCGCGCCCGGTGCCGGCGGTTCCTTCGGCTACGCCGATCCGGATGCCGGGATCGGCTACGGCTACGTCTGCAACCGCATGGGCAAGTCTCGGAACGATCCGCGCGACGTCGCCTTACGTGCCGCGATGACCGGCGCCGTCACGTCGGCCTGATCCGGGGCGGTCGCCTACCGGGCGCCGGGCGCATCAACCGAAAGACCCCTCCAGAGAGGGGGTTCGGAGTCAGGCCTTCGACAGCGCCGTCGGGCGGGGTTCGGTGTCGACGCCGGGGATCCCACGCCCGCGCAGGGACGCGCCGGCCGTCTCGGCCACGAAGTACAACGCGACGAGACCGACGACGCACGCGCCCATCATGTAGAAGGCGGGGACGAGGTCGTTGCCGGTCCGCTCCACCAGCCACTCGTTCACCGCCGGGGCGGTCCCGCCGAACAGCGACGTCGAGACGTTGTAGGCGATCGCGAAGCCGGCGAAGCGCACGTGGGTGGGGAACATCGCCGGGAAGGTCGCCGAGATGGTCGACAGCTGCAGCACGTACAGCAGGCCCAGGACCGTGAACGCGACGATGGCCCAGGCGAAGCTCACGGTCATGAGCATGTACATCGGAATCGCGAGCAGCAGCAGCCCGCCCATCGAGATCAGCCACATCGGCTTGCGGCCGATCCGGTCGGACAGCGAGCCCGCGAACGGAATGACCGCCATCATGGCGAGCTGCCCGATGACGACGAGGGACAGCGAGGCGGTGCTCGACAGACCGATGCGGTTCTCGAGGTAGGTCGGCATGTAGCTCAGCAGGGTGTAGTTGCAGACGTTGAGCGCGACGACCAGACCCATCAGCGTCACGATCGGCTTCCAGTACTGCGAGAGCAGACTCCTGAACTGCGTGCCGGTGTCCTGCTCGACCTCCCCCTCGGCCTCGAGTTCGCGGAACACCGGGGTGTCCTCGAGCTTCGACCGCAGGTACAGCCCGACGAGGGCGAGGGGTCCGGCGACGAAGAACGGCAGGCGCCAGCCCCACGTGCTCATGAACGCGTCGGTGGAGAGCAGATCGATGGACAACACGATGAGCGCGCCGAACGAGAAGCCGGCGAGAGTGCCGAACTCGAGGAAGCTGCCGAAGAACCCGCGCTTACGGTCGGGGGAGTACTCGGCCATGAAGGTCGCCGCACCACCGTACTCGCCGCCGGTGGAGAAGCCCTGGATCATGCGCAGCAGCACCAGCAGCAGCGGTGCCCAGAAGCCGATGGAGGCGTACGAGGGAATGGCACCGAGCAGGACGGTCGCCGTGCCCATCAGGATGATCGTCAGCGCAAGCACCTGGCGGCGTCCGAGCCGGTCGCCGAGGGGACCCCACACCAGCCCACCGAGCGGACGTACGAGGAAGGACACGGCGAAGACACCCAGGGTGAGCAGCGTGGCCGATTCCAGATCGCCGGGGAAGAACGAGTCGGCGATGTAGGTGGCGGTGTAGGCGTATACGCCGTAGTCGAACCACTCCGTGAAGTTGCCCATGGCCGAGGCGCTGATCGCGCGCCGCAGATGACCGGGTCGGACCTCGGAGTGCACGTCGGTATCGCCGGTGGGTCTCAAGACACATCCCTTCGTTCGGACAACCGTTCCGGCGTACCCGACGGGCGGCCGTCCGATCCATTCGATGTGCAGTGAGAAGTAGTTTGTTACCCTTCCGTAATGTTTTTCCTGCGGGTTCCCGCATGGTGGGAGTGTGGATCTGCCGATCGACCCCCGGGGAAGGCCCGGATCTCGCGTGCCTAGTGTTGATCGAGGGCGCCGGCGCGCAGCGCGGCGGCATTGATGCGGGTCAGCACGTCGTGCAGTTCCTCGAGCTCGGCGAGGCTCACCCCGAGCCGGCGCACCACCGTTTCGGGCACCGTCTCCGCCCGTTTCCGCAGTGCACGTCCCGCGTCGGTGAGGTCGACGACGAGCTGACGCTCGTCCTGGGGGCTCCGGGTGCGGGTGATCAGACCGAGCGACTCCAGTCGTTTGAGAAGCGGGGACAGGGTGGGCGAGTCCAGTTGGAGGGCCCGGCCGATTCCCTTGACCGACATCGGCGCGTCCCCCCACAACGCCAGCATCACGAGGTACTGCGGGTGGGTCAGGCCGAGCGGTTCGAGCACCGGCCGGTACACCGAAAGGACCGCGCGGTTGGTGACGGACAGGGCGAAGCAGACCTGACGGTCGAGGGCGAGGGGGTCGGCCGTCGCCCTCGACGACCCGGCTTCGGCCCCGGTCGAGTGGGGGCGGGCCTCCGTGCTCATGGCCTCGATGCTACCCAACCGGAACCTGCCGGCGACGGTCGCCGGACGGGCCGCGCAGCGACTCCGGCGCCGGTATCGCAGGCCGACGAGAGATTCCGGCCGGTGTGGAGTCCCCGCGAGGTGGCATCGCCCCATGGGTAATGCCTCCGAAAAGGACTGTCGGACCGTCGATTACCGAATGAACGGGGCCCCGGTCGCCTCGATGCGTGAATCGCACTGCATCACAGAGCAATTCGACCTCCGCGGAGAGACGCCGTGAGACGGTCCGGTTGTGATCCTCGACGCCCGGTTCGCGAAGAACGACTGGTTCGCGGACCACTCGGACAGGCGGAGCGGCGCAGCACGGCGGGCGCCGGAACCCGGGAGCGCCGTGCCGCGCACCCGGGATTCGAGGAACTCCCCACCATCCGGGCAGACGACACGCCAGACTGGATACCACCCGAGTTCGAGAAGTGCTACCGGCCGGAGGAATCGAAGAGCGCCGACGGCGACGAGTTGCGGTCTCGGCCGTGAAGGCAGGAGGAAATCGATGACCTCGCATGCGAACACCACACCTATTCCGCCCGGGATCGCGATGCCGGACGAGGTCCGGACCCGGTTGGGCACGTTGCGATTCTTCGACGGGGTCCCCGACGATGCGGCGACCCGGACGCTGTTCGACAACCTGGACTTCCAGCGGGCGGTCCAGGCGTACCTGCTGGGGCTGGCCCCGGTCGCCGTGGCGGCGATGCGTAAGGCGCTGGTGCAGTGGGGGCCGGTGAACGCCACCCTGGTGATGTGGGCGGACCTGGTCCATCCGCGATTCCTCGGCCTTGTCTACAACACGAGCACCTCGTACCACTACGCCTGGCTCGACCTGCGCGACGGGCCAGTCGTCGTCGAGGTCCCCCCGAAGGTATACGGCGCCGCAATCGATCCCTGGTGCCGGTGGGTGGTCGACGTGGGCCTCACCGGACCGGACCAGGGCCGCGGCGGCCGCTACCTGTTCGTGCCGCCGGGCTACGCCGGGCAGGTGCCGGACGGTGACCGGGTGGTGCGGTCACGCACCGTCGGGTTGTGGGTGGGCTGGCGGGGTTTCCGGGACGAACACGGTGATCCGCGCCCGGCGGTGGAGATGGTCGAGGCGCACACCCGGATTCATCCGCTCTCCCAAGCGGACGATCCCCCGTCGACGCGGTTCGTGAACGTCTCCGCCGAGCCGATGTGCGCCGTCGCCCCGGCCGACTTCCGGTTCTGGGAGATGCTCGACGAGGTGGTGCAGTCCGAACCGCCGGAGTCGGCCGACCCGCTCACCCTGGGCATGTTCGCCTCGGTCGGGATCCGTCGGGGCAGGCCGTTCGCCCCGGACGAGCGGATGCGCGCGATCCTGACCGAGGCGGCGACGGTCGGGGACGCGACCGCCCGCGCGCTGACCTACCGGTTCCGCCACCAGGAGGCGTACTACTACCCCGGCCGCGCCTGGCGCTCGGGCTTCCTCGGCGGCTACTCGTGCACGGAGGACGGGGCGTTGCTGCTCGACGCCGCCGCTCAACTCGACTTCTTGTACGGCAGTACCAGCCCGGCCTTCGATCAGAAGGCGGTCGGGACCGGGTCGCAGTACGCCCTCGCATTCGTCGACGCCACCGGCGCACCGTTCGACGGTGACCGGAGCTACCGGTTGCACGTGCCCCCGCACGTGCCCGTGAACAACTTCTGGTCGGTGCTGGTCTACGACACCCAGGCCCGGTCGATGCTGCAGACCGATCAGCAGTGGCCGTCGGTGACCAGCCAGGATGCGGACCTGGCCGTAAACGAGGACGGCTCGGTCGACGTCCACTTCGGGCCCGAACGACCCACCGAGGACTGCAACTGGATACAGAGCCTGCCCGGCAGGGGCTGGTTCGCCATGTTCCGGCTCTACGGGCCTCTGGAGCCATGGTTCGACAAGACCTGGAGGCTCCCGGACATCGAACCGGTCGGGTAGCGACCGGGCCGACGGGCACCGCTTCGGCGGGTACGCGGCGCAGAACGCGAACTGCCGCTCATCCGGCTCGGTCCGCCTTCCATGTCCGGTGGCGATCCGGCAGGCACACCGCGCACGGGCGGTAGCCGGCTGCGACGGCGTCGGATTCGCCGGCAAAGAAGACCCGGTCCCGGACGTAGCCGCCGCGCGCGATCGCCCGCCGCGCCGCGCGGCAGTCGAGTCGTCCGTAGATCCGGCCGCGACGGTGGCCGCCCAGTGTGCCGGGGGCTGCGCTGAGGTGGGGACGTCCGTCGCTCCCGACGAGCGTGTAGTGGGTCACCGTGCGTCGTGCAGGACGAGGCCGAGGGTGTGGCGGACGCCGGCGCGGACGGTGCTGACCCCGTGCCGGACGGGGGAGCGGGTCCAGCCGCGCGTGGATCGGGTGGGCCGGTCGCGGGTCGTGAAGATCAGGGCGTGACCTTGCTGCAGCACCGTGGCGGTGCCCCGGGACTGCGCGCGGGCGCGTTGCTCGACGAGGAGGAACTCGCCGCCGAGGTGGTCGTGGCCGGGCCGGTCGAGGCCGATCACCACCTGCAGCGGGAACACCAGGTCGCCGTAGAGGTCGCGGTGCAGGGCGTTCCAGTCGCCGGCGGTGTAGCGCAGCAGCAGGGGCGTCGGCTCGGTCTGTCCCGCGGCGCGGCAGGCGTCGAGCCAGTCGCCGAACTCGTCGGGCCACGGCGCGGGGTCGCCGAGGCGCTGTGCCCAGTCCCGTGCGACGGGCAGCAGCCGGTGGTAGAACGCCGCGCGCAACCGGGTGATGCCCTCGGGTACGGGACTGCCGAAATAGCGGTAGGTGCCTTTGCCGAAGCGATACCGCGCCATGTCGATCGTGCTGCGGAAGCGGCGTTCGTCGTCCCACATCGCGGTGACGCGTGCGCACTCGTCCGCGGTGAGCAGCGGCCCGGTCTGCGCGCACCCCGTCGCGTCGAGCTCGGCGACGAGCGCCGGCCAGTCCTGAGCCTCGACCCGCGCGGTGAGCGAGTCGGTCCGGTTGGTCATCGTTCCTCCTCCGGCCGGGCAGTCCACCCCGTAGACGCTCGTCGGGCGGGAAACGTGAGATCCGGCCGGGAGGTTCTCGCGGCGAACGGGAGGAAACCGGCGACGCCACTCGCGCGTTGCCGCGACAACCTCCCGCTCGTCGCGGCAGTCACCCGTCGGCGAGCTTGGTGAGCAGGCGGGCGAGTTCGGTGCGTTCGGGGCCGTCGAGACGGGCGAAGAACTCGGTGGCCTCGGCGTCGCGCGCGGCATCGAGTTCGGCGGCGATGCGGCGGCCCTCGTCGGTGAGGTGGACGCACACGGCGCGACGGTCGGCGGGGTCGGCGACGCGGCGGGTCAGGCCGCGGGTCTCGAGCCGGTCGATCACCTCGGTGGCCGAGCGCGGCGCGATGCGCAGCGCCTTGGCGACGTCACCGAGGCGCAGCGGCTCGGGGGAGTGCCCGACGACGTGCAGCGCGCGGTGCTCGTGCGGGGACAGCTCCCACGGACCGAGGGTGGCGTGCCAGCGGCGGCGCAGCGTGCGGGTGGCGGTCATCAGCAGGTCGCGCAGCGCCGGGTCGGTGGGGACGTCGGACATGATGCGGATCATACCTCACTTGACGGTTGCCTCTTAGTGAGGCAACCTCAACAAGTACGTTTCGTGCCTCACGAAGGAGGTGACGGGCATGATGCAGCCTCCGCCCGGCGGCGGGCCGGGACCGATGCGGCACGCCAAGCCCGACCCGCGCGACCGCGCCCAGCTCGAGGAATCCCCCGTGAGCGTGCGCCGCATCGGCGCGCTCTTCGCGCCCTACCGCTGGCAGGTTGCGCTCGTCGTCGGGCTCATCGTGGTCTCGTCGGTGATCACGCTCGCCAACCCGTTCCTCGTCCGCACCCTCATCGACCACGCGATTCCCGACCAGGACGTGCCGCTGCTGCTCGGCGCCGTCGGGGCGATGCTTGCCGTCACCGTCGTCGCCTCGATCCTCGGCGTGGTGCAGACGTGGATCTCCACCACGGTGGGCCAGCACGTCATGCACGACCTGCGCACCCGCGTGTTCGACCATCTGCAGCGGCAGTCCCTCGGCTTCTTCACCCGCACCCGCGGCGGGGAGATCCAGTCCCGGCTGACCAACGACATCGGCGGCATGCAGAACGTCGTCACCTCCACGGCGACCTCGATCGCCTCCAACGTCACCACCGTCGTCGGCACGGCCGTCGCGATGGCGGTGCTCAGCTGGCGGCTGTCGCTGCTGTCCCTGCTGGTGCTGCCGCCGGCGATCTGGCTCACCCGCAAGGTCGCCCTGATGCGCCGCGAGATCACCACCGTGCGCCAGCGTCGGCTCGCCGACATGCAGACCCAGATCGAGGAGAGCCTCTCGCTCAGCGGCGTCCTGCTCGGCAAGATCCTCGGCACCGGTCCCGCCATGTCGGAGCGCTTCGCCCGCACCTCCACCGAACTCGCCGACCTCGAGGTCCGCTCCCAGTTGTCCGGGCGCTGGCGCATGGCCACGATGAACATCGTCTTCGCCGCCATCCCGGCCCTGCTCTACCTCGTCGCCGGCCTGCCCGCGACGTCGGGCGGGATGACGATCGGCACCCTCGTCGCGTTCACCGGCCTGCAGGCCACCCTGTTCCGGCCGCTGATGAGCCTGCTCGACGTGGGCGTGTCGGTCACCGGGTCGCTGGCGCTGTTCAGCCGCATCTTCGAGTACCTCGACTTGACCGTCGAGATCGGCGAACCCGCGAAGCCGGTGCACCTGGACCTCGGGCGCGTCGCCGGCGCCGTGCGGTTCGACGACGTCCGCTTCCGCTACGACGGTGCCGACCGGGACGCGCTCGCCGGCATCACCCTCGACGTGCCGGCGGGCTCGCACGTCGCGCTCGTCGGCGAAACCGGTTCAGGAAAAACAACTCTCGGGTCGCTCGTCGCGCGACTGTACGACCCCACGTCGGGGCGGGTGACGATCGACGGCGTCGACGTGCGCGACCTGCCGCTCGCCGACGTCGCGAGCCTGGTCGGTGTGGTCTCCCAGGAGACGTACCTGCTGCACGCCACGGTCCGGGAGAACCTGCGTCATGCCAAGCCCGACGCGACCGACGCCGAGATCGAGCAGGCCGCGCGCGCCGCGCACATCCACGACCTGCTGTGCTCGCTGCCGGACGGCTACGACACCGTCGTCGGGGCGCGCGGGCACCGCTTCTCCGGCGGCGAGAAGCAGCGCCTCGCCATCGCCCGCACCCTGCTGCGCGCCCCGCGCATCCTGGTGCTGGACGAGGCGACCAGCGCCCTCGACAACGAGACCGAACGCGCGGTGCAGGCCGCGCTGGACGCGGCCCGCCGCGATCGCACGACCCTCACCGTCGCGCACCGCCTCTCGACCGTCCGCGACGCCGACACCATCGTCGTCCTCGACCGCGGCCGCATCGTGGAGCAGGGCAGCCACGACGAACTGCTCGCCCGCGACGGCCGATACGCCGCGCTCGCGGCCCGCACACAACCACAGGAAGTCGGCGTGTGACCGCCGCTCAGCCGGACACCGAAAGGGCGCCGGTCCGCAGGCGCCGCACCGCGTCCGCCGCCGGCACCACGGCGGCGCATCGCGCCGCGAGGTACTGCAGCGCCTCGGTGTGCTCCCGCCGGGAGAAGTCCGCGACCCCGTCCGCGACGACGAAGACCTGCACATCCCGCATGAACCCGTCCAGCGCGGTGCTCAGGCACCCGATGTGGGCGTAGACGCCGGTCACGACGAGCTGGTCCCGGCCCCACGCGTGCATCCGCTCCCGCAGGTCGGTGCGGATGAATGCGCTGTAGCGCCACTTGGTGAGCTGCACGTCGTCCTCGCGCGGCGCGAGTTCGGCGACGACGGACGTCAGAGCCGGGTCGTCGGCCAGGCCGGGACCCCAGAAGTCGGTGAGCAGGGCGCGCTCGGCGGGATCCTGATCGCCCGGCTGGGCGGTGTAGACGACGGGAATGCCCGCCTCGTACGCCGACTGCCGGATCGTATCGATGTTCGGCACCACCGTGGCCAGCGGATCCGCCGTGCGGTCGAACGCGCGGACGAAGTACTCCTGCATGTCGTGCACGAGCAGCACCGCCCGCCGCGGATCGATCGTCCAGTCGACGGTGTTCTCCGGCAGGTCCGTGGGCATCGGATAGGAGACGGACTTCGGCAGGGCCATGGCGGGATTCGCTTTCTGTCGTCGGGGATCAGTGCTGCAGGGTGGCGGCGAGCGCGCGGCGCAGCTCGGCGCGGCTGGTCTTGCCCACTCCGGTGACGGGGAAGGCGTCGACGAGGACCACCTTGTCGGGGATCTTGTACGCGGCCAGGCCCCGTTCCCGCAGGAACGCCTTCAGCGCCGGGGCTTTCGGCGTGGTCCCGTCGGCCACGACGAACACGCACGTGCGCTCCCCGAGGTAGGCGTCGGGCACGGCGACCACCGTGGCGTCCAGGACGTGGGGGTGGGCGAGCAGGTGGTTCTCCACCTCTTCGGCGGCGATCTTCTCGCCGCCCCGGTTGATCTGATCCTTCGCGCGGCCCTCGACGACGACGTAGCCGTCCTCGGTCAGGCGCACGAGATCGCCGGTGCGGTAGAACCCGTCGGGGGTGAACGCCGTCGCGTTGTGCTCGGGCGCGGCGTAGTAGCCGCGGATCGTGTACGGGCCGCGGGTGAGCAGGTGGCCCGTCGCGCCGGGGGCGACGGGCCGATCCTCGTCGTCGACGATCCGGATCTCGTCGTGCGGGCTGATGGGACGGCCCTGCGTGCCGACGACGGTGGTGTCGGGGTCGTCGAGCCGGGTGTAGTTGACCAGGCCCTCCGCCATCCCGAACACCTGCTGCAGGGTGCAGCCGAGTTCGGGCGTCACCCGCGCGGCCGCTTCGGCACCGAACTTCGCCCCGCCGACCTGCAGGACCCGCAGCGACGACAGGTCCCGCTCGGTGCGGGCCCGCGCCGCGAGCCACGCCAGGGCGAGCGGGGGCACGAGCGAGGCCATGGTGATCCCCTCCCGCTCGATCAGCTCGAAGGCGGTGTCGGGGCTCGGGTCCGGGGCCAGCACGACCGTGCCTCCGGCGTGCAGGACGCCGAGGATCCCGGGTGAGCTCATCGGGAAGTTGTGTGCCGCCGGCAGAACCACGAGCATCCGGGTGCCGGCGTCGACGCCGCAGATGCGGGCCGACTCGCGCACGGAGTACAGGTAGTCGGTGTGGGTGCGCGGGATCAGCTTCGGTGTGCCGGTCGTCCCACCCGAGAGCTGCAGGAACGCCACGGATTCCGGGTCGACGTCGGCGCACGCGTCCGGCTCGTGTGCGCGCAGCGCGTCGAGCGCGGTGAACTCCTGCGCGTCGCCGGCGACGATCACGACCGGGGGCCGGTCGAGAGCCGCGCACACCTGCCGGGCCAGCGCCCGGTAGTCGATTCCGCCGTGCTCGCCGGCGATCACGTACGCGGCGGCGTCGGTGAACCGGCAGAAGTACCCGATCTCGGCGCTGCGGTGCGCGGGCAGCGCGAACACCGGCAGCGCACCGAGACGGAACACCGCGAAGACCACCTCGGTGTACTCGACGATGTTGGGTAGCTGCACCAGGACCCGGTCGCCGCGCTGCACCCCGGCCGCCGCGAGGCCCGCGGCGATCCGGTCCGCCGTGTCGGACAGCTCGCGGTAGGTGATCCGTCGCTCGGTGCCGTGGGCGTCGCGGCCGACGAGCGCGACGCGCTCGCCGTGACGGTCGGCCCGGCCGGACAGGAACCGGACGAACGTCTCGTCCGTCCAGTAACCCGCGGCGCGGTAGAGTTCCGCGAACTCCCGCGGGTAGCCGGCGGTGGCGGCCAGGGGAGTCCGGGTGGCGGCGATCGTCACGGGGGTCCTTTCGGGTCAGGCGCGCAGCGTGGCGCCGCCGTCGACGTACAGGGTCTGCATGGTGATGTGGCGGGCGCGGTCCGAGAGCAGGAACGCGACGGCGTCCGCGATGTCGGCGGGCTCGGCGATGCGGCCCAGCGGAATACCCACCTTGAACGAGGTCGCGTCGCCGTCGATCGCGGTGCGGGCACCCGCGTCGTCGCCCGGATCCGGCCACAGGGACCGTTGCATCGCGGTGTCCGTGGAACCGGGCGCGACGACGTTGGCGCGCACCCCGAATCGGGCCAGCTCGAGACCGAGCACCCGGACGATCATGTGGGCGGCGGACTTCGACGCCCCGTAGGCGCCCATCCCGACGCGGGGCACCCCCGCCGAGTTGGAGCCGACCGTGACGATCGCGCCGCGGCGACGTTCGCGCATTCCGCGGCCGACGACGCGCAGCACGTTGACCAGGCCGGTGACGTTGACGTCGAACATCTTCCGCCACTCGGCGGGATCGCAGTCGAGCACCGATCCGGTGGTGAACACACCCGCGACGTGGGCCAGCGCGTCGACCGGCCCGTGCTCGGCTTCCACCCGGGCGACCGCCTCGGCGACGGCGGCCGCATCGCACACGTCGAGACCGTGCACGGGAGCGGGCACGTCGAGCAGCGCGGCGGTCTCGGCCAGGCCGTCGAGATCCCGATCGGCGAGGACGACGCGGTGCCCGGCCCCCGCGAGGGTGCGGGCGGTGGCGCGGCCGATGCCGTGGGCCGCGCCGACGACGAGGGTGACGGACCGGCTCATCGTCGCACCTCGAGCGCGTCGAGCACCGTGCCGAACTTCGTTGTGGTCTCGGCGAGTTCGTCGAGTGGATCCGAACCGGCGACGATGCCGCCGCCGGCGTGGGTGGTGAGCGTGGTGCCGTCGGCGTCGAGGACGGCGCAGCGGATCGTCACCATCCATTCGCCGTCACCGTCCCGGTCGGCCCAGCCCACGGCACCGGCGTAGAAGCCGCGGTCGCCCTCCAGTTCGCGGATCAGTGCCCGGGCCGCGGCGGTCGGCGTGCCGCAGATCGCGGGGGTCGGATGCACGACCAGAGCCAGGTCGAGCGCGGTGACCGACCGGTCCCGCAACCGGCCGGCGATCGGGGTGCCCAGGTGCCAGAGCTGCCGGGTGCTCGTCAGCGTCGGCGTACGGGGGATGTCGAGGTCGGTGCACAGCGGGTCGAGGCTCGCCCGCAGGGCCTCGACGACGTGGGCGTGCTCCGCGTGGTTCTTCTCCGATGCGGCGAGGCGTTGCGCGGTGCGCCCGTCCACCTCGGGGTCCGGATGCCGGGGCGCGGACCCGGCCAGCGGATGGCATGTGACGAGGTCGCCGCGGCGCCGGACGAGCACCTCGGGGCTGGCGCCGACGAGGTGCCGACCGGTCCACGCCCCACCGGCGGCGGTGAGATCGACTACGAAACCGTTTCCGGCGGGATCGTTTCCGGCCAGCCGGGCGAGCAGCGACATCGGGTCGACGGGTGTGTCCGCCCGCAGGAGCAGCGCTCGGGCCAGCACCACCTTCGCCAGGTCGTCGGCCGGGTCGCGGAGTTGCCGCAGCGCCGTGGCCACCCGGTCGAGGTGTTCGTCCTCGGCGGGCAGTGTCGCGGCGATCCGCACCGGCGCGAGCGGGACGGCGCCGTCCCCGACGGGGTCCGGCTCGTGCCGCAGCGCGACGGGCGCCGTGAGCGCGGCGCGGTGATCGGGAGCGAACGGTAGCGCGCCGACGACGGCCGCCACCGAGCCGGCGCGCAGCGCGGCCGCGGCCTCGCCGGCCGAGTCGAACCGGACATCGACGCCCTCCGCCACGACGGTGCCGTGCGGACGCGACAGCACGAACGGGGCGGCGGCCGTGACCTGCCGCGAGGCGGCGGTATCGACTTGCCGCGAGGCGGCGGTATCGACTTGCCGCGAGGCGGCGGTATCGACTTGCCGCGAGGCGGCGGTGCCGCGGGCGGCGACCGGTGCTTGCATGTGCACAGACCTCTCGTAGCGGTGACAGGGGCGGTCGTGGTGCCGTGCACCCGACCCAGCAGAACATATACGGTTAGCCTAACCTTTGGTATCGTCACGTTTCGCGCCGGACCGGCTTCACCGCTCGTGATGCGATACGGCACAGTCGAATTCGACCGTAGAAAGGGGATCGATCGTGCCCACGTCCGGCCTGTCGACCTCGGAGTTTCCGCTGACGCGAGCCCAGTCCGGCGTGTGGTTCGCCCAGCAGCTCGACCCCGCGAACCCCGTCTTCAACACCGCGGAATGCGTCGAACTCCGCGGCGAGGTCGACGTCGCCGCCCTGCTGCGCGCGGTCCGGGAGACCGTCGCCGAAGCCGAGGTGCCGACCGCGGCCTTCGCCGTGCAGGCCGACGGATCGGTCGTCATCCGTCCCGGTGCACACGCGGCGCCGGAGCCTGCCGTCGTCGATCTGCGCCGCGAGCCCGACCCGGAAGCGGCCGCGCAGCACTGGATGCGCGAGGACCATACGCGCGTGCTCGACCCCGCACGGGAACTCTGCCTGCGCGCCGCCGTGCTCCGGCTCGACGACCGGCACACGGTTCTCTACCTGTGCATCCATCACCTGGTGATCGACGCCTACGGCTTCGGCCTGCTCACCCGGCGCATCGCCGAGCGCTACACCGCCGACGTGCTCGGGCGCCCGGTGCCGCCGGCGAGGTTCGCCCCGCTCGCCCCCGTCGTCGCCGAGGAGGCCGCCTATCGCGCGTCCGCGGACTTCGCCGCCGACCGGGACTTCTGGGCCGGCTACCTCGACGGCGCCGAGGACGCCGTGGCCCTCGCCGACGGTCCCGGCGGCATCGCCGTCCGCTGCCGCGGCGTGCGCCTGACCCTGACCGCCGAACAACAGCAGGGACTCTCGCGGCTCGGCAAGGCCACCGGGGCGAGCTGGGGCGACGTCGTCACCGCCGCCGTCGCCGCGTACCTGCGGGCCGCGACCGGACGCGGCGACGTGATCGTGGGATTCCCGGTGATGAACCGGCTGGGCAGCGCCGCGACGACCGTGCCGATGTCCGCGGTCAACGTCGTACCGCTGCGCCTGCGCCCCGAACCCGCCCGCACCCTCGCCGACCTCGTCGGCGACGTGCGCGCCGCGGTGGCGAACTGCCGTCCGCACCACCGCTACCGCGGGGAGGACATCCAGAACGACCTGCGCCTGCCCGCCGGCTCGCGCGGTGTCGTGGGGCCGTCCGTCAACGTCAAACCGTTCGGCGACCGGCTGCGTTTCGCGGACCTGCACGCCGCGGTGCATTCCGTGGCCCGGGGCCCGCTGCAGGACTTCATGGTCACCGCGCGGCCGCTCGACCACACCGGCGGCCTCGAGATCTGGGTGGACGCCGACGCCGACGCCTACACCGCCGACGACCTCGAGCGGCACGCCCGCCGGCTCGAACTCCTTCTCACCCGGGTCGCCGCGCTCACCGACCCGCACCGGCCGCTGGCCCGGCTGCAGATCCTCGACGCCGACGAGCGCCGCCGCCTCCTCGGCGAGCACAGCGGCGACGACCTGCCGGTGCCTGCGGGCCTCACGCTGCCGGACCTGCTGGCCGCCCAGGTGGCCCGCGACCCGGACGCACCCGCGGTGCGCGATGCCGCCACCGCACTGACCTTCGGCGAACTGGCCGCGCGTTCGCGCCGACTCGCCCGGCACCTCCTGAGCGCCGGGCTCGGCCCGCAGCGGCGCGTCGCCGTCGCGCTGCCGCGCCGCACCGACACGCTCGTCGCGCTGTTCGCCGTCCTCGAGGCCGGCGCGACGTGCGTCCCGCTGGACCCCGACCATCCGGCCGAGCGACTCGCGCACGTGCTCGCCGAGACCGCGCCCGGTGTCGTGCTCACCGGCGGCGACGTCGCCGCACGTATCGCCGAGATCGCCTGCGCCGCGAGCCTGCCCGATCCGGTGAACCTCGACGAGCTGGACCTGCCCGGTTACGCCGACGAGCCGCTGACCCGCGCCGAACGCGGCCGACCGCTGCACGAGCTCGACGTGGCCTACCTCATCCACACCTCCGGGTCGACCGGCCGGCCCAAGGGCGTGGAGGTCCCGCACCGCGGGGCCGTCAACCTGTTCCACAGCCACCGCGCGCGCGTCTTCTCCCGGGCCCGCGCCGAGGCCGGCCGCGACCGCCTGCGGGTCGGGCACGTCTGGTCGTTCGCGTTCGACGCCTCGTGGGGCCCGCACCTGTGGCTGCTCGACGGGCACGAGCTGAGCATCGTCGACGAGACCACGCAGCGCGACCCGCACCGGCTCGCCGAACTCGCCCGCAGCGAGGGGTGGCACTTCGTCGAACTGTCGCCCGCGCAACTCGAGCAGATCGTCGAGGCCGACCTGCTGCGCGACGTGCCGACCCTCGGGTTCGGCGGCGACGCCGTCACCGACACCCTGTGGCGACGCCTGCGCGACCGGGACGGCGCCGCGTTCAACTTCTACGGCCCCACGGAGGGCACCGTCGACGTCCTCGTCGCCGAGGTGGGGGACGCGGCGGAACCCGTGATCGGCCGGCCGGTGGCGAACCTGCGTGCCTACGTGCTCGACGCCGCGCTCGAGCCCGTCCCCGAGGGGGTGGACGGCGAACTGTACGTCGCCGGTCCCGGCGTGGTGCGCGGCTACCTCGGCGCGCCCGGCGCGACGGCGGCGCGGTTCGTGGCGAACCCGTTCGGCGACAGCGAAACCCGCATGTACCGCACCGGCGACGTGGTGCGGTGGACCGCGGGCGGCCGCCTCGCCTACCGCGGCCGCCGGGACGACCAGGTCAAGATCCGCGGCTTCCGCGTCGAACTCGGCGAGGTCGAGGCGGCGCTGCAGGAGTTGCCCGGCGTCACGCGGGCCGTCGCCGGGGCGCGTCCCGACGCGACCGGCACCGCGCGGCTCGTCGCCTACCTGGTCGGCGGCGACGGCGACCCGGCGGCGGCCCGCGAGCACGTGGCGCGGCGGCTGCCGGCGCACATGGTGCCGTCGGCGTTCGTGTTCCTCGACGTGCTGCCGCTCACCTCGAACGGCAAGGTGGACCGCACGTCGCTGCCGGAACCGGACTTCGGGACTCTTGTCGGCGGGCGCGCGGCCGCCACCGAACGCGAACGCGTGCTGTGCGCCGCGTTCGCGGACGTCCTCGGCCTCGACACCGTCGGCGTCGACGACGACTTCTTCCTCCTCGGCGGTCACTCCCTCGCGGCGGCCAAGCTGATCGCGACGGTCCGCGACACGCTCGGCGTGGAACTGCCGATCCGCACCGTCTTCGACCACCCGACCGTCGAGGCGCTCGCCGCGCAGTGCCCGGACGGTGCTGCAGCGCTGCGGATCCCGCTGCGACCGGTCGAGCGCGGCGACCGGGCACCGCTGTCGGCGGGGCAGCAGCGGCTGTGGTTCCAGTTCCGCCTCGAGGGGCCGAGCCCGACCTACAACGTGCCGCTGACGCTGCGCCTGCGCGGTGTCCCCGATCCGGCGGCGCTGCGCGACGCGGTGCGCGCGGTCCTCGACCGGCACGAGGTCCTGCGCACCGTGCTCGAGGACCACGACGGCGTCGGCATGCAGCGCGCGCTCGCCGCACCCGAGGTGCCGTTCACCGCCCGCACCGTCCCGGCGTCCGGCCTGGACGCGGCGGCGGCGGCCGAGGCGCGGCACGCATTCGACCTCGAACGCGAGATCCCGATCCGGGTGGCGCTCTTCGACGACGGAGGCGCGGAGACCGTGCTGCTGGTGCTCGTGCACCACATCGCCGCCGACGAGCTGTCCGCCCCCATCCTGCTGCGCGAGCTCGGCGCCGCGTATGCCGCCGCGGCCGCCGGACGCTCCTGGACGCCGGCGCCGCTCCCGGTGCAGTACGCCGACTTCGCGGTATGGCACCGCGAGATCCTCGGCGGCGCAGACGGACTCGCGGACCGGCAGCTGGACTACTGGCGCGCCCGGCTGGACGGGATGCCCGAGGAGCTCGCCCTGCCCACCGACCGGCCGCGTGGGGTGACCGCCTCGTTCGTGGGCGGCACGGTCGAGCAGCCGGTGTCCCCGCACGTCGCCGACGCACTGCGCGCCGTCGCGCGCGCGGCGAACGTCACGATGTTCATGCTCGTGCACACCGCCGTCGCCGTCGCACTCGCACGCAGCGGCGCGGGGGAGGACCTCCCGATCGGCTCGCCCACCGCGGGCCGGCCCGCGGCCGAGCTGGACGGCCTCGTCGGGTTCTTCGTCAACATGGTGGTGCTGCGGACGGACCTGTCGGGTGACCCCACGCTCGCCGACCTGCTCGCCCGGGTCCGCAGCACCGATCTCGACGCCTACGCGCATCAGGACCTGCCGTTCGACCGTCTCGTCGAGGCCCTCGAGCCGGCTCGCAGCGCCGGCCGGCATCCGCTGTTCCAGGTGCTCGTGCAGCATCGCACCCCGCCCGTCGTCGACGCCTTCGCCGGTCTGGAACCGCGCGTGTCCACCGTCGACACCGGCGCCGCCCTGTTCGACCTGACCTTCGACGTGATCGAGGACGTGGACGGTGGCCTACGGGTGCGGGTGGAGTACGCGCGGGACCTGTTCGACCCGACCACGGCCGACGCGCTGGCGGGGCGCGTGGTGCGCGCCTTCGACGCCCTCGGGACGGATCCGCAGACCCGCCTGTCCGCGCTCGACCTGCTCTCCGACGACGAACGCGACCGCCTCCGCTCCGGCAGCCCGTACGTATGTATGGACGAGATCGAGGACGTCGGGGCGGGCACCCTCGGCGACCTGTTCACCCGCCAGGCGCAGCGCACCCCGGAGGCGACCGCGCTCGTCACCGGCACCGAGACGCTGACCTTCGGGCAAGTGCACGCCCGCGCCGGCCGTCTGGCCCGCTACCTGATCGGCCGCGGCGTGGGACCGGAGACCGTGGTCGCGCTGATGCTGCCGCGCGGCACGGACGCGATCGTCGCGGCCCTCGCGGTGTGGCAGGCCGGCGGCGCCTACGTGCCGGTCGATCCCGGGTACCCGGTCGAGCGCGTCGAGCACATGCTCGCCGACTCCCGGCCCGTGCTCGTCCTCGACGAGGCCGCGCTCGCAGCGGTGGACCCCGCGCTCCCGGCCGGTCCGCTCGAGCCGGGCGAGCGTCCCGGCGCCGTCTCCGGCGACGGCGCCGCGTACATCGTCTACACCTCCGGCTCGACCGGCCTCCCCAAGGGCGTCGTGGTGCCGCACCGGGGTGTGGTGAACCTGGTCGCGACGCAGCGTCGCCGGACCGTCGGCCGCGCGGAGGACCGGCCGCTGCGGGTGCTGCTCACCTACGCGCTGTCCTTCGACTCCTCGATCGATCCGTTGCTGTCCATGCTCGCCGGGCACACGCTGTACCTGCCGGACGCCGATCTGCTCGCCGACGCCGCCGCCACCGTGGACTACGTGCGCGCCCACCGCATCGACGCCGTCGACTGCGTACCGTTGCTCATGACCGAACTGCTCGCCGCCGGGCTGGTCGAGCCTGCGGCGCCGCACCGCCCGCGCCTGCTCGCCGTGGGCGGCGAGGCCGTGTCCGCGGACCTGTGGTCGACGCTCGGGTCGATCGACGGGGTGCGGGCGCTGAACATGTACGGCCCCACCGAATGCACGGTCGACGCCACCATTGCCGAGATCCGCGGAGTGCGCCCGCACATCGGGACGCCGATCGACGGTGCCCGGGTGTACGTGCTCGACGACCGCCTGCGCCTCGTACCGACGGGCGTGGCCGGGGAACTGTACGTCGGCGGGCCCGGCGTGACCCGCGGCTACCTGAACCGGCCCGGCCACAGCTCCACCCGGTACGTGGCCGATCCGTTCGGTGCCTCCGGAACCCGGCTCTACCGCACCGGCGATCGGGTGCGGTGGCTCGACGCGGGCGGCGACCGTCCGGTCCTCGAATATCTCGGCCGCAGCGACGATCAGGTCAAGATCCGCGGGTTCCGTATCGAGCTCGGCGAGATCGAGACCGTGCTGTCGGCGCATCCGTCGGTCGCGGGCTGTGTGGTCGTGGCACGCGAGGACGAACCGGGCCGGCGCCGGCTCGTCGGCTACGTCGTCGGCGATGCGACCGACCCGGAGGTGTTGCGGCAGCATATGTCCCGTCGCCTGCCCGAGCACATGGTGCCGGCCGCGGTCGTGGTGCTCGACGAGTTCCCGACCACCCCGAACGGCAAGGTCGATCGGCGGGCGCTGCCCGCTCCGGTCTTCGCGCCCGCCGGTGCGCCGCGCGCCCCGGCGAACGACCTCGAGCGGCGCCTGTGCGTGGTGGTGGCGGAGGTGCTGCACCTGGACGCGGTCGGGCCGGACGACGACTTCTTCTCCCTCGGCGGCGATTCCATCGTCTCGATCCAGCTCGTGTCGCGTGCTCGCGCGGCGGGACTGCGGTTCGCCGCGCGCGACGTCTTCGAACACCGCACCCCGGCGGGCCTGGCCCGGATCGTGCAGGTCGACCCGGTATCGGAGGCGACGGATCGGACCGCGGCCCTGGGTCTCGTCCCCGCGACCCCGATCGTGCACGACCTCCTCGACCGTGGCGGCCCCTACCGGAGATTCGCCCAGTCCCGGCTGCTGATCGCACCCCCCGGCCTCGACCTCGCCACCCTGGCCGGCGCGGTGGGCCGGGTGCTCGCGGGGCACGACGCGCTGCGTGCCGTCTTCGATCCGGTCGCACGGACCTTCGACGTCCGTGCCGCGGACGTCGTAGATCCGGCCGCGCTTGTCAGACGGGTGGACGTCCGGGGACTCGACGAGCGGGCGCGCTCGTCGGTGCTGTCCGAGGAGACCGACGTCGCGTGCGCCGCCCTCGATCCCGAGGCCGGCGCGATGATGCGGCTGGTCTTCTTCGACACCGGGCCGGACCGCCCGGGCCGGGTCCTGGTGGTGATACACCACCTGGTGGTCGACGGGGTCTCGTGGCGGATCCTGGTCCCGGACCTGGCCGCCGCCTGCGAGGGCGTCGAACCGGACGGCGGGGGAACACCGCTGCGGGCATGGGCGCGGGGACTGCTGGAGCAGGTCCCCGCGCGGCGCGGCGAACTGGCGTTGTGGCGCCGCGTCCTCGAACCCGCCGGGTGCGTGCGAATTGCCGGGCGGGACGTGGACCCGGTGCGTGACACGCTGGCCACGGTCGCGCGGGTGCAGGTGGAGGTCCCGGCGTCGGTGACCGAGGCGCTGCTGACCACCGTGCCGGAGCGGTTCCGCGCGGGTGTCGACGACGTGCTGCTGACCGCGTTGGCGCTGACCGTGCGCCGGGCGTGCGGCGGCGGGCCGGTCCCGGTGGACCGGGAGGGGCACGGACGTGAGGAGCAGGTGGTGCCCGGCGCCGACCTGTCCCGCACCGTCGGCTGGTTCACCACCCTGTATCCGGTCCGTCTCGACGTGTCGGCGGTGGACCTCGCCGAGGCCTTCGCCGGTGGGGCCGCCGCCGGTGCGGCGCTCAAGCTCGTCAAGGAGCAACTGCGGGAGATCCCGGACAGCGGAATCGGATTCGGCATGCTCCGTCACCTCGACCCCGACTCCGCGGCCGAGCTCGGGGCCGGACCGGCACCGGAGATCGGGTTCAACTACCTCGGCCGGCTGACCCTCGGCGACGGGACCGGCGCGCCGTGGACGGCGGCTCCGGAAGCCGGCGTGCTCGGTGGCGCCACCGACGAGGCGATGCCGGTGAGCCACGCGATCGAGGTCGGTGCCGTCACCGAGGAGACGCCGGCCGGGCCGGTGCTCCGCGCGACGTGGGGGTACGCCACCGGCGTCGTCACGGCGACCGTCGTCGCCGAGCTGGCACACGGCTGGGTCGCGGCGCTGCGTGCGCTCGCCGACCACGCCGCGCGCGACGACGCGGGCGGCTTCACGCCCTCCGATCTGACGCTGAGTGGTCTGGACCAGTCCGAGATCGACGAGTTCGCCCTGGAGTTCGGGTGAGTGTCTGTGCGCTGGGCCGGCAGGCGCGCCCGCAGGCCACCCCTGGCCGGCCCTGCGCACCTGTTCCTCACGATGCTGCGGTCGACCGACCCCGACACAGCCGGGCAGGACCGACCCCTACGCCGTCGTGCGCGAACTGCGACGCGCACTCGACCGTCGGGTCGGTACCTGCCCGGCCGGCCATCACTGCATCCTGACCGGACGAAGTCCTACCGCAGGACTCCTGGAAGGAACACGCTCATGGTGCAGTGATCACCTCGCCGAGGGCTCGGCTTCGTAGGTGACCCAGTTCGTTCGTGTGGCGAGGGTGTTGTAGAGCGCCTGGGCTCGATGGTTGTCCTCGGCGGTCACCCACTGCACCACGGCGCGGCCCTCGGCGGCGGCCATCTCGGTGAGACGCTCGATCAGTGCACGTCCGACCCCCCGGCCCCGGGCCGCGGGGTCGGTGAACAGATCGTCGAGGAAGAGACCGGTGGTACCGGTGTAGGGCGAGGAGAAACGACGGTGGTGTGCGAACCCGAGGATCTCGCCGTGCGCCTCCGCGACGAGCGCCTTGCATTCGTGTCGGGGATCCATGAACCATCCCCATGCACGGGAGACGATGTCCTCGGACTCGGGCAGCTTGTAGAACGTGCGGTACTCACGGAAGAGGACGCGCCAGCGGGTCTCGTCGGTGGGGGCGAGCGGTCGGACCGTCGGAGTGGTGGTCGTTGTCAATTCGGTTGCTCCTGTGGGTTTTCGAAGGTCTCGGGTGGAGCGGTGCCAGTGCGTAGTGTCCGCGGGCTCTGCGTCTGCGAAGTTCGATGCGGGATGCGCTGCGCTCGGCAGGCGGCAGCGTTCGGCCAGTGCTGCGTGTGAAATACGAGCGGTGGTGGTGTTCCGTCACCGGCAGGCGGCGATGAGCTCCTCGAGTCGGGCGGTTTCGGGTTCATCGAGGGGAAGCAGGGGCCGGCGCGGGGTTCCCGCCTCGACGCCGACGCTGCGCAGGCCCGCCTTGATCGTGGCCGGAAGCCCGCGGCTGACGATCATGTCGAGGAGCGGACGGAGCCGATCGAAGAGTTCGGCCGCCTCGTCCTCCCGGCCCGTGGTGATCGCGCGGTGGAACTCGACGATCCGGTGCGGGATCAGGCACGGCGCCGCGGTGCACCAGCCTGCGGCACCCGCCTGAAAGGCCCTCTGCGCCAGCGGGTTGCTGCCGTTGAAGAACGCAAGTGTGTTGCCGCTGAGTTCGTTCAGGCGGTGCATGCGCGCAATGTCACCGGTGGATTCCTTGACCATCGTGATGTTCTCGACCGTGGCGACGAGGTCGAACAGGAACTCCGCCGTCATGTCGATGCCGGTGGTAGCTGGGTTGTTGTAGACCATCACCGGGATTCCGATCGATTCGGCGAGGGTGGTGAAGTGCAACCGGACCTCTTCCTCGGTGAGGCGCCAGTACGAGGTGGGCAGCGCCATCACCGCCGTGGCGCCGAGGCGCTCGGCGATCTGCGCGCGACGGATCGTGCCGGCAGTGGTCAGGTCCGAGACTCCGACGACCGTCGGCACCCGGCCGTCGGTGTGCTCGATGGTTTCGGTTGCGACGGTGATCCACTCGTTGTGGTCGAGGTAGGCGCTCTCCCCGGTGCTGCCGAGGGGGGCGATCGCATCGACGCCTGCATCGATCATGCGGTCCAGCAGCAGGTGCAGGATGTCCACGTCGATCGTCTCGGGGTCTCGGCTGTCGAACGGTGTGACGGGGTATGCAACGATTCCGCTGATTGTGGTCAAGGTGCACTCCAAGAGAATTCGGATGGTGGGTGGCCGGGGTCAGTGGCAGTCGATCGCGTCCGGGTGGGAGCGCAGGGCCTTGCGTGCGTAGTAGCCGAAGTTGGCTTCGCTGCGGCGTGGGGTGAGGGTCCAGTCGTGGGCCTCACGCGCCAGCCGTGGGGGAAGAGGCTTGATCTCGCCGGCCGCCATCGCGAGCAGTTGCAGGCGGGCCGCCCGTTCGATCAGGTGCGCCAGCGAGCACGCCTCTTCGATGGTCGATCCGACGACGAGTTGCCCGTGGTGGGCGAGCAGGATCGCGCGCTTGTCACCGAGCGCGGCAGAGATGATCTCGCCCTCCTCGTTGCCGACGGGAACTCCCGGCCAGTCCGGCAGGAACGCACAGTCGTCGTAGAGCGGGGCGACGTCCATCTGCGAGACCTGCAGGGGGATCTCGAGCATGGACAATGCCGCCGCGTGCAGCGGATGCGTGTGGACGATGCAGTTCACATCCGGCCGTGCCCGGTAGATCCAGCTGTGGAACCTGTTGGCCGGGTTCGCCATGCCGCTGCCTTCGAGAACCTGAAGGTCCTCGTCGACGAGGAGCAGGTTGCTTTCGGTGATCTCGTCGAAGCCGAGACCGAGCCGCTGCGTGAGGAAGGTTCCCGGTGCCGTGCCGCGCGCGGAGATCTGGCCCGCCAGACCGGAGTCGTGTCCGGCATCGAACAGGGCCCGGCAGGTCAGGGCGATCTTCTGGCGGTCCGTCCACTCGGCCGCCGCGACCTCGGTGAGCATGGTCTTCTTGGCGGTCTCCATCAACTCGGCTTTGCCGAGATTCATCGTTGTCGCCATCCTCGGGGCTCCTTTCACCACGGACAAGTCGATGACACGTAGAGCACTATAGGACACAAAGTGTCCTATAGTGCAACCGGGTGACGTGGTCGGTAGGGTGGGCGTGTGCGGGGACGCCTGTCTTCGCGGGCGCAACCGAGAGGGAGGTGTGGACACGATGGCTGCGCTACTGCGGTCGCATCGACGCCGGGCGGGGTTGACCTTGGAGGCCCTCGCCGAGGGCACCGGGCTGACCAAGAGCTACCTGTCGAAGGTCGAGCGAGGGATCAGTACACCGTCGATCGCGGTGGCGCTGAAGATCGCGCGGGCCCTGGACGCCGATGTCAGTCAGCTGTTCTCCGACAGCCCCGACAACAGCATGATGACGGTCGAGCGGCGAGGTGAGCGCGCGCAGGTCGACGAGCGCGACGGGAGTGCGGTCTACGACGCCGTCGCCACCCGCATGATCGGTAAATCCATGCAGCCGTTCATTGTTCACCCGACGACGCAACCCGGATCCGACTACATGGAGCACCCGGGTGAAGAGTTCATCCTTGTCAAGGAGGGGACTGTCGAGGTGAGCATCCCCGATCAGGTGATCACCCTGGACGAGGGGGACAGCCTCTACTTCGACGCGAATACCCCCCATCGCGTCCGATCGGTGTCGCCGTCACGGGCCGTGCTGATTGTGGTCGTCCACGACCGGGACGGCGACAGTGCCGACGCCGGGCCGGCGTCGAAGTCCGCGCAGCGCTGCGCGCCCACAGCGCCGACGTCCAGCAGCTGAACGCCGCCTCTCCCGAGGGTGCCCCGACCCGAACCGTAGGCATACCGGCCCTCTGACTTCCGCCGATGTCCCCCGTCCTGGGCGGTGAGCCCCTCCGACAGGCCGGAGAACCCGCGCACAGCAGGGTCGTTCAAGCAGCCAACGGGTGACGTGATCCTCTCGGCCTCGTCGAAATGAGGGGTCGCGGGAATCTGGGGATACGCGCCCTGCGGTGAGCCCGTCGCGCAGATGCGGTTGCACGGGAGCAGTGCGCGAAGGTCGTGGGCGTGGCACCCTCCGATTGCTCGGGTGGAGGGGGTGGCCGGGCCGGTGCGCCCGACTCGAGGTCGCCCGGGGTCAGGCGAGTAGTTCTGTTGTGCCCGACCACAGCACGACCCCGGCGAGAATCGTCAGGACCGCGGAGGTGGTGCGGGCGAACGCGCGGGCATGGGACCGCAGCCAGTGGTCGACGACTTTCGCGGATGCGAACCAGGCGAGGGCACCGAACCACGCGGCTTCGGAGGCGATCAGCAACACGGCCACGGTGAGCTTGTCTGCTCCGGAGGCGTGCTGCGGTATCAGTGTGGCGAACACGGCCATGAAGAACACCACCGCTTTCGGGTTGGTGATGTTGGTGGCGACACCGAGCGCGAAGGACGTCGACGGGGATTGCGGCGATGCGCCCGTTGCGGTGTCGGTGAGGGGCCGCGCCCGGAGGGTCGCCACGGCCAGGTACAGCAGCAGCGCCGCCCCGAGGATCTGGACGGCGGCGAGCACCTTCGGTGGTCCGGCCGCCACACCCAGCATCGCTACGGTGACCCAGACCGCGATTCCGGTGGCGATCCCGAGGGCTGTGGCGATCCCGAGGCGGCGGGACCCCAGGACCGACTGTCGCAGCACCACAACAGCATCCGGTCCGGGGGAGACGACCCCGGCCAGCCAGACGCCCATCAGGGCCAGATAGCTACCGATGCTCACCGCGCCATCGTGCCATTTCTCCAGGATCGGGGCGGTGTCGCCCACCCGTCGGGTGCCGCACGGCGTCCACCTCGGGCCGCGCCGGCGCGAGGAGCATCTTCAGGAGGCGAGGGTGTCCACCGAGGCGGTGTTGCCTGCCTCGCCGAGGTCGGGGTTGCGGCAGGGTCGGCCTCCGCACCGGAGGGGCGGTGCGTGTGCGGCTGCGGTGGTGGCGACGCGGTGGCGGGGGAGCCGGCGGCTCGGACCGGCGCGACGCGTGAGGGGACGCCGTGGTCCGGAGACGTAGCGCTTGGCGCGCAGAGTAGGTTCGGTTAGCCTAACCAACTGAGTTCGGGCAGGTGCCCGGCGAACAGACATGTGGGAGTGAGCGATGCGGGTTGAGGGACTGGGCCGGGTGCGCCGCGCGGCGGCGATCGGCGCGGCGGCGATGCTGGCGATCGGCCTCGCGGGATGCGGCAGCGACAGCGGCACCGGTGAGGAGTCCGGCGCGAGCACCACGCGCACGTTCGAGGCGCAGAACGGGTCGATCGAGATCCCGGCCGATCCGCAGCGCATCGTCGCCTGCGGCTACGCGGTCCTGCCGCTGCTCCAGGCCGAGGCGAACCTGGCTGCGGCCTGCGAGTGGACCCGCGAGCTCGACAACATGGACGCCGAGACCGAGGCCGCGTACGAGGCCCTGCCCAAGGTGGCGCCGGACGGAGCCGTGAGCGAACTCGACTACGAGGCCGTGGCCGCCGCCGCACCCGACCTGATCATCATGGGCGTGCCCGCGCGCGTGCAGTCGCAGCTCGACACGGCCAAGCTCGAGGCGCTCGCTCCGGTGGTCTTCCTCGGCCTGACCGACCCCGGTGACTGGCGCATGCTCGGCGAGCAGTACGCCGACGCCGCCGGCGTCTCCGAGGAGTACGGCGAGTACAAGGAACAGTACGAGGCGCGTGCCGCCGAGATCGCCGACAAGTACCGCGGCACCCTCGGGAACCTGACCTTCGCCGGGGTCTGCAATGTGTGCGGCACCGAGCCGGGTGAGTTCTACCGCGAGTACGCCTCCTCGTACACCACCAACCTCTTCCAGGACCTCGACCTGCAATTCCCCGGTCAGCCCGCCGATCCCGAGGCCGTGCACGGCGAGTACCTCTCCGTCGAGGAGATCGGCCGGAACCTCGGGGACGTCGACGTCATCGTCTACGGCGTCGAGGGCGACGGGTCCGTCTCGCCCGAGCTGCAGGAGCTGATGGCCTCCCCGCTGTGGCAGGCCCTGCCCGCCGTGCAGGCTGGAAACCTGGTCCCGGTCCGGCACTCCCACGCCGCGACCTACGAGACCGCGCTGCTCGCACTCGATTCCATCGATCAGGCGCTCGCCGCGCTGCCCGCGAACCAGCAGCAGTAGCCCTCCCGGCACCCACGGCCCCCGCGTCCGGCGACCCGGGGGCCGTGTTCGTCGCACACCCGCTCCGATAGGCAGCCATGACCCGCACCTCCGCGCTCGAAGACATCGTTCCCCTCTCGCCGCTGCAGCAGGGCCTGCTCTACCTCAGCACCGTCGCCGCGCCCGACGACGCCGCCCGTGCCGCCGGAGCCGTCGAACCGGACGCCTACACCGTGCAGTCCGTGCTGCGCCTGACCGGGCGGGTGGACGAGGACACCCTGCGAGCCTCCGCGCAGGCGCTGCTGGACCGGCACCCTGCCCTGCGCACGTGTTTCCGTCCCCGCAAGGACGGCCGCACCGCCGGGCTCGTCGTGCGCGGTGTCGAGGCGCTTTGGCGCAGTGTCGATCTCACCGGTTTCGCGGTCGACGAGTCCGAGCGACGTCTCGCGGATCTGCTCGACGAGGATCTGCGCGACTGGTTCGACCTCGCGCGGCCACCGCTGATCCGCTGGCTGTTCGTGCGATTCGGGCCCGACGACGTGCGGTTCGTGCTCACCGCCCACCACATCGTCGTCGACGGCTGGTCCACCCCGATCCTGGTGCGCGAACTCCTCGAGATCTACGCCGCCGGCGGCACCGCCGCCGGGCTGGCCCCGGTGCGGCCCTTCCGCGACTACCTCAGCTGGCTCGACCGGCAGGACCACGACGCCGCTCGCGCGCTGTGGCGCGAATCCCTCGACGGGCTCACCGAACCGAGCCTCGTCGCCCCGCCCGGCGCCACCCGCGCCACCACACCCACCGTCGCACTCGCCGTCGACGTGCCGGTCGAGCTGAACGACCGGCTCACCGGCCTCGCCCGCGACGCCGGCGTCACCCTCAACACCGTCCTGCAGACCGGCTGGGCGCTGCTGCTGTCCGGACTCCTCGGCCGCGACGACATCGTCTTCGGCGCCACCGTCTCCGGGCGACCGCCGGAACTGACCGGCGTCGAATCCATGGTCGGGCTGTTCATCAACACCGTGCCCGTGCGGGTGCGCCTGGATCCCCGCGCCACCGTCACCGAGTTGCTGCGACAGGTGCAGCTGGCGCAGTCCCGCACCGTCGACCATCAGTACCTCGGCCTCGCCGAGGTCCAGCGGGAGACCGGGCTCGGGGAGCTGTTCGACACCCTCACCGTCTTCGAGAGCTACCCCGTGGACCGGGACGCGCTCGACCGCGCCGAGCGCGCGGGCGGGGTCACGATCGCCGCCGTCGAGGGCCGCGACGCCACCAACTATCCGCTCGTGCTCACCGCGGGTGTCGCCGAGACCCTCGTCATGACCCTCGACTACCGGCCCGGTGTGTTCACCGCGGACGACGCCGCCGCCCTCGCCGACCGCCTCGTCCACATCCTCGACACTCTCGCCGCCGCGCCGGACCGCCCGGCCGCCGGGCTGGACCTGCTCACCGGCGCCGAGCGCGGTCGCGTCCTCGGCACGTGGTCCGTCGCACCGGCCGCTCCCGCGGATGGCACCGTCGCGGCGCTGCCCGCCCCGGGGGAGCCCGGCACCCTCGCGGTGGTGTGCGGCGCCGAGGAGCGCACCTTCGCGGAACTGGGAGCGAACTCGGCGCGGCTCGCGCGGCTGCTGATCGAGCTCGGTGTCGGACCCGACGTGCTCGTGGGCCTGGCCCTGCCGCGCTCCGCCGCGACCGTCGAGGCCATCCTCGCGGTGCTCGCCGCAGGCGGTGCCTACCTTCCGCTCGACCCGTCGTACCCGGCGGACCGGCTCGCCCACATGGTCGCCGACGCCCGTCCCGGCGTCGTGCTCACCACCGGCGCCGTCGCCGCGGAACTCGGAGCGACCCTCCCCGGCGGTGGTGCGCACGTCGTCGTGCTGGACGATCCGGACGTGCAGGCCCGGCTCACCGCACTGCCCGCCGCCGCGGTGACCGACGCCGACCGTCGCCGGCCGCTCCGCCCCGGCCACACCGCGTACGTCGTCTACACCTCCGGCTCCACCGGTCTCCCCAAGGGCGTCGTCGTCACCCACGCCAATCTCGCCGATTTCCTTGCCGCACAGAGAGAGACGATCATGCCGTCGGCATCGGGCACACGGCGGGTGCTGCTCACCTACCCGTTCGCCTTCGACTCGGCCGTCGCCGCCCTGACCTGGCTGCTGTCCGGGCACACCCTGCACGTGCTGCCCGACGAGCACCGCAGCGACACCGCATTCGTCGTCGACTACGTGCGCACCCACCGCATCGACCACGTCGACTGCGTGCCCGTGCTGATGAGTGGTCTGCTCGACGCCGGTCTGCTCGACGGGGACCGCCACCGGCCCGCCACGGTCACCGTCGGCGGCGAGGCCGTCGGGTCGGCGCTGTGGCAGCGACTGCGCGCCGCGGACGACGTCGAGGCCTACAACTGCTACGGCCCCACCGAATGCACCGTCGACGCCGCATACACCCGGATCGGCGGCGACACCGTCACCATCGGCGGTCCGACCCCCGGCACCCGGCTGTACGTGCTGGACCGGTGGCTGCGACCGGCGCCACCCGGTGTGGCCGGGGAACTCTACGTCGCCGGCGGCGGTCTCGCCCGCGGCTACCTGGGACAGCCCGGCCGGACGGGGGAGCGGTTCGTCGCCGACCCGTTCACCGGGGACCGGATGTACCGCACCGGTGACATCGTGCGGTGGCTACCGGACCCAATCGACACCGTGCGGTGGCTACCGGACCCAATCGACACCGTGCGGTGGCTACCGGACCCGGTCGGCACCGTGCGGTGGCTGCCGGACCCGGTCGACACCGTGCGGTGGTCACCCGACCCGGTCGACACCGAGCGGGGCGCCCTCGAATACGTGGGCCGCGCCGACGACCAGGTCAAGATCCGTGGTTTCCGCGTCGAACTCGGCGAGGTCGAGGCCGCGCTGGGTGCCGTGCCGGGGGTGGATGCCGCGGTCGTCGTCGCCCACACCGACGCCCGCGCCGTGCGTCGCCTGGTCGGCTACGTCACCGGAACGGCGGATCCCGGGGCCGTGCGCGCCGCGGTCGCCGCCCGGCTGCCCGACTACCTGGTGCCCGCCGTGATCCTGCCGCTGCCGGTCCTGCCGACCACGGCGAACGGCAAGGTCGACCGGAAGGCCCTGCCGGAGCCGGACTTCGGTGCCCTCGCCGGATCCGGTGAGCCCCGCACCGACACGGAGGCGGCGTTGTGCTCCGCGTTCGCGGAGGTCCTCGGTCTCGACCGCGTCGGCATCGACGACGACTTCTTCACCCTCGGCGGCGATTCCATCGTCTCGATCCAGCTGGTGTCCCGCGCCCGCACCGCCGACGTGCGGATCACCGCGCGTCAGGTGTTCGAACTGCGCACCGTCGCCGCGCTCGCTGCGGCCTGCGACGCCGACACCGGGGACGAGCAGCCGGCGCGGCCCGTCGTCGCGGCCACCGGTCCGGTCCCGCTCACCCCGATCGTGCGCGAAACCCTCGACCACGGAGGGGATCTGCGGCGCTTCGCGCAGTCCCGCCTGCTCGTCGCCCCGGCCGGGCTCACCGAAGCGCACCTCGCCGCCGCCGTCGCCGCGCTGCTGCGCACCCACCCCATGCTGCGCTCACGGCTCACCGTGGCCGGCGACAATGCGGAATGGATAGTCCCCGAAGATGTTCCGGACCCCGAGAGCGTGGTGCGCCGCGTCGATGCGGCAGGCCTCGACGGCCCGCGGTGGCGGGCGCTGTTCGAGACCGAACGTGCTCGCGCCCTGGCGGAGCTCGACCCCGCGGCCGGACGGATGATCCGCGTGCTGTTCCTCGACGCCGGCCCCGGCGCCGCGGGCCGGGTGTTCGTCGTCGTGCACCACCTCGTCGTCGACGGTGTGTCGTGGCGGATCCTGGTTCCCGACCTCGCGGCCGCCGTCGATCAGGCGCGGCGGGGCACCGCGCCGGACCTCGAGCCGGCCGGCACCTCCTTCCGGGACTGGGCGCTCGGGCTCACGGCAGCCGCCGCGTCCGACCGCATCGCGCAGTCCCTGCCGCGCTGGCAGCAGATCGCCGGAACCGCGGAACCGCGGCTCGGTGCCCGCCCGCTGGATCCGGCGCGCGACACCGTCGCCACCACCCGGTCGCGCGAGGTGCGGGTCCCCGTGGCGGTCGCCGAGAAGGTGCTCACCACCGTGCCCGCCGCGTACCGGGCGGGCGTCGCGGATGTGCTGCTCACCGCCCTTGCGCTGGCCGTGACGTCGGTACGCGGCGGCGACGGGCTGCGCGTGCACCTCGAGGGCCACGGCCGCGCCGAGCACGTCGTGCCGGGCGCCGACCTGTCCCGCACCGTCGGCTGGTTCACCACCCTGTACCCCGCCGTGCTCGACGTGTCCGGCATCGATCCGCACGAGGCACTCGCCGGAACCGCCGCCACCGGGACCGCTCTCGCACAGGTCAAGGAGTCGCTGCGGGCACTGCCCGACGACGGCATCGGATTCGGGCTGCTGCGGCGGCTCGCCCCGGAGGGAACGCGGAACTTCCCCGGATACCGTTCTCCCGACGTGATGTTCAATTACCTCGGCCGGATGACGCTGGGGGAGAACACCGGTCAGGAGTGGTCCACCGCACCGGAGGCGGGCGCGCTCGGCGGCGCCGTCGATCCCGGCACCCCGCTCGACCACGTCCTGGACGTCAACGCCGTCACCGAGGACGGCCCCGCCGGACCCGAGATCGTCTGCGAATTCACGGCGGCGGAGGTCCTCGACGAGGAAACCCTCACCCTCGTCGCCCGTCGCTGGGTGGAGGCCCTGACCGCGCTGGCCCGGCACGCCGACGCCCCCGGCGCCGGCGGTCCCACCCCGTCGGATCTGACCTACCCCAGGCTGACCATTACGGAACTGGACTCGCTCACCGCCGAACTCGGCCCGATCGACGACGTCGTGCCGCTGACGCCGTTGCAGCGCGGGATGTTCTTCCTCGCCGGTCTCGACGGCGGCACCGGGACCGACGTGTACTCGATGCAGACCGTCCTCGATCTGCGCGGTGATCTCGACCGGGACACCCTGCGGCGCAGCGCCGCCGCGTTGCTGCACCGGCACGCGAATCTGCGCACCGGGTTCCGCACCACTGCGGCGGGCGACCCGATCGGCGTCGTCCTCCGGGACCCGGGCCTGCGGTGGACGGACGTCGCCCTCACACCCACCCCCGTGACCACCCCCGCCCCCGTGGCCGAATGTCACATTGCGTCGGTTGGATCGACGCAATGTGACATTCGGCCGGTCGAGGAGCGCAGCGACGAGCTCGTCGCCGCCGACCGCGCCACCCGGTTCGACGTCGCGGCCGCGCCGCTGGTGCGGTTCACGCTCGTGTGCCTCGCGCCGGACCGGCACCGGTTGATCGTCGCCGCGCACCACCTGCTGCTCGACGGGTGGTCGTCGCCGCTGCTCGTGCAGGAACTGTTCACCCTGTACGGGGCGGGGGCCGATCCGGCGGCGCTGCCCGCGGTCCGGCCGTTCACCGACTACCTCGCCTGGCTGGGCGACCGCGACACCGACGACGGACTGCGCCGCTGGAGCGAGGCACTCACCGGGGTCGAGGAGCCCACGCTGCTCGCCCCCGCCGGCTCGTCGCTCGACGCCACGCTGCCCGCCGAACTTCCCGTGCCGGTTCCGGCCGGCCTGGCCGCGCGGCTGCAGCGCCGCTGCCGCGACCTCGGCGTCACCGTGAACACCGCGGTGCAGACCGCATGGGCGGTCCTTCTCGGCGCCCGGCTCGACCGCACGGACGTGACCTTCGGTGCTGTCGTCTCCGGCCGCGTCCCGGACGTGCCCGGCATCGAGACGATGATCGGTCTGTTCATCAACACCGTGCCCGTGCGCGTCGCGCTGCGCCCCGGCGAGCCCACCGACGACCTGCTCCGCCGCGTCCAAGGCGAGCAGAACCGGCTCCTCGATCACCAGTACGTCGGACTCGCCGACATCCAGCGCGCCGTCGGCGTCGGAGAGCTCTTCGACACCCTCATCGTGTTCGAGAGCTACCCGATCGACACCGACGCCCTCGCCCGCGCGCAGCGTTCCGGCGGCCTCGACGTCACCGACGTCCGCGGCCACGACGCCACCAACTTCCCCCTGGTGCTCGTCGCCGGGCTCGACGACGAGCTCGCCCTCACCCTCGAGTATCAGCGGGCGCTGTTCACCGCCGGCGACGCCGACGAGATCGGCCGCCGGCTCGTGCACCTCCTCGAGCAGTTCGCCGGCGACCGGCCGCGGCGCGTCGCGCAGCTCGACGTCCTCGGCCCGGCCGAGCGAGGACGGTGGCACGAGCTCTCGTCGACCGCTCCGGCGCCGTCGAGCGGGCACGGCACCGTGCCCGCTCTCCTGGCGGCGCAGGTCGCCCGCACCCCGGACGCGACGGCCGTCGTGTGCGGGGACGAGCACCTGACCTTCGCCGAGCTCGGCGCCGCCTCGGCGCGGCTGGCACGGCGGCTGATCGACGAAGGCGTCGGACCCGAGGCGCTCGTGGGCCTGGCCCTGCCGCGCTCGGCCGAGATGATGGTCGCGATCTGTGCCGTGCACGCCGCCGGCGGCGCCTACGTGCCGATGGACCCGTCGTATCCGGCCGAGCGCCTCGCCCACATGGCCGGCGACTCGCGGCCGCGGGTCGTGGTCACCGGCGGCGGCGTCGCGCACACGCTGCGACCGGTGCTCGGTGCGGTGCCGGTGCTCGACCTCGACGACGAGTCGGTTCGTGCCGACGTCGCGGTCCGTCCGGCCGTCCCCGTCACCGACCGCGAGCGCACCGCGCCGCTCCGGCCCGAGCATCCGGTGTACGTCATCTACACGTCCGGCTCCACCGGACTGCCGAAGGGCGTGGCGGTCACGCACGCGAACCTGCTCGGCCTGTTCGACAGCCACCGCGCCGACCTGTACGTGCCCACGGTGGCGGCGGCGGGACGGCCGAGCGTGGGTGTCGGGCACGCGTGGTCGTTCGGGTTCGACGCCTCGTGGCAGCCGATGCTGTGGCTGCTCGACGGCCACGCCGTGCACGTGTTCGACGAGGACACCATGCGCGACCCCGAGGCGATGGTCGGTTACGTCGCCGCGCACGCCCTCGACTTCCTCGAGGTCACCCCGTCGTTTCTCGACCGCATGGTCGCGGCCGGGCTGTTCGACGGCGAGCACCGCCCCGCCACGGTCGGATTCGGCGGTGAGGCCGTCAACCCGGCGCTGTGGCGGCGGCTGCGGGAGCTGACCGACGGACGTGCGTTCAACCTCTACGGACCGACCGAATGCACCGTCGACTCGCTCGTCGGACAGGTCACCGACGCCGACGCCCCGTGCCTGGGCCGGGCCGTACACGGCGCCGCCGCCTACGTCCTCGACCGGATGCTGCGCCCCGTGCCGGTCGGCGTCGCGGGGGAGCTGTACGTCGCCGGATCCGGCGTCGCCCGGGGCTACCTCGGCCGACCCGACCTGACCGGCACCCGCTTCCTGCCCGACCCGTTCGGTCCGCCCGGCGCCCGTATGTACCGCACCGGCGACGTCGTGCGCCGCGTCCCGGCGGGCGACGGCCGGGTCACCCTCGAATTCCTCGGCCGCGGCGACGACCAGGTCAAGATCCGCGGATTCCGGGTCGAGCTCGGCGAGGTCGAGGCGGCGCTGACCGCGGTGCGCGGGGTGCGCGACGCCGTCGCCGTCGCCCACACCGACGACCGCGGGGTGCGCCGCCTCGTCGGCTACGTCGTCCCCGACGGCGACGTGGACCCCGCCGCCGTGCGGGCCGTGCTCGCCGAGCGGGTCCCCGACTACCTGGTGCCGGCCGCGGTGCTCGTGCTGGCCGCATTCCCCGTCACCGCCAACGGCAAGGTGGACCGGAAGGCGCTGCCGGAGCCGGACTTCGGGGCGCTGGCCGGTTCGGGGGAGCCGCGCACCGCGCGGGAGGCCGCGCTGGCGGAGGTGGCCGCCGAGGTGCTCGGCCTCGACCGCGTCGGGATCGACGACGACTTCTTCGCCCTCGGCGGCGACTCGATCGTCTCGATCCAGTTCGTCTCCCGCGCTCGGGCCGCCGGGCTCCGGCTCACGGCCCGGCAGGTGTTCGAGCTGCGCACCGTCGCGGCGCTGGCGGCCGTCGACGAACCCGCCGTCCCGGCGACGGTGCCCGCGATCGCCGCGACGGGCGACGTGCCGATCACCCCGATCGTGTGGGAGGCCCTCGCGTGGGGTGGCGACCTCGCGCGGTTCTCGCAGGCCCGGCTGCTCGTCGCACCCGTCGGCCTCACCGTGGACGTGCTCGGAACGGCCGTCGCGGCGCTGCTCGACACCCATCCGATGCTGCGGTCCCGGTTCGTCGTCACCGACGGCGGGCCGCGCTGGACCGTCCCCGAGGACGCACCGGACATCGAGACACTGGTGCGCCGCGTCGAGGTCGGCGAGGTCGACGCCGAGCGGTGGGCGGACCGATTCGCTGCTGAACGTGAAATCGCCTACGGCGCACTCGATCCGGAATCCGGAGTGATGGTGCAGGTGATCTGGTTCGACTTCGGGCCGGACCGCCCCGGCCGCGTGTTCGTCGCCGTGCATCACCTGGTGATCGACGGTGTGTCGTGGCGCATCCTCGTCCCGGACCTGGCCGATGCCGTCGAACAGGCCGGCCGCGGCGAGACCGTCGCGCTGACGCCGCCGGGCACGTCGTTCCGGGCGTGGGCGACCGGCCTCGCCGCGGCCGCGCGCTCCGAGCGGGTCAGGACCTCGCTGCCCGCATGGCAACCCGCGGTCGACGCGGTCGAACCACTGCTCGGCGCGCGGCCGCTGGACCCGGTCCGCGACACGGTCGCGGCGCTGCGCTCGACGCACGTGCGGGTCCCCGTGCCGGTCACCGAGGACGTTCTCGCCTCCGGGGCCGTGAACGACGCCCTGCTCGCGGCGCTCGCCGTGGCGGTGGCCTCGGTCCGCGGCGGCGACGTCGTGCGCGTCGAACTCGAGGGCCACGGACGCGAGGAGCAGATCGTGCCCGGGTCCGACGTCGCGCGCACCGTCGGATGGTTCACCTCGATGTTCCCGGTCGCGTTGAACCTGTCCGGCATCGACCCCGGGGATGCCCTGGCCGAAGCGGCTGCCGCACACGCGGTCCGCACGCGCGTCACGGAAGCCTTGAAGGCTGTGCCCGACAACGGTATCGGGTTCGGACTGCTGCACCGACTCGCCCCGGACCCGGCCTTCGACCGCTATCGGCGACCGCAGGTGGTGTTCAACTACCTCGGCCGGATGACGCTGGGGGAGGACACCGGTGCCCCGTGGTCCGGCGCACCCGAGGCCGTCGCGCTCGGCGGTTCCGTCGACCCGGCCACGCCGCTCGACCACGTCCTGCATGTCGACGCCGTCGTCGAGGACACCGCGGAGGGTCCCGTGCTCGACTGCGAATTCGCCGCGCCCGCCGAGGTGCTCGACGAGCACACCGTCGACCTCGTGGCCCGGCGCTGGGTCCAGGCCCTGACCGCGGCCGCGCGCATCCCCGAACCCGTTGCACCCGAAAAGGAGTGATCACATGTCAGCACAGTCCGGCACCGTGGACCGCGAGACGATCCGCACCGACGTCGCGCGGCTTCTCGAGATCGAGGCCGACGAACTCGACCCCGCAGTCAGCCTCGTCGATCAGGGCCTCGACTCGGTGCGCCTGATGGCGCTCGTGGAGCGGTGGCGCGACGCCGGCGCGGACGTCGACTTCGTCTCCCTGGCCACCGAACCGCAGCTCGAGGCGTGGTACGACCTGCTCACCGCGCGGTGACCCGGCCGTGGCCCTGATCGACAGGCTGGTCCTCGACCTCGACCCGCTGCGCACCAGCCGCGAATTCCGCTACATCTTCACCGCCCGGGTCGTGTCGCTGTTCGGCCTCGGCTTCCTCGTCGTCGCCGTGCCCCTGCAGGTGTATCGGCTCACCGGATCCACCGCGCAGGTCGCCGCGGTCTCGGCGGTGCTCGGCGTGACCACGTTCGCCGCCACCTTTGCCGGCGGGGTGCTCGCCGACCGCTACGACCGGCGCCGGGTCATCGCGCTCGCGCGCGGCACGGCGGGTGTGGCGTTCGCGGTGCTCGCGGTGAACGCGTTCCTGCCCGATCCGAGGATGTGGGTCGTCTACGTGGCGGCGGTGATCGACGGTGTGTGCGGTGGCATCTCCGCAACGGCGCTGATGGCCGTCACACCGAGCCTGCTGCCGCGGGAGAAGATGGCCGCCGCCGGCGCCCTCATGGCGCTGACCGGCGACCTGGGCGCGATGATCGGGCCGGCGCTCGGCGGCGTCGTCATCGCGACCGGGGGAGTCGGGGTGGCCTACGCGCTGGCCGCGTTCACCACCGCGATCACGACCTTCTGCATCACCCGGCTGCCGGCGCTGCCGCCGGCCCACGTCGCCGACGAGTCGCCGCTGCGTTCGGTGGCGAGCGGCTTCCGCTACGCGGCGGGAAACCGCGTCATCGGCGGCGTGCTCGTGTGCGGGTTCGTGACGATGCTGCTCGCCGGCTGGTCGGTGCTCGTCCCCGAGTACGCGACGGAGGTGCTCGGCGCGGGACCGTCGGTGGTCGGACTGCTCTATACCGCCCCGGCGGTCGGCGCGGTGATCGGCTCCCTCACCAGCGGCTGGACCGGTCGTCTCCGCCGGTCCGGACAGGCGATCTTCGTGCTCATGGCCGTCTCCGCCGCGGGGCTCGTCGGGGCGGGCCTCACCGCGACCGTCGCGGTGGCGCTGATCGGTCTGGCCGCGCACGGTTTCGGCGACGCGCTCACCGATATCGTCCGGTATGCGACGGTGCAGAAGCACACTCCCGACGAGTACCGCGGGCGTATCGCCGCGGTGTGGGCGGCGCAGGTCACCGCCGGCGCCTCCGTCGGCGCGGTGGTCGCGGGCGGTGTGGCGACGCTGGTGCCGATCTCCGCGGCGCTGCCCGCGTACGGCGCCGTCGGGCTGGTGGTCACCGCGCTGCTGTGGGCGGGCCTACGGACGCTGCGCCGGCTCGACGAGGGCACTAGCCTCGAGCGCGTCGTCTGAGTCCGTCCGGTCCGTGCCGCGATGAGTTCGGCGGAGCCGGCCGGTCTGTATCCGAGACAGCACGCCCGTCCGCGCGGACGGGGCAAGCCGAAGAGGAGTGGATGTCATGGGCAAGGTCACGGTCACCGAGTTCGTCTCTGCGGACGGCGTCATGGAGAACCCCGCGTGGACGTTCCCGTACTGGAACGACACGATCGCCGCGTTCAAGGACGGCGAATTGAACGAGGCGGACGCGTTGCTCCTCGGCCGCACCACCTACCAGGAGTTTGCCGCGGTCTGGCCCGATCATCCCGGCGAGGACGACGCGTCCAAGGCGCAGATGAACGACATTCCCAAACACGTCGCCACGACCACGCTCACCGAACTCGAGTGGAACGCGACCCGCATCGAGGGCGACGTCGCGGAGGGGATCCGCGCCCTCAAGGCCGAGAAGAACCTGCTGGTCATGGGGAGCGGCAGCCTCGTCGAGTTCCTGCGCAGTCAGGGACTCGTCGACGAGTACCGGCTCGCCGTCTACCCCGTGCTGGTCGGCTCGGGCCGGCGCCTGTTCGACTCCGTCGAGGCGCAGGCGACCCTCGACCTCCGCGACTGCAAGGTCCTCGACAACGGCGTCCTGCTGCTCGTCTACAGCGTGGTCTCCGACACCGTCGCCGTTCCGGACTTCGACTGACGGCGTACCCGCAGCCGAGGTCCGGCGCGAGCCGTTGTTTCGGGGCTCGGATGCGGGGAACCCGACGGCATGTCCACGTTCCGCACCCCCACGCCCCCGCGCAGCGACGGATGACGACCGGCGCTGCGCGGGCGCGGGACTACGACACCTGGTTCGACACCCCGTGGGGTGCCCACGCCTGGGCGGTGGAGCGCGACGCGGTCGACGAGGTCCTGCCCGACGTGGCCGGCCGGACCGTGGTCGAGGTCGGCTGCGGGACCGGCCGGCTCGTGAGCCATCTCGCCCACCGCGGTGCCCGAATGCTCGGTGTGGACCTCGCGGCGGGCATGCTCTCCGTCGCGACCGACCGGGCACCCGCCCGGCTCGTGCGCGCCGACGCCACTCGCCTGCCCGTGCCGGATGCCGTTGCCGACGCCGCCGTCACGATCGCGACCCTCGAATTCACCGACGCCGCGGCGGTGCTGGTCGAGATGGCCCGTATCACTCGCCCGGGCGGGCGCATCGTCGCGCTCACCCTCAACCCCACCAGCCCGTGGGGGTGGATCGATCGGCCCACCCGACGAGCGCCGTACTCGGCCGCACGCTACGTTTCTCGGCGAGAGCTGCGCCGCCTGGGCGGTCGACACGGCCGGGCCCAGGTGCGGGGCCGGTTGTTCACCGCGGCGCGGTTCGGGCATCGACTCGAGCCGATTGCCGCCCTGCCGGGCCGGATCGTCCCCTGGTTCGGGGCCGTCCAGATGCTCGTCGTCGACCGGGAGCTCTGAGAGACGGCCCGGCGCCGCGAAGACCCGAATTAGTGCAACTTCGGGGTTGCGGTTTGGGGAGAGAGATGCAACCCTGGAGTTGCACAAATCGTATCCCCGGACTGGAGGCGATCATGGCCCCGCTCGACATCACCCGCACCATCGACATCGCGGCCCCGGCCACCAAGGTATGGGCCGCACTGACCGAACCCGAACTGATCGCGCAATGGTTCGGCGACAGAATCGAATTCGACGCATCGCCCGGAGGCGCGGGCGCGTTCGGCTGGACGGGACACGACCACGGTCCCTTCCGCGTCCTGGTCGAGCATGTGGACGAGCCGAAGACGCTCGTCTACCGCTGGGCCCGCGACGCGAACGTGGACCCGGTGCCGGGTAACTCCACGGTGGTGCGGTTCGACCTCGCGGAGATCGACGGCGGCACCCGGCTGACCCTGGTGGAAACCGGCTTCGAGGAGCTCGTCGACCCGCAGGCGGCCCACGACGGCAACGTCGACGGCTGGCGCGCCGAACTCGGCGATCTGGTGGAGTTCCTGGAATCCCGGTGAACGATGTGGCGAAGGGAGTTCCGGCGGTGCTCGCGGTACTGGCCGACGAAACCCGCTGGAACATCCTCACCGCGATCGGCGCCGAGGACCTGTCCGCGAGTGCGCTCGCGGAGCGGCTGCCGGTCAGCCGTCAGGCGATCGCGAAGCACCTGACCGTCCTCGCCGACGCCGGGCTCGTGGAGTCGTTCCGGATCGGGCGGGAGATCCGCTACCGGGCAATCGGAACCCGGCTCGGCGAACTGGCCGGCGAGCTGGACTCGATCGGACGGCAGTGGGACCGTCGCCTCGAGGCGATCAAGCGCATCGCCGAGCGACCCGGCTGACCGCACGAGCGGGCCGCGCGGTGCCGTCGAGGGGGTGCCCATCGGCACCCTCGGGGTGGTGGTACCGAGCGCCGTCGGCGCCGACCCTGTAGTGGTCCGCGGAGGGATCTGCTTCCTCCGGTCGAGTACCACTGGAGGGCAGGTCGATTCATGGCGTCGAACGGCGAACGCGGGATCCGGCAACGGGTCCTGCAGTTGGTGACCACAACGGGAGCGGCGACGGCCCTGATCGTGGGCGGGTTCTCGTCTCCGGTCGTCGCCACCGGCTTCGCCTCCACGACCGGTGAGATCCCGCCCGGCCTCGAACCGTTCTACACCCAGCAGGTCCGGTGGGAGTCGTGCGACGGCTACAGCACCGACGGGTCGGACCTGGTCGGGGCCGGGCTCGAGTGCGCGCGGGTGACCGTGCCGATCGACTACGAGAGCCCCGAGGGCGATACGGCGCAGGTCGCCCTGTCCCGTTCGCGGGCGACGGGAGAGAAGATCGGATCACTGCTCGTCAACCCGGGCGGACCGGGAGCCTCCGGGCTCGGGACGGCCGTCGTCGCCGACGGCACCGAACTCGCCGAGCGGTTCGACGTCGTCGGATTCGATCCGCGCGGAATCGGGGCGTCGACGCCGCGGATCGACTGCCTGACATCCGAGGAGACCGACGCGTGGCGGCAGGATCCCGTGGTGGACATGACCGCCGAGGGCATTGCCCGGGCCGAGCAGAAGAGCCGGGAGTACGCGGCGCGCTGCGCCGAACGCACCGGCACCGACGTGCTCGCACACGTGGGCACCCGCGACGTGGTGCGGGACATGGACGTCATCCGGGCCGCGCTCGGCGACGCGGGATTGAACTACCTCGGATACTCGTACGGGACCCGGCTCGGCTCGGCCTATGCGGAGGCGTTCCCCGGCAACGTACGCGCGATGGTGCTCGACGGGGCGCTCGATCCACAGCAGGACCCCGTCGAGGAGGCGGTGCGGCAGGCCGCCGGCTTCCAGCAGGCATTCGACGCGTTCGCCGCGAACTGCGCGACCCGCGAGGACTGCCCCCTCGGCGCCGATCCCGCGGCCGCGGTCGCGCGGTTCCGCTCGCTGGTCGATCCCCTCATCGACCGTCCCGCGGCCACGGACGATCCGCGGGGACTGAGCTATCCGAACGCGATCAGCGGTGTCGTCGCCACCCTGTACTCGCCGCAGGGCTGGGAGTACCTGCGGACCGGACTCACCGAGCTGGAGCAGGGCCGGGGCGACACGCTGCTGCTGCTGGCCGACATGTACGAGGGCCGGTTCGCCGACGGCTCGTACTCGAACTCCGGCGAGGCGATGGCGGCTGTGCGGTGCGTCGACGACGCCGCCGTGACCGACCCGGCGGTGGCCGGTGAACTCGACACCCGGTCCCGTGCAGCGGCACCGTTCCTCGACGACGGCCGCGGCACCGGCAACGCGCCGCTCGGTGCGTGCGCCTTCTGGCCCGTGCCGCCGACGGGAGATCGGCACGCCGTGGAGGTCGACGGCCTGCCCCCGATCGTCGTCGTCTCCACCACCGAGGATCCGGCGACGCCGTACCAGGCGGGGGTGGACCTGGCGAAGCAACTGGACGCGGTGCTCGTCACGTACCGCGGAACCCAGCACGGGGTGGTGCTGAGCGGCCAGTGGTGCATCGACCTGCCTGTCGCACGCTACCTCGTCGATCTCGCTGTGCCGGAGGGGGATACGACATGCTGAGCCGTACCGGATCCGATTCGTCGGGACGGACGGTCAGGGCGTCCGCGGCGGCCACCGCGGGCGGGCATCGCGAATTCGGAGCCGAACGTCAGGGTTTCCCGAGCCTGCTGCCGGCTGCGCGAGTCGGTGTCGAGTCGTCCGACGGGCGGGGAACCGCCTCGCCCCTGACGAGAGGACTGCGAAGTCGTGAAGGTTCTGAACACGAAGCTGGGCAAGGTCGCGGCGACCGGGACGATCGCGTTGGCGGCGGTGGGCGCCGGCGCCGCGAGCGCCGAGGCGTCCCCGATGCAGCACCAGCAGCAACAGCCGCAGCCGGCCCCGCAGCGGCCGGCCCCGCAGCATCAGCAGCCCGGGTCGCAGGGGCACGGGTTCTGGCTGTTCGACCGGTGGGTGCCGCTGCCGTGGTGACGACGGTGCCCGCGTGAGGGCGCGCAGCGACCGTGCCGTTCCGGCGCGGTCGCTGCGCCTCGCGCCCACGCTCGTCGCCGCGGCTCCGAGTCGTCGCCGGGCCCCACCCTCGGCCGACCTGGCAGACTCGATCGGGAAGGCGACGAGGAGACAGACGGTGACAGAAACGGTGGACGGCGCTGACGACGTGCAGCTGAGGCAACCACGACTCGAGCCCGCGCAGCTCCACCTGGACCCGCCGCAGATCGCGCTCCAGCGGGAGTTCCGCCGCGTCCTGATGGTCTACAAGTTCGGCATCGACGAGATGATGACCAAGATCAACATCCTGCGGGAGGAGTTCGGCTTCGCCCACGACCACAACCCGATCGAGCACGTCAAGTCGCGGCTGAAGACCCCCGAATCGGTCGTCGAGAAGGCCGTCCGCAAGAACCTGCCGCTCACCCTCGACGCGATCCGCGACAACATCTACGACATCGCGGGCATCCGCATCACCTGCAGCTTCGTCTCCGACGTCTACCGGATCTTCGACCTGATCACCGGGCAGCACGACATCCGGGTCGTCCAGGTCAAGGACTACATCGCGTGCCCGAAGCCCAACGGATACCGGAGCCTGCACGCGATCGTCGAGGTCCCCGTCTTCATGTCCGACCGCGTGCAGCCGGTGTTCGTCGAACTGCAGATCCGCACCGTCGCGATGGACTTCTGGGCCAGCCTCGAACACAAGATCTTCTACAAGTACGACAAGGCGGTGCCCGTCGAACTGCTCGACGAACTGCGCGCGGCGGCCGCGACCGCCCGCGACCTCGACGTCCGGATGGAGGCCCTGCACGACCAGGTGCACGGGCCCGACTCGTCGCCCTGAGCGGCCTGCGGCCGAGCGAATGTATCGCCCGCCGGCGCTGAGGAGGGGGACGATACATCCGCTCGGCCCGAGTCGCTCGGCCCGGCTCAGGCGTCGTGCTCGGTGAAGTCCCGGTCGTGGTCGGTGGTGCGGCCGTACCCGGTCTCGGTCATGCCGTGCCGCCAGTAGCCGATGACGAGGGTGGACCGGCGGTCGAAGCCGGCCTCGTGGCGCAGGTAGCTGCGCATCCGCAGCACGGTCTTCGATTCGGCCGACACCCACGCGAATCGCTTCAGTTCGCCGTCGGGGATCGGCACGGCGGTCGCCGCGTCGGTCAGGTGCGTGGTGGTGCCCGCGGGGGCGCCGTCGCGGTGCACCCAGCGGATCTCGATGTCGGCGGGGGAGCGCAGGTCCTGGTGTTCGCCCTCGTCGGCGACCTCGACGACGGCGGTGCCCCGGGCGCCCTCGGGGAGGCGTTCGAGCATGCGGCCGATCGCGGGCAGCGCCGTCTCGTCGCCGACGATCAGGTACCAGTCGGCCGGGGGCGCGACGATCCCGCCGCCGCCGGCCGCCGCGAGGCGATCGCCGGGACGGGCCCGCTCCGCCCAGGCACTGGCCAGGCCCTCGTCGCCGTGCCGGACGAAGTCGACGTCCATCTCGGCGGCCGCGGGGTCGAGTCGCCGCACGGTGTAGGTGCGGACCTGCGCCTTGAGCGTGGGGTCGGGCCACTCGAGGCGCCGGCCGCCGGTGTTGACGGGCAGGTCGAGGTCACCGTTCGCGCGCGGGAAGATCAGCTTGATGTTGGGCACCCGGGTCGGGTCGCTCGCGTAGACCTCGACGCCGCGTCCGGCGAACGTGACGCGGCGCATGCGGGGGGTGATGTCCTCGACCTTCGCGACTTCGATGACGCTGGGCAGCAGCCCGTCTTCGTTCGACATACCCCACACCTTAGGTGAGCCTTTCCAATCTAGGTGGGGTCGGGTTGTTCCGCAGGCCGGTTCGGCATCGTGGCGGCCGTCACGGCCAGGGCCACCGCGGTCACGAGAAGGGCGACGAACACCGGCGCCACCGCGTCGGCGAGCTGCTCCGGCGCGAGCGGTCCCGAGCCGGCGACGTCGTGCGCGGCCGCATTCGCCAGTGCCCCGAAGACCGCGACCCCGACGGCGCTGCCGATCGAGCGGGCGAACGAGTACGCCCCCGTCACCACCCCACGCTCGGCCCACGTCACGCTCGACTGCGCCGAGATCAGCGCCGGGCTCGCGATCAGGCCCATCCCGAGACCGACGAGTACGCAGCACCCCGCGACCTGCCACACCGGTGACCGCTCGTCGAGCAGCGTCAGCAGACCGGTGCCGGCCAGCACCGGGACGGAGCCGATCATCGCGGTGTTGCGGAACCCGATCCGCAGGTAGAACCAGCCGGAGCGCGCCGCCGCGAGCGGCCAGCCGATCGTCATCGTCGACAGGGTGAATCCCGCCACCAGCGCCGTGGTGCCCAGCGACCCCTGCACGAACGCCGGCACGTAGGAGGTCAGGCCCAGCACCACGGCGCCGACGAGAGCAGCGACCGCGCTGCTGGTGAGCACGACGCGGCGGGCGAAAACCCACGGCGGCAGGATCGGCTCCGCCGCGCGTCGCTCCACCCACACGAACAGCAGCAGCAGCGTCGCGGCGGCCGCGAACACCCCGACGCTCGGCGCCGACGCCCACGCCCAGGCCTGCCCACCCTCGAGCAGACCCAGGATCAGCAGTCCGGAGCCCGCCGCGAGCGTCGCGGCACCGGCCCGGTCCACCGGCCGCCGCGGCCCGGAGGGCCGTGACTCGGTGAACGCCCTCAGCAGCACCGCCACGGCCAGCGCGCACAGCGGCAGGTTGATCCAGAAGATCCACCGCCACGACACGAAGTCGGAGAAGACCCCGCCCACGGCGGGGCCGACGATCGCCGACATGCCCCACACGCTCGCGAGGTAGCCCTGGGCCTTCGCGCGTTCGGCGACGGTGTAGATGTCGCCGGCGATGGTCTGCGCCATCGGCAGCACGGCCCCCGCGCCCAGTCCCTGTACCGCGCGGAACGCGATCAGGGCCGGCATGCTCCATGCCAGCGCGCACAGCGCCGAGCCCAGGGCGAACAGCGCGATCCCGAACACCAGCACGGGTCTGCGCCCGTACACGTCCGACAACTTGCCGTACACCGGCACGAGCACGGCCTGGGTGAGCAGGTAACTCGAGAACAGCCACGGGAACTGCGTGAAGCCACCGAGGTCCGCGACGACGGTCGGAACGGCGGTGGCCAGGACGGTGCTCTCGAGTGCGACGAGCGCGGTGGCGAGCATCAGGGCCGCGAGAATCGGTCCGCGTTCCGAGCGCAGACCCACGTCGATCCGGGGTGCCGCCGACATCACGCTCCTGTTCGGGGTGGGGTTCCGGTCACGATCATTGTCGTCGTGAACGATCCCGGGATCGGGCGGGGGTGCCGTGCAGGTCCGGGCGGCGCACTAGGGTGGCACCGTGCGTCCATCACTCGAGTCCTACCCCCACCTCGCCGGCGGCAAGGTCCGGGACCTGTATGTCATAGACGACGAGCACCTGCTCCTCGTGGCCAGCGACCGGATCTCGGCATACGATCACGTGCTCGACACCCCGATTCCCGACAAGGGCCGGGTGCTCACCGCGATGAGCGTGTTCTTCTTCAACCTGCTCGAGGTGAACCATCACCTCGCCGGTGAGCCCGACGACGACCGCATCCCCGCCGAGGTCCTCGGCCGCGCCCTCGTCGTCAAACGGCTGAAGATGGTGCCGATCGAGTGCGTCGCCCGCGGCTTCCTCACCGGATCGGGCCTGATCGACTACCGGAGGACCGGTGGGGTGTGCGGCGTCCCGCTGCCCGACGGCCTCGTGGAGGCCAGCCGGCTGCCCGATCCGATCTTCACTCCCGCGAGCAAGGCCGAACTCGGCGACCACGACGAGAACATCACCTTCGACGAGGTCGTCGACAAGGTCGGCCAGGATCTCGCCGTGAAGCTGCGCGAGGACACCCTCGACATCTACGGCCGCGCCGCGATGTACGCGGCGGACAAAGGCATCCTGCTGGCCGACACGAAGTTCGAGTTCGGACTCGACGGCGCCGGGCACCTCGTCCTCGCCGACGAGGTGCTCACCCCGGATTCGTCGCGCTACTGGCCCGCCGAGGGGTACGAGCCGGGCAAGGTGCAGCCCAGCTTCGACAAGCAGTTCGTGCGCGATTGGCTGACGAGTCCCGAGTCCGGATGGGACCGCGCCTCCGACACCCCGCCGCCGCCCCTGCCGCAGCACATCGTCGACGCCACCCGTGAGAGGTATATCGAAGCCTACGAACGGATCTCGGGTCTGTCGTTCTCCGACTGGCTGGAGCCGAGCGCATGACCGCGCCGATCGCCAAGCGGGCGCCGTCCGAGCGGGTGCATCACGGGCACACGTTCGTCGACGAGTACGAGTGGCTCCGCGACAAGGAGAACCCCGAGGTCATCGCCCACCTCGAGGCCGAGAACGCGTGGACCGAGAAGCAGACCGCGCACCTGGCGCCCTTGCGGGAGAAGATCTTCGAGGAGATCAAGTCCCGCACGCAGGAAACCGACATGTCGGTGCCCACCCGCATGGGGGACTGGTGGTACTACGCCCGGACCGCCGAGGGCAAGCAGTACAGCATCCAGTGCCGCTGCCCGATCTCCGACCCCGACGACTGGAATCCGCCGGAGCTGGCACCGGGTGTGGAACTGCCCGGGGAGCAGGTGCTGCTCGACGGCAACGTCGAGGCCGCCGGGCACGAGTTCTTCTCCCTCGGTGCGTTCTCGATCAGCCACGACGGGACGCTGCTCGCCTACTCGGTCGACGTCGTCGGCGACGAGCGCTACACGCTGCGGTTCAAGAACCTCGGCACCGGTGAGCTGCTCGCCGACGAGATCCCCGGGACCGCGCCCGGCGCGACGTGGGCGATCGACCACAGCCACATCTTCTATCTCACCGTGGACGAGTCCTGGCGGCCGGACACCGTGTGGCGGCACCGTCTGGGTACGTCCCACACCGAGGACGTCCGGGTCTTCCACGAGTCCGACGAGCGGTTCTGGGTGTCGGTGGGCACCACCCGCAGCGAGAAGTACCTGATGATCTGGGTGGGATCCAAGATCACGACCGAGGGGTGGGTCCTCGAATCCGCCGACCCCACCGGCGAGTTCCGGGTGCTGCTGCCGCGGCGCGAGGGGGTCGAGTACGGCGCCGAGCATGCCGTCGTCGGCGGCGAGGACCGGTTCCTGGTCATGCACAACGACGTCGTCGAGGTGGTGGACGACGCGACGGGTGAGATCACGCGCGAGAAGGCGGAGAACTTCGTTCTCGCCGAGGCACCCGTGGACGATCCGTCTGCTCTGCGCACTCTGATCGGGCACCGGCACGACGTGCGCCTCGAGGACGTCGACGCGTTCGCCGGGCATCTCGTGCTCGGTTACCGGCGGGAGGCGCTGACCCGGCTCGCGGTGTGGCCGCTGACCGCCGACGGCTACGGCGAGCTGACCGAACTCGAGTTCGACGAGGAACTGTTCGCCGTCGGTCCGGGTGCGAACCCGGAATGGCACCAGCCGATGCTGCGGCTCGGGTTCACGTCGTTCATCACCCCCAGCCGCGTCTACGACTACGTCGTCGACTCCGGAGAACTGTTGCTGCGCAAGGCCCAGCCGGTGCTCGGTGACTTCGATCCGTCGGACTACGAGCAGCGCCGGGACTGGGCGGTGGCAGAGGACGGCACGCGCATCCCGCTGTCGATCGTGGCCCGCAAGGGTGCGCCCGCGAATGCGCCGGCGCTGCTCTACGGGTACGGGTCGTACGAGGCCAGCATCGACCCCGGCTTCTCGGTGGCGCGGCTGTCGCTCCTCGACCGGGGGATGGTCTTCGCGGTGGCCCACGTGCGGGGCGGCGGCGAGATGGGCCGGCACTGGTACGAGAACGGCAAGACGCTGGCGAAGAAGAACACCTTCACCGATTTCGTCGCCTGCGCCCGGCATCTGATCGACACCGGCGTCACCCGGCCCGACCGCCTCGTCGCCGACGGCGGCAGTGCGGGCGGACTGCTCATGGGTGCGGTGGCGAACCTCGCGCCGGAGTTGTTCGCCGGGATCCTCGCGAACGTGCCGTTCGTCGACCCGCTCACCTCGATCCTGGACCCGTCGCTGCCGCTCACGGTGATCGAGTGGGACGAGTGGGGCAACCCCCTCGACAACCCCGAGGTGTACGAGTACATGCGCTCGTACAGCCCGTACGAGAACGTCGAGGCGAAGGACTACCCGGCGATCCTCGCGATCACCAGCCTCAACGACACGCGGGTGCTCTACGTCGAACCGGCCAAGTGGGTGGCCAAGCTGCGCGCGACGAAGACCGGCGACGCGCCGCTGCTGCTCAAGACGGAGATGAGCGCCGGCCACGGGGGCGTGTCCGGCCGGTACGAGAAGTGGCGCGAGGTCGCCTTCGAGTTCGCGTGGGTCCTCGAGACGTCGGGCGCATATCGTCCCTGAACGTTGTTGTGGCCCAACGCCCTGGTGGCCCAACGCCCTGGTGGCCGAATGCCTGGTGGCCGAATGTC
>NZ_BCXE01000007.1 GCF_001894945.1 Rhodococcus ruber NBRC 15591
GGGCGGCTCCCCGGGGCGGCCCCTCGTTCAGCGCGGGGCGTAGCGGATCTGCGGACGGCCGGCGCGACCGTACTCGGTGTGCCGGGCGGCGACGCCGTCGTCGGCCAGGCGTTCGAGGTACCGCCACGCCGTCACCCGCGACACGCCCACTGCGCTGCCCACCTCGGCGGCCGTCAGCGGGCCCGACGCCTCCCGCAGACACCGGGCGACCGCATCGAGAGTGTGGGGCGCGACGCCCTTCGGGGACGACGCACGCGGATCGGAGGTCCGCAGCGCCGCCATCGCCCGGTCGATGTCGTGCTGGCCGGCGGCCGCGCCGGACGCGCCGAGCGCCTCGCGGTAGGCCAGGTAGTGGTCGAGCTTGTCGCTCAGGGCGGCGAAGGTGAAGGGCTTGAGCAGGTAGAGCACGATACCCCGGGCGACGGCGGTGCGAACGACCTCGAGGTCGCGCGCGGAGGTCACGGCGATGATGTCCGGGCTCGGCCGGATCCCGCTCAGCGCCGCCGCGACGTCGAGGCCGCTCATGTCGGGCAGCCCGATGTCCAGCAGCACCAGATCCACCGGCTCACCGGCCTTCGCGGCCTCCGCGACGGCACGCAGCGCGTTCCGGCCGGTGCCGGCGACGGCGACGACCGTGAACTGCGGCAGTCGATCGACGTACGCGCGGTGGGCGTCGGCGATGCGAGGCTCGTCCTCCACGACGAGGACGCGAATCACGGTGCGCCGCCTGCGTGCTCGGCCTGCAGGGGGATCTCGGCGACGACCATCGACCCCAGCGACGGCTCGGTACGCAGGGTGCCGCGGTGCCGCGTCACCACCTGCGCGACGAGGGCCAGCCCCAGGCCGTGGTGGTCTGCCTTCGTGGAGTAGCCCCGCGTCATGGCGCGGGCGAGGGTTTCCGGCGACATCCCCGGTCCGCTGTCCGCCACTTCGACGATCATGTTCGAATCATCCTGTCGTATCGTCACTTCCACCCACGGTTCGTCGACGGCCCGGGCGGCGTCGATGGCGTTGTCCACCAGATTGCCGACGAGTGTCACCAGGTCGCGGGTGCCGAGGGGGGTCGGGCCCAGCGCGGTGTCGTCGGTGACGGTCAGTTCGACGCCGCGTTCGGCGGCGTCGTTGATCTTCCCCAGCAGCAGGGCGACGAGTGCGGGTTCCTGCACCGACGCGGTGAGCCGGTCGATGAGCTGCTGCGACAGGCGCAGTTCCTCCGTCGCGAACGCGACCGCCTCCTCGGGACGTCCCAGTTCGACCATCGTGACGATGGTGTGCAGCCGGTTCGCCGACTCGTGTGCCTGTGCGCGCAGCGCGTCGGCGAAACCGCGGACCGAGTCCAGTTCGCCCAGCACCGTACGTAGCTCGGTGCGATCCCGCAACGTCGTCACCGTGGCGATCCGCCGGCCCTCCCACTGCACCGGGCTGCGGTCGACGACCAGGACGCGGTCCTCGGTGAGAAGTACGTCACCGCGGGCGTCCGCGTCCGGGCCGGCCACCCGCAGCGCCTCGGGCAGATCGTCCGTCGTGACCGGGCCGTCGCCGAGACCGAGGAGGCGCCGCGCCTCGTCGTTGACGACCTCCACGCGGGCGGGGTCGTCGGTGCCGATCACGATCAGGCCCTCCCCGATCGCGTGGAGGACCGCGTCGTGGTGCTCGTAGAGCCGGCGCAGTTCGTCCGGCGCGAGTCCGAGGGTCTGGCGGCGCAGGCGCCGGCTGACGAGCACGGCGCCGGCCGCGGCGACGGCCAGGGCCGCGGCCGACAGACCGAGTAGGGCGGGCAGCCCGCGGGCGAACTGGTCGGCGACCCGCGCGTGGGTGACGCCGACGGAGACGAGACCGACGACCTGCCCGCCGTCGAGGATCGGCGCCACGGCCCGGATGGACGGGCCGAGCGAACCGGCGTAGGTCTCGGTGAACGCCGTGCCGTCGAGCGCAGCGTCGATGTTGCCGCTGAACGGCAGACCGATCATGGCGGGATCGGTGTGGGTGTACCGGGTGCGGTCCGGCGCCATCACGACGATGAAATCGGTACCGGTCGCCTCGCGGATCCGTTCGGTGCGCGGCTGCAGCACCGCCGTCGGATCCGGCGTCCGCAACGCCGCGGCCGTCGAATCGGAGCCCGCGAGAGCCTCGGCGATGCCGAGGACGGTGCGGCGGGTGGCGTCGTCGCTGTCGCGGCGTTCGTCGATCCCGACGAGGACGGTGCCTGCGGCGATGACCAGGGCGAGCACCGCCAGCTGCAGCACCAGCAGCTGACGCGCCACGCTCATCGACGGCCGGTGCGCGGTCGGCGGCACGGGCGTACTCCTTCCGGATGCCGGTGGGTCCGCCTCGTGAGCGCGACATCACCTGAACGAAATGAACGCAACCTTCACCGGGTGAGGCTGCGACACCACCATTTCTATCAGGAACGTGACCGCGATCACGAAGCCCCCGAACCGCCCATCCGAGAGGATCCGCCATGAGCACGTCACCAGACTCCCGGGCACCCGGCGCCACGCCACCGGCCCAGCGCAGAGACCGCACGCACTGGCTCTACGTCGGTGTCATCGTGGCAGTGGTGGCCGGCGTCCTCGTCGGCTGGCTCGCCCCGGACGTCGGCAAGTCGTTCGGCGTCCTCGGCACGATGTTCGTCGACCTCATCAAGATGATGATCAGCCCGGTCATCTTCTGCACGATCGTCCTCGGCATCGGCTCGGTGCGGGCCGCTGCCAGCGTCGGCAAGGTCGGCGGCCTGGCGATGGTGTACTTCCTCGGCATGTCCACCGTCGCGCTGGGCATCGGCCTGGGGGTGGGCAACCTGCTCGATCCGGGCAGCGGCCTCAACCTGTCCCCGGAGGCCGCCGGCGCCGGCGCCGCGCTGGCCGACAAAGCCCATGCCGCGGGCGGGACCATGGACTTCGTCGCGTCGATCATCCCCACGTCGCTGCTGTCGGCGCTGACCGAGGGTAGTGTGCTGCAGACCCTGTTCGTCGCGCTGCTGGTCGGCTTCGCGCTGCAGGCACTCGGCAAGTCCGGCGAGCCGGTCCTGCGCGGCATCGGCTACGTGCAGAAGCTCGTGTTCAAGATCCTGTCGATGATCCTGTGGCTCGCTCCGATCGGTGCCTTCGGCGCCATCGCCAACGTGGTCGGGCAGACCGGTCTCGGCGCGGTCGTCCAGCTCGGCACCCTGATGATCGGGTTCTACCTCACGTGCGTGCTGTTCGTGTTCGGTGTGCTCGGCTCCCTGCTGCGGATGGTGGCCGGGGTGTCGATCTTCAAGCTGGTCAAGTACCTGGCCCGCGAGTACCTGCTGATCTTCGCGACGTCCTCGTCCGAGTCCGCGCTGCCGCGGCTCATCGCGAAGATGGAGCATGTCGGGGTCGAGCGCACGACCGTCGGTGTCGTCGTGCCCACCGGCTACTCGTTCAACCTGGACGGCACCGCCATCTACCTGACGATGGCCTCGCTGTTCATCGCCGACGCGCTCGGTTCGCCGCTGTCGCTGGCCGAGCAGCTCTCCCTGCTGGTGTTCATGATCGTCGCGTCGAAGGGCGCGGCCGGGGTGAGCGGGGCGGGCCTGGCCACGCTCGCCGGCGGCCTGCAGAGCCACCGTCCGGAGCTGCTCGACGGCGTCGGCCTCATCGTCGGCATCGACCGGTTCATGTCCGAGGCGCGCGCGGTCACCAACTTCTCCGGCAACGCCGTCGCCACCCTGCTGGTGGGAACGTGGACCGGAACCGTCGACCGCGGTCGCGTCCGCGACGTCCTCGCCGGCCGTATCCCGTTCGACGAGGAGACGATGGTCGACGACGGCCACGGCCCGGCCGACGCGAAACCTGCCGTCGTGGTCGAGGAGGCGAAGGTCCTGGCGCGCGCCTGACGCGGTACCGCTCGCGGAATCCACTGTGGCCGAATGTCACACCGGGTCGATCAGATCGAACCGGTGTGACATTCGGCCACACGCACGCGCGAGTGCGGGTCAGGCCGGACGGAACCGGGCCGCGACGTGGGCGCCGACCCGTTCGACGAGGTGATCGAAGAAGACCTGCGGGTCCGTGGCGACGACGATCTCGGCGTTCGGCGGCCGGCCCCACATGCCGGACCAGTCGGCGACGGTGGTGCCGCGGGTGAGCCGGCCGTCGAGTTCGACGTCGACGGTCGCCGGGCGGGTGGTGAAGGGCACCGTTCCGAGGGCGACCGCCGCCGCGAACGGATCGTGGACGTGGGCCAGGAAGCCCTGACCCTGGTCGCGGTGGAACTCCATGTAGAAGCGCAGCGCATCGGACAGGTGCCGCACGATCGGGTTGGACGCCCGCGAGCGCAGACCGCGCGGATCGTCCGGCGAGAGGAGCTCGGCCGGGACGCTTCCCGCGGCCTCGGCCAGACGTCGCAGGTGATCGGGCCGCATCGCGATCGACTCGGTGGTGTCGAGGGAGCACACGATCGGCCGGCGGTCGGGTGCCACGGCGGAGAATGCGTCGAACACCGCCTTCGCGGCCTCCGGATCCACCGCGATGTTCCATTCCGAGGTGGGTGTGGTGTTGCCCGGGTAGTTGAACGCCCCGCCCATCACGACCAGGCGGCGCAGCCGGTGGGGGAGTTGCGGATCGAGCCGGACGGCCAGCGCCAGGTTGGTGAGCGGACCGGTGACGAGGCCGACGAGTTCGCCGGGGTGGGCGCGGGTCAGCTCCACCCACGCCTCGGCGGCGCTGCGGCCCGACGGGCCGTGACCGGGGGCGGGCAGGTCGGCGTAACCGACGCCGCGCGGACCGTGCGTGTCCTCGGTGGTCATCAGCGGCGCGACGAGTGGGGCCTCCGATCCGACGGCGACCTCGATGTCCGGTCTGCCGCACACCTGCAGCCACGCCAGGTTGTTCGCGGTCACCTGCGGGACGGGCACGTTCCCGGCGGTGGAGAGCACCGCGGCGATCTCCGCTTCCGGACTCGCCAGCAGGTAGAGCAGGGCGAGAGCATCGTCGATGCCGGTGTCGACGTCGGCGACGAGGCGGATGGGTTCGGGCACCCGCCCATCCTGCAGCACGTGCCCGCGGCCCGGCACGGCCGGTGCCGCGGACTCCCGCTCAGGAGGGTGGTGTCGGGTCGACCAGACCCTCGGGGAGCCGGCGGAACATCTCGGCAAGCTGCGGCAGGAAGTCGCGGAAGCCGCTGGTCTTGCGCCAGAACATGCCGATGTGGCGACGCGGGACGGGCTCGGCGAACCGCAGCAGCCGGATCTCCGGGGGCTGGGCGACCGGGGTGGTGACGGCCAGGCGCGGCAGCAGGGTCACCCCCACCCCGGCGATCACCATCTGCCGCAGGGTCTCGAGGCTCGTCGCCCGGAAGCCGTTGCGTTCGGCGGCTCCGGTCAGCCGGCACACCTCGAGGGCCTGGTCCCGCAGGCAGTGACCGTCCTCGAGCAGCAGCAGGCTCTCGTCCGCGATCACCGACACGGGGGCAGGTTCGGGTGTGCCGGCCAGCGGATGGGAGGCCGGGACGGCGAGCACGAAGTCCTCGGAGAACAGGTACTCCTGGTGCAGGTGGTCGTCGTCGATCGGCAGTGCGAGCACGCAGACGTCGAGGTCGCCGCGGCGGAGCCGTTCGAGCAGGTCCTCGGTCTTCTCCTCGATCAACAGCAGTTCGAGATCGGGAAACCTCGCCCGTACCGACGGCACGACGTGCGGGAGCAGGTACGGGGCGAGGGTCGGGAACAGGCCGATGCGGAGCGTGCCCGACTCCGGGTCGGAGAACTGCCGGGCGATCTCGCGGATGTTCGCGGTCTCGCTCAGAATGATCCGGGCCCGCTCCACGATCTGCGTGCCCGCGCCGGTCAGGGTGATCTGACGCGGGCTCCGCTCGACGAGTTCGACGCCGAGTTCCTGTTCGAGCTTGCGGAGCTGGGTCGACAGCGTGGGCTGACTGACGAAGCAGGCCTCCGCCGCCCGGCCGAAGTGGCGATGGTGCGCCACCGCGGCCAGGTACTCGAGATCACGCAGGTTCACGACGGACGAACTACCGGACGGTCGCGGCGACCGAGTCCTCGGCCGGGGCGCTGGTGCGGATGAGGTGGTCGAACGCGCCGAGCGCCGCGGTCGCGCCGGCACCGGCGGCGATGACGATCTGCTTGTACGGCACCGTGGTGCAGTCACCGGCCGCGAACACACCCGGCACCGAGGTCTGGCCACGGTCGTCGATCACGATCTCGCCGCGCGGCGACAGCTCGACCGTCCCGGCGAGCCACTCGGTGTTGGGCAGCAGACCGATCTGGACGAAGACGCCCTCGAGCTCGAGCGTGTGCGACGTCTCGGTGGTGCGGTCCTGATAGGTCAGGCCGGTGACCTTGGTGCCGTCGCCGAGGACCTCGGTGGTCAGTGCGCTGACGACGATGTCCACGTTCGGCAGGCTGCGCAGCTTGCGCTGCAGCACCTCGTCGGCGCGCAGCACCGAGTCGAATTCGATGAGCGTGACGTGCGCGACGACGCCGGCGAGGTCGATGGCGGCCTCCACACCGGAGTTGCCGCCGCCGATCACGGCGACGCGCTTGCCCTTGAACAGCGGTCCGTCGCAGTGCGGGCAGTAGGTCACGCCCTTGTTGCGGTACTCGGTCTCGCCGGGCACGTTCATCGAGCGCCACCGCGCGCCGGTGGACAGGATCACGGTACGGGCGAGGAGGGAGGCGCCGCTGTCCAGTTCGACCTCGACGAGGCCACCCTCGACGGTCGCCGGCACGAGCTTCGCGGCCCGCTGCAGGTTCATGACGTCGACGTCGTACTGACGGACGTGATTCTCGAGCGCGGCGCCGAGCTGGGGACCTTCGGTGTAGGGCACGGAGACGAAGTTCTCGATCGCCATCGTGTCGAGCACCTGGCCGCCGAAGCGCTCGGCAGCGAGTCCGGTGCGAATTCCCTTGCGGGCGGCGTAGATCGAGGCTGCGGCGCCGGCCGGTCCGCCGCCGACGACGAGTACGTCGAACGGGTCCTTCTCGGCGATCGCGGCGGCCGCGCGGTCTGCGGCGCCGGTGTCGAGCTTGCCGACGATCTGCTCGAGGCTCATGCGGCCCGAGTCGAACAGTTCCCCGTTGAGATACACCGTCGGTACGGCCATCACCTGGCGTCCGTCGACCTCGTCCTGGAACAGGGCGCCGTCGATGGCGACGTGCGTGATGCGCGGATTGAGTACGCACATCAGGTTCAGCGCCTGCACGACGTCCGGGCAGTTCTGGCAGGAGAGCGAGAAGTAGGTCTCGAAGTGCAGTTCGCCGTCCAGGTCGCGGACCTGCTGCTGCAGTTCCTCCGGCTCCTTCGACGGGTAACCGCCGACCTGGAGGAGAGCGAGTGCGAGGGAGGTGAACTCGTGACCGAGCGGGATGCCGGCGAAGCGGACCTCGATATCGGTGCCGACCCGGTGGATGGCGAACGAGGGGCGTCGTGCGTCGTCGTCGCGGCGCTCGTGGGTGATCTTGTCCGACATCGCCGCGATCTCGTCGAGAAGGGCGGCGAGTTCGGCGGACTTGGGTCCGTCGTCGAGGGAGGACACGAGCTCGATCGGCAGGGTCAGCCGCTCGAGGAGGGACTTCAGTTGGCCGGCGAGCGAGGCTTCGAGCATGGGTATCTACTCCATCGACGGGTGGGGAACGGTGATCGGAATTCGGCACGGCGCCGGGTGGCTCGGCGCTCCGGGAGCGCGGGGCCCGATGTGGGCCGGGCCCCGCGCCGCAGGAAGGTCGGATCCGGAGGTGTCAGATCTTGCCGACGAGGTCCAGCGACGGGGCGAGGGTCTCGGCGCCCTCTTCCCACTTGGCCGGGCAGACCTCGCCCGGGTGCGACCGGACGTACTGAGCGGCCTTGACCTTGCGGACGAGCTCGGCGGCGTTGCGGCCGATGCCCTCGGCGGTGACCTCCATGAACTGGACGATGCCGTCGGGGTCGACGAGGAAGGTGCCGCGGTCGGCCAGGCCCTCGTTCTCGCGCAGCACCTCGAAGTCGGTGCTGATCTGCAGGGTCGGGTCGCCGATCATGGCGTACTTGATCTTGCCGATGGTCTCGGAGGAGTCGTGCCACGCCTTGTGCGTGAAGTGGGTGTCGGTGGAGACCGAGAAGACCTCGACGCCGAGCTTCTGCAGCTCCTCGTAGTGGTCGGCAAGGTCACCGAGCTCCGTCGGGCAGACGAAGGTGAAGTCGGCCGGGTAGAAGAAGAAGATCGCCCACTTGCCCTTGATGTCCTCGTCGGAGACGGAGATGAAACCACCCTCCTGGTAGGCGGTCGCGGAGAAGGGCTTGATCTGCTTGTTGATCAGGGCCACGTTGAACCTCTGTTCGGTCGATAGGGATTCTGACCTTTCAAACACTAACGAGTTTCGATAGGCAGGGCCAATCGATCGACTGCATTCGATTGATAGTCTGCATCTATCGATCCGATCGGCGCGGCGAAACCCCAGTTGGGCGACCGAACCGCCGTCCAGGCGCAGGGGCACGCGCGTCGAGACGTGACCGATATCACGACTGCTGCGAGGCGGTGTCGGTGACGCGGAACACCGGGTAGCGCGAGGCCACGGCCGCGAGTTCCGCCCGGGTGGGTGCACCGGCCAGGCCGAAGTACATGTCCGCCTCCCGAGCGATCTTCCGGTGGCCGGGTTCCCGTCCGCCCCGCAGCAGGTAGGCGCGGAGGATGTCGGCGCGGCCGGGGACCGGTACCTCGACCAGGGTGACCGCCCGACGTCGGCGACCGCGGACCAGCAGTGCGCGCCCGGCGGCAGCCCGCACGTTGCGGGCCCACTGGGACTGGCCGGCCAGCGACAGCAGGTACTGCTCGCCGTCGTGGTCCAGCAGCAGCAGATTGGTCCGGCGCACGACACCGGAGCGACGGCCGGGGACCTCCAGCGTCACGACATTCCGCGGGCTGAGCCGCAGCCGGGTCAGTGCGTGGCCGAGCCACTGCAGCCGCGCGTACACCGGCGGTGGGGGCCGATACCGGCCCGCTCCGCCGTAACGGGGCGCGGCCACGGCGCTCCGGAGCCTGCGCAACCGACCGGTCCGGGGGCGGTCGAGTTGCCGGGCCAGGTGGTGCAGCGCCCCGGCCGTCCCGGTCGTCAGCGGCAGCCCGTGCCCGGGGGCGAGCATCTGCGGCTGCAGCGCCGCCAGGGCAGCGACGGACCGCACTGCCGCCGGCCGGCTCCAGGTGGTGTACCGGGGTGGCCCGGCCAGCCGCTGCCGGCCCGTCAGCACCCCGGTGACCGAGTTCAGGTCCACGGTCACGGTGGCGTCCCCGGTGATCAGCACGCCGTCGCTGCGCCGCAGGTAGGCCACGTGCCCAGGGGTGTGCCCGGGGGTGTGCACCCATTGCCAGTCCGGCAGCCCCGGCACCGCGCCGCCCGGCTCCAGCGGGCGCACGACGTCGGTGATGTCGCCTGCGTGCTCGATCCGTGCCCGAGTTCGCCGGGGCAGCAGTCGCATCAGTGGGGCCACCACCCACCGGTCCAGCGGCATCGTGAACTCCGGCAGGTAGCGGCCCGCCGCCATCGGCAGCTCGGCGGGGTGCACGTACACCGGCACCCGCCAGGTCCGGGCCAGCGCCCCGGCCGCCCCGCAGTGGTCCGGATGGATGTGGGTCAGCACGATCGCCGCCGGTTTCGTGCCCCGGCCGAACAACGACTCTGCTGCCGCGGTGACGATCTCGGCGCTGCCGGACCAGGCCGCGTCCACCAGCACCCACCTCGCTGCCGACCCGAGCAGGTAGACGTTGGGGGCGGCGGCAGTCCGCCCGGCCCGGAGGAGGTGGACGCCGGGGGCGATCCGGTGCGGTCCGGTGCGAGAGGTCATCGGGTACTCCTGCGGTGGTGATCGTCAGGCAGGCGGAGCCGGGTGGCGTGCTGCCACGCCGCGAGCCGGTCGCGAGCCCGGGCGGCCCGCAGTGCCAGGATCGCCCCGCCGAAGGGTGGGCGATCCGAACCCCTCTCCGGTTCTCTGTCCGGCAGCGCAGTGAACCGATCTCCGGTCAGTGTATTCAGCCCTGCTCGACTTCGATCCACGTCGTCCGGCGCATGCCTGCGACGCGGGGCCACGTTCCGCGTTGACCGCGCGCCTCCGGGAGGTTGTGCCGATGCCCGCTCCGCGCGACCATCGTTCGATGACCGGCCATGTCGAGGTCCGGGCGTACGCCGAGTTGAACGACTTCGTCGCGCCCGAGTCGCGGGGCGTCGCGGTGCGACGGCCGTTCCGGAGCCACCAGACGGTCAAGGACGTCGTCGAGGCGATGGGCATCCCGCACACGGAGATCGATCTGATCGTGGTCGACGGGGAGCCGGTGGACTTCGCGTACCGCCCGCGGCCGGGTGCCCGCATCGCGGTCTATCCGTTGTTCGAGGCGCTCGACATCGAACCGATCACCCGGCTGCGCCCGGTTCCGCTGCGGGAGCCCCGGTTCGTGGTCGACGTGAACCTGGGCCGGCTCGCACGCCTGCTCCGGCTGCTCGGGTTCGACGTGATCTGGACGTCGGACATGGACGACGCGGAACTGGCGCGGATCGGGAGTGCCCATCAGCGGATCCTGCTGACCCGCGACCGGGGACTGCTCGAGCGCCGGGAGATCACCCACGGGCTGTTCGTGCACGCCGACCGTCCGCTCGAACAGATCGTCGAGGTCGTGCGCCGGCTCGATCTCGGGGCACGGTTCGCTCCGTTCACCCGATGCCTGCGCTGCAACGGCAGGCTCGTCGCCGTGTCCAAGGAGGAGGTGCTCGATCAGCTCGAGCCGCTCACCCGCCGCTTCTACGACGAATTCTCCCGCTGCACGGACTGCGGCCGGATCTACTGGGCGGGCTCGCACCACCGGAATCTGGTCGCCCTCGTGCGGGAGATCGATGCGGAGCTCTGACGCGCTCAGACGCGCAGACCGACCTCGACGATCGCCTGGGCGACGGCGCGCACCGGCGCCTGACGGCGGCGCGCGTAGGAGCGGATCAGCTCGAATGCCGCAGCCGGGGTGACGCCGCGGGCCTGCGCGGTGATGCCCTTGGCCTGCTCGACGACGATGCGGGTGTCGAGCGCGGTCTGCAGCTGCGCCGAGAGTTGTTCCTGCTGGCGCATCTTGTCGGAGTTGACGATGTAGCCGGTGGCCATGTCGGCGAACACCTGCGCGGCGGCGAGCTCGTCGTCGGCCCATTCCCGGGGTTCGCGGCAGTAGAGGTCCAGGGCGCCGACCTTGACCTCGCCGAGTTGCATCGGGACACCGGCGACGGCGGCGATCCCGAGCCGCCGCGCCTCGGCGGCGAATTCCGGCCACAGGTCGTCGCGGCCGCGGACATCGGCGACGGCGATGGTCTCGCCGTGGGTGAAGGCGTGCGCGCACGGTCCGGCGTCGAATCGTTCCTGGCACCGCTCCATCGCGTCGACCTGTTCGCCGGCGGCGGTGACGAACCGGAGCCGGCCGTCGACGTGCAGAGTCACTCCCGCTCCTGTCAGTTCGAGCACGGAGGTCACCTTGCCCACGACTGCGTCGAGAGCGGCGTCGACCTCGTACGGGGTCAGCAGGCGCTGCGCGAACTTCGACAGCGCAGCGACGAACTCCTCGTGCCGGTAGGCCATCACCACCCCCTGGGCCGCGCGGACGTATCCCGATTCTTCCGTACTGCAAGTGTTCCCCGGAACGCCGAGATGATGCCGCGAAAGTCCGGATCCGGACCGCTCCACGGCCCCGGGTGGCGCCGAGCGGCCGGATCCCTAGGATTCGATCACGCGATCCGGGCGCCGCGGGCGCGAGCAAGGAGGCTGTGCGATGAACGAGGAAGCCGGCCCTCGGGACGTCCCCGACACCGAGGCGAGAGCCGAGTTCCGGTCCAGCTACCGCCACGGCTTCCTGCGGGTCGCGGCCTGCGCGACGCCGACGGCGATCGTCGACCCGGCGGCCAACGCGGCGACGGTGCTGCGGGCCGCACGGGTCTGCCACGACGACGGGGTCGGGCTCGCGGTGTTTCCCGAGCTGACACTGACCGGGTACTCGATCGAGGACCTGTCGATGCAGGACACGGTGCTGGAGGCGGCCGAGCGGGCACTGGCGGAGGTCGTCGCCGGCTCGGCGGGCCTCCTGCCCGTCCTGCTGGTGGGGCTGCCGTTGCGGCCCCGGCACCGGATCTACAACGTGGTGGCGGTCGTGCACCGCGGGCGGATCCTGGGGGTCGCACCCAAGTCGTATCTGCCGACGTATCGGGAGTTCTACGAGCGCCGGCAGCTCGCACCGGGCGACGACGTGCGCGGCACGGTTCGCCTCGCCGGTCACGAGGTTCCGTTCGGTCCCGACCTGCTGTTCGAGGCCACGGATGTTCCCGGTCTGGTGCTGCACGTGGAGATCTGCGAGGACATGTGGGTGCCGATCCCACCCAGCGCGGAGGCCGCTCTGGCCGGCGCCACGGTGCTGGCGAACCTGTCGGGCAGTCCGATCACCGTCGGCCGCGCCGAGGACCGGCATCTGCTGGCTCGTTCGGCGTCGTCGCGGTGCCTGGCCGCCTACGTGTACTGCGCGGCGGGAGCGGGGGAGTCCACCACCGATTTGTCCTGGGACGGGCAGGCAATGGTGTACGAGAACGGGATGCTGCTCGCCGAGACCGAGCGGTTCCCGCGCGGCGAACAGCACGCGGTGGCCGACGTCGACCTCGAGCTGCTGCGCAACGAGCGCACCCGCATGGGCACCTTCGACGACAACCGGCGTCGTCACGCCGCCCGTCTCGACGCGTTCCGCCGCATCACGTTCACCCTCGCACCCCCGCTCACCGACATCGGCCTGCGACGCCGGGTCGAGCGCTACCCCTTCGTGCCCGCCGACCCGGCCCGCCTCGAGCACGACTGTTACGAGGCCTACAACATCCAGGTCGCGGGGCTCGAACAGCGCCTGCGTGCGCTGAGTGGTCCGACGGCGGGCGGGCCGAAGGTCGTCATCGGGGTGTCGGGCGGACTCGATTCCACCCACGCGCTCATCGTGGCGGTCAAGGCGATGGACCGGCTCGGCCGTCCGCGTGAGGACGTGCTCGCCTTCACCCTCCCGGGGTTCGCGACGAGCGACCGGACCCGGGAGAACGCCCGCCGGCTGTGCCGCGCGCTCGGGGTGACGCTCGAGGAAATCGACATCACCCGTGCCGCCCGCGTGATGCTCGAGGACCTGGGTCACCCGTTCGCGCGCGGGGAGCGGGTCTACGACATCACGTTCGAGAACATCCAGGCCGGGCTGCGCACCGACTACCTGTTCCGGGCCGCGAACCAGCGCGGTGGGCTGGTGCTCGGGACGGGGGACCTGTCGGAGATCGCACTGGGCTGGTCGACGTACGGCGTCGGGGACCAGATGTCGCACTACAACGTCAACGCCGGGGTGCCGAAGACGTTGATCCAGCATCTGATCCGCTGGGTCGTCTCGTCCGGGCAGTTCCACGCCGAGGTCGGCACCGTTCTCGAGGCCGTCCTGGGTACCGAGATCAGTCCCGAGCTGGTCCCGGTCGGGGAGGGGGAGACACCGCAGAGCACCCAGGCCGCGATCGGTCCGTACGACCTGCACGACTTCTTCCTGTTCCAGGTGCTGCGCTTCGGGTTCCGGCCGTCGAAGATCGCCTACCTGGCGTGGCAGGCCTGGCACGAGACCGGTGCCGGGGACTGGCCGGCCGGCCATCCCGAGCATGCCCGCCGCGCGTACGACCTGCCCGAGATCCGGCGGTGGCTGGGCGTGTTCGTCCAGCGGTTCTTCGCCTTCAGTCAGTTCAAGCGGTCCGCGATGCCGAACGGTCCGAAAGTGGCTGCCGGTGGCTCGCTCTCACCGCGCGGGGACTGGCGCGCGCCCTCGGATGCGTCCGCGCGCATCTGGCTCGACGAACTCGAGCGGGAGGTGCCGCGCGACCGGGACTGCTCAGGTGCCGAGGAGATCGGTCAGCGGTGAGTCGGCTCGCCGGCCGCGCAGCGCCGCCGAGACACCGTCGAGGATGTGCTCGAGGACGGCCCCCGACGTGGCGAAGTTGATGCGCACGAACGCTTCTGCCGAACGTCCGAAGGGTCGGCCGCCGTCGACCAGCACCCGGCCGAGGTCCCGGATCCGGCGGACCGGATCGTCGACGGCCAGAGCCGAGACATCGACCCAGCTGAGGTAGGTGCCCTCCGGCCGATGGTGGCGGGCTTCCGGCAGGTGCTCACGCAGGACCGTGTCGACCCGCCGGCGGTTGCGGTCGAGCACGCGGAGCAGGGCCTCCTGCCAGTCCTGGCCGTGTCGCCATGCGGCCAGGGTGCCGAGCACGGCAGGGGTCGAGACGGTGCCGTACAGGTCGGGCGGTTCTCGGTCCCGCACGGCAAGCAACTGCTTCGACCCGTAGTGCGCGACGGCACAGCGCAGGCCGGCGATGTTGAATGCCTTGCCGGCCGAGGTGAGGGTGATCGTCCGCGCCGCCGCGTCCGCACCGATCGACGCGAACGGGATGTGCCGGTGGGGCGCGTAGATCAGCTCCGCATGGATCTCGTCGCTGACGACGAGCAGGTCGAACTCGGCGGCAAGTTCGGCGATGCGGGTGAGTTCGGGACGGGTGTGGACCCGTCCCGTCGGGTTGTGCGGGTCGACCAGGACGAGCACTTTCGGGCGTTCGGCGACGAGCGAGGCCCGGAGCGCGTCGAAGTCGAGCCGCCACCCCTCCGGGGTGTCGACGAACGGGAATTCGACGGTCCTGCGGCCCATGGTCGCGATCGTGGCCAGGAAGGGCGGGTAGTTCGGGGTCTGGATGACGACACCGTCGCCGCGCTCGGTGTGCACATGCAGGATCAGCTGCAGCGCCTGGATGAGATCGGTCTGCTCCCGCACGTCGGCGGGGTCGATCGTCCATCCGTAGCGGGACTGCATCCGCCGGGCGAACTCCGCGCGCAGCGGGGTGCCGCCGGCCCAGTCGGGGTAGCCGAGCTCTCCCGACCGGGCCGCGTCGCACAGCGCGTCCCGGATCGCGGGGGCGATCGGGAAGTCCATGTCGGCGACCCAGGCCGGCAGGGCGCCCGCGCGGACGGCACGTGCCCACTTGACGCCGGTGCGACGGACGAGATCACCGATCTCGAGGTCGTCGAATCCGGGTTGCCGGGCTTCCGGCGCGGGTGACGCTCCGGTCAACGGGGATCCCCGGGTCGAGGTCGTCTCCGGTGCGGCGATCCGCATCCGGTCGGCGTCGTTCCTCGTCGGGTGGCCGAACGGTCCATGCAGTGAGTGTGCCCGCGGCGCGGATCGGGCGGAGGCGAACCCGAAATCCGACCCGGGGCCGATGCTCCGTCACCCTGCTGTGGGAGACGGCGACCCGGGTGCCTTCGAGTCGGCCGGTCGGTCAGTCACGGCGCAGTGTGCGGCCGTCGGGCAGGGTGCGGCCGCTCAGCAGTGCCACCAGGCGGCCGCTGTCGGTCCGCACCACCTCGCCGCTGCCCCAGCTCCAGTCGGCGTCGTCGGCTTCGAGCCGGACCTCGGTCAGGTCGACCCCGAACACTGCGCCGTTCGCGGCGGTGAGCTGGTCGAGGACGGCTACCACGGCCTCGGCCGGGGCAACCGTCGGCCGCTCGAGCGCGACCGTGACGTCGAGGGAGTGGATCACTGCATGGCTGAGCGCGCCGGCCGCGCCGCCACCCGGCGGCTGCCACGCGTGCAGCAGCGGCGACCGGAGATGGGCCAGGTGTTCGGAGACCGGAAGGAACGCGTCGCGGGCGGCCACGGTGTCGGACAGCACGGTGAAGTCGCCGCCCGCCGCCGCCATCTCGGCTCCGAACTGTTCGGGTGTGAGCCGCGCCGGCATCGTTGCGTGCGCGACCACGTGGCGCACCTGCCATTTCTCGCAGAGCGAGGGCGCGTCCCAGGTCTCCGCGGGGACGGAGGCGAGCAGGTCGGCCAGGCCGTCGTAGGTCGGCGCGACCCCGGATTGCAGGTTCACAGCAGGTCCCTTTCACGCGGTGGGCAAGGTGATCCTCGAGCTCGCAACGCGAGACGAGGAAGCCGGCGCGGGGCTCGGACGAGCGCCTCGGCGGGCGCGTGTCATCGATATTCCGAACCTTCCGCAGTCGAAGCACCCGCGCCGGCGATGACGGTGATGCGAGAGTTGAGACTCCGCGGACGGGACGAACTCATCGGGGGACGGTGGAGCCGCGGCCACGGCTCCTGCCCGACTGTCGTGTACCGAGACGACCGGTGGGTATTCGACAGGGACGGATCGCCGGCCCCGGCGCGGCGCCCGACACCGACCACGGGAGGAAACGAACAGTGACCGACTTCGGCTACACCATGCTCTGCGAACAGTCCCGGCCCGACCACCTCGTCCGCGACGTGCAGATGGCGGAGCAGGCCGGCTTCGATTTCTCGGTGATCAGCGACCACTACAACCCGTGGCTGGAGGAACAGGGACATTCCGGATACGCGTGGTCCGTCCTCGGTGCCGCGGCGCAGGCCACCGAGCGGATCCCGCTCATGACCTACGTGACGTGCCCGATCCTGCGGTACCACCCGGCGGTGGTGGCGCAGAAGGCGGCGACGATGCAGATCCTGTCCGGGGGCCGCTTCCGCCTCGGACTGGGCGCGGGGGAGAACCTCAACGAGCACGTCGTCGGCAAGGGCTGGCCCGCCGTCGGCACCCGGCACGAGATGCTGGCCGAGGCCGTGGAGATCATCTCGGCACTGTTCGACGGCGGGAACGTGAACTTCCGCGGCGACTACTTCGACGTCGAGTCCGCGCACCTGTACGACCTGCCCGAGGACCGGGTGCCGATCGGGATCGCCGTCTCCGGCGCGCGGTCGTGCTCCCTCGCCGGGGAGAAGGCCGACCTGATGGTCGCCACCGAACCCGAGCCGGACCTGACCCGGATGTTCGACGAGGCGGGGGGAGCGGGCAAACCGCGGGTCGGGCAGATCGCCGTCTCCTACGACACCGACCGCGACGCGGCTGTGCGACGGGCACACGAGCAGTTCCGCTGGTTCGGCCTCGGCTGGAAGGTCAACCCGGATCTGCCCGCGCCGTCCTCGTTCGCGGCCGCGACCCAGTTCGTGACGCCCGAACAGGTCGGGGCGCAACTTCCGTGCGGCGACGACATCGACGAGTACGTCGACAAGATCCGGCCGTTCGTCGAGGCGGGGTTCACCGAGGTCGCCCTCGTCCAGATCGGCGGTGACCGGCAGGAACCGTTCATCCGGTGGGCCGAACAGGAGTTGCTGCCGGCGCTGCGCAGTCTGCTGCCGGGCTCGTGAAACGCGGGAGCCGCGCGCCGCGATGGTCTCGGTAGAAGTCAGTTCTCACTGACGCCGCAGGCCTCGTCAGCGGTGTGCTCCGGCAGGCGCAAACCGACGGTCGTCCGGCGTCGAAGGGTGTCGAGATGTACGTCGAACCGCGCGTGGCCGGACTGCGTCAGTGGCGCACCGAGCGTCTCGAGGATTTCGTGGCCGAGCTCGAACGCACGACCGACCCTGCCCTGCCGTGTTCCGCCCGCGACGTCGCGCGTACCGAGCTGGCGTCGCGCCGGGAGGGCGGAACGGTGGACTGGGTGTGCCGGGTCAGGACCCGGCCCGGGTCCGGCGGTCGTTCCTCGCTGCTGACCCTGGCGCTGCCCATCAGGCTGTCGGAACCGGAGGTGCGCCACGCGGCCCTGGCCCGTGCCCGCGAACTGTTCGGGTCCGACGTCGTCGTCGACAGCGTGCAGTTCGGCAACTGAGGAAGTTCGCCGGAACGGTCAGGGACCGAGCCGCACCGCCGAGATCACGCCGGAGACGGTGGCGGCGGCACCGACCGCGACGAAGCCGGTGACCATCGTGGCGACGGCCCCCGCGGAGACGACCGTACCGAGCACGGTGCCCAACCGCGGACGCAGGCCGGGCGCCGGGCGGGCCGGGGCGGGGTCGTCGAGGCGTACCGGGTGGCGCACCGCCGCGGGCGGCAGAGCGAAGTGGGGGTCGGGTCGGTGGGCGAAGTTCTCGGACATCAGTGTCTCCCCGTCCGTCGTTGACACTTTGTGCCTCCAGTGTCGCGGCGCCGGGTCTCCGGCAGATGGCCGCATTTTGAACTCTGGGTTTCGTAGAGTCGGCCTGCCCGCGCCCGGACGCCGGCCACCGCCCCCTGCGCGGTGACCGGCCCCGCCGGTCCGCATCCCCACTCGACGTTCCGGCGCGTTCCCCTCCGGGGAGGGGCCGGCGGCGACGGCTCCGGCTGCACGAGAGTGCGGCCTGTCCGACAGCCTCCATCGGGTGGAACGCATCGGAGCTTGCCGCGGTGCCGGAGCGAGCGTCGCGAACGGGGTGAAAGCAGGGGTGAATTTCGAGCACGCGGCGCGGACGGCGCCCGGCCGCCGTTCCGAGGACCCGCGCATTCGGGACCGACCCTGCGATACGTGCCGGCCGTCGACATGCATAATGACCGCAGCGTTGCTGACGCCCATGCAGGGAAAGTCCGGTCCGAGTCCGGCGCTGACCCGCAACGGTAGACCGTCCACCCGACGGTGAGCCCGATCGCCTGCATGGACGTGCGCGACTCCGGTATTTCGTCGTGGTCTACGAGATGGAGTCCAGCAGGGTAGTCGGTGACCTCTGTCCGGGGCCGCTGCCGTGCCGGAGTCTGCCCCGTGCCACCTGAGCAGAGCACGAGGTCCCATGCCCGTCGACTTCCGCCGTCCCGCCACCGCGGTTCTCGCCGTCCTCGCCGTCGCCACCGCGGCCGGTTGTTCGCGCGGCGCCGACATCGGCGCCGGCCCGTCCGCGGCAGCCTTCGCCGAACCGGTCTCGATCACCAATTGCGGACGCACCGCCACCTACGACGCGCCCCCGCAGCGGATCGTGTCGATGAACGACCACGTCACCGAAACCCTGATCCAGATGGGCGTGGGGGACCGCATCGTCGGCATGGGCTACGGCGAGAAGGACGACCCGCTCCCGGAGACGGCCGAGCAGTTCCGGGCGATCCCGTCGCTGGCCGCCGAGTACCCGACATACGAGCAGATCCGCGACCTCGAACCGGACCTGGTCGTCGGCGGGATGCGCAGCGCATTCGACGACAAGACCGGTCGGGGGCGGGACGCGCTCGAGCAGGCGGGGATCCACACGTTCCTGTTCTCCGAGTACTGCGGTGCCGGCTTCTCCGATATCGCCCTGCTGGAGAACGACTTCGCCCAGCTCGGCGCTCTTCTCGGTGTCGAGGAGCAGGCCGCGGATCTGACCCGGTCGATCACCGCGGAACTCGACGCGGTACGTGCCCGGCTGGCGCAGGCTGCCGTCGCACCCGTGCGCACCTTCTTCTACGACTCCGGCGAGGCCGAACCGCTCTCGGTCGGTGGCGTGGGCATCGGCAACCTCATCGCCGGCTACGCCGGCGCCGACAACATCACCGCCGAAGGCCCGAAGCCGTACTTCACCACCGGCTGGGAGATCGTCGGTGAGCGCGCACCCGAGGCGATCGTCGTTCTGGACTACGGTGCGACCAGCGCGCAGGACAAGATCGCCTATCTGAAGAACCAGCCGATCGTGGCCACCACACCCGCCGTGCGCAACGACCGATTCGTCGTCGTGCCGCTCGACGACTTCTTCGAAAGTTCGCGCATGGTCGATTCGGTCGAGACGATCGCCCGCGGACTGCACCCGGCCGCATTCCCGGACGCGCCGTGACCGCCGCCGGCACCCTGACCGGCCCGTCGTCGCCGCACGCCCCGGCCCCGGCGGTCCGGGCAGGCGCCGGGGGCGCGCACCATCGTTCGCTGTGGCTGATCCTGCCGCCGCTGCTCGCCGCGCTCGTGCTGGCGCTGGCGGGCGCCGTATCGCTGGGCACGGTGAACATCCCCTTCGGCGACGTGTGGGCGATCGTCGCGCACCGCCTCGCCCCGGGAGCCTTCATGCCGTGGTGGACCGCGGCGCGGGAAGCGATCGTCGTCGACTCCCGCCTGCCCCGAGCGCTGACGGCGGCCGTCGTCGGTGCCGCGCTCGCGATCGCCGGGGTGGTGGCGCAGGCGGTGACCCGCAATCCGCTGGCCGACCCCTATCTGCTGGGCGTGTCCTCCGGCGCCGGGTTCGGGGTGGTGCTGGTGACGGTCCTGGGTGTCGGCGGCGGCGCCCTCGGAGCCTTCACCCTGCCGTTCGCGGCCTTCCTGGGAGCCCTGGTCCCGCTCGCCGGCGCGATCGCGGTCAGTGTGCGCGCCCACGCCGTCACCGCGATCGTCCTCGTCGGCGTGGCGATGTCGATGGTGTTCTCCGCGGCGACCACCTTCACCCTGCTGGTCCTCGGTGACGACCACCAGCTCGGCACCGTGATGCGCTGGCTGGCAGGAGGATTCGGGGATGCGACCTGGTCCGTGCTGGCCGTGCCCGCGCTGGTCCTGCTCGTCGTCGGCGGCGGCGTCCTGCTGTGCGGCCGGCAGCTGAACCTGCTGCTCGTCGGCGACGACGGGGCGACCGCGCTGGGAATGGACGTGCGGCGGTTCCGCATCCTGATCCTGCTCGCGGTCTCGCTGCTCACCGCCGCGGCAGTGGCGGTCTCGGGGACCGTCGGTTTCATCGGACTGCTGATCCCGCACGTCGCCGGTCACCTCGTCGGCCGCAACAGCGTCCGGTCGATACCCGTGGCGGCGGTGGCCGGGGCGCTCGCGCTGGTCCTGGCCGACGTCGTCGCCCGCTCGGTCAGCAGCTCGACCGAACTGCCGGTGGGGGTCGTCACCGGACTGCTCGGGGCACCGGCCTTCCTCGTCATGCTGTGGCGCAGCTACGGGCGGGAGTGGTGACCTGCCTGCGCGCCACCGGGGTCCGTGCCCGGCTGGGCGAACGCATCGTTCTCGACGGGGTGGACCTCGACGTGGCGGCGGGCCGGGTACTCGCCCTCGTCGGACCCAACGGCAGCGGCAAGACGACCCTGCTGCGCGCCTGTTACCGCGCGGTGCCGGTCGGGGCCGGCACGATCACCGTCGACGACCGGGACGTCACCGACGTCACGCGCCGCTCCCTCGCCCGCCTCGTCGGGGTCGGCGTCCAGGAACCGGTCGCGCTCGGCGGGACGACCGTCCGCGAATCGGTGCAGCTCGGGCGCACCGCCCGCCGCGGCTGGCTCGAACCGTTCGGCGACGACGACCGGGCGGTGGTCGAGGACGTGCTCGGCCGGCTCGGGCTGCTGCACCTCGCCGACCGCGACGTGCTCGCCCTGTCCGGGGGAGAGCGTCAGCGTGTCTCCATCGCCCGGGCCCTGGCCCAGCAGCCCCGGGTGCTGCTGCTCGACGAGCCGACCAATCACCTGGACCTGCGTCACCAGCTGACCGTGCTGGAGTTGCTGCGCGGCCTCGCCGCGGACGGGCTCGCCGTCCTGGTGACGCTGCACGACCTGCGGCTGGCGACCGAGTACTGCGACCGGATGGCGGTGCTGAACCACGGGTCGGTGGTCGCCGAGGGAACTCCGGAGGACGTCCTGCAACCCGCGCTGCTGGCGGAGGTCTTCGGCGTCCGCGGCCGGGTCGGTGTGGACGGCGACGGCCGGCGCACCCTCGACGTCCGGGGGCCGGTCGATGCCTGACCGCCACTCCGGTGCCGTGGCGCGTGCCTATGCCGCGGCCCGGTCCCTGCTCGGCGACTTCGCGCACACCGTCGACCTCGGGCCCGTCGTCCTTCCGGGCAGGCTCTCGACCGATCCGCAGTGGCTGGCCGAACGGGTCCGCGACACCGGACGCAGATGGGACTGCCCCGACCCCCGGGTCGCCGGCACGCTCTGGTGGTACTCGGCGAGTTCGACACTCGTGGCCGGACCCGTCGCGATGCTCCTGGCCACCGGCTGCGCCCCCGATCCGGACCCGGCCCGGTGGCGCTGCACGCTGCGACCGGACGGCTACCTCGGCGCGGTACGGTCCTCACACCTGCTGACCGGGGCCGATGCCTTCGCGCGTGCTCTCGGGCCGGCGCTGTCGGCGATCGTCGTACCGCTCGCGGGGGTGTCGGGTGCCTCGGAGCGGGCGCTGTGGGCCGTCGCGTCCGACTCGATCGCCAACCGCGCCCTCGACGCCGGGCGTGCCGCCCACCGCACCGAGGACGGATGCGCTCTTGCCGCCGTGCTGTCCGTACCGCCCCTGCTCCCACCGCGTTTCGTCGACGTCGGACCGGGCGGGAGCGGGACGGCGGCGCCGGGATCGCCGGAATCGGGACGGCGCTTCGTGCGCCGCAGCTCCTGCTGTCTGATCTACCGCGCGACCGGCAGCGACAAGTGCACGAGCTGTCCGCGCCGGGCACCGGCCGACCGCGACGCGGCGTTGCGGCGGTACGTCGCCGCACGGACGTGACGCGGATCAGGCCGCCGCGAGCGCGATCAGCGCGATCGCCGGTGGCGTGCACTGCGCCGCGGCACCCCCGAGCCCGGCGCCGCGGGGCCGGCTCATGGCCAGGCGGTCCGAGACGAACAGGGCGATCCCGGCGAGCAGCATGAACGAACACGTGTAGAGCACGAGCGCGCGTCCGACCGTGTCCTCGCCCGCCCGCCACAGGGCCACCCCCATCAGCGCCCCGGCGCCGAGGAACAGGTTGTAGAAGCCGACGTTGAACGCCCACATCCGCACCGCCGCGACGTCGCCGGAGGGAATGCGGAACAGGTCCTCGTGGATCGACGGCCGCCGGAACAGCAGCGTCTCCCACACGAACGCGAGCAGATGCACTGCCGCGGCGAGGGACGCGGCGAGCTGGGCGAGGGTGATCACGGCGCACCCGCCTCCGTTGCGAGCGCGACCCCGTACCGGTCGGCGACCTCTCGGAGAGCCCGACCCGTCTCGTCCGGTGGACGCTCGCGCCCGAGGGCGTCGACCGCACCGAAGAAGCCGCCCATCGAGGTCCCGGCGGCGATCAGCAGGAAGGTCGCGGCGTCGGTCAGGACGGTGAAGGAGTTCACCGTTCCCGGCGCGAGGGTGATCGTGTCCCCGGCCGCGAGCTCGTGGCCGGTCGCTGCCGCACGGACCAGGATCCGGCCGCTCAGCACGTGATACGACTTGGCCCACGGTTCGGCGTGCAGCGGTGGCGGCTCGGTGCGCGGCGCCTCGACGAGGAAGAGTTCGTACGCTCCGCCGGCGTGTGCGCCGGTGGACAGGGCCGTGACGGTGGCGTCGGGCAGGGTGAGACGGCGGCCCTCGCCCATCCTGCAGAGTTCGGTGTTCTCGGTCATGCCTGTCACGTTAGGAACCGCCCGGCCGGTGGCCCATCCCCGGAAACGGGGATGGGTGGTAGCCCGCCACCGGCGCATACTGGGATCATGCTCGAGATCCGGGCGGAGAAGGTGGGCCGGGAGGTGGTGGCGCTCGCCGCCGCCGGCGCCGACGTGACCCAGGTGCACGAGCGTGCCATCGAACTCGTGGGCCGAACGGTGCGCAGCGACCTGACGTGCTGGGCGATGATCGATCCCCGGTCCCTGACGATCGGCTCCATGACCAGCGGCCCCGACCGGATTCCGCCGGAGTACGAGCCGCTGCTCGCCGAGAGCGAGTACCGCGGGCACGATCCCGGCACCTTCGCCGAGTTGTTCCGCAGCGGCCGCACGGCGACCCGGGGATCGGATCTGCCCTCGGACGAGGTGGCCCACTGTCTTCGCCACGCCGAGGTGTGGCGTCCGCTCGGAGTGGAGAACGAACTGCGCGTGATCTTCCGGAGCGGTGAATTGTGCTGGGGAGCAGCAGGATTCGTTCGATCCGGGGTGGACTTCACCGATGCCGAGGTCGAGTTCCTCACGCAGGTGGCGCCGGCGGTGGCGGTCGCGACCCGCGCCGCCGTGTGCGCCACCGCCCCCTCGGGCCGGGGCGACCCGGGTCCGGCGGTGGTCCTGACCGGGGCCGGAGGCAAGCCCCTCGCACTCACGGCAGCCGCCCGCGACTGGGAGGAACGATTCGACGAGATCGCACCGGGACGGCTGGCCGTCATGGTGCGCGCCGCCGCGTTCGGGGCGCGTGCGAGCGGTTCGGGTGTGTTCCGAACGCGGATCCGCGACACCACCGGCGGCTGGATCCTGCTGCGGGCCACCGCGCTGCTCGGGGGTGACGAACCGCAGACCGTGGTCACGCTCGAGCCCGCGGCCGGTGGCGAACTCGCCGAGTTGCTGCTCGCCGCCTACGCCCTCACGGCCCGGGAACGGGACGTGTGCCTCGAGGCGATGGCCGGGTACTCGACCGCCGAGATCGCGGCCCGTCGCGGCATCACCCCGAACACCGTCCACGATCACCTCAAGGCGATCTACACGAAGACCGGCGTGCGCAGCCGGGCCGAACTCACCGCCCTCCTGCGGTCCGGACGGGACCTGCGCCGAGCCGCCGTCGCCGCGCCGGAGTGATCACACCGGTCGAGCGCATCTGCCAAGATCAGGTATGCCCCTGACCCGGCGGATACTGCCCGTGCTGTGCGCCCTCGGGCTCCTGGTCGCCTGCACGGCCACGGACGACGCGGCACCCGGCCCGCCCGGATCGGCGGACAACGCGGCCGCGTCGGCGACCTCCTCGTCGGCCGACCCCGCGCAGGCCGAGGCCGTGGACCGGATCGTGCGCGACACCATGGCGGAGTCGCATCTGAAGGCGGCGATCGTGCGCGTCACCGTCGACGGCAGGGAGATCCTCACCCGCGCCTACGGCGAATCCACCACCGGCGTGCCGGCGACGACCGACATGCACTTCCGCAACGGCGCCGTGGCCATCTCCTACGTCGCCACGCTGCTGCTGCAACTCGTCGACGAGGGGACGGTCCGCCTCGACGACACGGTCTCGACGTGGCTGCCCGACATCCCGCATTCGGACCGGGTCACCCTCGGCCAGCTCGCCCAGATGACCTCCGGCTACGCCGACTACGTGCAGAATCCCGAACTGTCGGACGCGATCTACCGGGACCCGTTCCGGAACTGGACACCCGAGGAACTTCTCGCCTTCGGCACGTCCCAGCCCCTCTTCTACGAGCCCGGCACCAACTGGAACTACGCGCACACCAACTACGTGATCCTCGGCATGGCCCTCGAACGGATCACCGGCCGGCCGGTGGCGGAACTGCTGCAGGAGAAGGTGCTCGACCCGCTCGGACTGGACGGCACGACGCCGTCGCAGACGCCGGCGATCCCGGAACCGGTGCTGCATGCGTTCAGCTCGGAACGCCGGCAGGCGCTCGGGATCCCCGTCGCGACCCCCTTCTACGAGGAATCCACGTTCTGGAATCCCTCCTGGACGATCACCCACGGGGCCGTCCAGACCACCGACATCCACGACCTGCACGACACCGCGGTCGCCGTCGGCACCGGCGCGCTGCTCTCACCGGAGTCGTACCGGGCGATGGTGTCGACCGACCTGCGCGGCCGCACCACCGCGCTTCCCGGTTGTCCCACGTGCTTCCCGCAGTCCGAGGGCTACACCTACGGACTCGGGGTGGTGATCACCGGCAACTGGCTGATGCAGAACCCGCTGTTCGGTGGGTACGCCGCGGTCGAGGCATACCTGCCGTCGCAGAAGATCGCCGTCGCCGTCGCCGTCACCTACGCGCCGGCGGCGTTCGACGACGCCGGCGCGTACTCGAACGAGGCCGACACGCTCTTCCGGCGGATCGGTGCGCAGCTCGCCCCGGACGACGCGCCCCCGTCGCGGCCCGCCCGGTGACATTCCCGCCCATGCCCGCCCGGTGACATTCCCGCCCATGCCCGCCCGGTGACATTCCCGCCCCTACCCACCCGGTGACATTCCCGCCCCTACCCACCCGGTGACATTCCCCGTCAGAGCAGCCCCGACAGCCGTGCCGAGCCGTCGACGAGGAACCGGACGAGCGCCGCGTCGTCCGGGGTGACCCGCGACGCCGACCCCTGCAGGTAGAGGCCGCCGACGACGAACGCCGACCGGTCCCGGATCGGCGCCGCCAGCGCGGCCCGCCCGATCCGGCACTCCTCACCCTCGTACGCGTAACCCGCGACAGCGACGGCGCGCAGTTCCTCGGCGAGAACGCCGGGGTCGCAGATCGTGTGGTCGGTCAGGCGACGCAGCCGCGGATCGGGACGCACGTGCGGATGGTGCGCGAGCATCAGCTTGCCGAGGGCGTTGGCATGCAGGTTCTTCGCCAGCGCACCGACGGCGACGATCTCGTGGTCGGGATCCTTGTCCACGAACCGCAGCCGCCCGGCCGCGAACGACGCGACGTGCACCCCGAAGCGGGTGCGGGTCCGCAGCTCCTCCACGGCGTCGTGCAGCGTCGGCGACGGGCTCGTCTCGACGGCCGCCCGCGCCAGCTCCGCGGTGCGACGGCCCAGCGCGAAGCCGGACAGGTCCGGCACACGGACGAGGAACCCGTCGGCCACGAGCAGGTTGAGCATGCGGTACGCGGTGGTCGGCGGCACCCCCGCGAACCTGGCGATCTCCTTCGCGGACGTGCCGGGGCCGAGCTGCGCGACCGCCTCGAGCATTCCCAGTGCCTTCTGCACCGCGCCCGGCTGCTGCCCGCTGAAGTGCGAGTCGTCCGCGTGCACGGACACGTGCGCCGTCAAGCCGGGTCCCCGTCGCGGGAGTGCGGGACGTCCGGAAGTATGCGCGGCCGCCCGTCCGCACCGATCACGAGAGTCCCCGCCCCGGGGAGGATGTCCCCGGTCTCGACCGAGTCGAACGCCCCGATCGTCGCCAGGCTGCCCGGCCGGACCCGCCGCAGGACGTACTGCCACACCGTGCCGGACACCGCGACCGCCGCGAGCGCCGCGGGCACGATCCACACGCCGTGCGCGGTGCCGTCGACGGCGATGTAGCCGAGCAGACCGATCCCCAGGACCGAGACGAACACCGCGGCCGCCCGCGTCACCACGGTGTGCTCGCCGATGCGGTGCAGGAACCGCCACGACGCGACGGCCACCAGTGTGTAGGCCACGACGAGGCCGATCTCGACGACACCGTCGAACGACCCCGAATCCGCCTCCGCGAGGGACGCATACAGGCATGCACCGGTGAGACTCGCGGCCGTGAAGGCGAGCACGCTCACATGCGGGGTGCGGAACCGGTCGTGGACCCGGGCGAGGGTGCTCGGCAGCACCCGCTCGACGCCCATCGAATACAGCAACCGCGAACCGGCTTGCGCGCAGCCCAGGGTCGACGCCAGCCACGAGCACGTCATACCCGCCTGCACGGCGAGCACCACGCCGACACTCGCGCCGGACGCCGTGCCGTCGAAGTACGCGCCGACGACGACGGCGGCGTGACCGGACAACGCGGCCCAGGCAGCGAACACGAACAGCACACCGACGACGACGGGAGAGATCAGCACGGTGCGCGTGACGGTCACCAACGGCCGCTTGGCTTCCGGGCCGAAGAACGCGGCGCTCTCGAAGCCGGCCATCGACAGCACGGTGAGCATCGCGAGGAACGGCATGATGCTCAGCGGGGCGTCCGGCAGTTCGGTGGTGGCCGGGCCCGCCCCGGCCGGGGTGCCCACCATGAGCGCCACGACGAGCACGAGCGAACACGTCTCGACCAGCAGGATCGCGCGCGTCGCGAACCGCACCCCACGCACGGTGATCACCGCGACGGCGAGCGCCACGAGACCGATCGTGACCGACCACGGCGCGGCACCGGACACGTGCACACCGAGCAGGTCGGCGATGCGGAGCAGGCTCTGCGCGGCCTGCGACATCACCGAGATCGAGATGCCGAGATAGCCCACCAGCAGGGCCGCGCCCGTGGTGAGGGTCGCGCGGGCACTCAGGCCCTGGAACACGAAGCTGTAGAGCGAGCCGGCCGCGGCGAGCCGCCGCGTGAACTGCGTGATGCACAGCGCCACCGACGCCACCACGGCGGTGGTCCCCGCGATCGCGAGCAGGCCGCCCACGCCCGGGCGGTGAGTCACCATCCACAGCGCGATGAACACCATCCCGGTGGCCGGCGCGATCGTCGACAGGGACTGGCCGAGCAGGTCGACGGGGGTGAGCTGCCGGCGGCCGAGGGCACGCAGCGGCGAGTACACCGGATCCCGGCGAGTTCCGGCATCCCGTGAGCGGGCAATCGCGGCCCGGAGTGCGGTTGTCACGATCGTCGTGTCCCGTCTGTGCGTCCGTGCGGCCGGCGGTGCCGGCACCCGGGCGGTGAACCGCCTCAGGGCGAGGGACAACGTAGCGCCGCGGTGTTACGCGACGGTTTCCTCCGCGAACGACATGTGGACGGCAAGTGGGAATCCGCCCGGGACAGCGCTGTGGCCCGCGCCACCCCACGGCCCGGGTGCCCGGCGAACAGGTCCTCCGAAAGGTCGAGAAACCGCGCCCACCTGCAGCGTTCGCATGAGGCGCACCGCGACGCCGGGTTCCACTCGCGGTGCCCCCGGACGTTTCCCCGACGACCCGTTCGCGACGCATCCGGTGCGCACGATTGAGCGGCACGATCATTCGACTGCGAAGGGGACGACCATGATGTGGGCGGTGGTAGCGGCGCTCGTCGGCGGGACGTTGTTGCTCGCGGGGGTGCCGAAGGCCGGCGATCACGAGGGGCTGCTGCGCGTTGTCCGCGGTTACCGGCTGCTGCCGTCCGGGGTCGAGCGGGTGGTCGCGCGGGTGCTGCCCGCCGCCGAGATCGTCGTGGGTGCCCTGCTGGTGTTCGGCGTCGCCGGCCGCACCGCCGCGGCCGCCGCAGCGGTGCTGTTCCTCGGCTTCTTCGTCGGCCTCACCGTGAACCTCGCCCGCGGCCGGCGCGAGCTCGACTGCGGCTGCTTCGCGTTCGGCGACCACGATGCGGCGCCGCGTATCGGCTGGTTCCACTCGGTGCGGGCCGGCGGGTTCGCCGTCGTGTCGATCGTGCTGGCCCTCACCGGGCCCCCGGGCATCGGCGTGCTCGAGCAGGCGGCAGCGCTCGCACTCGCGGCGCTCGTCCTCACCGCCGCCCTCGCGGCAGCCCAGTTGCGCGCCGTGGTCCACGTCGGGCGCCGGCCCGTCGACGAACACCTGACCCCCGCGTCCGCCGAACTGCGTGCCGTCGCCACCGTGTCGCGCTACGGCGCCTGAGAACCCCTCTCCCGAAACCCTTTCCGAGACAGGACCGATAGATGGACACCATTCTTCTCGTTGCGGTCACCGTGCTGACGGCGGCGGTCGCCGTGCTGTTCCTGATGGTGCTCGCGCTGGCCCGCGAGATCGGCCGGGTGCAGGTCCGGCTCGGACCCCTCGGGGCCCGCATGATGGACACCGGCCCGAAGATCGAGCAGGCGGGTCCGTCCTTCCGTGGCCTCACCGACCACGTCGGACGCACCGTCGGCATCGGCGGGCACCGGGACCGGCCGCAGCTGCTGCTGTTCACGGCGCCCACCTGCTCCACCTGCAAGAGTCTGCTGCCCGGCGTCCGCGCGATGGCCAAGGCGGAGAGGGACTTCGACGTCGTGATCGTCTCCGACGGCACACCCGAGGAGCACCGGCAGTTCCTCGCCGGCAGCAACATCGGCACCGAACTGAGCTACGTCGACGGCCGCGACGTCGGCATCGCCTACCAGGTCGGCACCACGCCCTACGGGGTGATCCTCGACGAGCACGGCAAGATCCGCGCCAAGGGCCTGTGCAACCACATGGCCCAGGTCGAGAGCCTGCTCAACGCCCTCGAGACCGGCACCCCGTCGCTGCAGCACCTGCACGAACAGGCCAAGGCCCGCGCCGCCGCGAGCGCCTGAATCCCCCCGGACGAACGGAGAGATGCGTTGGAAGAGATGTACGAGAACCGGTACCCGGTCGACAAGGAGACCGTCGAGGAACAGGCCGCCTGGATGGCCGGCAAGGGCGGCTCGTTCATGAGCCGGACCGGACGCCGGATGTCGGAGCAGGTGTCGCGCCGCTCGATGATCAGCCGTCTCGGCCGCTGGACGATGGGTGTGTCGGGAGTGGCGCTCATCAGCTCGCTTCCGGTGACCCGCACCGCGTTCGCGCAGGAGCCCGCACCCGATCCCGGCCCGGAACCGCTCGTGCCCGTCTACGACGGCAAGGATCCGGCCGAGTGCGAGTACTGGCGCTGGTGCAACATGGACGGCACCTCCTGCGCGGCCTGCAACGGCGGCGGAGTGACCACGTGCGCGCCGGGCAGCAAACCGGGTGCCGAATTCTGGGTCGGGTGCTGCACGAACCCCGACACCGGCAAGACCTACCTCATCGCCTACTACGACTGCTGCGGGGCCCCGTCGTGCTCCAACGCGTTCTGCGGCGAGCCGGACATGCAGGCCGTGATGTACAACCCGGTCTCGGGCAGTTACGACCAGGAGATCATCTGGTGCGTCTCCGACGAATCCCAGTCGTACACCTGCACCATGGCCCCCATCATCGGCGAGGACTGCCAGGCCCGTCCCGCCGAGCGTCCGAAGGTCGGTGCCGGATCATGACATTGCGTTCCCGTCGCCTCGTGCGTCCCGCCGCGGCCGCCGTGCCCCTCGCGCTGCTCGTCACCCTCGCCGGCTGCGGCTCGTCCGGCGACGACCCGAGCACCGCCGGCGACGTCACCTATCCCACCGTCGAATTCACCACCCCGGGGGAGGGCATCGCCCTCGGGCACGACGACCAGGAGATCGGCGACACCATCCCCGAACCGCTGCACGTCTCCGAGATCGAGCCCATCGGGCGCGACGAACTCGTCGCCGTGGCAGGCGGATTCGGGAAGCTGGAGCTCGGTGTCAACGTCCTCGACCCGAAGACGGGTGTCGCCGGCAGCCGCATCGTCGTCGGGCCCGGCATCTGGGACCCGGTGATCCACGGCTTCGTCGGCGAGACCCCGTCCGACCCGGCCGTTCTCGCCGCCGAAGTGTGGCGTCCCCGCGGATCGCGGGGCGCCGCCGACTTCACCGTCAGCACCTACTCCGGAAACCTGCTCGAGCCCGCCGAGGCGCTGCTGCCCGACGTCGCGCGTGTGCACTCGCGGCCCGGTTCCAACGCGGTCACCTCCGACGGGCGGTACTTCGTCACCTGGGACGACGGCCTCTACGGCGTCCGCGTCGTGGACCTCGAGACGAGGCAGCAGAGCGGAGCCGTGCAGCTCGTCGGCTGCGGACCGTTCACCTGGACCGTGGACCACGAGATCTACAGCGTGTGCGAGGAGACCGGTGAGCTCGTCCGGATCTCCGTCGGCGACGACGGCGTGCCCGCCGAGACCGCCCGGGCGAAGGTGCTGCCGGACGACTTCGTCAGCGCGCGGAAGGTCGGGTGGGCCGCCGAGGCACGCAAGGCCCTGCTGGTCGGGGAGAACGGCGACGTGTACGTCTTCGACTTCTCGAACGGCCTGCCGCAGGACTCGGTGACGCCGATCGGCAACGCCGGCCGGCCCGAGGGCCGGTTCGCGAGCGACGTCATCGACAACACCGGCACCCGGATCGCGATCGCCTACACCGACTCACCGATCCATCCCAGTTCCGCCCGCGGCGGCGACCTGGCCCGCATCGTGCTGTCCGACGCCGCGAACCTCGCGCCGATCCGGTCGCTGAGCCTGCCGGACCTGGGACTGACCGACATCGCGAGCATGGCGTTCTCCGTGGACGGCGCCACGTTCTACGTGCTCGGCGGCAACCCGGAGGGGCAGGGCGAGGCGGCGCAGCGCATCGTCGGGTTCGACGCCGCGACCGGGCAGCAGGTCTCCTCGGTGGAGATCAGCGGCAACGTCGAGGATTTCACCGATCTGCTCACCCCCGAGGTGATCGGATGAGACCACCCGGCGCCGTGTTGGGCCGGCGCAGGTTCCTGGCCCTCGGCTCCCTCGGGGCCGGGGCGCTGGGGATGAGCGCGCTCGGGTTCGGCGCCGCCGGCTGCGCCACCGCATCGTCCGGTACGCAACCGGCCGGCGCCGGCGCGGAGAACGGGGCGGCGGCCGATCTCGACTACATTTCCCCGGCCGACCCGGAGGTCGCCGCCGCCGAGGCCGCCCGCGGCTGGAACGGCACCGTGGCGTCGTTCGCGCTGGCCGCCGGCGTCGCCACCGTCGACCTGGGTGGGCATCTCGTCGACACCTGGACGTACGGGGGCCGGGCCGTCGCCCCGGAACTGCGGGTCCGCAGGGGTGACCGGCTCGACGCCGCGGTGCGCAACGACCTGCATGCCGACACCACCGTCCACTGGCACGGCATCCGGATCCGCAACGACATGGACGGTGCCGCGCCCGTCACCCAGGCGGCGATCGCGCCCGGCACGACGTTCGACTACAGCTTCGTCGTCCCGGACCCCGGCACCCACTGGTACCACTCGCACAGCGGCCTGCAGGCCGATCGCGGGCTGTTCGGCGCCCTGATCGTCGAGGACCCCGACGACCGCACCGGCGCCGACGCCGACGCCGTGCTGGTCCTCGACGACTGGCTCGACGGTCTCGGCACCACACCCGACGCGGTGCTCACCGCGCTCAACCCCGCGATCTCCGGTGGGCACGGCGGGCACGGCGGTGGTGCGGCACCCGGGGCGCAGCCCGCCGGGGACCTGGACGTCGCCCGGCAGCTGGTGAGTGCCGGGCACGGCGACTCCGCGGCGCTCGGCGGGATGACCCAGCACATCGCGTACCCGCTGCACCTGATCAACGGCCGGTCCCCGAACGATCCCACCCCGGTCGTCGCCGCGGCGGGGCAGCGCGTGCGGCTGCGGATCGTCAACGCGGCGGCCGAGACCCCGTACCGGTTCGCGGTGGCCGGGCACGAACTCACGATCGTCGCGGCGGACGGCTTCGACGTGCAGCCCACCGTCGCCGACACGATCGTCGTCGGAATGGCGCAACGCTACGACGTCCTCGTCACCGTGAAGTCGGGCGTGTGGCCGATCGTCGCGAAGGTCGAAGGGCGGCCAGGATATGCCTCGACGGTGCTGCGCACCCCGGACGCGGTGCCGATGGCCGACGCCGACGTGGGCGGCGCGATCCCCGAACTCGGCGGCCGGCTCGTCGCGGAGAGCGCGTTGCGGCCCGTCGAGGCCGTGCGGCTCGATCCACGCGAACCCGATCGGGACTACCGGATCGAGCTGATCCAGGCCGGGGGCCGCTACGTGTGGGGCATGGCCGGGACCGACGCCGGCCGCCTGGTCATGAAACAGGGTGAGCGCGTGCGGATCACGATGAAGAACTCGTCGACGATGTGGCACCCGATGCACACGCACGGGCACACCTTCGCGGTGGGCGCCTACGGCGGACTGCGCCGCGACACCGTCAACGTGCTGCCCGGTACCGAACTCGCGATCGAATTCGACGCCGACAATCCGGGTGAATGGATGTTCCACTGCCACAACGCCTACCACTTCGAAGCCGGTATGACCGCGAATCTGCGGTACATCCGATGAGAGGAATCGTCATGCGAAAGTCCGCCGTCCTGCTCGCCGGCCTGCTGACCGCGGTGAGCCTGTCCGCCTGCGGCACCGCCGGAGGTTCGGCCGAGCCCACCGTCGTCGTGGAGGTGAAGAACATGGCCTACAACCCGGAGTCGGTGACGATCGAGAAGGGCCAGACCGTCGAGTGGCGCTTCGACGACGGCGGACTGCCGCACGACGTGGTGGGGGAGGGCCCTCTCGAGGGCCGGCTGAAGAGCGAGCTCCTCACCGAGGGAACGTATTCCTACACCTTCGACGAATCCGGCACCTTCACGTATCACTGCACGCCGCACCCGATGATGGTCGGCACCGTGATCGTCCGGGAATGAGCCGGCAGCCGGGGTGGGCTGCGGCCCTGCTGTTTCCGCTCGTCGCGGCCTGCGGCCCGTCCGATCGCCCCCCGGACGCGGTGGTGGTCGTCCGCAACGTCCACTTCGCGCCGCCCGACGTGACCGTGCCGGCCGGCGGCACCGTCGAATGGCGGTTCGAGGACGGCGGGGTGCTGCACCAGGTCGTATCGGAGGGGTCGTTCGACAGCGGGATCACCGCGGAGGGTACGTACTCCCGCACCTTCGACGAACCGGGCACCTACCCGTACACCTGCTCGGTCCACCGGTACATGACCGGCACCGTCACCGTCACCGTCACCGAATCCTGAACCAGCCGTCCGTATCCGGAAAACACCGATCCCCTGGAGGAAGTCATGACCGCAGTTCTCGCGCACGAGCCGCTGACGACGGACGTGCCGGACATCCGTCCCACCCTGCAGAAGGCCGTGCCGTCGCACACCCGTGCGGCGCTGATCGCCGCAGCCGGCGTCGCCGGTGCCGGGGCGGCGGCGCTGCTCACCCCGTCCGGGCCCGCAGCGACGACCGCCGCGGTCGTGGGTGCCGGAGCCGTCACCGCCCTGGCCGCGAACTGGTCGACGTGCGGCATGTCGGTCGCCGGCGTCGTCGCCGCCCCGAAGCAGCCCGACCGTCCGGGTTCGTCGACCCCGGTGCGCCGGCTCGGCTGGCACGCCCTCGGCTCGATCGCGACCGGTGCCCCGACCGGCGCGCTCGTCGGGGCGCTCGGTGCGCTCGTCGCCGGGGCGGTCCCGGTGACGTGGGCGCTCCTCGCGTGGGGTGCCGTCGCGTTCGCCTACGGCCTGCACGAGCTGGGCCTGGTGACGCTGCCGACGCCGATGCGCCGCAGGCAGCTGCCGCGGCACCTGCGCCGGTCGATGGCACCGTGGAAGGTCTCGCTGCTCTTCGGCGCCCTCATCGGGCCGGGTTTCGTGATCTTCATCCGGTCGAGCGCGTACTACCTGCTGGTGCTCGGCGTCGCCGCGGCCGGCTCACCCGTCCTCGGTGCCGCGCTGTTCACGCTCGTCTCGCTCGGCCGGTGCCTGCCGAGCCTGCTGGCGATCGTGCACACCCGCGGGGGCGGGTCGATGCCGGGCTTCCTGTCGGCGATGTGCGTGGTCGACCGCCGGGTGCAGACGCTGACCGGCGCGGCGCTCGTCGCCCTCGGCGCATTCGCGGTCGTCGCCGCACTCTGACGTGCCTGCCCGCGGCGGCCCCGGGGCGCACTACCGCGCCCGGGGCCGTCGCGACTAACGTCGGGCGGCATGACGACTTCTCTGCAGAACATCGGCATCAACACCCTCGGCGGGGTGCCGACCTCCCTCGCCGAGTTCGACGGTCGCGCGGTCCTCGTGGTCAACGTCGCCTCCAAGTGCGGCCTGACTCCGCAGTACACGGCGCTCGAGAAGCTCGCCGTCGAGTACGCGGACCGGGGCCTGACCGTCGTCGGCGTGCCGTGCAACCAGTTCATGGGCCAGGAGCCGGGGACCGCCGAGGAGATCCAGACCTTCTGCTCCACCAACTACGGCGTCACGTTCCCGCTGTGGGAGAAGATCGACGTCAACGGCGAGAGCCGGCACCCCCTCTACACCGAACTCACCCGGCACCCCGACGCGAACGGCGAGGCCGGCGACGTGCAGTGGAACTTCGAGAAGTTCCTCGTCGCACCCGACGGGAACGTCGTCGCCCGGTTCCGGCCCCGCACCGAGCCCGACGCCCCCGAAGTGATCGCCGCCCTCGAAGCCGCGTTGCCCCGCTGAGCGCGATGACCGACACCATCGATGCGCGGGCGGCGCTGTACGACGTGATCCGTGCCCGCCGCGACGTCCGCGCGGAGTTCACCGGTGAGCGCGTCGACGAGCAGGTCCTGTGGCGGGTGCTGGGGGCGGCGCACGCGGCACCCAGCGTCGGCAACACCCAGCCGTGGGACTTCGTCGTGGTCCGCGACCCGCAGCGGCTCGCCGAGTTCGCCGACCACGTCGCCGGATGCCGTCGCGCGTTCGCGGACTCGCTGCCGGAGGACCGGCGGCGCACGTTCGATCCCATCAAGGTCGAAGGCATCGTCGAGTCGGGCACCGGGATCGTGGTCACCTACGACCCGTCGCGCGGAGGGCGGCACATCCTCGGCCGGCACACGGTCGACGACGTGGGCGTGTTCTCGGCGGTGCTGTCGATCCAGAACCTGTGGCTCGCGGCAACCGTCGAAGGACTCGGCGTCGGCTGGGTGTCGTTCTACGACGAGGCGTTCCTCGCCGACTTCGTCGGAGCCCGGCCCCCGGTGCGGCCGATCGCGTGGCTGTGCGTCGGTCCCGTGACCCGATTGCAGGACGTGCCCGACCTCGAGCGGTTCGGATGGCGGACCGGCCGGCCCCTCGCCGACGCCGTGCATGCCGAAACCCTTCAGGTGCGCGACGCCTGACGTTCACCCGGCCCTGGCACCGTGGAGCCCATGAGCGGCCAGCTGATCGTGTCGGTGTCGGGCATCAGGGACGAGACCCGCCCGGCGGTGGACGCCTTCGCCCGGGAGATGGACGCTCGCGGCGTGCCGCTGTCGCTGCTGGTCGCGCCGCGCATGAAGGACCACTACCGGCTCGCACGCGACCCGCACACCCAGGAGTGGCTGCTCGAGCGTCGCGAGGGCGGCGACGCCATCGTGCTGCACGGCTACGACCAGGCCGCGACGAAGCGGCGGCGCGCCGAGTTCGCGGTCCTGCCCGAACACGAGGCGCGGCTGCGGCTGCTCGCCGCCGACCGGGTGCTCGAGGAGACGGGACTGCGGACCCGGTTGTTCGCACCGCCGCGCTGGCTCGCCTCGCCGGGGGCCGTCGCGGCGCTGCCCGCCACCGGGTTCCGGCTGATGGCCGGCGTCGCCGGGATCCACGACCTTCACCGCGACACCGTCACCCACGCGCGGGTGTTCGGCATCGGGGAGGGCGCCAAGGCCGAACCGTGGTGGTGCCGGGCGATGGTGATCGGCGCCGGCCGGGTCGCCCGTCGCGGGGGGCTGCTGCGGCTGTCCATCTCCGGCAAGCAGCTCGACCGTCCCGGACCGCGGCAGGCGATGCTCGACGCGGTCGACCTCGCCCTGCACCTCGAGGCGCAGCCCTCGGTCTACCGCTGGCCGCCGCGCGCACGCACACTCGGCGCGGCCTGACCCCGGAGATCCGCCCACGCGAACCTACCCTGCAGTAGGTTGGCGGGCATGGACGCAGACGTGATCGTGGTGGGCGCCGGTCTGGCCGGGCTCGTCGCCACAGCCGAACTCCTCGACGCCGGGCGCACCGTCGTGCTGGTCGACCAGGAGAACTCGCACAACCTCGGGGGACAGGCCTTCTGGTCGTTCGGCGGGCTGTTCTTCGTGGACTCCCCCGAACAGCGCCGGCTCGGCATCCGCGACTCGTACGACCTGGCCCTGCAGGACTGGATGGGCAGTGCCGCGTTCGACCGGGAGGACGAGGACTACTGGCCGCGCCGCTGGGCGCAGGCCTACGTCGAGTTCGCGGCCGGCGAGAAGCACGCGTGGCTGAAGGAACGCGGGCTGAAGCTGTTTCCCATGGTCGGCTGGGCCGAACGCGGCGGCTACGACGCCGGCGGTCACGGCAACTCGGTGCCCCGGTTCCACATCACGTGGGGAACCGGACCGCGACTCGTCGAGATCTTCGCCCGCACGGTGCTCGACGGCGTCGACCGTGGCCGGGTGATCCTGCGGAACCGGCACCGCGTCGACGACCTCGTCGTCACCGGCGGCGCCGTCACCGGGGTGCGCGGAACCGTGCTCGAACCGTCGTCGGCGGCGCGGGGTGTGGCGTCGTCGCGCGTGGCGACCGGCGAGTTCGAATTCTCGGCCGGCGCGGTGATCGTCACCTCGGGTGGCATCGGCGGCAACTACGACCTGGTGAAGAAGAACTGGCCGAAGCGGCTGGGAGACCCGCCGAAGCACATGCTCACCGGCGTGCCGGCACACGTCGACGGGCGGATGCTCGAGATCACCGAGCGCGCCGGCGGGCGCATCGTCAACCGCGACCGGATGTGGCACTACACCGAGGGCATCACGAACTACGACCCCGTCTGGCCCAACCACGGCATCCGCATCCTGCCCGGCCCGTCGTCGCTGTGGCTCGACGCGACCGGAAAGCGACTGCCGGTCCCGCTGTTTCCGGGCTTCGACACCCTCGGCACCCTCGAGCACATCGTGCGCAGCGGGCACGACCACACGTGGTTCGTGCTCGACCAGAAGATCATCGAGAAGGAGTTCGCGCTCTCCGGCCAGGAACAGAATCCGGACCTGACCGGCCGCGACATCCGCAAGGTGCTGCAGCGGGTCAAGCCCGGCGCGCCGGCACCGGTGGAGGCGTTCAAGCAGCGCGGCGTCGACTTCGTCGTCCGCGACACCCTCGCCGACCTGGTGGCAGGGATGAACGAGATCACCCCGGACGCGCCCCTGGACTATGCGGCGGTCAGGCAGGTCGTCGAGGCCCGGGACCGCGAGATCGCGAACAAGTACACCAAGGATCTGCAGGTCGCGGCGATGCGCGCGGCCCGCGCCTACGTGCCGGACCGGATCACCCGCATCGCCGCCCCGCACCGGTTGCTCGACCCGAAGGCCGGTCCGCTGATCGCGGTCAAGCTGCACCTGCTCACCCGCAAGACGTTGGGCGGGCTCGAGACCGACCTGTCGGGCCGGGTACTGACGACCGGCGGCTCGGTGTTCGAGGGCTTGTTCGCGGCGGGGGAGGTCGCCGGGTTCGGCGGCGGCGGGGTACACGGCTACCGCTCGCTCGAGGGCACCTTCCTCGGCGGCTGCATCTTCTCCGGCCGCGCCGCCGGCCGCGCCGCCGGCCGCTGACGCGGCCGGTGCGTCCTTTGGGCGGCTACCGCAGCCCAAAGGACGCACCGGCGGCTACGCCTCGACCGAGTCCTCGGCGGGCAGGACCCGGAACTCGGTGCCCTCCTGGGCCATCTCGGAGTAACGGCCGTAGAAGATGCCGGTGGCCTGGTCTGCGAGGATGCCTTGGTGAATCGGGACGGCCACCCGCGGGTTGACCGCGCGCAGGTAGTCCACCGACTCCCAGATCTTCAACCACGGCGCCGCGGCGGGCAGCGCGAGCACGTCGACCCTCTCGTGCGGGATGTACAGCGAGTCGCCCGGATGCAGCAGACGCGCCGGGTTCTCGTCGTCACCGAGCAGGTAGGCGGTGTTGTCGATGACCGGCAGTTCCGGGTGGATGACGGCGTGCCGGCCGCCCGTGCCGCGCACCCGCACGTCGCCGACGGTGAATGCGTCGCCCGGGTGCACGGCCTGCCAGCCGCCGCCCAGCTGAGCGGCGGTTTGCGGGTCCGCGTACAGGGCGGCCCCCGGGTTGGCCTCCACCAGCGCCGGCAGCCGCGCCGGGTCGGCGTGGTCCGGGTGCTGATGGGTGACCAGGATGGCGTCGAGCCCCGTGATGCCCTCGAAGCCGTGCGAGAAGTTGCCCGGGTCGAACAGGATCGTCGCGCCGAGGTGTTCCACGAGCAGGCAGGAATGTCCGAAGTGGGTCAGTCGCATAGACCCGAGTATGGACCGTCGGGCGCGGCTGTGCGCCGAGCGGAGGTATCGTCGTGTCGGCCCACGGAGACGAGCGGGACATCCGCTCGGCCCACGGGCGGGTCAGCGCACTTCTTCGGATCCGCTCGCCGCCTGCTGTGCGAGCGACCGGCCCCACTGCTCGGCGCGTTCCTCCTCGCCGGGCTCGAGTGCCGACTGCTTGTCGACGAGGAAGCTCTCCGGATCGGCGACGAGCTCGAACCCGTGCTTGCGCAGCTTCTTGGCGATGCCCTTGCCCGCGCGGCCGGTGAGCACGGCCGCCAGGTCGATGCGTGTGTCGAACGCTGCGGCCCTGCCGCCGCCGGACGGCAGCGAATCGAGCCACTCGCGGACGCCCTCGCTCTCGGCGTCGGGTTCGAGCGTCAGTCCGCTGTCGGGTTTCTCGGCCTGCTCGGCCGCGCCGTGGCGCGTCGACTCGCGGCTCATGCCGTGCGCATGTGTGGGGCCGCCGACCACCACGAGGTCGTAGTCGGACAGGTTCTCCTCGTGTGCCTGGGTGACGGGAACCGTGCGTACCGCGGATCCCAGCCCGCGCGCGACGGCTTCCGCCACGTGACGGGTGTTCCCGAACATCGATTCGTACACCACCAGTGCTCGCATGCCGCGCCTCCTCGGCTGGGCGGAAAGTCGATGACCGTCCCACTCAGCATAGGAGCCGTCGGACCGAGCGAACGGGCCTTTCCTGCGGAGATCAGCGATACATTCGCTCGGGTGGGTGGCGTTGTGAGGAGCCGCGAGGAGAGGAACGGGACATGACGGATACGGTGCAGACCGGAGCGGGCGCGGTCCGGGGGACGGTCGTCGACGGGGTGTGGGCGTTTCTGGGCATCCCGTACGCGGCGGCCCCGGTGGGACCGGCGAGGTTCGCCGCTCCGGCACCGGTACCCCGGTGGGAGGGGGCGCGTGACGCCACCGTACCCGGCCCCACCTGTCCGCAGTCGCCGTACGCCGCGCCCGCGGCCGCGTTGCTCGGCAACGTCATCGAGCCCGGCGACGAATGCCTGAACCTGTCGGTGTGGACCCCGGACCCGGGTGCCTCGGCACTGCCGGTGATGGTGTGGATCCACGGCGGCGCATTCACCCGCGGCTCGAACCGGATCGAGAGCTACGACGGGCGTGCCTTCGCGCGCGACGGGGTGGTGCTGGTGTCGGTCAACTACCGGCTCGGAGTCCCCGGGTTCCTTTCGCTCGACGGCGCGCCGGACAACCGAGGCCTGCTCGACCAGATCGCCGCGCTGCGCTGGGTGCAGGACAACATCCGGGCGTTCGGCGGCGACCCCGGCAACGTGACGGTGTTCGGCGAGTCGGCCGGCGGCATGAGCGTGGCCGCGTTGCTCGCCTCGCCCGCCGCGACGGGCCTGTTCCACCGCGCCGTCGTGCAGAGCGGCAATGCCACCGCGGCCGCGGACGTCGAGGACGCGCGCCGGGTGACGGCCGTCCTCGCCGGCAACCTGGGGGTGCCGGCCACCGCCGCGGCATTCGGTGCCCTCGACCCCGGCCGCCTGCAGTCCGCGCAGGACGATCTCGGTCTCGAACTGGCACAGAATCCGGATCCGGCCCGGTGGGGTGAGTCGGTGGTGCAGCGCGGACTGGGGGTGATGAGCCTGTTCCCCACGATCGACGGTGAGGTGCTTCCGTCGCTGCCGATCGACGCGCTCGCCGCGGGGGCAGGCACGGATGTGCCGGTGCTGGCCGGAACGACCACCGACGAGTTCCGGTTCTTCCTGGTGCCGACCGGCATCGCCGCGGTGATCACCGGTGACACCCTTCCGTTCGTCCTGCACCGGTACGGGATCGATCCCGCGATCGCCGATCTGTACGCCGGTCACCGTCCCGGGGCCAGTCCCGGGGACGTGCTCGCCGCGATCCTCACCGACTACGCGTTCCGGTCGGGCACCGTCGCCCTCGCGGACGCGATCGTCCGCGGCGGTGGAACGGCCCGGTTGTACGAGTTCGCGTGGCCGAGCCCGGTTCAGGACCTGCGGGCGTGCCATGCGCTCGAGATCGCGTTCGTCTTCGACCGTCTCGACGTCGCCCACCGGCTCACCGGAGACCGGCCCCCGCAGTCGCTCGCCGACGAGATGCACCGCGCCTGGGTGCAATTCGCGACCACCGGAGATCCCGGGTGGGCACCGGTCGGTGCCTCGCGACCGGTCCGGGTGTTCGGGGGCGAGGGCGATCCGGTGGTGGTGGACCCGCGGTCCGACGAGCTGGCGTGCTGGATCGGGTGACGCCCCGGCCGGATCCGGACGACGGTGCGTCCCGCCGCCCGTGGCCGAATGTCACATCGCGTCGATCGATCGACGCGATGTGACATTCGGCCGCCCGCCCCCGTTTCCGGGTGCCGACCGCCGAGTGCCCCTACCGGTCGGTGCCGGCGACGAGCTGCTCGACACGCTCGTGGAAGATCCGCCAGCGACGCTCGTTCTCGTGTGTGAGCACGGCGCTGTGGGCGGCGAGATCCGAGGCGTGGTCGAGCATCTCCGCGGCCGAGAAGAGGTAGCGCGGGGCAATACGGTCGGCGGCGAGGTCCGCCCGCAGTGCGGTGGGAGCGAAGTCCACCCGCTCGAGGATCGCGACCGCCCGGTCGAGGTGGCGGGCGACGAGTTCGGTCGTCGACGCGCACTGCCAGTCGTGGGAGACGATCCGGTGCCGTTCGGCGAGCAGGTCCGCCAGCTCCGGGTATGTGAGCAGTGCCTCGAGCATGTCCCAGGCCGTCGCCATGGCGGACGCGAGCCACTGCCCGGTCGTCCGGCTCGCCTCGGCGAGTGCGCGCAGGTCGGTCTTCAGCCGGGTGATCTCCGCCGGTTCGCCGCCGCCCTCCATGAACAGGATGCCGAGCGTCTCGGTGGCGCGGTCGTCGTTGAGGTCGGGTGCCCCGGCGAACGGGCTCGGCGACGTGTCGTCGGCCGGTGCGACCACCGACCACCGCTCGGCGAGGGCCTTCAGGGCACGGGAGCTGCGCTGGAGCCGGATCACGTCGTGATAGGGCGATTCGGAATAGAACTTCTCGTGCTCGCGGTGGAAGCGGGCGAGGTTGCGCACCGTGAGCAGCAGCGGGTCCGGCTCGGACTGCATGCGTCGAGCGTGACACAGCGCGACGCGGCGCCGCCGGGGAATCGACGACTCCCGGCAGCACCGCGTCGGCCTCGCCCGGGCCGGCTCAGCGCGGGCTGAACCGCCGCAGCCGCAGGCTGTTGCTCACCACGAACACCGAACTGAACGCCATCGCCGCCCCCGCGATCAGCGGGTTGAGCAGCCCGAGCGCCGCGAGCGGGAGGGCCGCGACGTTGTAGGCGAACGCCCAGAACAGGTTGCCCTTGATGGTGCGCAGCGTCGCGCGGGCGAGCCGGATCGCGTCGGGCGCGGCCCGCAGGTCGCCGCGCACGAGGGTCAGGTCGGAGGCCTCGATCGCGACGTCGGTGCCGGTGCCCATCGCGAGCCCGAGGTCGGCCTGGGCGAGGGCGGCCGCGTCGTTGACGCCGTCGCCGATCATGGCGACGACCCGGCCCTCGTTCTGCAGCCTCGCAACCACGTCGACCTTGTCGGCGGGCAGGACCTCGGCGATCACCTCGTCGATGCCGACCTGCGCTGCGACGGTCTCGGCGGCACTGCGGTTGTCGCCGGTGAGCAGTACGGGACGCAGACCGAGTTCGCGCAGCTCCGCGATCGCCGCGGCGGAGGTGTCCTTGATCGTGTCGGAGACGACGACGACGGCCCGGATGCGTCCGTCCCAGGCGATCCACACCGGTGTGCGGCCCTCGGCCTCGGCGTCGTCGGCGCTGCGCCGCAGCGATTCGGGGGCGGTCAGCGACCACTCGTCGCGCAGCCACGACCGTCGGCCCGCGAGCACGGCGTGACCGTCGACGACACCGGAAACTCCTCGGCCACCGTGGTTCTCGAAGTTCTCCACGGTCGGGAGAGCGCCGGTGGCCGAGGCCCGCTCGGCGACGGCGCGCGCGATGGGGTGCTCGGAAGCGTGCTCGAGTGCCCCGGCCAGGCGCAGTGCCTCGCCGTCGTCCTCACCGTCGGCGGTGTGCACGGCCGCGACGGCCATGCGGCCGGTGGTGACGGTGCCCGTCTTGTCGAGCACGACGGTGTCGACGCGGCGGGTCGATTCGAGGATCTGCGGTCCCTTGATGAGGATGCCGAGCTGGGCGCCGCGACCGGTGCCGACGAGCAGCGCGGTCGGGGTCGCGAGACCCAGCGCGCAGGGGCACGCGATGATCAGCACCGCGACGGCCGCGGTGAACGCCGCTGTCACCGAGTTGCCGGTGAGCAGCCATGCGGCGAGGGTGAGCAGCGACAGTCCGATGACGATGGGGACGAACACCGCCGACACCCGGTCGGCGAGCCGTTGCACCTCGGCCTTGCCGTTCTGCGCCTCGGTCACCAGGCGTGCCATCTGGGCGAGCTGGGTGTCGGCGCCGACGCGGGTCGCGCGGACGACGAGGCGGCCCCCGGCGTTGACGGTGGCGCCGACGACCTGGTCGCCGGGCGCGACCTCGACCGGCACGGGTTCGCCGGTGAGCATCGACGCGTCGACCGCCGACGTGCCCGAGACGACGACGCCGTCGGTGGCGATCTTCTCGCCCGGCCGCACGACGAACCGGTCGCCGACGGCGAGTCGGCCGATCGGGATCCGGGTTTCGAGGTCACCGTCGCGTAGCACCGCGACGTCCTTGGCGCCCATGTCGAGCAGTGCCCGCAGCGCCGCGCCCGACTGCCTCTTGGCGCGGGCCTCGAAGTAGCGTCCCGCGAGGATGAAGGTGGTGACGGCGGCGGCGACCTCGAGGTAGATGTGCGGCTCGGAGTCGCCGGTGGGCAGCAGATCGAACGACATGCGCATGCCGGTCATGCCGGCGTGCGTGAAGAACAGTGCCCACAGCGACCACAGGTAGGCGGCCGTGACGCCGACGGAGATGAGGGTGTCCATCGTGGCGGCGCCGTGCCGGGCGTTGGTCCAGGCGGCGCGGTGGAAGGGCAGCGCCCCCCACACGACGACGGGGGAGGCGAGCGTCAGGGTGAGCCACTGCCAGTTGTCGAACTGCAGGGCCGGGATCATCGACAGCAGTACCACCGGCACGGTGAGAACTGCGGAGACGGTCAGGCGCTGCCGCCAGGCCGCAGCCTCGTCCGGTTCGGGGGTGGCCTCGGTGGTCTCCTCGTCCCGAGGCGGCGCGGGCAGGGCGGCGGTGTAGCCGGTCGCCTCGACCGTCGCGACGAGGTCGTCGGGGGCGACCCCGTCCGCGTAGGCGACCTTGGCCTTCTCGGTCGCATAGTTCACGGTGGCGGTCACCCCGTCCATCCGATTGAGCTTCTTCTCGATGCGGGCCGCGCAGGAAGCGCAGGTCATGCCGCCGATCGAGAGTTCTACCTCGTGCACCATCTCGTCCGTGGTCATGGACGGGTCCCTTCTCGAGTCGACGGGTCGTCGGTGGGTCGCTGGGTCGTCGCAGTGTCGTCGCAGTTCACTGCGGGGCGAGGTGGTAGTCGCCGGCCTCGTCCAGCGCGGTGGCGACGGCGTCGTCGTCGAGGCCGTCGATGCTGGTCACGGTGACGGTGGAGACGCCGCCCGCGACGAGTTCGACGTGGACGTCCTCGACGCCGGGCAGGGCGCGCAGTTCCTCGGTGACGGCCCCGGCGCAGTGGCCGCAGGTCATGCCGACGACGGGGAAGGCCTGGGTGTTCATTCGGGGATCCTCACTGCTCGGTCCGGTCGGGTGGTCGGCGCAGCGGCAGCCGCCGGCCGTGTCGGTCAGGGGCAGGAGCCGGGTCATCGCGATCCTCCTCTGGTCGTGTGCTTCCTTTATACCCCCTAGGGGTATAACTCCGCCAGTCCGGGACGGTCCTTTCCCCGAGACTCCCGGAATCGTGCGTACCGCCCGGGCGGAGGCTCGGGTGGGCCCGCTCTATCCTGAGAAGCTCCGACAGGAACGACGCACGATGTGAGGCACCGAGGTGGACGACGAGACTTCGGCCCGCACCCTGTTCCCGGGGCCGGACCCCACCGCGACCGTCCACCGCGACGCCGACTGGGCGGCGACCCAGCTGGGACCGATCGACACCTGGCCCCCCGAACTCACGGCGGCCGTGCGGACCGTCGTCCCGTCCCGGGTGCCCATGCTGCTGTGCTGGGGGCCGGAGCTGGTGCAGATCTTCAACGATGCCTTCCGGCCCCTGCTCGGGGAGAAGTTCCCGGCGGCGGCGGCCCAGCGAGCCGCCGAGTGCTGGGAAGAGATCTGGGACGTCATCGGGGCTCTCGTCACCCAGGCGCAGCGTGGGGAGCCGACCCTGTCGGAGCGGATGCAACTGTTCATGCACCGCTTCGGCTACACGGAAGAGACGTACTGGACGTTCTCCTACAGCCCCGTCCGCGCCGCCGACGGCACGGTCGCCGGCATCTTCGTCGCCACCACCGACGTCACCGAGCAGGTGCTCGCCGAGCGCCGGGCCGCCGTCCTGCGGGAACTCGGCCAGCTCGCGATGACGGAGACGGCCACCGCCCACGACGCCTGCCGGGCCGCGCTCGGTCTGCTCGGCGGTCACGAGGACGATCTGCCGTTCGGCAGTGCCCACCTGTGCTGCGAGGGGGTGATGGTGACGGTGGCCGAGTTCGGCGCCGCCCCCGGCGTCGTGTCGGACCTGTCGGAAGTGATCGCACGGGTGGCCGGGTCCGGCAAGGCCGAGGCCGTCGCGGACCTCGGTCCCGACCGCGACACCGCGGTGGTCCTGCCCCTCCCGGTCTCCGGGGGCGGCCCGGCCGGTGCACTCGTCCTCGGAACGAGCCGGTTCCGCGAGCTCGACGAGCAGTACCGGGTGTTCCTGGACATGGTCGCGGTCCGCGTGTCCACGGCGCTGTCCGATGCGCAGGCCTACGAGGCCGAACGCCGGCGAGCGGCCGAGCTCGCCGAGCTCGACGCCGCCAAGAGCCGGTTCTTCGAGAACGTCAGCCACGAGTTCCGCACCCCGCTGACCCTGCTCCTCGGCCCGCTGCAGACCCTGCTCGACGAGCACACCGCCGCGTTGCCTCCTGCTCAGGTCGCCGCCGTGGCCGCGGCGCGGCGGGCCGCACTGCGTCTGCAGCGGCTCGTCGACATGCTCCTCGACGTCGCCCGGGGCGACGCCGGCCGGCTCGCCGCGCACAGCGAGCCCACCGACATCGTCGCGGTGACGCGCGACGGAGCCGAGCTGTTCCGGGACGCGGCGGACCGTGCGGGGCTCGCCCTCGAGGTCGACGTCGACGATGTGCCGAGCCGGTACGTGGCCATCGACCGCACGATGTGGACACACATCGTGCTGAACCTGTTGTCCAACGCGATCAAGTTCACCCAGACGGGATCGGTCTCGGTGACCCTGCGGGGTGACGGGGCGAACCTCGTGCTGCGCGTCGCCGACACGGGCACGGGCATCGCGGAGGCCGAGCGCGGCAAGATCTTCGACCGCTTCTACCAGATCGGCGACCGGTCCGGCCGCAGCCGCGAGGGGTCGGGCATCGGACTGTCCCTCGTCGCGCAGTTCGTCGCCGCCCTGGGTGGTTCGGTGTCCGTCGACGACGTCGCCCCGCACGGGACGGTGTTCACGGTGACGGTGCCCGCGGTGCCGAGCTCCCAGCCGGCGCCCGGCGCCGCGGACGACGTCGTGGCTTCGGCGGGCGCGGCGTACCTGGGAGAGGTCGAGGCGTGGCGGCCCGTCGCGGTGCCCGCAGCCGGCCCGCGCGAGGGACAACCGTGCATCCTCCTCGTCGAGGACAACGCGGACATGCGTGATCACCTTCTCGGTCTGCTCACGGCCCAGGGCTGGCACGTCGACGCCACGGCCGACGCCGAGTCCGCGCTCGAGCGGATCCGGGCCGAGCTTCCCGACCTGCTCCTCACCGACGTCATGCTGCCGGGGCGGAGCGGGTTGTCGCTCCTGCAGGACGTGCGCGACGACGAACGGCTGGCGCGGCTTCCGGTGATCCTGCTCACGGCCCGGGCCGGATCGGAGTCCGCCGTCGAGGGACTGCGAGCCGGTGCCGACGACTACGTCGTCAAGCCGTTTCATCCCAGCGAGCTCACGGCGCGGGTCCGGGTGCACCTGGAGATGTCGCGGCTACGGGAGGAGCTGCTCGCCGCGAGTGCGCACGAGGCCGCCTCGCTCCGGATCGCTTTGGATACCCGGAGTGTCACGAGCCGCGCCGTCGGCCTGCTCATGGCAGCGCACCGGGTCGACGCGGACACCGCATTCGCGCAGCTGTCGGCGATGTCCCAGGCGACGAACGTGAAGGTCCGTACGCTCGCGGCCGAGATCGTCGAGAACTTCACGGCGTCGCTCACCGAGCAGCCGCCTCCGCAGCCGTGACGGACCTGCCCGCGTGCGGCCCTGCCGATTCCGGGTCACCCGGGGTCGGCCGGTAAACTGCGGGGCGTCCGGTGTCCGTCCCCGGGCGCCAGCACTACTACCGAGGAGCAGCACGTGGCTCGTGTCGTCGTCGAAGTCATGCCCAAGGCCGAGATTCTCGATCCGCAGGGCCAGGCCATTGTCGGGGCGCTGTCGCGACTGGGCTTCGCGGGCGTGTCCGACGTCCGTCAGGGAAAGCGCTTCGAGCTCGAGGTCGACGGCAGCGTCGGCGACGCCGAGGTCGAGAAGATCGCCGAGGCGCTGCTGGCCAACACGGTCATCGAGGACTGGACCGTGCGCCGGATCGACGGTGACGCATGAGTGCACGCGTCGGGGTCATCACCTTCCCGGGCACGCTCGACGACATCGATGCGGCCCGCGCCGTCGAACTCGCCGGCGGTGAGGCCGTCAGCCTCTGGCACGGCGACGCCGACCTGAGGGGAGTCGACGCGGTGATCGTGCCCGGTGGCTTCTCCTACGGCGACTACCTGCGCTGCGGCGCCATCGCGCGCTTCGCCCCCGTCATGGGCAAGGTCGTCGAGGCCGCTCGGGGCGGTATGCCGGTGCTCGGCATCTGCAACGGCTTCCAGGTGCTGTGCGAGGCCGGTCTGCTGCCGGGTGCCCTCACCCGCAACGAGGGCCTGCACTTCATCTGCCGCGATCAGTGGCTGAAGGTGGAGTCGAACGACACCGCGTGGACCACCCGTTACGAGGCCGGTGCCGAGATCCTGGTGCCCCTCAAGTCGGGTGAGGGCCGGTTCCAGGCTTCGGAGAAGGTGCTGGACGAACTGGAGGGCGAGGGCCGCGTGGTGTTCCGCTACGCCGGCGACAACCCGAACGGCTCCCAGCGCGGCATCGCGGGCATCTCGTCGGCGAACGGACGCGTCGTCGGTCTGATGCCGCACCCCGAGCACGCCACCGAAGCGCTCACGGGCCCCAGCGACGACGGGCTCGGCATGTTCTACAGCGTTCTCGACGCGGTCGTCTCCGCCTGACACCCGTTCGTAGGCAGGGTCAGGTCGAAGCGGGCGCCCCGCCCGGGCCCGTCGCTCGCGGCCGTGAGGTCGCCGCCGTGGGCGCGGGCGAGGCTGCGCGCAATGGTCAGGCCCAGGCCGCTGCCGCCGGGGCTGCGGGCCGGATCGACCCGGTGGAACCGCTCGAACACCGCGTCGAGCTGATCCGCGGGTATGCCGTCGCCCGTGTCGCGCACCCGCACCAGGACGGTCGCCCGGTCCGTGCGCTCGCACGTGACGACCACCCGGCCCCCGGCCGGCGTGTGCCGTAGGGCGTTCTCGAGCAGGTTCGTCAGGATCTGTGCGACCCGCTGCGGATCGAACCGGACCGGCGGCAGCACCTCGGGCGGTTCCGCCTCGAGTCCCACCTGCTTGTCGGCGAACCGCGGGGTCGCGGCCGACACCGACGCCGCCACCGTCGCGGCGAGGTCGCCCTCCTCGGGGTGCAGGTCGAGCGCGTGCTCGTCCGCGGCGGAGAGGTCGGACAGGTCCGACACGAGACGCCGCAATCGGTCGAGCTGATCGTGCATCACCTGCCACGAGGTGGCGTCGGCGGGCAGTACGTCGTCTTCGATGCCTTCGAGGTAGGCCTCGAGCGTCGCGACGGGGGTGCGCAGTTCGTGAGCGAGATCGTCGAGGAGCCGGCGTCGGGAGAGTTCGGTGGTGTAGAGACGGCCCGCCATGTCGGCGAAGGCGTTCTCGAGCCGGGCGAAGTCCGCGTCGCCGGACCGGGTGATCGGCACGTCGTAGCGGCCGCGGGCGACATGGCCCGTGGCCTCGACCAGCCGGCTCACCGGCGCGGTGATGCGGCGCATCAGGACGACGGACGTGATCGCGGCGGCCCCGAGCGCGACGGCCGCCCCGGCGGCGAGCGCGACCGCCCCGGCCTGCGCGAACGCCTCCTCGGTGTGCAGGCGCACCTGCGCGTTCTCCACACCCGCGTGGGCCAGGTGGTAGTGGAACAGCGGGGCGGCCACCAGCGTCGCGACCACGGTGAGTGTCGCCGCCCCGACGAGCAGCACGAGCAACTGCGCGATCAGCAGCCGCCCCCGCAGTCCCAGCCGGTTCACCCCGTGGCCTCCATCGCGTACCCGACTCCGCGCACCGTACGGACGAAGCGGGGGGCGGCGGCGTCGTCGCCGAGCTTGCGGCGCAGCGCACGGATGTGGACGTCGACGATGTGCTCGTCGCCGAACCAGTTCGGCCCCCACACCTCGTCGATGATCTGCCGCCGTGACAGCGCCGCCGACGGTCGATCCGAAAGTGCCAGCAGCACATCGAATTCCGTGCGTGTCAGCGCGACGGGTGCGTCGTCGACCGAGACGGTGCGCGACACCGGATCGACGACGAGCCCGCCGATGCGGCGCGGTGCCTCCGACGCGGTGCCGCTGCGGGGCCGGCGCAGCATCGCCCGTACCCGGGCGACGAGTTCCCTCGGCCCGAAAGGCTTCACGACGTAGTCGTCGGCTCCCACCGACAGGCCGATGACCTTGTCCACCTCGTCGCCCCGGGCGGTGAGCATGAGCACGTACGCGTCGGAGAACGTCCGCAGTTGCCGGCACACCTCGATCCCGTCGAAACCCGGGAGCATCAGGTCGAGCACGACGAGCACCGGATCCGTTCGCCGGGCGAGCGCGACGGCCGTCGGCCCGTCGTGGGCGAGTGCGACCTCGAAGCCCTCCCGTTCGAGATAGCTGGCCACCACCTTCGCCAGGGCTGCTTCGTCGTCGACTACGAGGATGCGCGGGCCGGGGGTGTGCACGCGGCCAGGGTACCCAGCGCTCACGGCCGCCCGTTCCTCGTCGCGGAGCGGGTGCGCGACCGGATGGCTCTGCCCGGCGACCGAGGGGGTGCCTCGCGTGCCGGGCATGCGGGTCATCGCCGCATCCGTCGCGGAGACCGCGCGTCCAGTTCGTCGCGCAGGGTCCGGTAGGTCTCGAGGTCGATCTCGCCGGAGGCGAGCCGCCGATCCAGGATCCGGCGGGCATCGTCGCCGGAATCCGGTGGTGCCGCGGCCCGGATCACCGCCCACACCACCACCCCGGCGAGCAACAGCCAGAACACACCCATCGCGAGGGCCGCGGCCCAGCCCGCGCCGCCGTACCAACCCATCATCGCGCACCTCCTGTGACGAGTGTGCGCGCCGCCGCATGTGGGCGGGCCCTGCGGACGATGAAGTTTCGATGAAGGACCGGCCGGGCCAGGGCCTGCGGCACCGGACCCGGCCGATACGACGAGTACGTTCGAATCATGTTGTGGAACAAGAGAGTAGTAGCGGCGGCGGCAGCGGTGCCGCTGGCTGTGGTGATCGCGGCGTGCGGCAGCGACGAGCCGCAGCAACAGGCAGGGACGTCGGCCCCGGGCACGTCCCAGACCTCGGCTCCGGCCGCGCAGGCGCAGTTCGCCGACGCGGACGTCGAGTTCCTGCAGGAGATGTACCCCCATCACGCGCAGGCCGTGCAGATGGCCCAGGCCGTGCCCGAGCGCAGCGAGGATCCGCAACTGATCGACCTCGCCGCCCGCATCGAGGCCGCCCAGGAACCCGAGATGGAGCAGATGGAGTCGCTGCTCGCGGAGTGGGGGCAGGAGGCACCGGACGAGGACGGGATGGGGCACGGCGGCATGGGGATGCCCGGCGGCATGCCGGGAATGATGTCCGACGACGAGTGGGATTCCATGATGGGGGCCCGCGGCATGGACTTCGACCGCATGTGGCTGACCATGATGATCGCCCATCACGAGGGTGCGATCGAGATGTCGCAGACCGAGCTGGCCGAGGGAGTGAACCCGGAGGCGCGGCAACTCGCCGAGTCGATCATCGCGACACAGCAGGCGGAGATCGACGAGATGCGCGCCATGCTCGAGCAATAGTTCCACCGCCGTGACCGAATCGTGACCGCCCCAACCCTTCCATTGATACCCCCTGGGGGTATCAATGGAAGGGTCCACGGAAACGGAAACGGATCGAGGCGAAAGCCATGACACAGCTCGCACACCACGGACACGGGGCCCACACCGCGCCACCCGGAGGGAACGACACCGGGCGCAGCCGGGACCGGCACGCCGGTCACGGGCCGCACGGTGAGATCTTCCGGCGCAGATTCTGGGTGAGCCTGGTCCTCGCGGTTCCGATCGTGGTCTTCAGCGCCATGTTCGCCGACCTGCTCGGCTACCCGCTGCCTGACGCCGCGTGGGCCGGATGGGTCTCGCCCGTCCTGGGCACGGTCGTCTTCGTCTACGGCGGCAGCCCTTTCCTCGTCGGCGGGTGGAACGAGCTGCGCGACCGCCGGCCCGGAATGATGCTGCTCATCGCCATGGCCATCAGCGTCGCGTTCGCGGCGTCCTGGGTGACCACGCTCGGGCTGGGCGGGTTCGACCTCGACTTCTGGTGGGAACTGGCGCTGCTGATCGTGATCATGCTGCTCGGGCACTGGCTCGAGATGCGGGCGCTGGGCTCGGCGTCGCGCGCGCTGGACGCCCTGGCCGCGATGCTGCCCGACACGGCCGAGAAGGTGACCGCGGACGGCGTGGTGCCGGTCCCGCTCGGCGACCTCACCGTCGGCGATGTCGCCCTGGTGCGGGCCGGTGCGCGCGTCCCGGCCGACGGGACGGTCGTCGACGGCCGCGCCGAGGTGGACGAGTCGATGATCACCGGTGAGTCCCGCGCCGTGCCCCGCGCCGTCGGCGACACCGTCGTCGCCGGCACGATCGCCACCGACAGTGCACTGCGCGTGCGCATCACCGCGGTGGGGGAGGACACCGCGCTCGCCGGCATCCAGCGCATGGTCGCCGACGCGCAGGCCTCGTCCTCCCGAGCCCAGGCGCTCGCGGACCGGGCCGCCGCCTTCCTCTTCTACTTCGCCACCCTCGCCGGTGTCCTCACCTTCGCCGTGTGGACGCTGCTCGGCAACCTCGACGAGGCCGTCGTCCGTACCGTCACGGTCCTGGTCATCGCGTGCCCGCACGCGCTGGGCCTGGCCATTCCGCTCGTCATCGCGATCTCGACCGAGCGCGCCGCCCGCGCCGGCGTACTCGTCAAGGACCGGCTGTCGCTCGAGCGGATGCGCGGCGTGGACGTCGTCCTGTTCGACAAGACCGGGACCCTCACCCAGGGCCGGCACGTCGTCACCGACGTCGTCGCCACCGCCGGCACCACCGAGGACGACCTGCTGGCCCTGGCGGCCGCCGTCGAATCCGACAGCGAGCACCCCGTCGCCCGCGCCGTCGTTGCCGCCGCCGGAGGCCGGGCCGCGGTGCCGGCGAAGGACTTCCGGTCCCTGCCCGGACGCGGGGTGCGAGCCGTGGTGGACGGGGCCACCGTGTTCGTCGGAGGTCCGGCCGTCCTCGCGGACCTGGGGGCGCACGTTCCCGCCGACGTCGAGGCCGCGACCGGACCCTGGATCGCGCGCGGGGCGTCGGTGCTGCACGTCGTGCGCGACGGTGCTGTGCTCGGGGCCGTCGCGCTCGAGGACGCGGTGCGCGAGGAGTCGCGGCAGGCGATCGACGCCCTGCACGCACGCGGAGTGAAGGTCGCCATGATCACCGGGGACGCGCTCCAGGTGGCCGACGCCGTCGCCGCCGACCTCGGTATCGACGAGGTGTTCGCGAACGTGCTGCCCGAACACAAGGACGCGAAGGTCGCCGAGCTGCAGGCCCGCGGGCACCGCGTCGCGATGGTCGGCGACGGCGTCAACGACGCGCCGGCCCTGGCCCGCGCCGACGTCGGCATCGCCATCGGCGCGGGCACCGACGTCGCCGTCGAGTCGGCCGGGGTGGTCCTGGCCGCCGACGACCCGCGTGCCGTGCTGTCGGTGATCGCCCTGTCGCAGGCGAGTTTCCGCAAGATGTGGCAGAACCTGGTCTGGGCCACCGGGTACAATATCGTCGCGGTGCCGCTCGCGGCCGGTGTGCTGGCCTTCGCCGGGGTGGTGCTGCCGCCCGCGGTCGCCGCGGTGCTCATGTCGGTGTCCACGATCGTCGTGGCGCTCAACGCGCAGTTGCTGCGCCGGTTGGAGCTGGATCCGGCGAAGATCGCAGCCGGGAGCTGACCCGATCGTCGTCCGGCGTGGCGAGAGAACATGACGAGAAAGGGACCCCGTCGCCGTCCCGATCGGCGGCGGGGCCCCTTCTTCTCCGGTCCGGAGCGGCCCCCAACCGGCTCCGGCCGGCACTGCCGAATCCCCCGATCGGCCGTGCCGGGCACCACTATGCCGCATGTCGCGGTCCGTGTCTCGAGTAGCATTACGCATCTTTCCCCGGGGCTGTCCGGCCTCGGGGCTGTCCGGCCGCCGGGGCGGAACGTGCCCGAGCGCAGCGGTCCGCCGCGAATTCCGCCTTTCCGGGGCACGGGAACGTCCCGGCGTGTCACGCTCGAACCATGAAGACTCGGACTGCTGTGGTGGCGGCGGTCGCCGCCCTCTTCCTCCTCACCTCCTGTGGATCCGACGACGAGACGTCGGCGCCGGCGAGCACGACCCGCCCGGCCGGCAGCGTCGCCTCCAGCGTCGTCGAACGTGCCGTCGACGCGGCGAAGCTGGGGACGTTCGTCGCGACGTTCCGGACGGGATACCCGAACCTGGCCGACGGCAGGGACGATGCCTCCATCGAGGCGATCGTCACCGAAACCTGTCCGTTGATCGACGACGGTGCGAGCGACGAGGAGATCCGCGACAACGTCGCCGAACTGTCCACCAACGGTGCGGTCGCCCCCACCGATCAGCAGGTGGACCGCATCACCCAACTCGTTCGCGCCGCCTGCTGACGGCGTACCCGGTGCCGTTGCGGCGCAACGTTGTCGGCCCCGTCCGTTACCGTCCCGGCCATGGCACTGAACATCGGCATGATCACCTTCGACAGCGCCGACCCCGGTCCGCTCGCCACGTGGTGGGCCGAACAGACCGGCGGCCGGATCGAACAGGACAACGAGGGCTGGTTCTTCGTCGTCGGAATGCCCGGCACTCCACAGAAACTCGGGTTCCAGAAGGTTCCGGATCCGATGCCGGGCAAGAACCGGATCCACCTGGACCTGGTGGCGCCCGACCTCGACGCCGAGGTGAGCCGGCTCGTCGAGGCGGGTGCGAGCGAGGTGCACCGCCAGGACATGGGCGGGTTCCGGTGGGTGACGCTCGCCGACCCGGACGGCAACCAGTTCTGCGTGGCGAGCACCCCCTGAGGTCTGTCGGAAGAGCGTCGAGGTTCTCCGGAAGAGCGTTGACGTCTCACCCTTCTCGGGGCGGCACGCCCATCGAGGCGGCATGCTCGCGCAGGTACTCGCGCAGGTAGGGCATGGTGAAGTCGAGCCGGCCGTAGCCGGCGGGTTCGACGAGTTCGGCGTTGATCAACCGGAGCCGGTACTGGCTGGCGTAGGTGCCGTTCACTCCGAGGCGTCGTGCGACGTCGCCGATCCGGCTGGGACCGTCGTCGACCGCCATGGCGACGAGGAAGCTGCGGTCGATCTGCGACAGATCGGCCAGGCTCGGCTCGAGCACGAGCGAGCCGATCCGCCGGCGGGCGGCCGCGATGCCGTCGGCGACATCCTCGGCGGTGATGTGTTCCCGGTCCGGACGGCGGCGCCACACGTTGTGGCCCACCAGCTGGATCAGGAAGGGATATCCGCCGGTGGCGGCCGCGGCCGTGCGGCACTGCTCGTCCGCGATCGAACGTCCCGACTCCTCGACGGGGACGCGGATCGCCTCGGCGACGTCGTCGAGGGACACGGGGCCGAGGACGTGCCGGTCGGCGCGGCGCAGGAACGTGACGACGTCGTCGCTCAGCAGGTCGCTCACCGCGGCCGGGAGGCCGGCGCCGACGAACGCCAGCTCCCGCTCCTCCCGGAACGCGTGCTGGACGACGGCGCCGAGCTCGCGCAGGTCGCCACTGCGCCGGCGGTGCATCTCGTCGACGCTGATCAGCAGCCCGGTGCCGTGGCCGGCCAGGATGCCGGTCAGCTCCTCGAGCTGCCGGCGCAAGCCGGCCTCGGGCCGGCCCTCCGCGACGTCGGTCCAGCTCACCGAGACCCCGGCGACGGACCCGCCGGTCAGCCGGCGCCGGGCCGGTGGGTCGCGATGCTCGTGCAGCAGCCGGGGCAGGTGCTCGCGGGTGAGCCGGTCGACGAGCCCGGGGGTGGCGGTCTCGGAGATCACCAGCCAGCCCCGGCGGCGGGCCTGCTCCTCGGCCTGGTTGAGCATCACGGTCTTCCCGACCCCGCGTGCACCGGTGTAGAGGGTGGCGCGTCCGGGCGCGCCCGGACCGTCGTCGAGCGAGGCGCCGAAGTCCTCCACCAGGTCGCCGCGCCCCACGAGCAGGGGCGGCGTCACCCCGAACGACGGTCTGAACGGGTTCCGCACCCGGCCAGCGTAGCCGGATTTTTAGCTCCTTTTAGTTCTTTTGGTGCTTTTAGCGGTGTATAGCGGTGCGGGCGGTGCGAGGATGCACCCATGCCTACGACCACCGCCGCCGACGCCCAGGGCCTGTGCAACTTCGTGGATCTGTCGCCGTCGCCGTTCCACGTGTGCGCAACCGTCGCCGCCGCTCTCGCCGACGCGGGCTTCACGCAGCTCACCGAGACCGAGGTGTGGCCGAGCGAGCCCGGCCGCTACTACCTGCTGCGGGGCGGTTCGCTGATCGCGTGGAGCACCGAAGGCGCCGACGGCGACCCCGCCCGCCCGTTCCGGATCGTGGGCGGGCACACCGACAGCCCCAACCTGCGGGTCAAGCAGCATCCGGACCTCACCTCGGCGGGCTGGCAGCTGGTCGGCCTCGAACCGTACGGGGGAGCCTGGCTGAACTCGTGGCTGGACCGCGATCTCGGCATCTCCGGCCGGCTCACCGTACGGACCGGCACCGGGGCCGAGGACGTCCTCGTGCGCGTCGATCGGCCGATCCTGCGCGTGCCGCAACTCGCCATCCACCTGTCGGAGGACCGCAAGGGCGTGCAACTGGATCCGCAGCGCCACGTGAACGCGGTGTGGGGAGTGGGCACCGCGCCGCGGTCCTTCCTCGCCTTCCTCGCGGAGGCCGTCGAGGTGGAGGCCGACGCGATCCTGGGCTGGGAGCTGATGACCCACGATCTCGCCCCGTCCACCCTGATCGGGGCGGATGCGGACCTGCTCAGCGCGCCGCGCCTGGACAACCAGGGCACCTGCTACGCCGGGACCGCGGCGCTGCTCGCGGCCGTCGGCCACGTCGCCGGGAACGGTGGCCCGGCGCCGGTGCTCGCGTTGTTCGACCACGAGGAGGTCGGCAGCATGTCCGACCGCGGGGCGTTCTCCGACCTGTTGACCACCGTGCTCGAACGGGTCGTGCTGGCCCGGGGGGGCGGCCGCGAGGACTTCCTCCGGACGATGGCCGGCTCGGTGGTGGCCTCCGGAGACATGGCTCATGCCACCCACCCGAACTACCCCGACCGCCACGAGCCCGCCCACCGCATCGCGGTGAACGGCGGCCCCGTGCTCAAGGTCAACCAGAACCTGCGCTACGCCACCGACGCCGCCGGCGCCGCTGCCTTCGCGCTCGCCTGCGAGCAGGCCGGAGTGCCGCTGCAGCGCTACGTGCATCGCGCCGACCTGCCGTGCGGTTCGACGATCGGCCCCATCACCGCCTCCCGGACCGGACTGACGACCGTCGACGTCGGGGCCCCGCAGCTCGCGATGCACTCGGCGCGCGAACTCATGGGAACGAAGGACGTCACCGCGTACGCCCGCGCGCTCGAGGCGTTCCTCACTCCGCCCAACTGACCGGCACGGTGCGGCATCCGGTGCCAGACTGAGGGGACAACACGCCCGACCGCGAACGGTGGTGATCCTGTGACCGGCCCGTCGTTCCCCGACCATCTGCTGACCCTCGCCGAATGGGCGGAACTGCCCGAGTACGAACAGTTCCACGTCGAGGTCTGCGAGGGGGTCCTGTCGGCGTCGCCGCGGCCCGGGTACCTGCACCAGCACGTCGCGTTCGGGCTGGTCGCCCAGCTCGCCGACCAGCTGCCGAAGGAACTCGCCGTGCTCGGCGACGTGGAGGTGCTGCTCACCGAGACCCCGCTGACGGTGCGCTGCCCGGACGGCATCGTCGTCGACCGCGCACTGGTGGATGCCGATCCGGACCGCGCGACGGGGACCGACGTCCGGCTGGTGGTGGAGGTCATGGCCGAGGGCTCCGTCCGCACCGACCGCGTCACCAAGTTCTCCGAGTACGCCGAGGCCCGTATCCCCGTGTACTGGATGATCGACCTCGTCGAGCCCGCCACGCTCGGGGTGTTCGTGCTCGACGACGGGTGGTATCGCTACGAGGGCGAGTACACGGGCAAGGTGACGCTCCCGGTCGCGGGGCACCGCGTGAGCGTGGACCTCGACGCCTTGACGGCGGTGCGGCCGCCCCAGCGGTCCGCACCGGTGGACGGCGCCGGGCGTGCACCCGGATAGACTGGCCGCGGCAGCGCGCGCCCGGCCTGCCGTTTCGATCCCAGAGTGAAGGGACCCGACGCCCAGTGTCACCGCAGGTGGATACCGTCACCCACGCCGCCGAAACCCCCGAAGTCGCCCAGCCCTTCCGTGAGCTGGGACTGAAGGACGACGAGTACGCCCGCATCCGGGAGATCCTGGGCCGTCGTCCCACGGATGCCGAGCTGGCCATGTACTCGGTGATGTGGTCCGAGCACTGCTCCTACAAGTCCTCCAAGGTGCACCTGCGGTACTTCGGGGAGACCACCACCGACGAGATGCGGGCCTCGATGCTCGCGGGCATCGGTGAGAACGCCGGCGTCGTCGACATCGGCGACGGCTGGGCGGTCACCTTCAAGGTCGAGTCCCACAACCATCCGTCCTACGTCGAGCCGTACCAGGGTGCCGCGACCGGTGTCGGCGGCATCGTCCGCGACATCATGGCGATGGGTGCCCGTCCGATCGCGGTCATGGACCAGTTGCGCTTCGGCGCCGCGGACGCGCACGACACCCGGCGCGTCGTCGACGGCGTGGTCCGCGGCATCGGTGGGTACGGCAACTCCCTCGGCCTGCCCAACGTCGGCGGCGAAACCGTCTTCGACGCCTCCTATGCCGGCAACCCCCTGGTCAATGCGCTGTGTGCCGGGGCGATGCGCACGGAGGACCTGCACCTGGCGTTCGCGTCGGGCACGGGCAACAAGATCATCCTGTTCGGCGCGCGCACGGGCCTCGACGGCATCGGCGGCGTGTCCGTCCTGGCGTCGGAGACCTTCGACGGTGACGAATCCGGTTCCGGACAGGAAGCCGGCCCCTCGAAGTCCCGCAAGAAGCTGCCGGCGGTGCAGGTGGGGGATCCGTTCACCGAGAAGGTGCTCATCGAGTGCTGCCTCGACCTCTACCGCGAGAAGCTCGTCGTCGGCATCCAGGACCTCGGCGGCGCCGGCCTCGCCTGCGCGACCTCCGAGCTGGCCGCCGCCGGCGACGGCGGCATGCACGTCGCGCTCGAGCGGGTTCCGATGCGCGCGACCGGCATGACCCCCGCCGAGGTGCTCTCGAGCGAGTCCCAGGAGCGCATGTGCGCCGTCGTGACACCGGAGAACGTCGACGCCTTCATGGCCGTGTGCAAGAAGTGGGACGTGCTGGCCACCGTGATCGGCGAGGTCACCGACGGCGACCGGCTCGTCATCGACTGGCACGGTGAGACCGTCGTCGACGTGCCGCCGCGCACCGTCGCGCACGAGGGCCCGGTGTACCACCGCCCGGTGCAGCGCCCGGAGTCCCAGGACGCGCTCGTCGCGGACACCACCGCGGGGCTGAAGCGGCCGCAGGCGCCCGAGGAACTGAAGGCGACCCTGCTGAAGATGATCGGCTCGCCGCAGCTGTGCAGCCGCAAGTGGATCACCGAGCAGTACGACCGCTACGTCCGCGGCAACACGGTGCTCGCCGAGCACGCCGACGCGGGCGTGATCCGCGTCGACGAGCAGACCGGCCGCGGGATCGCGCTCGCCACCGACGCTTCGGGCCGCTACACCCAGCTCGACCCGTACGCCGGCGCGCAGCTCGCCCTCGCCGAGGCCTACCGCAACGTCGCCGTCACCGGTGCCACCCCGAAGGCCGTGTCCAACTGCCTGAACTTCGGCTCGCCCGAGGATCCGGGCGTGATGTGGCAGTTCCAGCAGGCCGTGCGCGGTCTCGCCGACGGGTGCGCGCAGCTCGGCATTCCCGTCACCGGCGGCAACGTCAGCTTCTACAACCAGACCGGGGCCACTCCGATCCTGCCGACCCCGGTCGTCGCCGTGCTCGGCGTGATCGACGACGTGCACCGCCGCATCCCCACCGGCCTCGGCCTCGAGCCGGGCGAGACGCTCATCCTGCTGGGGGAAACCCGCGACGAGTTCGACGGCTCGATCTGGGCGCAGGTCGAGCACGATCACCTCGGTGGCGTCCCGCCGAAGGTCGACCTCGAGCGGGAGCGGCTGCTCGCCGAGATCCTCACCGCCGCCTCGCGCGACGGCCTGGTCTCCGCCGCCCACGACCTGTCCGAGGGCGGTCTCGCGCAGGCGGTCGTCGAGGCCGCGCTGGCCGGCGAGACCGGCTGCCGGATCCTGCTGCCGGAGGACGCGGACCCGTTCGTGACCCTGTTCTCCGAGTCCGCCGGCCGGGTGCTGGTGGCGGTGCCGCGCACCGAGGAGACCCGCTTCACCGGCATGTGCACGGCGCGCGACATGCCGTGGGTGCGGATCGGGGTCGTCGACGAGGGCTCCGACTCCGTCGAGGTGCAGGGTCTGTTCTCGGTCACGACGGCCGAACTGCGCGAGGTCTACGAGGGCACACTTCCGGCGTTGTTCGGGTGAGCGATGGTCGGTTCCCAGGTCGATCGGCTGGCGTCGATAGAGGCCCGGCAGGGCCGGATCATCGACGCGGTCACCGAATTCGGTGACCGCCACCCCCACACCGCCCAGGTGTGGGGGGCACTGAGCCTGGATTTCACCGGCATCGCCTTCGCGGCCCTGTTCTTCTGCTGGTCGCTGACTCCGTCGCTGCTGCCTCGCGACTGGTTGTTCCAGGGGCTGATCGGCGGCATCAACGTCGCCATCGGCTACGGGGTGGGATGTGCCGTCGGCTGGGCCGGCAACCGGCTGCTGGCGAAGCGGCCGTGGTGGCCACCGCCGCTGCCCGTGCTGCGGGCGATCAAGGTGGCGGTCCCGGTCGCCGCCGTGCTCGCGTCGCTGGTGGCGCTGGTGTTCGCGTCGCGGCAGCAACGCCAGCTGGCCGCGCTGATGAACGCCGAGGGCACCACGACCAGCGGGTATCTGCGGACCCTGGTGCTCGCCGCCGCCGTCGCGCTCACCCTGATCGCCACCTGGCGCGGCCTGCGCGAACTCGCGGGGATCGTCGCGTGGCAGCTGGTGCGGCGTCTGCGCATACCGCCGGGGGCCGCGCGTTCGCTCGGTGCGCTGCTGGTGGTGCTGGTGGTGTTCATGCTCATCGACGGTGTGCTGGCCCGGGGCGCCTACGCGGGACTGAACTGGGTGTTCGGCATCCACAACAACGAGACCCGGCCGGGAGTCACGCAGCCGCTCGTGCCCGAGAAGTCCGGGAGCCCCGAGTCGTTCGCGGCGTGGGACACCCTCGGCTACCAGGGGCGCGACTTCGTCGGCCGAGGTCTCGACGCCGCCGAGCTGACCGCGATCAACGGTGTCCCGGCCCGGGAACCGATCCGGGTCTACGCGGGACTCGAGACCGCCGACACCCCCGAGGCGCGTGCCGACGTCGTGATCGACGAGCTCGAACGCACCGACGCGTTCGACCGCGAGGTGCTCGTGATCATCCCGACCACCGGAACGGGATGGGTCAATCCGACCGCGGCGATGATGATGGAGCTCGTCCACAACGGCGACGTCGCCCTCGTCGCGTGGCAGTACTCGTACATGCCGAGCTGGATCTCCTTCCTCGCCGACCGTGAGAAGGCCGCGGCCGCCGGCGACATGCTCATCGATCGGGTTCACAACCGGTGGCTCGCCCAGTCCGCCGAGCATCGGCCGGAGCTGTATGTGTACGGGGAGAGCCTCGGAACCCAGTCGGGGGAGGGCGCTTTCGGCACGGTCGCCGCGATCCGCGACACCGTCGACGGCGTCCTGTGGGTCGGCCCGCCCAACTCGAACCGCCTGTGGCGCCAGCTCGTCGACCGCCGAGACCCGGGCACGACCGAGGTCGAACCGGTGTACGCGGACGGCCTGGTGGTGCGCTTCGCCGACGACCGCGCGTCGATCGGGGAGCCCGACACCCCGTGGCTGTTCCCCCGGATCCTGTACCTGCAGCACGCGTCCGATCCGGTGGTGTGGTGGTCCCCGGACCTGATCGTCAGCCGGCCGGACTGGCTGTCCGAACCGCCCGGCCCCGACCGGCTTCCGCAGATGCGCTGGTTCCCGTTCGTGACCTTCTGGCAGGTCTCGGCGGATCTGACCAACGCCGCCGGGGTGCCCGACGGGCACGGTCACAACTACGGCACCACGGTGCTCGACGGCTGGATCGCGGTCACTGCGCCCGACGGCTGGACCGAGGCCGACACCGAGCGGGTGCGGTTCGCGCTGACCGTCATCGACGATCTGCAGGGACCGGAGAAGTGAGCCGGCCGGGACGGAGTCACCGCCGGCCGTGGCTCGGTCCGGCGGTCGCCGCGGCGGTCGTGGGCTGGGGCGCGGTGCTGCCTGCCACCCGGATCGGGCCGCGCGGGCGCGCCGTGCTCTCGGCGACCGTCGGCACCGCCGCGGTGTTCGCGGCCCGGGCCGCGGGCGTCGAGCGGGGCATGCTGGGACTGGATCCGCGGCATCTCGTGTCCGGCGCGCGGTGGGGTCTGGCCGCCGCCGCCGTCCCGCTGGCCGCGTACGCAGGCATGCTCGCCGTCCCGTCGCTGCGGGCCCGGCTCGTCGACGAAGCCCGTGCCGAACGCGAGGACTTCTACGAATGGGTGGGGCTGCACATTCCGTTCGGCACCGTCGCCGCCGAGGAGCTGCTGTTCCGCAGCGTTCTCACGGCGCTGCTCGGTCCGGGCACGGCGGGGTCCGGTCTGCACGCGGCGGCGTTCGGGCTGTGGCACGTGCAGCCCGCACGGGACGCCGGTCATCACGTGCTCGGCACGGTGCTCGTCACCGGACTCTCGGCGGTGGTCTTCGACCGGCTGCGCCGCCGCAGCGGCAGCGTCCTCGCACCTGCCCTGCTGCACCTGGCACTCAACGTCGGCGGGGCCGTGGCGGTGCGGCTGGCGGGACTGCCCGCCGAGGACGACGACGCCGCCCGGCGTAGCTAGGCTGGCTCGCCGTGGCACCGCGCAAACCCGTCGACCCCGCCGAGCTCCGCGCCGCCGTCCTGCGGGTCGGTCCGTGGCTGCGGGACGAGACGGTCGACGCACCGGTCCGCGCCGACCTCGCGGCGGCGGTGCGCCTGACCGCTCGCGCCCTGGAGCAGGCGGCGCCCGGATCCAGCGTCGAGGTGCGGGTGCCGCCGTTCGTGGCGGTGCAGTGCATCGAGGGGCCCCGCCACACCCGGGGGACCCCGCCCAACGTCGTCGAGACCGGCCCGCGGACGTGGCTTCGTCTGGTCACGGGACTCGTCGATTTCGCCGACGCCGCCGCCGCGGGATCGCTGGACGCGTCCGGGAGCCGTGCCGCGGAGATCGCGCACTGGATGCCGCTGTTGCGGTTGTGAGCGCAAGGGCTGGGAACGGCGGAGGAGGCCCCGGTGACCCGTCGGAGCGGGGCATCGTCGGCCGACCCGTAGAATGGCCTTGCCTCTCTTTTGTCCAGCCCCCAGGGAGCACCCCGGTGACCAGTGCCGATCTGTCGGTTCACACACGTAATCTCCTCGCAGCCGAGGAACCCGAGAACGAACCTCGTGAGGAGTGCGGAGTCTTCGGAGTCTGGGCTCCGGGCGAGGATGTGTCCAAGCTCACGTACTACGGCCTCTATGCGCTGCAGCACCGGGGGCAGGAGGCGGCCGGTATCGCCGTCGCCGACGGCTCTCAGGTCCTCGTGTTCAAGGATCTCGGGCTGGTGAGCCAGGTCTTCGACGAGCAGACCCTCGCCGCCATGTCCGGGCACATCGCGATCGGGCACTGTCGCTACTCGACCACCGGGTCGACCACCTGGGAGAACGCCCAGCCGATCTTCCGCACGACCGCGGCCGGCACCGGCGTCGCGCTCGGCCACAACGGCAATCTGGTCAACACCGCCGAACTCGCCCAGCGTGCCCGGGAACTGGGCCTCGGCGACGACCGGCGGGCGGTCACGGCCACCACCGACTCCGACATCGTCGGCGCGCTGCTCGCGCACGCCGCCGCCGACAGCACGGTCGAGCAGGCGGCCCTCGAGCTGCTGCCGACCCTGCGCGGTGCCTTCTGCCTGACCTTCATGGACGAGCACACGCTCTACGCGGCGCGCGACCCGTGGGGAATCCGGCCGCTGTGCCTGGGCCGCCTGGACCGCGGCTGGGTCGTGGCCAGCGAGACCGCCGCGCTCGACATCGTCGGCGCGTCCTTCGTGCGCGACATCGAGCCCGGCGAGCTGCTCGCCATCGACGCCGACGGCGTCCGCTCGAGCCGCTTCGCGAACCCGGAGCCCAAGGGCTGCGTGTTCGAGTACGTCTACCTCGCGCGGCCGGACTCGACGATCGCGGGCCGCTCGGTGCACGCCACTCGCGTGGAGATCGGCCGGCGACTGGCCAAGGAACACCCGGTCGACGCGGACCTGGTCATTCCGGTGCCGGAGTCGGGCACCCCCGCCGCCGTCGGCTACGCGCAGGGCTCGGGGATCCCCTACGGCCAGGGCCTGATGAAGAACGCCTACGTGGGCCGTACCTTCATCCAGCCGAGCCAGACCATCCGCCAGCTCGGCATCCGGCTCAAGCTCAACCCGCTGCGCGAGGTCATCCGCGGCAAGCGGCTCGTCGTGGTCGACGACTCGATCGTGCGTGGCAACACCCAGCGGGCCCTGATCCGGATGCTCCGCGAGGCCGGTGCGCTCGAGATCCACGTGCGGATCGCGTCGCCGCCGGTGAAGTGGCCGTGCTTCTACGGCATCGACTTCGCATCCCCGGCCGAGCTGATCGCCAACGGCGGCGGCACCCGCGACGCCTCCGAACGGACCGGGCACGACTTCGACGAGATGGTGGAGATGGTGCGCCGGTCGATCGGTGCGGACTCCCTCGGATACATCTCGATCGACGGGATGATCGGCGCCACCGAGCAGCCCGCCTCGCGCCTGTGCGCCGCGTGCTTCGACGGGCACTACCCGATCGCGCTGCCGAAGGAGCACGCCGTCGGGAAGAACGTGCTCGAAGGGATGCTCGGCGGGGCCGCGGGGGCCACGCCGGCGCTCGACAACGACAACGCGGACGCCTTGAGCCGTCCCTAGACCCGCCCGCCGTCGCGAGGACGGCGGCCCCGGTTTCGCGTCGTCGCGCGTCGGCGGTCCGGCCCGGTCGGGTACCTTGAGGTGCGCGATCGGCGGGCTTCGGCGTGCGTTCGCGTGCCCGGCAGCGATGCCGATACACCTGTTCACCACAACTCGAGGCTGGAGCCGACAACCCATGACCGAGGACACAACCCCCGGAGCTTCCTACGCAGCGGCGGGCGTGGACATCGAGGCCGGCGATCGAGCCGTCGAACTGTTCGCGCCGCACGCGAAGAAGGCGACCCGCCCGGAGGTGCTCGGCGGCCTCGGCGGATTCGCGGGGCTGTTCGCGCTCAAGGGCGACTACAAGGAACCGCTGCTCGCGGCGTCCACCGACGGGGTCGGCACCAAACTGGCGGTGGCGCAGGCCCTCGACAAGCACGACACCGTCGGTCTCGACCTCGTGGCGATGGTCGTCGACGACCTCGTGGTCTGCGGCGCCGAGCCGCTCTTCCTGCAGGACTACATCGCGGTCGGGCGCGTGGTGCCCGAGCGGGTGGCCGAGATCGTCGGCGGCATCGCGGCGGGCTGCGTCCAGGCCGGCTGCGCCCTGCTCGGCGGCGAGACCGCCGAGCATCCCGGCGTGATGGCCGACGGGGACTACGACCTGTCCGCCACGGGTGTCGGCGTCGTCGAGGCCGACCGGCTGCTCGGGCCCGACCGGGTGCGCCCGGGCGACGTGGTGATCGCCATGGGTTCGTCGGGGCTGCACTCGAACGGATACTCGCTGGCCCGCAAGGTCCTTCTCGACATCGGCAAGATGAGCCTGACGGCGCACGTCGACGAGTTCAGCCGCAGCCTCGGCGAGGAACTGCTCGAGCCGACCCGGATCTACGCGAAGGACTGCCTCGCGCTGGCCGCCGAAACCGAGGTCCGCACGTTCTGCCACGTCACCGGTGGAGGGCTCGCAGGCAACCTGGCCCGGGTGATGCCGAAGGGACTCGTCGCCGAGCTCGACCGGACCACGTGGAGCCCGGCCCCGGTGTTCGGGCTCATCGCCCAGCGCGGCCGCGTCGAGCGGACCGAGATGGAGAAGACCTTCAACATGGGCGTCGGCATGGTCGCGATCGTCGCGCCCGAGGACGTCGACCGGGCCCTCGCGGTGCTCACCGCGCGCCACATCGACTGCTGGACGCTGGGCACCGTGCGCAAGTCTCAGGACCAGGACGACGTGCGCGCCGTGCTCGTGGGCGACCACCCGCGGTTCTGACCCGGCGCCGGTCCGGAGCCGACACCGGAAACGGAGTCGGCACCGGAGCCGGATCCGACACCGGACACGCGTCGCACCGATACGCGCAGCGCCCGGGCCGTGCAGGACGGCCCGGGCGCTGCGCGTCGTGGTGACGAAGCTTTCCGGATCGCCTCACCTGCCGGCCGGGTGTCGCAACGGTGTGCGAGATCCGGCCGGCGAGGAGGGTGCCAGCGAAGGGGGGAGTCGGTGGTCCGACTCCCCCCTCCTGTGCGTGAGGCTCGGGTCAGCGACGCCAGTCGTCGTCGTAGTCGTCGTCCCAGGGGGAACGACCGTCCGGTCCGGAACGCTGGTCTGCGAAGACCTCGTCCCGGTGCGAGTTGGGTGTACCGCCAGACAACTCCCGCTGGAGGCTCTCGAAGTCGGTGGCCGGTGAGCTGTACTTGAGCTCCCGTGCAACCTTGGTCTGCTTTGCCTTAGCCCGGCCGCGGCCCATGGCTAACCCCCTCGCGCCTTGACGGGGCGGCCTGGGGAATTTGGCGGCCCCGGTTAATTGAGTATTTTCCTGGCCACCACTCTAGCGTGGAAAAGTCGGTTCCGCCTCCACACACCTGGTGGCGCCGGTGTCCGATTGGTCTCACCCACAGGCGACCTGGGCAAATGCGGGACGAGGCAGCGTTCAGAGCACTCCGGGGATCGCCCGGACCGTGCCGACCCGGATCCCACCGCCGAGCACCGGCTGCGACGCGAGCTCCGCGTGCTCCTCGGACCACGTCACTCCGAGGTGGTGCAGCAGGGCGGCGGTGAGGGGAAGGCGGGCCCGCTCGTGGCCGTCGTCGATCTTCAGTGCGAACGCGGTGCCGTCCGGCAGGGCACCCGCGTGCACGCCGTCCGCCCCGGCCTTGCACAGCAGTCCCGGCACCGCGGGCATCAACCGGGCGTCGTCCTTGCCGGTGCCCGAGACGAGGTGCGGATGACTCCGGATCGCGTCGGCCACGGCCCGTTCCGGCGTCCCGGGCCCGGCCGTCGCCAGCCGCGAATAGGCCCGGGCGAGATTGACCAGGGGCAGCGGCACGATCGGCAGGCCGCACCCGTCGATGCCGAGATCGGTGTCCTCGACGTCGCCCGCGAGGTCGAGGACCGTCTCGACCACGGCCTGCTGCAGCGGATGGGCGGAGTCGAGGTAGCCCGGCTCGTCCGCGCCGGCGCGGACGGGCCAGCCGTTCGCGGCGCACGTCGCGAGCATCGCGGCGTGCTTGCCGGAGCAGTTCATGTACACCGTCCGCCGGGGGTGACCGGCGGCGACGATCGTCGCCCGGGCCGGTTCGTTGCCCGGCAGATCCGGCGGGCACTGCAGGTCGTCCTCGGTGAATCCGTGCCCGGCGAGCAGCGCCTCCACCAGCCGGACGTGCCCGGCCTCGCCCTCGTGCGAGGCCGTCGCGATCGCGAGTTCCTCCGTCGAGCGGGGCACGAAGCCCTGCCGCAGCAGCGCCACCGTCTGCAGCGGCTTGTTCGACGACCGCGGATAGATCGGCGTGCGGATCTCGCCCAGTGCGAGCCGCACGTCGCCGGCCGGGTCGAGTACGACGAGCGAGCCGCGGTGCACGCATTCGCGGAACCCCGATCGCACCACTTCCACGAGTTCGACGCTCAATACTCCACCTGCACCTCTCGTCCGGCGACTCGTCTGCGAGCCTTGTCGGCGACACTAGGGGACAGGTCGTCCTGCTGCGCGAGCATCTCCGCGATCCGCGCCGGATCCCGGCCGGTGAACAGGTCCCGCACGGTCACGCCGTGTTCGGGTACGTGCACGACGAAGATCCCGTCGCCCGCCTCGACGGGGCCCTCGGCGAGCACCTTCAGATAGGCCCCGGTGTCGCCGCGCGCGGCGAACCGCCGCACCCAGCCCGGTTCCTGCGCCCACACCCCGAAGGTGCCGCACGGCGTGCGCGGCCCGGTGACCTCGAGGAGCAGACCGAGCGCGCCGATCCGCCAGCGCTCGCCGATCACCGCATCCGAGGCGGCGATCCCGCTCACGCGCAGGTTCTCGCCGAACCACCCCGCGGGCAGTTCGCGGCCGAGCTCGTCGGCCCAGCGACGTGCCTCGTCCTCGGCGTACGCGTAGACCGCCTTGTGGCGACCGCCGTGGTGGGCGGTGTCGCACTGCCGGTCGCCGGCCAGGCCGAGCCGGCGGACCTGCACGGGGCCGGTCACGGGACGCTTGTCGATGGCCGTGTGCGCGACACGACGGGTGCCGCTGACGCGGACGGTGTGCACCGTGCAGACCGCCTCGACCCGTCCGGTCGGCGGGTTCCGGTGGCTCACCGACCCCGGAGCCGTTCCACGGCGAGCCGGCCGGCCTGCACGGTGGCGTCGTCGGGGATCGAGTCCGGATCGATCGCCGCGGCGCAGGGCCCGGCGACGAGGGCCGTGCCGACGGGCACGTTCCGCTTGATCAGGGCCAGCGCGACGGGGCCGAGCTCGAAGTGGTCGACCACGGTGCCCAGCCGCCCCACGCCGCGGCCGTCGGCGGTCACCGGGTCCCCGGGTTCGGGCCGGCCCTCGGCGGAGCCGTCGAGGTGCAGCAGGACGAGATGCCGGGGCGGCTTGCCGAGATTGTGCACCCGCGCGACGGTCTCCTGCCCCCGGTAGCAGCCCTTGTCGAGATGGACGGCGCCGTGCTCGGCCGGGCCGCCGATCCAGCGGGCCTCGTGCGGGATGGTGCGCTCGTCGGTGTCGAGACCGATCCGCGGGCGGAGCGCGACGACGCGCAGCGCCTCGAACGCCCACGTTCCGGCCGGGCGGGCGCCGGCGTCGACCAGGGCGGCGAACACGTCGGTGAGCCGCTCGCGGGGGACGAGCAGGTCCCACGCGTCGTCGGTGGGCCAGGGCATGCGCCGGACGAGCCCGCCGCCGGGCAGGGCGACCGCGGCGTAGACGTCGGCGGGCAGGGCGTCGATGCCCAGCGCGGCCAGGACGGGGGCATCGCCGGCGCGCGGCCCGAGCAGGCTCAGCACGGCCATCTCGTTGCCGTCCCGCGGCTCGGCCTTGGACCAGAACACCATTCTGCTGAGGAACGTCAACAGGTCCGGCCCGCGCTGCGGTTCGGTGTCGATCCAGGTGACGCCGTCGAGGTCGGTCTGCACGAAGTGGTGCTCGACGCGGCCCTGCGCATCGAGGCTGAGGTTCTCCGCCGAGGTGCCGTCGGGCAGCTGCGCGACGTGCTGGCTGGAGATGGTGTGCAACCAGCTCAGGCGCTCCTCGCCGGAGATCGCGACGACGAACCGGGTCGAACGGTCGACGACGGCCACGCCGGTGAGGGCGGCCCGCTGTTCGCCGAACGGATCGCCGTAGTGCCAGGGCAGTCCCGTGTCCGGGGTGCCGGCCGGCGCGGGAACGGCACCGGGACGAGCGAGAAGTGGGCTGTCGGTCACAAAGGGAGTGTCGGCCACGACATCAGTCTAGGAGCGCGGGTCTGCGCCCGGCGGAATGGATAGGGTGTGCGCATGGCTGAGCGGGTGCTGGTGACGCTGGACGGCGAGGTTCGGGACGCGGACGTGCCGCTGCTGCACGCGGACGACATCGGGGTGCTGCGCGGCGACGGGGTGTTCGAGACCCTCCTCGTGCGCGGTGGGCGGGCACGGACCGTCGAGCAGCACCTGAGCCGGCTCGTGTCCTCCGCCGCGGCGGCGGGGCTGCCGACGCCCGACCGCGACGACTGGCGGCTGGCGATCGACGTCGCGGTCGAGCAGTGGGACGCGGAGCGGGAAGGGGCGTTGCGCCTGGTGTACACCCGCGGCCGGGAGGGTGGCAGTGAGCCGACGGCGTTCCTGTTGCTGACCCCGGTGGCCGAACGGGTGTACAAGGCCCGCGCGGACGGTGTGTCCGTGGTGACGCTCGAGCGCGGGTATTCGGTGGATCTCGCGTCGAAGGCGCCGTGGCAGCTGCTCGGCGCCAAGACCCTGTCCTACGCGACGAACATGGCGGCGCTGCGGCATGCGGAGTCCCTCGGGGCCGACGATGTGATCTACATCAGCAGCGAGGGTTTCGTGTTGGAAGGGCCACGTTCGTCGGTCCTCGTCGCGCGCGGGCGCACGCTGATCACCCCGCCGCCCGAGCAGGGAATCCTGCCCGGCACCACCCAGCAGGCGCTGTTCGACGTCGCGGGCGACCACAACTTCGTGGTGCGGTACGAGCCGGTCCGTCCTGCGGATCTCGTTGTGGCAGATGGCGTCTGGCTGGTCTCGAGCGTCGCGCTGGCGGCGCGGGTGCACACCCTCGACGGGCACGATCTGTCCCGGCGGTCCCTGGTCGGCGAGGTCGAGGCCCTGGTGGACGCCGCGGTCGAGTGAGCGCCGGATCCCCCGTCGCGGGCCGGTCCGGCGCACGCGAGCGCGGGGATGTGTCGGTCGACACCGTCGACGCTCCTGCCCACTTCTACTACTGTAAGTAGTAACAAGGTCACCGACGCGTGCGGCGGATGGTTCCTTGTGCACAGAGTCCGAGGCCCCGAGCCCGCGCCCCGGACTCGGAGCCTGTCCCTGGGCGTTACCTCGGAGTAGCCATGGATGTGTTGGACCTGTCCCGGTGGCAGTTCGGCATCACCACCGTCTATCACTTCATCCTCGTCCCGCTGACCATCGGTCTCGCCCCGCTCATCGCGGTCATGCAGACCATGTGGGTGGTCACGAAGAAGGACCACTGGTACCGCCTGACGAAGTTCTTCGGCAAGCTCTTCCTCATCAACTTCGCCCTCGGCGTGGCCACCGGCATCGTGCAGGAATTCCAGTTCGGCATGAACTGGAGCGAATACTCCCGCTTCGTCGGGGACGTCTTCGGCGCCCCGCTGGCGCTCGAGGGCCTGGTGGCGTTCTTCCTCGAATCGACCTTCCTCGGCCTGTGGATCTTCGGATGGGGCCGGCTACCGAAACTGGTCCACCTGGCGACGATCTGGCTGGTCGCGATCGGCGTGAACGCCTCCGCGTACTTCATCATCTCCGCCAACTCGTTCATGCAGCACCCCGTCGGCGCGACGTACAACCCCGAGACCGGGCGTGCGGAACTGACGAGCATCTGGGAACTGCTGACCAACAACACCGCGCTCGCGGCGTTCCCGCACACCGTCGCCGGGGCGTTCCTCACCGCCGGCACGTTCGTCGCCGGCATCGCCGGCTGGTGGATGGTGCGCAACATGCGCCGCGCCGCGCAGGCCGAGCCGGTCGAGGCCGACCGGCTCGAAGGCGAGGCCCGCGGCATGTTCCGGCCCGCCGCCCGGCTCGGCATGCTCGTGATGATCGTCTCCGGTGTCGCGCTCTTCGTCAGCGGCGACATCCAGGCGAAGCTCATGTTCGAACAGCAGCCGATGAAGATGGCGTCCGCGGAGTCGCTGTGCCACACCGAGACCGACCCCAAGTTCTCGGTCCTGACGATCGGTACGCACAACAACTGCGACGGCGTCATCCACGTCCTCGAGGTGCCGTACGTGCTGCCGTACCTCGCGCAGGGCGAGTTCACCGGCGTCACCCTGCAGGGCGTCGAAGACCTGCAGGACCAGTACGAGCAGCAATTCGGTCCCGGCAACTACCGCCCCAACCTGTTCGTCACCTACTGGTCGTTCCGCGCCATGATCGGCCTGGCCGCCGGGTCGGCAGCGCTGGCCGTCGCCGGTCTGTGGGTGACCCGCCGCGGCCGCGTCCCCGACCAGAAGTGGTTCGGCTGGTTGAGCATCCTCGCCATCCCCACGCCGTTCCTGGCCAACAGCGCCGGCTGGATCTTCACCGAGATGGGCCGCCAGCCGTGGGTCGTGCACCCCAACCCGACGGGCGTGGACATGATCCGGCTGACCGTCGACCAGGGCGTGTCGAACAACTCGGCCGGCGCCGTGATCGCCTCCCTGGTGGCCTTCACCGTCGTCTACGGTGCGCTCGGCGTCGTGTGGTTCTGGCTGATCCGCCGCTACACCCTCGAGGGCCCGCTGCCGCACGACGCTCACCCGCCGGGCGAGCACGACGACGAACCCGACGACACCGGCCGGCCCAAGCAGCTGTCCTTCGCGTACTAGGAGATCGGTCATGGGACTTCAAGAGGTCTGGTTCGTCCTGATCGCGGTGCTGTTCACCGGATACTTCGTGCTCGAGGGCTTCGACTTCGGTGTCGGCATGCTGATGCCGGTGCTCGGCCGCGGCCGCACCGAGACGGCCGACACCCGCCGCCGGGTGTTGCTCAACACCATCGGGCCGGTGTGGGACGGCAACGAGGTGTGGCTGCTGACCGCGGGCGGCGCGATGTTCGCCGCGTTCCCCGAGTGGTACGCCACCCTGTTCTCGGGGTTCTACCTGCCCCTGCTGCTGATCCTGCTCGGTCTCATCGTCCGGGTCGTGGCGATCGAGTACCGCGGCAAGATCGACGACCCCACCTGGCGGCGGCGCTGCGACTGGGGCATCGTCTTCGGCTCCTGGGTACCGGCCGTGCTGTGGGGCGTGGCGTTCGCGAACATCGTCCGCGGCGTCGCCATCGACGAGAACAAGCAGTACATCGGCGGCTTCTTCGACCTGCTGAACCCGTACGCGCTGCTCGGTGGTGCCACCACCGCGCTGGTGTTCGCGCTGCACGGCGCGGTTTTCATCGCCCTGAAGTCCGCCGACGAGGTGCGCGAGGACGCCGTGGCCCTCGCCGCACGTCTCGCCGTTCCGGCGGTCGTCGTTGCCGGATCCTTCGTGCTGTGGACGCAACTCGCCTACGGCAAGACCTGGACGTGGCTGCTCGTCGGCGCCGCGGCGGCTGCGCTGCTCGCCGTCGTCGCGCTCACCCGCGCGGAGCGTGAGGGCTGGGCGTTCGTGTTCACCACGGTCGCCATCGTCGGCACCGTCGTCCTGCTGTTCGGATCGCTGTTCCCGAACGTCATGCCGTCCACGCTGGGCGACACCCTGTCGCTGACGATCGAGAACGCGTCGTCGAGTCCGTACACACTGAAGGTCATGACGTGGGCGGCGGTGATCGTCACGCCGGTGGTCCTGATCTACCAGGGCTGGACGTACTGGGTGTTCCGTCAGCGCATCTCCACCAAGCACATCCCGAAGTCCATCGGTCTGTCGCTCGGGGCGAAATGACCGCGCCCGCCGACGCCGCGGTGCGTCCGTTCGGCTCCGCTCCCGGAGCGGCGGATGCGCCACGGCGTCGCGGGCCGATCGACCCGCGGCTGTGGCGCTACTCCGCCACCGCCCGCGGCTACCTGGTGCTCACCCTCGTCACGGCCACGATCAACGTCGCGATGATCGTCGTGTCCGCGCTCGCGATCGGTGCGGTCCTCGCGGGGGTGCTCACCACCGGCACCGCGGAACTCGGGGAATGGCGGACCGAGTTGCTGGTCCTGGCGGGGGCCGTCACCGTGCGCACCCTGGTCACGTGGGTGCAGTCCCGGTTCGCGCACCGTTCGGCGAGCCGGGTCGTCGCCGAACTCGAGCACGAGGTGCTCGCGGCGGCGACCCGGCTGCCGCCGCGGGAACTCGAACCACGCCGCGACGAGATCGCCACGGTGCTCACCCGCGGGCTCGGCGGGCTGTCGGAGTACCTCACCGGATACGTGCCGGCCCTGCTGCTCGCCGTCACGCTCACCCCGATCACCGTGGTGGTCATCGCATTCCAGGACCTCACCTCGGCGATCATCGTCGTCGTGACGCTGCCACTCATCCCGGCGTTCATGATCCTCATCGGGCTGCTGACCAAGGGCAAGGCCGACCGCACGCTGCAGACCATGACGACGCTCTCGGCCCAGCTGCTCGACCTGATCGCCGGTCTGCCCACGTTGCGCGCACTCGGCCGGGAACAGGGCCCGGCAGAGAAGGTGCGCGAGCTCGGCGACGACCACCGTCGCACCACCATGTCCGCGCTGCGCGTGGCGTTCCTGTCCGGGACCGTGCTCGAATGGCTCGCCACCCTCTCCGTCGCGCTGATCGCGGTGAGCATCGGTCTGCGCCTCGTCTACGGCGACATGGCCCTCGAGGCCGGCGTCGTCGCGCTGATCCTCGCCCCCGAGGCGTACCTGCCGCTGCGCACGGTGGGCGCGAAGTTCCACGCCGCCGAGGACGGCAAGGCGGCTGCCGAGCGCGCATTCACGATCCTCGACCGCGCGGCCGCCACCCCTTCGGCCACCGCCGGTGCCGGATTCGATGCGACCTCGGCCGAGCTGACGTTGACGAATCTCAGTGTCGCGAGCCGCGACGGATACGCCCCGCACCGGCTCGATGCGGTGTGCCGGCCGGGCGCCGTGACCGTGCTGGCCGGGGCGAACGGTGCCGGCAAGTCGACGGCCCTGCTCGCCGTCCTCGGACTCGCGGAGCCGGCGGAGGGGAGCGTCGAGGTCGGTGGTCGTCCCGTGACGGCCGACGACGCATGGTGGGAGCAGGTGGCCTGGCTGCCCCAGCGGCCCGTGCTGCTCCCCGGTACGCTGGCGGACAACCTGCGCCTCACGGGCGTGGATCTCACCACCGACGGACTCGAAGAGATTTGTGCGGCAACGCGATTCGATGAAGTGCTCGACGAGTTGCCCGGCGGCTGGGACACCGTCGTCGGCGCCGAGGGCAGCGGACTGTCGCTCGGGCAGCGGCAACGGCTCGCCCTCGTCCGCACCCTCGCCGCGGACCGTCCCGTCCTGCTGCTGGACGAGCCCACCGCCCACCTCGACGACGCGACCGAGACCACGGTCCTCGAGACGGTGCGGGAACTGGCGCGTCGCGGACGCACCGTGGTGATCGTGGCGCACCGCCCCAGCATCCTCGCGATCGCCGACTCCGTCGTTCGGGTCGTCTCCGACTCCGGCGTTCGGGTCGTCTCCGACTCCGGCGTTCGGGTCGTCTCCGACTCCGGCGTTCGGGTCGTCTCCGACTCCGGCGTTCGGGTCGTCTCCGACTCCGGCGTTCGGGTCGTCTCCGACTCCGGCGTTCGGGTCGTCTCCGACTCCGGCGTTCGGGTCGTCTCCGACTCCGGCGTGCGGGTCGTCTCCCACGGCGACGCGGCGCCCGGTACGGGGGAGCGGTGATGAACGATCTGCGCCGGGCCCTGGCGCTGCTCGAACTGCGCCCCGGACGGGTCGCCGCCGCCGTCGCCGCCGGCGTCGCCACCCTGGGCAGCGCCCTCGCGCTCGCCGGCCTGTCGGCCTGGCTGATCATCCGGGCGTGGCAGATGCCCCCGGTGCTGGACCTGACGGTCGCCGTCGTCGCCGTCCGGGCCCTGGGCATCTCCCGCGGGCTGTTCCGCTACCTCGAGCGAATCGCGAGCCACGACACCGCCCTCCGGGGGACCACCGCCGCCCGCACCCGGGTCTACCGGCGCCTCGCCGACGGCGACCCGGTGGCCTCCGCCGGTCTGCGCCGCGGGGACCTGCTCGCCCGCACCGGCGCCGACGTCGACGCCCTCGGCGACGTGGTGGTGCGGGCACTGGTGCCCATCGCCGTCGCCGCGGTCCTCGCCCTCGCCGCCGTCGGCTGGCTCGCGCTGATCTCCCCGCCCGCCGCGGCGATCCTCGCCGTCGCGTTGCTCGTCACCGGCGTCGTAGCCCCCTGGGTGTCCGCCCGCGCCGCGGCCCGCGCCGAAGCCGACAGCGCCGCCGCCCGCCTCCGGTTCTCCCGCGACGCGGTCACCGCGCTCGACCACGCCGCAGAACTGCGGGTCGCGGGCCTGCTCCCGCAGGCCGTCGGCCGGGCCCGCCGCGCCGGTGCCGACGCGGTGCGCGCCACCGACCGGGCGGCCGTCCCCGCGGCCTACGCGGAGGCCGCCGTCCCCCTCTCGGTCGGAGCAAGTGTTCTCGGGGCGTTGCTCGTCGGCATCGCGCTCTACGCCGACGGGGGTGCGAGTCCGATGTCCCTCGGGATCCTCGTGCTGCTGCCCCTGTCCGCGTTCGAAGCCACCGCGGCGCTGCCCGGTGCTGCCGTCACCCTCACCCGCGCCCGGATCGCGGCACGCCGCATCGTCGACCTGCTCGACCGTGCCGACCGGCCGGTGCCGCACGGCACCCGGCCCGTCGTCGAACCGTGCCACCTGCGTGCCGTCGCTCTGCGCAGCGGCTGGCCCGGCGGCCCCGCCGCCGGGCCCCTCACGCTCGACCTGCCACCCGGCACGCGCATCGCCGTCGTCGGGAGCAGCGGCAGCGGCAAGACCAGCACGCTGATGACCCTCGCGGGGCTGCTCGAACCCGCCGCCGGGACGGTCACCCTCGGCGGTGTGCCGCTCGCCGAACTCGACCCGGCCGCCCTGCGGCGGACGGTGGGATTCTTCGCCGAGGACGCCCACCTGTTCGAGACGTCCGTGCTCGAGAACCTGCGGGTGGCCCGCGGCGACCTCACCGAGGCCGAGGCGCTGGCCGTGCTCGGCGACGTCGGGCTGGGGGAGTGGGTGGCCGGGCTGCCCGAAGGACTGCACAGCACGCTCGTCGGCGGGGCGCGCGCCGTCTCCGGGGGCCAGCGGCGCCGGTTGCTGCTCGCTCGGGCCCTGGTGTCCCCCGCGCGGGTGCTGCTGCTCGACGAGCCCACCGAGCACCTCGACGCCGCGGACGGTGCGCAGCTGCAACGACTGCTGCTGGACCGGGACGCCGGATTCGTCGCACCTGAGCGCACCGTCGTCGTCGTCACCCACCAGCTGCCCGGCGACACCTCAGCCGACCTCGTCGTTCGCCTGGGGAAAAACTCGTTGCCCGCGGTCTGAGCGGCGCGTACTTTCGGGCGTACACGAGAAAGGAGGTGGTCTGAATTGAAGTATCGGACACGTGAGGTGGCTGCGCGCTAGCCGCTGTCATCGACGACGGGATTGTCGACCGCCCAGCGGCCGGCGAATACCACGCAGTCACCCGGCCCCCGAGCCATCCGGTCCGTCCGACCGGAATCCGCCGACCAAGCGTCCGCGGAGAACGGCTCGGGGGCCGTTTGCGTGTCCGGCAGGTGTGCGAACGCGCAGTTCGGGGTACCCCCGTTCGCGGTAGGCGGCGCGTGCGCCTCGCGTCCCGAACGAAAGGTGTCCTCATGCTCGAGCGAGCGCACGGCCTGTTACGCCTTCGTACGTCGCCCGGGGTGTTCTTCGCCTCCGCGCTGATCGCCCTCGTGTTCGTCGTCGTGACGATCGCGTTCACCACGGCTGTCGACAACCTGTTCAGTTCCGTGTCGGGCTGGATCATGACGAACCTGGGCTGGTTCTACATCCTGGGGGTGTCCACCTTCCTGGTCTTCCTGGTCGGTCTCGCGTTCACGCACTACGGCCGGGTGCGGCTCGGCGGCGACGACGACCGGCCCGAACACTCCACTCCGGCGTGGTTCGGAATGCTGTTCGCCGCCGGCATCGGCACGATCCTGATGTTCTGGGGCGTGGCCGAACCGATCTCCCATTTCGCGAACCCGCCGATGCAGGACGTCGAACCGGGGTCCGCGGCCGCCGCCACCGAGGCCATCGGCTTCACGCTCTACCACTTCGGGCTGCACACCTGGACGATCTTCGCGCTGCCCGGCCTGTGCTTCGGTTACTTCATCTACAAGCGCAAGCTGCCGCCGCGCGTCAGTTCCATCTTCGCCCCGATCCTGGGTGGCCGGATCTACGGACCCATCGGCAAGACCATCGACGTGATCGCGATCGTGGGCACCGTGTTCGGCGTGGCCACGTCGGTGGGACTGGGGACTCTGCAGGTCAACGCCGGCCTCGCCGAGTTGTTCGGCCTCCCCCAGAACGGGCTCGTCCAGATCGTCCTGATCGCGGTGGTCACCGTGGCGGCGGGGACGTCGGTGGCGCTCGGTCTCGATCGCGGCATCAAGCGGCTGTCGAACCTCAACATCGGCATGGCCGTCGCGCTGCTGGCCTTCGTCCTCGTCACCGGACCCAGCCTGTTCCTGCTCAAGGGCATGATCGAGTCCGTCGGCATCTACGGCAGCATGCTGCCGCGGCTCGCGTTCTGGAACGATACGTTCGGCGACACCGGCTGGCAGAACACCTGGACCGTCTTCTACTGGGCGTGGACCATCACGTGGGCGCCGTTCGTCGGGATCTTCATCGCGCGCATCTCCCGCGGCCGCACCATCCGCGAGTTCGTCGCCGGCGTCCTCGGGCTGCCCGTGCTGTTCTCGGTGATCTGGTTCAGCGTGTTCGGAATGGCCTCGTTCGACATCGAGCTGAACGGCTCGGGTGGTCTCGCCGACCGGGTCGTCGGCGACGGCGACATTCCCGGCGCCCTGTTCGAGTTCCTCGGCAACTTCCCGTGGGCCGGCGTCATGTCGTTCTTCGCCGTGGTGATCGTGGTGATCTTCTTCATCACCTCGGTCGACTCCGCCGCGATGGTCCTGGACATGATGGCCGCCGGCAACGAGGGACGGGTGCCGCTGCACCAGCGCCTGTTCTGGGCGGTCCTGATGGGTCTCGTCGCCGCGACCATGCTCGTGGCCACCGGGAAGGACGATCTCGACGCGCTGCAGCAGGTCATCACGGTGATCGGATTGCCGTTCTTCGTGATCGGCTTCGTGATGATGTACAGCCTCGTCAAGGGGATCCGCGACGACCTGGGGGAGCGGGCCGAGCCGGTGACCCGGCAGTGGAGCCGGGTGCGCACCGCCGAGGAACTCGAGGCCGCCGAGCAGCGGCCCGCTCCGGAGCCCGTCGTCGTCACCCGCGCCGTGCCGGATCCGGACGCCGAGCCCGGTGACGGAACGGATTCCCCGGCGCGAGGATCAACCCGTGAGGATCAACCGATGTAGCGAGCGAGCCGCGCGGACATGTGCGGCCGCAGGTCCCCGTCCGCGGTGACCCGTTCCTCGACGTAGGCGAGGTCGCCGCCCTCGACGATGCCGTACAGGCGCTTGGCGCCGCCGACCACCTCGCCGGACTGGCTGCGGATCACCACGTCGGTCGCCAGTTCCCAGGACGACTGGGTCAGAGCGGTGCCGTAGTACAGCTCGACGACGCCGGAGCTGTGATTCAGGAGCAACTCGAGGGTTTCCGGATCCTCGCTGCCGGGCGCGCCGGTGCCGGCGACCCGCCAGAAGCCGCTCTCCCGGCGATCCGGACCGCTGTAGGCGCCCTCCTCGTCGAGGCGCCACGAACGGGCCTCCCACACGAGGTAGTTGCCGCCGTCGTGGGTGACCACGATCTGCTGGCCGAAGCGGTAGTCGCCGGTGCGGGGGTCGTTGCCCTCGCCCTCGCCCCGCCACACACCCACCATGGGCAGCAGCGCCAGCAGCTCCGGATGCATGTCCGGACCGAGGCGCAGATTCGCGGTGTCGTCGGGGACGGGCAGACCGCTCAGGATCGGGACGTTCTTGTCGGCAGTCGCCTTGGCCCGTTCGAGGGCGTCGGCGACGGCCTTGTCGCCGCTGCCGCGGACGACTTCCCGTTCCTCACCGGACTCGGCACTCACGGCTGATCGGTCACCAGACGGTAGAGGACGTACACCGCGAACCATGTGATGAGCACGGCCGCCAGGACAAGGAGCGCTTCGAAGAAGATGACCACGGCCATATCCTAGACGGCGTCCGGAAAGCGCGAAAACCGACGTCCCCACCGGGCGCGCGACGCGGCGCGCGGGATAGTACCGTGCACGGGGCCGGGCGGGCCTTTCGCCCGGAAAGCCCGATTCGGAGGTCGTGTGCGCTCCATCCGTCTGCTGCTGCCGGTTGCCGCGGTCCTCGCGGCCCTGTCGCTGATCCCGCCCGACGCGGTCGCCGTCCCCGGGGCGGGGTCGAACAGCGGTTCGTCCGGGCCCGGCGTCCATCCCGACAACTACGCACTCGAGTGCCCCGATCTGCTGATCGTGGCGGTTTCCGGCGCCACCGACTCCGAGGCCGACCGCGACCCCGTGGTCGAGGAGTCGCGTCAGCTGTGGTCGAACTGGGTGGGCAACGTGACGGTCCCGGCCGGTGAGGCCACCGCGGACCGGCCGGGCACGATCGGCTGGATGTACGTTCCGTACCCGGCCACCTACGGTCTCGGCCTGTTCGAGGACGTGCCCACCTATCAGGACTCGGTGGCGGCGGGTGTCGCGTCCACCAACCGCATCCTCGACGAACGCAAGCGCGCCTGCGGGGAGCGCACCCGGTTCGCCCTCGTCGGGTACAGCGTCGGCGCCGAGGTGATCGAACGGGTGAGCCGCGAACTCGGGCACCGGCCCGACGACGCCCATGTCGCCCCGGACGACATCGCCGGAGTCGTCCTCGTCGGTGACCCGTACCGCCCCGCGGGGGTCGACTCGCTCGGCGGGGCCGGTCCGCGCGGCGGCGGATTCATGTCCTCCGAGCCCGCCGACTACGGAGCGCTGGCCGACCGGGTGGTGTACTCGTGCCGGCGCTACGACGTGGCGTGCGACGCCCCCGAGGACATCGCGGTCCTCGAGCTGGCCCTCGGCATGCTCGGGCAGATGCGGTTCACCCTGATCGACCCGATGCAGACCGTCGACGACCTGGGACGCACGGTGGCGGTGACGGCGGCCCGCGCCGCCGCGCACATCGTCACCCGGGACGACTGGTGGGAGTCCGACGAATCCCTCCTCGACGTGCTGCGCAAGGTCGTCGACAAGACCTACCCCGTGGATCCGAGCGCCGACGTGAGCCCCGAACGGATGCGGGAGATCCGCGACTGGGCCGTCGGCCCGGGCCGGCCCATCGTGCTGGAGAAGTTGCGCGCCGAGGGAGTCGGCTTCGTCGACGACAACAGCGGCATCGTCGATCTGTTCGTCGAGCCGTACATCCTGCTGGGCTTCGTCCAGCACATCGGCTACTGGAACACCAACCCGCACGATCCCTGGTACTGGGACAGCGAGCGGATCGTCGACTGGATCGTCGCGCTCGCCGAAGCCGAGCGGGTGAGCGGACAGCCGCAGAACTGACGAACGACGGCGGGGCCCGTTCCCCGAAAGGAACGGGCCCCGCCGGATCGGTCCTACTTCGCGACCGTGACCTCGACGTGGTGGACGCCGGGGGCCGTCGGGCTCACGGCGACGTCACCGTTGCCGCGGCCGGACAGCGCGCGGACCTTCCAGTCGCCGGGCGCGGCGAAGAAACGGAAGTCACCGGTGCCGGAGGCGACGACCTCGGCGGTGAACTCACCGGTGCCGTCGAGCAGGCGCACGAAGGCGCCGCCGACCGGCTGGCCGTCGGTGTCGACGACACGGCCGGTCAGAACCGTCTCCTTCTCGACGTCGACGCCGGCGGGCAGGGTCTGGGACTGAACGGGTGCACCACACATGGTCAGCGAACCTCCAACTCGATAGGGGCTCCGACGAGCGAGCCGTATTCGACCCAGCTGCCGTCGTAGTTCTTGACGTTGTTCTTGCCGAGGATCTCCTGCAGCACGAACCAGGTGTGGCTCGAGCGCTCACCGATCCGGCAGTAGGCGATGGTCTCGCGGCTGTCGTCGAAACCCTTGGCCCGGTAGAGGGCCTCGAGGTCGTCGTCCGACTTGAAGGTGCCGTCCTCGTTGGCGGTGGTGCTCCACGGGATGTTGATCGCACCCGGGACGTGGCCGCGCTGCTGGGCCTGCTCCTGCGGCAGGTGGGCCGGGGCGAGGATCCTGCCGGAGAACTCGTCGGGGGAGCGGACGTCGATGATGTTCTTGGTGCCGATCGCGTCGATCACCTCGTCGCGGAAGGCGCGGATCGAGTAGTCCGGCTCCTGCGCCTTGTACTCGGTGGCCGGGCGGGTGACCTCGTCCTTGGACAGCGGGCGTCCGTCGAGCTCCCACTTCTTGCGGCCGCCGTCGAGGAGCTTGACGTCCCGGTGCCCGTAGAACTTGAAGTACCAGTACGCGTAGGCGGCGAACCAGTTGTTGTTGCCGCCGTAGAGCACGACGGTGTCGTCGTCGGCGACGCCCTTCGCGGACAGCAGGGCGGAGAACTGCTCCCGGTTCAGGAAGTCGCGACGGACGCCGTCCTGCAGGTCCTTGCGCCAGTCGAGCTTGATCGCACCTTCGATGTGCCCGCCGTCGTAGGCGGCGGTGTCCTCGTCGACCTCGATGAACACGGTATTCGGTGCGTGGAGGTTCTGCTCTGCCCAGTCTGCTGAGACCAGGACGTCGGAGCGAGCCATGGAGTTTCCTTTCGGTGCTGACACTCTCGGGTCGAGTGGAACGGTGCGGAGGGAACGGTGGTCAGGCGGCGACGGCCCGGAACCGGGCCACGAGCGGATAGATCCGGCACCCGAGGCACACCCCGAACGCGGCGTTGAGCAGGGCGGCGAACAGTGCGAATCCGGTGGCGACCAGCCCGGTCAGGTCGGCGCCGAGGAGGAAGGCGAAGGTCCCCACGGCGGCGAACACGAACCCCACGACCTGCGCGAACCGCAGCGGGGCGACCGGTTCCGTCTCGGTGGGCGCGCTCGACCGGGGCGCCACGAACCGCGCGAAGAGCAGGCCGTAGGGGCTGCGGCGCGGCCCGAGGGCTGCGCCGGCCGCGAACACCACGGTCTGGGCGGCGAGCAGTACGCCGGCCACCGCGGTCGAGACCGACGCGACGACCAGGACGACGACGAGGACGGCGGTGGTGATCCACGCCGCGAACCGGGGGCCGCGGACATCTACCTGCCGGCTCCCGTGGGTGGTGGCGGTGGTGGTGGCAGAGGTGGACATGGGTGGTGCTCCTGCTGGGTGGGGACGCGTGAGGGCGGACCGGCGCGGTGACAACCGGATCACACCGGTGGCGGCAGCGGATGCCGCGGAGACGGTCGGACGTCTCGGCCGGGGTGATCAGCAGCAGGTACAGCAGAAGCCGCCGAGGCGGCACAGATCGACTGTGCGGCGTCGGGTGAGCATGAGCTCTCGGCAGGTCGACACGGCAGGCAGCTTAGCCGACGTCTCGCCGGATCGGGGGCCTAGGGGGTGCGCAGCGGCACCAGCGCGGCCCGCAGGTCGGCCGCGGTCGGCACCCCCGAGACCCGGTACCTCTCGGTGCCGGCGGCGTCGAACAGGAACGTCGTCGGCAACGACAGCACGCCGAGTTCCTTTGCCAGCTGCGGGTTCTCGTCGATGTCCAGTTCGAGATCGCGGGGTACGGGCAATCCGTCGCCGGTGGCCGCGAGGTCGGCGACCACCTGAGCGACGACCCGGCGCACCGCGGCGCACGGTCCACACCAGTCCGCGGAGAAGTGCAGCACCACCGGCGCATCGCCGGTGCCCACCCCCACCGCCGCCAACAGCGGATCCGGCCCCGGCACCGGGGCCGGATCGACGACGCGGACCTTGCCCTCGCGGGCCCGCAGGACGGTCCCGACGATCAGGGCGGCAGCCACCACCACCAGCAGGACGACGACAGCGGTCACAGGCGCTGCACCTCCTCGAGATCGATCGTGGTCCGGTGTGCCTCACCCTCGATCACAATCGTCGAGCCGCGGGCCTCGACCGCGGTCGGGCGCACCCCGAACGGCAGATTCTGGGGTTCGATCGTGGTGGTGAACAGACCCAGCACCGTCGGCTTCAGAGGATCCGGGACGGTGAAGTCCGCCTGTCCCTCCGGACCGAAGTACAGGTCCGACGCCACGATGCGCACCGTGTCGCCCTCGAGCAGCAGGTTCGCCTGCACGCTGACCTCCGCGGAGACCGGGCCCACCGGAACCGTGCCGGTGAGGACGACCCCGCCCGCGGTGGTGCGTCCGGAGCCGCCGGACCCGCCCGTGCCGTCGGACTTGTCGGCCGGGGGAGCGGACACCTGCAGGTCGGGAATGCCGTAGAGCTGACCGAGCTCGGTCGCGTCGATCATCACGCGCCCATACAGCAGGTCCACCGGCACCGTGCGGATCGAACCGTCGAGCAGCTCGCCCGCGTCCGCGTGGGCACCGATCAGGTTGGCCTCGATCGTGATGTCACCGAGCGTCCCGCTGGGCACACCCTGCGCCCGGATCTCGACGTTCTCGTAGTGGCCGGCCCGGGCCTGGGTCAGGAACGGGAACCCGTGGATGGTCACCGCCGGGTCCGCCGTCAGCGCACCACCCTCCCGCAGCGCCCGCGAGACCCGGTACTCGGACCACGCCGCGGCGCCGAAATCGACCAGGAGTGCGACTCCGACGAGCGTCACGAGAGCGAGGATGAGTTTGCGCACCGCACCATTGTGACGGACGGCTCGCACCGCTTCCCGAGCGCGGTTGCCCGGTGAACGCCCTCGTGGCGCTAATCTGTAGCGCGTCGTTCACACGAGTTTCGCGCAGCCCGCGAAGAATGGAGGCACGGTGGAGCTGTTGCTGCTGACCTCCGATCCCGACCCGGAGGCGGTCCTGCCTTCGCTGTCGCTGCTCGCGCACTCGGTGCGCCCGGCGCCGACCGAGGTGTCGTCGCTCCTCGAGGCGGGGTCCGCGGACATCGCGGTCGTCGATGCCCGCACCGACCTGGCTGCCGCCCGCGGCCTGTGCCGGTTGCTGGGCAGCACCGGTTCGGCGATCCCGGTCGTCGCCGTGCTCACCGAGGGGGGCCTGGTGGCGGTGAACCCGGAGTGGGGGCTGGACGACATCCTGCTCACCACCACCGGACCGGCCGAGCTGGACGCGCGACTGCGACTGCTGGTCGGCCGGTCCGGCGCTGCAGCCGGCCCCGAGAACAGCGGCAAGATCACGCTCGGGGAGCTCTCGATCGACGAGGGCACCTACACCGCTCGGCTGCGCGGCCGTCCCCTCGACCTGACGTACAAGGAGTTCGAGCTCCTCAAGTACCTCGCACAGCACGCCGGCCGGGTGTTCACCCGCGCGCAACTGCTGCAGGAAGTGTGGGGTTACGACTTCTTCGGTGGTACCCGCACCGTCGACGTGCACGTGCGGCGCCTGCGCGCCAAGCTCGGCCCCGAGTACGAGTCCCTGATCGGCACGGTCCGCAACGTCGGTTACAAGGCGGTGCGTCCCACCACCAAGACCGGGAAGGGCGGCTCCACCAGCGTCGAGTTCGAGGACGCCGAGTTCGCCGACTAGGCTCGCCTCGTGGAATTCGTCAGTCGACTGTCCGCCGAGCAAGCCGCCGAGGTGCGGGCACTCGTCGCCCGCGCGCACGCTGCCGACGGAACGGCCCCGGTGTCCGAGCAGGTGCTGCACTCCCTCACCGGCGACGGTGACGAGCAGCATCTGGTGGCCGTGGCGGACGCCACGATCGTCGGCTACGCCAACCTCGTCCCCGGCCACGGGGAGCACCCGGCCATGGCGGAGGTGGTCGTCGATCCGCCGCACCGCCGGCACGGTGTGGGGTCGCGGCTCGTCGCCGCGGCGCTCGAGGCCGGAGGTGCCGGCACCCGGGTGTGGGCGCACGGCAACCTCGAGCCCGCCCGGGCGCTCGCGGCGCGGCTCGGCCTGACGCCGGTCCGCGAGCTCCTGCAGTTGCGGCGCCCGCTCGGCGAGCCCGAACTGCCGGCCCTGCAGGTCCCCGACGGTCTGCTCCTGCGGACGTACCGGGGACCCGAGGACGATGCCGAACTGCTGCGGGTCAACGCGGCCGCTTTCGCCTGGCACCCCGAGCAGGGCCGGTGGACGGAGCGCGATCTCGCGCAGCGCCGCAGCGAGTCCTGGTTCGACCCGGAGGGGGTGTTCCTCGCCTTCGACGAACAGGATCCGGACCGGCTCCTCGGCTTCCACTGGACGAAGGTGCACGCCGCCACGGCGGACCGACCGGCGATCGGCGAGGTGTACGTGGTCGGCATCGACCCCGGAGCGCAGGGACGCGGTCTCGGCCGGCTGCTCACCCTCGCCGGGCTGCGGTACCTGCAGGAGTGCGGCCTCGGCGCGGTGCTGCTGTACGTCGAGGGTGACAACACCGCCGCCCTGCACACCTACGGCCGGCTCGGGTTCGAGCGATTCCACGTCGATCTCGCCTACGTCGGCGCGTGAACGGCGCACGTACCGCACGCGTCCGTCCCGTCTTCGTCGTGTGACGTCGACCATACGGACTGCAGGTGTACTTTTCGCGTTCACGCCGCGTTCACCTTCGGGCGTCCAACCGTCAACCCGTCCTCATTAACTTTCCATTACGGGCCGCAGCATGCCGGTCCGGCGCCGGGATCGCCCCGCGCCTGATGCCGCCGCCCGTATCGCGGGCGTGCCGGTCGCGAATTCCGGAGGAGAACGAGTGAACCTCAAGCGCAATGGCGCCCTGCTCGGTGTGGTGGCTGCAGGTGCCCTCACCCTGGCCGCATGCGGCAGTGACAACAATGCCGCCTCGACGGACGTGGACGCGTCCGCCTCGGCTGCGACGTGTGAGGGCAAGGAGACGCTGTCCGCCGCCGGGTCGTCCGCGCAGAAGAACGCGATGGACCAGTTCGTGTCCACCTACATCGCGGTCTGCCAGGAGAAGGGCAAGAACGTCAACGTCGCCTACAACCCGTCGGGTTCCGGTGACGGACGCACCCAGTTCATCGCGAACCAGATCGACTTCGCCGGCTCCGACTCCGCCATCAAGGACGAGCAGGCCGCCCAGGCCGCCGAGCGGTGCGCCGGCAACCCCGCGTGGAACCTGCCGCTGGTCTTCGGTCCGGTCGCCATCGCGTACAACGTCGACGGCGTCGACAACCTCGTGCTGAACGGCGAGACCGTCGCCAAGATCTTCAACGGCACCATCAAGCAGTGGAACGATCCGGCCATCGCGGCTCTCAACGAGGGTGTGAGCCTTCCGGATTCGGCCATCACCGCGATCGTGCGCTCCGACTCGTCGGGCACCACCGACAACTTCCAGAAGTACCTCGAGGCCGCCTCGAACGGTGCCTGGACCTCCGGCGCCGGCTCCGACTTCACCGGCGGCATCGGTGAAGGCGCCAAGGGGTCGGCCGGTGTCGCCCAGGCCGTCGCCAGCGCGCCCGGCTCGATCACCTACGTCGAGAAGTCCTTCGCCGACCAGAACAGCCTGAGCATCGCGCAGATCGACAACGGGTCCGGCGCGGTGGAGCTGACCGACGAGTCGGCCGGCAAGGCCATCGAGGCCGCGACCTTCGCGCCCACCGGGGAGGGCGACCTGACGCTCGACCTGAGCTCGATCTTCGGGACGACGCAGGAGGGGGCCTACCCGATCATGCTCGCCACCTACGAGATCGTGTGCTCGGCCGGCTACGACGCCGACACCTCGGCGGCCGTGAAGTCGTTCCTCGTCAGCGCCGCCAACGAGGGCCAGGAGGGTCTCGCCGAGCAGGGTTACGTGCCGCTGCCCGAGTCCTTCAAGGCGAAGCTCACCGAGTCGATCAACGCCATCGCCTAGCCGATGAGCGCCGCGGACCGTACCGTCGATCACGAGCAGAGAGAGATTGCGAGCGCAGATGAGTGACGCGCCCACCAAATCCGCACCTCGCACTTCCGGGTCCGGCGACGACGCCGGGTCCGGGGCGGGCGGTCCGCACGGCAACATCCCGGAGGCCACGATTACCACCCCAGCGCGCGGCGACAGCAAACCGCTGACCAGACCGGGCGACCGGATCTTCAGTTCGCTGGCCTCCGGGTCCGCCGTCCTCATCTCGGTGATCATCGCGGCCATCGGCGTGTTCCTCGTCTGGCGCGCGGTGCCGGCGCTCCAGCGCAACACCGTCAACTTCCTCACCAGCCGCGAGTGGGTCACCCAGGACATCGCCGAGATGTCGTTCGGTGTGCTCGACCTGTTCCAGGTGACCGTCCTGGTGTCGTTCTTCGCGCTGGTCCTCGCGATGCCGGTCGCCCTCGGCATCGCGATCTTCCTCACCTCGTACTGCCCCGCGCGCCTGAAGAAGCCCCTGGCGTACGTCATCGATCTGCTCGCCGCCGTGCCGTCCATCGTCTACGGCCTGTGGGGCCTGCTCGTCCTGGCCCCGGCGATCCGCCCGCTGGCGACGTGGCTCAACGAAAGCCTCGGCTGGTTCCCGCTGTTCGCCTCCGGTTCGGGTTCGATCCTCGGCGGCGGCACGATCTTCACTGCGGGCATCGTGCTCGCCGTGATGATCCTGCCCACCATCGCCGCGGTGAGCCGGGAGGTGTTCGTGCAGACGCCGACTCCCCACATCGAGGCAGCGCTCGCCCTCGGCGCCACCCGCTGGGAGGTCGTCAGGACCACGGTCATCCCGTTCGGCAAGTCGGGTTACATCAGCGGGTCGATGCTCGGCCTCGGCCGCGCCCTCGGCGAGACCATGGCGCTGTACCTGATCCTGCGGACCACGTCGCAGCCGTTCTCGTGGTCGCTGTTCGACGGCGGCGCCACCATCGCCTCGAAGATCGCGCTGGGATACGCCGAGTTCAACAACGACATCCAGGCCGGTGCCTACATCGCCGCGGGCCTGGTGCTCTTCGTGCTGACCTTCGTGGTCAACGCCGCGGCGCGTGCGGTCGTCGCAGGAAAGAAGGACTGAAGCCATGACGACCACACTCCTCGAGACGCCGGTCAAGGGCCCCACCTTCCGGGGCGTCGGCACCCGTCGGCGCGCAACGAATCTCGCCGCCACCGTGCTGGTCACGGTGTCGGTACTGGTCGCTCTCGTGCCGCTGGCATGGGTGCTGATCACCGTGATCGCCAAGGGCATTCCCGCCCTGACCAGCGCCACCTGGTTCACGAACTCCCTGAGCGGGCTGTCCGCGTCCGCGATGGGCGGTGGCATCTACCACGCCCTCGTCGGAACCCTGCTGCAGGGCCTGGTGTGCGCGGTGATCTCCATCCCGATCGGCATCTTCGTGGCGATCTACCTCGTGGAGTACGGCGCCGGCACGCGACTGGGCAGGATCACCACGTTCATGGTGGACATCCTCAGCGGCGTCCCCTCCATCGTTGCCGCACTGTTCATCTACGCCCTGTGGATCGCCACGTTCGGATTCCCGAAGTCCGCCTTCGCGGTGTCCCTGGCGCTGGTCCTGCTCATGGTTCCCGTGGTCGTGCGCAGCACCGAGGAAATGCTGCGGATCGTGCCGCAGGACCTGCGCGAGGCCTCCTACGCCCTCGGCGTGCCCAAGTGGAAGACCATCGCGCGCATCGTGATCCCGACCGCGCTGCCGGGCATCATCACCGGCGTCATGCTGGCCCTGGCGCGCGTCATGGGCGAGACCGCGCCGCTGCTGATCCTCGTGGGCTACGCGCCGTTCATCAACTTCAACCTGTTCGGCGGCGAGATGGGCAGCCTGCCGGGCGTCATGGTGGCGGAGATGAACAACCCGACCGACGCGGGCACGATGCGGATCTGGGGCGCTGCCCTCACGCTCATCCTCGTCATCGCGGTCCTCAACATCGTCGCCAAGGTGATCGGCCACTACTCCCAGGTGCGGACCAAGTAGGCCTCCTCGTGCACACATCCCCCGATTTCGATACACCAGTAGGGAGCCGGTAATGGCCAAGCGTCTGGACCTCAAGGACGTCAACATCTTCTACGGCAAGTTCCACGCCGTCGCCGACGTGACGCTGGCCGTGCCGCCGCGGAACGTCACCGCGTTCATCGGACCGTCGGGCTGCGGCAAGTCCACCGTGCTGCGCTCGCTCAACCGAATGCACGAGGTGACCCCCGGTGCCCGCGTCGAGGGCTCCGTGCTGCTCGACGGCGAGGACATCTACGACTCGTCCGTCGATCCGGTCGGCGTCCGAAAGACGATCGGCATGGTGTTCCAGCGCCCCAACCCGTTCCCCACCATGTCGATCCGCGACAACGTCGTCGCCGGCCTCAAGCTGCAGGGCGTGCGCGACAAGAACAAGCTCGACGAGATCGCCGAGCGGTCGCTGCGCGGCGCGAACCTGTGGAACGAGGTCAAGGACCGTCTCGACAAGCCCGGTGGCGGCCTGTCCGGTGGTCAGCAGCAGCGCCTGTGCATCGCCCGCGCCATTGCGGTGCAGCCGGAGGTGTTGCTGATGGACGAGCCGTGCTCCGCTCTCGACCCGATCTCGACGCTCGCCATCGAGGATCTGATCGCCGAGCTGAAGCAGGACTACACCATCGTGATCGTCACGCACAACATGCAGCAGGCGGCGCGCGTGAGTGATCAGACCGCATTCTTCAACCTCGAGGCCACCGGCAGGCCGGGCCGGCTCGTCGAGATCGACGACACCGAGAAGATCTTCTCCAACCCCACCCAGAAGGCCACCGAGGACTACATCTCCGGTCGCTTCGGCTGAGCCGGCTGCGACTTCGGCACCGCGGACGCGGAAAGGCCCCGCCCGGAAAATCCGGGCGGGGCCTTTCCGCGTCGGGTTACTGGTCCTGCGGATACACCGTCAGCTTGTCGACGCGTTCACGCATCGCCCGGAAGTCCTCGTCGGTGGGCAGCTTGCCGGTGACCAGGAAGATCACGCGACGACCCACCTCGACGGCGTGGTCGGCGAACCGCTCGTAGAACCGTCCCAGCAGCGTCACGTCCACCGCCGCGGCCACGCCGTGCTTCCATTCGCGGTCCATCAGCACCGTGAACAGGTGACGATGGAGATCGTCCATCGCCTCGTCCTCCTGGTGCAGCCGGGCCGCCCGCTCGGGATCGCGCGTCTCGAGGATCTCCCTGGTCGCTGCGCCGAGGGAGACCGCGATCCGGCCCATCTCGGCGAAGTAGCCGTTGACCTCTTCGGGCAGAACGTGATTGGGGTGCCGGCGCCGCGTCGCCTTGGCGACGTGCAGGGCCAGCGCACCCATCCGGTCGATGTCGGCGACGATCTGGATGCCGCTGACCACGGAACGCAGGTCGCCGGCGACCGGCGCCTGAAGGGCGAGCAGCGAGAATGCCTTCTCCTCGCACTGCGTGCTCAGGTCCGTGATCTTGTCGTGCTCACCGATCACGGTCTCGGCGAGCGCGAGATCCGCCTGGAGCAGTGCCTGGGTGGCCCGCTCCATCGCAAGGCCCGCAAGGCCCGCCATCTCTCCGAGGAGATCGGCGAGCTCGGTCATCTGTTCGTGGTATACGACGCGCATAATGACACAGACTACGGCGCACACACAGCCGGGTCACGAGCAGCGGGTGAATGCAGGGTGAATGGCCGGGCGCGACGACCCGCTCAAGCGCAGGAATCGTCGCCCGCGTTGGTGATCGACAGGTCGACCGGCAGTTCGTTCTCCTCGGCAGCCTGGATGGGCACCGTCGGCAGGACCGACCCCGCCTCGGTCGGCGCGGTGATGCTGCCGGCGAATCCGGTGCCGAGGACGAGTTCCACGATGCCGCCGAGGTCCGCGGATTCCTGCAGCACCGCCCCCGGCACCGCGGACGCCAGTGTCAGCGCCTCGGCTTCCTGCCCGGGCGAGAAGCGGACGACGGTCTCCTTGCTCGTGCCGGAGTAGTTGCCGACGCTGTAGATCGGGAAACCGTAGGCGCCGAGTTCTTCCGCGGTCCGGGCCGCGAGGCCGGACGCGCCGGAAGCGTTGGACACCTGCACCGACACCGTCGACGGATCCACCGCGGTCCGGTCGGGCAGAACGGACACCGGCGGCGGCGCGGACGAATCGGGTTCCGGGGCCTCCCGCTTCTCCCCGGGCAGCGGTTCGTCGTCGATGATCGCGTGGAAGATCGCCTTGATGTCGTCGAGACGCGGAATCTCGTTGCCCCACTCGTTGGTTCCCGCCGTGGGCACGGTGAGGAAGGTGACGGCTCCGGCTTCGACCCGTTGCAGCGAGCGCCCGAGCCGGACGAGCGACTCGGTGTCGACGTTCTCGACGAACGTCGCTCGGGTGAACGCGTTGATGAACCCGTTCAGTTTGCCGGGGTCGAACAGGACCCTGTTCGACATCGCCGAGCGCAACAGCGACGACAGGAACTTCTGCTGCCGGGTGATGCGTCCGTAGTCGCCGTTTCCTTCCGACTCGACCTTCCGCGCCCGCACGTAGTCCAGCGCCTGCCGGCCGCTGAGGGTGTGGGTGCCCGCGGTCTCGATGACGGTGCCGAGTTCCCCGTCGACCAGGGGGGTAGGGGTGCACACCTCGACGCCACCGACCTCGTTCACCATGCTCTCGAAGCCGGCGAAATCCATTCCGACGAAGTGCCCGATCTTCAGGCCGGACAGCTTCTGGATCACCTTCACCAGGCACTTCGGTCCGCCCAGCGCGTAGGTGGCATTGAGCTTGTCGCCTTCGGCGGCGGGGAACGTCTCCGACGTGTACTCGCCGGTGGTGCTGTCCCAGCCCCGGCACACGGGCCGCGTCACGTCGAGGTCGCGCGGAAAGGAGACGGCGACGACGCGACTGCGGTCGGCGGGGATGTTGACCAGGATGACGGTGTCTGCGCGCGCGCCCTCGGCCTCGGCCTCGGTCCCGGCGCCGACCGCACCGCTCGCCCCGGCACGGGTGTCGGTGCCGATGATCAGATAGGTCTCGTCGCCGGTCTGGCCGCCGGGGTCGACGATGTCGGTGGATTCGGTGTCCAGCGCCGCGATCTGGGCGAATCCTGCCTCGGTGGAACGCACGTAGCCCCACACCAGGCCGCTGCCGACGAGGGTCAGTACGGACAGCAGGGCCAGGACGGTGCGGCCCGCCGTCGCGAGGCGCCGGCGTTTGCGCCGTTTGCTCAGAGCCAGCCTGCTCGGACCGTTGTCCCCGACCGCTCGGGGCAGCGCGACCGGTTGCTCGGGCTCGTCGTTCTGCTCGTCGGCGCGGTCGTCGCGCGGGGGTGTGGGCGGCGGGCTGTCCGGCGGCGCGGCGCCCACGGGCGGGATCTTCTCGGTGGGGTCGTCGTCGGCGGGCGATGTCCGCGGCGGCCGGACGGGCTGCGGGTTCGGCGCGGCCGGTTCGGGTTCGGGACGGCGGACAGGGGTGCTGTCGCGCCCCACCTTGTTCATCAGCGCCGCGACGGTGACCTGGTCGGGGTTCTCGCCCGGAGTGGCCGAGCGGCGGGGACGGCCGGTTTCGGCACCGCGCACCGGCGGCGGCGGTCCGGCGTCACCGGGCAGATCCGTCGGGCGTCGGCGTGTCCGGCCGGTGTGTGAGCTGCGATACCCGGAGTCGGCGATAGGACGTTCCCACGGAGCGCGACTGTCGGGCAGGCCCGAATCGTGCTCCTCACCCACCGATTCCCTCGCCTCTCCGCGGATGTTCCGCTTTCGTACGCACCCGCCACCACGGCGATCCCGTCATGATACTGGCGGCCTCGATCCGGATCGAGGTGTCCGCCGAGCGACAGGCCGGTGCGGTCCGGTTCGTCCGGTCCGAACGGCTGAGCCGACGTCAGCCGCCCGAGTGCATGACGTCGGCGCCTGCCGGCACCATGCAGTCCTCGGGGTCGTCGAGCCAGCCGTCCGGCAGGGCGACGGTACCGGGGGAGCCCTGGCGGCCCCGAGGGCCCTCCGCGTCCTTGGGGAAGGGCACCGTCGGGTCGAGGCGGCCGAGCAACTCGTCGAGTTCGGCGAGGCCGGACACGCGCGCCAGGGCGTTGCGCACGTCGGATCCGGCCGGGAAGCCGCGCAGATACCAGGCGATGTGCTTGCGGATCTCGCGCATGCCGCGGTCCTCGCCGTGGTGGTCGGCGAGCAGTTCGGCGTGCCGGCGCATGATGCCCGCCACTTCGCCCAGATTCGGCGGGGTGGGCATGGGCGTGCCGTTCAGGGCGGCGCTGAGTTCGGCGAACAGCCAGGGCCGGCCGAGGCATCCGCGTCCGACGACGACGCCGTCGCAACCGGTCTGCTCCATCATCTTCTGCGCGTCCTCGGCGGCGAAGATGTCGCCGTTGCCCAGGACCGGTACGTCGGTGACGTGCTCCTTGAGCCGGGCGATCTCGTTCCAGTCCGCCTCACCCGAGTACCGCTGGGCGGCGGTGCGGGCATGGAGCGCGACGGCGGCGGCGCCCTCGGCCGCTGCGATCCGGCCCGCGTCGAGGTGGGTGTGGTGATCGGCGTCGATACCGATGCGGAACTTCACGGTCACCGGGATGTCGGTGCCCTCGGTGGCGCGGACGGCGGCCGCGACGATGTTGCCGAACAGGCGTCGCTTGTACGGCAGGGCCGAGCCGCCCCCCTTGCGGGTGACCTTCGGCACAGGGCAGCCGAAGTTCATGTCGATGTGGTCGGCGAGGTTCTCGTCGACGATCATCTTCGCGGCCTGGTAGGTGACGTCCGGGTCGACGGTGTACAGCTGCAGCGACCGGGGCGTCTCGGTGGGGCCGAATGTCGTCATGTGCATCGTGACGGGGTGACGTTCGACGAGTGCCCGGGCGGTGACCATTTCGCACACGTACAGCCCCGACGTGCTTCCCGAACGCTCGAGTTCGAGCTCGCGGCACAGGGTGCGGAAGGCGACGTTGGTGATTCCCGCCATCGGCGCGAGCACGACCGGGCTGTTCAACTCGAGCGAGCCGATGCGAAGGGGTGACATGAAGAACCTCGAAGACGGCGTGAAGAAGAAGTGCGTACAACTGTGCCCGGCACCGAATCCGGCACCGGGCACAGGATAGCTGTTCGGGGACGCCGCCCCCGAATCACGCACCGGCGAGGATCAGGATGCGGCTTCGTTGCGTTCGCGGCGGGCGGCGTCGCGGGCGAGGGACCGATCGCGCATCTCCTCGAACTTCACCGCCTGCTTCTCGAGATCCTCGAGGAAGGTGCCGAGTTCGTCGAGGACGCGGGCGCCCTCGGCACCGAAGTCTTCACGCTCGAAGATGCGCCACTTGCGGAGCACCGGCATGACCACCTCGTCGAGGTGCTGACGCAGGTCGTAGATGCCGTGCTTGGCCATCAGCACGCCGTTGCGGCGGAAGTTGGGCATGCCGGCGCCGGGCATCTGGAAGTTCGTCAGCACATCGGTGATCGCCGCGAGAGTCTGATCCGGGGCCACGTCGAGAGCCGCTTCACAGATGTTGCGGTAGAAGATCATGTGCAGGTTCTCGTCGGCGGCGATGCGCTGGAGCATCTTGTCGGCGATCGAGTCGTGACACGCCCGGCCGGTGTTGCGGTGCGAGACGCGGGTGGCCAGCTCCTGGAAGGTGACGTACGACACCGAGTGCAGCATCCCCACCTCGTTGGGCGAGGCGAACCCGTTGGTCATGTGCTCCATGCGGGCATTCTCGAGAGCGACGGGGTCGACGCCGCGGGTGACGACGAGGTAGTCGCGCATCACGATGCCGTGGCGGTTCTCCTCGGCGGTCCAGCGGCCCACCCACGTTCCCCACGCGCCGTCGCGGGAGAAGCTCTCGGCGATCTCGCGGTGGTAGGACGGCAGGTTGTCCTCGGTGAGCAGATTGGTGATCATCGCGGCCTTGGCGACCTCGTCGAGCTTCGACTGCTCGGGCTCCCAGTCCACGCCGCCCATCGCGGCGAAGTTGCGTCCCTCGTCCCAGGGCACGTAGTCGTGGGGGTGCCAGTCCTTGGCCATCGAAAGGTGGCGGTTGACGTTCGCCTCGGCGACGGGCTCCAGCTCGCGCAGAAGCTCCAGCTGAGTCAGAACTCGCGTCATTCCGTTTACCTCTCCATAACTGTGCGTATCACGAACGAATTACAGGCTACGGCACCGTAGGTTGGGCGCCGCCATGTCTGTGACGTGCTCCAAATTCGGCCGACCCCGGCCCGACCGCCGATGGGATCCTTCACATGCGGTGATCCGGCCATCCTACCGGGTGGACACGGGTGCCTCGGCGCGACGCGCGGGAGTGAGCCCGTGTCCTCTCCGAAACCTCAGCGCTTGCCGCCACCGAGGAGTCCGCCGAGCAGATCGCCCAGGCCGCCGCCGTTGCCCCCCAGAACGCTGCCGAGAACTCCGCCGAGGCCGCCGGAGGCGCCCCCGCTGCCCGCGCCGCCCGACGCACTGCGCAGGAGCCCGCCGAGCAGATCGCTCAGGCCACCCGGCTCGCCGGATTTCCCGCCGGCCTGGCGGGCCAGGTACGTCAGCACGATCGGAGCGAGAATGGGCAGCAGTCGCGCGACGAGGTCGCTGCCGCCCGCGCCGTCGGCGTGGCCCAGCGTCTGCACGACCTGGTCCTTGTTGTCGCCGAACACGTTCGACACGATCCGGTCGCCGTCCTCGGTGTCCACGTCGCTCACGTTCACTCCGCCGTCGAGCAGGGGTGAGCCGCGGTGCTGGTCGAGCGCGGACAGCAGGGACGTGGCGCCGTCCGGATTCCGGGTATTCGCCTCGAGGCCGCCGACGAGCGTGGGCAGGGCGGCCCGCACCGCGGTGGCCGCCGTCTGCTCGTCCACGCCCAGTCGACGAGCGATCTGGTCGACCGGGATCTGCGAGAGGAGTTCGTCGAGTGAGGGCATGGGCACCGAGGGTAGCCGCCGTCGCCACCCCGGTCGGCGTTCCGCGTCGGCGTTGCGGCTACGCGGACGTCCGCCGTCCCGCGATCACCGCGCACAGCAACGCGACCCCCAACCCGCTGAGAATCAGCACGAACCCCGTCTGGTTCGTCAGCGCCGTCGCGTGGTTCGCGCGCACGTAGTCGTCGAACCGCTGGTGGACCCGCACCGCGAAGGCGCCGGTCGCGACGAGACCGACGACCACCCCGGCCCAGCCTGCGACCGCCGAATCGAACAGGGCGGCCAGGAGCAGCAGGACGGCGGCGAGGACGAGCGGTGCCGCGAGTGCCTGATGGACCGGAAGGTCGGCTGCGCCGAGGGCGGAGACGTCGCCGGCCGCAATCCCGTCGCGCAGGTCGGTCAACGGGATCTCGGTCGGCCGGGCCCCGGCCACCACCGGCAGGAACGAGCCGATTCCCAGGGCGACGGCAGACAGGAACAGGCCGAGGTCCACGAAGCTGCGCACGCCACTCCCATCGATCGCCGGATCGGTTTCGTGAGCGATGCCACCCTAACCACACTTCGGGTGCGGCAGCAGCGCAGAACCGGCGATTCGGACGCCGTGTCGGGTGTGCGGATCCGTAGTCTGAAGAGACGGCACACCCGGACCCGGAAGGGGAACTACGTGATGGCGGGCAACGAGACGGCGCAGCGGTCGGGGCTTCCCCCGTGGGCGAAGAAGGCCCTGTGGAGCGTCGCTGCCGTGCTCACGCTGGTGGCCGCGTACTTCGCGCTGGCGGCGTTCGTCCCCCGATGGTGGGCGCAGCGTGTCGCCGGGCTGGCCGACGCCGGTTTCGCTCGTGGAACGGCCTGGGGACTGCTGTTCGGATTCGTGTGCACCTTCGTGCCGTTGGCCCTCTTCGCTGCGGTGTGGCGGATCAGGACGTGGCGGCGGCATCGCGTCCTGCAGGTGGTGTTCGTCGTCGCCGCCGTCATCGTGGCGATTCCCAACCTGATGACCTCGAGCATCGTGCTGGGCAGCGGGAACGCGGCGCACGCGGGGGAGCGGATCCTCGACGTCGACGCCCCAGGATTCCGGGGCGCGACGCTCGTCGGCGCCGTCCTCGGAGCGGTCATGTTCCTCGTGTTCGCCGCTCTGAGCTTCATGTACCGCAAACGCGGTCGCGACCTCGAGCGGGAGCGGGCCCAGCAGGAGTCGGAGCTGCGAAGCGACCGTCCGGGCAGGGTGGCCGGCGCGCCGGACTAGCAGGCGACGACGAGGTGTGTCGAACACTGCGGGCGCACTCCGGCCGGCAGTGTCCAGTGCCCCCACCAGGGTTCGAAGTCACAGTGCCCCCACCAGGGCTCGAACCTGGGACCTGCGGATTAAAAGTCCGTAGCTCTACCAACTGAGCTATAGGGGCGTGGGCGCACAGTCTAACTGCATCGCGCCGGTCAACAGTATCGGACGGCCGTGCCGCTCGAAGGCTCGGGTGCGCACCCCCTGCGGCGCACCCGAGCCGGATAAAAGCATACCACTTGGTGTGTTCTGTGCGAAGACGGGAAATGCCTGGCTGTGCGCGTGCCGGTCGCCCGGCGGCTACAGTGGCGATCGGGGGGACCGCAGGTCACGTTCGGAGGCACGAACCCCCCATGTCACGTCAGCAAGAGCGGGCGCGGCGCACCCGCGCGTCCATCGTCGAATCCGCGGCGATCGAATTCGCCCGGCGCGGATACGGCGCAGCCTCGGTCAACGCGATTCTCGAGCACTCCGGGGCGACCAAGGGCGCGATGTACTTCCACTTCGATTCGAAGGAGGAGCTCGCCCGGGCGGTGCTCGCGGAGGGCCTCGACCGTTATCGGGTGATCACCGAGCGGTGGCTGCACGCGCCGGGGCTGGATCCCTTCGAGCGGTTGCACGGCCTCGTCGGAGATCTCGCCGACGCCCTGCAGGGCGACGTCATCATCCGGGCCGAGTTCAAGCTCGTGACCGAACCCGAGTTCGACGCCGAGGCGAAGCTGCGCGGCAGCTCGGTGTGGGGAGCCGCCGGCCGCCGGCTGGCCGTCGAGGCGCGGGACGCGGGGCTGGTCCGTGCCGGCGTCGACCTCGAACGGTTCCTGGGTGTGCTCGGGGCGTGCCTGGCCGGCCAGCGCTACTTCCACGATCTCACCGCGACCGACGTCGACGTGCGGGCCCGCTTCGCGGAATGCCTGGACGTGTGCCTCGAGGCGACGGCCGCGCCGGAGTGGCTCGAGCGGCGGCGCGGGGCGCCGGAGTCGCCCATGGAGGGCGAACAATCGGCGTGACCTGCTGATTTGTGAATCCGGAAACCGGTGTCCTAAGCTATCCAAGCTCCCAACGGAACGCGAACCCGTTGAGGGTGCGGGTCGGAGTAATCCGGCGGGCCCCCTTCGTCTAGCGGCCTAGGACGCCGCCCTTTCAAGGCGGTAGCGCGGGTTCGAATCCCGTAGGGGGTACGCTTGCGGAAGCAGTATCGCCGCATGCAGTACGGTTTGACCACAAGTGAAGAGCATGGCCCTGTGGCGCAGTTGGTTAGCGCGCCGCCCTGTCACGGCGGAGGTCGCGGGTTCGAGTCCCGTCAGGGTCGCAGAGTTGGCAATTGGCATTCGGTTCGGGTGCCGTCCGGCCAGGTAGCTCAGTTGGTACGAGCGTCCGCCTGAAAAGCGGAAGGTCGCCGGTTCGATCCCGGCCCTGGCCACCACACAACTTCATACGGTAGGCCCACCGCCCGGCGGTGGGTTTTCTGTGGAAATCCCCTTCGGGGATGCACACGGCCCTGTGGCGCAGTTGGTTAGCGCGCCGCCCTGTCACGGCGGAGGTCGCGGGTTCGAGTCCCGTCAGGGTCGCTTCACGGCGAAGGCCCGGTCCCGACACGGACCGGGCCTTCGCCGTCCTGCCCGGTTCAGCCGCGGGCCCGGAGTTCCCTGCGAAGAAGCTTGCCGGACACGGTCTTCGGGATCTCGTCGATGATCTCCACCAGCCGCGGGTACTTGTACGCCGCCATCCTCTCCCTGGCGAAGGCGATCAGTTCCTCCTCGGTGACCGAGTGCCCCGGACGGAGGCTGACGAACGCCTTGACCGTCTCGCCGCGGTAGCTGTCCACCACCCCCACGACCGCGGCCTCGCGCACCGCATCGTGCTCGTAGAGCACGTCCTCGACCTCTCTCGGCCAGACCTTGTACCCACCGGCGTTGATCTGGTCCTTCTTGCGGTCGACGATGTAGAACCAGCCGTGGGCGTCCATGTACCCGACGTCCCCGGTGTGGAGGGCACCCCCGGGCAGCGCGGTCGCGGTCTCCTCGGGCTTGTTCCAGTAGCCGGCGACCACCTGCGGCCCCGACGTGACGAGCTCGCCCACCTCCCCGACGGGAAGGTCGTTGCCGTCCTCGTCGACGACCCGCACGACGGTGTCGAAGGTCGGGACTCCGACCGACAGGGCGCCGGAGGCCTCGTCCACCGGAGCCCGGGTGCCGAACGGAACTGCATGCGAGGGAGAGGTGGTCTCGGTGAGGCCGTAGATGTTGTGGATGTACGTCCCCGAGAACGTCTCGAACGCCGCGACGGTGCTCGGCGGTATCGGCGCTCCGCCGGAGAAGATCTTGGTCAGCGTCTTCAGCGACTCACCGCGGGCGCCGGGAACGTTCATCAGCGCGATGAACACGGTGATCGAGCCGACCGTGAACGTCGCCTGTTCCACCGCCACCGTTTCGAGGGTCACGCCTGGGTCGAGCCGGTACATCAACACCAGGGGCGCGCCTGTCAGCAGGGCGACGGCGATGTGCCCGACGAGCCCGGTGATGTGGAACAGCGGGGCGATGCCCAGCACGACGTCGTCCGCGCCGAGTCCCACCCATTCCCGGTAGGTGCGGGCATTGAACACCACGTTGCGGTGAGTGGTCATCGCACCCTTCGGTGGTCCGGTCGTACCGGATGTGTAGGTGAGGAACGCGATGTCGTCCGGGCCGAGGGCGTGCACCGGGACGGGCCGTCCCCGGAACTCGGCCAGGAGCGCCTGCAGGTCGAGAGTGCCGGGCAGATCGAGGCGTTCGATGCCGGAGAAGATCCGCTCGTCTCCACGCGTCTGGTATTCCAGTTCGGACGTGGTGATCACGATCCGGACGGCGGTGCCGGCGACGACGTGCTGTGCGACGTCCCGGTACAGCCCCTGGAGTGCAACGAGCACGGTAGCCCCCGAGTCCAGGAGGATTTCACCGAGCTCGCGTTCCTTGTTCATGGGGTTGACGGAGACCGGGATACCGCCGGCCTTCCAGACACCGAGCTGCGCCACGACGAACTGCGGGACGTTCTGCAGGAACAGCGCCGCCCGCTCACCCGGGCAGAAGCCGTGGGCCGTCAGTGCGGCCGCGAACGCGTCGGACTGCTCGTCGAGTTCACGGCGGGTCAGGCGCCCGTCGAAGTAGCGGATGATGTCCGCGTCCGGGTCGCGAGCGACGGTGGCGCGGAACATCTCCAGCGCGTCGGTGTACTCCGGCTCGATGTGGGTCGGCAGGCCCGGCGCGTAGCGCGCGAGCCACGGCTTGCTGTCGTAGACGCCCGTGTGCGCGTCGCGGGGTCCGGCTGCGCTCATCGGATGACGACCGGATTGACCGGGGCGCCCGTGCCGCCCACGACCTTCAGCGGGGCCGCGGTGTACAGGAAGGTCCAGCGGTTGTCGGCGGCGCACGCGTCGGCGAGGTCCTCGAGCCAGGCGATCTCGGTGAGGGCGACGCCGAGATTGCGCATGAGCGCGCAGTGCAGGGGCAGCGCCACGCCACTGGCCGGGTCGGTGGTCACCTCGTTGGCGATGGTGTCCGTGACCAGGTTGGGGATCTCCCGGTTCCGGAACCATTCGACGAGTCCGCGGCTGTACGTCAGGCCGGGTTCGCAGAAATCGGCGTAGAACTCGGTGGTGTCTTCGAGGCTGTACCAGTACTTCAGCCAGCCGGTACGGATCACGAGGATGTCGCGCGGCTCGATGGTCACGCCCTGGGCGGCGGCGGCCGCCTCGAGGTCGTTGTGGTCGAAGGTCTCGCCGGCGTCGAGCCACTCCTTGCCCCGGTGGCGGGCCATATCGATCAGGATCCCCCTGCCCACGACGCCCTTCTCGGCGATCGGCAGCACCGAGGCCTTGTCCATGCTGCCGACGGTGCTGCGCGCGTCGTATCCGTTCCAGAGTTTGCCGTCGTACCAGACGTGGCCGAGGGCGTCGTACTGGGTGGAGCCCTGCAGGAAGAGGGTGGCGGTGTCGTCGGCGTAGTGCAGTCCGCCGGGGAACTGCGGGGCGTCCTCGCCGTCCCACGACGATTCGTCGAGGGTGTTGCGGCGATCGATGCCGCTGCGGCTGGGCCACAGGGGATCGCCGGGGGCCTCCTTGCGGCCCATGTGGATCTGCAGGGTGAACACGTCGCCGGACTCGACCTCGGCTATTCCGCTGAGAACCTCCTTGGTGCCGAGGAAGTTCAGAGCTCCGATCTCGTCGTCGGCGCCCCAGCGTCCCCAGTTGCTGGGGGCGTCGTCGCCGAGCAGTTCGCGCATGGACGGGGCGTCGGACATACCGTCTCCTGTTTCGGGGGTCGAGGTGCAGTTGCCGCTCACCGAGCGTTCGTACGGTAAGCGTTCGCTTATGGTGTAGGTCACATCTCGAGGTGTCAACCCGCGGAGGACGAGGGCGCGCCGCCCGCTCGTGATGCGCACCGCAGAGCCTGGGCCGGTGTCGTCTCGGCGGGTCTTCGACGGCGGAACGGGTCGCCACCCTGTACGTTCAGTTTGCACCGGACCCGGTGCGGTTCCGGCGCTGATCCGCAGGGCGGAGCCGGGTCGAGCGTCGGATGAGAACATGTTCTAGAGTGAGTTCGATCTTCCGGACGGACGCACTCCGGTGACACGACGAACGAGGTGATCTGTGCGAGTAGCTCTGCTGTCGTACCGCAGCAAGCCGCACTGCGGTGGTCAGGGCGTGTACGTTCGACATCTCAGCCGCGAACTCGCGGCACTCGGCCACGACGTCGAGGTGTTCTCCGGGCAGCCGTATCCCGAGCTCGACGACGGGGTCACCCTGGTGAAGGTCCCGAGCCTCGACCTCTATCGCGACGACGACCCGTTCCGCTTTCCGCACCCGCGGGAGATCCGCGACGCGATCGACCTGCTCGAGCTGGGCACGATGTGGACGGCGGGGTTCCCGGAGCCGTTGACCTTCAGTCTGCGCGTGGCCCGGCTGCTGCGCGACCGGGCCGGGGAGTTCGACGTCGTGCACGACAACCAGTGCCTCGGCTACGGCTTGCTCCGGATCGCGGATGCGGGCCTGCCGCTCGTCGCGACCATCCACCATCCGATCACCCGCGACCGGGAGCTGGACCTCGCGAGCGCCCCGACGCTGCGCCGCAGGATCACGTTGCGCCGATGGTACGGATTCCTGCGCATGCAGGCCCGGGTGGCGCGGCGCATCCCGACCCTGCTCACCGTCTCGAAATCCTCCGAGGACGACATCCGTACCGCGTTCGACATCCCCGACGGGCGCTTGCGCACGATCCCGCTGGGAGTGGACACCGAGATCTTCGCCCCGCCGTCGACCGAACGCGTGTCCGGCCGCATCGTGTGCGTGGCCAGCGCGGACGCACCGCTCAAGGGCGTCGCCAATCTGCTCGAGGCGGTGGCGAAGCTCCGCACCGAGCGGCAGGTCGAGCTGGTGCTCGTCACCAAGCTCGCCGCGGGCGGCGTCACCGAGAAGCTGATCGAGCAGCTCGCCATCGGGGACTCGGTACGCACCGTCTCCGGGATCGACGACGGCGAGCTGGCCGGACTGCTCGGTTCGGCGCAGGTGGCCGCGGTCCCGTCACTCTACGAGGGGTTCTCGCTGCCCGCGGTCGAGGCCATGGCCTGCGCCACGCCTCTCGTGGCGAGCCGCGCCGGCGCGATTCCCGAGGTGGTCGGCGATGCGGGCATCCTCGTGCCCCCGGGTGACAGCGAACAGCTGGCCGCGGCGCTGGCACGGGTTCTCGACGATCCCGCCGAACAGGCCCGGCTGGGGTCGGTGGCGCGGGCCCGGGTGCTCGAGCGATTCAGCTGGGCGGCCGTGGCCGCCCGGACCGCCCAGGCCTACCGGGATACCGTTGCGGCCCAGGCAGGAAGGACCGAAGTCTGATGCTGACAGTCGATTTCGACCGGCTGGGGGTCGAACCCGGTGACCGTGCCATCGACATCGGCGCGGGCGCCGGACGGCACTCGTTCGAGCTCTACCGCCGGGGCGCCGACGTGGTGGCGTTCGACCGCAGCGCGGAGGACATGAAGGCCGTCGGCGACATGTTCGCGGCGATGGAACTCGAGGGCCAGGTACCCGAGGGAGCACTGGCCCGGGCCGAGGTGGGCGACGCCCTCGCCCTGCCCTACGACGACGAGACCTTCGACGTGGTGCTGATCTCCGAGGTGCTCGAGCACGTGCCCGAAGACGACCGCGCCATCGCCGAATTCGTGCGGGTGCTCAAACCCGGCGGCGTCGCGGCCGTCACCGTCCCGCGGTGGCTGCCGGAGCAGATCTGCTGGGCGCTGTCCGACGCGTATCACGAGGTCGAGGGCGGCCACGTGCGGATCTACAAGGCCGACGAACTGGCAGCGAAGCTGACGGCCGCAGGCCTGACGGTGCGCGGCCGGGACCACGCCCATGCCCTGCATTCGCCGTACTGGTGGCTCAAATGCGCCGTGGGCGTCGACAACGACGACAACCCCCTGACGAAGGCGTATCACCGTCTCCTCGTATGGGACCTGATGCAGGGGCCGTGGCTGACGCGCACGGCGGAATCGTTGCTGAATCCGGTGCTCGGCAAGAGCGTCGTGTTCTACCTCGAGAAGCCGACGGTTCCCGTTGTCGGCCGCTGACTTCCGCCCCGGCGGGGCACGGCACGCGGTTCCGGCCGTGCCGGGAGTGCTGTCCGAGGATCAGTGCCTGCGAACCGCCCGCGCGATCGCCGACATGCAGGAGTCCTCCGGAGCGATCCCGTGGTTCCCCGGCGGTCACACCGACCCGTGGGACCACATCGAGTCCGCGATGGCGCTCACCGCCGCGGGGTTGTTCGAGGAGGCCGAGGCGGCCTTCGACTGGTCCCGTCGGACCCAGCGGCCGGACGGCTCGTGGCCCATGCAGTTCCGCGGGGACGCCGTCGAGAACCACGACGCCGACTCGAACTTCACCGCGTACATCGCGGTGGGGGTGTGGCACCACTACCTCGTCACGGGCGACACCGACCATGTGGTGCGCTTGTGGCCGACGGTGCGGGCGGCCCTCGACCATGTGCTCGAGCTGCAGGCACCCGGAGGCGAGATCTACTGGGCTCGAGGCGAACACGGCACGGCCGACGAGGCTCTGCTGACGGGGTGTTCGAGCATCCACCACAGTCTGCAGTGCGGGCTGCGCCTGTCGGAGGTGGTCGGCGACCCCCATCCGGACTGGGAGGTCGCGTGGTACCGGCTCGGCCACGTGCTGCGACGGCATCCGGAGGCATTCACCCCCAAGCCGGAGTACTCGATGGACTGGTACTACCCGATCCTCGGCGGGGCGGTGCGCGGTGCGCCGGCCCGGCAACGGATCCGGGAGCGCTGGGACGATTTCGTGGTCGGCGACATCGGCATCCGCTGCGTCGACCACCGGCCGTGGGTGACGGGTGCCGAGACGTGCGAGCTCGTCCTCGCCCTGGACGCGATCGGTGAGGCCACGACGGCCCGGATCCTGCTGGCCGCCATGCAGCATCTTCGCGACCCGGACGGGTCCTACTGGACCGGAATGGTGTTCACGGACGGAAAGCGCTGGCCCGTGGAGAAGAGCTCCTGGACCAGCGCTGCGGTCATCCTCGCCGCCGACGCGCTCTCGCGCAGCACCGCCGGCAACGGAGTGTTCCGCGACGCCACCGCACCCGCCGGATGGGTCGCCGCCGAGAGCTGTCACGAGGACTGCCGGGTGACGGTCTGAGCCGTCAGCCCGGCAGCATTCCGGCGGTGCCGGAAGTGCGTTCGAGCACGCGCAGCGAACCGGTCACCGACACCTCGGTGAACTCGCCGCTCCCGAGCGCGCGCAGGTAGACCTCGTACGGGGGACGGCCGCCGTCCTTCGGATCGGGGAACACGTCGTGGATGATCAGGGCGCCGCCGACACGCACCCACGGCGCCCAGCCCGCGTAGTCCGCCTGCGCCGCCTCACTGCTGTGACCACCGTCGACGAACACGAACGACACCGGGGTCCGCCAGAACTCCGCGACCTGGCCGGATCGTCCCAGCACCGCCACGACATGAGATTCGAGGTCCGCGTCGGCCAGGGTGTGGCGGAACCGTCCCACCGTGTCCAGATGCCCGGTGTGCGGGTCGACGAGGGCCGGATCGTGGTACTCCCATCCGGGTTGGTGCTCCTCGGACCCGTGATGATGGTCGATCGTGACGATGGTTCCCCCGGTGGCCTTCGCGGCGGCTCCGAGATAGACGGTCGAGCGCCCGCAGTAGGTGCCGATCTCGACGCCGACCCCGTCGCCGAGATACCGGACCGCGGCGTCGTGCAGGGCCGTGCCCTCGTCGATCGGCATGAAACCCGGTGTCGCCTCGGCCAGCTCGATCGTCTCCCGGGGCAGGGTGGTGCGGGTCATGATGATCGGTCTCCGTTCGTTGCGGTCCACGGTGTGCTCGGAAGCGGTACGTATCGGAACCACAGTACCCACCGGTTCCGGCGGGCCACCCGGCAAGCCGCCGGATGCAGGTCAGGCGCCGTAGCCGCCGTCGACGTCGAGGATCTGCCCGGACACGAAGTCCGCCCGGTCCGAGGCGAGGAAGGCGACGGCCTCGGCGACGTCGTGGGCGTCGCCGAAGCGTCGCAGGGGAATGTTGTTGCGCGCGACGGACAGTGCGCGCTCGTCGAGTTCGCCGGACCCGATCAGCCGGGCGGCGGTGCCGTTGGTGAGCATGCCCGGCCCCACCGCGTTGACCCGCACCCCGAATCGCCCTTCCTCGGCCGCCAGCGCCCGCACGAGGGCTTCGATCGCACCCTTCGGTCCGGCCGACAGGCCGTCCCGGACCGGGAACCGGCGGGTCGCCGCCGTCGTCACCGCGACGATGTTGCCCCGCGACTCCCGCAGCCGGGGCAGTACCGGGTGGACGAGATTGAAGAACGCGCCCGCGTCGCCCACGAGCTGGTCGCGGAACTGCGCGGGCGTCACCCGGCTCAGGTGCACCATCGGCACGTGCGGTCCCGCCGCGTGGACGAGTGTGTGCAGTGCACCGAACGTCGCGACGGCTGCGTCCACGACCCCGGCGGCCGCGGCACTGTCGCTCAGCTCCGCCTGCAGCGGCAGCGCCTTCGCCCCGAGTGTGCGCAGTTCCGCCGCCAGTGCGGCGGCGGCCCCGTCGTTGCGGCGGAACGTGAAGGCGACGTCGCTGCCGCGCTCGGCCAGCATCCGGCACACCGCCCGGCCGATCCCGCCGGTGCCGCCGGCCACGAGGGCCGCGCCCGGGCGGTCCGCGAAGTCCTGCACTGCTCACTCCTTCGGTTCTCGCGCCGCGGGGCCCCGAGCGGGCTCGGGGAACTCCCTCGGTGGGCTCACGTCTTGCGGCGCCGGGCGAGCACGCCGCCGATCATCGAGTCGAGTTCGGTGCCGAGCGGCCATCCGACATAGTGGCACAGGAACAGGGCGATCTCCTTCAGTTGCGGTTCGTCGAGTTCCTCGTTGTGGAGTGCGGCCCCGACCTGGATCTCGGCCACGTCGATCAGCCCCTGTGCGGTGAGCGCGCCGAGCAACAGCAGCCGCCGGTCGCGGATGCTCAGCCCGGGCCGGGACCAGATGTCGGCGAAGAGGTGGTCTGCGGTGACGGCGAAATGGTCGCCGGGCCCGTCCTGCATCTCCCAGCCGTACACCTGCGACATCATGTCCAGGCCGCGGCGGCGGCGGTCGTCGGTCATGCGGGCTCCTCCTGTCGTGCGTTCTCTCCCCGGCCCACCCCGAGACCCGGACCGAGGTCGCCGAGCGCGCGCGCCGCGAGGGGCAGGTCGACGCCGAGCCGAGCGCCGAGACCGAGGGCCAGCGACAGGTCCTTCTCGCCCAGCGCACGCACGTGGTCGAGGATCGGGAACCAGAAGTCGTCCGGTGGGATCGGTGCGGTGGTGTCCCGGAGCATGATCGCCCCGGCGCCCCCGCTGATCGCGTCGGTGTGGCGGACCACCTTCCCGAGCGCGGTGATGTCCAGCCCGGCCGCCTCGGCGAGCCGCTGCGCCTCCGCGGCAGCGGTGAACGACACGAAGTGCAGCAGATTCCGGGCCAGCTTCATCCGGGTGCCCGCGCCGACCGGACCGGCGTGCACGACGAGGTCGGAGAACCACGAGAACGGTTCGCGCACAATGTCGAACGCCGCGTCGGAGGCGCCGACCATCACCGCGAGCCGGCCCTGCTCGGCGCCGGGGGCCCCGCCGCTGACGGGAGCATCGACGAGCTCGAGCCCGCGCTCGGCGCATGCGGCGGCGAGTTCCACGGCGGTGGTGTCGGCGACGGTCGAGTGGACCGCGATGACCGTGCCGGGCCGCGCGCCGCCGAGCAGTCCCGCGACGACTGTGCGGACCTGGGCGTCGTCGACGACGGTGACGCACACGACGTCGCATTCGCGCGCGAGGCCGGCGGGGTCGTCGGCGGCTCGCGCGCCGGCCGCGGTGAACGGCGCGACGGCGTCGGGTCGGGTGTCGAGCACGGTGAGCCTGCCCGGCCGGTCCAGCAGTCGCTTCGCCATCGGGGCCCCCATGTTGCCGAGGCCGATGCAGCCGAGCCGGGTCACGAGCGGATCACCTGGCCGCCGTCGACGTTGAAGATCTGCCCGGTGATCCAGTCCGCCTCGTCGGAGAGCAGGAACAGGCACATGCCCACCAGATCCCCGGGGGTGCCCATCCGTTTCAGCGGCAGTCTGGAAACTATGTCCGCCACCATGTTTTCCGGTGTGACGGTGCGGGTGGCCTCGGTGTCGATCGGGCCCGGGGCGATCGCGTTGATGCGGATGTTCGAGCCGCCGAGTTCGGTGGCCAGCTGCTGGGTGAGTCCGTTGACGCCGACCTTGGCCAGGCCGTAGAAGCCGGAGTACACCCATGCGGCGGTCGACGACTGGTTGACGAGCGAGCCGCCGTTCGCCGTCATGTGCGGCCACACCGCGCGGGTGACGTTCAGCGCGCCGTCCATGTTCACGCTCATGAATTTCCTGTAGTAGTCCCACGGAACCGTCAGCAGCAGATCGAGTTTCATGCCACCGTAGATCGCGGCGTTGTTGACGACGTGGTCGATGCCGCCGAACGTCTCGACCGTGAATGCCGCGAGTTCGCCGGCCGAACCGGGATCGGACACGTCGACGGTCTTGAAGACGGCGGTCCCGCCGTCGGCGACGATCTGCTCGGCCACGTGCCCGCCGCGCTCGGTGTCGATGTCCGCCACGACGACCGAGGCGCCCTCGGCGGCAAGGGCCTTGGCGTACGCCTCGCCGATGCCCTGGGCCGACCCGGTGACGATGGCGGTACGGTCGGCGAAACGCGTTGTGCTGCGGATCATGTTCGTCAGCCTCTCTGCTTCGCCGCGGGTTCGGCGACGAGTTTGGTCTCCAGGTACTCCTCGAAGCCGGCCACACCCATCTCGCGGCCGATCCCGGACTGCTTGTAGCCACCGAAGGGAGCGTCGGCGGCGTACCAGATCCCGCCGTTGACGCTCAGGGTGCCGGTGCGGACCCCCTCGACGACCCGGCGGATCCGGTCCTCGTCGGTACCCCAGACGGCTCCGGACAGGCCGTAGGGGGAGTCGTTCGCGATGCGGATCGCCTCGTCGTCGCCGTCGTAGGGGAGGATCACGAGGACCGGCCCGAAGATCTCCTCCCGGGCGACCCGCGCGTCGTTGCCGACCCCGGCGATCAGTGTCGGTTCGACGAAGAAGCCGCGCTCGTGCTCGGCGGGGCGGCCACCGCCGACGACGATCGTCCCGCCCTCCTCGACGGCGAGCCGCAGATAGCCCTCGACCCGGGCGCGCTGGCGCTCGGAGATCAGCGGACCGCATACCGTGCCGGGGTCGTCCGGGTCGCCGGGCCGGATGCCGCGCAGCGCGTCGGCGGTGACGCGGACCGCCTCCTCGTAGCGGCCGCGGGGGACGAGCAGGCGGGTCGTGATGGCGCACCCCTGCCCGGCGTGGGTGCACACGGTGAAGGCGGCCATCGAGCAGGCGGCGCCGAGATCGGCGTCGTCGAGCACGATGAACGCCGACTTGCCGCCGAGTTCGAGGAACACCTTCTTCACGGTGTCCGAGGCGGCGCGCATCACCGACCGTCCGGTGGGGGTGGATCCGGTGAACGACACGAGATCCACCCGCGGGTCGGTCGCGAGCAGGGCGCCGAGGGCATGGTCGCTCGAGGTCACGATGTTCACCACGCCCGGCGGGATGTCGGTCTCCTCGGCGAGGATCCGGCCCACGACCGCGGCGCACCACGGCGTGTCGGGCGCGGGCTTGAGCACCATCGCATTGCCGGCGGCGAGCGCGGGGCCCAGCTTGGCGAAGTTGATCTGGTGCGGGAAGTTCCACGGGGTGATCGCCCCGACGACACCGACCGCCTCGCGGAGCACGTAGCGGTGGGTGGGGATGCCCATCGGCGCGGCGTTGCCGAGATCCTGGCGCCACGCGTAGTTCTCGGCCAGATCGGCGAAGTACCCGAGGTCGCCGACGGGGCCCTCGAGATGGGCTCCGGTGGTGAGGAATCGGGGGGCGCCGGCCTCGGCGATGGTGATCGCCCGCAGTTCCTCGAGGTGACCGCGCAGCGCATCGCGGAGCTGACGCAGGCAGCGGGCCCGGAAGGAATGGTCGCGGGACCAGCCGGTGGTGTCGAAGGCGCGACGGGCCGCCTCGATCGCGGCGTCCGTGTCGGCGGCGGTGCCGTCGGCGGCGGTGCCGAGCACTTCCTCCGTCGCCGGGTTCACGACCTCGAACGTGCCTCCCGAACCGGGAACGAGTTTGCCGTCGATGAGCAGTGCCGAGCTGCCGGTCGGAATCAGGGACATCGGTGCTTCCGTTCGTCGGGGCGGCGTGGCGGGCGGTATCGGAACGGGTCCGGCGGGGCGTCGAGTGCCGGGCGGCACGATGTGAGGCCCCTCATTTTCTGGACAGCTGTCTGGACTATAGTTCGGCCAGGGAGGTGGCGCAATGCCGCCGGACCGGCCGCGCGGCGGCAGGGACGCGCCGGCACGGGCACTCGGGACGGCCGGCAGTGTTTTCCTCCGGCGACGGCGTGGGGCCGGACTCAGGATCGCGCGGAGGCCGCGCGAGCGGCGGCCAGGGCGCCCGCGACCACGTTCTCGTAGATGCGGTCGAGGTCGAGCTCGTCGCCGAGGAAGCCGCTGCGCACGATCACGGCGAACCCGTGCATCGCGGTGAACAGGCTCACCGCGGCCTCGAGCGTGTCCTCCTCCGGCACCCCGCACGAGGCGAGCATCGAGCGGAGGGCCGAATTCGCGTCGAGGGCCGCCGCGAGCAGGGCGCTGCGGTCGCCCGGCGCCACCGTCAGCGCCTGGTAGCGGTGCGGATGCTCGGCGGCCCACGCCCGGTGCGCATCGATGAGAGCGCGCAGGCCTTCGGGCCCGCTGCGGCCCATTGCCACCCCGCGGAGCCGGGCGCCGAGCTCGGTCATCGTCCGCACCTGGATCTCACCGCGGACGTCGTCGAGTCCGCGGACGTGGTTGTAGAGCGAGGCGGTGACGATGCCGAGACGGCCGGCGAGGGTGCTCATCGTCAGCTGCTCCCAGCCGGACTCGTCCACCACCGCCGAGGCCGCGTCGATCACCTTCTCGCGGCTGAGATTCCGACGGCGTATCGGCCTGTGCTCTCCGGTCCCCATGCAGCCATCCTACGGATCTTCCATTTCAAACGAATGTGTGTAGCTTGTAAACGACGGTCATTCGTATACACGCGCGAGGTGGTCCCGTGACGGCATCCCGTATCGACCTGAAGAACCCCGACCTCTACACCGAGGGCGTCCCTCACGACGTCTTCGCCGAGCTGCGGCGCAATTGCCCGGTCTACCGGCAGGACGAGGAGGACGGACCCGGCTACTGGGCGGTGACGCGGCATGCGGACGTCACCGCGGTCTCGCGCGACAGCACCACGTTCTCGTCGGCGCTCGGCACGACGCAGATCGACGAGTTCGACGCGGAGACCCGCCGCAAACAGGCGGCGATGCTCGTCAACCTCGATCCGCCCGAGCACACCCGGTTGCGCCAGCTCGTCAGCCGCGGATTCACTCCCCGGGCGGTCCGGACGCTCGAGGGACACATCCGCGACATCTGCAACCGCGTCGTCGACGATCTCGTCGAGCGGGGCCGCGACGGCGCGGTCGTCGACTTCGTACCGGTGGCCGCCGCTCCGCTTCCGCTCGAGGTGATCGCCGCCCTGCTCGGCGCACCCGGGGAGGACGTCGACAGGCTCTGCGACTGGTCCGACCGGATGATCGGGTTCGACGACCCGGAATTCGGCAACACCCGGGCCGACGGAGAACTCGCCGCCGAGGAGATCTTCCTGTACGCCAACGAGATCGCCGCGGCGCGCAGGGCGGAGCCGCGCGACGACATCGTCTCCCGGCTCGTCCGGCCGGACGAGAACGGTGACACGCTGACCGAGATGGAGTTCGACATGTTCTTCGTGCTGCTGGTGGTGGCCGGGAACGAGACGACGCGCAACGCCGCCGCCGGCGGCATGCAGGCCTTCGTCGACCATCCGGAGCAGTGGCGCCGCCTGCAGGCCGAGCCGGAACTCGCCGCCGGTGCGGTCGAGGAGATCCTCCGGTGGGTCACCCCGGTGATCGGGTTCCGCCGCACGCCGACGTGCCCGGCGACGATAGGGGGCCAGCCCGTCGAGGCGGGGGACAAGGTGGTGGTCTACTACCCGAGCGCGAACCGGGACGAGGACGTTTTCGAGGATCCGCACGTCTTCGACATCGGGCGCACCCACAATCCGCATGTGGCGTTCGGCGGCACCGGGGTGCACTTCTGCCTGGGTGCGCACCTGGCGCGGCTGGAGTTGCGGATCCTGTTCGAGACGCTCGCACGCCGGATCGAGCGCGTCGAGCCCGCGGGCCCGGTCCGGCGGTTGCGCTCGAACTTCGTCAACGGCATCAAATCCATGCCCGTACGCGTGTACCCGAAGGGGTGACCGGTGTACGGAGGCCGTTGCCCCGGACAGGCGACCGTAGTAATGTCCAGACACGTGTCCAGAAATGTGAATCTCGAATCCACCCGCCGCCGTCTCACCGAGAAGCAGGCCGACACCGTGGATCGCCTGACGCGCGCTGCCGTGGAGGTCCTGCGGGAAGAGGGGTTCGCAGGACTGACCGTACGCAACGTCGCCGCCCGGGCCGGTGTCGCACCGGCGACCGCCTACACCTACTTCTCGTCCAAGGAACACCTTGTCGCCGAAGTGTTCTGGCGCCGGCTCGCCGCCTCGCCCGAACCCGAGGCGGCCACGACCGACCGCGTCGCCCGGGTGGTCGCGGTGTTGCGCAACGTCGCGCTGATGATGGCCGACGAGCCCGAACTCGCCGGCGCGGTCACCAGCGCACTGCTCGGCCGCGACCCCGACGTCGAACACCTGCGCGCCCGCATCGGCCTCGACATCCGGGCGCGGCTCGCCACCGCGCTCGGCCCCGACGCCGATCCCGACGAGATCGAGGCGCTGGAAATGCTCTACGCCGGCGCCCTCGTCCGCGCGGGCATGGGATACGAGACCTACGAGAAGATCGCCGATCGGCTGGAGACCTCCGCCGCACTTCTATTGGAGTAGCGCATGACCCAGGCTTCGCTCGAACCGCTCCTGTTCGATCCCTACGACTACGGCTTCCACGAGGATCCGTACCCGGTCTACCGGCGTCTGCGCGAGGAGGCGCCGCTCTATCGCAACGACGACCTCGGCTTCTGGGCCCTGTCCCGGCACGCCGACGTCGTCGCGGGCTTCCGCGACCACACCAGGCTCTCCAGCGCCAACGGGGTCTCCCTCGACCCGTCGGCCTACGGACCCCACGCCCACAAGGTCATGTCGTTTCTCGCGATGGACGACCCCCGCCACATGCGCATGCGCCGGCTCGTCTCGAAGGGCTTCACCCCGCGCCGGGTCGCCGACCTGCGCGGCCGCATCCTCGAGCTGACCCTCCGATACCTCGACACCGCCTTGGGCACGGGCGAATTCGACTGGATCGCGGAGTTCGCGGGCAAGCTCCCGATGGACGTCGTCTCCGAACTGCTGGGTGTGCCCGAGGCCGACCGCGCCGAACTGCGCCGGCTGGCGGATCTCGTGGTCCACCGGGAGCAGGGCGTGCTCGACGTGCCCGTCGCGGCGATGGAGGCGTCGCTGAACCTCGTCGGCTACTACGCGGACATGCTGGCGCAGCGCCGCACACACCGGACCGAGGACCTCACCTCGGCCCTGCTCGACGCCGAGGTCGACGGAGACCGCCTCGGCGACGACGAGATCATCGGCTTCATGTTCCTGATGGTCGTCGCGGGCAACGAGACCACCACCAAACTTCTCGGCAACGCGCTGTACTGGGGTGCGAAGAACAAGACCGAGCTGGCCGGCGTCCTCGGCAACCCGGACGCCGTCTCCGGTTGGGTGGAGGAGACACTGCGCTACGACACCTCCAGCCAGATCGTCGCGCGCACCGCCGCCACCGACATCGAACGGCACGACGGCACCATCCGCGCGGGCGACAAGGTACTGCTGCTCATCGGTTCGGCAAACCGCGACGCCGAGGTGTTCGCCGATCCCGACACCTTCCGCATCGGCCGCGACAGCGCGTCCAGGATCGCCAGCTTCGGTGGCGGCGTGCACTTCTGCCTCGGTGCCCACCTCGCGCGCCTCGAGGCGAACATCGCGCTCGAACAGTTCGCCGCGCGCGTCGCCGACTACGACGTCGACTTCGACCGTTGCGAGCGCGTGCACTCGACCAATGTCCGAGGCCTCGCGGCCCTGCCCGTAGAGGTGACCCGGCGCCATGCCTAGATTCGAGCCCAATCCGCCGCGCCGGCCCGCGATCGTCGGCGGCGCCTCCTCCGGCATCGGTACGGCCACCGCGTTCGCACTCGCCGCCCTCGGTCACCCGGTCGCCCTCGGCGCCCGGCGCGTCGAACAGTGCGAGGCCCTCGCGGAGAAGATCCGCGGCGAAGGCGGCGAGGCCGTCGCGCACTTCCTCGACGTGTCGTCCACCGACTCGGTCGACGAGTTCGTCACCGCCGCCGAGAACGCCCTGGGCCCCACCGAGATCGTCCTGTCCGGCGCCGGCGACATGGATTTCCGGCTCGTGCACGAGATGGATCCGGACCGGTTCGAGTTCCAGGTGAACGTCCACCTCGTCGGCACGCAGCGTCTCGCCCATCGCGTGCTCCCCGGGATGATCGAACGGCGCCGCGGCGACTTCGTCGTCATCGGTTCGGACTGCGCCGACGTCGCGCGGCCCCGCATGGGCGCCTACGTCGCCGCCAAGACCGGTCTCGAGGCGCTCGTGCGCCAGATGCGGATGGAACTCGAGGGCACGGGGGTTCGCGCGTCGGTGGTGCGTCCCGGCCCGACACAGACCGGGATGGGGCTCGACGCCCCCGCGGAGGTCATCGAGCCGCTGCTCGCCGACTGGACCAGATGGGGCTTCGCCCGGCACTCCTACTTCCTCCGCGCCTCCGAGATCGCGAACGCCGTCGTCGCCGTCGTGTCGGCCCCGCGCGGAACCCACCTGGTACTGACCGAAGTGCAACCGGAAGCGCCGCTGCTGAAGGACTCTCGGGGAAAGGACCCTGAATGACCACGATCGTCACTCCCACGCGTGTCTCGGGGGGGCGAGCACGAACACGGCCACCTCGAGGAGCTGCGCACCGACCCCATCGGACTGATGCAGCGCGTCCGCGACGAGTGCGGCGACGTGGGGGTCTTCCAGCTCGCCGACCGCAACGTCGTGCTGCTCTCCGGCGCGCGGGCCAACGAGTTCTTCTTCCGCTCCGCCGACGAGGACCTCGACCAGCAGGCCGCGTACCCGTTCATGAAGCCGGTCTTCGGGGAGGGTGTGGTCTTCGACGCCAGCCCCGAGCGCCGCAAGGAGATGCTGCACAACTCGGCGTTGCGCGGCGAGCAGATGAAGGGTCACGCGGCCACGATCGAGCGCGAGGTCCGGGACATCGTCGAGGGCTGGGGCGACGAGGGCGAGATCGACCTGCTGGAGTTCTTCGCGGAGCTGACGATCTACACGTCCTCGGCCTGCCTGATCGGCAAGAAGTTCCGCGGCCAGCTCGACAGCCGGTTCGCGCGCCTGTACCACGACCTGGAAAAGGGCACCGACGCGCTCGCCTTCGTCGACCCCTACGCGCCCATCGAGAGCTTCCGTCGCCGCGACGAGGCTCGTCGCGGGCTGGTCGCCCTCGTCGAGGAGATCATGGTCGATCGCATCGCGAACCCGCCCCGAGGCAGGGAGGACCGCGACATGCTCGACGTCCTCGTCTCGATCGAGGACGAGGACGGCGCCAAGCGGTTCAGCGCGGACGAGATCACCGGCATCTTCATCTCGATGATGTTCGCCGGCCACCACACCACGTCGGGAACGGCGGCCTGGGCGCTGATCGAGCTGCTGCGCAATCCGGAGTACCTGCGCGGGGTCACCGACGAGCTCGACGTCCTCTACGCCGACGGTGAGGGCGTGAGTTTCCATGCGCTGCGGCAGATCCCGCTGCTCGAGGCGGTACTGAAGGAGACGCTGCGGCTGCACCCGCCGCTGATCCTGCTGCTGCGCGTCGCGCGCGGCGAGTTCGAGGTCGAGGGTTACCGGATCGGGGAGGGCGATCTCGTCGGCGCCACCCCGGCGATCTCCAACCGCATCCCGGAGGACTTCCCGGAGCCCGATTCCTTCGATCCGGGCCGCTACATCGATCCGCGGCAGGAGGACATCGTCAATCGCTGGACCTGGATTCCGTTCGGGGCGGGCCGGCACCGGTGCGTGGGCGCAGCGTTCGCCCTCATGCAGCTCAAGGCGATCTTCTCGGTCCTGCTGCGGGACTACAAATTCGAGATGTCCCAGCCGTCCGGAACCTACCGCAACGACCATTCCAAGATGGTGGTTCAGCTCGCGCAGCCGTGTGCGGTGCGCTACCGCCGTCGGATGTGAGGACACCCGCCGTGAAAGTGGAAGCAGACCTCGACCTGTGTCAGGGGCATGCGATGTGCGCGCTGGAAGCACCGGACGTCTTCGACGTTCCCAAGCACGGCACGGTCCGGATCCTGATGGACGACATACCCGAAAACCTGCGCGGCGACGTCGAATCCGCCGTCCGGTACTGCCCCACCCGAGCCCTCCGCATCGTCGAGGACTGATCCCGAGGAGACACGTCATGGCACCGTTCGACCGAGCAGAACTCGACGAGATGATCGAACGCTGGATCGGAGCGAACATGAAGGCCGAGGCAGCCGGCGACTGGAAGCCCCTGGCCGAGATGTACACCGAGGACGCGACCTACGGTTGGAACTACGGCCCGAAGGACGACTTCATGGCCGTCGGAAGGGCGGAGATCCGCGAACTCGCCCTCGGCCAGGAGATGGCCGGTCTCGAGGGATGGCAGTACCCCTACCAGCGGTTCGTCGTGGACGAGCGGACCGGCGACGTCATCGGCTTCTGGAAGCAGGTCGCCGACGCGACCCGCGACGACGGATCACACTACGAGGTGTACGGCTTCGGCGGCAGCTGGTTCCGTTACGGCGGGGACTTCCAGTGGTCCTGGCAGCGCGACTTCTTCGACTTCGGCAACGTCTCCCACCTGTTCCTGGAGATGATCACGGCCGGCACCCTGTCCGACGGCATGAACAGGCGGATCGAACGGTCGACGTCGACGAAACGCCTGCCCGGCTGGTACCCGGCCGGACAGGCACCGGTGCCGCTGTGGTGAGCCCGGTGAACGTCCGCGACTCGTTCGCCGCGCTCACCCGGTCGGACCTCGCCGTCCTCGTCCCCGAACTGCTTCTGTGCGGCCAGCTCGTCGACCGGTCCGGGATGGCCCACCTGATCTCGGCGTTCGGACGGCAGGGGATGGCCGAGGTGGCCGTCGAGGAGTGGCAGGCGTCGAGCCCGTGGTACACCCGGCGCATGCAGCGCGCCCTGCGGTACGAGGGCGACGGCGTCGAGACGATCTTCAAGGGGCTGCAGCTCGACATCGGTGCGCCGCCACAGTTCATGGACTTCCGGTTCCGCGTCGACGACCACGACCACGGCGAGTTCCGGCTCGACCACTGCGGCGCGCTCATGGACGTCGAGCCGCTGGGCGAGGCGTATGTGACGGCCATGTGCCACGACATCGAGGACCCCACCTTCGACGCGACCGCCCTCGCCACCAACCCGCACGCGCAGGTGCGGCCGATCCACCGGCCCCCGCGCCGGCCGGCCGACCGCCACCCGCACTGCGCGTGGACGGTGACGATCGACCCGTCGCACGTGCCGCCGGAGACCGCCCCGCACACCGAGGCGATCGGCCGTACCGCGGCCGTCGCGGTGGAACTCGGTCCGATCGACCCGGCGGACGAGGGACGCGGCGACTACTCCGGCCCCCTGCTCTCCGACCTGCGGTTCGCGGACTTCTCGCACTCGGCCCTCGTGCGGATCGCGGAGGAGGTGTGCCTGCAACAGCATCTGCTCACGCTGGGCTTCCTTCTCGGCGTGCGCAAACGCACCGACGAGGACACCGCGCTGTCCCTCGCCCGCAAGCAGCTGACCGGCATCGCGGGGCTGGCGTCCGAGCGGCTACGCGACGCCCTCGGCCTGCCGCGCGACGTCGAAGGACTGGCGACGGTGCTCTCGGTCCACCCTGTGTTCGCGCCGAGGCAGTACGTCGATCGCGAGATCAGTTGGGAGCCCGGCAGGCTGCACCTGCGCCTCGGGCGGTCCGGGGGTGCCGACGCGGACGGATCGTGGCCCACCCTGATCGACGGGGACCACCTCGGGCCGTTGCAGGCGCTGGTGCGCGGCGTCGACCCGCACTTCACCGCGCGCGTGGTGTCCGAGGACGCCCACGCGCTCACCGTCGAGGTGATCCGCGAGGCCGAACCCGCGAGCGAGTGCGGCGAGGTCGCGATCACCCGCTTCAGCACCGGCGCGACCTTCGCGTTCGCCGACCGGGGAATCCCCCTGCCGCTCACCGTCGTCTGAACGCCCCGCCCCCATCCGTCCGGCCCGTACCGGCCGAATGTC